>NZ_VLLR01000003.1 GCF_007570935.1 Lactobacillus sp. LL6
AGAAAGTGGCTTTAGGCTAGCACTTACACAAGAGTTATAGTATAAAACGTAGAGAGCAGAGGAGGGGATTTCGAGATTTTGGCAAGCGTTAATCTCTGGGACAATTTCATCAACAAAATATGCTATTGAGTCGGCTTCATGCTTAGCCAAGTTTAAGATCTGCTCTGATTCTTTAGTCTGTGTTAGAGATAAATCAAGCTCGACATTATTTATTACGTGGTAGAGCACCCACTCCTTAAACTCTGTACGCTTTATATAGTCATTTTTAACGCGCCAATCGTCAGGATTGCTAGCTCTATGTACCGTGCTAAACTTGATAGCTACAAGGCGCTTGTAGACGGCTTCAGTGGCACCTACAAAAGGAGGAACTCCGTTGGCGGATTGAATTACGAAGGCTTTAACTCTAGCTCTAAAACTGTGCTCATACTTTGGGTTTATACGCGTAAGGTCCCCAGAAATGATCGTGTTGATATTATCAAAAGCTTTAACGACGGTGTCGGGGTTGTTGTCATCTCCAATGATGAGGTCCGCATTTACGGCATCACGTAAGGCGTCGGCATCTTGAAAGTCTTTCAAGCGTAGGCTTGCGATATGGTCGCCACCCTTGACGTTGCTTATGATATCCTCAAAAGTAGATTTTCCTGTTTGACCTTGTCCATTGTCAACGAGCAAAACGGCTTGTCTCAAGTAAGAAATACCAAGGATACCAGCCTTTAAGACTTGCCAAAGCAAATTGTACTTGTCACTATCAATTTCTCCTGTGTGCTGGTCCGTAGCTAGCTTTTTAAGGGAGCTAGTAAGAGAAAAGCTTCCAAATTTTGGCTCTTTGACCGCATTTCTGTTATAATTTGTGTCGACTTTCGATACAAAAACAAATTTTTCAGGGTCATAAGGAAGCAACTCCTTAGTTTGTAAGTCTAGAACGCCATTTTTAACAGCAATCCAATTGTGTGTTTGTTCGCTGGTAAGCTGGCGTTTTTTGATTTTGTCAGAAGGCTTTACACGTAAAGTGCTTATAAGGTTTTCACGCGTTTTTTTACTTACTACCGTAGGATCTAGCGTAAGTATAAGCCTTTCTAAAAAGTCAGAGTCCGTACGCCACAAGCCAGAATCCCAATCGTAGTAGGAAAGAGGTGCATCTTGAGTTTCTTTGACCTTGTCTTCCTTATAAAGGAGGGCTAGAGGTTCGTATCTTTCAATTGCGTTGATGATAAAGACAGGATTCATTTTTGGTTTTTCTTCCTCTTTATGGGCTTCAAGCCAATCTTTTCGGACTTGCTGAAGCTTTTCTATAAGGTCGGAATTACTTTTGAATTTAGGTGCCTGATTTGGCTTGTAGCCCCCTTCTGTGTTGATATCGGCAATCATAAGAGTATGCTCACCATAAGTTTCGTTAGTGTCTGCAAAGTGGATTTCGTCCCACTTTTCACGAATTTCTTGGGAAGTTCTAAAAATTGAATCTACCATTTCAAGATCGTGGTTTGTCCACCACACAAGCTTACTTGTAAGAGCTAAGTCATCGCTTGAGTGGTCTCCAGAAGGAGCGGAAAAGCTAAAAAGTTTATCAAAGTTTTCAGCATCCTTAGATTTAGCAATTTTTTCTTTTATTTGTGACCATGTCAAGCCATTTCCTTTAGACTTGTAAGAGTTTAAATCCAGTTTTGCCCCATCAATAGTTACAGGCTCAAAAATACTTTCAGTAGTATTTTCTTGTGTGTCTGAGATTTCGCCAAACATAAAGTTTTCGACTTGCTTTTCTTCTGCGTCAGAAAGCTCTTGTATGCTCCCTGACAGGCTCAAGCGGTTAAGGGTTATAGCTACCCATCTGTCTCGTGTATACTGCTCAAAAGGCTCTTTTTTGTTGATTTGGCGTTGCTTTTTTGCTACATAGAGTATGTGTACGCCCTCGCCAGACTGAGAAATTTCAGCATAGCTAAAGCGTGTCAGCTTAAAGATTTCGCCCAAAAGCCCAGAACTATTTTTCTTGTAGGTCTCAATTTCATCTTTTACGTGGTCAATGTCTATGAGCACGTAAGGTTCTTTTAAAAGTAAACCAAGCTCAAAGTGTTCTTTAGGATACTCAGCTCTGCACTGTGTGAGGTAGTCGCACGCTTGCTTAAAACTTAAAGGATATGGATCTTTCTTCCACTTCATAAAACCATAACCTTCTCTTGGGTCTAAAGCCACCTTGTTTTTACGTTTAGGATTTTTAGGGTCACTCTTGACAAGCATAACTGCCCAAAAACCATTTTCTTTCAAATCTTGCCAGTAATCTTTCACTTTTGCTTGTATGTTTGCTTTTTCTTCCATTGAAAAAAGCCGTCCTTTCTATACTTTCGTAAGCTCTGGACGACTAAATTTTTACTTTCTAATTACTGACACCACGTATTGTTTGTGGTATACTATGTGTAAGTTGAATTCTAATATTTAGTACGTCTAAATTTTTAGTCGCTTTTTAAATACTTGAATTTAACGTTGACACTTTTTAGGTAATTAAGAAAGCTACAGATTTGGTCGTCGTGGAGCTTTTTTAATTTGATTTTTTGACGGAATAAATAAAAAGTATAAAGGGTTTGAATTATTTTTAGTTAATCCGTCTTCACAATTATAACATAAAAATAATGGCTTGTGATCGATTCACAAGCCTTATTTTTTGCTCAAATTTCAGGTCCATCAATCTCTTTTTCGCTTTTGTGTATACCTTTCCGTGCAAGTCTTGGAAGAGAAACGCGCATAATCTTGCGCTTTTTAGGATTATGACCTGTAATATCTTTAACACTTCGCGTTTTAAGCTCTTTGAGCTTCTGTTCAGGAGTAAGCTCAACAGCAACGCCTTCTTTAAAGCTTTCAAATTTATCTCTAGGCAAGCTTTTCACGTCATCGACATAGTCACAAACTGCATATATCAGGTCCTTAGGGTGCTTGACAATCGCTTCTGGAATCTCAGATAAAAATTTTCTTCCTTTTCCTTGGCTTTGACCGATTGCGTTTTCTAACTCGAAATCAGAAACTTTTTTATCACTAACTCTAGCGCTTGTATAGCTATAGTAATAAGTTGCGATTTTATCTAAAACTTTTTCAAAATTGCTTTCACGAAGAGAAAACTTTTTCTCTCTTTGGGAAACGTAATTCTCGCGCTCTGAGAGAGCTCGTTTTTGCTCTACTATAGACTTATCATAATTTTCTTTACGCTTCTTAGAAAGGCTCTCCTGCGCTTGTATGGCGTCTAGAGAGTTTTTTCTTACTTGGACTTGAGAGTCATAATTTTTAATTAAGTCAAGCTTAGGCTGGTTATCTCGTATAGTCTTATTTTGTGTGTAAATTTTAGCCTGCTTTTCTTTACTAATTTTCTCAAAGTTATCTATAGTATCAAGCTTTTTCTGATTTTTCTTTATCTTGTCATCTTGCTTTTTTATGACTGAATCCGCGAGTTCTATAGACTTTAGAGTAGACGAATTTTGATCTATAGTTTTTTGCTGGTCCTGTAAGACTTTATCTTGAGACGCAATTTTTTCCTTACGTTCCTTAACTTTTTTATCGAAATCGCTTATGATATCAAGCTTTTCACGTTGTTGAGAAAGGTAAAACTCATTTTGCTGGATTTTGACTTGTTGCTGTCTCAGTTTTTCTTGTTGTCGGGCTTCGTTAGCCTTAGCTTGCTTATACTCCTGTGTGCTCTTATATCGGTTCTTCTCGCCTTTTTTACGAGTGACCCCCATAGTCACCTGCATAAGCTTTTCAAGGCTCTCAGACTCGCGATGTTGCCACTGAGTGAATTGTTTGCGATTATCCCTAGGGTCTTTTTTGAACCCCTGATTATCGAGCATCATGTTAAAAGAGGGCTTGACCTGTAAGCCATTTTTTCCATGCATCTGAGCTACTGGCACGAAGTCGATATGTGCATGAGGAGACGCCTCGTCCATGTGTATAGCCGCGTTAAACACCACGCAGTTGGGATTATTTTTGACAAAGTCCTCCTTGATATACTTTTCAAGAATCTTTTTAGCCTGTTTCCATTTTTCTGGGTCCTTACGCACAAGCTTACGCGTAGAGCTTTCAACTTCAGGTAAAATTTTCCCGTCCTTATCTACCAGTTGACCGTCAGCATTTGTGACGTTGTAATCCTGTGCGTTGCCGACTTGCACAATAATTTCTTGATGAGTTCGTTGTTGCTTGGCGTTCTTTTGCTTTTTGTATAAGGCTTCGCCATAGGTTTCGAGCTTTTTAACTCGAGTTTTCTCTTTCCTGAGTGCAGATAAACTTTTAAAATTTTGCGCATTACTTTTTATGATCTCACCGATATCAGCACCTAAGTTTTTCTTGTCTCGCTCAAACGTCGCGAGTAGGGCTTCCCTCTTTTTCTTGGGTGCTTGCATGTAATCGTGAGTGAGGTCAAGTGTCATCAGTTCTAACTCTTTCTCTCCACGAGTTAGAGCCTTACCTCCACCAATCTGCCTGCCGGGTTTTTTACCCAAGTTATATCTTTTGATCTCGTCAGTAAAAGCATCCTCATACACAGAGACGATATCTTTTTTTATCACAATCTCGTTGAGGTGTGTGTCTTGACTTCTGATGTGAGTATGACCTTTTTTATCGTAATCAAATTTTTTCTCGTATTCTGATCTGTTGTTATGGTAAATACTCGTTTGTCCAGTCGTACCTTTTTTAACACTGACTGTCATTTGACCTGCCATAAAATCACGCTCCTTTTTATATATCCTACGCTCAAGCGGCGCTAATCCTTGCTACAAAAAACGTGACTTCGATGAGGTCAGCTTTTCACGTAAGTAAAAAGCTGACCTATTCCCAGTTTTGTCCCTGCGCTCCAAAACGAATAGGCTCTCCGAGGGTCGGGTCCCCCGAACTGGAACCCACACAAAAGCAAAGCTTTTTAGTGGGTTTTATCGCTTCCACACGAAGCGAAAAGGGGAGCCAACCTCCCCTTTAAGTGCAAGCTTTCGCAAGCACTTAACCCCTTGTTTTTTGCTCAATTTTGAGCAAAAAAAGGAGGGTAAACCCTCCTTCAACCTCCCCATAAAATCGAAAAAACAGCAAAAATAGCCACCCTCTAAAAATCCGCACTATACCTAAATATTAAAGGACAATTTAACGCGAATCCTGTGGTCAACAATAGCGTGGATTTATAAGCATTTTTTCAATTTTGCGTCATTTTTCGACTTCACACGAAAATACAGGACACTTTTTTTGCAAAAAAAAGGAGGATAAGACCCCCCATAAATTTCATTTTTAGTACTCGTCTAGAGTCACTTTGATTGTAAAAAAACTTATTTCTTATTCTTTATAATAGTACTTTGAATAATCAGTTTCTGTAATTAGATCTTCAATCGATTTTGAAAAACTTTCGCCTGTCGTTCTTGTCTCTGGATTTGAAAATTCATCTTGAATTTTTTCTAACTCTTTCCAAGCTTCAGCCTTATCATTTTTCAAAATATCTTTATCTAAAATAGTAAGAATTTTTGCCGTTTCAACTAAAGAGCTGATGACATCTTTTTTTTGATCTACACTCAATTCATTATAAGAAATTTTTGCCATTTTTAAGGTCCTTTCACACAAATTACTTAGTAACTTTAGTATGGAATATTTTTCTTATAAAAGAAATCATTTAAATTTATTTTTTCAATAAAAGTATGATTTTAGATAATTTTTTTCACACAAATTAAGCTATACAAGGGTAAAAAAATTAGTTTTTCTGATATAAAAAATACAAAACCTTGATATATCAGGGTTTTTAAGCAAAAAAGAGGGAGCTATTTCAAAGAAATAACTCCCTACTTTTTATATTTAAATTATTTTTTTGCATGTTAAAAGGCGCTTACCCAAAGCACCCTCCAACAAATCTGACTACATTATTAATTGAGTACCCAATTCAAAAAATAATGCTTAATGTTACAACAAATAAGCATGTTTTTTATACACGCATGTTTTACCTCTTTACTTGTCTATAGTCATTATACCATGTTGTTAAATTAAATAAACAATTGATACAATAATTAAGGCATGTTTTTTATAAACTTGCTTCCAAAACTTAGCCAAAACCCATATCGGCTAAAAAAGGAGGTGATGAAACATGTTTTCCTCTTTACTACCCATTGTAATGACTGTTACTTTCTTAGTAATAGCTGTTACAGGGTTAGTCCTAAGCTTTGCAAAGCTTACTAGAGCTTTTACACAATTATGTGTAGAAGCTACTAAACTTTTAAAAGCTTGGCAACAGTTTAAACAACTTTCCAAAAAAAGAAAGTAACTTAAACTTGAAAAAGGTCAACCTACCCAGTTGACCTTTTTTTGTTCTCAATTTATTCTCAACCCTACTGCATCAGGCTTTTAGCCACTTTTTTTAACACAAATTGAGAACAAATTGAGAATAATTGAGAACAAATAAAAAATTTATTCTCATTTTATAATCCTTACGCTCCCAAGGGGTTCAGAACTTTTTAACACAAATTGAGAACAATGAGAATAAATTTCTCCAACCTTTTCTATCATATTTTACTACCTATCTCTCAAAAATTTTTTTCGTAAAAGTTTTATTTTTTTATTCTCATTGTTCTCAAACACAAAATAAGATAGTATAAAGTATTGGTATGTCAACGTTTGTAGGGTGAGAACAAATTAAAACTTTTATTCTCATTTATTCTCATTTATTCTCAATTTGTTCTCAAATGCTTTCAAAAGTCAAAAAAATATCACTCATTATGAGTGATATTTTAAAATATTAAATTTTCAAGACTATTTTTTAACAAATCCAGTTCCACGGAATGATTTAGCTGTGAAAGTAAAATCCAAAGACAATCTACTAGAAGAATGTTGAGAAATTAAATTTGAAATAGTATTACTACTGTTACTATCCGCCCATAAATTAGGATTAGAAATCGTTACATTTTTGGGTTGATAGTCCCATACTTGCATAAACGCGGATTTCTTTATTTCTCGTGCAAATTTTGGTTT
>NZ_VLLR01000001.1 GCF_007570935.1 Lactobacillus sp. LL6
TTGTTCGACAAAGATGATTTTTGGCAACATTTTAATAACGAAATGCGTGTCCGTTTTAATGAAGTTGCCTATAACGCTTGGTTCAAAAATACCAAGCCTATCTCTTATGATAAAAGTAGCCATGAACTTAAAATCTCAGTTCAAAATCCAGTAGCTAAAGGTTATTGGGAAAAAAACTTATCTTCTCAACTAATACAATCTGCTTATGGATACTCAGGAATTGAGATTTTACCTACTTTTGAAATTGAAGGAAATACAAGTCCAGAACGACTAGTTACACCTGACTCGACACCAACACATCAAAACAGAATATCACCTTCTGAAATCGACGAATTTTCCCAAAATTTCAAATTAAACGATAAATATACTTTTGAAAATTTTGTCCAAGGTGAAGGTAATAAACTAGCTGCTGGAGCAGCTTTAGCTGTTGCAGATAATCCTGGTAGTTTCTATAATCCATTATTTATTTTTGGTGGAGTTGGCCTTGGTAAAACCCACCTAATGCAAGCTATTGGGCATCAAATGCTTGCAGAAAAGCCGAATGCTAAAATTGTTTACATTCAGAGTGAAACATTCGTTAATGACTTTATTAACTCTATTAAAAATAAAACACAGGATCAATTTAGAGAAAAATATCGAACCTGTGATTTATTGTTAGTAGATGATATTCAATTCTTTGCAAAAAAGGAAGGAATCCAAGAAGAGTTTTTCCATACTTTTGAAACTCTATATAATGATCAAAAACAAATTGTTATGACAAGTGATCGTTTGCCCACAGAGATTCCTGATTTATCTGAACGATTAGTTTCACGCTTTACTTGGGGACTTCAAGTAGAAATAACACCACCAGACTTAGAAACACGAATTGCCATTCTAAGAAAAAAAGCCGAGTCAGAAGGTTTAAGTGTCAATGAAAGTACTCTTGACTATATCGCTTCACAAATCGATACTAATATTCGTGAATTAGAAGGCGCATTAGTAAAGGTTCAAGCTCATGCAACAATAGAAAAAGAGGATATTAATGTTCCTTTAGCTCAAGAAGCGTTGACAGATTTAAAGCTTGTGCAAAAAACTCGTGGATTGCAAATTCCCAAGATTCAAGAAGTGGTCGCTAATTATTTCCAAACTTCAACTGCAGAATTAAAAGGAAAAAAACGAGTTCGCCAAATAGTGATTCCAAGACAAATTGCAATGTATTTGGCTCGTGAATTAACTGACTCCAGCTTACCTAAGATTGGTCAAGCATTTGGAGGAAAAGATCATACAACAGTTATGCACGCCTGTGAAAAAATAAAACAGCAAATAAAAACTGATGCTGAAATAAAAAATGCTGTTTTTGATTTAAAACAAATTCTTGACCATTAATTTTGACATGTGGAAAAGTACCCAAGTTTTACACAAAGTTTTCAACCGCAACAATTGCGTTCTTACAAGGGTTTAGATGAGTTATCAACAGAATTCACAGGCCCTACTACTACTAAGTTAATTAATAATAAATAAAGAAAAAGAAAAACCTAATTCTTCAGGAGGTTAAAATGCAATTTACAATTAATCGTAACTTGTTTATTGAAAATTTGAACAACGCAATGAGAGCTATCTCATCCAGAGCCACTATTCCAATTCTTAGTGGTATTAAGCTAGTTTTAACTGATGATAGTTTGATTTTGACAGGAAGTGATACTGATATTTCAATCAAAATCAAAATTCCAGTTAGTGATGATTTACAAGTGATTTCTACTGGATCAATTGTGTTACCTGCGCGCTTTTTTAGCGAAATCATTAAAAAGCTTCCAGGAAAGGACTTTTCTTTTGAAGTTAAAGAAAGTTTTCAAACTAAAATCGTCTCAGAAAATAGTGAATTCACAATTAACGGTTTAGATGCAAATAATTATCCACGTTTACCTGAAATTTCAGATGACTCTTCGTTTACAATTTCTGGTAAAACTTTTAGAGAAATTATCAACGAAACACAGTTTGCTGTAGCTACTCAAGAAAGCCGTTTAGTTTTAACAGGAGTTCATTTTACTTTTAATCCTAATATGATTAAGGCGGTTGCTACAGACTCTCACCGTTTGTCTGAAAGAACAATTAGTTTAGAAAATGGTCCGCAAAAAGAAACTGATTTGATTATTCCTGGAAAAAGTTTATTAGAATTAGCTCGTATTATTGGGGAAACTGATCCACAAGTGCGTATCTGTCCTGGGGATAACCAAGTTTTATTTGAAATTGGCAATATTTTATTCTATTCACGTCTTTTAGAAGGAAGTTATCCTGATACAGACCGACTTTTACCCAAAGATAGTTCAACTAGCGTTGAGTTTGAACTATCAGAATTATCAAGTGCACTTGATCGTGCTAGTTTGGTTACTCATGCTGGTAGAAATAATGTGGTTAAACTTAACTTAGATGTTCAAAACCAAATTGTAAAACTATCTGGAGAATCAGCAGAAATAGGGAATGTTGAAGAAGATGTTAGCTTCAAGAATTTAGAAGGGGAAAACTTAGAAATTTCATTTAATCCAGATTACTTACGCGATGCTCTTCGTGCATCAATCACTGATGCTATTGTGATGAAATTTACTCAACCACTTCGTCCTTTCACTGTAACGCCTGATAGAGATGATGTGAACTTTGTTCAATTGATTACACCAGTTAGAACATTTTAAGGAAAAATATTAATTAAGTTAAAGTCATCAATTTGATGGCTTTTTTTATACGTATTTTTTCTATAAGGGTGTAAAAGTGGGGAAATTTTATTTTTGCATATAAAGACTATGACTAGGTTATATTAAATAAAAAACGCTCATAGCCCCTATAAATGCGTTTTACGTTTGTAATTTATGTTATTAACGAATATAATTATATTAGTATCAAAGTGTATTGAAGGTGAGTATTATCAAGGAGTTCAAAGTTAGAGGGGAATATATAACCCTAAGTCAGTTTTTGAAAGAAGAAAGTATTATTTCTTCCGGTGGCCAAGCCAAATGGTATCTTCAAGATAACCCTGTGAAGCTTAATGGCGAAAGTGAAAATCGTCGAGGAAAAAAACTTCACCCAGGTGATCAATTAGAAGTTGCTGGAGAAAAATACGTATTTCGGTAAAGCTAATGTATCTGAGTCAGTTCAGTGTGCAAGACTTTAGAAATTTGCACAAGCTTGAAGTGAATTTTGATTCGAATGTAAATATTTTTATTGGAAAAAATGCCCAAGGTAAGACTAACCTACTTGAGGCAATTTATTTTTTAGCATTAACTCGTTCGCACCGCACTAGTAGTGATAGTGAACTGATTAATTTTGCTAAAGAATATGCGAATTTATCCGGAAAGATTCATAAAAGTCAAGTTGAGATTGATTTACGAGTTTTAATTACCAACAAGGGGAAAAAGGTGTGGATAAATCGACTTGAGCAACCTAAACTGTCAAAATATGTCGGTCAATTAAATGCTATATTATTTTCCCCGGAAGATTTGGAACTAATAAAGGGTGCACCAGCACTTAGAAGACGGTTTATGGATCAAGAGTTTGGACAAATAAATGCCGAATATCTGTATTTTGCAAGTAAATATCGTCAAGTGCTAAACCAAAAAAATAATTACCTCAAACAGTTAGCTAAAGGAAAAGTACAGGATACCTTGTTTTTGGATGTATTATCCGACCAATTAGCAGGAATTGCAGCGGAGATTATTATTCGAAGATATAAGTTCTTAAATGATTTAAGCCGATATGCGCAAGATGCCTATGAACATCTCAGTTTAGCTAGTGAAAAATTAACAATAGAATATAAGCCTTCTGTAAGTGAAGTAACATCGCAGGATTCTACTGAGGAGATTTATCACAAGGTCTTGAGTAACTTCAAAAAAATGAAAACTGCTGAATTAAAACGTGGTACTACTTTATCAGGTCCACATCGCGATGATATTGTTTTTAAGTTAGATGGTAAAAATGCTCACTTGTATGCCTCTCAAGGGCAGCAACGCAGTATTGCACTAAGTATAAAGTTAGCTGAGATACAGTTAGTACATGATTTAACTAATGAGTACCCATTATTACTTTTAGATGACGTAATGAGTGAACTGGATCATGGTCGCCAGAGTGCACTTTTGAATTATATTCATGGTAAAACACAGACTTTTATTACAACTACAGATTTGGAAGGTATTTCCTGGGAAATAATTAAAAAGCCAAGAGTTTATCATGTTCAAGATGGTAAAGTTAGTTTGGAAAAGGAGAATTAAATGGCTGATAACAAGAAAGAAAATCTTGAAAAAGTCAAAAAATATGAAAAGGAAGCTGAAAAGTATAATGCTAGCCAAATTCAAGTTTTAGGTGGACTTGAAGCGGTTCGTAAGCGTCCGGGGATGTATATTGGCTCAACTAGTTCTCAAGGCTTGCACCACTTAGTGTGGGAAGTTATTGATAATAGTATTGATGAGCGGTTAGCAGGGTTTGCTACTAAGATTGAAATCACTGTAAATGAAGACGGTAGTGTTACTGTCCAAGATGATGGTCGTGGAATTCCTGTGGATATTCAAGAAAAGACTGGTCGCCCAGCCTTAGAAACTGTATTTACAGTTCTTCACGCCGGAGGAAAATTTGGCGGTGGAGGATACAAAGTATCTGGTGGTCTTCACGGTGTAGGTGCTTCAGTTGTTAATGCCCTTTCAACTAAACTTGATGTCACCGTTATGCGTGATGGTAAGAAATACTTTATTGATTTTGATCATGGTCGCGTTAAGGATGAAATGAAGCAGATTGGAACTGTACCTCTTTCAGAACATGGTACAATTGTTCATTTCTATCCTGATCCAGATATTTTTACGGAAACTACAACCTTTGATGATAAAATTTTAAAAAATCGTATTCGTGAGTTAGCGTTTTTGAATAAGGGATTAAAACTAACCTTTACTGATAAACGTAAAGATACAGCAGAAACTGATGTTTATCATTTTGAAGGTGGAATCAAAGAGTATGTTGCATTCTTAAATCATGATAGTGAAACCTTATTTGATGAACCAATTTATGTTGAAGGTGACTATGAAGGAATTAATGTTGAAGTTGCTCTTCAATACACTAACGGCTATAAAACAACATTAATGACTTTTGCTAATAACATCCATACTTATGAAGGTGGGATGCATGAAGCCGGTTTTAAGACTGCACTTACACGTGTAGTTAACGATTATGCACATAAATCTAAAATCTTAAAAGATAAGGATGACAATCTTTCTGGTGAAGATATTCGTGAAGGAATTACTGCGGTAGTTTCAGTTAAGCACCCTAATCCACAATTTGAAGGTCAGACTAAGACAAAACTTGGTAATTCTGATGCAAGAAAAGCTGTGGATAAAGCTTTTTCAGAAGCATTTACAAGATTTTTAATGGAAAATCCAAGTGTAGGACGCAAAATTGTGGAAAAAGCACAATTAGCTGAACGTGCTCGTAATGCTGCTAAGCGTGCTCGTGAAGTAACACGTAAAAAGTCTGGTTTGGAAATTGCCAATTTACCGGGTAAGCTTGCTGATAATACTAGTAATGACCCAAGTATTTCAGAATTATTTATTGTCGAAGGTAATTCCGCTGGAGGAAGTGCTAAACAAGGTCGTTCCCGTCTTACGCAGGCAATTTTGCCAATTCGAGGAAAAATCCTCAATGTGGAAAAAGCTTCAATGGATCGTATCTTAGCAAATCAAGAAATTAGATCTTTATTCACAGCTTTAGGCACTGGCTTTGGTGCAGATTTTGATGTTTCAAAAGCACGCTATCATAAATTGATTATTATGACTGATGCCGATGTGGATGGTGCGCATATTCGTACACTTCTTTTGACGCTATTTTATAACTATATGCGTCCAATGATTGAAAAAGGATATGTATATATTGCTCGTCCACCTCTATATCAAGTTCGTCAAGGAAAAGTAATTAAATATCTTGACACCGACGAAGAATTACATGATTATCTTGGAAGCCTTCAACCAAGTCCTAAGCCAATTGTTCAGCGTTATAAGGGACTTGGGGAAATGGATCCAGAACAGCTCTGGGAGACTACTATGAATCCAGAAAATCGTCGTCTTGATCGTGTAAGTCCAGAGTATGCAAAAGATGCTGATGAAATTTTTGAACTTTTGATGGGAAATGAAGTAGCTCCAAGACGTGACTTTATCCAAAAGAACGCTAAATATGTTGAAAACTTGGATGCTTAGGAGGAGTTAAATTTGGATAACGATAATCAAACTCAAGATCGCAGAATAAGAAATGTTGACTTGACAAGCACTATGCGTAGCTCCTTCTTAGACTATGCAATGTCAGTTATTGTAGCGCGTGCACTTCCGGATGTTCGTGATGGATTAAAGCCAGTACAAAGACGTATTTTATATGGAATGAGTGAATTAGGTGTTACACCTGATAAGCCATATAAAAAATCTGCCAGAATAGTCGGAGAAGTTATGGGTAAGTTTCACCCTCATGGTGATTCATCTATTTACTTGGCAATGGCTCATATGGCTCAAGATTTTTCATATCGATATATGCTTGTGGATGGTCACGGAAACTTTGGGTCTGTTGATGGTGATGAGCCAGCTGCAATGCGTTATACCGAAGCTCGAATGAGTAAAATTGCTCTTGAAATGCTTCGTGATATTAATAAAAATACGATTGATTGGCAACGTAATTATGATGATACCGAAAATGAACCCGTAGTTCTTCCGGCTAGAATTCCTAATTTATTAGTTAATGGTGCTAACGGTATTGCTGTTGGTATGACAACTAATATTCCGCCTCATAATTTGACTGAGGTCATCAAAGGGTTACATATGTTAATGAACGATCCTGATGTAACTACTAAGGATTTAATGAAAGTAATACCAGGTCCTGATTTTCCAACTGGTGGAATTATTATGGGACGCGGTGGAATTTATCGTGCCTATGAAAATGGTAAAGGAAATATTGTTGTACGTGCTAAAACCAGCATTGAAACCGAAAAAACTGGTCGTGAACGTATCATTGTTACAGAATTGCCATACATGGTAAATAAGGCTGAGCTTGTTAAGAAAATTGCAGATTTAGCTAGAGAAAAAACTATAGATGGAATTACTGGTGTAAGAGACGAATCTGACCAATCTGGTATGCGAATCACAATTGATATTCGTAGGGATGCAAGTGCAAGTGTGGTTTTAAATAATTTATTTAAAGAAACACAAATGCAGGCTAACTTTGGGATGAACATGGTTGCTATTGTTGATGGTGCTCCACACTTTTTAACTTTGAAGCAAATGCTTCAATACTATCTCGATCACCAAGAAGATGTTGTAACTCGCCGTACTAAATTTGAACTTGCTAAAGCTGAAGCTCGTGCTCACATTTTAGAAGGTTTAAGAATTGCACTGGATCACATTGACGAAATTGTAAAGATAATTCGTAGCAGTCAATCAAGTGACTTAGCTAAAGCTGCTCTTATTAGTCGTTTTGGTTTAGATGATAAGCAATCTCAAGCAATTTTAGATATGCGCTTGGTTCGCCTTACTGGACTTGAACGTGATAAAGTTGAAGCTGAATATCAAGATTTGCAAGAAAAAATTGCAGACTTCAGAGATATTTTGGCAAAGCCTGAAAGAATTGATAAATTGATTTATGATGAACTTCTTGATATTCAAAAGCGCTATGGCGATGATCGTCGTACTGAAATTGGTGCTAGTGAAGTTGTATCAATTGAAGATGAAGATTTGATTGAAAGACAAAACGTTCTTTTGACTCTAACTCATCGAGGCTACATTAAGAGAATGCCTATTACTGAATTTAAGACTCAGAATCGTGGTGGTAAGGGCGTTAAAGGAATGGGTGTTCAAGATGATGACTTTACTGAGAATTTAATTTATTCAAGCACTCATGATATGCTTTTATTCTTTACTAACAAGGGTAAAGTCTACTCTAAGAAGGCCTATGAAATTCCTGAATATGGTAGAACTGCTAAGGGATTACCAATTGTTAATCTCCTTCAACTAGATAAAGGTGAAAAAATCCAAACTGTTGTAAATATTCCAGAAGGAGCAGATGATAACTATCTCTTCTTTATCACTAAGATGGGTACTGTTAAGCGTACACGTGTCAGTGAGTTTGAAAATATTCGAAATAGTGGTTTGATTGCTTTAACTCTTAAAGATGGTGATGAATTGAATAATGTTTTGACTACTGATGGTAAACAAAATATTATGATTGGAACTCATCTAGGCTATGCAGTAACTTTCAATGAAGGTGATGTTCGTCCAATGGGTAGAACTGCTGCTGGAGTTCGTGGTATCAATTTACGTGATAATGATTACGTAGTAGGTTCTGAAGTTATTAAACCAACTGATGAAGTTCTTGTTATTTCTGAAAAGGGTTATGGTAAACGTACTGCTGCTAGTGAATATCCAATCAAAGGCCGTGGTGGTAAGGGGATCAAGACCGCTAATATCACAGAAAAGAACGGTCCACTTGCTGGTGTAACTGTAGTTGATGGCAGTAAAGATATTATGGTTATTACCACTGATGGGATTATGATTCGCTTTAAGCTTGAAGATGTTTCTCAAACTGGACGTAGCACAATGGGTGTTCGTTTAATCAAGGTTGATGGCGATAGTAAGGTATCAAGTTTAGCAACTGTACCAACTGAAGAAGATCAAGAAGTTACAGACGATAACGAAGAATAAAAATAAAAATTACTAAATGATTTTGCGTATTTATGTTTGAAAGGCAAAAACTTTCAAGATCACGTGAAAACCGTTTGGTAATTTTTTTATTTTATGCTAGAATTAGAACTTGCGAGTAATATTTTTGATTACTCCTTGTTCTTACTTTAAAGAGAACCATTTAGTCCAAGAGGAGGTGCAATAGTTTATGGCAACTACTAAGTACGAAGTAACTTACATCATCAAGCCTGACATCGATGAAGAATCAAAGAAGGCATTGGTTGAAAACTACGATAAGGTTATCGCAGATAACAACGGTACTATGGTTGAATCCAAAGACTGGGGCAAGCGCCGTTTTGCATATGAAATCGATAAGTATCGTGAAGGTACTTACCACATCATGACTTTCACTGCAGACGATGCTGAAGCAGTTAATGAATTCGCACGTTTGTCAAAGATTGACAACGCCATTTTACGTTCAATGACTGTTAAGTTAGACAAGTAATTTATTATCTATTGAATTTTGGAAAGGAAGAACCTCAATATGATCAATCGAGTTGTACTTGTTGGTCGGTTAACACGTGATCCTGAATTACGTACTACTGGAAGCGGAATTTCTGTAGCTACGTTTACTCTTGCCGTTGATCGTCAATATACTAATGCTCAAGGTGAAAGAGGCGCAGACTTTATTAGTTGCGTAATTTGGAGAAAAGCCGCTGAGAATTTCACTAACTTTACTTCTAAAGGCTCACTTGTTGGTATTGATGGTCGCATCCAGACTCGTTCATATGATGATAAAGACGGGAAGAGAGTATATGTAACTGAAGTGGTCGTTGATAACTTCTCATTGCTTGAATCACGCAGAGACCGTGAAGCCCGTAATCAAAACGGTGGCTATAACAACCAACAAGGTAGTTATACACCAAACAATAGTGGAAATACTGCACCAAGCAATAATTTCCAAAACAATGGAAATAATCAAGCTGCAAATACCAATAATAATGCTACTCAAGATCCATTTGCAGGATCTGGTGACACTATTGATATTTCAGATGATGATCTTCCATTTTAATTAAAAGAATTTAAAGAAAGGACCAAGTGAAATGGCTCAACAAAGAAGAGGCGGCCGTCGTCGTCGTAAGGTTGACTACATTGCAGCTAACCACATCGAATACGTTGATTACAAAGACGTTGACTTGTTGAAACGTTTTATCTCAGAAAGAGGTAAGATTTTACCACGTCGTGTCACTGGCACTAGCGCAAAGAACCAACGTAAAGTAGCAAATGCTATTAAGAGAGCTCGTATCATGGGCTTGTTACCATTTGTTGCTGAAGACTAATTTTAGTTTTCAATAAAAAAGAAGCGAACAACTTTTTATTAGGTGTTCGCTTCTTTTTGTTTTGTCTAGGTTTCTGATGTTGATTGGATAAGGTATAATAATTAATGAGAGGGAAAATTACGTTAATTTAAGAAAGGATCTTTTTATTAAATGAAAGATTTTTTACGTAAGCTTGAATTGCCTGCTTTTATTAAAGATTCACGGTTAACAGCTTCCGTATTGATTATACTTGGATTGTCATTATTAGGCAGCATTATTGCAATGATTATGAATCCGTTACTGGGTTTGGCTCTAGTATTGATTTTTTTATTAACCGTTGCTATTACCATTTATGGGACATATGTTTTAGCTGGAAATGCTAATAATTTTGCAGTGAATCTTTCTTATCGCATAAAGCGTAGTGAGCAAGAGGCAATGATTAAGATGCCACTTGGGATTTTGCTTTATGATAAAGATCATCAAATTCAATGGGTCAATCCATACTTACAGCTTTATTTAAAAGATAGTGATTTAGTTGGACATACAATAGAATCAATTGATCCAGAGTTAAATAGATTACTCAATGAAGCTTTAGAAGCAAAAACTGCAGAAAATCATGTGGTAAATTGGGATGATCATCAATTTGAAATGGTTGTTCAAGATAACTTAGGAGTAATTTATTTATTAGACATAACTCGTTATGCTAAGATTGAGGATAAGTATAAAGCTGAACAATTAGCGATTGGACAAATCTTTATTGATAATTATGATGAGTTAAGCGAAGCTATGCATGATCAAGAACTTACTAGTATGAGTTCTTATGTACAAAATACTTTGAGTGAATATGCTAAAAAGTTTAATGCATATCTTAAGAGAATTGATGAAGATCATTTCTTGCTTTTGATTCATATGCACGATTTGATCAATATGGAAAAAGATAAGTTTTCTGTATTAGATAAAGTCCGTCAAGAAACTAGTCGCAATAATACTCCACTGACACTTTCTATTGGGATTGCCTTTGGTAGTGATTCAATTACTGAAGTGGCTGATCAAGCGCAATCGAATTTAGACTTGGCCTTAGGTCGAGGAGGAGATCAAGTAGTTCTTCGTGAGCCTGGTAAAGACGCCCGTTTTTATGGTGGAAAATCTAATCCGATGGAAAAAAGAACTAGAGTGCGTGCGAGGATGGTTTCTCAAGCAATTAGTGAATTATTCAAAGATGCAGATCGTGTATTTGTTGTAGGACATACTCGTCCGGACATGGATTCTGTTGGAAGTGGAATAGGTGTAGTAAAATTAGCTCGTTTACACGGTGTTAAGGCTAATTTTGTATTAGATACTGATAAAACTAATTACGATGTTAGTCGTTTGGTAGCTCGTCTGCAGCAACAAAAAGAAGATAACGATTTATTTGTTGATCCTAAAGTTGCCTTGGAGGAGGTTACTGACCGTTCAATGCTTGTGATGGTTGACCACTCAAAATATTCAATTACATATTCAAAAGAATTGTATGATCGCTTGAAGAATCGAATAATAGTAATTGATCACCATAGACGGGGAGAAGAATTTCCTGAAAATCCAATGCTCACATATGTTGAGCCATATGCATCATCTGCTTGTGAGTTAGTAACAGAGATGATTGAATATCAACAACCCGCAGGTGGTAAACGTGTCTTGACGGATTTAGAAGCAACTGCTATGCTTGCAGGAATAGTGGTTGATTCAAAAGAATTCTCACTTAGAACGGGAACTAGAACTTTTGATGCAGCCAGTTATCTCAGATCAATTGGAGCAGATTCTTCAGTTGTAACTGAATTGTTGAAAGAAGATATTGATAGTTTCTTAGAACGTACTCATTTAGTAGCAACTCTTAAGATGGTGAAGCCAGGGATGGCAGTTTTGGCAGGACCAGATGATAAAATTATTGATCCAATCGTTACTGCCCAAGCAGCCGATACTGCACTTGATTTAGAGAATGTGGACGCAAGTTTTGCTGTTACAAGGCGAACTAAGGATACTATTGGTATTTCTGCCAGATCAATGGGCAAAATCAACGTTCAAATTATTATGGAGAAATTGGGCGGTGGCGGTCACTTGTCTAATGCAGCAACTCAAATTAAAGGAGTAACTGTTGCTGAAGCTCGTGAAAAGTTACTAGCTGCAATTGATGAATACGTTGAAGAAAATAAGTAAAGGAGAAAACTATGAAAGTTATTTTTACTCAAGATGTTAGAGGTCGCGGTAAGCGTGGAGATGTTAAAAATGTTCCAGATGGTTATGCACAAAACTACTTAATCAAGCGTGGTTTGGCAAAGCCTGCAACTAAAGGGAACATGAACACTTTAGAACGTGTTGCTGCTAATGAAAAAGCAGCTTATGAAGCAGAAAAGGCTGAAGCTGAAAAAATTAAAGCAATTTTGGATAAAGACGAAACTGTTGTTAACTTTAAATCTAAGGCTGGAACTGATGCTAGATTGTTTGGTTCAATTTCAGGTAAGAAGATTGTAGAAGGTTTAGAAGATCAATATGGTATTAAGATCGATAAGCGTAAATTAAACTTACCAGAACCAATTAAAGCATTAGGTTATACTAATGTTTCAGTTAAGTTGTTTAAAGGTGTAGAAGGCACAATTCGAGTTCACATTACTGAACAAGATTAGTAAAGAAGTGTAGGGGTTAATGGATAATATTGTATCGCAACAGATTCCGCACGATGCAGAAGCAGAAAAGGCAGTCTTGGGTGCGATTTTTATCAATCCTGAAGCTGTTGCTGAAGCAAGTACGGTAGTACAGCCAGATGATTTTTATGAGCGGGCTAATCGTTTAATTTATCAGGGGATGCTTGAGTTATCCGATGATGAAAGAGCAATTGATCCGTTAACGCTTAAGGATGTACTAGAACAAAAAAATCAATTAGAAGATAGTGGCGGAGTAGCATATTTATCAGAGTTGGCAGTTGCAACTCCAACAGCAGCTCACGTTACATATTATGCACAAATTGTCCACAGAAAGGCGCTGTTAAGGCGCCTTATTTCTGCTAGTCAGAAGATTATTGCAAATGCAATGCAGGATTCTGATGATGTTACAAATATCTTGGATAATGCAGAAAGCGAAATTATGAATGTTTCTTCAGAAAATAGTACTGGGGGCTTTCGGCGAATCAAGGATATTGTGAATAATGCTGTGGATGAAATCAATAATATTCCTGAAGATGGGAATATGGTTACAGGTTTACCCACTGGGTTTCAAGAATTAGATAAGATGACAACTGGATTTCATGATGATGAACTAATTATTATTGCTGCTCGTCCTGGTGTTGGTAAAACTTCTTTTGCAATGAATGTAGCTCAGTTTGTTGGACTTCATACGGATAAGAATGTTGCTGTATTTTCTCTAGAAATGAGTGGTGAACAGCTTGTTCAAAGAATGATTGCGTCTGTAGGACTCATTGATTCACAACACCTTAGGACAGGTCAGCTTAATGATGAAGAATGGGAAAAACTTGTAATGGCAGCTGGTTCTTTAGCTGAGGCTAAGCTTTATATTGATGACACTCCGGGTATTAAAATGAGTGAAATTAGAGCAAAATCTCGGCGTTTGGCTAAAGAAACAGGAAATCTTGGTTTGATTGTAATTGATTATTTACAATTGATTGAAGGTCCAAGAAGTGAATCAAGACAACAAGAAGTATCCGCAATTTCAAGACAATTGAAAAAACTTGCTAAGGAACTTCATGTTCCTGTAATTGCATTGTCTCAATTATCTCGTTCAGTTGAACAACGGCAAGATAAGCGACCTGTTTTATCTGATATTCGTGAATCAGGATCAATTGAACAGGATGCTGATATCGTATCTTTTCTTTATCGTGATGACTATTATCGTGATGAAGAAAGCGGTGAAGATGGTGAAAGTGCAGAAGTAGGCTCAGAAGCCGATAATGGTGAAGTAGAGGTAATTATCGAGAAAAACCGTTCAGGAAGCCGAGGGACCGTTAAATTAATGTTCTCAAAGCCATATAATAGATTTTCTAACTTAGATTATGGTCATGATGCCCCACTTGGTCCCCCGCCACCACCAATGAATTAGAATAACGTTTAAAAAGCTCCGAAAGGAGCTTTTTTATTTTGCAAGATAATAAAAAATTCTATAAATAAGTTAATTTATTTTGGAAATATTTATCTATAATTACATACTGTAAGCCTTTACACAATCATGAATTACCTATATAATATTTTTCAGCATATAAAATATGGAGTTAAATTTAAAACGAAAAGGATGATAAATATGACAGAAAATAAATATGTAGGTAGTATTGAAGCTGGTGGAACTAAGTTTATCTTAGCTGTACAAGATATTGAAAGTGGTGAAGTAATTGCAAAAGACCGTATTCCAACCACAACTGCTGAAGAAACTTTACAAAAGAGTGCAGATTTCTTTAAGAAAAATGAAGTTGATGCACTTGGAATTGGTACTTTTGGTCCAATTGATATTAACCCTAACTCTCGTACATTTGGTTATATTTTAGATACCCCAAAACGTGGTTGGTCTGGAACTGATGTTAAGGGATTTTTTGAACGTGAATTAAACATTCCAGTTGTAATGACTACTGATGTAAATGCATCTGGATATGGTGAATACATTGCTCGTGGACGCGATAATTCTAAGAGTTACTTCTATGTAACAATTGGTACTGGAGTTGGAGCAGGTATTGTCCAAGCAGGCAAGTTTGTAGGTCTTAATAATCACCCTGAAATGGGACATATGCTTGTTAGACGCTATCCAGGGGATGATTATGAAGGTAACTGTCCATTCCATGGCGACAAGTGTGTAGAAGGAATGGCAGCTGGTCCGACTCTTGAAGGTAGAACTGGTATTCCAGGAGAAAAATTAAGTCGTGATAACAAGGTATTTACTTATGTAGCTTATTATGTAGCTCAACTTCTTTACAATGTTTATATGGCAAGCCGTCCGGACGTGATGGTAGTGGGTGGTTCTGTTTTGAATGATAAGGACCTTGAAAAAGTACGTGAATTCTTTGATAAGTTTAACAATAATTACGTTGCAACCCCAGATTTAGATAAGTTAATTGTACGTCCCGCTGTTGAAAATAATGGTTCAGCAACCTTAGGTGATTTTGAACTTGCTAAGGAATTGTTAGAAAATAACTAAACTACAAAAAAACAAGAAAAATGCTCAATTTATTAACAAAAGTTTAAGTTGAGTATTTTTTTAGCTTATTTAGTGACAATGTGTCACTAAGTGTGTAAGATTAGTATAACGATTAAAATATAGAAAGGAAGAGCTTTATGAATAAAGAATCAGGTCTTAAAGATAAAGTAATCGGCAAGATTAAAGAAGTCGAAGGTAAAGTTACCAAAGACAAATTACGCGAGGCCGAAGGCAAAGCCCAAAAGAAAAAGGGTGAAGTCGTTGATCGCGTAAATGAAATCAAAAAGAATGCCGAAGAAAAGATAAGTAACGAGGTGACCTAATATGTTACATTGGTTATGGGTATTGATCGTAGGTGGAGTAATTGGCTTAATTGCAGGCGCAATTACTGGCAGAGGCCAATCAATGGGCTGGATTGCTAATATTTTAGCTGGACTTGTGGGATCAAGTTTAGGACAAGCACTTCTTGGTGCATGGGGACCACAAGTAGCTGGTATGGCAATTGTTCCCTCGATACTTGGAGCAGTTATCCTAGTATTGATTGTTTCATTTATTTTGGGAATGACACGTCGTAGTCCAGAATAAGTCCATTAAGAAAGTGATATAAAAACAGCACTCCTTGCGAGTGCTGTTTGCGTTTCATGTGAAACTCATTTTCTACTTTCATGATGGTGTTTATGGTGCTTTTTAACAATTGGACTCATAGGTACCATTACTTTGGGATGTTTTTTAGAATAAAATTCATAAAAAATTGGTCCCTTTTTTGAATCATTGCACTTAGGATAAAAGCGTACTTTGCCTTCGGTAAATGGTAAATTAAGATTGTTTCTATAAGTAGTCCAAACATCGTTAAACATGCTGGTGATGATTTTTCTCATATCGGGCTCTAGAGACATAATTACTCGACCTAAGCGATAAGTTCCAATAATCTTATGAGTTGTAAGTTGATTAACATCATTAATGTCAGAATTTTCAAAAGCATCAAATAATGCAGAAAACATTTCACTACGCTTAGCATCAGGAATAGAATGATTGAAATGGATTAATGAATGGCGCAAAACTCTAGCCCCAGTAGTCAATCCTTCAGCTAAAACAAAACTATCACGCCCCACGCTCCATCTTCTTGGATCATGCTGGTCTTTCATTGGAGCGTCGCTTTTTATAATTAAAACTCGTTCAGGGTGGTCAAGCATCGTGCCAATAATTGAACTTTCAGGTAAGTAAGTTTTCATTTTGTATTTGCTGCGTTTAAACCCATCTGTAGAATATACTTGATGGAAAAAACCGGGTCCGTCAAAACTAATAGCTTGAATTATTCTATTTTGCAATTCAATAGGGCTATTACTTAGTGCAAATTGAGCAAAGTTACCACCTTTGGAATGTCCAACAAGATAAATTTCATCATAAGGAAACTTTTCAGCAATTGTTTGAAGATATTTAGATGCAACAGTTTGTCCATAAATTTCTGGCATGTAATTCATATTCATATCTTCATTCCAACCAATCATAGAGCTATCAGTTCCTCGATAAGAAATTAATATTGTATGGTCGTTTAATCGAAAAGTAGCTGCGGTAAATTGCAAAGGAGCAGGTTTTGTATCCATTCGATTGGTCCAGTTTAGAATTTTAACATTTCCAAGACGAGGACTTTCAGGCAGAAGCAAAACCTCGGCACCTGTTTCATCGTGCATTTGATGTTGAAATGATGGCAAAGTACGTAATCGTTGTGCAACTTCGCTTAAAGTATGACCTGCAGCGGATTTATCAACTGGCAGGTAAATTAAAGAGGCAAAAAGTGAAGCATCGACACTGTTAAAAGGAGCTTGCTCAAAAGTAAAATCTCCACGCCAACGCAAATAATCAAGTGGTCCTGCCATAATAATCTTCCTTTCTTCTTAACAGTCCTATTTTAACAATAATTTAGCTAAATAGAAGAAAAGAAAGCTTGCTCATATAGTTAATTAAAAATTATTGCCCTCCTCGGGTATAGCTAATGCGAGTAATATCAGGGTATTTTTTCAAAGCTAGAATAATATCATTTTCGTCTTTTTTATTATTGATAATTCCATCAACATTGAAGATGATTTTTTCCTCGCTGACGTCTAAGATTTTTACTGAAATATTTTCAACTTGATTATCTCGTAGTTCTTGTTCTATTTTTGATAAAACATTGTGTTGATTTAAGGCTTCTATTTGAATATCAAAGCGAACATGGACAATTATTTTATTAATTAGAGTATCATCATGGAATAAAATTTGAACGGCAAATAAGAATACTGTTGAAAGAATCCCGATAAAGTATAGTCCAGCACCAACCGCCATACCGATAGCAGCTGTTGCCCAAACACCTGCTGCAGTGGTAAGACCAGAGATTTGATCACGTCTAACTAAAATTGTACCTGCTCCAATAAATGAAATTCCGGTTACGATTTGAGCAGCGATTCTTGATGGATCAAGAGCAATTCCATGCATATTAAGTAAATCAGTGAAGCCGTATTTTGAAACAATCATAAAAAGCGCAGAAGCAATTGCGACAACGATGTGAGTTCTAACACCAGCACTTTTTCGCTGAATAGCACGCTCATATCCAATAATAGCCCCACAAAAAGCTGCTACAACAATTCTAAGTAACCAATCCCATTCAATTTGAATGGAAGCAAGATTTGCTAAATACACGAAAAAACCCCCTCCTGCAAAAATATCAATATCTAATTCTTATTCTACATTAACTAAAATTATTTAACGAAATAAAAAATAATTTTTTACAAAAAAGGCTTGCATAAAATTGAATTAAATGGTTTAATAAATGATGTCGTCAGTTGACGATGAGAAGTTGCTGACTTAGCTCAGTTGGCAGAGCACGTCACTAGTAATGATGAGGTCGGAGGTTCGAATCCTCTAGTCAGCATATTTTAACTTATGAAAGCTTGTTATAGTAGCGTTTAACGTTGTTATAACAAGCTTTTCTTTTGCACTTTTTGATAACCATTTAACACGTTTCTTAACACGCTTGTGGTTGACGGAAGCTTTTTAAATTCTTAGTTTGCTAGATTGCTTGGTATGACTAACTTAAGGTGTGATAAAAACGTGTTAAGCAAGAAAAGGTACTACACCTCGTGATTAGCGAAGCGTAGTACCTTTTTTAGCCTTGATTGTAATTAGTACCAGGCTTGTTTTTTATGAAGTGTGGTACTTGAGAAATACCTTAGTAATTATGACCGTAATTGCTCCTGTAATGCCCATAGTGACAGCCTACACTTAATTAGCAGAAGTCGTGTATAAAAAACTAATTTACAATATTATCATCCACATCTTTTATAAAGTTCTCAACATTTTTGGAAGAATGCAAAGAATAAACGATTCCCCATGGAACTGTGTAATGCCAGTTAACAGGTACAGTTTTTAATGAAGGATGTGCATTTAGCCACATGTCAACTGTCAAAATAAGTTTATTATCAGTGACCACGCGATTAAAAGTATCAATATCATACGGTGGCACTGTTTTGATTTTAATATCTGGATAATCCTTTTCCAGTTGATGGCGGACCACATCAATATATTGAGTACTGTTCGGTTCAACCATAAATAAGGTCGTGTTTTGCAAATCACTAAGTTCCAATTGTTTCTTATTGGCTAAATCTTTATTACGTGGTACAGCAATCCTTAGAGGAAGATCAGCCAATTTGAGACCTTGACAAGAATGGTTCCACATATCAGATGGAAAAATACCGGCAAAAATATCAATTTGGTTACCCAACATATTAACTGGGCTGTTTTGTGTATCTGTGGAATTAGAAATAGAAACTACTTGTAACTGCAACTGGGGATTTTGATTTAAAATTGGTAATAACTGATCAAAAAGTGGCTGACTAGGATAAAGTAATGAATTGCCAACTTTAATGGAATTATTGCTAGTGGTTTCTTGGCTTTTAGCTGATGCAATTGCCTGATTGGAAAGTGCAATAATTTGTTTTGCTGCCTTAAAAACCGTCTCGCCAGCAGGAGTCAATGTGATTCCTGTCGGCGTCCGGTTAAATAGTGTTATATCTAAATCTTCTTCTAACTTATTGATATGCTTAATAAAAGCAGCTGGTGATAAAAATAATTTTTTACTGGCTTTAGTGAAACTACCTTCTTCCACTGCCAGAATAAAATAGTTTAATTGAGAATTATACAACAACGAAAACACCTCTAATAGTATTAACCTTTTAGTTAATACTATTATACTATTTTGAGAATTCCACGGATCAATTTCTCCAGATATACTAAAACCGACAATTAAAATTGGAGGGATTTATATGAGTCAAGTAAAATCAGCAATTGTTGTTGGTGGTTCGCTTGCTGGAATGATGGCAGCTTTAGCTTTATCACAAAAAGGTATTTCATCAACTATTTTAGAGAGAGCACCAAAGCAAGACCGTCGTGGTGCGGTTTTATCTGTTCATGCCGGTGCTCGTGATCAATCGTCATTAGCGCACTTTTTAAGGGCTGTTGCGGCAGGAGATGGTCGTGGAATCGAGTCTTGGCGAATGATTCACCAACGTCTTCAACGTGCCGTAGAACAAGATCCAAATATTCAAATCAAATATGATGTTCGTGTTAAGAAAGTTTCTCAAAATGGGACATCTGCAACCGCAATTACAGATAATGAAAAATATACTGCAGATCTGTTAGTTGGTGCAGATGGTGGTCACAGTCAAGTGCGGAAGTACGTTAATCCCGAACAACCTACGGCAGAATTTGCTGGGTATCAACTATGGGTAGGGATTGTAGAAGAAGACCGTTTGCCAGAAAATTTGTGGTTAGATCAAAATACCCCAGACTTTATGCAATATGATGGCGAAAGAGGAGATTTTCTTTTTGCTTTAGTTACTCCTGGTATGGATGGCAGCACGCAACGAGGACATCGCCAGTTAGGAATTGCTTGGTATGATAATAGTCGCAATGAGTACCTATATCAGTCTGGTGCTGTGAAGAAAAATCAAGTAATTCACTCTTTAAATGGTGCTAGTTTTCCAAATGAATTAAAAAATGAATTGCGTAAGGAAGCTAAACATTGTTTTCCAGCTAGCTATGCTAAAGCAGTTGAAATTGCTTTGGAAAACAATTTTATGGTAGGCACCCCAATTAGTGAATATGTTGCCACCAAAATATCACGTGGTCCGATTACTTTGGTGGGGGATGCTGCACATGCTTTAACTCCAATGACAGCTAATGGGTTTAATACTTCGCTAGATGATGCAGCAATCTTAGCCGAACTTACCGATAAGTATGATAATGGTAGTGAAATTATGGTTGAGTTTGAAAATGAACGCTTGCCAATTATTCGCAGAGTAGTGCAAGCTGGCCAGTCATTTAGTCGTAGCTATGCTGGTAGATGATAGAAGGTGAAGATAATTATGAATGATATTAAATCAATTTTGCCGCAATTATTGAATCAATTAACAAAATTAAATCAATTGGGCGAAGAAGAGAATAATCCAGAATTGGTAAGACAGAGTAAGATTGCTAAAAATCAAATTCAAGAACAAATTCAATATTTTGATTTGCAAAGTGATATTCAAGATATTCAAGGTACTTTAGGTCAAACTTTAATTGCAACTATTAAAAACTTACGAGACTTAGAAAAACAATATTCTGCGATAGCAGCTAATGAGGAAATTAATAATTTTCTCCAAAATGATCGTCGCTTGTTTTGGAAATTTCAAGGCTACTTAAATTACTCTCCTGATGTTGATCCAGACGGAGAACAGCTATTTATCCCATAAGGAGGAAGAATAATGGAATACGTAACATTAAACAATGGTGTTAAAATGCCTAAATTAGGCTTTGGAGTTTATCAAGTTGAAGACCAAGATGAATGTGAACAAAGCGTCTTATCGGCATTAAATGCTGGTTATAGATTGTTAGATACTTCAGCAGCCTATTTCAATGAAGAAGCCGTTGGAAACGCAATTAAGAAAAGTAACGTTGCTCGTGAAGATTTATTTATTACTACCAAGTTATGGATTCAAGATGCTAGTTATGAAAGAGCAAAGAAAGCATTTGAAACTTCTTTGAAAAAATTGCAATTAGATTATCTTGATTTATATTTAATCCATCAACCATTTGGGGATTACTATGGTGCTTGGCATGCGATGGAAGAATTGTATAAAGAAGGAAAAATTAGAGCAATTGGAGTATCAAATTTTGGTAGTGATCGATTGGTTGATTTGATTTTAAATAATGAAGTTACACCAGCTATTAATCAAATCGAATACCATCCATACTTTCAACAAAAAGATGCTATAAAAGTTATGAAAGATGAAAATGTACAACCAGAGGCCTGGAGTCCATTAGGTCATGGTGGTCAAATTTTGAAAAATCCAATCTTGGCAGAAATTGCAGAGAAATATCATAAATCAATTGCTCAAGTGATTTTGCGTTGGGATCTACAAAGTAAGGTTGTTACAATTCCTAAGTCAGTTCATCAAGAAAGAATTGAAAGTAATTTTGATATTTTTGATTTTGAGTTGACCAAAGTTGAAATGGACATCATTTCTTCGTTAGATCGGAATGAATTCATTGCTGATCTGCATGATGTGGATTTAGTTAAACAATTAAATGAATTGAAGGTTCGCTAATGCAAAAGCTTATAATTGAAAGCAATAGTTATCAAATCAACTTATATCATAATCAAACTGCCCTTAGCCTTTTAAAGAAATTACCACTCCAAATTAATTATCAACCTTTTTCTAATATTGAAATTTATGGTCAGATTTCTAGCTTAAATTATGATGAAACAGCTACTAGTCGCTCTGCTATTGCAGGTCAATTGAAATATTGCTTGGAATATAATTCTTTAGTGCTAGTCTGTCAAAATCATCAGGATATTTTTGATGAAGTTGATTTAGGAACTGTTGAAATAAGTCTTAATGAATTACAGCATTTAGCACACACTAGTGGAAGTTTTGAGATAAAAAACGATTAGGATAAAAAAGATGAAGAAAGTTTTTATTACAGGTTCAACTACCGGTTTAGGATTTTTAGCGGGTAAAAAATTAATTGAAGATGGTAATGAAGTTTATCTTCATGCTAGAAACCATGCTAAAGCAGTTAAATTAAGCAAACAATTACCAGGTATTAAAGGGATTGCAATAGGTGATCTTAGTAAGCCTGATGAAGTTAAAAAAATTGCTGAACAAGTTAATTCATGGGGAAAATTTGATGCAATTATTCATAATGCCGGAGTATATACTAGTGACTCTAATTTAACTTATCGGGTTAATGTTGCAGCACCATATGTATTGACTTGTTTAATCCATAGACCACAGCGATTAATTTATGTTGCTTCAGGGATGCATATTGGAGCACAATTAGATATTGATCATATAGAAGATAGTCTTGATTATTCTGCTTCTAAACTAGCTGTAATGTTGTTAATGAAAAGGTTTGCACGTGCTTTTGATAATACTGCTGTAAATGCCGTTGACCCTGGTTGGGTGCCGACAAGAATGGGCGGCAGTGCAGCCAATGATGATCTAGAGGAAGGGTATTTAGGTCAAGTTTGGTTGAGTCAAAGTGATGATTCATTAACGCAAGAATCTGGAAATTGTTTTTATCATCGTCAACTTGAAAAATATGATCAACGAGTAGATGATAAAAAGCTTCAAGATGACTTATGTGAGAAATTGGCTGTGCTAACCAAAATTAAGCTTAAATAATGGCAGGACGAATAATGACTTCATAATTAGAATTTATAGTAAAGAACATCTAAGAGTAATTTGATTCTTGGGTGTTTTTTCGGTACTACGTCAAGACTTTTAATACTGGATATAGGTGTAATGGATCGTTGCTTGTCGATGTAACAATTTAATAAATGCTTTCGGTGCAATAAATAAGTTATCGGTGCAAAATTGGTTGATTTTGCACTGATAATAGGCAACTATGTTAATTATTTGAAATAAAATAAAAATAGCGACAACCGAAAGTAGTGTCATACTATAATTTAAATGCAACAAAGATGAAGAGTACTTAAGCACAGTGGTTTAGTCATCACAGCTCGAAAAGCTTTAAGTACTTTAACTGATTTAGGTCTCTTAGAACGTTTATGCTACATCTTCAACTTCGCCTAAAACCTATTACACTATAAAGAACAAAAACAGTAAGATATAGAGTTACGAATAGTAGTTTATAGTGTGGTATATCATAGATTGGCATCATGGATAAATCCTTGTTGTGATGCCATTTGAACAAAGTTTTTGACCAAAAATCAACACGAATCTTAACACGTTTTGATAAGAACCTAGTCATACCAATGCTTTGATTACTCTAAAAATGCGACTCTAGTCAGCATAAAGTAAGACTCAACCAGAAGGTTGGGTCTTTTTTGTTGTAATAAAGTAGTTTAAACTAAATATAAAAACATATACTTTAATATGTTTAGTTTGTTTATATAAAATTTTTTAGTATAAAATATTGACTATCTGTTCAACTTCTAAACGAAATAAATCGTTAATTTTTTCAAGGTTAAATAGAGCAGAAGCAATATTTTTGATAAAATCATTCATGACGGAATTCTCTTCTTTCTGTAGATGCTTTTGGTTTAAATCAATCGTACAGGAGGAGAAGTCCTTTTTTAATATCAAAATTAATTATCTAAAGTTAATAATATAAAATTTGTATTATTTTTATTGAGATAATCCAAATTTTAGGAAGAGAAAATGTATATGAAAATTAATGAAGCTTTGAAGGATTTGAGAACAGAATTAGGTTTAACACAAAAAGAAATGATTGAAAAAACAAATATTACTGTAACTCATTATTCTAAGATGGAAAAAGGACAGAATAGAATATTTGTTGAAGATTTAATTGAGATTCTAGATAGACGACATATTTCAATAAATTATTTTTTTGGTAAATATTTTAAAGATAACGAAAAAAATCTTAATATTTCAGAAAAATTAAATGAAGCATTTTATGAAAAAAATTTGGTTAAAGTTAAAAGAATAAAAGAACAAATTTTTGCCGATAGAACTTCTAGTAATGAATTAAAAGATAGGGCTATTTTAATTATTAATATATTAAGCCCTAATGAGGCTCCTCTGGCTATTGATAAGGCAATGAAAGATTTTTTTAAATATAAAAATTGGACACAAAATGATAATGCAATTACTATTTTAAGTAATTCAATAAGACAGAATAATTTATCTAGTATCAAATCATTAGTATTAAAATTGATAAAATCATATCCAAATTTAAGTGAATGTACTGTATCTAAACAAAGAAAATTGATTACAGTAGGAATTAATTATTTATATAATTCGAGAAAATCACATATTAACTTAAATAATGATGTAACTATTCAAATATTAAATTGGTTAAAAAGTATGTCAAATATTCCAGAATTAGGTATTCTAAAAGAATTATATATGTACTTTTTGGCATTATACACTGGTCATAATAAAATTGCTGAAAACATAAAAGAAGTATTAAAAATTACAGGATTTGAAAATATAAGTGAACAGTTACCCAACTAATCCCCAATGAGGGGATTTTTAAGTATTTTAAAAATAAATATTTTATATTATCAAAAATTGGACTAACTTCTTTTTCAAAAAATAAATTAAATGATATACAACTTGAAAAAGATGGAATTTCAATTTCTGGAGGACAGAAACAAAAAATAGAATTAGCCAGAGCGCTTTATTCAAATAAAACATTGATTTTAGCGGATGAAATTACAGCCAATTTAGATAAAAAAAATGCAGAAAAAATTAGAACATTGCTCTTTAATATGGATAATCCTGTTGTAGAAGTAGCTCATCATTTTAATATTAAAGATAAAAGATACACTAAAATTTTCATATTAAATAATAACGGCAATTTGGAAAGAGTAAAGTGAGTAATTTTATGGAAAAGACATTATTAAAGGTTTGTAATTTGAAAAAATATTATGGTAAAAAATTAATTTTAAATAATATTTCTTGTTCGATTAATCAAGGAGAGATAGTAGGATTAATAGGTCATAATGGAGTAGGAAAAACGACCCTTATGAAATGTATTTTAGGAACGACTAATTATGATTATGGAAGTCGTATTTTTGATAATAATAAAATTAAAAATAAAGAATGTTTGCAAAATACAGGAGCATTAATTGAACATCCGGGTATATATCCTTTTTTAACAGGAAAAGAAAATATTGAGTTGTTAAATAGTGTATATTCTACCCGAAAACTTACATATTTGCTAAATAAATTTCAAATGGAATCTTTTATTAATCAAAAAGTATCATCTTATTCTTTGGGAATGCAACAAAAATTAGGAATTATAGAGGCTTTTTTGTCAGGAAGTAAACTTGTAATTTTAGATGAACCTATCAATGCCCTAGATCCAATGTCCGTAAAAAAATTTAGAGAAGCCATTGAATATTTTAAAAATAAAGGAATTACATTTCTAATATCTACTCATATAATTGATGAAATTTCTAAAGTAGCAGATAAATTATGGATTCTAAATAAAAAGGAGTTAACAGAATTAAATAATAAAAGAAATACAATACATATCGTTACAGTAGATACATCTAATAATGCTAAGCTAAAACAAATTTTAAAGGTCAAAAATATAAAATATCACAATAAAGAAGATAAAGTGGTGATTAAGTGTAATTCATCGTTTGAAGTAGGAGAATGGATTACAACTATAGTAAAAAATAAACTTAATATTGATTATTTGGATATAAATAAGAATGATTTAGAAGATGAAGTATTGAAGATTATGGAGAGATAAATGGACAAACTTATAAAAATTGAACTTAAAAAAATTTTTAAAAGAACGCAAACTCAATTAATACTTATTTTATTATTATTTTTATATGTGTTTATGATAATAATTACAAAATTATTTCACATTTTTAATGTGAACTTTGTAATAGAAAATAGTTTTTCTACACTTCAGTTTTTTCCATTAGCTCTAATAATTTTTACAACATCGAGTGTAGCTATAGAATATCAAACTGGCGCAATAAAAAATTTAGTATGTACTATTCAGAAAAGATATAAAATAGTTATTTCTAAATTTATAGCTTTAGTGATTACTAGTTTTTTTATGTATGTAAGCATTTTAGTTTTGAATTTTTTAACTGCGAAATTTATTTTTTTAGCTCCTAATAAGATAATTAGGTATTCTTGTTTATGGACAATCGGTTCTAGTATTGAAAGTATATACTTGATAAGTTTTTCGTTAGTTTTAGCCTTTATTTTTTATAATCAAGCAATTTCTGTTTCACTCAGTGTTCTTACTTATTTTTTAGCTAATTTAATAGACGGGAGTATATTCTCAATGATAAAACACTTTGAAATAATAAAATATAATCCCATTAATCTGTTTAATTTTAAAATGGAATTAGTAGATTCTTCGTTTATTAAACAAACTCATTTAAGTATGAGTGATTTTTTATATTTATTTATAATTTATATTTGTGTAAATATAATTTTTAGCATATTTTTTTAAATATAAAAGATCTTTAAAATGTCTTCTGTATTCTTTTATATTGGGACTAGAAGAGCTACATACTTTTTCTTTTTATTTGTTAAAAGAAATGGATAAGGCTTCATCGGATTTGCCATTCTTCTAATTAAATGGTCAGCTTATCTTGAATTTTATTTAAAGTAAAAAATCGCATATAAAGTAAGACTCAACCAGAAGGTTGGGTCTTTTTTGTTGTAAAATTAATGAATTTTTTATTCAAAAAGGCTTGCTTTTTTTAGCATATTTGGTAAGATATTAATTGTATTGCTGACTTAGCTCAGTTGGCAGAGCACGTCACTAGTAATGATGAGGTCGGAGGTTCGAATCCTCTAGTCAGCATGAAGCAAGACCCAACCGGAAGGTTGGGTCTTTTTTGTTGTTATAACAAAACCCAAATTGTATCAAATATGACACAATTTTGGCTATTTTAATTTCTACTATAATTTCTCTGAATGATTTTAGTTGCAAATATGCAAACAATCCACCATAGTAATAATTTCCCGATAATAATTAATAAATCGTAATTTAGAATATCCTTATCTAATATCCAGTCTAAGATATTGCTAATAGGGAAAAGTGTAGCAAAAATCTTCAACCAAGTAGGATATTGGGCTACTGGAATAATTACTCCCGATAACAAAACTAAAGATGCACTAATGAAGTTGGTAAGCCAATATGGATTTTCTTTTTTAATACCTAAGATGCTGCCGAAATATCCGAGTAAAGCCAAAGTTATAACGACTAAAGGCAGGCTCAGAATTAATTTTCCAAGTAAGTGAATCTCTTTAAGAGCAAATAATCCAATTATTCCTAAGACTAAAATTTCGCAACTTGCCGTAACGCCAGCAATAATGAACTTCGGCAGCCAATATCTTCTAAAAGAAGGTCTGATGGAAAAGACTTCATCAGTCATTGCGATGTTTTGATCATAGACACTTGAAGCAGATATAACGCCGATTCCTGTTGCAATGGCAGTTGTAATAATCGTTCCAAGCAAAATACGACTATAATCTTGAGTTGAATTAAATGCAATCAGCAAAAACATTACCAGGGAAATAATAGGCATTAAAAAATAGTCTACTAGGATAGTTTGAAAACTATCAAAATTTGCAACTGAACGCAAAGTTACACGATAAGTTGAACTCAAAATACATTCAGCCTCCCTTCTTTGAATGCTCGCTGAACGACATAATTAGTTAGGGCTTTTCCTAAAATAAAGAGCAGTCCTAATATTAAAATATAAGAAATAATCCAGTTCGTTGAAATTGTTTGATGGTAAATAATCCTAATTGGCAAGCTGAGTGGGCTTAATAATTGAAATGGCTGAATTACTTTTTCAAAAGCAGCCGGAATTGTTAGCATTCCTGATAATAATAAAATTGGTAAAAGAACTAATTCTTCATATTGCATGGCATTCTTAGTTAATAAGAAGAATAAGCTAATTAAGTAGCTTAGAATTACGGATGCAAGCCAAAATAATAGAACTCCAATTATTAATTGTAAATCTAAGTACTTCAATGGCATTCCTAAAACCAAGGCTTCAATTCCAGCTAAGGGAAAAGCAATAAGTCCATAAATTGCAGCAGGGGATAGTGTAGCAATTAGAACTTCTTCTCGTGAAATTCCTGTGTTCAATAAATACATCAACGTTCCTTGAAATCTCTGATAGCCTAATGCTCCCGCACTAGTTGTACAAGAAGCCCAAGTTCCCATGATTCCCGCGATTAGCCATTCACTTCCTGTGTAATCTTTAGTAACGTAATGGGCTAAATATTCGTATAAAAGCATCATTGTTGTTTCAACTAAAACTAAATTTATAAAATAAGAATTTTTGACGTAGAGTTTTAATTGAAAAAGTGTCAGTTTTAAAAATCTCATACTTGTTACTTTCGCTTTAATTCATCACTGATTGCCAAATAAGCATCAGCTAGACTAGCATTATTATCAACTTTGGCAAATTGCTTTACTCCCTCAAGACTTCCTTCATAGTGAATTTTTCCTCCACCAATTAAGAAGATTTTGTCAGCTAAAGTCTCAATGTCATTCATGTTGTGGCTAGTGAGAATAATTCCGCAGCCGCTGTCAGCTAGTTTTTTAACTAAATCACGAATTGCAATAACTGATTCAATATCAAGACCAACAGTTGGCTCATCAAGCATTAATATTTGTGGCTTGTTCACTAGACCTCTAGCAATGTGAAGCCGCTGGAGCATTCCTTTAGAATAGGTGCTGGCGTTTTTGTCAGCGACATCAAGTAAGTTAACTGTTTCTAAAGCTTCTGAAACGTTATGTTTAATGTCTTTTTCTTTAACATCAAGTAATCTTGCAAAAAACTCTAAATTATCACGAGCAGATGCATTATTATAAAACCCTCTGTCTCCCCCAAAGACTACGCCTAAATTTTGACGTGCTTTTTTAGGATGATGAAGTAAGTTAATTCCCATAATTTCAACAGTGCCAGACGTTGGCACAAGATAATTTGAAATAGATTTAAGCAAGGTCGTTTTTCCAGCGCCATTAGGTCCAACAAAGGACACAACTTCTCCTTGATGAACAGAAAAAGAAATATCTTCTATGGCATGAAAGCTTTCTTTAGTTTTTTCATCAGTATAATAGCGCGAAATATTATTTGCTTTGAGTACGGTGTTTTGCATGGCGATAGTGTGAAAACTCCTTAATGTGATTATTTTTTAATATTTTTATTATAAAATATTAAAAAAGCAAGTCAATGCTAATTTTAAATTAATTAAAATAACAATGATATGCAAAAAGATAACTATAGAAAACTTAGAATGCTAAAATAATTCTAAAAACATACCAAAGGAGATATTAATATGAACCAAAATAATGATGCTGTAACTGGCGCTTCAAAAAAAGAATTAAATGAATTAAAAAAGGCAGAATCAAAAGAAATTAAGAGTCCTTGGCCAGGTCCTAAAGGCATGATTCCAGTAACTAGTGGTCAGGCAGACGATGCCAACGTTCACAATCGGGCATATTTAGATAACTTGCTGGTTGAAATGCGTGTTATTGACAGTATTGAACCAGATTTAACTACTACACTTTTTGGTAAAAAATATTCTTCACCATTAACTTTAGCAGCACTATCTCACCTTAATAAGGTATTAGATGATAAGACACGCAAGCCAATGCAAGAAAAGGCTGCCGCAGCTAAGAACATGAATCTTCTTAATTGGATTGGTATGGAGACCAATGAAGAATACAAGGAGATTGTTCAAGCAGGTGCAGATACTGTCAGAATTATTAAGCCATTTGCTGACCATAGTAAGATTTTAGAAGAAATCAAGGTCGCTGAAGAGACTGGTGCAGTGGCTGTTGGAATTGATATTGATCATGTCCCGGGAAATAATGGTAAGTATGATGTAGTTGACGGTATTCCTTTAGGACCAATTACACAAGAAGATTTAAGTAGTTATGTAGCAAGTACCAAGTTGCCCTTTGTTGCAAAAGGTGTCTTGTCAGTGCGTGATGCAGTAAAAGCAAGAGATGCAGGTTGCAAGGCAATTGTTGTATCACACCATCATGGTCGCCTTCCTTTTGGTGTTCCGCCACTAGAAGTTTTACCTGCAATTAAAGAAGCTTTGGCAGATAGCGATATGACCATTTTTGTAGATGGTTCATTAATGTCAGGTTATGATGCTTATAAAGCCTTAGCAATGGGAGCAGATAGTGTGCTTATTGGTCGCGGAATTTTACCAGAATTGCTTGATGGTGGAACTAAAGCTGTAGAAGAAAAGCTAGAAAAAATGAATCAGCAACTTTCTGAACTAATGATGTATACTGGCGTTAGAAATATGAATACTTTTGATGAGAGTGTAATTCACAATAATAATTAACAAATTTATATATTGTGCTAGGATGTAAATGAAGATATTTATGAAATTATTAATGAAAAGAAGTGTAGATTGCTGAAAGTAATTGTAATGAATTGCTAGTAGTTAAAAACTATTTTTAGAGTGGTTTAATTTTAGTTGATGATTAGTTTTTAGGAGATAAAAATGAGACTGAAAAAAATATTCAGTGGGTTAGTATTGGTAATATCAGCATTAGGAATCATTAGTTTCCATACAAATAAAGTTGAAGCTAAAACTTCAGATAGTGAACCTACAGTTACTGTAACTAAAACGAAACTAAATAAAGAAGGGTACATTTTAAGGATTTTAAATAAACATATTAATAATAAAATCTATGTTGGTAAAAAGTCCTACAATAAAGCTTTAAAAACGGCAGTACCTTTCAAAGGAAAGACAATTAGTCCTAAAAAAGTTCAAAAGATAAAATTTAGAATTGAAAAAACAACCATTCCACCTAAAGGTGCAGTTTCCTACACTCCAATGTATTTAGTTGCTTCTAAAAATAAAAAATATTCTGCATGGCTAACACAGGCAAGTTTGCAATATTATTATCTTAATGATAAATCAATGCATAATGTAACTAAGTTCTTAAAGAAAATAGTTAATAGAAATAATACTAAGCTTTCTGCTGCTGATAAAAAAGATTTAAGATCTGCAATCACTCAAGCTAAAAAGCTGAAAGGCAGTCAGCGCAAATTTGTTTTGAAATCTCTTAATCAAATAAAGAAATCTGACACTATTGAAAATCAAGGTGAAAGTATATTATTATTTGGTTTTTAATCAATGTTAATTAAAAAGATGATATCTTAAACAGATACCATCTTTTTCTTTACCATTTCGTAACCTTTTTAACTAAAAATCTTCACATTTAATGCTTATTATATAGATAATCTAATTAAGTTGAATCCCCCAGAAAGGAAGTTGATAATAGTTAAGTTAAATTTTAGCCTTTCAAAATTAACACTTATTTTCCTCAATTGAAAACAAAATACAATTTTCTCATACATAGAAAAAACGACTCTCTAAAACTTGAGGGTCGTTTTTTGTATTATTTAAGACGTTTTCCGTCTAGCTTTTTAACTAAGTAAAGAACAGGAAGTCCTACAATAACAATTCCAATAAAGAGAATTACGCCAGCTGGGTCATTTATTAATTCACTAACTAAAACAAAAATTCCACCAGCAATTGCAATTATTGGAACAAATGGATAAAGAGGAGTTGAAAAAGGGCGCTTAGTATTTTTCTTTCTTAAAATAAAAATTCCAAAAAATGCTAGAACATAGAAGCAATAAATTGTAAATACACAAAGGTCGGATAAACGATCTGGATCAAAAAATAGCATCATGATAGTAGCTAATACAACAATAAAAAGTGTAGCAGTGATTGGAGATTTTCCTTTTGGCGTTACATATGAAAGAAAACGTGAAAATGGTAAATCTCCCCGCTTAGCCATTGCATAAATAATACGTGGGAAAGTGATGATTTTTCCATTTAATGTACCCATCATTGAAACAATAATTCCAATAGAAAGTAGTTTTCCGCCGATATGACCAAAAGCCTTAGTAGCTAAGTAAGAAGTAGCATTTTCTCCAAGTGCATGAAGAGTAGCTGCAGGAATAAAACGTAAAATTCCAATGGTAATTAAGGTATAAATAATTAAAACGGTGCTAATACCAACAATGATGGCTTTAGGTAAAAGTTTTTGAGGATTTTTCATTTCACCACCAAGGTTAGCAATTAAAATCCAACCATCATACCCAAATAAAGTGGCTAGTACTGCAACACCAAAGCCACCAGTTGAACGATTAACTTCAGAGAGTGTTTGACCAAAGGCATCTTGGTGTCCCCAAATAATTCCAAAGATAATGATAGCGGCAATTGGAATCATCTTTCCAATAGTAGTAATAACTGAAAAAGCAGCTCCGACTTTATTTTCAAAAAAGTTTAGTCCACCAATAAATAAAATTGTAATTAATGCAAGAGGCACTCGCCATTTAGCATCTAGTCCAAAAAGATTAGTCATCATAATACTCATAAAACCAGCAACTGATGCAATAATAGCAGGTCCATAGATAATAACTTGCATCCATCCCGCTAAAAATCCGGGAAGACGACCATAAAGGTTTTCAATATAAACATAAAGTCCACCAGTATATGGCATTTGAGCACCGATTTCAGCAATTGTTAATCCAGCAGCTAGTGTAATTAATCCACCAAATACCCATGCGACAATTGCCATGGTAGAAGAGCCAGCATTATCTAAAATAGAAGCTTGTTTGAAAAAAATTCCTGAACCTATAATGGTTCCAATAACTATTGAAATAGCACTTCCAAAGCCTAAAGTACGTTTTAAGTCATTGTTTTGCTGCTTATCCATAAAAAACCTCCTAAAAAAAGCCGAACCCACAAAATCTGTTGATTAAGTGAATTCGGCTTAAGCGTGTATTATTTTTGCATACCAAAATCACTCAAGTTAACTAGAACTTGAGGAGGAACTTGATGAAAATTGCATGGTATGTAAAATAAACATAACTGTCTCCTTGTAAAATTATTTTTAATTAGAATATCATTAATTAATTTTTCGTGCAAGAAAAAATTATTACACTTATAATGTTATGTAAGTATTTCCTAGGAAATGAGGTTTTTTATGGATACAGCTTGGCAAAGATTTAAGAAAAACGTACCGTTTCGACGTTTTGTAGTGCTATTTTTGATTATTGCGGTTCTTTATGAAATGCGCGCAATGATGAATACGATTTTGCTCACTTTTATTTTTACTTATATTGTTGTGCATTTGATTCGATTAGTACAAAAGCATTTTCCAAAAGCACCGTCAAAATTAATAGTAATAATTACATATTTAATAATATTGATTTTACTTTATTTTGTAATTACGATTTATATTCCAATGCTTGCTAGTCAAATTAGCAAAATAGCGCAATCTGTTGTGACTTTTTATCAAAGTAATAAAATGGATGGCGTTATGGATTATGTTAATCGTTATGTTAATAAAACTGAACTTGTCTCACAAGCTAAAAATGTCGGTACAATCATGGTTCATGCAGTTACTAGTATTGGTACTCTAACTGTGGCAACCTTTATGTCATTAATTTTGAGCTTCTTTTATACTATTGAATTAAAGCAAATGAATGAATTTTCACGTTTATTTACAGAAAGTGGATATTTTAAGTGGTTATTTGAGGATATTAGATATTTTGGTAAAAAATTTGTTAATACCTTTGGAGTTGTTTTAGAAGCGCAATTTTTTATTGCAATTTGTAATACCATTTTAACTATGATTTGTTTAGCGGTTATGCGAATGCCACAAATAATTGCCTTGGGATTAATGGTATTTATCTTAAGTTTAATTCCAGTAGCTGGTGTAATTATTTCACTAATTCCATTAAGTATCATTGCTTATTCAGTTGGTGGAATTCGCTATGTGATTTATATTTTTGTGATTATTATGATTATTCATGCCTTAGAAGCCTATGTTTTAAATCCTAAATTTATGGCAAGTAAAACAGAACTTCCGATTTTTTATACATTTTTAGTTTTGTTGGTTGCAGAGCACTTCTGGGGAACCTGGGGATTAATTGTTGGTGTTCCTATTTTTACATTTTTATTAGATGTAATGGACATTAAGCAAACTAAGAAGGAAAAATATGAAGATTCTTCTAACCGGTGATAGCATAATTGCACGTCATGAAGGGTTAAATGAACCCCGAATTAATTATGAATTAAAGAGAAGATTAGGAAATATTGAATTAGTTAATACAGCTGTTTCTGGGATAAATTCTGGAGCCTTTTTTGCAAGACTTAGTGAATCAGTGTTAAAAGCACCAACTTGTGATAAAATCGTGATTTTACTAGGAACTAATGACTTAGCTACGCATAAACAAGTTCCAATAAAACAATTTAAAAGAAATATGGAGCTAATTGCTTCGGGTATTATTTGTTTATATTGGCCCAAAAATGTAATTCTAGTATCTCCGCCGGCAGTTGATGAAAATAAGCAAAGAGTTAGGAATAATTTTTTGGTTAAACAATATGCAAAAGTTGTAGAAGAAGTTGCTCAGGAATATAAATTTAATTATCTTGATTTAGCTCAAGAAATGATTAAGCATGGTAATTTAGAAAATCTTTGTCATGGTATAAAAAACGACGGACTTCATTTTGGTAAAGAAGGGTATAAGTTGTTGGCTGAGTTGATTATGAAGGGTATAGACAATGTGGAAAATTAAAACTTTTAATGAATTAAATACTCATGAACTCTATAAAATATTAGCTCTTAGACAAGAGGTCTTTACGATTGAACAAAAGCGCTTGTATCAAGATTTAGATAAGAATGATTTTGATGCAATTCATGTTTTTAATTACGAAAATAATGAAGTGATTGCATATGCTAGAGTATTTTTAGAAGATAATGATGTTGTTACTTTTGGTCGTGTAGTGATAAAAAAATCGCATAGAGGTAAAGGACTGGGTAATCCTTTAATGGATAAAATCATGCAGGCGATTCGAGATTATTTTCCTGAAAAAGAAATTGAAATTGAAGCTCAAGTACCTGTTAAGGGTTATTATGAAAAGTATAATTTTAGGACAATAGGTAAAGAATTCATACTTGCTGGGAGTCCCCACATTAAAATGATTCATGAAAAAATAAATTAAAAACGGACACTTGAACGGTCCGTTTTTTCCTTAACTAATTATCGCGAATAATAATCCACCAACAAATAAGATTGCGATAAGTGGAATTACTAAATATGCAAAAAATACGAATGTTAATCCGATAGCAACAAGTGCAATCAGAATTTTAATAAATCCAATTCCTAATTTGAACAAGAACCAAATTAGGAATAATGCTAATAATAGTGAAAGCATTTTTTATACCTCCGAAATTGAAAATTATTATACACCAAAATTATTAAGAAATAACAAAAATCAGACATTCTCATAGAATGCCTGATTTCTTTTTATAGATCGAAAAGTATTTAATTTTGTAAATTAATCCTTTACAACATCCTTAGTGCTAAGCCATTGACTCTTGTTAATCTTAACGATCTTCTTACCATGAACTTTCTTAACATCTTTTGCAGTGTAAGTTGAACCCATCTTTACAGTCTTTGAAGTCTTCTTAGCATCCTTGTTGTAAACTGCTACTGTTTGCTTCTTAGTGTCCTTGATAGTAACAAAGATCTTTTCACCTTTTTGAATGCTTGGGTTAGTTGGCATCTCTTGTGCAATACCTAGCTTTGGAGCTTCGAAACTAGCAGCTTGAGCAGTAGAAGCAACACCCATAAGACTCATACCAACAACAACACTAGAAACAACTTTTACAAAACCTTTAACGTTCATCATTTTAAATACCTTCGATTCTATTAACTCTTCATTTCCTCTTGACAATTCTATTATATAACATTAGTTATTAAATGCAAGTATTTTTTATAAAAAGTTTTAAGAGACGAAGTCTTACTCCTGCAAGGGATAAGGGGTTAAAAGTGCCAAAAAACAATAACAAAAAATAAAAATAATTTTGTTATTAATAACGTTTTTTAACAAAAAATTGCATGGAGCAATTTCCATGCAATAGTTATTATTAGTTGTTATTTTTAGTGAAGCATTCCATGTAATACTGGCAAGAACCAAATCCAGAAAATACAACTGGCTGCAAAGACTACAGTAGAAATGGCAACAGAACTAGCACCTTCTTTGACATAAATGTTATAACGACTAGAAATAATAATTCCAGAAAATGCAGGTGGTAAACCAGTAGCCAAGCAAAGCATTGAAATTTTCATTGGATCACTACCCATTCCGCAGATATAAGCAGCAGCTACAATTACGGCTGGAGTGAAGAATAAACGATAGAAAGTATTCCAAATACCTTCTTTATCAATTGTGAATTTAACTGTTGATAGTGCAAGACCAGCAGCTAAAACTGCAACTCCGGCATTTGCTTTAGCAATTAAATCGAAAGTTGGTGCCCATGAATTTGGAATGTGAATTCCAATTAAAACAAAGATAACTGCAAGAAGAGGAGCCGCTGCAACTGGTTGTTTAACCGCATTTAAAATAGCTCTCAAAGTAGGATTCATCTTTTTAGCTTTATTATTTTCGCCAGCATGATCATGCATTTCAGCTCGAACTAAGTCAATTTCACGATCAAGTCCTTTTTCGCCGAGTGCTTTTGCTTCTTCATCTGTAACAGGCACGCCGTCAGGAATATCGCGTGAAATAGCTTTTTCTCCGGGTTTTCTTCCGGGAATTGTGACAGTGGTAGTTTTAGTGGATGTATTTTTAGCTACTTCATGACGTGTTTTTTCTTGTCCTTTTTCAACTAATGCAAGTCCAATTGGAATAGTAATAGCATTAACTACAATAGAAACTATTCCTATAACTAGGTTGGTGGTGGTATTGTTACCATAGATTGGGTCAAGTACCGCAAATCCTAAAAATCCAATAGTAGGTGAACCAGCAATCAACGCACAAACAGCAGCTTCTTGAGTATTACGGTGGAACATTTTTCTATCAAGAAAATAGCTTAGCATGAACAATCCTGTTACACCAAATACAGAAATTAAAGTTAAGACTATATCTTGTGCAAACATTGAGCGTGTAGCCTTTACAATAGAGATAAACAACGCAGCAGGAAGGGCAATATTTAGAACTAATTTATTTAACCCTTGCCTTTGGTCATTATCAAAGAAACGAAATTTACCGCACAGATATCCTAAAATCATAATGACAAGGATTGGAACGATGTCATTGATAAGTATGCTAGTCATAATTATCTCCTTATCAAACAATACAGTTCCTTAGACTTAATAAGTATTGAAATAATGCCATTAAGCTTATAGAGCTAATATAAAATAAACCTATTCATGCTAACCATAGTCTCATTTATAAGGGAATACAAATAAAATGAATTACAAGTGCAAAGGCTTGAAAAGCATTTTTAAAAAGATTACAGTAGCGTTGAAGTAGTGGCTATATTTTATCGTGTATTATTGAAAGAAGGATTATTATGGCCGATGAAACCAAATTTTCAGGGGCAGATTTACTTATTGATGCTTTGCAAGCAAATGGTTTGCACAATATCTATGGTGTTGTAGGTATTCCTGTAACTGACTTTGCAAGACTAGCTCAAATTAAGGGAATGAAATATTACGGCTTTAGACGTGAAGACTCCGCTGTTGATGCTGCAGCTGCAGCTGGTTTTTTAACTGGAAAGCCTGGCTTGGCATTGACAGTTTCTGCGCCAGGGTTTTTAAATGGGATTGCCGCATTAGCTCAAGCAACTGAAAACTGTTTTCCATTAATTATGATTTCAGGTTCTTCTGATCGTCACATTATTGATTTAAATAGGGGCGATTATGAAGGTATGGATCAATACAACATTGCAAAACCATTTTGTAAGGCTGCTTACCGAGTTGACCGCGCACAAGATATGGGATTAGCTGTAGCTCGTGCAATTAGAACTGCAGTAAGTGGTCGTCCCGGCGGTGTATATTTGGACTTGCCGGCTGCAACTATTACTGATATGGCGACAAAAGAAGAAACCGGAATTTATAAATTAGTTGACCCAGCTCCAAAACAATTACCTTCTGATGAAGCAATCAATCGTGCTGTTAAACTTTTGAAGAACGCTAAGCGTCCTTTGATTTTACTTGGAAAAGGTGCCGCATATGCTAGAAGTGAAGATGAGATTAAGGAATTAGTTGAAGAAACTGGTATTCCATTTTTACCAATGTCTATGGCTAAGGGATTGCTTCCTGATACTCATAAATCTTCTGCAGTTGCTGCAAGATCACTTTCACTTAATAATGCAGATGTAGTCTTATTAGTTGGGGCAAGACTTAACTGGATGCTTTCAAATGGGGAATCACCATTATTTGCAGAAGATGTAAAGTTCATTCAAGTAGATATTGATGCTACTGAATTTGATTCAAACCGTAAAATCTCAGCTCCGCTTCAAGGAGATATTAAGTCAGTATTAGAAAAATTAGTTCCGGCTGTTAAAAAAGCTGGTGTTCAAGCTCCACAAGATTGGCTTGATAGAATTGAACAAGATGTTGAGAAAAATGATGCCAAATTCTCAGCTAGAATTGAAGCATCCTTTACTGCTCCGAAATTTGGTTATTATGGAACAATCGAGCCGATTAATCAATTATTCCAAAAACACCCAGATACATACTTAGTAAGTGAAGGGGCAAATACTTTGGATATCGGTCGTGACCTTATTAATATGAACTTACCACGCCATAGAATTGATACTGGTACTTGGGGCGTGATGGGAATTGGCTTAGGCTATGCGATTGCTGCAGCTGTTGAAACTGGAAAGCATGTAATTGCACTTGATGGTGATAGTGCTTTTGGTTTTGATGGAATGGAAATGAGTACAATTTGTCGTTATAATTTGCCAATTACTGTTGTAGTTGTTAATAATGGCGGAATCTACAATGGAATTGACCAAGTGGTTCCAGATCAGCCAGGTCCAACGCAATTGAATGATAATGCTCATTATGAGTATCTTTCTAAGGCTTTTGGTGGAAATAGTTACTTTGTAACTAATCACGATGAAATGATTAAAGCATTAAATGAAGCTTATGAAAGTGGCAAACCAAGCCTTATTAATGCACAAATTGCTCCTACAATGGGGAAAGAATCTGGTCATATTGGTAATTTGAATCCAAAACTTGATTTAAATCCAAAAGATAATTTGTAACTAAAAATGAAATTTAAGGTAAAAAAAGAAGCATTTCATGTCGAAATGCTTCTTTTTCTTTCCCTAGTCCTTATGATGAATGGTTATGAGATAGAATTAGTCCTTAACGAGGTCTTTTGCATTAAGCCATTCAGATTTGTTAACGCGAACTAATTTCTTTCCGTTGACTTTCTTAGTGGCTTTAGCAGTCCAGGTAGTCCCCATCTTGATAGTTTTTGAAGTTTTTTTAGCATCTTTATTGTAAACAGAAACAGTTTGCTTCTTAGTATCTTGAACAACTACGAAAACTTTATCACCTTTTTGAATAGCAGGGTTAGTTGGCATATCTTCTGCTTGAGTAAGCTTAGGAGCTGGTGCTAAAGTAGCAGCACTAACTTCAACTGTGCTTGAAGCTAAACTTAAACCAAGAACCAAACCTGAAACTACTGTGATAACTTTCTTCATGTTCAACATAATAATAACCTCGTCTTTCTATCTCATTCACCTGACAACTATATTATATAACTTTAGTTATTTAATGCAAGGGAAAATCCCGAAAAAATAAAGATTATTTTTAAAAACAGTGTTTTTTAATCGCTAAAGTATTGAAGGATATCGTCTTCAGTTAATTTTTCCTTTTCGGAATTTTTAACATCTAAAACTATTTTTCCGTTATTTAAAATAATGATTCGATTGCCATATTTTAAAGCATCTTTTAACTGATGTGTTATCATTATGCAAGTTAAATGTTGCTGGGTTACAGTTTTGTTGGTTAATTCTAATAATTGATGGCTAGTGTTAGGATCAAGGGCTGCAGTATGTTCATCGAGCAAAAGAAGTTTTGGCTTTTTAATAGTTGCCATTAAAAAACTGAGCGTTTGTCGTTGACCTCCTGAAAGACTGCCGACAAAAGTATTAAGTCTATCACTTAAACCGTTAGGCAATTGAGCAGTCTCTTTTTTTAATTCATTTAAGTGTTTTTCTAAACCTCTCAAACGCAAACGGCGCTTTTGCCCACGTTGAGTAGCTAGAAGTAAGTTCTCTGCTACTGTCATTCTAGGAGCAGTTCCCATTTTAGGATCTTGAAAAACTTGTGAGATATATTTTGCTCGTTTAACTTCTGATAAGTGGGTAATATCTTGATTATCTAATAAGACTTTTCCACTAGTTGGAAAAAGTGAACCATTAATAATATTAAGCAAAGTAGATTTTCCAGCACCATTTGTTCCAAGTAAAGTTACAAAATCGCCGTCCTCAAGATTTAGGTTAATGTTTTTTAAAATCTTTTTTTCTTCACTGGTTCCCACATTAACTGTAGTAGTAATATTTTGCAGGTTTAATGTACTCATGGTTTTTCAATTCCTTTCTTAAGTAGTTTTTTTAAATGAAATTTTTGCTGGAGTAAAGGAAGCATCATACAAATTGCTAAAATAATTGCTGAAATAAGTTTGAAATCATTAGTACTAAATCCGAGTTGTAATACTAAAAGTAAAACTAAGCGATAAAGGATACTTCCAATAACGACTGCGACTAATCGGGCAGTTAAAGTTAAATTCTTTCCGTACACAACTTCCCCAATAATTATTGCAGCCAGACCAATAACCATTGTTCCAATTCCCATGTTAACGTCAGCGTAACCGCCATTTTGTGCAAGAAGACCGCCTGCTAATCCAATCAAACCATTTGATACCATTAATCCTAAGATTTTCATATTATCAGTATTAATACCAATTGAACGCGCCATCTTTTCATTATCACCAGTTGCAATAAAAGCTTGTCCTAAATCTGTATTAAGAAAAATTGCCAGCAAAATAACGATAATAACTGCAAAAATTAAACCAATCATAATAGTAGGAAAATTCGTTGGTAATTTGTCTAAAAACTTTTCATTTAATACTGTAGCTTGATTAAGTAGTCCAACGTTAGCCTTTCCTAATATACGCAAGTTCACTGAATAAACACCAGTCATGGTTAAAATACCAGCTAAAAGAACAGGAATCTTTCCTTTTGTATAAAGTAATCCTGTTACACTTCCAGTAATCATCCCAGCAATAAAAGAAAGCAAGGTAGCAAGCCATGGATTAACACCATGAACAATAGAACTTACGCAAATAGCAGCCCCAAATGGGAATGTTCCTTCTACAGTCATATCTGGGAAGTTAAGAATTCTAAAAGATAAGTAAAGACCTAATGCAAGGATTCCCCATAATAATCCTTGACCGATAGTAGATGTAACTAGATTCATTTAATAATACTTCCTTTCTTTTTAGCAGCTTTTAAAATTGAATCTGGAATACTAATTCCTAATTCTTTAGCAGTTTTTAAATTTATAACAGTTTCATATTGATGAACAGTTTGAATAGGCATGTTTTCAGGCTTTTTGCCTTTGAGAATTTCAGCGGTCATTTTTCCAGTTAAAACTCCCATATCGAATTGACTGACTGCTCTTGTTGCTAGTCCTCCAGATTTAACCATCGTATCAGCTGCTGGAAAAACTGGAATCTTGGCATTATTAGTTGCTTTAAGTAGAGTAGAAATGGCAGAAGCAACTGTATTGTCAGTTGGAATATACACAGCTTGTACTTTGCCAGCCATAGTTTGAGCAACTTGTTCGATATCGTTAGTAGAAGTAATAGTGTAAGGTTTAACTGTTAGGCCTTGTTTTTGAGCTAGTTTTTTAAATTCACGCGCTTCTCCAGTTGATGAATCATCACTTGAGGTATAAATTATGCCGATATTTTTTAAATTTGGCATGATTTCTTGGATAAGTTTTAATTGTTCAGATAAAGGTTGCTGGTCTTTGACACCGGTAATTTTTCCGCCGGGATATTTTAAGCTTTTGACAAGACCAGTTCCAACTGGGTCACTTACTCCTCCCATAATTACAGGAGTAGAGCCACTTTCATTAGCTAAAGATTGAACAGCAGGTGTAGCAATTCCAATGACGGCTTGAGCATTTTTATTTTGAAATTGGTCACTCATTGACTTTAAATTGCTTTGGTCATTTTGAGCATTTTGAAAAATAATATGCAAATTTTTTCCATTGATATAGCCTTCATCTTTTAAGCCTTGAACTATTCCGTCATGAATCTGATCCAGTGCTGGGTGGCTCATTGTCTGCAAGATTCCGACAGTAGGGGTAGCAGCTTCTTGATTTTTTTTATTGATTTCACTGACAAAAGCCACGATTAAAAAAGCAAAAAGCCCGATAATTGTTGCAATTAGTCGTTTCATAGTTTTCCTCCCAAAACAAAAAGGCAAGTTCTGTGTGCAGAACTTGCCTAAAACAAAACCCGCACTAAGTAGTTGTGCGGGTAAATTATGATGGAAATTTTTACCAGCACAGATTGCGAACTAAAGAGGTCGAATCTGTGCCAAAGACATAGTTTCAACCTAGTGCTGGAATTGCCAACGTTTGTTAATAGTAAAACTAATCATAGTAAAAATTTCCTTTCGTATCTGATAGTTTAGATTTTATAGATTGTTGAATTAGATGTCAACAAGAAATTATAAGAAAAAACGATTCAGGAATGAATTTCTGAATCGTTGAGTTGTGTTTTTAATTATAGCGAAGTATGCGAGATGTAACCATATGAGAAGGTCTAGGGTAGGATTTTAAGTCTTGCGCCGATATCCAATAATCTGTTCCCTTGACTCGATAAGAATAGGTATTTTGGTTTGGTAAAATATTTGTATCATTAATGATTAGTTTTTGTCCACTTTTATATGTTTTAGTAGTTTGTTCACCTAATTTGTTCCAAGTGCGAGCTACTTTTTCTATACGTGGCTTTATTGTTACAGTTGCTTCGGTAGACATTAAACTATAACCATCAATTGTTTTCACATTAACACATTTTATGTATCCTTTGTTACCGATACTGTAATAATAATCATTGTTTATTTTTTTATATGTTAACCAGTAAGCAGGTCGATTACCATTTTCAAGTTTTCCATAAAAGTAATATCTTTTTGCTTTTTGAATAGGCTCTATTTTACCTTTTATTGTTAACTTCTGGGATTTTTTTATAAGGGCTTTTTTGCCTTTATATTTCTTTAGCCTTTTTCCATTTTTATCATAGACATAGGAGTTATGATTCAAGCGCAATTTAACGGTAGTTTCTTTAGTGCTTGCAGCAGAAGCAGAAACGTAGTTAGAGTTGTTAGTGTTAATTGCAACTACGGATAAGCTTCCTAGGGCAAGTGCCGTTGCTCCGATGATGATTTTTTTATTTAATTTCATTGTTGTTCCTCTTAAAGGTTACTACCATAACAAATATTAATACTTTTTTGACTATACTGTCATTATACAACGACTTTGTGAACTTTATGAGACGTTTATGTTAACGTTTTCTAAAGATGGGTAAATAAGCTTTAACTTCTAAGAAATATTAACCTGCTTAATCTCAGCTAGTTTTTTCTATTATTGTTATAATTTAGTTTTGAGAAATGACGAATAAGAAGGGAGATCATTTAGTGAAATATAAACAGATAATTTTTGATGTTGATGATACTTTAATTGATTTTGCTGCAACAGAGGATTATGCACTTCATAGTTTATTTAATAAGAATCGCTGGCAATTAACACCTGAGCTTCAACGCCAATATCATGCCTATAATCAAGGTTTGTGGCGTCAACTTGAACAAGGTGAAATTACTTATGAAGAATTAAGTGAAAAAACATTCCATGATTTTATTAAAGAAAACTTTGACTTAGAAATAGATGGATTAAAAGCGATGGAAGAATATCGTTCATATTTTGGTGAAGCACATAAGCTTCTACCGGGAGTTGAAGATACCTTGAAGTTTGCTAAGAAGCAAGGATATAAATTGACTGTGCTTAGCAACGGGGAAAAGTTTATGCAGCGACATCGCTTAGAGCTTGCAGGGATTAAAGATTACTTTGACTTAATTGTGACTTCTGAAGAAGCGCATTATTCTAAGCCTGATGAACATGCTTTTGATTATTTCTTTAGCAGAACAGAGATTAGTCCCGATCAGACGATCTTTTTTGGAGATGGTCTTCAATCGGATATTTTAGGTGCAGAAAAGTATGGCTTTGATAGTGTTTGGTATAATCATCGCCATCGTAAAAACACATTAAACTTGCATCCCTTATTTGAAGTAGAAAATTATCCGCAATTTGTTAAGTTAATGCAAAATGACTTTGAAAAGAAGTATTAGATAATATTATAGAAATACATTTATATTGAAAAAAATCATTGATAATCTAGATTATATTGAATCTTGATATATCAATGATTTTATTTTTATTCAAAATTTGCCTTTTTTAGCTACTTCTTTTATTTGCTTTGCCTTTTGGTAATTTAGCTTTAATAAGACCATAAAGGAAATTGCTAAAATTATTATTGCTATACCTATAAATGCAAAATTTAATGAAGCTTTAGTATTAAGAATAATAGAGAATACTGTTGTTCCGATTGGCATAAAAAGTACAGCAATTGTAAAAATAATTCCAAAAACTCGACCTAGGTATTTATTACTTACTTCTTTTTGAATAAGTGAAAAAAACTGAATATTAAAAATGGTAAGAAATAAGTTAAACATCATTAACATAAAGGCTAAAGCAAAATAATTTTTAAATAAATAATAAATAAAAGGAGTAAGTGTAAGCAGTAGCCCTGATAATCCAAGATAAAGGGTTAAAGTATAGATAGATAATTTTTTATTTATTAAATTACTAAAAATTGATCCAATTATGCCACCAATAGCTATAGAGGATAAAAATATAGCGTATAAATCAACAGAAAATATTGGAAACATTTTATTACTGTAAGGTAATAATAAATTATATGCGGCTAAAAAGAAATTAACTAGAGCGGAAAGAATTATTAATAAAAAAATTTTTTTATGATTCATAAGGTATTTAATACCATCAACTAAATCCAGAAAAATATTTTTAAATTTTAAATCCTTATTTCTATCGTTCTCTTCTATATTTCTTTCTTTAGTAAAAGACAGTAATAATGAAGCAAGTAAAAAAGATAATCCATCTAATATTAATGCTCCTTGAATTCCTAATAATTTATAGAACACAACAGAAATTATTGGAAATAATACTTTGATAATTGTACTACCAGTTTCTAAGTAAGAATTTAGTTGAGTAATTTTATTAATTTCGACTATTTCTTTTGTATATGCTTTATAAGCGGGGCTAGAAAAAGAATTCATAACTGCTAAAAATATATTTACCAATATAATTGCGTAAATTAGAATGTTATTTTGAGTAATTAGGGAAGATAGAATGCAAGCTATTCCACTAAGCAAATTACCTAAAACAATTATTTTCTTTCTTCTGAAATTATCGGCGATTACTCCACCAAACATATTAAATAATATTCCTACAATGCTTTCACTAGCTTGATAGATTCCCACTAATGAGATAGACTTTGCTCCTAATCCAGCAAGAAAACTGTTGTTAGCAAAGTCAAACATAATATCACCGACTTGAGAAATACATTTACTACTAATAGCTAAAATAATGTTTTTGTTTTGTTTTTTCATTGGACGACCACTTGTATAGAAAAAATTATAAACATTTTGATAATATAAGTTTTAAAGTATTATCGACAATATAAGCAGTAATATTAAGCTTATTACTATTAAGCTTATTTATTTCGCGATTAGTATGCTTAATATTTTTTTTGATTTTTTTGAAATCATCAGCCGAAACTATTCCTAAGTAATCAATAGAGACATATACTGTATCATCAAAACATTTTATAATTTTTTTCTCGTTTGAATTCATGTTAGGAAAATGTTTGTAACCAATAGCTTTAGGATTAAACATTTTATTTTTATATTGTAAAATTAAATTGTCTAATTCCTTTGCAACATCAATATCTTTTTTTAGTAAGTAAGTTAATCCAATATGTAAATCACCTATTGTTGAAGAATAATCAATATTGTTATCAAATTTTCTAATATTGAAAATAAGATTAACCTTTAATTTGTCTATATCATAGGCTTCTAAAAGTTTATTTTTTAGAAAGATTAATATTTCTGAATAAATATTTTTTGTTTTAGTATCTAAAAAATGTAAATTAACGAAACTGATCTTATTTTCTAAGTTAGATAAAATTTTTAGTACTTTTGTATTGTTTTGGGTATTAAAAGTATCTAGTTCTTTTAATACATTTGTTAGTGTATTATGTTTAAATACTTCGTTAATATATTTTGAGTAGTTGGTTGATTCATCATAAACACCTAAAATATATCGCTCTAATGCATCTAAAGATCCTGTATCACAAATACTATGATCGATGGAATAGTATAAAATAGCTTCATTTTCATCTTCTAAATAAACAAATTTGTATAATAAGCCATGCCTATTAATACTTAAATCTACGGCATTTTTTAATTTATCTTTTAAATTTGTACGAGCTTTATTAACTTGGAATTTTGAAATGTTAATAGGTGTATCTAATACTTCAAAAGTACTTAAGTCTTTTGAAAGAATTGTTTTAAAAACTTCTACTTTAGAAAGTTTATGATAAATTTCTTCATAGCTAATTCGGTGTTTACCTAAAAATATTCTCCCATATAATTTACTATTAAAGTTTAATGAATGATAAATTTTAGCATAAAAATATGCAGGAAATGTATATTCTATTTTTTGATTTATAGGAATATTTTTAATTTGAATGTTTGAAGAATTATTAGTTTGAGATTTAGTTTTTGAACTAGAAAGTATCTTAGTATTTTCAATAAATGAAGTAATTTTATTTATTGAAGGATAAGAATATAAATTTAAATTATCTAAATTAATATTAAGTTGTTGTTCTAAACTCAATATTAATTCAATAGAATTCAACGAATCTAATCCTGAGTTTAAAAGATTATCATTAGGTTCAATTGATTGATTTAATATTGTTTCAGTTGATTTTTTTACAATATTAAATATTTGAGAATTATTAGTAGATAAGGATAGAGAATCTACAGGTTTCATAAAAGTAGTACTAGTTAATTTTTTTCTATCAATTTTTCCACTACTGGTTAAAGGAAAGCTGGGTAAATTTATATATCTAGTAGGAATTTTATAAGAAACTATATGTTGTTCTAACTTTTTTCGTAAATTTGGTATTAATTTTCCAGTATAGTACAGTGTCAAAATTTTATTTTCATATGTAACTTCTAGTTCACGAGAGGAATCATTAATAACCTTAGAAATTAAAGAACGAATATCGCCTAATTCAACTCTAATTCCATAAATTTGAATTTGATTATCTTTTCTATCTAAATATATAATGTTATGATTTTCTTTCTTTACTATATCTCCAGTATGATAAAAAAGTTGATTATTTATTTTTTCAAAAGCTTGCTTAGTTTTTTGTGAATCATTGAAGTATCCTAAAGAAACTCCTTCTCCTCCAATAAGTAATTCATTATTTTGTATTAATACTTTTACACCTGGAAGTGGACTACCAATTGGAACCCTTTGAGCATTAGAAGAAGTTTTTCGAACATTAAAACTAGTAGCATACACAGTTGTTTCCGTGGGTCCATAGACATTCAAAATATTAACTTTAAATAATTTTTTGTTTACTTGTTCTAGTAGTTCTGTTTTAAATTCTTCTCCTGCAACTATTAAATATTTTAATTTATCAATTATATTAAGTGAGTCTTTATTATTGTATTTTAGTAACATACTTAAAACAGAAGGAGATAAGGCTATATGTGTAATATGATATTGTTCAATAGCTTGTGGTAATCGTTTATAAAAGTCTTTGCTTTTTACTGAGTATACAAAAGCAGATCCACCAGAATATAGGAAACTGAACATTTCCGTAATAGATACATCAAAAGTATTTCTTGTTGAGAATAAATAACAGTCATTTTTAGAAATAGGAGCAATTGTTTGACAAGCATTTAAAATATAATTTAAGTTTTTTCTACTAATACATACTCCTTTAGGTTGTCCTGTAGTACCAGATGTGTGAATAATGTAAGCAATTTCGTTTTGGAGGTAATCTATTATTTGATGAGGTAAGTTTATAGTTTTGGTAATAGGTACATCAGAAAATGTATCGCTTAAATAAATGTAATTATTAAACTTCTTTTTAATATTATTAATCTCTAAATTAGAGCTAGTATAATCTACAGGAATATAAACTTTTCCTGCTTTTAAAATCCCATATACAATTGGTATTAATTCAAAACTATGTGGGTAATTAACAATTACATATTTTGAATTGAATTTTAATAAGGCTTTAGCTATATTATCAGACATTATATCTAAATCTTTATAAGTTAAATTTCTTTCTGAAGAAAATACTGCTATTTTATAAGGATGAGTAATAACATTTTTTTTCAATAGTTTAATAAAAGTATCGGTAGATTTATGTTGATAAAATCTATTAAAAAGTTCGTGAAGAACTCGTGGTGTATAGCCCCAGTATTTTTTATAATTTTTGTTAACTTGAAAAATTTTTATAAAATCAGAAAAAGTTTTTCCACCTAGTGATTTAAATTTTTGTAATACTGTTTTCCATGCAACATCGCTAAGCTTATTATAAATTCCGTTATCATCAAAAACTTTAGTTTTAGTAGTAAAAATATTGACAATTAATCTATCAACTGCTTCGGGGTATCGAGTGTTTAAATCCACTATTGGGTTTTGTTTAGGATAATTTCTTATTGCATGAAGTATTTTATTTTTACTTAAAATAAGTTTATCTTCATATTTAACTTCTTCATCAAGTATTAGACCATTTTGTAAAAGAAAGTTTTTATAACGAATATAAAAGTTCTTATCTACTTTCTGTTCTGTTATAATACAACAATCTACATCTTTAGAGTCTAAATTATCTTCAATACAACTTCCATAAAAAATTCTAGTCCCTTGAAGCTTTTCGCTGTCAAAGAAATTATTTACTAACTCTATTTTATTCATAATTTCCTCCAATTTTAAGTCCTAATTGTTTAATATAATTTATAGCTAAACTTAAATCTTGTTTTTGAAGAGTTGTGTTTCCACTGTTGTAGCGTAAGACAAATTTATTCACTCCATTAACATTTATTTTAAAGCCATGAAAATAGTACTTTCCTTCTTCCAACATAGTTTTATATAGGTATTGATTTAATTTGTTTTTTTGTCGATTTGTCATATTTCCAGAGGGTGAATATTGAAATATGACAGAAAATAATATTTCGTTATTTTCTACAGTAAAAGAATTATTTTGACTAAGTAATTTATAAAATTTTTTAGCATTTTCAATTCTCTTATTAACCATTTCACCAATTCTTTTGGTTCCAATTGTTTTAATAACCATCCAAAGTTTTAAACTATCGTAAGATTTGCTTCCAATAAATGGAGTGGTTCGTCCAAAAGATAATGGATCATCCATAATTAATGAATTTCCTCGTGAAAGTTTTTGAAAATCACTAGTATTTTTCATTAAAACAGCACTTAATGTGTAAGGAAGCCATAAAACTTTGTGTGGATCCATAGTGCAACTATCGAAATATTTTAAGTATTTGACTTTAGATTTATATTTTGAAGAAAAGTTTAATACAAATCCATGACATGCATCACAATGTAGCTACAAATTTAAGTTTGATTTATTTACTAAATCATAAATCTTATTTAAGTCTTCACAAGTAGAAGTCATAGAATCACACGCATAAACACCAATGAATAAAATTTTATGGTTATATTTCTGTAAAAGATATTTTAAATGTGATAATGACATTTTATAATTGATAGTTTTACAGTAAATAATTTTTGTATTTAAATTTAGCCAATCTGTTGCATAGCTTAGAGAATAATGACCAATATTATCTGGTAAAATTACGATATTTTTATCTGGATATTTTTCTTTTGCAGCCATAAGAGCGTATGTGTTTGACATAACACCTCCGGTAGTAATAGCTCCTCCTAGTTCAGCAACATCTTTTATAGTATTGGTATAAGAGTAGCCTATAATTTGCCGAAGCCATGAAATAACAGTGGCTTCTATTTTTGTACCTATAGGGGAGCAGATTTCTTTATTAATTAAATTTTGTTGTAAAAACACTTCAACAATTGCAGCTATTAAACCAGCCATTGAATTTCCAGTATCTGGGAAGCCCATAAATCGTTTGCTAGAAAAGTTTATATTATTATTTAATGAGCTTAAAATCTCATTGATGGTAGTGTGCAAATCATTACCGTTCGTGGGTAATTCTTCAGTGAAAATAGAAGAATCTGTAGCTTGTGGACTATGAACTTTAGAATTGTCAATTTTCCAATCAATAAGTTGATTTAGAGCTTGAGATAATTCTTTTATGAAAAATTCTTTGTTGTTAGAAGTTAATAATTCTAAATTATTCATCTGTTTCTCCAGTCTATGTTATAAATAAGTAATCACTTAACAACAGTGATTTACTAAGAATTCATAATAATAATGATGTTAGTAATCATTACTAATACTGAAATGTATTTTTTAATATCTTTCATTTTTTCTCCAATCTTTCTTTAATTTCTGATTTATATTTTATTTGTTGCAAAAATGGGAATTTATTATGAAACAAAATTTGGGAAAAATATTTAGACAAATACGACAAAGTAAGCAGATTACTATTACTTCATTAGCTGATGAAAATTTGTCTAAGTCGCAAATTTCTAGATTTGAACGTGAAGAGTCAGAAATTTCATGTAATAAACTTATAAATTTGTTAAATAAACTTCATATTTCTTTGGATGAGTATATTCTTTTATGTGGAATGAATTCTGATAATTCTTTCATCAAATTGGAAAAATATATTGGTGAAAAACATAGAGAAAAAGATTTTGATAGTATTAAAAGGCTACTTAAAAGTTCCCCGTATAAGTTGAATTCTTTAGAAAAAACTATGTTAAAGTCAATTATATATTCTCTAGATAAATCAATATATCCTAATGAAGAAGAAATGATTGAATTGACAGACTATCTGTTTAAAGTAGAAAAATGGGGATATTATGAAATAGTTTTATTGGGGAATTGTATGCGGACAATAAGTTATCAAACTCTTTTTACATTAACTAAAGAAATGATTAATAGTTATGTGTATAGTTCAACTAATAAAACTAATAAAAAATTAGTAGTGCAACTTGCTATTAATTGTTTATTAGTAAGTATAGATAGAAAAGAATTTAATGATTGTGAATATCTTATTGAAGAAATTGATAAGATATTAAATAATGAATTCTTTTATTATGAAAAGACAGTTTTTCTGTATGCACAAGGATATTTAGAATATAAAAGAAAAAATAAATTTGGAAAAATTAAGATGAATGAAGCAATTCAAATATTTAAAATTTTAGGTGAATCTACAATGGTAGATTATTATGGTGAGCATTATAAAAATGTGATTAATACAAAATGACTTTGAAAAGAAGTATAAAAAAACTCCACTTTTTTGTGGAGCTTTTTTATTTAACTAAATCGTTCAATACATCATTAATGTCTGCTTCAACACTTATTGATTTTGGAGCAATTTCTTCGGGATAAAAAGGTTTTTGCGTATCAATTGTAATGAAATGCGCTTGTGGATTATTATAAGTGAATTTCCAGAAAGGATATTTAATAATACCAGGTGTATTCATTCCAACACCAATCTCAAAATAAACAACTTTTTTGTCTGAATTATCTTCAAGAAAATGCTGGTAATTTTGAGCAGCTTGATGCCAACCATCATCTTCTAAGAAGTTGTCATCTTCGCGGAGATTTTTGATATATTGATTTGCTTCTATAGCTAATTTAGAAGAAATTTTTGTTTTTATACCGTTTTTAGGGATAATTAGTTCATTATTCTGACCAATTTCAAATCCTTGAGATAAAATCATCTGTTTTACTAGACTATAATTATCGTAAGTTTTTCCATCGTTATTTTTCTTTTGAAATAAACCGTAATCCCCTTGAGTATAAAATAGTCGATTTTTTGAAAAACCCGCTTTTTGAAATTGATGGTCAACATTGGTAGTGATGACAAAGTAGTTTTTATCTTTTACTAATTGTAATAGTTTGCGATAAGTATCTTTAGGAGCTGGAATGTAGCGGTTGACCCAGATATTGCGGCTCCAGTAGGCCCAATAAGTTTCTGTGTTTTCAAATGGATAAAATCCACCACTATACATATCAGTAATACCGTATTTTTTAGCAAAATCTGGAAAATATTTTTCAAATCTAGCCCCAGAATATGTCATTCCAGCTGCGGTAGATAGTCCTGACCCTGCTCCAATGACAATACTGTCTGAATTAGTAAGCAAGTTATGGATATTAGTTATTTTGGTTGAGTAATTGTTCATAGATTTTTTTATCCTTTTCTTTAAATACATTAAAGATTACTTTTTTAATAGATGTTTGGGAATTTTTGTTTAAATAATCTTTTACAGTTCTTACTGCAATTTGTGCTGCCAATTCATTTGGAAAATGAAATACTCCAGTTGAAATACATGGAAAAGCAATACTGCTTAAATTATATTCATCTGCCAAAATTAAAGAATTTAGGTAGCAGTTAGTTAATTGTTGTTTTTCTTCATTAGTTACTTTTTCTTCTACTATTGGTCCTACTGTATGGATTATATATTTGCTGGGCAAATTATAAGCAGGGGTAATTTTAGCTTGACCTGTTTCTTCTGGATGACCTTGTTCAAACATTAATTGTGCACAATAGTTTCTTAATTCAATTCCAGAAAAAGTATGAATAGCATTATCGATACAATTATGATTAGGTAAGTAACATCCAGTCATTCCACTGTTTGCGGCGTTGACAATTGCATCCACTTCTAAGCGGGTGATGTCTCCTTGCCAAACTGATAAACCGTTAGAAAATGTAGTAGCTTTAACAATTCCTTTTTTAATGGCTTCTTCTTTTAAATATTCATCTTGAACTTTTTGAAATTCAGGACTGATTTTAGCGGGTTCTCGGACATTCATAAGAGATCGCAGTAATAATTTTTGTTGAAAAGAATCTTCAGGAATTGTAACTTTGGCAGCATCTTTATATTCAGATAATAATTGTTTAATTAAAAATTTTCGACGTTCTGTTTGGTTCATACTTCCCTCCTTATGTTTATTTATTTTTAACAAGTATAAGGTAACAATTATTTTATACTAAGTCAAATATATTGATAGTAGCTCTTGCTATATAAGAAAAAAACAGAAAATTCTAAAAATAATAGAAAAAGATGTTGACAAAAAATCAACACGTGATATCATAATACTTGTAAATTATAAATGAACAAGTTAACAAAGGAGAGATATATTATGAAATACGCTGTTACTGCTGCTGCTGGTCGTTTTGGTCAAGGTGCTGTTAAAGTACTTAATGAATTAGTTGGTGCTGAAAATGTAGTAGTTATTGACCGTAATCTTGAAAAGGCTCAAGGCTTATATCCAAATAATGAAGTTCGTGTTGGTAACTATGATGAAGTTGCATCAATGGAAGCAGCTTTAAAGGGCATTGATAAAGTTTTATTTATTTCTTCACAACCAGGTGGAAAGGTTGACCGTGCTACTGCTCAAAAGAATGTAGTAGATGCAATGAAAAAGAATGGCGTTAAGTTTGTAGCTTATACAAGCTTCCCTCATGCACAAACTTCTAAGAGTGCATTAGCAGAAGACCATAGAATTACCGAAAATGCTATTAAAGATGCAGGAATTGCTCACTCATTCTTACGTGACAATTGGTATCTTGAAAATGAAATTGGTTTCTTAAAGAGTGGTGTTGCGGATCAACCTGCACTTTATTGGGCAAACAATAAAGCAGGTTGGGCACTTGAAGGTGACTATTCAGAAGCTGCTGCTAAAGTTTTAGCTTCTGAAAATTCTAAAGAAATTTATGAATTAGCAGGTGCTAGCCGTAGCTATGAAGAATTGGGAGAAGCATTGAAGAAGGCTACTGGCAATGATTTTGAAATAAAGCAAGTATCTGAAGATGAATACATTAAATATTTAGAAAAGACTGGTCTTGATTCAGCTACTGCTGCAATGTTTGCGTCATTCCAAGCTCCAATTAATGACGGTTCTCTTGAAGAAAACACCAATGATTTAGCTGAAGCTTTAGGTCGTCCAGTAACTCCAATTGTAGAATCAATTAAAGAAGTTCTTGCTCATTAATGAGTATCAGCTTACAATGGTGATATGAAGTACTCTTATAAATTAAGTGATGCAATTCATTTGCTTAGCTATCTTGATATTTATAAAGATGGAGATCTTTCAAGTAGGGCAATTGCATCTAGTATAGAATCTAATCCAAGTATAGTTCGTCAGTTAATGTCGGATTTACGTAAAGCAAATATTATTGAAACTCAAAAGGGGAAAGTTGCCCCAAAATTAGCCAAAAATCCAAAAGATATTAGTTTGTATGATGTTTATCAAGCTATTAATATGGATCATAACTTATTGCATATTGATCCAAAAACTAATCCTCAATGTATTGTAGGAAATAACATCCAAGATACTCTTACTCATTACTATAATGAAATTGAAGATTTGGCTTATATGCGAATGAAACAGATAACATTGGCTGATATTATTGGAGATATTTTGGAAAGAGAAAAAAGCAAAAAAGTTGGAGATTAAAACTCCAGCTTTTTTTAGTTATCTTCACAAAAACGCCACATTTATTTGCTAACATTAAGTAAGCAAGTAAAATAAAAGGAGGAAATTATGGAATTTAATTCACTTACAGATACTTATAAGTTAAATAATGGTGTTGAAATCCCGGTTATGGGTTTTGGAACTTGGCAAACACCTAGCGGTGAAGTTGCAGAAGAGTCAGTATTAGCAGCACTTAACTCTGGATACCGTCATATTGATACTGCTGCAGCTTATGGCAATGAAGAAAGTGTCGGTCGTGCAATTACAAAAAGTGGTGTAAATCGTCATGATTTATTTGTTACTACTAAACTTTGGAATAGTGATCACGGTTATCAAGCTGCTAAAAAGGCAATTGATACTAGCTTAATGAAATTAGGACTGGATTATTTAGATCTTTACTTGATTCACTGGCCAAATCCTGCTGCAATGCGTGACAATTGGGCTGAAATGAATGCCGAAAGCTGGCAAGCTATGGAAGAAGCAGTTAAGGCTGGGAAAATTCGTGCAATTGGTATTTCTAATTTTAGAAAAAAGCATATTGATGAACTATTAAAGACTGCAGAAATTAAGCCTGCTGTTAACCAAAACTACTTAAATCCAAGTGACATGCAAGAAGAGCTTGTGAAATATAATGATGAACTTGGAATCTTGAACGAAGCTTATAGTCCTCTTGGAACCGGTGGCTTACTTGGAAATGAAACTGTAAAAGAAATTGGCGCACATTATGGTAAGTCTCCTGCTCAAGTATTAATTCGCTGGTCACTTCAACATGGATTTTTGCCATTGCCAAAATCTGTTCACCCAGAATACATTAAGGCAAATAGTGATGTCTTTGATTTTGAAATTAGTCCAGAAGATATGAAGAGGTTGGACAATCTTCATGGTGTTGCAAAGACTGCACAAGATCCTGATAAGGCGGAGTTTTAGTTAAAAAAGGTACTTTATTTTAATTTTTTGTATTGATTTATATTTAAAATAAGATAAAATGTACTAAGATGTATTAATTGGTTAACATATAGAAGGAGATATGAAAGTGGGAGCAATTGCAAAAGCAGGCGTTAAATGGGCTATTAAAGGCTTAGCTGGTGGAGCAATAGGTGGTTTTACCTATGGAGGCTTGAAAAAATTCTTTGGCTAATGTTAAAAAGAAAAGAAAGGAAATGGCTACATGGGAAAATTCATAAAATTTGGCAAAAAAATTGCTGGTTGGATTCCTGAATCAATTGGCTGGGATCTTGGCAAAAAGCTTTGGAAGTAAGAGAGGAATAATAAATGGGAGCAGTTGTAAAAGCAGGCTTAAAGTTCATTGGAAAATCAGCCGCCGCTGGTGGTGCTGGTTGGGCCGCTCATAAAATTTTTGGCTGGGACTTTTAAATATAATAAAAGCTGGTAATCAACATAGTCAAGATTACCAGCTTTTATTATATTTAATGATGATTAATTAGCTTTATCCATATGAATAATAAAATTATAGTAAGTATTACGATAATAACATCTATGAGTAAGAAAGTAGCTATTACTATAGTAAGAGAATAAAAATTAAAGTTATTATTTAATAAATATAAAATTATACCTAGACCATTAATACTTAATAATCCCTCACTAATATTGATGACTTTATGTTTAATATCATTTTTATCCTCTACGTCAGGTAGTAATGTACCAGAGATATAAAAATCTAAACATGCATATATTACTGTAATAAGCATTATAAAAAAGATTGCTAAATTAGGTGAGATAGAGCTTATTAAGATATTTTTTCCATAAAATAAAATAAAACCTAATAGGAGCAAGTTTAAAACAATAAATGATCTAATAATTACTTCTTTATCCTTATTTTCTAATCTTTCATCTTTAATTTTCATAGTCATCACTCCAAAATAATGTATTTAAATCTGTATGTAAGCTTTTAGCTAATAAGACACAAAGTTTCAATGTAGGATTATATTTTCCAACTTCAATTAATGAAATAGTTTGCCTAGTTACACCGATTTCTTTTGCCACTTCTTTTTGACTTTTATTAAGTTTTTCTCTAAATAGTTTAACTTTATTGTACATAATTCTCCTAACGATATTAAAAATTATACATAATAACATTTAATAATGCAATATATATATTGCAAAAATAGAAAGGTTAAATTGTGATTGATAATATAAGAAATATTTTAAAAATAGTAAAGATAGATAAGGTAATGTTAAGCATAGGTATATTGTTTAGTTTGTTGAGTACGATTGCATCATTATCATTTCCCATTTTATTAAAAAATATAATTAATGATATAACTAAAAATAACTTTACACCTATGTCTATATTCATGTTGATTTTAATTGCTTTGTTAGATTTACTATTTACGGGAATTTCAATGTATTTATTAGCGCGAGTTGGAGAACTTGTGGTTCTAAACTTAAGAGAAAAATTATGGAAAAAAATATTAAATGCAAAATTTGGATTCTTTGAAAAAAATAGTAATGGGGAAATTATATCTCGTTTAATGAATGACACAAATTTATTGAACGAGATATTTTCGACAGAAGTAGCAGAATTTATTACAGGAATATTTACAGTTATAGGTACAATATTTATTTTGATAAAATTGGACGCATTATTAACATTATTAATTGCTGTTAATATTCCATTTATAACAATAATAATATATCCTTTGGGAAAGTTTCTATTTAAAAATTCTAAAGAAGTACAAAAAGCTAATGCTAATACTTCTAATTATATACTTGATAAATTAAATAATATTCGTTTAATAAAAACTAGTAGTACGCTAACGAGTGAGATAATTGGTGGAAATAATCAATTTAAGAAAATATATAATTTTGATATGAAAAGAAATATGGTACAGTCAATTATTACACCTATAATAATGTTGATTTTTGTATCTACAATAATCGGTATGATATTTTTTGGTGCATATAGAGTTATTAAGGGAATTATTACACCAGGTAATTTATTTGCATTTATTGTATATATTATTCAATTAATGCCATCTTTAATAACAATAGTTACATTTTGGAATAAAATAAGTGTTGCAAGTGGAGCAAGTAGCAGAATTTACGATATTTTAAACTTCGAAGATGAAGGTAAAAATATAATTAACTTTCATACTAATAAAAATATTTCAAGCCTAATACTAAAAAATATAGTATTTTCTAAAAATGGTGAAAAAATAATTGATGATTTTTCTTTTAACTTTAAAATCAATAATTTTTACAATATTGTAGGATTTAGTGGAGCTGGAAAAAGTACTATTTTTAATATAATTTGTAAATTTATTATTCCAACTTCTGGATCTTTAAGTATAAATAATGATTCTAATTACAGTACCTATGATTGGAGAAATAATATTGCGTATATTTCCCAAAGTATAAATATGTTTGAAGATACTTTGAGAATGAATATATTATATGGAGTTAAGGAAAAGTATACGGATGATGAAATATTAAATTATTTATCAAAAATAGGATTAAAAAATATTGTAAATAAACTTCCTAAAGGACTAGATACTAAAATATCTCGTGATTCTTCAATACTTTCAGGTGGAGAAAAACAAAGGATAGCATTATTACGTGGAGTTTTATCTAAAAAAACAATTTTATTAATTGATGAGGTTTCATCAAATGTAGATTCAAAAAATGATTATATGATTTATTCTTTTTTGAAAGAAAATAATTCTGGACGAATAATTTTAAATATTACTCATAAATTATCAAATTTTCAAAATGATGATAATATTGTAGTTATCGATAAAGGAAAAATAGAATCCTATGGAACAGAAAATCAACTAATGGTTACTAGTCCAATTTATAAAAAACTAAAAAAATTTTATAATGGAAAAGTAAATAAAGGCTACTTAAATAAAAAAGGCAATTGATACTAGCTTAATGAAATTAGGACTGGATTATTTAGATCTTTACTTGATTCACTGGCCAAATCCTGCCGCAATGCGTGACAATTGGGCTGAAATGAATGCTGAAAGCTGGCAAGCTATGGAAGAAGCGGTTAAGGCTGGCAAATTGCGTGCAATTGGTATTTCTAATTTTAGAAAAAAGCACATTGATGAACTATTAAAGACTGCAGAAATTAAGCCTGCTGTTAACCAAAACTACTTAAACCCAAGTGACATGCAAGAAGAGCTTGTGAAATATAATGATGAACTTGGAATCTTGAACGAAGCTTATAGTCCTCTTGGAACTGGTGGCTTACTTGGAAATGAAACTGTAAAAGAAATTGGCGCACATTATGGTAAGTCTCCTGCTCAAGTATTAATTCGCTGGTCACTTCAACATGGATTTTTGCCATTGCCAAAATCTGTTCACCCAGAATACATTAAGGCAAATAGTGATGTCTTTGATTTTGAAATTAGTCCAGAAGATATGAAGAGTTTGGACAATCTTCATGGTGTTGCAAAGACTGCACAAGATCCTGATAAGGCGGAGTTTTAAAAAATAATCATTAAAAGTCGTAGGTTGATATAGCCTACGACTTTTTTAGCGTAAAATTATAATAACGAGGTGAAAATAATGAAACAACTTACAGCAGGAATTATTACTCATGTAGATGCTGGCAAGACTACCTTATCAGAGGCAATGATGTATAAATCTGGTAACTTAAGAAAACTGGGCCGAGTAGACAATGGGGATGCATTTCTTGATTCGGATAACTTAGAGAAAAAACGTGGGATTACGATTTTTTCTCATGAAGCAAAAATCACTACTGATAATATGGAAATTACTCTCCTTGATACACCGGGACACGTGGACTTTGGTGCTCAAACTGAAAATGTCTTGAGTGTATTAGATTATGCAATTCTAGTAATTTCAGCAAGCGATAGAGTGACTAGTTACACAAGACAGCTTTGGCGAATGCTTGAAAAGCGCAACATTCCAGTTTTCATTTTTGTTAATAAGATGGATATGGCAGGAATAAATAAAGAAGAGGTTTTAGCTGATATACAGAAAAATCTTAATCAAAATTGTGTTGATTTTGAGGATTCAGATTTTCTTGAAAATGTTGCAGCAAGTGATGAACAGCTTCTTGAAAAATATCTAGATAAGGATAGTTTAGACGATATTAATGTGCAAAATGCTATTAAAAATAGAAAAGTTTTTCCAGTATATTTTGGCTCAGCACTTAAGTTAGATGGAGTAAGGAAATTTTTAGCAGGAATAGATAAGTGGGGACAAGAATCTAAATTCAAAGCTGATTTTTCTGCACGAGTATTTAAAATTACACATGATAAAAAAGGTGAGCGTTTAACATGGTTGCGTATTCTTGGCGGCAATTTGAAGGCGAAGAGTGAGTTATTGCCAGAAGAAAAAATTAACCAAATTCGGACTTATAATGGAGAAAGTTATGAAGTAGTTCAAGAAGCTTCTAGTGGTGAAATAGTTGCGGTAACTGGTATCACTAGTTCTTATCCAGGACAAGGAATAGGAATCAATGATTTAACTGAGACGCAATTAAAGCCAGTTTTAACGTATAAAGTAATTCCAGAAAATGATGATCTTCATTCATGTTTAACAGCTTTAAAAAAATTAAATGATGAAGATCCACTCTTAAATGTAACTTGGAATAAAGAATTAGAAGAAATTCAAGTAGAATTAATGGGCGAAATGCAGCTGGAAATTTTAAAGCAATTATTACTTGAACGATTTAATTTAGAAGTTGAATTTAATCAAGGTAGTGTTTTATATAAGGAAACCATCACTAAGCCAATTGAAGCAGTGGGACACTTTGAACCATTGAGACATTATTCAGAAGTACATTTTTTGATGGAGCCTAACGATGGATTGACTTTTGCAAGTAATTGCAGTTTGGAAGTTTTAGATAAAAACTATCAGCACCAAATTATGACAGCTCTTAAAAGTAAAACACATTTGGGAGTTTTGGCAGGTTTTCCAATTGATAATATAAAAATTACCTTGATTGGAGGGCGAGCAAGTAATGTTCATACTGTGGGAGGAGACTTTAGAGAAGCAACAAGTCGAGGAGTACGACAAGGCTTGATGGAATTGAATGCACAAAATGCAATTGAAATTCTTGAGCCATGGTATGATTTTCGCTTAGAAATCCCAACAAATGAAGTTGGACGAGCAATGACTGACATTCAAAAAATGGCAGGACAGTTTGATACTCCCGAAGATTATGGAACTAGCAGTGTAATTACAGGGAAAGCTCCGGTTAGTGAAATGCGTGACTATGCAAGTCAGGTGCGGAGTTACACGCATGGTGAGGGAAGTTTGGAGTGCATTTTTGCAGGATATAGAAAATGCCACAATTCTGATGAAGTAATTGCTGCACGTGATTATGATCCGATGTCAGATATTGATAATACTCCAAATTCAGTTTTTTGTTCTCATGGTGCAGGTCACACTGTTGTGTGGGATAAGGTACCAGAGTATGCGCAGTATCCATATCAGTTTCCGTTAAAATAAAAAAGTGTTCCATGTGGAACACTGGGAGTTAATTTAAAAATGGTAATAAATCAATAAATTTCAGCTTAAAGTTTGATATAATATTTAAGAACAGAAAAAGTTAATAGCGGTGGCACTTCTAGAGAGGAGGGTGTGCTTATGTTTCAAATGAATAAGCACAAAAGAAACCAACTTAAAGGAGGTGCAAACTTTGCTTGGGATGATACTTGCAATTATTACTGCAATGACTATCATCTTTGAGGCACTGGCTGTGATGGCAAAAGCTCAAATAAAAGCGGTCAGTTATCTCACTGAAGCATTTATTGCTACAGTAGATTTTGCCAAAATCGTATGGCGATTTTTCCGTACATTAGTACAGAAAATATGCAGATTGCGAAAAAGAAAGTAAAAGAAAAAACGCTTTAACTTTTGGTAGAGCATGGAGCGTTTTTTAATGTTTCGATTTGCCACCGTTTTAACGGTCTGTTTATAATTGAGAAAGTACCTTCTGCAAAAGGTGCTTTCTTTTTTCTATCTATATTTTATTACAAAAACTTATTTTTAGCAAAAATAAAAATAGCGACTAAGCCTAATGCCTAGTCGCTATTTGTTTATATCCAGTTTTAAAATACGGGCAGGTTGAAATTACTTGTCTAACTTAACTGGACTTTCTGGTTCTTTACCTTCAACTAAAGCTAAGTTGTTGTCAAATGCCTTAGTTACCATGTTTCTTACAGCGTGAGTAGTGTAGAAAGCAGTGTGAGGAGTTACCAAAACGTTTGGACGGTCAATTAAGTCTGCTAAACGCTTGTCTGGGAATTCCTTGCCTTCCCAATCTTCGTTGAATACACCAACTTCACCTTCGTAAGTATCCATTACGAAGCCGAAGATCTTGCCTGAATCCAAACCGCGGATTACAGCATCAGTGTCAACAAGTGGACCACGTGATACGTTTACGATTACAACGCCATCTTTCATTTCCTTGATTGAGTCGTCATTAATCATGTGAACGTTAGCTGGAACATCTGGAACGTGAAGTGAAATTACGTCAGCTTGCTTGTAAAGGTCATCAAGTGAATCTACGTAGTAACCCTTCTTTTCAAGTTCTGGGTTCTTGAAGATATCGTAAGCGATAACTTTAGCGCCAAAACCTTCCATAATTTGCATAAATACTTGACCAATGTGACCAGTACCTACGACACCAACAACTTGGTCACGAACTTCACGACCAATAGTTGGAGCCCAACGTAAGTCACGTTTAGCCATCTTTTCATCCATACGCTTGTCTTGACGAAGGACACGAGCTGCTTGAATAGCTGCATGTTCTGCGATAGCGTCTGGTGAGTAAACAGGAACATTAGTAATTTCAAAGCCAAGTTCCTTAGCCTTGTCCATGTCAATGTTATCAACACCAACATTACGCAATGACATCTTAGTTACGCCAGCGTCTGCTAAAGCTTGAAGAGTTTCAGGAGTGTAGTCTAATTGTTGGTAAACAACAACACCATCAGCACCCTTAGCTAACTTAGCAGTTTCAGGAGTTAAAAGCTTATCAGTATATTCAACTTCGACGTCTTTGTGAGCGTCTTTCCATTCGTTTAAGAAAGGTTCTTCGTCCTTACGAATAGCGTAAGCAAAAATCTTTGTCATAATTCAACCTCCGTAAAAATTAATAGTATGACCTTTTCTTATTATACACTTGAGTTTAAATGTTAAAACACTAAAATTTAGAATTTATCAAAAAAACGTGTATTTTTTTAAATTTTATTCGTTTTTTAGGCGGTTTCAAAATTTTGAATGTGATTTCAAATAGGCAATAACCGAAATTCTAAACTTTTTATTAAGAGAACCAATATTAAGTGACATAATGTCACCGAACTGATATATTATAAACATAGCAGAAATGTTAAAGCGATTTACAAGAAGGAGGAAATGCCTATAGATACAATTTAAAAGAAATCTTCTTATTCCTTATTATTTACATCTTAATGAAAGGACTTTAGGAAATGCTTACGCTTCAACTTATTTGGATAATTATTATCAGCGCTCTTATCGGTATTTTTGCTGGAATCATCGTTGAGAAAAATATAAATATTTTTTACATACTCGCAACTACTGTTTCTAGTATTGCCGGCGCCATTTTTACAGAAGCGGTGTATGGTTTGCTAAGTCCACATTTTTTCACGATTGCACTCATCCCTGGCGTGAGTGGCTCTATCATCCTAGCTGCTAGCGCGTTTTTTCTTATTAAACTTCGCAATCGTGTCATTAGTTAAACTAATGCAAAAAATTTCTCATTATTCTCATTCAACACAACTCCCTTTTAAAGAAAGTTAGTTTAGAAATAATCTATGCTAACTTTTTTCTTTTGCTTTGAAAAATCGTTTATAATTAAGAAAAAAGAACATTTGTACTTAGTGGAGAGATAAATTGATTATGGAAACTATAGGAGAGAAATTTAGAAGACTTCGAAAAAGTAAAAAATTAACTATAAAAAATTAACTATAAGGAAAGTAGCTGAAAATATAACCTCTCCATCTAGTTTACAAAGATGGGAAAATGGACAAGGTGAAATGTCTGTTGAAAAAGTAGGAAAACTCTTAAATAAGTTACATATTCAATCAGATGAGCTAATTGATAATTCGAATATATTAGACATTTATACAGCAACAATTGAAAAAGCAGTAAAAGACAATGATGAGAAAAGTTTGAAAAAAATAGCTAAAAAACTTATTAACTATTATTATAGGAATCCAGAAAGTGAACAATTATTTTTTAAAGCAGCTATTGCATGTAATTTTTATATGGATTTTACTAATGAATGTTTACTAGAAAATGATGATTTAGTAAGACTTAAATTGTATTTTTCAAAAATAGAAGTTTGGAATCAAGAAGATATTTTACTATTTGCAAATACTGAATTATTATTACCAGCATTAAGTATTTATATAAATGCCCGAAAAATATATAGTGCATTAGTAGAGGAAAAAGAAAATTTCTATTATAAGTATTTAGCAATGAATGCATTAATTAGTGCTGTATTTTGTCTTATAGAAAAACAAGACTTTGAAAATGCTAGATTTATTTTTAAACAAATCAAAACAATTGATTTATCGGATAAATATTTAAATGAAATTACTAGAATTAATTATCTTAATACCTTATTTAAATATTTAGAAACTGATGATCTAACTAAAATGAATGAATTTTTAACTGGATTAAGAAATATAGGTTTAGAATCTAAAGCAAAAGAATTTGAATTAGGTTTTTCTAAGTTTATAAAATTACGAAAGAAATAATGGCTTAGTAATTATTGGTAACCAACCAGTTAATAAAATAAAAGCAATTGTATAACAGTAGTATTTAGTCATAATTTATATACCTTTCTTTTAAAAATGATATTTTAATTATGATAACAAGATAGAATACTTTAAAAAATAAAATAACCATATGTGGGTATTTTTATTATGCTGAATTAATTAGCTCATACAATAATAGGTGTAAGAACCTAAGACATAGGTTCCGTTAATTTTATGGAGGCACATTATGAGCCAAATAAATAACGTTAATGTAAGTCCAGCATATTACTTAAACAATGTTGATGATGGTGATGATGATTTGTGGCATGTTGTTGTACAAAAGGGAAATGTTGGTTCAAAGTATGTTTATGCTCTACAATTGCGTAATGATCAACAGGATATCTATGTTTCTCGTGGTACTAGAGAACTGTATGTACCTTTTAACAAATATGATCCAGTTGTAGTAATGCATGGTCAAGGAAGCTATTCTGCAGGTGGGCATACTCAAACTTGGGAATATGCAAATCAATCTGGAGATTGGTTTATAGGAACTAAAAAGATGGATAATGGATGGACTAAGCAAATAGCACGTATCCATATTCCAGCAGGTAAGATATATTACAATACAGATGTACCAAGATTATCATATTTGAATTATGCTGGAGGAATGTATTATTCTGGTAATAATATGAAGAGAGTAGAAGCAGCAGTTTCTACTAACTATAAATATTTTATGATTGCAAGTGGTGATACAGATGGCAATGGATATTTTTCACTGTATTATTTAAACGATGTTAACTCTGCACTTAATAATGCAGGTACTACTCCAGTTGATATTCGAAATATTAGTTATGTGAAGTCTTTTGAAATTCCAAATATTGAAAGCACTAGTGTGGTTGGATCACTTCAAGGCTTTGATGTAGATGAAAATGGTGATTACATTTATATTTCAAGTCAAAAAGCTGGCGATCCTACTAATAGAAAAATAGTTAAAATTCCATGGGGTGATACTAATACATCAGATTGGGATTATATTAATCTTTCATATGCGACTTCATTAGATATAGCTAATCATTATACAGAATTTGAAGGAATCCAATTAATTGGAAATAATGACTTATACTTAACAGTTGCATACCATAATACAACTAAACCTGGGAATATGACTGATATTAACAGAATATACAGAGTAAATTGGTGAGCAGTAAATTATTGGTCTATCTAAAGTTTTGTTAAAATATAAGTAATTAAAAATTTCTAGCTAATAGAGGATAAAAGTATTAGCTAGAAATTTTGTGTAACTATTATATTTTAGAAAAGGATTATAAATTATGAAAAAAGTGAAAATTATTGGCATTACAACTAGTATACTTTTAGCCATAGGTATAATTAGCATTTCAAGTAATTCTAGTTTAGTTAATGCTGATGAAAATCCATCTATAACAAATACGACAACTGAAAAATCTAACCTTACTGTTCAAGTTATGCAAGATGGTAAATTGGTTTCAGTTAATCCAGATGGATTGTACTTTCAAGTAGCACCAAATTCTAGTTTTAACCCAACTGATTTTATCGGAACTGATGGAAGTCAATACAAGATAAATTCTGAAAATAAAAGTAAAATCAAAGTTGATTTAAATACTGTAGATACTTCTATATCTGGTAGTGTTGGTACTGTAAAATTAACAGCGACTAGTAATATAGGTACTACTCAAACAGTCATATTTACTGTTTTTGTAAAACCAAGTGGTTTGTTCACTCTTAAGTTACCACAAAGCTATGTCACTGGATTAGGTGATACAGATACTGTATATCAAGGACAACAATATTACATTACTGATAATGTAAAGTTTTCTAATGGAGAATTTTATACTGGTATTTCAAAGCAATCGCAAAATGCTACGAATAATTCAGTTAAATGGATTGCAACTAAGTATTTAGCTAATAGTGCAACTACTTCGACACCTGTTAAAACCAAGACGGTGACCAAAAAGTTAATGCATACTTCGATTTTATATGATAAAAATGGAAATCCGACTGATGAAAAATATACTGCATATCGTGATGTAACTATTAATCAAGAAATTGTTGATATTAATGGAAGTTCATTTGTAAAATTAGCTGATAAAAGTGCTTATATAAAATCATCTAATATTTATGGAAATGGGCGTGTGTTGAAGCATAATGCTTATATTTATGCTACTAGTACAAGACGAGCTGATAGAACTGTTTTAAAGAAGGGGCAAACGATTACTACGTACGGAGGTCCTTTCAAATTTAAGAATGGTAAACGTTACTATCGTATCCAAGGAGCAAGTGCAACAAATAAGCGTTATGTGAAAATTGCAAATTTTAAATAATTGGTTAATGATTTTTAGTTAAGACTTTGACTATATGTTGAAGTCTTTTTTCTTTTGATTTAAAAAACTTTAGCAAAATCGCTTATAATTAAGAAAAAAGAAAGAGGAATAATAATGAGATTAATTTCATGGAATATTGATTCACTAAATGCGGCTCTTACTAGTGAGTCAGATCGAGCTAAAAAAACGCGAAAAGTTTTAGAAACAATTCAAAATCAAAATCCTGACATAATTGCCATTCAAGAAACTAAACTGCGTTCCACTGGTCCAACTAAAAAACACAAAGAAATTTTATCGGCAATGTTTCCAGATTATGCTTATGTTTGGCGTTCTTCTGTTGAACCAGCAAGAAAAGGTTACGCTGGCACTATGTACTTATATAAGAAAGATTTAACACCAAAAGCTACATATCCAGAAATTGGTGCGCCAAGTACAATGGATCAAGAAGGAAGAATTATCACTTTGGAGTTTCCAGAATTTTTTGTAACTGAAGTCTACACTCCAAATGCTGGAGGAGATTTAAAGCGGCTTAGTGAGCGTCAAGAATGGGACAAAAAGTATGCAGAATACTTAGTAGAACTTGATAAGCAGAAGCCAGTGATTGCAAGTGGTGACTATAATTGTGCTCATACAGAAATTGACTTGAAGCATCCCGAAAATAATCACCATTCTGCAGGTTTTACTGATGAAGAGCGTGCGGGATTTGATAATTTACTTAAGAGTGGTTTTACTGATTCTTTTAGAAAAGTAAACGGTAATGTGAAAGATGTTTACACTTGGTGGGCGCAAAGAGTTAGAACTGCCAAGGCTAATAATTCAGGCTGGAGAATTGATTACTGGCTTGTTAGTGACAGAATTGCGAATAAAGTAAGTCGTTCTGAAATGATTGATACAGGTGAGCGAGCAGATCACTGCCCAATATTGCTTGAGATTGAAATATAATTGATATTTATTGAGGAAAAATGTTCGGAAGAAAAAAGAAAATCAAACAAGAAGAAAAATTATTGAATGATATTAATATACTTCTAAAGGATTCAACAGTTTCTGAAAAAGAACGCCAAATTCTAAAAGTTGCAAAAGAGCAAATTGAACACAAAAAATATTTTGCTAGAGTTTTAGCAGACTTAGAAGGAAATCTTCGACCTTTAGCGATTAAATCTGAGCTTACTAAAAATGTCGCAAAGTTATATTCTTCAATAATCAATGAAACATATGAAGATTCAGGCTGGAGCGGAATTAGATTTTTCTAAAATAAATCGGTCTGAAATGATTGTTTTTGCTTATTAAGAAGACTATTTCCCAATGTTATTAGGTATAGACCTTTAAAATATTAAAAAAAGCACCTAAATTTAGGTGCTTTTTTTAATTGGTCTAGTGTATAATAGACGAGAATATTTTTTAGGAGTTGAAAATACGTGGACGAAGAAATAGAAGTAACTGGCCAAGAAAATTGGGGGCAAGAAAAAGATCTTGTTTATAATCGGTTAACTGCATTTAAATTATTTGCAATGACCAGTTCGATGGTTATTTCAGTTAATGAATTGGCCCCATTTGGTAAGACTGGACCTACTGCATTATTTTATTTATTGATTGCTGGAATTGCTTGGTTTATTCCAATTACGCAGATGGCAGGAGAAATGGCTTCAATTGATGGCTGGAGTGAAGGTGGGATTTTTACTTGGGTTAAAGGATCTCTAGGTGAAAAGACCGGCTGGACTGCAATGTGCTATCAATGGATTCATATTACTGTGGGAATGTGTACGATGATGTATGTGGTAATTGGATCATTATCAATTGCTTTTGATACACCTTGGTTTAACACTAATCCTTTTGTAAGATTTGGTTTGATGATGCTAATATTGTGGGCTACAACCGCAATTCAAGTAATTGGTGTTAGAAAAATTGGACAAATAGCGGAATGGTTATTTATCTTAGGTATTGCTCTTCCTGTAATTAGTTTAATTGTCTTTTTCTTCGTTTACGTAGCTCAAGGCAGACCATTGCATATGACACTTAATTGGCATACAATTTTGCCACATGAATTAGATGGTGCAACTTTAGTAGCCTTTGTTCCATTTATGCTCGCTTTTTGTGGGGGAGAAGCATCAGCACCTCACGTTAAGAATTTAATCCATCCTAAATCTTACTCTAAAGTAATGATTGGGTTAGCAGTAACTGCGATTTGCTTTGACCTTTTTGGAAGTATGGCAATTGGAATGACTGTTCCAAAAAGTGAAATTCAAAATAGTACAGGATTTGTTTTTGCTTATGGAAAACTTTTAAATTCAATTGGTCTTCCTGGTGATTTATTACAAAAAATCGTAGGCGTGTTGCTTGCTTGCGGAGTAGTTGGAGAACTTGGAAACTGGATTTCTGGTCCTAACCAAGGGATGTATGAAGCAGCTAAGCAAGGTTACATGCCAAAATTCTTTGCACACACAACTAGTCGCAAAGTGCCATTTAGATTAATGGTCCTTCAATCTCTTATTGTGACTGTTTCTGCAGTATTAGTTACCTTTACAAGTGGTACTGATGCAGATTTTGCTTTTAATGTTTCTTTGGCTGGAACTACTGCACAATACTTGATGGTATATATGATTATGCTGGTAGCATATATTGTTTTAAAACGTGAACATGAGGATCTGCACAGAACTTACTATATGACTAAGATACCAATGCTAAGTATTATTATTGCACTGGTTGCGATGGTAATTACAATTGTGGCATTCTTTGTAACTTTCATCCCAGCTACTGGAACGCCTAATAATTTGCGTATTGCTTACGTTGTGTTATTAGCATTAATGTGCTTGGTGGTATCAGTAATTCCATTAATTTTATATAGATATAAAGATAAGTGGAATTGGTAAAGATAATGAAATAGAAGCTCAAAATTTGGGCTTCTATTTTTGTTTTTGTAGAATAATGACAGGGAGGAAATAATGAACAAAGTACTTAAAAACGCCTTACTAAATGGTTTATATGATAAAAAATATTTAGGACATGAAAATTTGAATCCTAAGTTATTAACTAATGGAAAACAGGATAATATTTGGCTAACTCTGCGCCAAGAATTGCTTACTTGTCAAAATTTTACTTGGGCGGTTGCTTTTATTACCGAAGATATGCTAGTTCCATTCAAATTGGTAATGGAAGATTTAGCAAAAAAAGGAGTTTCCGGAACTTTAATTACTGGAAATTATTTGGGATTTAATAGTCCAAAAGTTTTTTATGAATTATTAAAAATTAAGAATTTGAAAGTTAGGATTTCTCAAGATAATTTTCATGCTAAAGGTTATTTTTTTAATCATGATGACTATGACACGATAATTGTTGGAAGTGCTAATTTTACGCGTTCTGCTCTTTTAAGTAATTATGAATTAGCAATGAGAATTACTAGTTCGGAAAATGCTGCATTGATTAATCAAGTACAATCAAGTTTGGCTGAATTAAAGCAAAATAGTTTTGATTTAACTGATGATTGGATAAAGTCTTACGAACAGAATTGGGAAAAACCAGTTTCAACAAATTTTTCTAAAAAACAATCTCCAAAAATTATCCCTAATAAAATGCAGCAAGCAGCATTAAAAGAATTGAACCAGTTGGTGAATGTCGGTGAAAAGCGTGGCTTAGTAGTTTCAGCAACTGGAACTGGAAAGACATATCTAGGTGCATTTGCGGTTAAAGATTTTAAACCTAAAAAGTTTCTGTATGTAGTTCACCGTGAACAAATTGCTAAAAAAGCACTTGAGAGTTTTTATCAAGTAATTGGTGGGAAAAAGTCAGATTATGGGATGCTCACTGGTAAAAAGCATGATGTGAAAGCAAAATATATTTTTGCGACAGTTCAAACTTTGAGCCAAGAGCATATTCTGGAAGAATTTTCTCAGACTGAATTTGACTATATTTTAATTGATGAAGCTCACCGTTCAGCTGCACCAAGTTATCAAAAAGTATTAAATTATTTTAAGCCTCAATTTTATCTAGGAATGACAGCCACTCCTGAAAGAATGGATGAGAAGAATGTATATGAAATTTTTGACTATAATTTAGCTTATGAAATTCGTCTGCAAGATGCTTTAAAAGAACACATGCTAGCTCCTTTTCATTATGTTGGGGTAGAAGACTATGAAGCAGATGGTGAAATAATTGATGAAACTAGTAATTTAAATAAATTAACTTCAAAAAAGCGAGTCGATTATATTTTGCGCGAACTTGATTATTATGGCTATTGTGGCGGTAAACCTAAGGGGCTGGTTTTTTGCAGTAGAACTGATGAAGCTAAAAAATTAGCTGAAGAATTTAGTTTACGTGGTCATAAGGCTATCTCATTAACTAATCAAGATACAGAAAAAGCTCGCCAAAAAGCTGTACAAGATTTAGAAAATGGAGAAATAGAATATATCATTACTGTTGATTTGTTTAATGAAGGAGTAGATATTCCCTCTCTTAATCAAATAATAATGCTGAGAAATACTGAATCGAGTATTGTTTTTATTCAGCAATTAGGGCGCGGACTTAGAAAATATCCTGGTAAAGAATTTGTTACAGTAATTGATTTTATTGGTAATTATAAAAATAATTATCTAATTCCTTTGGCATTGAACCATGATGTAAGTTTAGATAAAGATAAAGCCTATGAAGAAGTTAAGATTCCACAATTAATTAATGTTTCAACGATTAATTTTAATCAAATTGCAACTAAGAGAATTTTGGCATCTCTAGAAAAAATTAAGCTAGACAGTATGAAGAATTTGCGTAATTCATATAATGACTTAAAACAAAAATTAGGACGTACACCAAAGCTTTATGACTTTTATAAATATGGTTCAAGCTCTCCATTAGTATTTGCGACTAATAATTTAGTGAAAAACTATGCAGAGTTTTTACAAAAAATGGGCGAAGATATTCGGTTATCTGAATATGAAAATAAGACGCTAACTTTTATAACTAAAGAACTCTTAGCAGGTAAAAGACCACATGAATTAGTTTTGTTAAGTTTATTACTGCAAAAAGGCAAAGTAGAAGAAAAAGAATACATCAGGCAATTAAAAGAAAAAGAAATATATGTAAATGATGATGTTCTTGAGTCTATCGAGAAGATTTTAACTTTAAGCTTTTTTGATGTAAAAGCTGGTAAAACTACAAAGAAAGAGCAGTATGGTAATTTTGCATTGATTAAAAAAATTGAGTCTCAATATTATTTTTCAAATCAAATGCAATTAGCGCTAAAAAATTCCCAGTATCGGGAATTTTTGCAAGATTTAATTAAAACGGGACTATTATTAACACAGGAATATTCAGCTGAAAATCAATTTACTTTATACAAAAAATATAATCGAGAAGATGTATGTCGTCTTTTGAATTGGCGGCTAGATGTTAGTGCGCCAATGTATGGATATCGAGTAGGGGAAAACGAAACACCAATTTTTATTACTTATAAAAAAGATTCTGAAGAAAAGCGTAACAGTATCTACCATAATGATTTTTCTGATGGGCAGACTTTGCGCTGGTATACACGCTCGCCTCGTCATATAAATTCAAAAGAAGTACAAAATTTGCTTCAACCTAATATGAAGTTACACATTTTTGTCAAAAGAAGTGATGCTGCAGGAAAGGACTTCTTTTATTTAGGAGAAGCGAAAATTTTGCAAGAAAGTGTTAAAGAAGAGTTATTAGGTCCAAAGAAAAAAGCAGCTGTAGGAATGGATCTTCAACTTAAGCAGCCACTTTCAAATTCAATGTATAATATTTTATTTGCTGACTAAAAAAGCATCCATCAGGGATGCTTTTTCTAATATAATTGGTTTTAATAGATAAGTGAATTAATTTTTAGGGGAATAATTATGTTAATTACAGATTGGCTACAAAATCAAGAAAAATTTACTGAAATAGATGAGAATATTGCTAACTTAATTCTAAAAAAGAATACGAATATTAAGAATCAAAGTGCAAGAAGTCTTTCAAATGAACTCCATGTAGCACCATCAACTCTTTCGAGATTTTGCAAAAAAGCTGGATTTGAAGGATATATTGATTTTCGTGAAAGATTGATTGAAGAATTTGAATATTTGAGAAAGTATCCTCAAGCTATAAATCCCAATTTACCATTTAATTATGGTGATAGTCCGAACGTGATTGCTGGTAAGATTCAAAAATTGGAGCATGATACAATTAATGCTACTTATAATTTCTTAAAAGATAGGGACTTATTAAAATTATCAAAATTTTTAGAACCGTATTCTACAATAATGCTTTTTTCAGTTGGTGATCCTGGGCCTCTTTATGCTTTTAAGAACAAGATGCTTAAAATTGGTAAGACGGTTATAATCAATAATACAAGGGATGGTGCATTTTATTTTGCTGATATGCATGCAAGAGATTGGCTTTTTATTTTAGTTTCTTATTCAGGTGAAACGCCTGTTGTAATTAGATTGGCTAAATATTTGAAAACTAAGAAGGCAGCAGTTTTGGCTATTACATCGTATGGAGAAAATAGTTTACAAAAGCAAGTAAAGCATAAGTTATATTTAGCAACCGGAGAAAAGTTAACTGATAACTTTGGTAGCTACAGTATTGTTGTCTCAGAAAACTATCTTTTTGATTATATTTACTCATTATATTTTACTCATAACTTTACTAAAAACTATCATTTTAAAGTTAAAGTAGCCCAATTATTTGAGGAGGGCCAACGAGATTCAGATAATCCTCTTTTGAAAGATTAATAATATTGCAACAGTGTTGCTAGATTTTTGGTAAAAGTGCTAAAAATCAGCAACACTGTTTTTATTTTATTTAGATCTGTTTATTATGAAAACGCTTTTTATGATAATAGACATAAAAAAGGGAGGAAAAATATGGATTGGGATAAATTAGCTCAAAATATATTAAATGCAGTGGGTGGAGCTGGAAATGTAAAAGATATTACTCACTGTGCAACAAGATTACGATTAACTTTGTTTGATAATTCTAAAGCTGATTTAAATAAAATTGAAAGTTTTAATGGAGTTTTGGGTGCAATTCAGCAAGGTGGTCAAACACAAATAATTATTGGAAATGATGTCCCGCTACTTTACGATAAGTTTATTACACTTTATAAGCAAGGTGGGACTATTGGAAGTTCCAAAAGTCAAAGTGCAACTGCTAATGGTAAACAAAAATTAGGCGCTCGAATAATGGATATAATTTCAGGAACTTTCACACCTATTATTCCTGCATTAGCCGGGTCAGGTCTTTTAAAGGCTTTATTAGTAATTTGTGAAATGCTAGGCTGGATTTCTAAAACTAGTCAAACATATCAAATTTTAAATTTTGTCGGGGATTCAGTATTTTACTTCTTACCAATTCTTTTAGCTTCATCTATGTCTGTTAAGCTAAAAACAAATCGTTATATTTCTATGGTAATTGGTGCAATGCTCCTACATCCCAGCTTTGTCCAAATGGTTTCAGTAGCAACTAAAACAGGGAATCCAATTAAGCTTTTTGGCTTACCGGTAACAGCTACCACTTATAGTTCTTCAGTTGTTCCAATTATGTTAGCAATTTGGGCACTATCATATGTTGAACCATTCGTGAATAAAATTATGCCTAAAGTATTAAGGACAGTATTTTCGCCCTTAGTCATTTTGTTAATTATGACGCCGTTGACTTTAGTTGTCTTAGCTCCAATTGGTGCATGGCTCGGTGATGGTTTAGCTTGGCTTATCACTTGGCTTAATAGCTATGCGGGCTGGCTTATTTCATTTATTATTGGTGCACTTTCACCATTATTAGTAATGACTGGTATGCACTATGCTTTAGTATCGATTGGAATAAATAATTTGGCAAAAGTTGGCTGGGAAAATGTTGTTGGTCCAGGGATGCTAGTTTCTAATATTGCTCAAGGTGGAGCAGCATTAGCTGTAGCAACTAAAACTAAAGATGAAAAACTAAAAGCTTTAGGTTTTTCAACAGGCCTTTCTGCAGTATTAGGTATTACAGAACCAGCACTATATGGAGTTAACCTGCGATATAGACGTCCACTTATTTCCGCTATGATTGGGGGAGGACTAGGTGGTCTATTCTTTGGAATTATGGGTATTAAACGCTATGCTCAAGGGATGCCGGGATTATTAACTATTCCAAATTATATTGGTCATAACTTTAATAATTTATGGTTTGTACTAATTGGCGTAGGTATTGCATTTATTTCTTCGTTTTTAATTCAGCTACTTTGGGGATTGCCTGAAGAAGAAAAGCCAAAAGAAGATAAGATTAGTGAAAAAGAAGCGGTTGTCATTGATGCACCCCTTTCTGGTGAAGTTGAACAATTAAGCGATGTTAATGATGTAGTATTTTCACAAGGTATGCTAGGAAATGGTGCTGCTATTTTTCCAAGTGATGGCAAAATTTATGCGCCATTTGATGCAAAAGTAAGAGTTTTTAATGAAGAATCTAAACATGCAATAGGTTTGAAAGGAAGCAATAATGTAGAACTCTTGATTCATTGCGGACTTGATACTGTCAATTTGAAAGGGGAAGGTTTTAGAGCTCATATAAAGCAAGGAGATGAAGTTAATAAAGGAGACTTACTGTTAGAGATGGATACGGAGCTAATTAGAGAAAAAGGTTATGATCCCATTACTATGATTTTAGTAACCAATCAAGACAAGTTCCCTACAGTAAATCTTGAAGCTTCTGGTAAAATAGTTAAATTGCAAAAGTTTTTATTAGCAGAATAAAAGTAAAAATTAAAGAGTTAAAGTTGTTTTTTGTTCAATAATATAATATTTTTGGAGAGTAAAATGGCATTTAAGAAAGATTTCTTATGGGGTGGTGCAACAGCCGCAAATCAAATTGAGGGTGCATACAATGTGGATGGTAAAGGATTGTCAGTAACGGATATTACAACTGCAGGAGCACCTAATCATCCTAGATATTTAACTTATAAAGTAAATGGTAAATTAGAAAAAAAGCCTTCGGCACCTGGGGCTGGTTTGCCTAAAGGAGCAATTGGTGCAATTGATTCGAACGAATATTATCCTAGTCATGTTGCAATTGATTTTTATCATCATTATAAGGAAGATATTAAAATGTTTGCTGATATGGGATTTAAAGTATTTCGACTTTCAATTGCATGGACACGAATTTTCCCAAAAGGTAACGAAGATAAACCAAATCAGTGTGGACTTAATTTCTATCGTAAAGTTTTTGAGGAATGTAAGAAGTATGGAATTGAACCATTGGTAACTATTTCTCATTATGAAGATCCATTGTATTTAAGTGAAAAATATAATGATTGGCAAAATCGCGGTATGATTGATATGTATGTTAAGTACGCTAAAACATTATTTGAGGAATATAAGGGGTTAGTAAAATATTGGTTAACTTTTAATGAAATTAATTCTACAATTTTGATGTTAACTGGTAACAACAATGTAGAAAAGGGTGACAAAGCTTTTCAGCATGCATATCAAAAATTACATTATCAATTTGTAGCTTCAGCAAAAGCGGTTAAATTAGCTCATCAGATTGATTCAAACTATGTAGTCGGTAATATGATTCTGGGAATGTTAGATTATTCACTTACCCCTGATCCTAAAGATGTTTTGGCAACAAGGCAGTTAATGGAACAAGGGGTCTACTATTGTGGCGATGTACAAGTTAAAGGTAAGTATCCAACTTATGCTAAGCGTCTTTGGGGTGAGCATAATGTTCATCTTGATATTACTCAAGATGATCTCAAAATTTTTGAAGAAGGTAAAGTGGATTTGTATACCTTTAGCTATTATATGACAACGACTGTGACAACTCATAAGGTAAATGAAATAGTAGGTGGGAATTTTTCTTCTGGGGTTAAAAATCCATATCTAAATTATTCAGAATGGGGTTGGGCAACTGATCCGATTGGTTTACAAAATTTTCTTGAAATAATTTATGATCGCTATGAAATTCCTATTATGATAGTTGAAAATGGCTTAGGGGCAATTGATGAACTGAGCGAAGATGATAAAATTCATGATGACTATCGTATTGACTATTTATCACAGCACATTAAAGCTATGAAAACAGCTGTTAATAATGGTGTTAATTTAATAGGTTATACTACATGGGGATGTATTGACTGTATTAGCGCTGGTACTGGCCAAATGGCAAAAAGATATGGGTTTATTTATGTAGATCGTGATGATAACGGAAATGGGAGTTTGGATAGAATACCAAAAGATTCATTTTATTGGTATAAAAAAGTTATTAGTTCTAATGGAAAAAATTTGTGTAAATAGAAAATATTTTTTAGTATATTATTTAGGTATCTGAATTTAAAAGAGTAAAAAGTACTAAATAATATTTTGCTGACTAAAAAAGCATCCATCAGGGATGCTTTTTGTTTATCTTTGATTAAATAATCCTGGTTTAATATGATTTAAAATTTCAAAACCAGCATCTTTTTCATCATTTTCATTGTTATTAGTTTGATTTAAAAACATTACCAAACCATTTTGATTATCAGTTGTCATTTGGAACCAATCACCAAAATGAGTACCAGCTAAGTTTCCGTAGGCTGATTTTAAAGTGTCATTGTTTTTTAAATAGATTCCGCCAGAGTAATCGGTGACTTTACTTCTTAAATGGGTTAAATAGTTAAAGTCAGAATAAGATAGAATTTGACCGTTTGATAAACCAACTTGAATTTTATAATAATCCTTTGGTGTGGAGAACAAGTTACCAGCGCCAGGAAGTTGAGATGCTAAAGAGCGTTTAACATAGGATGCATCTTTATAATTATTAAATCCATTCCAGAAATATGAAATTGCATCGGTTTTATAGTTAGGAATATTTTGATATAAATAAGTGTTTTGAAGACCTAATCTGTCAATGATTCGAGTTTGGAAATTTTGTTCATAGGATTGATTTGTAACTTTACGGATAATTCCAGCAAGCAAGATATAGTTTGTATTGTTGTAAAAGTAGGTGCCGGGTTCTGCTTCATTAGTTTCATTTACATGATTTACTACCCAGTCAATTGCTTGTTCTTCTGAATAATTAGTATTTCGGTTGATTTCTGTACCAGTTGCGACAATTCCAGAAGTGTGGGTTAAAAGATTCCCTACTGTGATCTTATCGGCATTTTTTAAATTAGGGTACCAACGAGAAATCTTAGTATATTGAGAAAATTCTTGGTTAGTATTATTTGTTTCGTTAATTAGTTGGATAACCATGGCTCCAGTAATAACTTTTTGAAGCGATGCAGTTGGATAGACAACTTTTTCATTACCATTTCCGATTCTTTTGCCATACCAGCCATAACCATAGCTAATTTGTTGTGGTTCGCCATTTTTGATGACAACTACGGAACCGCGAACGTGGTGTTTAGCTAAAGTATTTCTTACAAAGCTACGCATTTCAGCTCTTTCAGCACTAGTAGCAGCGTAAACTGTTTGTGGTTTTTGCTTTGCTAAAACTACGCCAGATATTCCTAATGTGATAGCAGCAGTTAATGTAATGAGTTTGTTTTTCATATTAAGGTACTCCCTCTCAAGATTTACTTATAGATTATAAAACTTTTTTTGCGATAATTATCTACAAAAGTGTTAAAATTTTTTCATTAATAATTTTAGGAGAGATAAAAATGCAACAAGAAATTATTCATGATGTAATGTTTTTAAGCAAGAAGTCAGTCCCAGCGCAAAAATCTGACATCAAGATTGCAGAAGATTTGAGAGATACTTTAATTGCAAATAGAGGAATTGCAATAGGATTAGCTGCCAATATGATTGGTAAAAGTAAAAGAATTATTGCTTTTTATGCCGGCATGCTGCCAATGGTAATGCTAAATCCAACTATAATTGAAAAGTCGGATGACTACGATGTAGAAGAAGGTTGTTTATCTTTAGCGGGGATGCGCAAGACAAAACGCTATAATAATATTGTTGTTGAATATCGCGATTTAGATTTTAATAAAAAAACTCAAGAATTTACTGGCTTAATTGCAGAAACAATTCAGCACGAAGTTGACCATTGCAATGGGATTTTGATTTAATTTAAATTTTTTGCAAAAAAAGCTTGCAATTTAACAAAAAGTCCTGTATTCTAATAAAGTCGCTTGAAGCGATAAAGAACTTCTGAAAAAGAAAGAGACAGCTCAAGAAAACTTTTTAAAAAAGATTCAAAAAAGGGGTTGTCAAAAAGAAGAAAAGCTGGTAATATATTTAACTGTCGTCAGGAAAAAGGCAGAAAGCCAAAGAGAGATGACAGCCAAGCTCAAAAATCTTTTAAAAGAAATTGAAAAAAGTTCTTGACAAAAGAAAATGAGCCTGATATAATATAAAAGCTGACTTCTAAGTCAGAAGGTAGTACATTGAAAACTGAACAAAGTTTCGCAAAGTGTGCGGGTGTAATAACCCAAACAAATGAGCGAAGTCAATTCGCAAGCAATAAATTTTGAGACAAAGATCTTAAAAAAACGATTATTTATAAAAATGAGAGTTTGATCCTGGCTCAGGACGAACGCTGGCGGCGTGCCTAATACATGCAAGTCGAGCGAGCGGAATTAGCAGATTTACTTCGGTAATGACGCTTTGGAAGCGAGCGGCGGATGGGTGAGTAACACGTGGGTAACCTGCCCTTAAGTCTGGGATACCACTTGGAAACAGGTGCTAATACCGGATATGATCTATAGCTGCATGGCTGTAGATTGAAAGGCGGCGTAAGCTGTCGCTAAAGGATGGACCCGCGGTGCATTAGCTAGTTGGTGAGGTAACGGCTCACCAAGGCGACGATGCATAGCCGAGTTGAGAGACTGATCGGCCACATTGGGACTGAGACACGGCCCAAACTCCTACGGGAGGCAGCAGTAGGGAATCTTCCACAATGGGCGAAAGCCTGATGGAGCAACGCCGCGTGAGTGAAGAAGGTTTTCGGATCGTAAAGCTCTGTTGTTGGTGAAGAAGGACATGAGTAGTAACTGGCTCATGTTTGACGGTAATCAACCAGAAAGTCACGGCTAACTACGTGCCAGCAGCCGCGGTAATACGTAGGTGGCAAGCGTTGTCCGGATTTATTGGGCGTAAAGCGAGCGCAGGCGGAAAGATAAGTCTGATGTGAAAGCCCTCGGCTCAACCGAGGAATTGCATCGGAAACTGTGTTTCTTGAGTGCAGAAGAGGAGAGTGGAACTCCATGTGTAGCGGTGGAATGCGTAGATATATGGAAGAACACCAGTGGCGAAGGCGGCTCTCTGGTCTGTAACTGACGCTGAGGCTCGAAAGCATGGGTAGCGAACAGGATTAGATACCCTGGTAGTCCATGCCGTAAACGATGAGTGCTAAGTGTTGGGAGGTTTCCGCCTCTCAGTGCTGCAGCTAACGCATTAAGCACTCCGCCTGGGGAGTACGACCGCAAGGTTGAAACTCAAAGGAATTGACGGGGGCCCGCACAAGCGGTGGAGCATGTGGTTTAATTCGAAGCAACGCGAAGAACCTTACCAGGTCTTGACATCTAGTGCCATCCTAAGAGATTAGGAGTTCCCTTCGGGGACGCTAAGACAGGTGGTGCATGGCTGTCGTCAGCTCGTGTCGTGAGATGTTGGGTTAAGTCCCGCAACGAGCGCAACCCTTGTTATTAGTTGCCAGCATTAAGTTGGGCACTCTAATGAGACTGCCGGTGACAAACCGGAGGAAGGTGGGGATGACGTCAAGTCATCATGCCCCTTATGACCTGGGCTACACACGTGCTACAATGGGCAGTACAACGAGAAGCGAACCTGTGAAGGCAAGCGGATCTCTTAAAGCTGTTCTCAGTTCGGACTGCAGGCTGCAACTCGCCTGCACGAAGCTGGAATCGCTAGTAATCGCGGATCAGCACGCCGCGGTGAATACGTTCCCGGGCCTTGTACACACCGCCCGTCACACCATGAGAGTCTGTAACACCCAAAGCCGGTGAGGTAACCTTTATGGAGCCAGCCGTCTAAGGTGGGACAGATGATTAGGGTGAAGTCGTAACAAGGTAGCCGTAGGAGAACCTGCGGCTGGATCACCTCCTTTCTAAGGAAGCTGAATGGTGGAGAGTAGAGATACTAACAGAAGCCAAGAAAGCAAACGGAAGCACACGAGAGAAACTTTGTTTAGTTTTGAGGGTAGTACCTCAAAAGAGCTAGTACATTGAAAACTGAATAAGAAACCAAGCAAAAACCGAGACAATCATTGAACAGATTGCGAAGAGCGACCGAGAAGAGAGATCTTGAGTAAGGTCAAGAAGAAAAGGGCGCACGGTGAATGCCTAGGCACTAGAAGGCGAAGAAGGACGTGACGAACCACGAAAGTCCTCGGGGAGCTGTAAGTAAGCTATGATCCGGGGGTATCCGAATGGGGGAACCCAGTGCAGAGATGCATTACTTATCATTGTTAAGATGGTAAGGGCAAGACGCAGTGAACTGAAACATCTAAGTAGCTGCAGGAAGAGAAAGAAAGATCGATTTCCTTAGTAGCGGCGAGCGAAGAGGAAAGAGCCCAAACTCAGTAATTTATTATTGAGGGTTGTAGGACTGCAATAAGGCACTTCAAGAGATAGCAGAATCATCTGGGAAGGTGAGCCAGAGAGGGTGAGAGCCCCGTAAGCGAAATCTTAAGAAGGCTGAGCAGTATCCTGAGTAGGCCGGGACACGAGGAATCCCGGTTGAATCCGCGAGGACCATCTCGCAAGGCTAAATACTAGCTAGTGACCGATAGTGAACCAGTACCGTGAGGGAAAGGTGAAAAGAACCCCGGAAGGGGAGTGAAAGAGAACCTGAAACCGTGTGCCTACAAGTAGTCAGAGCACATTAAAGTGTAATGGCGTGCCTTTTGTAGAATGAACCGGCGAGTTACGTTATGCAGCGAGGTTAAGTCAGAAAAGACGGAGCCGCAGCGAAAGCGAGTCTGAATAGGGCGAGCAGTTGCATGACGTAGACCCGAAACCAAGTGACCTACCCATGGCCAGGTTGAAGGCGTGGTAAAACACGCTGGAGGACCGAACCCACGTAAGTTAAAAATTGCGGGGATGAGCTGTGGGTAGCGGTGAAATTCCAAACGAACTTGGAGATAGCTGGTTCTCTCCGAAATAGCTTTAGGGCTAGCCTCGTGGTAGAGGATAATGGAGGTAGAGCTCTGTTTGGACTAGGGGCCCGTCAGGGGTTACTGAATCCAGATAAACTACGAATTCCATATATCCATACACGGGAGTCAGACTGCGAGTGATAAGATCCGTAGTCGAAAGGGAAACAGCCCAGATCACCAGTTAAGGTCCCCAAATCTATGCTAAGTGGAAAAGGATGTGGAGTTGCGTAGACAACTAGGACGTTGGCTCAGAAGCAGCCATCATTCAAAGAGTGCGTAATAGCTCACTAGTCGAGTGGCGCTGCGCCGAAAATTTACCGGGGCTAAGCATAGTACCGAAACTGTGGATGTGTTTTAAAGAGCACGTGGTAGGAGAGCGTTCTAAGTGCGGCGAAGGCAGATCGAGAGGACTGTTGGAGCGCTTAGAAGTGAGAATGCCGGTATGAGTAGCGAAAGATAGGTGAGAATCCTATCCGCCGAAAGACTAAGGTTTCCTGGGGCAGGCTCGTCCGCCCAGGGTAAGTCGGGACCTAAGGCAAGGCCGAGAGGCGTAGTCGATGGACAACAGGTAGAGATTCCTGTACTGCGATCAATCGTTAAGAGCGATGGAGGGACGCAGGAGGCTAGGAACGCGTGGGGCTGGAAATCCACGTTCAAGCGTCAAGCCAGAGAGTGAGTCAAATGCTTGCTCTTGATAAAAGCAAGGCGTGATGAGGAGCGAAATAAAAGTAGCGAAGGTTCTGATGTCACACTGCCGAGAAAAGCTTCTAGCCAGAGAGATCGTACCCGTACCGCAAACCGACACAGGTAGTCGAGTGGAGAACACTAAGGTGAGCGAGAGAACTCTCGTTAAGGAACTCGGCAAAATGACCCCGTAACTTCGGGAGAAGGGGTGCTGATCGTAACAGATCAGCCGCAGTGAATAGGCCCAAACAACTGTTTATCAAAAACACAGGTATCTGCAAAGTCGTAAGACGACGTATAGGTGCTGACACCTGCCCGGTGCTGGAAGGTTAAGAGGAGAGCTTAGCTTAGGCGAAGGTTCGAATTGAAGCCCCAGTAAACGGCGGCCGTAACTATAACGGTCCTAAGGTAGCGAAATTCCTTGTCGGGTAAGTTCCGACCTGCACGAAAGGTGTAATGATTTGGGCACTGTCTCAACGAGAGACTCGGTGAAATTATAATACCCGTGAAGATGCGGGTTACCCGCGACAGGACGGAAAGACCCCATGGAGCTTCACTGTAGCTTGATATTGGGTATCTGTTAAACATGTACAGGATAGGTAGGAGCCTGAGAAGATAGGACGCTAGTTTTATCGGAGGCACTGTTGGGATACTACCCTTGTTTGATGGATACTCTAACCTCGGCGCCTCAGCGGCGTCAGGGACAGTGTCAGGTGGGCAGTTTGACTGGGGCGGTCGCCTCCTAAAGTGTAACGGAGGCGCCCAAAGGTTCCCTCAGAATGGTTGGAAATCATTCGCAGAGTGTAAAGGTATAAGGGAGCTTGACTGCGAGAGATACATCTCGAGCAGGGACGAAAGTCGGGCTTAGTGATCTGGTGGTACCGTATGGAAGGGCCATCACTCAACGGATAAAAGCTACCCTGGGGATAACAGGCTTATCTCCCCCAAGAGTTCACATCGACGGGGAGGTTTGGCACCTCGATGTCGGCTCGTCGCATCCTGGGGCTGAAGTCGGTCCCAAGGGTTGGGCTGTTCGCCCATTAAAGCGGCACGCGAGCTGGGTTCAGAACGTCGTGAGACAGTTCGGTCCCTATCCGTCGTGGGCGCAGGAAATTTGAGAGGAGCTGTCCTTAGTACGAGAGGACCGGGATGGACGCACCGCTGGTGTACCAGTTGTCTTGCCAAAGGCATCGCTGGGTAGCTATGTGCGGAAGGGATAAGCGCTGAAAGCATCTAAGTGCGAAGCCCCCCTCAAGATGAGATTTCCTTTGCGAAAGCAGTAAGACACCTCAGAGACTATGAGGTAGATAGGCTGGAAGTGGAAGAGTAGTGATACTTGGAGCGGACCAGTACTAATCAGTCGATATCTTGACCAAAGCGATTCGCAACGGTTTTTGCGGAAAGGTTTCATATTCAGTTTTGAGTGTAAAAGCTCACAAAAGAGTACGGTGGCGATAGCAAGAAGGATACACCCGTTCCCATGCCGAACACGGAAGTTAAGCTTCTTAACGCCGAGAGTAGTTGGTGGGAGACTGCCTGCGAGGGTAGGCAGCTGCCGTGCTCTTTTTTAATATTCCGGCTTAGCTCAGTTGGTAGAGCGCTTGACTGTTAATCAAGATGTCGTCAGTTCGAGTCTGACAGCCGGAGCTAGCGGAATAGGAATAAAAGGCGAGGATAGTTTGTCCTCGTCTTTTTTGTTTTACTTGGTTGTTAATCAGCATTATTTGCAGATAGGAAGAATTTCAATAATTTGGTGAGTATCGCCATCAATAGCGATGAAATAAAGCTGTTTCCTGCTCCCTCCAAACTCATTAAAAGAAATGCTGGAAGACATGACCAAAAAATGTATCAAAGCCTGCTATGGGCTAATAGTATTAAGAGAGTCATTATTTTCTCGAGCATTACTATTTATAGGGCAATTTTCAGTAAGAACTGTCAAAATATTTTATTTGGTAATACTGAGACTATAGCAGCGCTTATCTATTATGAACAGTATTATTTCATCTACACCAAGAGCATTTGTTAATGAATAGTTTTGCAAAGCAGAATAAAGTGCGGTCTTCAATTTGAGTGTTAAAAATAATTAAATTAGGTTTTTCAATAAGTCCTAGTAAAAAATCTTCAACTGAATATTTGTGGTGAATTATTTATTTTTTGAGTGAGACTGTGGCATTTTTTGTTTAAAAATAAAAAATTGTCAATATCTCACCCTAAGTAAGCATCAACAGGATTTATTATTAAGCCGCTTTTTGTAATATACAAAAAACTTTAGTATTAATCTGGATTTGAAATAGTTGGTTTTATAAGTTAATTACATGCAATCAAACAAGTTGATAAAAAATTGTTTGTGATAATTTAAGTAAATAGGGTTTAATTGTCATTTTAAATATTAAATATAAAAAAATAAAATTAACTGTTGACTAAATTATAGATTCAGTGTAAAGTATTATCTGTTGTCTGATGAGTGAGCAACTTCAAAAGAATTTAGAAAAAAGATTCAAAAAAGGGGTTGTCAAAAAGAAGAAAAGCTGGTAATATATTTAACTGTCGTCAGGAAAAAGGCAGAAAGCCAAAGAGAGATGACAGCCAAGCTCAAAAATCTTTTAAAAGAAATTGAAAAAAGTTCTTGACAAAAGAAAATGAGCCTGATATAATATAAAAGCTGACTTCTAAGTCAGAAGGTAGTACATTGAAAACTGAACAAAGTTTCGCAAAGTGTGCGGGTGTAATAACCCAAACAAATGAGCGAAGTCAATTCGCAAGCAATAAATTTTGAGACAAAGATCTTAAAAAAACGATTATTTATAAAAATGAGAGTTTGATCCTGGCTCAGGACGAACGCTGGCGGCGTGCCTAATACATGCAAGTCGAGCGAGCGGAATTAGCAGATTTACTTCGGTAATGACGCTTTGGAAGCGAGCGGCGGATGGGTGAGTAACACGTGGGTAACCTGCCCTTAAGTCTGGGATACCACTTGGAAACAGGTGCTAATACCGGATATGATCTATAGCTGCATGGCTGTAGATTGAAAGGCGGCGTAAGCTGTCGCTAAAGGATGGACCCGCGGTGCATTAGCTAGTTGGTGAGGTAACGGCTCACCAAGGCGACGATGCATAGCCGAGTTGAGAGACTGATCGGCCACATTGGGACTGAGACACGGCCCAAACTCCTACGGGAGGCAGCAGTAGGGAATCTTCCACAATGGGCGAAAGCCTGATGGAGCAACGCCGCGTGAGTGAAGAAGGTTTTCGGATCGTAAAGCTCTGTTGTTGGTGAAGAAGGACATGAGTAGTAACTGGCTCATGTTTGACGGTAATCAACCAGAAAGTCACGGCTAACTACGTGCCAGCAGCCGCGGTAATACGTAGGTGGCAAGCGTTGTCCGGATTTATTGGGCGTAAAGCGAGCGCAGGCGGAAAGATAAGTCTGATGTGAAAGCCCTCGGCTCAACCGAGGAATTGCATCGGAAACTGTGTTTCTTGAGTGCAGAAGAGGAGAGTGGAACTCCATGTGTAGCGGTGGAATGCGTAGATATATGGAAGAACACCAGTGGCGAAGGCGGCTCTCTGGTCTGTAACTGACGCTGAGGCTCGAAAGCATGGGTAGCGAACAGGATTAGATACCCTGGTAGTCCATGCCGTAAACGATGAGTGCTAAGTGTTGGGAGGTTTCCGCCTCTCAGTGCTGCAGCTAACGCATTAAGCACTCCGCCTGGGGAGTACGACCGCAAGGTTGAAACTCAAAGGAATTGACGGGGGCCCGCACAAGCGGTGGAGCATGTGGTTTAATTCGAAGCAACGCGAAGAACCTTACCAGGTCTTGACATCTAGTGCCATCCTAAGAGATTAGGAGTTCCCTTCGGGGACGCTAAGACAGGTGGTGCATGGCTGTCGTCAGCTCGTGTCGTGAGATGTTGGGTTAAGTCCCGCAACGAGCGCAACCCTTGTTATTAGTTGCCAGCATTAAGTTGGGCACTCTAATGAGACTGCCGGTGACAAACCGGAGGAAGGTGGGGATGACGTCAAGTCATCATGCCCCTTATGACCTGGGCTACACACGTGCTACAATGGGCAGTACAACGAGAAGCGAACCTGTGAAGGCAAGCGGATCTCTTAAAGCTGTTCTCAGTTCGGACTGCAGGCTGCAACTCGCCTGCACGAAGCTGGAATCGCTAGTAATCGCGGATCAGCACGCCGCGGTGAATACGTTCCCGGGCCTTGTACACACCGCCCGTCACACCATGAGAGTCTGTAACACCCAAAGCCGGTGAGGTAACCTTTATGGAGCCAGCCGTCTAAGGTGGGACAGATGATTAGGGTGAAGTCGTAACAAGGTAGCCGTAGGAGAACCTGCGGCTGGATCACCTCCTTTCTAAGGAAGCTGAATGGTGGAGAGTAGAGATACTAACAGAAGCCAAGAAAGCAAACGGAAGCACACGAGAGAAACTTTGTTTAGTTTTGAGGGTAGTACCTCAAAAGAAACTTGAATAACAAGCGTTAGTCGGGCCTATAGCTCAGCTGGTTTAGAGCGCACGCCTGATAAGCGTGAGGTCGATGGTTCAAGTCCATTTAGGCCCATTGACATAATGAATAAAAAGAGTTAAAGTTATGTCAGCCTAAAATAAAAGAATATTGGGGGCTTAGCTCAGCTGGGAGAGCACCTGCTTTGCACGCAGGAGGTCATCGGTTCGATCCCGTTAGCCTCCATTGAATCCTAGAGGATTCAGGAGCTAGTACATTGAAAACTGAATAAGAAACCAAGCAAAAACCGAGACAATCATTGAACAGATTGCGAAGAGCGACCGAGAAGAGAGATCTTGAGTAAGGTCAAGAAGAAAAGGGCGCACGGTGAATGCCTAGGCACTAGAAGGCGAAGAAGGACGTGACGAACCACGAAAGTCCTCGGGGAGCTGTAAGTAAGCTATGATCCGGGGGTATCCGAATGGGGGAACCCAGTGCAGAGATGCATTACTTATCATTGTTAAGATGGTAAGGGCAAGACGCAGTGAACTGAAACATCTAAGTAGCTGCAGGAAGAGAAAGAAAGATCGATTTCCTTAGTAGCGGCGAGCGAAGAGGAAAGAGCCCAAACTCAGTAATTTATTATTGAGGGTTGTAGGACTGCAATAAGGCACTTCAAGAGATAGCAGAATCATCTGGGAAGGTGAGCCAGAGAGGGTGAGAGCCCCGTAAGCGAAATCTTAAGAAGGCTGAGCAGTATCCTGAGTAGGCCGGGACACGAGGAATCCCGGTTGAATCCGCGAGGACCATCTCGCAAGGCTAAATACTAGCTAGTGACCGATAGTGAACCAGTACCGTGAGGGAAAGGTGAAAAGAACCCCGGAAGGGGAGTGAAAGAGAACCTGAAACCGTGTGCCTACAAGTAGTCAGAGCACATTAAAGTGTAATGGCGTGCCTTTTGTAGAATGAACCGGCGAGTTACGTTATGCAGCGAGGTTAAGTCAGAAAAGACGGAGCCGCAGCGAAAGCGAGTCTGAATAGGGCGAGCAGTTGCATGACGTAGACCCGAAACCAAGTGACCTACCCATGGCCAGGTTGAAGGCGTGGTAAAACACGCTGGAGGACCGAACCCACGTAAGTTAAAAATTGCGGGGATGAGCTGTGGGTAGCGGTGAAATTCCAAACGAACTTGGAGATAGCTGGTTCTCTCCGAAATAGCTTTAGGGCTAGCCTCGTGGTAGAGGATAATGGAGGTAGAGCTCTGTTTGGACTAGGGGCCCGTCAGGGGTTACTGAATCCAGATAAACTACGAATTCCATATATCCATACACGGGAGTCAGACTGCGAGTGATAAGATCCGTAGTCGAAAGGGAAACAGCCCAGATCACCAGTTAAGGTCCCCAAATCTATGCTAAGTGGAAAAGGATGTGGAGTTGCGTAGACAACTAGGACGTTGGCTCAGAAGCAGCCATCATTCAAAGAGTGCGTAATAGCTCACTAGTCGAGTGGCGCTGCGCCGAAAATTTACCGGGGCTAAGCATAGTACCGAAACTGTGGATGTGTTTTAAAGAGCACGTGGTAGGAGAGCGTTCTAAGTGCGGCGAAGGCAGATCGAGAGGACTGTTGGAGCGCTTAGAAGTGAGAATGCCGGTATGAGTAGCGAAAGATAGGTGAGAATCCTATCCGCCGAAAGACTAAGGTTTCCTGGGGCAGGCTCGTCCGCCCAGGGTAAGTCGGGACCTAAGGCAAGGCCGAGAGGCGTAGTCGATGGACAACAGGTAGAGATTCCTGTACTGCGATCAATCGTTAAGAGCGATGGAGGGACGCAGGAGGCTAGGAACGCGTGGGGCTGGAAATCCACGTTCAAGCGTCAAGCCAGAGAGTGAGTCAAATGCTTGCTCTTGATAAAAGCAAGGCGTGATGAGGAGCGAAATAAAAGTAGCGAAGGTTCTGATGTCACACTGCCGAGAAAAGCTTCTAGCCAGAGAGATCGTACCCGTACCGCAAACCGACACAGGTAGTCGAGTGGAGAACACTAAGGTGAGCGAGAGAACTCTCGTTAAGGAACTCGGCAAAATGACCCCGTAACTTCGGGAGAAGGGGTGCTGATCGTAACAGATCAGCCGCAGTGAATAGGCCCAAACAACTGTTTATCAAAAACACAGGTATCTGCAAAGTCGTAAGACGACGTATAGGTGCTGACACCTGCCCGGTGCTGGAAGGTTAAGAGGAGAGCTTAGCTTAGGCGAAGGTTCGAATTGAAGCCCCAGTAAACGGCGGCCGTAACTATAACGGTCCTAAGGTAGCGAAATTCCTTGTCGGGTAAGTTCCGACCTGCACGAAAGGTGTAATGATTTGGGCACTGTCTCAACGAGAGACTCGGTGAAATTATAATACCCGTGAAGATGCGGGTTACCCGCGACAGGACGGAAAGACCCCATGGAGCTTCACTGTAGCTTGATATTGGGTATCTGTTAAACATGTACAGGATAGGTAGGAGCCTGAGAAGATAGGACGCTAGTTTTATCGGAGGCACTGTTGGGATACTACCCTTGTTTGATGGATACTCTAACCTCGGCGCCTCAGCGGCGTCAGGGACAGTGTCAGGTGGGCAGTTTGACTGGGGCGGTCGCCTCCTAAAGTGTAACGGAGGCGCCCAAAGGTTCCCTCAGAATGGTTGGAAATCATTCGCAGAGTGTAAAGGTATAAGGGAGCTTGACTGCGAGAGATACATCTCGAGCAGGGACGAAAGTCGGGCTTAGTGATCTGGTGGTACCGTATGGAAGGGCCATCACTCAACGGATAAAAGCTACCCTGGGGATAACAGGCTTATCTCCCCCAAGAGTTCACATCGACGGGGAGGTTTGGCACCTCGATGTCGGCTCGTCGCATCCTGGGGCTGAAGTCGGTCCCAAGGGTTGGGCTGTTCGCCCATTAAAGCGGCACGCGAGCTGGGTTCAGAACGTCGTGAGACAGTTCGGTCCCTATCCGTCGTGGGCGCAGGAAATTTGAGAGGAGCTGTCCTTAGTACGAGAGGACCGGGATGGACGCACCGCTGGTGTACCAGTTGTCTTGCCAAAGGCATCGCTGGGTAGCTATGTGCGGAAGGGATAAGCGCTGAAAGCATCTAAGTGCGAAGCCCCCCTCAAGATGAGATTTCCTTTGCGAAAGCAGTAAGACACCTCAGAGACTATGAGGTAGATAGGCTGGAAGTGGAAGAGTAGTGATACTTGGAGCGGACCAGTACTAATCAGTCGATATCTTGACCAAAGCGATTCGCAACGGTTTTTGCGGAAAGGTTTCATATTCAGTTTTGAGTGTAAAAGCTCACAAAAGAGTACGGTGGCGATAGCAAGAAGGATACACCCGTTCCCATGCCGAACACGGAAGTTAAGCTTCTTAACGCCGAGAGTAGTTGGTGGGAGACTGCCTGCGAGGGTAGGCAGCTGCCGTGCTCTTTTTTAATATTCCGGCTTAGCTCAGTTGGTAGAGCGCTTGACTGTTAATCAAGATGTCGTCAGTTCGAGTCTGACAGCCGGAGCTAGCGGAATAGGAATAAAAGGCGAGGATAGTTTGTCCTCGTCTTTTTTGTTTACTTATTTGTAATATTATTAATGTCCGCATTAAAATTTGTATTCTTAAATTCTGTAATTAATTCTTGAAGTGCATTAATTATATGTCGATTCTTTTTAATAGCGATAAAATAATTTAATTGCATAATTTTCTTATCTATTGGAAAAAGGTTTACTGGCATATTTATAAATTTTTTAATTACATTTCCTGGTGAAATAGTAATTCCCATACCATGTAAAGCTAGATTGGTTGCAGTAAGAATACTGTCTGTTTGCATTAGGATTTTTGGTTTTATATGACTTTTTTGTAGAATACCATTTATTTGATGACGTATTGGAAATTCTGGTGATATCAAAATTAGCGGTTGCGACAATAATTGCTTAACGTTACAATCTGAATAACTCAAAATAAATTTATCTTTTTTATAAAATGATGATTGAGATGGAACAACTATATAATATTGTTCACTACCATTAACGATGCATTTTGCACCTAGAGTTAATGTTTCGGGATTTTGCCCTATATAACAATCAATTTCTTCATCTAATAAATTTTCTTCACTTTTTTGAGGAGAGGATTCAAATAATTGAATTTTAATTTCAGGATGATGGAATAAAAACTGAGGCAAAAGTTGTGGTAATAAAAGTGTTCCTAAACTTTCTAATATTCCAATGCGAATTAATTCTTGATTTGGGTGAGTATAAGGAATTAATTCTTTATCGAGTTTTTGAGTATCATAGGATATTTCCTCTAAATAATTACAGTAGATTCGACCAGCATTGGTTAGAGAATAAGGACGCTGTGAACGATTAATTATAGTTGCTCCTACATCTTTTCTTTCAATTCCTTGAATAATTTGAGTTAAAGAAGGCTGAGAAATATATAATTCATGGGCTGCTTTACTGAAACTGCTATATTTTAAAATAGTGTTGATGTAGTGTAAACGTCTTACCGATTCTAGCATAAGAATCCCCTCCCATCATGTTATTTTTATTCTCAGCTTCATTATAAAACAAAATATATTGCATAGATGTTTTAAAGACTTGTAAAATAGTTGTAGAAAGTGAGGAAATATTATGAAATCAGGAATATATAACGTAAAAGCTAAGGGGCATGGAACAAGTTTTATGCCAATGAAAGTTACTCTTTCGGAAGATAAAATTGAAAAGATTACTATTGATTCGAGTGGAGAAACAAAAGGAGTAGCTGATGAAGTATTCAAACGTTTACCACAACAAATTATAAATGGTCAAACATTAAATGTAGACACTGTGAGTGGAGCAACTATTTCAAGTCATGGCGTAATTGATGGTGTAGCTGAGGCAATTGATACTGCTGGCGGTAAAAGTGCAGAATGGAAACAACGTCCTAAGCCAGTTGATCAAAGTATAAAAGATGAAGAGTATACTACAGATGTTGTAGTGATTGGCGCAGGGGGAGCTGGTTTAGCAGCGAGTGCGAGAAGTATTGAGAATGGAAAAAAGATAATTTTACTTGAAAAGTATCCTCAAATCGGAGGAAATACAACTCGCGCTGGTGGTCCAATGAATGCGGCTGAACCAGCATGGCAAAAACATTTTAAAGCTTTGAATGGTGAAAAAGATGATTTAAAAAAGTTGGCTTCTATTCCACTTACAGATATAGATGAGGAGTATCAAGCTGATTTTAAGAAATTGCAAGAACAAATTAAAAACTATCTTGATTCAGACGATGATTATCTCTTCGATTCACAATTATTGCATGAAATTCAAACTTATTTAGGTGGAAAACGTACAGATTTAAATGGTAATGAGATTTATGGTGATTATGCATTAGTAAAAGAATTGGTTGATAATGTATTAGATTCAGTAAAATGGTTAACTAAGTTAGGAGTAGAATTTGACCGTAGTCAAGTTACAATGCCGGTTGGTGCACTTTGGCGCAGAGGTCATAAACCAGTAGAACCAATGGGTTATGCGTTTATTCATGTTTTAGGTGATTGGGTTAAAAATCATGGTGGAACTATTTTAACTGAAACTCGTGCGCAACATTTAATTATTGAAAATGGTGCTATTAAAGGTGTAATAGCTGAAAAAAGTAATGGATCTAAAATTACAATTCATGCAAAAAGTGTAATTTTGACATCTGGTGGCTTCGGTGCGAATACTCCAATGGTTCAAAAATATAACACATATTGGAAGCATATAGATGATGATATTGCGACAACCAATTCTCCAGCAATTACAGGTGATGGAATTGCTCTAGGAAAAGAAGCTAATGCAGAATTAGTAGGAATGGGATTTATTCAATTAATGCCAGTATCTGATCCTAAAACTGGAGAATTATTTACAGGTTTACAAACTCCACCTGAAAACTTTATTATGATTAATCAAAAGGGAAAGAGATTCGTTAACGAATTTGCGGAGCGTGATACTTTAGCTAAAGCAGCTATTGAAAATGGAGGATTATTCTATTTAATTGCGGATGATAAAATAAAAGAAACAGCCTATAATACAACTCAAGAATCTATTGATAGTCAAGTAGAAGCTGGAACTTTATTTAGAGCAGATACTTTAGAAGAATTAGCAAAAAAGATTGGCATTGATCCTAAAGTATTAGTTGATACTATTAAAAAATATAATTCCTATGTAGAAAAAGGTAAAGATCCAGAGTTTGGTAAAAGTGCATTTAACTTAAAATGTGAAGTTGCACCATTTTATGCTACTCCTAGAAAACCAGCTATCCATCATACAATGGGTGGATTAAAAATAGATACTGATGCTCATGTTATCAATACTCAAGATCAAATAATTAAAGGATTATATGCAGCTGGAGAAGTTGCTGGTGGTTTGCATGCGGGAAATCGTTTAGGCGGCAATTCACTAGCAGATATTTTTACTTTTGGAAGAATTGCAGCTGATAGCGCAGCCAAGGAAATGAATGAAATTGATGCTGTTTCTGGTGCATCAGAACATTAAATAAAAAATGGTTAATCCGATTTAGGATTGACCATTTTTTTGCTCATTAAATTAATTAATTGTTTTAAATCAGGGGAAAGCTCTAAGTTAGGATTATAGGCTAAATAAGTCATCCCAGTGCTTTTTGGAACTTTTACTTTTATTTTAGTTAAATTGAAATCATTTAAAAAAATACTATCAACACCGACACCAACGGTATTATTAGTAAGTACATGGGCTGCAATACTTAAATTATTATCAAGGGTTGCACAAATATTATTGGGATTAGATTCGTGAGAAAGAGCTTGGCTTATTTTTTGTCCTAAGATAGTATTTTGAGAATAAGTAATAATATTATAATTCTTCAAATCAGCTGGTGTAACTATAGATAGTTTGGCAAGAGGGTGATCTGGTTTAACTAGAGCGATAATTTCTTCGCTATATAAGGGAATAAATTCAAGTTGATAATTGGTATTAATTCCAGAACAAATCCCAATATCAAAATTTCCCAGTTCAAGTTCACGATAAATGTTATTTGACAAACTATTTTGGTAAATAAATGTAGTATTTGATGAGATTTCGCTTTTAAATTTTTGAATAGTTTGAGGAAGATAATTGCTAAAAGCGGAAGGAATACTAATAATTTTGATAATATTATCTTTTTGACGCTTGTATCGGTTTATTTTTCGCTTTGCATCTTCTAGGATATCAACTGATGAAGAAGCAGCTTTGAAAAATATTTTGCCATACTTAGTTAATGTGATTTGACCACCAGATCGGTTTATAAGTTTGCAGCCCAAGTCTTTTTCTAAGGACTTAATTGAGTTTGACAGACTTGGTTGCGAAATACATAAGTTCTTAGCTGCTTTAGAAAATTGGCGCTCCTTTGCTAATTCATTAAAGTAGTATAATTGATTCAGGTTCACAAATATCGCCTCACTTTATATTATATGAATATTATAAAATCTTTGTTTACTATAAGCAATCGCTTACAACTGATAAATTTGTATTTTTTAAATTACTATTTATTTATTTTTGTATATAAAAGTGAATAGACGATATTAATTATTATTGAATATTTTCTTGTAATGAAGTTTCTTTAAAAACTTTAATTAGATCCTGAATAGCAGGGGTTAGTTGTCGACCTTTTTTTGTTCCAATAAAATATCTGATTTGTATTAAATTAGGATCTAAAGGATAAAGATTTATTGGTTTTTGTTGGATTCTTTTTAGAATACTTGCACAAGAAATTGTAAGCCCCAGTCCATTTATAGATAAGTTAGCAGCTGTAATCACACTGTTAGTTACCATATTAATTTGTGGAACTATTTTGTAAGTTTGAAATAATCCATTTACTTGATGTCTGATTGCTGAATCGGGAGAACTTAAAATAAATGGTTCTTGTAAAAGTTCATCTAACTTATATGTATTTGGAGATAAGATAAATTGATTTTTGATAAAAAACTTTGAGTTACTAGGAATTACTATATAGTAAACTTCACCTCCATTAATGTGAGCTTGAATACCTTGAGAAAGAGTTTCGGGTGTTTGTCCCATATAGCAATCTACATGGTTGGTTAATAATTTATCTTCACTTTCAGATGGAAAGCCTTCATTAATTTGAATTTTTACATGGGGATGAGATTTTAGATAACCCGGTAATATCTTAGGCAATAAAAAAGTACCTAGACTTTCTAAAATCGCAATACTAATAATTTCTTTATTATCAGTAAATTTTTGAAGTTCTTGAATTAAAGTATGTTTTTGAGCAGAAGTATTTTCTAAATATCGGTAATATAATAATCCTGCATCCGTTAATGAAAATGGTATTGTGTTGTGATTTAAAATTTTAGTTCCTAATTTTTCTTCAATTTGTTTAATAACTTTACTTAAATAAGGTTGAGATACATAAAGTTTTTCAGCGGCTTTATGAAAGTTACTTTCTTTAAGTAACATGTCAAGGTAAGTTAACATTGTATCTGAATTATTCATAATAAACTTTCTTAATTACTATTTAGTTATCAGTTTAATAACTATTATAGTCTTTTACACATATCTGTGTAAACGTTATCATAAAATTGAAATACAAATAAGGATAATTAAAAATTTTAGTATTAATTAAGAGGTTATTATGAAATCAGGTAAGTATAATGTAAAAGCAAAAGGACATGGTTCATCATTCATGCCAATGGAAGTAACTATCAAAGATAATAAAATTTCTAATATTAAAGTTGATGCAACTGGAGAAACCAATGGGATTGCTGATGAAGTTTTTAAACGATTGCCTAAACAAATAATTGATAATCAAACTTTAAATATTGATGTAGTTTCTGGAGCTTCCATTTCCTCACAAGGTGTAATTAATGGAGTTGCTGAAGCAATTAATATAGCTGGTGGAGATAGTAATGAATGGAAAAAACGTAATAAACCACTCACTAAATCAACACAAGATCAAGAATTGACTACTGATGTGGTGGTAATTGGTGCTGGAGGTGCGGGTCTTGCAGCAGCTGTTAGAACTATAGAGCATGGTAGTAATGTAATTATTTTAGAAAAATATCCTCAAATTGGTGGAAATACTAGCCGTGCAGGTGGCCCCATGAATGCTGCAGAACCAAAGTGGCAAAAAAATTTTAAGGCACTTTCTGGTGAAAAAGAGACTCTTAAAAAATTATCTGCTATACCAATTAATCAGATTGATTTAGAGTATAGGGATGATTTTAAAAAATTACAAAAGCAAATTAAAGAATATATTGATTCAGATGTTGATTATGAATTTGATTCCACACTTTTACATGAAATTCAAACTTATTTAGGTGGAAAAAGAACTGATCTTGATGGAAATGAAATTCATGGTAAATATGAATTAGTTTCAACTTTAGTTAATAATGTGCTTGATTCAATTAATTGGTTGACTAAGCTTGGTGTAGAGTTTGATCGAAAAGAAGTAACTATGCCAGTTGGTGCTCTTTGGAGAAGAGGTCATAAACCAGTAGAGCCTATGGGATATGCCTATATTCATGTGTTAGGAGACTGGGTTAAGAATCATGGAGGTAAAATTTTTACTGAAACATGTGCAAATCATTTAATAATTAAAAATGGAAAAGTTGTTGGTGTTAAAGCTAATAAAAATGATGGTTCAAAAATTACTATTTATGCAAAAGCTATAATTCTCACTGCAGGTGGTTTTGGTGCAAATATGAAAATGGTTCAAAAGTATAACAATTACTGGGAACGAATTACTGATGATATGCCAACAACTAATTCTCCAGCAATTACTGGGGATGGTATTAAACTTGGACTTGAAGCAGGAGCAGATCTTACTGGAATGGGATTTATACAAATGATGCCAGTATCTGATCCAGTTACTGGTGAAATTTTTACTGGATTACAAACTCCACCAGAAAACTTTATTATGGTTAACCAAAAGGGCGAAAGATTTGTTAACGAATTCGCAGAAAGAGATACTTTAGCAAAAGCAGCAATTGAAAATGGTGGACTATTCTATTTAATTGCAGATGACAAGATTAAAGAAACAGCTTATAACACTACTCCGGAGTCAATTGATGCTCAAGTTAAAGCTGGAACATTATTTAAAGCAGATACATTAGAAGAATTAGCACAAAAGTTAGGTATGAATCCTGAAACTTTAGTTAATACGATTAAAAAATATAATTCCTACGTTGAAAACAAGGATGACCCCGAGTTTCATAAAAGTGCGTTTAACTTAAAATGTGAAGTGGCTCCATTTTATGCCACTCCACGTAAGCCTGCGATTCATCATACAATGGGTGGATTAACTATTGATAAATATGCACATGTATTAAATAAGAACGGTAAAGTTATAGATGGTTTATATAGTGCCGGCGAAAATGCTGGTGGTCTTCATGCTGGTAATCGATTGGGTGGCAATTCTTTAGCAGATATATTTACATTTGGAAGGATTGCTGCAGACACAGTATTTAAAGAAACAGATAATTCAGTAGATGTGTTAACTAGTGCATCAATTCATAATTAAAAATTAGATATAATACATTATATTTTGGAGGGTAATTATGTTAGATGTTATTTCAAAAAAACGTAGTTATAAACGTAGTTATATAAGTACGGCTATAGCTGTATATGTTTCTTTCTTACTTTGTGGGATTGATTTATCAATCACATCACAGTATAAGGCTCAACTAGCTCAAGCATGGGGGCAGCCAGGTAATATTGCTGTTGTTTTAACTGCTAACTCTTTTGTAGTAATTGGCGGTATTATTGCTAGCTTCTTTACTGGTATTATTTCCGATCATTTTGGCAGGAAATCATCTGCAATTATTTCATCTGTATTATGGGCTATTTTCGCATTTGGAATGTTAAATGCACCAAATGCTGGAATTGCTTATGCTGCAGGAGTTGCTGGCGGAATTGCTAATTCGTTTACTAATGCAGCTTGGACACCAGCTATGATGGATGCTTATCCTAAAAAGCGTTCAATGGTAACCTTACTTACTAAATTTTTTGTAAGTTTAGGACAATTTATTTTACCTTTTATCATTGTAGCTTTGGCTGCTAGTCATGTATCTTTTGCATTTGCGTTCAACTTTTTAGGACTTTGTTATGTAATAGTAGCAGTTGTAAGTATTTTTCTTCCTTTTCCAGAAGTTGGAGGAAATCAAAAAGAAAGAGCTAACATTAAAAAAGGAGAAGCTATTAAAGCAAAAAATACAATTAAAATTACAGGTGAAACTATTGCTTTAGCTTTAATGGGTTTTTCGACTACTGCTGTATTTATGATTTGGACTCAAACAAACCAAGAATTAGGAAAGTTATATGGATTGTCTAATCCTGCTTTATTACAATCAGTTTATGCAATTACATCATTAATTTCAGTTTTGGTAACTACATGGATGGTTAATAAGGGATTAAGAGAATCAACAGTTTTGATTATTTATCCGGCAATTTCAGCTATTGCACTTTTATTAGCTTATTTTATTCATAGTGGAATATTATTATATATAGTTTCAGCATTAATAGGATGGTTTGCAGCAGGTGGCTTAATGCAATTAGCTATTTCACTTTTATCTGGATTGTATCCATCATATAAGGCAACTGCGACATCAGCTATTGGTCTTGCAAACGGTGTTTCAAATTGGATCGTTATTCAAATTGCTGCTCTAATTACGGCTAATTTTGGTATAAATGCACCTCGTGATATTCTTTTGTTTAATTTTGTAATATGTCTAATAGGTGTTGGACTTGCAATTATTGTAAGAGTTTATCAAAATAAGCGTGCAAAAAAGGGTATTACTAATTTAGAGTAAGGGAGATTTGTATGAGTGAAAAAGATATTACTATTAAACGTGATGGATTAAATTTAGCTGCAAAAGTTTCTATTCCAGATACTGATAATTATGATGTTGTAATTTTAGCATATGGTTTTGTTGGTATGATGGATCCGAAAGTTAATGATTTATTGCCTGTAATGGCAAAAAAATTACAGGATAAAGGTTTAGCTACTGTACGTTTTGATTTTAATGGACATGGAAAAAGTGAAGGACCCTTAGATAATATGTCCATTTATAATGAACTTGAAGATTATCATGCAGTAATACAATATGTATTTGATAATTTTAATGGAATAAATCATTTATATCTTGTTGGGCATTCACAAGGTGGAGTACTTTCATCAATGATGGCAGGATTTTATCCAGATAAAATTGATAAATTGGTAATTATGTCACCAGCAGCAACGTTAGTTGATGATGCTTTAATTGGAACTTGTATGGGGATTGATTACGATCCAAATCATATCCCTAAAAAAGTTGATTTTACAGACTTTAAATTAAATGATTGGTATTTTAGAACAGCTAAATTTATTAATAATTATGATGTTGCAAGTGCATTTCGTGGTCCGGTTTTAGCTCTTCATGGAGAAAATGATCAAGTGGTTAATAATTATGCTTCTCGACATTATCAGGCTATTTTTGATAATTGTGAACTGCATATTATTCCAGAAAGTGATCATGGATTACATCAAAACCGTGATGAAGTTTATACTCGTGTTATAAACTTTTTAACTGAATAAATAATAAAGCATCTCTGAATAGGAATGTTTTATTAAAAAATTCAATATTGAAAAATAAATTTATTATAAGCAAAGCTCTTAATTGTTAGATTATTTCTATTAAAACTAAGAACTTTGTTTATTTTTATAAATAATTATCTCATATATAATGAAAGCGATTTAAATAATAGAAAGGTAAAATTATGACTAAAAAAATAATTAAAGCACAAGCTAATGGACGAAATGGAAAAATTGATATTGATATTGATATTAATAACGATGAAATCAATAATATTAAAATCACCCAAAACTCAGAAACACCAGCTATTTTTAATCAGGCTTTTGATAAATTGAAAAACGAAGTATTAAATAGACAAAGTTTTGATGTGGATGCAGTAAGTGGTGCCACAATTATGACGCAAGCAATTCTTGATTCTGGTAAAAAGGCACTAGAAGAAAACAATATTAAGCTTAATTCAAAGCCTATAAATACTGAACATGAAGATGTTGAAATAAATGTTGATGTTGCTGTTATTGGTAGTGGAATGGCAGGATTGATGGCAGCCAGTCGTGCACTTTCAATGGGAAAGAGTGTAATAGTACTTGAAAAAAATGGCTATTTAGGTGGTGCTACTGTTTTAAATGGGTCAAACGTTGTAGGAACCGGATCAAGAATTTCCAAGAAATTATTTGGTAAGCTTGCAAATGAAGATTCTCCAGAAAAATTAGTTGCAGATATTACTCGAGAAAGCCGTGGAACAAATTATCCAATGCTATCTAACTTGCTTGCTGATAATATTGGAAGAGCGGTTGATTTTATTGCTGATTTTGCAAATCTTACTTATCAAAAAGCAGAAACTCAAACAGTTGAACATAGTATTAACCGTCAAATTGAAATGCCAAGTCAAAGTTCATATGAATTAATAACTAAAGTAGCTAAGGCTTTTAAAGAAAAAGGTGGAAGAATTTTACTTGATGCCAGTGTTGAAAAACTTAATAAAGAAAATGGTATCCTAACTTCTTTGATTGCTGAAGGCAAGCATCAAACAACAACAATTAATTTTAAGTCACTTATTTTATCAGCTGGTGGCTGGGGTGCGCGTGATTATAAAGCGCATAAGACAAGTATTCCTTATTATGGTCCAATGACTTCTACTGGAGATTATTTTGATTTTGCTAAAAATATGAATTTGGTAACTCGAAATCTTAATTGGTATAAGGTTTATCCACATGGACTTGAAGTCGAACCTGGAATTGCTAAACTAACAACTTATTCTACTAAAGAGGCAACAGATTTAGGTGCGATTTTTGTTAATAAATTAGGAAAACGAATTGTAAATGAATCAGCACCATATACCTATTTTAGAGATGCAATTGGCAAGCAGCCAGGTCAAGTTGCTTATATTGTAATGGATAAAAGAACTTGGAATAAATTTTATGAATTGCTTTTGAAGTATGGCTTTACTAAAGAAGAAATTCAAAGTTATTTTGACTTAGAAGGCAAAAAGAGTCCAGTCTTAGTTAAGGGTACTCTTGAAGAAGCTGCTAAAAAAGCAGGAATTGATTATAAGACTCTTCAGGAAACGATTGATAATTATAATGAAATGGCTAAGGCTGGTTATGATCCTGAATTTGGAAGAGATAAGAAATACTTACACGAATATGAAGGAGATACTTACTACATTATTGAACAAAAAAGGCGTTTCTGTACGACATTAGGTGGTTATGAAACAAATAATCATATGCAGTTACTTGATATAAATATGCAACCAGTTGAGAATTTTTATGCTTCAGGTGAAATTATCGGTGGAGCAAATGGACATGATTCAATGCCAAGTATGATGAATTCATGGAGTTATGCTTCGGGGTTTGTTGCAGGAACAATGGCTGCTGATAATACTAATTCATATCAAAGAAAAGTTAATAATGAAATTGAAGACCCAGATGCGGTAACTGGTGCTTCAGAAGAATAAAAATAGCTCCTGATTGGGAGCTTTTTTATATCATTTTTCCTTTATTTAAAAATTGAGTTCTACAATAAGTTTGGCAAAATTCTAAAAATTGTGTAGCAGATGGTGTTAAAAAGTGATTTGCTTTAGTAATGATATAAATAGGATGAACTCCGACATTATTTTTTAAGTGTAAAATTTTAACTTCTTTTGGATTAAGCTGAGGTAGATTTGGAATAATTGCTACACCATAATTCCAATGAACAAAACCAATAATTGTATGGTCTTCAACTGCTTCTAATTTTATATTAGGGATAACATTTGCATTTTTAAAAATTTGATTTAATCTAGGACGTAACCCGCTTTTAGATGAATACATTATAAAAGGATATTTAATCAAGTCCTTTATAGAAACTGCATCATATTTGGCTAAATTATGATTTATAGGGACTGCGGCGACCATTTCTTGGTCCACAAGATGATAAGCATTAATTTTATTATTAATGCTTATTTTTTCTGGTTTAGAAGCGATTATTAAATCTAATTTATCATTTAATAAGTCACCTATTAATTGATTTGTTGTACCTTGTTTAAATTCAAAAGAAATTTCTTCTTGAGGATCTTTTTGCTTAAATTCATGAACTAATCTGGGAACTAAGTCTTGTCCCATTGTATAAGTAAAACCTAAATTAATATGTCCGCGATTGACATCAAGCAGTTCAGAAATATATTCATTTCCTCTTTTTAAAGTATTAAGGCTATTTTGAACATATGCTAGATATATTTTTCCATAGTTAGTTAATTTAATATTACGTCCATCCTTTTCAAAAAGAGGAGCTCCTAATTCATCTTCTAAATTATTAATGGCATAAGATAGGGATGGTTGAGATATTCCTAATAATTCAGCTGCTTTTGCCATATGTTCTGTTTTAGCTAAAGTAATAAAAAATTCCAAATGTTTTAAGTTCATATTTATCTCCCATGTTTAGCGGTTAGTTATCTGAATGAATCATAGAATAATTTAATTAATAAAACAATTTTATTTTATTTATTGGTATAAATGCAAGCGGTATCATAAATATAGGTTAAAAAGATAATTGATTTTATAAGGAGTTTACCAAAATGACTAACAAGATTACTGGAATAGATGGACCAATTACTGGTTGGCTTGATGGACATACAATTTTAATCGGACTTATGGCATATCCAATTCGCCACTCAATGTCACCAACTATGCATAATAATGCATTTGCTAAATTAGGTCTTAATTATGCATATTTATGTTTTGAAATTGGAAATGATAAGCTTGAAGGCGCAGTAAATGCTATTCGTACGCTTGATATGCGTGGTTCAAATGTTTCAATGCCTAATAAAAAGGAAGTCATTAAATATTTGGATAAGCTTTCTCCAGCTTCTAAAATGTGTGATGCCGTAAATACGATTGTTAATGATAATGGTGTTTTAACTGGTTATACTACTGATGGAATTGGCTTTGTTCAATCACTTAAAGATGAAGGAATTGATATTAAAGATAAAGTAATGACTTTAGCTGGTGCTGGTGGTGCAGCAACCCCAATTGCTGTACAATCTGCACTTGATGGAGTCAAAGAAATAAAAATCTTTAACATCAAAGATGATAAATGGGCCCAAGCAGAAAAAAATGTAAAAACCATTGAAGAAAATACTGATTGTAAAGTTTCATTAACTGATTTAGCAGATCAAGATGCATTCAAGAAAGCAATCAGTGAATCAGATATTTATTGTGATGCAACAGGAGTTGGTATGAAGCCATTAGAAGATAAAACTTTGGTCTCAGATCCATCATGGTTCCATAAGGATATGGTTGTCTTTGATACAGTTTATGCACCAAGAACTACTAAGCTTATGAAAGTTGCTCAAAAAGCAGGAGTAAAGCATGTATTTGATGGAATTGGCATGATGATTGAACAAGGTGCAGCTGCATTCAAATTATGGACTGGTAAAGATATGCCAACTGATTATATTCGTCAAATTATGTTTGAAGATGAAAAGTAGGCCATAAAAATGACTGTAAAAATTAGAAATATTATCTTGGGTGAAGGATTACCTAAAATTGCTGTCCCAAATGTAGGTAGTAATGAGGATGAAATTTTAACTTCCGCAAAAAATATTCTTGCAGCAAAACCTGACTTAATGGAATGGCGAATTGACTACTATAGTGATGGAATTAAAAATCATAATACGTTGATTTCTACTGCTAAAAAACTACGTGAAGTAGTTGGAGAACTTCCAATCTTAGTAACTTTTAGAACTAAAAATGAAGGCGGAGTTTTTGAACTTGATGAAAATCAGTATCTAGATTTAGTTAAAGAAGTAATTAAACATCGACTTGGAGATGCAGTCGATATTGAATTATTTCATGATGAACTTCGAGTAAAAGAACTTGTAAAGCTTGCTCATAATTATAATGTAGTTGTTATTATGAGCAATCATGATTTTGAAAAAGTTCCAGCTAAAGATGTCATTGAGTTTCGTTTAAAGAAAATGGCCAAGTTAGGTGCTGATATTCCTAAACTTGCATGTATGCCACATTCTGCAAGGGATGTTTTAAGATTATTAGCGGCAACTAATGAAGTGAGCCAAGAAATTGATAATCCATTAATTACTATGGCAATGGGAGACATTGGAAAAGTAACACGGATAGCTGGTCAAGTATTTGGTTCAAGTTTATCATTTGGGGCAGTTGGTAAAACATCAGCTCCTGGACAATTGTCAATTGAAGATTTACGTAACGCTGAAAAGTATTTAGCGCTTTAATTATTACTCATAAAAAAATATAACTAATTCCTAACAAAAAAATGGATCTCACAAAATTGTGAGGTCCATTTTTAAGTTATTATTTATAATTATAAAAATTATTTTACTTTTCCACGCCAGCCAGCAATATCCCACTCAGTAAAATCATAGTCCAATTTTTTACCATAGATTTTTTCGTATGCGGCAACTTTTTGCTTATAATCTTGTTCCATCATTCTTTTTGAATTTAGATTAGCATTTAATGTATTATCCGGATAAATTGTTGGTAAAACATGAACAATATATTTTGTTTGATAAAATTCATCATTATTTTTTTCAAGTTTATCAGTTGCTTGAATTTCTACAAAAGTTGAAATAATTGGAACGTTCTGTTTAGCAGCAAAATAATAGGCTCCTCGTTGAGGTTTGCGAGGTTTGCGATAATTCCACCACATTTCTTGCTCTGGAAAAATTAACACCCAATTATTGTCTTCTAGAGCATCATGAAGATGCTTAGGGAATTCGCTACCAATATAACTAGGACTATTAACTAAAGGAATAGTTCCAATATAATTCATTAAATACTTAAAAAATCCAGGAAGCATTAAATTAGTATCTTCAATGACGATTGATAACTTATGGTGACATTTTTGAGCCAAACGCTTAATGGTTAACGCATCGGTTTGATTAAAGTGATTAGCAGTAACTATGGCTCCTCCACGAGGTAAGTTTTTTAAATTTTCTAAACCTTTAATTTCAGTAGACGCTGATAAAGTATGAGCAAAAGCACTAAGCATTACACGGCCTATGTCATTATTAAGCTTGCTACGTAGGTCATTTTGCTTTTTCCAAAAGTCATCTACTAATTTTGAACGTTCTTCAAGTGACATTTGTGGGTCACCAATTTCAACTTTTGCAGTAAAATTGCGATTATTTGCGGCTTGTTTTATATTTTCAATGACTTTATCACGGTTATCTCCGATTATCATAGTGTTACAGGTCCTTGCTCTTTAACTCTAGCCCAATTATGAGGATCTTTGATAGTTGAGTCCTCTTTTTCGAGCATTTTATTTAATTTTTCTCGGTCTTCTTGTCTTTGGGCATCTGTATAATCATCAAGTTCTTTCTTTAATTCAGAATAAAACTTAGTTTCACGGGCATTCTTCCAGAAATAATCTTCATATTGAACCCCATGAAAATGCCATGGTTTAAAGAAAAGATTGTAATGAATTAAACTTGGAGAACTTAGAGGCTTAGTATTTTCATTTGGCATTGCGTCCCATTTTTCATTTAGGTGTAAAATTCTGCCCTCACCAATTTCATTTAAATAATCTTGATCGGGAGCAATACAGTCAAAGTGATATTTTTCGAGTAAGTTTAAAAAATGGTCAATAAAGTCTTCATCGCGAAAGGCTTTAGAGTTTAGTACTAGCATCCCAGAGTTAATATACTTTTGAGGGTCAAGGCTGAGCACATCTTTAATATATTTAACCATTTTATCAACGTATTGGATTGAAGAATCTGTACAAGCTGCAAATAAATTGTCCTCTAAATCTGTTTGATAAAGTTTTGCAATATCATCATTTACAATGGTACCGCTATCAATATAAATCGCTTTATTATATTCTGGAAATAGTTCTGGAATAAACAAACGATAAAAAATTGACATAGTAAAAAAGTCTCCACGCAAGTAATTTTCTTTGCGGTTTTTAATAGGTGCAACTAACTGATCATCAATATGTGAAAATTTAATATGAACATTCTTAGCACCTAAATCTTGTAGGTCTTTTTTGTGCTTATCACTTAAATCTTGATTTAAAAAATAAACAGTATAGTCAGTTTGTGGATTGGCATTTTTTACTAAGGAATGCAATGAAACTGCCGCATATTTTGTAAAGTCATCACTAATACTGTAAAAAACTGGTACTGTCATAATTAGCCTCTAAATTCTTACATCTTCTATTTTTTTAACTTTAGCCCAAGTATAAGGTTCTTGTTCAATGTGTTTAACTTTTTCAGCCATTAGTTTTAAATCATTACGTGCTCTTTGTCTATCTTCATCTGTAAAACTAGCAAGCTCTTGTTTTAATTGATCATAAAACTTAGTTGTTTTTGCCACATTCCAGAAGTAGTTTCCATATTGTACATCTTTAAAATGCCATGGTTTAAAGAATAAGTTATAGTGAACAATTTTGGGATTTTCAATTTCAGGGATGCTTTCATTTGGCATTGCGTCCCATTTTTTATCTAAGTGATAAATTTTATCTTCGCATATTTCATTCATGTATGCTTGATCTGGATCAACATTGTCAAAGTGATATTTATTCATTAAGTAATAAAACTTATCAACAAATTTTTTATCTCTGAATGCTTTCATATTAAAGACGATTACACCATTATTAATATATTTTTCCGGTGGAAGTATCCCTTGGCATTCTTTAATATATTCTTGTAGTAGTGGCATATAACGGATAGACAAGTCCGGACAACTAGCAAACATATTGTCTTTTATATCAGTTTCATAAAGTTTAGCAATATCTTCATTAATAATGGTGTCAGCATCTAAATAGACACATTTATCATATTGTGGAAAAAGTTCTGGAATAAATAATCGATAAAAAATCGACATTGTGAAAAACTGACCACGCAAGTAATTTTCTTCTCCTTGATGAATCGGTTGAACCATTTCATCACTAATGTGAAAAATATTGATATGTACGTTTTTAGTGGCTAAATCTTTAAGAGCTTTTTTATGTTCATCCGTAATTTCTTGCACTAAAAGAGTAATAGTGTAGTCTTTTTCATCGTTGGCATGATCAATTAAAGATTTAATTGAAACTGCTGCATAAGGAGTATAATTGTCACTAATTGTATAAAAAATAGGTATTGTCATAAAATTTCCTCCAAGTTAAAAATTAATTTTCCCTTCTTAAATTATCTCTTATTTTAAGGTATTCGTTAAGGATATCGTCATATTCATGCAATTTTAATACATTATGGACTCTTTCAACGTCCCAAGGTTTGACGGTTTGAGTATGAAAGTATGGTTTGAAACGAAAACTAGTCGTAAAATGTTGAATAACTGTGTCTTTTTGTAAACGATATTGTTCATTAAAGCGACGAGGAGCAATCTTTTTCTTAGTAGCTAGTTTATTGAGTGCTGATTGATCTGGTAAAAACATTTTTTTGACTTGCATCATATGACGAACTTTTGCAAATAAGCCAGTCTCTTTAATTTCTTTCATATTGAGAAGAAGGACGCCAGAATTTAAATAGTCAAAAACTTTCTTATTATGGATATTATGGAAGAAAAATCTACCCCAATAATCTAAAACGCCTACCATTTCAATATTTGTAAGATCTTGTTCATAAAACTCTGTTGGATCTTTTCTGATAATAACATCATCATCTAAATATAGAATTCTATCGGGAATTTGAGGTAATTCATCCGCATATAATCGCAACATTGCGTAAGGAGTAAAGCGTGTTCCCATATTGGCAGTAGGTGGTTCTTTGATAAAAAGACTGCTACAATCAATTAAATCAACTGAGTTTTTAGGATTTTGATTAATAACTAATGAGCGGATATAGTCAGCTGCAGTTTTAGAAAATGGTTGATAATTCTTTTTTTCATTTTTGGTATACATTGTAAGAATATAAATATGAACTTCATCTACGTTTTTTAATAATGATAAGGTTGAAATTAATACACCATCTTCGGCATTAGAATCTCCGCAAAATAAAATATTCATCGTTAAGCCTCCTTATTTTTTGAAATATATTGGCAATAATTGTAATTGCTTGTCTTGGCACGAAATTGCATCATAGTTCTAACTTCATTGTAAAGCTTTTCTTGTGCTTTTTTACTAGAAAGGGCTTGGTCTGGATAAAAAGGTCCATCAATATAAGTAATAATCTTCGGAAATTTACCAAAACGTGGTTTGTGATAAGTAGTAGTCATTACAAAGCTAGGAGCATTTGATTTAATAGGAAAATGAAAACTTGTCGCATCGAATGGTCTAATCTTTGTATAATAAGGCCATACATGTGCCTCTGGATAAATCATAACAATCCCTTTGTTATTGATAACCTGCTGAATTGCTTTAATAAGTTTAATTGACTGCTTGATATTTTTTCCTACTGGAAGACCACCATAGCGAACTAGGAATTTTCCAATGATAGGAATCCCCCAATTGGCTTGATTTGCAATCGCATAGAAGTTATAAGGAGAAAAAATGGTTAAAGGAGTAAAAACGTCCCCCATTGGCTGAGTATGGTTGCCATAAACAAAGTAGCCTGTATTTTTAACAGTTTTTAACTTATTTTTTCCTTCAACATGCACATGCAAAAATAATTTAGAATATATCCAGCCAAATCCACTAGCAAGCGTACGTGCAATAATATTCCAAGCTTTTTGTAAAGGTTTAGATGGAAGGATCGTATAATTTTCTGAAAGGGCAAAGTTCTGGTTATGAGAATCAACTAAATCATCAGTTAAGTGAGTATAATAGTAGGTCTTCATTAGTTCTCCTTTATAAAATAGTTATGTACTATTTTAGCATGATTTTGAATAGAAAAATAAATATAGATTAAGAAGCTAATAAAAACAAAAAGAGCAAGGCAAAATTTTGCCTTGCTCTTTTAAAAATGAAAAATAAAAAAAGCACCGACTCCTTGCAGTGCCATTTTTATATTAGTGGGTGGCCAGGGGATCGAACCCTGGACCCACGGATTAAGAGTCCGTTGCTCTGCCAGCTGAGCTAGCCACCCATATTTGTTATCAGCTTTTGTACCGCTGACAGTTAATAATATTATCAAGAATTTTGACTTTTGACAAGACTTTTTTTAAAAAAATTTCAAAAAAATAAAAAAGCCGCAAGTGCGACTTAATAATTAGAGCTTATCCTTGATTTTGTAAGGTTCACCATGCGCTTCATCTCGAGCTTTATCTGCAAAATAAATTGCATAAGTGCCATTTTTTGAGTTTTGTGCGATAATAATTTGTCCTGCAGTTGGTTTGTCAGCTTTGATGATTTGAGCGCTTCTGCGTGCTTCTTTATAGTCATGCGAGGATGCAATTGCGTCCCCAGGGTTGAAAAATACATTTTCGTTGTTCATAATTTTACCTCCTAAAATAAAATTATTTGTTAACTTTATTTTAGCAGGAAATATAAAATATGTTCTATTTTAAAGTATTGGATGGACAAAAAAAGCACTACCACAGTAGTGCTTTTACGATGGGTGGCCAGGGGATCGAACCCTGGACCCACGGATTAAGAGTCCGTTGCTCTGCCAGCTGAGCTAGCCACCCATATTTTCATCAGCTCATCAGCTGACAGATATTATTATGCAATGAAACAGGATAAAATGCAAGTCTTTTTTTATAATTTTTTTGATTTTTTTGTTAAATTGAATAAAAACCAGTATAATATAAGAGCAAAGGAGGCATCGACATGCCAAAAAAGATTCTTGTCGTCGATGATGAGAAGCCGATTTCCGATATTATTAAATTTAATTTGACTAAGGAAGGCTTCGATGTCGACACAGCCTATGATGGTGAAGAGGCTGTACAAAAAGTTGACGAATATGATCCAGATTTAATGATTCTGGATTTAATGTTACCTAAAAAAGATGGTCTAGAAGTTGCGCGTGAAGTACGTCAGACTCATGATATGCCAATTATAATGGTAACTGCAAAAGATACTGAAATTGATAAAGTCTTAGGCCTTGAAATGGGAGCCGATGACTATGTTACTAAGCCTTTTTCTAATCGTGAGCTTGTAGCTCGTGTTAAGGCAAATTTACGTCGTCGTGATATTGTTAAAAAAGCTGAGGCAGCAAATCAAGAAGAAACTGATAAAAATATTACAATTGGTAACTTGGTTATTATGCCAGATGCTTATATTGTCGAAAAAAATGGTAAAAAAATCGAACTTACGCATCGTGAGTTTGAACTTTTATACTATTTAGCCCAACACATGGGACAAGTTATGACCCGAGAGCATCTGTTGCAAACGGTATGGGGATATGATTACTTCGGCGATGTTCGTACAGTAGATGTTACAGTGCACCGACTTAGAGAAAAGATTGAAGATAATCCTATTCAACCACAAATTTTGGTAACTCGTCGTGGCGTCGGCTATTATGTAAAACAACCAACCGAAGAATAATTAAGAAAGCCACAGTTATATTTCTGTGGCTTTCTTTTTTGCGTTTTTGGGTAAAAATAAGAATGAAAGAAAATGAAAGAAATAGTAAATAAAATAAAAAAGACATTTAATTCCATTAATACGAAATTAGCAATGGTGTTTATGCTAATGTTACTAGCAACAATTGAAGTTATTGGAGCTTATTTTACACGTCAGCTTGAACAAAGTAGTATTGAAAATTTTCAATCTTCAATTCAAATTCAAAATGTAGTTACAAGTCAACTAGCAAATCAGTTAACCAAGGATAATAAAGAATCAAATGAAAAGTTAAGCAGAATCATCAATGATTATAGCAATGACTCGATTAGTGAAATTATTGTAGTAGATAATAAGGATATTATTCGAGCTGTTTCTAGTTTTAATGATCGTAGTCGAATTGGACAACGAGTTAATAATAATGATGTAAAACAAGTTACTTCGACTGGTCGTCCCATAACTAAGATAATTGATGATAATGGCAATTATATGATTCAGATTACACCTTTAACTAGTGGAACGGGCGCTAGCAATATTGTAGGGGCTGTTTATGTAAAAGCAAGTATGCAAAATGTATTTCAAACGTTGCGAAATACTTCAATGATGTTTTTAGTGACATCACTAATTGCGGCAATCCTTGGTGCTATTTTGTCATTAGTTATTTCTCGAGCAATAACTAGGCCGATTGAAGAAATGCAAGACCAAGCATTAAATATTGCAGATGGTGATTATTCTAGCCAGGTTAAAATTTATTCTAATGATGAATTAGGGCAATTAGGAAAAGCTTTTAATACTTTGTCAGTAAGGATTGAACACTCACAAGAAGAATCCGATAGTGAAAGACGAAGACTAGACAGTGTTTTATCTCATATGAGTGATGGGGTGATTGCTACTGATCGGCATGGCAATGTAACAATCGTTAATCAAATGGCATTAAACTTCTTAAATACTACAGAAGAAGCAATTGTTAATAAGCCAATTTCAGAAGTTTTAGGATTAGATGAATCTTCTCAAGATATAATCTCTAATCAGAAAGAAATTGTTGTGACAGTTAATGAAGGTACTAGAGATGAGATGATTTTACACGCTAGCTTTTCATTGATTAAGCGTGTAACTGGCTTTGTTTCTGGTAGTGTTTGTGTGCTTCATGATGTAACTGAACAGCAAAAAAATGAAAATATGCAACGACAATTTGTTTCTAATGTTTCGCATGAATTAAGAACTCCGTTGACTAGTTTGAGTGCATATATCGATACTTTAAATCAAGGTGCATGGAAAGATCCTGAAATTGCACCGAAGTTTTTAAAGGTTACTCAAGAAGAAACCGATAGAATGATTAGAATGATTAATGATTTGCTTAGTCTTTCTAGAATGGACCGCGGAACTTCAAAGATGGAATTAGAATTAGTTAATTTAAATGATTTTGTGGCTCATATTTTAAATCGTTTTGATATGATTGTAAAAAATGATGAAAAAAAGGGTGAGAGAAAGAAGTATACAATCAAGCGGGAATTAGGCAAACAAGCTATTTGGGTCGAAATTGATACTGATAAGATGATGCAAGTAATTGATAATATTATGAATAATGCTATTAAGTACTCTCCAGATGGTGGTGTGATTACTGTGCGTCTTAATGAAAGTCAAGGCAGGGTTATTTTAAGTATTTCTGATCAAGGATTAGGTATTCCGCGTAAAGATTTAGGTAAAATTTTTGATCGTTTCTATAGAGTAGATAAAGCTCGCTCACGTGCTCAAGGAGGAACTGGATTGGGACTAGCAATTGCTAAAGAAATTATTGAAGCCCACCATGGTCGAATTTGGGCTGACAGTAGTGAAGGACGGGGGTCCACTTTTTATATCTCGCTTCCATATGAACCAATGAGTGAGGAGGATGATTGGGATGAAGTTTAAATTTAAGTTTAGTGATTTATTTTTAGAAATTGCTACAGTTTTTGTTATTATTCTCTCGATTGTTCTTTGGATTTTTATTATGACAAGTGATCAGCGCTTTAGTCATATTAATCAAACTCAACCAGTTCGTCAGCAAGCTAAAACTCGCAACAGTAAATCGTTATATGATTTATATATTCCTACTAATGCTTATGGATTTGTTGATGGAAAATTATATAGATTATATGATTCAAAAAATAATTTACCATTTGAATTTTCTAAGGAACTTCAAAATATTAAGGTAGAAAATAAAATCAAAAAGGTTAGCTCTGATCGTGAAAGTTATGAAAATACGTTAAACAACCCAGATCTTATTCAGCTTTCTTACCCTGATGAAATTACCTTTGGATTATTAACTAAATTCAAAATGAAAAAAGGTAATCGAGAGTTTAATAGGATTTTTATTCCTAAAACAAATAAATGGCTCTATTTAGGGAATGATCAAAATACTTCCTTATATCGAGTAAGTTTAAAAAAAGCTAATTTTAATACTTTGCGTCACTATGTAAAGATAGCTAAAAATAAAGAAGCAGTTGATTTTGTAAGGTTAAAATCAGGTTATTCAGCTTTTTATGTTAAATCTGAAAATTGGAATGTTTATAGTTATTTAACATCAACGCAATCAGATTCATATTTTGTATCGCGTCTTTTAGGGACTTCTGGAGTAACTAGTCGTACTAATAAAAATGGACGCACAACATATTCTTATAACTACTATACTCGCTTAAGAGTTCCTAAGACTGGTGAAAATAACCATCATGATTATTTATATACTCATTATGAAAAAGCAAAAGTGCCAACCATGACTAATCAATTATTTGATAGTGTTTATTATGTTCACCGATTAGGATTAACTGAACAGGATTTGCGCTTCTTTGATGCTGATAAAAATAGCGTTCGCTACACTAATTACATTGAAGGAATTCCTGTATTTTTAAATGATCATGATTTACAAGTTGATACCAAATTTTCATCAGATTCTGTAACGATTTCATTCAATAGTACTAATTTTCAAATTCCAATTCCTTTTGATGGACAAACAGAAACTCTAGAATCAACTTATGATATGATTTCTGACCTTTCTAAGCATGGCTTGCATCAATCAGAAATTGAACGAATTATGGTTGGTTTCAAGGTTGAAAGCGATAAAAGTCATAATAATTTGGTAAATCTTGTGCCAACGTATTATATCAAGGCTTTTGGTCAATGGAAGAGTAAATCTGAGTGGCTTAAAGAAGATATCAAACTTTATCAAAAATTAGAAGAAAATACTGAAAATGAGGTGAAGTAAAAATGGATCATAAAAGAATTGAATGGTTATTTTTAATTGTCTTTGCCTTGATTGATATTTACCTAGGAGTTGAGATCTTACGTTCACCAGTTAATTTAAGTCATGCTGGCACTAATAATACTGCTATTACTAATATTCGCTCAGAAATGAGAGCTGATGGCATTGACTTGCCAGAAAAGTTGTCTGATAAACAAGCTTCAGGATACTATTTAGCTGCTAAAAATCGTGATTATTTATCTGGAAAGGTTAGTTCGCTTACTAATATGGATGCTCATTATTCAAAAAGTGATAATAATTTATATGCAACACCTAAACAAGAAGTTGACATTAAAGGTAATCAAAAAGAAGTTTTAAAGCAGTTAGAAAAGTTTAAAAATAATCCTAAAAATGTTCCATATGGTGAGCAATTTAAATATGAGCCAAATATGTCTGGAGAAAACAATTATACTTTTGTTCAAAATTCAGATTACGGACAAATTTATGATAATGACGCACAATTGACTATAACAGTTCAAAATGGTCAAATCACTAATTATACTATGTCATATATGGGTCCTGTTAGTCCTGTTAGAGAATTGCAATCTACAATTAGCCCATGGCATGCAATCAGAGCAATGTATACTGATCGTGAAATAGCTAATAATTCTAAGGTAATACAAGTTAAATTAGGCTATTCTAAGCTAACAGAAGTTAGGGGAAGTATTATTTTCTTACCAACTTGGCTTGTTTGGGTAGAAAATAAAACTACAAAAAATGTGACAATGAAGCGTGTTAATGCTTACACTGCACAAATGCTTCAGACAAATACTTCTTATAATGTTGAAAAAAATTAAAATTGGAGGGAAAAAGTTAGGTGAAAGTTTCTGTTTTAGCAAGTGGATCTACTGGTAATACTAGCTTAATAGTTACTAAACAACATAAAATTTTAATGGATGCAGGTTTATCTGGTAAAAAAACGCAAGAGCTTTTAGCAGAAGTTGGTGTAGATATTAAAGATATTGATATGGCTTTTTTAAGTCATGATCATACTGACCATAGTGGAGGGTTAGGAGTATTGATGCGACGATATCCACAAATCAATGCATTTGCTAATAGTGGAACTTGGAATTATTTATTAGAAAGTAAAAAAATTGGTAAACTTCCTGTCGAGCAGATAAATACTATTGAATCTGGGCAAACTAAAACCTTCGGTGATTTGGATGTAACAGCATTTGCCACAAGTCATGATGCTGCTGATCCTCAATATTATGTTTTTGAAAGTGACGGAAAGCGTATTGCATTCTTAACTGATACAGGTTATGTGTCACAAAATGTTGAAGGTGTCATTAAAGATGCGGATGCCTACATGATGGAGTTTAATTATGATACTATGATGCTAAGAGAGGGACCATATTCTTGGTCATTAAAGCAGCGAATTTTATCAGATGTTGGTCACTTGTCGAACGAAGATGCAGCACAAGCATTGCTTGATGTAGTTTGCCCTAAAACTAAGCATATCTTTTTAGCTCATAGAAGCAGTCATAATAATACTGAATATTTGGCTCATGAAACAGCAATGGAAATGTTAGTTGATGGGGATGCTAATTTAGATAGTGATGTAAGGATTTTAGATACTGATCCAGGAATTCCTACAGAACTAATTAAAATTTAGCAGTTTTTGCAAACTTTGTTCATATAAACTTCAAATTTAGCTAGTATGATTATTATCAATCAAGGAGGACAGTTTTATGGAAAATCAAGATCCAAACACACAAAAAAGAGTTAATGAAAAAAAGAAAAGTAATAATATTTTAGTAAAGACAGCAATTGTTGGTGTAGTGGCAGGACTTATTGGTGGAGGAGCCTCATATGCAGTTCTTGACCATATGAACCAAAATTCTAACAGTGATGCTCAAACAAGTATTTCTTCTACAAGTACTAAATTATCTAAATCAAGTGCTAAGACTAGCGGTACGATGACTAGTGCATATAACAGAGTAAAAGGTGCCGTTGTTTCGGTAATTAATCAAAAACGTCAATCATCATCTTCTTCTAGCAGTATTTATAGTTTATTTGGTGGAGATGATGATTCTTCAAGCAGCAAAAAGAGCAACAAACTTGAAACTTATAGTGAAGGCTCCGGTGTTGTTTACATGAAGTCAAATGGTAAAGGTTACATTGTAACTAATAACCACGTAGTTTCAGGTAGTGATGCTGTTGAAGTTATGCTTGAAAATGGTAAAACTGTAAAGGCTAAAATTGTTGGTACTGATTCAACTACTGACTTGGCAGTTCTTTCTATTGATGCAAAATATGTAACCCAAGTAGCTGAATTTGGAGATTCTAAAACACTTCAAGCAGGTCAAAGTGTAATTGCTGTAGGATCTCCTCTAGGTAGTGAATATGCTTCAACTGTAACTCAGGGTATCATTTCTGCTCCAAGTAGAACTATTACAACTTCTTCAAATCAGCAAACAGTTATTCAAACAGATGCAGCAATTAACCCAGGTAACTCAGGAGGTGCTCTTGTTAACTCAGCAGGTCAGGTTATTGGAATTAATTCAATGAAGTTATCACAGTCAACGGATGGTACTTCTGTTGAAGGGATGGGATTCGCTATTCCATCAAATGAAGTTGTAACTATTGTTAACCAACTAGTTAAGAAGGGTAAAATTACTCGTCCGCAACTTGGCGTACGAGTTGTAGCGTTAGATAGCATTCCTGATGCATATCGTTCAAGAATGGGTATTGATTCTAAGCTTAAGAGTGGTATTTATATTGCCCAGCTTGAAAGTAACGGCTCAGCAGCTAAAGCGGGTCTTAAGACTAAGGACGTCATTACTAAGGTTGATGGAAAGAGTGTTAGTGACGTAGCTTCTCTTCACAGCATTCTTTATAGTCATAAAGTTGGAGATACTGTAACGGTAACAGTTAACAGAAATGGAAAAACTCAAGACGTTAAAGTTAAACTTCAAGGAAATTAAAAATTTTAAAAGAGCTTGCGTAATGTGCAAGCTCTTTTTTCTGAATAATAATGATGTGTAACATAAAATCGTTCGTGAAATAAATACACTATTATAATAAAGCAATTATATCTGTGGATAACTCTGTGGATTGTGGATAATATTAGTCCGTTTTTTAAAAAAACATTGAATTTAATCTCATAAACTGCTTTGCCAATTATTATATGTAAGGGCTATAAATGCTTAAAGAATCATATTTTTTATAATTGTTCGAAATTTAATGATATTTTTTGAGTTTTGAGTAAAAATAGCCGAATTATTAAATAATATGATACTAATGATAGTGTGTAGAATTTATTAACCACTAAATATAGAAATCTTGTTTCGCATACTATGTGGAAAAGAAGGTCATGGTATACTATAAGCATGAATATTAAAATTGTATGTGTTGGAAAACTAAAAGAAAAATATTTTAAAGATGCAATTGCTGAATATGAAAAAAGACTCAGCCGTTTTGCTAAAGTAAAAATCGTGCAGGTGCCAGATGAAAAAGCTCCTGAAAAGTTAAGTGCTGCTCAAGATGAACAAGTTAAAAAAATAGAAGGAGAAAGAATTTTATCCAAAATAAAGGATAAAGAATATGTTTATGTAACAGCAATCAAGGGTAAGCAAAGACCAAGCGAGGAATTTGCTAAAGAAATTCAGGACTTAGCAACTTATGGTCACTCAGATATTACTTTTGTAATTGGAGGCAGTCTTGGAACTAGTGAGGCGGTTAATAAGCGTGCTGATGATTTGATTAGTTTTGGTAAACTTACGATGCCACATCAATTGATGCGTGTAGTACTAATTGAACAAATTTATCGAGCTTTTATGATTAATAGTGGGAGTCCCTACCATAAATAAAGTATTATAATGGAATAAATGATACTGTAAAGAAGGCATAAAATGAAGAAATCATTTATTTTGTTAACTAGCGTTGTCTTATTAGGAATTAGTGCAGCTAATGTATCAACTCAGACGGTGAATGCTACAAGTAATCAAGTAGTTGACGAAGCTAAGATTCAAAAATTGAAGATTAATTATAGTACAAAAAGCAAAGAACTTAACTTCTCTGGTTTAGCTACCAAAGGTGAAAAAGTTATTATCAATTATAACGGCAAGAAGATGAAAACTGTTAAAGTTAATAATGGTCATTTCATTGCTGATGTGAAGTTTGTGGGTTACAAACCATTCACCATATATGCAGTAAACAGCAAAGGTAAGCGTGTAACGCCAATTAGTAAGGTTACATCAAACAACTACGCTGCCAAAACTCCAGTTGCTATTAAATCAAGTAGAACTAAGAAAGGTATAAGTTATACTTTCAGCACAATTCCAAATAACAACTTAGTAATGTATTTCCAAGGAAATAAAGTTCTAACTAAGAAAACTAGTTCTAAAACTACCAAGGTCTTTATTCCTGCTAAAGAATTAAAAAATAAGAAGGGTCACTTCACGGTTAAACAATTGCAAAAAGATAAAAAAGCTAGTCCAGCTTCAAAAGCTGAAATAGTTAAAGTTGGTGTAGCTTCTGTGTTGAACTATTAATTATGTTAAAACCGCCACTTACAAAACAAGTGGCGGTTTTGTTGTACAATTAGGATAACGGAGGACTAGAAAGATGTTAGTTATCGTTATCTTAAATGTAATAATCGGCTTTGGAATATCGTATTTTTGTGCCAGAGAATTAGGATTTGGTCTGACGCTTTGGACAATGAGTATTGATTTTTTGATTTGTGGAGCAGCTTTATTTATTTGCGGCATTCCAATTTGGCAAAATTATCAAAATTCAGCAGTGTTGACTTTTATCGCAAGCTTATTAGTAATTGTTGGGGCTGTTAGTTTAGTTATTAGTTTGATTATGAAAATTCCGCGTAATTTTGATAAGAAAAATAGACGTGAGCTGGGAATTATGCTGGAATTAATAGGTATTATTGCACTTATTGTTTTATGGAAGAAATCATTTGATTGGGAGAACTTTATTTTACCAGAATTATTTGTTTTGCTAGGTTTAGGAATTCTATGGTGGAATAGAGTTAAATGATTATTGAAGAAATTAGTATTGAAATCTGTCTATAGAAAGTAGGCAGATTTTTTATTAAGCTTAAAAAAATATGGCAAAACTTAAATTAAAATGGTAATATTATTTAAAATATAAAAAGAGGCGAAATTCATGAAGCAAATACTAAACTACTTCAAGACCTTTAATAAAGTGATTTTATCAGAAAAAATACCATTTCTTTATACTTTGTTTTTACCAGCAGGTTTATTTATTTTTAATAATTATAAAAGTTTAGGACAAAATATACCTGTATCGCATTTGTTGTTGCAAACTGTTAATTACGTAGGATATATTATCGTAATTGCAGCATTAAATGGGATAGGGATGCAGTTGATAAATTTTAGAGATAGTGGCTTTCTTAAAACATACACAATGATTTCAGGAGGAGATAAAAAATATCCTGTTCTTGGATTATTTTTAAGTGAAATGCTATTTGGTTATCTTTGTACCATTATCTTTGCTTTGGTTGTTGCAGTATTTAGTATTAAAAATGTTTTACTAATTTTAATGTTTTATACAATTACTTATCTTATTGCTGCTACACCAGTGATGTTGGCATCAGTTGTAATTGGTAGCTTTAACATTAAGATGAACACTTTAGGAACTGGAATTAATATTGCTCTTCTTTTCTTAATTTGGTTGTCAGCAAGTCGACCAACTACAGATAATCTTTTAATGGAACTTATCTATGGACTTGATCCAGTAGACTATGTAACTCAAGTTTTAATTGCTGGTAATAACCTATTATTTACACAAAACCAATTTGTTTTTCAGGCATTATCAGTAGGAGTATTACTTATAATATTTATGATTATTGGAATTTGGGCAATTCCACGTGTTAAATTAAATTCAATAATGATGAGAAACTAATAGGGGTGAGAATATGCAACTAGAGTTACATGATTTGTCATTTTCTTATAAAAATACGATAGTGTGGTCAAACTTAAATGATACTTTTCTTCCAGGTAAAGTAAATTACTTAATTGGCTATAACGGCGCAGGAAAAAGTACTATGTTTGATTTAATCAGTGGGATTGTTGAACCAACTAATGGAAATATAACGGGATTACCTGCTAAGCAGGAAATTTTATATCAGACACAAAATCCGGTAATTTTTGGAGCTTTGACAGGAAGAGATTTACGTAATTTCATCTTTGGTGTTTCTCAAGGTTACAATAAAATTGAGATAAGTAAGCTATCACCACATTTTAGAGATTTATATACTAGATTATTAAATAGAAAACTTGGTAATATGTCTGTTGGTGAACGAAGATGGCTATTATTATTTTTTGAGAGTCGATTACATAAAAAGTTATTTTTATTAGATGAGCCTTTGGCTGGAGTTGATCCAGTCTCTAAAATTCAAATTGAAAAAACTATCGGAGAACTGGCTAAAGATAAAGAAAAATTAGTTATTGTGACGACTCATGAATTGAGTCATATGAATCAAGAGAATTGTTATATTCATTTGTTAAATAATGGAAAAATCAGTTTCTTTGAATCTTATCAAGATTTTGTATCTGTTTCACCAACACAAAATCCAGAAGAAGCCTTTGTAAAACTAACATGTACAGAATAATGAAACATTAACTAGAATTAAGACTGTGATAAAAATTATCCAGTCTTTTTTAGTTAATGGAATTTTTATAATTGTTGATCTTAATGCTTCTTCTTGGTAGCCATGAGATTGCATACCTTGAGCTAAATTTTCTGCAGAGTTTAACGCAACGATAATTGCCTTAAAGTAGAGTTGCGGTGACCAAAATGAAAGATAAAGTCCGCGCATCATGGCATTAGTCCTAATTTTCTTAACAGCTTGTTGCATTTGGGGAACGATATTTAATGCTGCTAAAACACCATAAGCAAACTTACTTGGTAAATGCAGATTCTGTTCCAATGACCTAGCAAATTCAATAGCAGTCGTGTCAATCATTACACAAGATATCGTCAAAACATAAACATAGACACGTGTTGATAAAACCCAAGCAGAATATTTATCTGGATGAGGTGAAAACCAATATAGCGTTGCAAAAATTGTAAAAGCTGCAATAAAAGGTGCAATTAAAATACTTAACAAATATTTTGGCTTAATTTTTTTAAATAGTAAATAAATTAAAGCTGCAGCAATAATAATCAGATTAGTAGTTAAACTTTCCTTGATTGATATTTCCAGGGAAATAATAAAAGCCAGCATAAATTTGAGACTAGGATTCATACTTAATTCTCCACATAAGTTAGTTGTTGATTGGCAAATACGAGATGGTAATCACACCATTTGTCCATTTCTTGCAGTTGATGACTAATAATTAAGATGGTTTGATGGAGCTCTTTTTGAGTTTCTCTAATTAATTGCAAAACAATTTCACTGGAATTTTTATCAAGTCCACTAAGGGGCTCATCAAACAAAAGTACATCATGACCAGATAGAAGCATTAATAAAATTTGTAGCTTTTTTTGTTGACCACCAGATAAGGAATAGACAATTTGATTTAGATGAGTATCTAAATTTAATAATTTAAGCATTTCCTGGATTTTTTTATCTGAAAAGAAATTGTTTTTGCAAAGCTTTTTACTTAAATTGATTTCATCTGCAACTGTTACTTTTAAAAATTGATTGCTTGCATTTTGAAAGACTTGTGCAACATGAAGTAGGTATTTACGTGATTTTAATTTAGAAATTTCATTATTTTGATATGTAATTGAACCAGAATATGGATGAATTTTTGTTAAAGTATCAAAAAAGGAACTTTTACCAATTCCATTAGCACCAGTAATTAATGTAATTTTTTCTTGAGGAATACTTAAAGACTTTTGATTCAATAATAAACGATTTTGACTAATAGAAGTTTGATTTAAAATAAAGGCAGATTTATCTTTCTTTGAAGGTAATGAAAAGTTGAGTTTTGTCTCAATATTTTCCGGCTTCAATATTTTATTTTTTTCTGATTTTGAAAGAAAAATAAAACTATTATTTTGGTATTGCAAAATGTCATCACAGATTTTTTGATAATTATTCAAATTATGGTCACTTAAAATAATGGTTTTTCCTATTTTCTTGAGTTGGATTAGCTTATTTATTAAAAAAATGCGAGACTCAGGGTCACAGCTTGCAAATGGTTCATCCAATATTAAATAATCGACATCCATAGCAATTAAGACAGCTAAGGCAACGCGCTGTTTTTCTCCACCTGACATTGTAGAGATTTTTTGGTCTAATAAATTTGTGATTTGAGTAAACTTGGTGGCGATTTTTAGACGATTTTCATATTCAGGCGGCGTTTTTTGTAAATTTTCTAACGCAAAAATAATTTCTTCTCTGGCAGTAGCCATGGTGAATTGCTGACTAGGATTTTGAAACATTATGGCATAAGTTGAATGATTCCAGTTAATGCTTCCAGATGTGATTTTTCCTGTGAATTTTGGGTATAAATTTGCTAGCAATTTTAAAAGAGTACTTTTACCGCATCCAGTTGGACCAGATAATAAATAAAATTTTCCCGGTTCCAAATTCAAATTGATATTATTTAGAATATTATTATTTTTTTCATAAGCAAAGGATAAGTTGTTAATTTTAATATTTTTCATCAAAAAAGCCTCCTGTGTTAGGCGGCGTATAAAATAGTATTTTCCCTGCGACAGCATTACCTGTATCAGGTTCAATGGGTATGTTCTCAGCTATTTTATAGCACCCCGCAAATTAATTATAGAAAAAATCATATAAAATGTCCATTTTACAACAATGTAAGCCGTTGCACTAAAATAATATTAACTTTTGATATACAATATAAGTATAGTGTTTTGTTTAATGAACTAGGAAGGTGGACATATGACAGCTGTTGCGTTGGATCAGTACCTTATGAGTGTACTTAAAGCAGATAAAACTGGAAGTAACGAGGTAAAACTTGAAGCAGGCAACAAAAATTTTGACTTGTTTACCATCTATCTTGAAAATTATGATACCGCAGTTCATCATTATAGAATGGATGTTTCAACAATCATTTACGTTGTTAGGGGAAGTGTAACAATCAAGAGTGGAGAAAAGATTCTAAATTTAAGGGCTGGTAGTGTATTATTACTCACAGAAAACAGTAAATATACTGTATTAAACCAATCTAAAGATTCTTTGATTACCAAGTTTAAATTTCAGCCAGGGTTTGAATACCGTAAGTTTTTTAAAGATTTTGCCTATAGAGGTACTAAAGAGGAAGCAGTAGTTAACAAGATCGCACATAGCTTAAGTCAAGAGCATGTATTATGGATGAAAAACAGCTTATTAACTCGTCCTTCGCAAATTATGCGTCATATTATTGATGGCTATTTAAATGAAGAATTATTTACAAGAGCTTTGATTGGAGCAGAGCTGACGGTGATGTTGATAGTTTCAATTAGAAATCAGAGAATGGTTTCTTCAACAAGTCTTGATAAAACTAAGTTTGAGAAAAAGGCTCTTGATAATTATATTGATAATAACTTTGAGGATATTTCATTATCAAAAACTGCAAAATATTTCGGCTTTAATCCAAATTACTTTTCTAATATGGTTAAGCAAAAAACAGGGAAGAGTTTTGTAGATCATGTTGATGATAGAAGAATGCAAGAAGCTAAAATCCTGCTTGCTCAACCGGATATTTCATTAAAAGAAATTATTTCACGTGTTGGTTATTCAAGTAAGTCATTCTTTTATAAAAAATTTAATGACTATTATCATATAACTCCTGCAGCTATGCGTGAAGAGTTATTTAGAAATGCTGGTATTCATTTGAAATAAGAAAAAGCCATTTCTTAGGTTATTTCCTAGGAAATGGCTTTTAATTACATTTTTTCAAGTCGTGCAATTCTATCTTCTGTAGGTGGGTGAGTATCAAATAAGGAACCATTACGCTTAAATGGATTTTCAATATACATTCCAGCACTAGATCTGTCAGCTTGTTTCATTGGATCGCTGCCAGATATTTTTTGAAGTGCAGAAATTAATCCTTGGGGATTCCGAGTTAATTCGACTGAAGAAGCATCAGCTAAGTATTCACGATTACGTGAAAGCGCCATTTGTGCAAGACTGGCTGAAAGTGGCCCTAAAATTAATACAAATACTATAGCAATAATTTTGAAAATCATTTCAAGAGGGTTGGATTCACGATCATCGTCATCTTGACTGCGTCCACCGCCCCACCAAATAAAACGACTGGTCATTCCAGAAATAAATGATATAACTCCAACTAAGACAACAGCAATAGTTGATAGTCGAATATCATAATTGCGAATATGGGAAATTTCGTGCCCTAAAACTCCTTCTAATTCTTCACGATTCATCATATCACGTAAGCCCTGTGTGACAGCTACAGCACTGTGTTCTGGGTCTCGTCCTGTAGCAAAAGCATTTGGGCTAGGGTCTGGAATAATAAATACTCGTGGCATTGGAACACGTCCTACCATTGCCATATCTTCAATAATATGCCACAATTCTGGATCGTCTGATTCATGAATTTCTTGAGCGTGATTAAGGCTCATAACCATGTTTGCAGGGTTTTGCATCACAATAAACATGTAAATCAAACTACCGAAGAATGCTACAATGATTCCCATAACTGGAGAATTTCCAAATAGGTAGCCAAAACCTGCCCCTACTAGAGTTAAAATAATGACAAAAGCTGCCATAACGATGACAGTCTTTCGTTTGTTTTGTGCAATTTGTTGGTATAACATTTTGTTTTACCTATAAATTAAAACTTAACAGTTGGAACTTCTTTTTCTTCTTGTGGAGTTTCCAAGTAGTCAACTTTCTTGAAGTTATGAATTTTAGCAACGATATTAGATGGGAAAGTTAACAACTTTTGGTCATATTGTGCGGCACTTGAGTTGTACAATTGACGAGCATAAGCAATCTTGTTTTCTGTGTTAGTCAACTCTTCTTGAAGCTTTAAGAAGTTTTGGTTAGCTTTTAAATCTGGATAATTTTCAGATAATGCAAAAATTGTTTTAAGTGAATCGGTAATTTCGTTAGAAACTTTAAGAGTTTCTTCGCGGTCTCCGCTTGGAACTTGTGTTAATTGGTTGCGTAATTGAACAACTTTTTCAAAAGTTTCACTTTCATGTTTTGCATAACCTTTAACAGTTTCAACTAAATTTGGAATCAAATCATTTCGACGTTTCAATTGAACATCAATTTGACTCCAGCTTTCATCAGTATAAACTTTAGCTCGTTGAAGTCCGTTATAAGTTGTAATATAAATAGCTACTAATAAGACAATAATTATAAGTACAATCCATAATAATGGTGACATAGTTTTTCCTCCTGTATAGACAAAATTTGTTATAGAAATTATACTAATTTGAGAATTTTTAAGCAATAAAAAAAGATGCCTTTAAAGCATCTTAATAAAAAATTTCTAAATTAATAGTAAAATCCAACCTACAGCTGTCAAGATAATTAATCCGATAAATTGCATAAGGGACCATTCTCTAAAGAACTTACCCTTATCTGCAGTAGCATGTTGGTTAAAAGTTTTAAGAACTAACATATTAGCCATTGAACCAATTGCAGATCCGAATCCACCAATGTTAGATCCAAGAAATAGTGCTTCAGCGTATGTAGTAAATTTACCAACTAAAATAGTAGATGGAACATTGCTCATAACTTGACTTGTAATAATAGAAGCAAAGTATGTTGACATTTCTGAACCAACCATCATATGGATTCCATCCACAATTGCTGGAATTTGTTGAATATCACTGATAAAAATAAAGAAACCAGTGAAAGTTAAAAGTAGGGCATAGTCGATTTTGAGCATTATTCTAGGATTAATTAAAAGTGCCAATACAATTGCTAAAAGCATTGGCCAGATAATATTAACAACTCGGAAAACACCAAAAAAGAAAAAGATAAATACGGCTGTAGTTATCAAAGTTGGACGCCAGCTGATTTTAATACTTTCAGTTTTTTGAACTGGGATTTTTTCTTTGGGAATAAATAAGAAAATAATTCCTAAAATTATCATGGATGCTACTAAATAAGGAACTGACCATGCAAAAAATTGCACAGCGTTAACATCATATCGACTAACTAAGAAGATATTATGTGGATTTCCCCATGGAGTAAAAGCAGCCCCAATATTAGCCCCCATACCGATTAAAGTAACTGGTAAAATTTGTGGCAAATCATATTTTTTGGCTATATTTAAATATAAAGGTATTAAAGTTAAACAAGTGATGTCATTACCCAAAAACATACCAGAAATAACTGCTAACAACGTAAATAACATGTTCAATTTACGTGTATTATCAGCAATACTGGTCAATTTATATGCCAATACATCCAGTACGTGCAAATAAGCGTATATTTGAATAATTGTAAGCATTGCTGCCACTGACCATAATGTATGAAAATTAATGTCTGCAAGTCGTGGTCTAGCAAAAAAAAGACTCACTACAGTAATTAATACTGTAATTTGTAAGATTCTATCTTTAGCAATATTCTTCAAGACGGTCATAAAAGGTCCCCCTCACATATTACAATCGTCTAAAAACCCTATTTACCATTTTGAGCCTTTTTGGCAATGCTTGCAATGATTAATTAAGAAAAAATTGTGGAAAAAGCATATTTTTTGCATAAAAACCGCTTTCTTGATAATATCAAGTAAGAAAATTCCATTTTAGGAGGTAAAAATATGACTGAAGAAGTAAAGATGATTATTAAACCAGAAGCTGCTGAAATTATTAAAAAACATGTATCACCAAATCAAGTTGTTCTTTTGGCACTTAATGATGGATCTAACAAGTATTCAAAGCTGGGCGGAACTTGCACAATTGGCGCTAATTTTCAATTTGTAATTTTGGATAAAAAAGATCCGGAGTACACCATTAAGATTGAAAATAATGCTGATCTTGACTTATGGACTGCTCAGCCAGAAATGGGATTTTTAGAAAATAATTTAGTAGTTAATGCTCGTAATTCTACTTTAAGCTTATCTGATGATAGTGGAATTATTGATGGAGCTGTCAGTGTTGAAGAATATAAGCCAAGCAGTGTAACTGCTAAAGATATGCAAGAAGGTAAAACTTGCTAATATTAGAATAGAGAAATTATTATCAGGGATGCATTTTCACTATAGAAAGTGCATCTTTTTTTGTTAGAATTGAGGCAAGAATAGTTAGAGGAGAAAAAATGAATTTAAAAGATATTCAAAAATATTCTAGAAATTTTAAAGAGCATTACTTACAATACATAATGCTCTTTTTAGGGATTGATTTAATTAGTCAGTTTATAGTGATTCCAATATTTAGATATCTTACAACCTACATTCTGCAAGCCGGAGCAATTCCCTTTGTTTCTTATCAAAATGTGATGACTATAATTACCACCCATACAATGGTATTTATGGCATTGATAATTGAATTAATTTTATTGATGGTAATTATTTATGCAGAATTTGCTTGTTTATTAATTGGGATTCGAGATATTAGCTTGAATAAGTTTAATATTCGAACTAATATCAAACAGACTATTATTACATGTAAAAAAGTTAGACCATCATCATTGGCATTATTAATAGCATATTTTATATTTATAATTCCTTTTGCAGATATTATTTATCGCACACCACTTCTTTCAAAAATTCAAATTCCAGAATTTATTTTAGATTATATGACAAGAAATGGAATTTTGATTACAATTTTAATTGTATTTTACCTAACAGTTGGGGTTTTAGGTATGAGGTTAATTTTAACCTTGCCTATTATGATTTTTGATAATAAAAAAACTTGGTCAGCTATGAAAGAAAGCTGGAATAAAACGGCTAATTTTGGATGGTGTAAATTATTAATAAAATTAGTAATTTTGCTTGTTATGACAATGCTGTTATTAATAGGATTTTATTGTAGTTTATATATTTTGCAATTGGTGTGGGATGTATTTCCTGGGAAATTACCTGAAATACTTGCTGTTGTAAATTTAACTACAATTCAGCTAGTTAGCGAATTAATTTTAATATGGTCATCTGTCGTGGCATTTTTAATTTTATTTAAATTTGTTGATTTAAATGATAACCAAGTTACCTCTGCTCCAAAACCTCAAGCAATAACTATAGGTGTAATAATTATAGGTGGGCTGCTAATTGGAGCCGCAATTACCACAAACATCCTTTATTTAAATGGAAAAGATTCAAAAGCCCCTATTGTTGTCTCTCATAGAGGAGTAAGCAATGAAAATGGAGTTCAAAACACTATTCCGGCTTTGAAAAAAACTGCTAAAATGAAGCCAGATTATGTTGAAATTGATTTACATGAGACCCGTGATAAGCAATTTATTGTGTTACATGATGAAAATTTAAAGAAATTAACGGGAATTAATAAGACCCCAAGCCAATTAACTTTGAAGCAATTAACTAAGCTTACAGCACGTGAAAATGGCCATGCAGCTAAATTGGCAAGCTTTGATCAATATTTGCGAGAAGCAGAAAAATTGCATCAAAAACTATTAATTGAAATAAAAACTACGCCCAATGATTCTAAAAAGATGCTTGAGCGATTTAACAAAAAATACGGTAAAGTTATTATAAAAAATCACTATAAAGTTCAATCGTTAGATTATCGTGTAATTGAAGGACTTCATGAAATAAATCCTAGACTTGATGTAATGTATATTCAGCCTTACAACTTTACTTATCCTAAAAGTAATGCAAATGGGTATTCTATGGAATATTCAACTTTGAATTCTGACTTTATTTGGCAATCTCACCTTAATCATCATCCAGTGTATGCATGGACTGTGAATGATGCAAACTTAATGAAAAAATTGATGTTTGATCATGTTGATGGTGTGATTACTGATGATTTGCCAGAAGTAAAGACAGCTATTGAAGATTTTCAAAATAATTCTACTTATGCCAATCGAATTTTGAACTATATTTTAGTTTTACCAACTTATTCCAATCTAGAAGTATAGAAAACATTCTAAGCTTAATAGTGGATTGATTATCCGACGGGATAATTGATTCACTATTTTTCGTTTAGCCGTAAACTTTAAATAGTGATAAAACAATATGCCGAGAGGTGTTTAGGCGCATGACGCCGAATAAAAAACTGGCAGTTTTATCTTGCAGTTAGTAGCTTCCTCGAAGAATGTGGGCACCTGATGCCGAGTTTAGAAAATTAAGTCTGACTGCCTGGATAAATCAGTTTTATCACTTAGAAACAGCGAGGTATTGAAGATGGATATTGTTTTTGGAATTGATGTAAGCAGCCGTGAATCCAGTGTTTGTATGTTAATGGATGATACCAGGAAAGAGTTTAAGATCTCTAACGATTCATTTGGATTTAAAGAGCTGCTCAAGAATCTTGCAGTATTCTCAAAGCATCCTCAGATCATTTTTGAAGCTACCGGGGTCTATTCAAGAAGACTGCAGAAGTTTCTAGAAGACTATGGCTATGATTACGTGATCCTTAATCCTTTAAAAGCTAAGAAAGAAATGGATCAGGGACTTCGTCATAATAAAACCGACAAAACAGATGCCTATAATTTAGCCAGAATTCAGCTTCAAAACAGACACAAGGCAAATAAACAAGAAGCCGAAGATTATCATAGATTGCGTGCCTTAAGCCGCTCTTATGAAGAATTGACTTCCGACATTGTCAGTGCCAAGAATCGTCTTCACCGTATCTTGCAATTGACTTTCCCTGAAATTGAAACAGTGGTTTCTACACCCAAGAACCGCAATTATTGGGAATTAGTTAAACTATTTCCGCATTGCCAAACGGTCAGAGAGATTGAAGCAGAAGATATTATCAATAAAATCAAGGATTTTAAAGGCTATGGCATCAAACGTGCTCAAAAAATTGCTCAAGGATTAAAAGAACTTGCCAATAAAGCATATCCCGTAGCAGAGCTTGATAGTCCTGAAACCAGCGATGTAATTTACTATGCCCAACGTCTCATCCAGCTTGATCAGGACAGAGATGAGCGGCTTAAGCAAATGGTTGATATATCTAAAAAGCTGCCTAATCGTGATCTAGAAATCCTCACAAGTATCCCTGGCTTCGCCCAGACTACTGCAGTACGTGTTTTGGCAGAGCTCGGAGATATCAGGAGATTCGACAACCCTAACAAGATTGATGCTTTTATTGGAATTGATCCGGGCAGATACCAGTCAGGCCAAATGGATTCCCGCCTTGGTATCACTAAACATGGTAACGCTATTGCACGTAAGATTCTTTATCGGGCAGTTGGTCAAATAGACAATGCTTCAAAGACCAATCCTTGCCATATTGCGGATTACTATGAAAATAAAAAATCTTCTCAAAGCAAAGGCTTCAAGAAGATTGCAATAGCTTCAGTGCATAAGCTAATCCGTACTATTTATGCACTAATCAAAAATGATCAGTTGTATAGTTACGAAGTCGCCAAACAAAATCAAAGACGTAAATCGTAATTAACTGATCAGCTTCATTATACTCTAACTTAGCTTCAAAGAGGTAATTTCTTTGAAGTCTTTTGCAGTACTTTCATAATTGAAATAATTCGCACCATTAAAACAAAGAAATCCAAATATATCAAAATAAGATAATTAAACATCTTGATATACTTGACTTTACGTAGAAAAATACCTTGCATAAACTCATTCTAAATGTTAAACTATACTAGATTTTCGAAAATCTGAAAGGAAGTATAGCTATGCGTAAAGGTGAAAACTACAACACTGGTTGTGAACCAAACCAAAGACCTAAGAACAAGCGTAACGCTAAGAAGCGTGTTGCTCACGTAGCAGCAGTTGTTGCTTTTCTTAACACGGCCGCAGAAGACGAAAACAAGTAGTCTCTGTTTAACACAAGAATATGAAGTCAAGACTTTGGTCTTGACTTTTTGTTTGCATTTAAAAAAATTATTTGGTAACATAGATAAAATTTTAGAGTATTACAAAGGAGGAAATGAGAATGGGATTAAACGCATATATTCAAGGTTTTAATAGTTTAGAATCAATTGATCGAGCACCGGGTTACTTCAAATATCATCACCATTCAGTGGCTGACCACTGCTTCAGAACCGCACAACTTGCTCAGATGATGGGAGACATCGAAGAAGTTAAAGGAAAGCAAAAGGTGAATTGGAAGGCTCTTTATGAAAAGAGTTTGAATCATGATTATACAGAACGTTTTATCGGTGATATTAAGACGCCTGTAAAGTATGCTACACCACAACTTCGTAAGATGATTGGTGATGTTGAAGAAACTATGACGCATAAATTTATTAAGGATGAAATTCCTAAAGAATTTCAAGAAATCTATAAAAAGCGTCTTTCAGAAGCCAAAGATGACACTTTAGAAGGGAAAATTCTCTCTATTTGTGATAAGTTAGATTTGCTTTATGAGGCATATGGTGAAATTGAATTAGGAAATCCAAATCCTGTTTATATGCAGATGTTTAAAGAAAGTCTTGAAACTATCAAGAAATATGATGACATGGTTTGTGTACAATACTTTATTAAACATATTTTGCCAGACTTATTTAAAGGAGACTTTGCTGGAAAGGACAAAATGCAAAGAATAGCTTTTAGCATTTTGTTAATGGGGGAATAAGATTGAAATTTCAATGCAGTAGCTGTGGTTTAAGGATAGATTCACTGCATTTTAAGCAAAAAGGATTGATGAATCCTAAATTAACTAGTATTTGTGACATCTGTATTCAGCGTGGTGAAATAGCAGAAAAATTTGCTAACAGCAGTGTGAATGCTTTTGCACAAACTCTTCTTTATACTTTTGTTGGTGTTGATGGAGATGAAGAAGATGAATGGCTAGTTAAAGATAAGAAAATACGTAAGCGATATGAAGCGTTTATTCAGGATTATGATGGTAATGAACTTGCTCAGCAGCAGATAAATAGGCAAGAATTTAATAAAGCTGTAATTGCTAGTGAAACTGGAAAAATTGATTATATTCCAAATATGGGAATAGAATTTGCTAAAAATCTTGAAAAAATGAGCTTAGACGTAAGTTTTCAGCTTAATGAAGTTGATTATATTGACCGAGAAAGAATAAGGGCTAAGTACCATTATCGCTGTCAGTACTGCGGTCGACGTGGACGAAGTGTTGACCATAAAGATCCGGTATCACTTTCTCATAATAATGATTTAGATAATTTGATATTGTCATGTAGTGAATGCAATCGAATTAAATCTAATATGCCTTATAAACTATTTAAAAAACTTAATGATCAAATCCCAGAAATTAATAAAAAACTGGTTAAGTATGAAAATTCGCTGGGTAGTTTAAAAGAAGAATTTGCACATCGGCGCAGAAAACTTGCAGCTACAGCTCACTTAAAAGGGATTATAAATGATCCAGAATTGAATAAAATACGTAAGCAAAATAAGAAACTACAAGATGCAATTGATAGCTTGGAAAGTGATTATAATGCACTGAGAAGCTTGCGTGAGACGCATTTTGTAACTGGCTGGAAACTTGCTCAAGAAAATGAAAAAGAAGACATAATTTAAAAAGCGCGGATTTTTAGGTCCGTGCTTTTTATATGATTTTAATTCTTGTTATTGAATACCGAATAATAATAAATTAGTACCTTCATTATTAATGGTTCCGGCTTTTTTGAGTTGATTTAATGAAGTTAAAACAAATTTTCTTTGGTTGCCTTTTAATTTCTTGGCAGCTTTAATAGCTAATTCAAGGTCTTTTTTATTCTTTGAATCTTTTAAATTGCCAGCTCTTGAATCATCCATCTTATTGCTATAACGCTTAGCAATACGTTTAAGAGGCTTAATAACACCTTGCATTGACTTAGTGTTCATGTAGAAGTATTCTAAGCCAGTTTGTGTTGTCCAAGCACTGTATTTTTTATCTTTAGAAGCGACTAAATATTCAGGAGCTCCAAAAGCTTTTCCTTTCATTGTAGCGACTTTTTCAATTCTAAATTTAATTTTCTTTAAGTTCTTTGGACTAATTGTTTTAGCATGTTTTAGTGGAGTTACACTTTTTAGTTGTTTTTTGTAGTTAGTTGCACCAACATAAACTTTTCCAGAAATATTGTTAGTAACTTTGACAAGATAACCGTCTTTAGTTAATGGGGTATTCTTAATAGTTACAGATGCAGCTTTTGTTGTTGCGGCATTTGCTGGCATTGGAGTAACTGACAAAGCGGTAACTGAAGATGTTAATAATGCAGCTGAAATTAATAGTTTCTTGAATTTCATTTTTTGCCTCTTTTAAATTTATTAAACTTATTAGTTTACAAATGTATTATAGTTCTTTTTTCTTATAATGAAGCAAAAAAATGATAATCTATAAGAAATATAGACTATCAATCCTTTTCACTATCTAATAGTATCTTTCTTCTTAAACAAGTATCCTTCCCACTTAACTTCATGTTCAACAGTTGGGTGGAAAAGTAAAAATGCTAAAAGCCAGTTTCCAATATATGGTATTATTGTAATCCAGAACCACCAGCCACTCATTCCGGCATCATGAAGACGGCGTACAGTATGTCCTAGTTGAGCTAAGAAAGTCCAAATAAGTCCAGCTACCATAATAACTACCGCAATTAAGAAAAATGGCATTAGTGAATCAAATTCATTGTCACTAACAGCACTAGCTAAGCCATACATGAATGCAAAGAAATAAATTGGAATCACTAAAACTGCAGTTATAACACTGCTAATAGCAGTTCCTACCCAATAAGAAGTACGAGTTGAACGAGCATTCCATTTGAAACAATCAAAAAAGTGCTCTTTTAAAATCTGACCAATAGTGGGAACTGGAACTTTAAAAGTAGTTTCTTCATTTTGACTAAAGATTCCATAAACATCTACATCGCTATATAGGTAAGTACCCCATTCAGTTGGTGCTTGTTTTGATGGTTGCAAGCTTAAATAAAATAAAAATAGACTTCCATATGGAATCAAATTTGCCCAGTACCAATAACCACTGTAGCCTACATCATGAAGACGGCGTACTAATTGCCCTAGACCAGCTAGCCATATCCAAATAAGTAGAACAGCAGCTACAACATAGTCAATCAATCTAAGTCCAAGATTATTAGTTGTATTACCATAATAAATAATAATACCTGCTAAGATGGAAATAATTAAATTAACTAGAATGCTGATCCAATAAGATTTACGTGTAGTTCTAGCTTTCCAAGTAAAGGGATGTAAATAAGCTTCATTTAGAATTTCGCTAAAACTTTCTTCTGGTGGCTTTGGTAAATCATCATTATATGGCTTGATGAAATAATATTCTTTGTTTTTCATAATTTTCCTCCAAATAATTATTTTCAATTGTAACAAAAAAGGCTAGAAGTACAAACTTTTAGCCTTAGTTTTTTAGAAATCCATCTTCTTAAAGTTGCGTAAGAACTTTTGAGTTTTAGCATTTTGAGGATTATCAAATAGGTCATTAGGATGTCCTTGTTCAGTAATTACACCATCACTAACAAATAACACATTGTCTGAAATCTTTTTAGCAAAGCCCATTTCGTGAGTAACGATTACCATTGTTAAGCCAGTAGTAGCTAATTTTTGCATTACATCAAGTACTTCTCCAACCATTTCAGGGTCTAAAGCACTTGTTGGTTCGTCAAATAACAACACTTCTGGGTCCATTGAAATAGCTCTAGCGATTGCGACACGTTGTTGTTGTCCACCGGATAATTGTTGAGGCTTAGCATTGATAAATGGATCCATGCCAACCTTTTTTAAGTTTTCCATTGCAATTTTTTTAGCTTCAGCTTTAGAACGCTTTAAAACTAATTCTTGTCCAATCATGCAGTTTTGAAGGACGTTTTTGTTTTCAAATAAATCAAATTGCTGAAAAACCATTCCTACCTTAGCGCGGAAAGCATTACGATCATAGCCAGGATGAAGAATGTTTTCACCGTGAAAATCTATTTCACCACCAGTTGGTTCTTCAAGTAAATTAATACAACGAAGAGTAGTGGATTTACCACCACCGGAAGGACCAATAATAGTTACAATTTCACCTTTTTTAATATCTACATTAATATCTTTAAGCACTTGGTGGTCACCATAGGCTTTTTGCATGTGCTTCAAGCTGATAATAGTTTCATTTGATTCACTCATTAGTTATTAGCCTCCGCATCTTTTGGTGAGCCAACTTGAACTTGGTTGGCCATAAGATTGTAGTTTTTATTGCCTTCAAGACGTTTTTCAATGAAATTGAAAATACGAGTAATAGTGAAAGTTAATACAAGATAAATTGCTGAAATCATCAAGTAAGTTGGGAAGAACTTAAATGTTTGACTGGCAATTGTAGTACCAACGAAGAATAATTCTGATACTGAAATAATACTCAATACAGATGTATCCTTAATGTTAACGATAAATTCATTAGTAATTGATGGCAAGCAGTTCTTGATAGCTTGGGGTAAAATAATATGCCACATTCTTTGATTATGAGTCATACCAAGGGCACTCGCTGCTTCAAATTGACCTTCTGGAGTTGAAATAATACCACCACGAATAACTTCTGAAAGGTAGGCACCAGTATTGATTGAAACAATAACTAATGCAGCTAGGGTACGGTTTAAGTTGAGGTGCCAGAATTGTGCAATACCATAATAAATTACGGCTGCCTGAACCATCATTGGGGTACCACGGAAAATTTCAACATAAACTGAAAGTAGCCATTTAACAAAGTTAAGTCCCCAGCGTTTGCCACGAGTAGTAGGAGAAGGAATAGTACGAACAATACCTACTAAAAGTCCAATAAAGAATCCAACAACGGTACCAACTAATGCCAAGAGCAAAGTCATACCGATACCACTCATGATCATACCGCCGTATTGCTTCCAAGTTGAAACAAGCCAGTTTTCTTTTTTACCATTCTTTGAGTCGTCAGCTTTTGGTTGTTGCTTTACAGCTTCAGTCATTAACTTAGTGCGCTCAGAAGCTGGAATAGTTGCTAAAATCTTATTAGCTTCCTTTAAAAGCCCTGGTTGGGTTTTAGCAATACCAATTGAAGTTACTGATTCTTCTTCTGAAACATGGAAACCTGCCATCTTACTAATAGGAATAGCTTTGATATCTGGGTCTACTAACTTGAATGAAGTAGCTTCAGTATCTTCAGCAACATAACCATCTATAGTTCCAGAAATTAAACTCTGACGCATTGCTGAAAAATCACGCATTGCGGGTTCACGCTTTGCACCTTTTAATTCTTTAATTAAATTATAGTGGAAAGTACCTTGTTGAGCTGTTAATTTAGCACCTTTAAAATCTGTAAGTTTCTTTGCATTTGCGTATTTGCTGTTATTCTTAGTAATAACAACAAAAGTACCTTTTCTATATGGTTTAGTAAAGTTGATTTCTTTTCTACGTTCTGCAGTTGGACTCATTCCAGCGATAATCATATCAGTTTTACCAGAAGTTAATGAAGGAAGAAGTCCGTCCCATTCAGTTTTAACAGCTACAACTTTACGGTGCATTTTTTTACCAAGGATCTTGGCAATTTTTACATCGTAACCATTAGCATAAGTCTTAGAACCTTCGATTGGAATCGCACCATTTGCATTTGTAGTCTGAGTCCAGTTGTATGGTGGGTAGTTAGCCTCCATACCTATTTTAAGAACACCAGAGTCTTTTTTAGCAGCTTCTACACTACTATTTGTAAATTCTGAACTAATAAATAAACTAAGGACAATTGTTAAAGCAGCAATTATCCATTTAAACCTTGACTTCACCTAAAAAACCTCCAATTTTTTGTCAAAGCCAATACAACAAAGCGTAAAAAAATCCTCGCTTATGCAAGCGAGGTTAATCATCAGTACTTAAACCAAATCTTATAGCGCTCCCCGGGGACGAACCGAGACAGTCTGCAGCATCTTCTCCTGCAGCCCAACAAACTTTTATCACGACTAAAAGCTTATTTCGGCGGCAATCCTTACATCATCGGTCAAAATATACGCGTACTCGCGATGATTTCGTGACTTGTCGCAACCTCTATTGCATTGGAAATATTTAACTGAAAGATAGATTAAAGGAAAAAGTGCTATTTGTCAAGTCCAACCATGATTTTCTTGATAATCACGTTTTTTCATTTTAGAAACATAAGGATTACCTTTAACAAAAAATCTAAGATTTTTATTTGCCCATTCTAAATCTGACTGATTAATTCCAATTCTAGGAGATGTTATTATTTCCTGGGGAATTTTCTTGTGATTATCATTTAGATCAATGAAAAAAGGAGAATTACTTAAAAAATGTAAGTCCCATTTACGACTATTGATTCCTAATGCTTGCATCATTTTACCTGGTCCATTAGTTAAAAGTGGGCCAGATTTTCCAGAGCGATTATTAATCATGGTACTGATTCCTAATTGGGGTTCAATTGCACGAATCAAAATTCCTTGAGGTTCATCTTTTTCTTGAGTTGCTACATCAAAGAAGAAGTATTGCCTTTGCGAATATATATAAAGCGTCCCAGCTTCACCGTATAATCCTTCATTTGCAGGACTACGTCGGCCGTTATATGAATGAGCAGCTCGGTCTTTTTTACCTAAATAAGCTTCAGTTTCTACAATGTAGCCACCTAATTTTTCTTTTCCATTATCAAAATAAAGCATTCGACCTAATAAATCTTGCGCAATGATTTCTGTGGGTCTAGTTGAAAAATAAGTTGAGTAATCCATAATTTTCTCCAAAATAAAAGCACAACTATTGTTGTACTAAAAAATTATAATTCTTTTTCATGACGTTTTGCACGTATAAAGTGAAAGATAATTGTTAACCCTAAAATTGTAAACACAACAATAGCGAAAGCTGTATTTGGCATTTCATAATGAAGCGGAGGAAGAGCTAATAAAAGTTTTAATGCAATGATTCCGATTAAGACGTAAGCCATTGGCTGAAGTTCCGGAATAAATTCCATTAGTTTAATAATAATTTCGGCAACTCCTCTCATGCAAAGAATACCAATCATTCCTCCAATTAAAACTACAACCGGATTATCAGAAACTGCAAGAGCTGCTAATACTGAATCGATTGAGAAGACAATATCCATTGCTTCAATTGAAATAACAGTCCGCCAAAATAAAGATAAGATATGTTTTTTGGGCTTTTTATTTTTATGATGCTTTTTACGTCGTGCCTCTTTTTCTTTTTCGTGTTCTTCGGCTTCTTTTGGATGACGCTGATCATAGAAAAACTTGAAACATAAATAAAAGAGATAAATACTACCGGCAAGTTTTATCTCCCAAAAGTTAATTAGATATGTTCCAATTCCAATTACGATAAAACGAAATAAATATGCTCCCCAAAGCCCATATATTAAGGATTTTCTTTGATCGCTTTTATCTGGTAAGCGTTGGGTTTGAGCTGCCAGAACAACAGCATTATCAACTGAAAGTAAACACTCCATTAAAATTAATGTGAAGATTATCATCCAATCTTTTCCGCTTGAGATTACATGTAACCAATTGAATCCATCAAAAAAGGGAGCGTACAGTTTAAGAATGGACATTAACATAACTCTTTTCTAAATTAATCAGTTTCATTTTTTCCTTTGGCCCTAATCTATATCCACCTAATTTTCCATTTGCCATAATTATGCGATGATCTGGAATAAAGATAATAGCTGGGTTAAGTGCCACAGCGTGTGCGACTGCCCTTACTGAACGTGCATTATCTAAAGAAGTAGCAATATCTCCGTAGCTAACTGTAGCTCCGTAGGGTACTTTATTAACAACTTCTAACACGCTACGTTGAAAAGGAGTACCAAATCCTGAAATATCAATAGGCACATCAAATTCACGACGTTTACCAGCAAAATATTCCTTCAATTGTTCTACATATGGTGCCAGTCTTTTTTCATCATGAATTAACATTCGATTAGGATAAAAGCCAAAGATAGGAGTGGAATTATCTGCAGTCTTAAGTCCTGCATAGGCTAAACCTTGATTAGTTACTGCCAAAAAATAAGTATTATCACCAATTGTCACATTATCATAGTAAAAAACGTCTGTCATGTTTTACCACCACCTATTTCGGTATAAAATCAAAAATAAAAAAACATTATCTCAAGAATAACAACTTGTAGCTTGTAATTCAATTACAATTTAGGAAAAATATCGATTGCATCTGTAATAATTGAATTAATATTTTGAGTTGGAATCTCAGTTTTATTAATTACCCAAACCTTGCTGGATGGCTTGCGATAGGCAAGAAGCTGAGCAAAAGGATATACTACGAAGCTAGTACCTGTAATAATAACTAAGTCAGAATTTTTTATTGTATTTATTGAATTAGTTAGATTAGTTGGATCAATTCCTTCACCATAAAGAACAATTCCTGGACGAATAATGCCGCCACAATTTTTATGAATATAGTTTTGAGAATATTCTTTATATGAAACAGGCTGCTTGCATTTAGTACAGTAAATATTATATAGATTACCATGAAATTCTATAACGTGCTCATTTCCTGCTTTTTTATCTAGTTGATCAATATTTTGAGTGATTAATTCACCTTTTTCATTGCAAATATCGGCAATCTTTTGATGAATTGGATTTGGAACTGCTTTTGGAAAATACATATTATGCATTACAAAATCATAAAATAATTCTGGGCGATTGAATAAGGTATCTTCACTTAAAATTGTTTCTGGGCTTTCTTTAATTCCATGATAGATTCCACCTTTTGAGCGATAGTCGGGAATTCCTGAATGTGTTGATACACCTGCGCCAGTTAAAAACGTTATATGATTTGCATTTTGAATATCTTTTTTTAACTCTGTAATTTTTTCTGAAATACTCATATTAATTCCCCTCCATAAGTCAGCCCTTTATTTAATTATAATCCTTTTAGTTTGTTATAATTAAATAAAGTTTGTTTTAGTTGAGGATATTTTATGGTAAGTTTATCTTATTTTTATTTTATAATTAATGCTTTATTTTTATTTTATGCTTGTTACAGTTGGTATTGGCAAGCAAACCTGGTGGTACGTTGCCGCTATCGCATTTCTTCAATTGTTTGGGCAGTAATATTTATTTGGTTAGGATTTTCCTGGAATTATATTGCTAGAGGAGATTCTGGAGTTACAGTATTTTTGGCGTTATTTTTATTGATAAGTATTATTGATGGGTTTACAGGTTTAACAAATAAGCGAATTGTAGTTGCAGGATATTTTAAGCGAACAATTAAATATGATGATTTATATGCTGTGAGAATTATTAATATTCCGAACCCTAAAAAGCCTAGTGTATTGTGTGTATTTCAAACTAAAAATGATAGACAATATGCACTACGCTTTAATATGGATGTAGAGCAGTTTATGAAAGTTCTTAAACCTCATTTGGATTCAAGTGTAAAAATAGAAATTGGGGGATTATTTTAAATTTGGTTAAAGAATGGGTGAAAGCATTCTTGAAAAGCTTTGCAAGGTTCTAAGCCAACGACTTTGTTTTTGTATCATTTCTTTAGTAAGTAAGGTTGAGTTTTCCATATCTTTTTTGAAGGCTATTTCCATTTGTTTGGTAAAGTTTTTATCATAAAAAATAGCACAATCTTCAAAATTAAGATCATAAGAGCGATAGTCTTGATTCATTGAACCTACAGAAGAGTAATTATCATCAACGATTACAGTTTTTGCATGGATGAAACCATTATTATAAATATAAATCTTAACGCCATATCGAGTTAACTCATTTGCATACCATTGAGTTGCTCGATAAATAAATGGATGATCTGGCATTGATGGAATCATGATTCGAACGTCAACACCTGACATAGCAATCATTTGCCATGTTGCAAGCATTGCGTCATCGGGAATTAGGTATGGAGTTTGAATCCACAATCTTTTTCTTGATAAAAGCATTAAACGCATCATACCGTTGCGCATATAGGGGGCATAACGGTCAGGCCCGTCTGAAACAATTTGAGTAGCAATATCACCTGGGGAAATTTCAGTTTCGTCCAAGTCTGGGAAAAAGATAGTATTAAAAGTAATAATTTGAGAATCATTTTGGATGGATGCATTCCAATCCATGACAAAGCGTTCTTGAAGAAGAAGAGAAGCTGAGCCTACAATTCTAACTTGGCTATCACGCCAGTAACCAAATTTTTTGTTTTTACCTAAATATTGATCACCAATATTAAAGCCACCAGTCCAAGAGATTCGACCATCAATTACAACAATTTTGCGGTGCAAATGATAGTTGATTCGATAACGTGTAATCATATTTCGTGAAGTAATGAAGGGTAAAACTTGTCCACCTGCCTTACGTAACTGGTCAAACCATTTTTTAGTAGCACCCATTGATCCCCAAGCATCATAAATAACCCGAACCTGAATTCCTTCTTTTGCTTTTTTTATTAGTAAATCTAATATACGATTTCCAATATCATCATTATAGAATGTATAAAATTCAACATTAATTGTTTCTTTAGCATTTTCAATATCTTCAATCATGTTATCAAACATTGCACACCCATCTGTAAAAAGTGAAACATGATTATTTTTAGTTACAGGAGAGTAGCCATCTTTATTAAAATAATGAATGGCTATTTTTCCTTTATTAGTAGTGTCAGAAGGACTAACTTTTTTTGGAGCTTTGGCAATTGCTTTTTGCACATTACGTAATCCTAAGTGGTGTTGTTTGTTAATAGCAAAAATATTTTCTTGTGAAATTCCACGTCCAAAAAACGCATATAATATGAAGCCAATAACTGGTAAAACTAATAAAATTATTAACCATGCCCAGGTAGTAGAAACAGAACGCCTTCTATGAAAGACGATGTAAAAAGCAAGAATAGTATTAGTAATAACAATAATGCGAATTATATCGTGAAGCAAAATCAAAAAAGTGGCTCCTTCTATTTTTTTATTCCAATAAATCTGTGAACAATATCTATAACAAATGGATTATCATGCATCCAACTATGTTCTGCATCTTGCTCTCCGCGAACTTCTACTTCTTGGTATAGGTGGGCTTTAGGAGCAAGGACATAACGAATACTTTTTGCAGAAACAACTGAAATAAATTTATCAGTATTGGTATTATCGAGAACATTTCCATATATATTAAGAACTGCAATATTTGAATTAAATCTTTTTCGTCTAAATAAGAGATAAAGATAATGCGGATTCATCATACTTGGCCGTCCCTTTTCATTTAGTACATTAACATTAGGAATATCACCAAGATACGTTACCCCATCAAATGGCCCAGCAATAAAAGCTGCGTTTTTTAAATGAGGGAATTTTTTATTACGCCAGTTTTTCATCTCAGTTCTAATAATGCAAGGACAGGCTAAAGAGTGTGCAACTGCAGTATATTTTGAAAAATTGTAGCGTTTTGCTAAAAAAGGTAATACAAAACTTAAGTAATAATCAATACCATAGATTCCTACAATACGTTGTCGAAAAGCAACTTGAATAATGGGTTGTTTGTCATTTGTCCAAGTTCCGGATAATTTAAAATTTCCTAGTAAGTCTGCGGTTACTTTTAAATATCCTGTTTTTCCTTTATCTTTGCATGCTTGATCTACCATTACTTGGGTTGTGTAATCTCCTCCACGAAAACCATGAAAATAAATAATGGGAACTTGTTCAAAATCCCCTTTTTTCTCTTCAATTTTTACAGAATCTTCGATTCTTTTTTTGTGCATTCTAAGTAAAGGTCTAGTTGGTGCAAAACTAGCAAGAAGTCCTAAAGAAATCATATTAAACATAGAAGGTTCCTGCCATATATTATGTTTACGATTTTTCTCTGCTTCTTCGGTATATTTTTTTGAATTGAAGAACATAGTACACCGCCTTAAAATAGTAATAAGTACATTTTAACATGTTTTTTTGTTTAGAAAGGACAACTAAATTTGAAGTTCTATGCTGTAAAAAAAGGAAGAATACCAGGAATATATCGAACTTGGGTGGAAGCTAAAGCTCAAGTGGACGGTTTTAGTGGAGCAGAATATAAATCATTTGAAAAAATCACTGATGCTACAAGTTATATGGATTGGACTCAAGAAGAAAAGCAAGAAGTCATGCAACGTGCTGAAGATAACTTGAAAAATGCAATCGAAAAAGTAAAATTAGCTAGTAAAAATATTAAAAATCAGCCTGCTAATTCTGTGAATAACATAAAGGAGAAAAAACTAGATATGTTTAAAGAAGAGGCAATTCAAAATTCAGACTATTACGCTACAGTTTATACAGATGGTGGCTCAAGAAATACTGGTGCTAGCAAGAAGGGCGGCAAAGTTGCAAAAACTGATAAAGCTGCTTGGGCATACTTAATTGAATATAATGACAAAAAAATTGATGGTGCTGGTGGAGAACTGGGTGCAACCAATAACAAGATGGAAATGACAGCCTTTATTAATGCTATGAAAAAAATTATCGAATTAGGTTTCAATGAAGAAAAAATCTTGTTTTGCTTAGATTCTCAGTATGTAATCAATGGAACTACTGAATGGATGTCAGGTTGGAAAAAACGAGGCTGGAAAAAAGCTAATGGTCCGCTTCTTAATAAAGAGTTGTGGCAGGAAATTGATCAACTAGTTCCTAATTTCCCTAATATGGAATTCCAATGGGTAAAAGGACACGCAGGTCAAGCGGGTAATGAATATGTTGATAGCTTGCTTAATGAATACATGGATAAAAATGAATAGTAAAAAAAGGGCAAATTTATCATTTGTCCTTTTTATTTCCTGGGAAATATTATCTTATAAGAATTATTCCACCAAATAATCCTTTAAAGAAATTAACGATTGAATCCCAAATTTGTTGAAACCAATTGCGATTTTCTGGAGTGTTGAATTTATCAAAAATACCTTTAGCTCCAGCTTGGATTTTTTGAGATAATTTTGAAGCTTGTTCTTTGAAGTTGCCATTCTTTAATGCTCCAGAATCACGCACTTCAATTAAAACATTAATAATTTGATTTTTTTGATTATTGTTAATGGTATCACCTAAATGGTTGATTTTGATTTGATTATTTACAATATCTCGAATTTGACTGTCAGAAATATTGTTGCCAATTTTTGTCATTTCGTTTTTAGCCCCTGCAACTGCATTATTAAGTTGAGCGTCGCTATAACCATCTTTATTTTTATTTTCTTTATTAATAGTACTTAATGTGCCCATTTCATCTTGAGCAGCATTAACTTGTTTTTGATTTAAGGCATTACCATTTTTGGCATAAGCTGCATAAATTCCAGCCAAAGCTCCTGAACCGTCTATTGGACGAGCGCTAGTAACATAAATGTTAGCATCTTCAATACCAGCTGTTAAAGCTGCATTTTTATACTGATTAGCGGTAATTGTTGTAATATTATTTTGACCGTTATAATCCAAAATTTTGACATTAATACCACTACCCTTGCTTGCTTTTTGTATCATTGCGCTAGACCATACGCCAGATGCGGTAGTGAAATTATCACCTGATGGATTGAGATATTTAACTAAATCATTTCCCGTAACAGTAATAGTTTGATAATTGGCGCCGTTTAAAGGAGCTGTCAATACTTTAAGAGTACCTTCTTTTTGACTGTCAGTAAGTGAAGTTCCTAAAGTAACTACAGGAGTATCAGCATCTATAGCTAGGGCAGTTTTTGAAAAATTAAAAAACGCGACTGTAGTAGCCAAAAATATAGTTAAAAATGTAATAGTTTTCTTCATTAGATTTTTCTCCTTAATTATTATGCACCCCATTATACTCGCATAACTTAGGAATTCGTCAAGTCTATGAACTATAGCTAAGGAAGACTTAATATTTGCCTAACGAGCAGAAATACCTTTAGTTTTAAATAGATGTTATAATAATAAACAATGTGAGGAGAGAAATTATATATGCAAGAGCAACCTGAATTAACCGTCATTATGCCGGTTTACAATATGGAAAAATATTTAAGTAAAGCACTTGATCATTTGGCTAATCAAACTGATTCAAATTTTAAATTATTGATTGTTAACGATGGTTCTAAAGATAAGACAGCTAGTGTGGCAGAATCATATCGTAATAAGTTTCGCCATATGAAAATTATTAATAAAGCTAATGGTGGTCTTTCTGATGCCCGAAATGTTGGAATGGAAAATGTAGATACCCCATATTTTACTTTTCATGATGGGGATGACTGGGTTGAACCTGGTTATACTGATTTTTTTGTGCGCGCTTTTCACAATCATCCCAATGTAGCAATGGTAAGTTGCGGCTATTTTATTGATTCACCTCATCGCCAAAACCATGTGGTAGGTAGTCCAGCAGAAGGTGAATTATCGAAAGTGCGCACTTATGGCAAGATGACGAATATTTTTAATTCAACTGTAAAAGGCTATACTTGGAATAAGGGTTATAAAACTGCAGTTGTGCGCAAATTTGGTTTGGAATTTGTAGAAGGTCTTGCTTTCATGGAAGATCAGATTTTTAATGTGAAATACATCTCTGAAACTGATGGGTTTTATTTTAATGCTGTACCGCTTTACCATTACTGGCAGCGCGATGATAGTATGGTTCATAAATTTAATTTTAAGATGGTTCCAGATAATATTAAGGCAAATTATATTGTATGGAAGCAAATTTTAAAGAGTTTAATTAGGGGAAAAAAAGTCCAAAAAAATCAAAGCAGCAGTAAGTTAATTAGTGAAGGTAACAATAATGAAAGAAAAAGTTAATGGAGTTGAACTTTATTACCATAAGTTAGGAAAAGGTGAACCTTTATTACTATTGCATGGGCATCATCTTGATGGAGGAATGTTTGATAAGTTAATATCGCCATTATCTCTTTACTATACTGTGTATGTGGTAGATATGAGAGGACATGGCTTAAGTGAAGGTGAAAGTGCAGAGCATTACCAGACTGAAGTAGAAGATATATATACTTTTATTAAACAGCTTCACCTAGAAGGATGTTATTGCTTTGGATTTGATGCAGGGGGACTTGTGGCAATGATGCTTGCCAGCAAGTATCAACATTTGTTTAAAAAAATGATTGTTGCGGGTGTTTTTGTAAATGGAGCAGGAATTCGTCCCTACCATTATTTAACTGAAGGTTTTCACCGTTTCTTTAAGCTTGATCGTGATAGTAGGGTAGAATTGACAGAAAGTTTTATGTCAGAAGATTCTATTAAAAGAATAGTGATTCCTACGTTATGTGTAGTTGGTGAAAAGGATTGGGTTAAAGTTGAACATGTTAGATGGTATAGTCAATTTATGGAAAATGGACGCTTGATTCTAATGCCGCGGCAAACTCATGATAGCTATGCCGTTAAAAGCTTAAAATTACTTGACTTGATTAAGGACTTTTGTAAATGATTAACTCAAGGTTAGAAACAATTAATTAGATTTTTTCTTCTTTTACAAGCTTTTAGGAAAGTTTTTGTTTATAATAGTGTTGTATATGATTTTTATTTAAAAGAGGTAGCTATGGACAAGGAAGAACTTCATCAATTATTGCATCCAATGAAGGTTATTGGTTTAGGCGGAAATCCAGCCTTAAACGAAAAGATTGCATCAATTTTGCATAAACCGCTTATTGAAACAGCCGTACACCATTTTAGTGATGGTGAAATTCAAGTTAATATCGGTGAAAGTGTCAGAGGTTGCGATGTTTTCGTAATTCAATCAATTCAAGACCCAGTTAACGAAAACTTTATGGAACTTGAAATTGTGCTTGATGCATTACATCGTGCTTCAGCACATACTGTTAACGTTGTAATTCCATATTTAGCATATTCACGTTCAGATACTAAGACTCGTTCACGTGAACCAATTACTGCTAAGCTTATTGCAAACTTGCTTCAATTAACTGGTATGGATCGTCTTATTGCAGTCGATCTCCATGCTTCACAAATTCAAGGATTTTATAATGTTCCTGTAGATCATTTACATGCTATGCCACTTCTTGCACAATACTTCTTAGATAACGGTATTGCAGTTAAGGAAGATGACGATATTGTAGTTGTTTCACCAGATCACTCAGGTGCTAAACTTGCTAGAAACTTTGGTCAATATTTTGACGCTCCTATTGCAATTGTAGACCAAAGAGGCGCTCGTTATGATACTGACGTTCACGATATGATTGGGGACGTTAAAGGAAAGAAATGTATTATTGTTGATGATTTAATTGATACGGGTTCCCGTATTGCTGCATCAACTAAGTCAGTTTTAGCTGCTGGTGCTAAGAAAGTTTACGTTGCCGCAACTCATGCACTTTTATCAAAAGATGCTACAGAAGTGCTTAATGAATTGCCAATTGAACAAATTGTAGTAACAGACACTATCAAGCACAGTCGTTACCCAGACAGAATGGTTCGTATTTCTGTTGACCAATTACTTGCTCGTGGTATTGATTATGTTTATAATGACCGTTCAATCCACCAAATTTTTGATGAACAAAATCGTCTAAAATAAGGCAATAATTACAGATTTGCGAGAATAATCCCTATTACGTTGGGGGTTATTTTTTATTAAAAAATTATGCATTTGACTATTCATATAGATGAATTAGTTGATATAATGAAGTAAAAACGTATAGAGTTAAGAATGAAAGGATAGAATATGGCTAGACGCAAAAATATGACAAGACGTAGAATCATTTTAGGAAATACTTTCCGATTGATTCGTGAAAATGGTATGGATAATATTTCTTTACAAATGATTGCAGAAAAGTCAGGTATTTCAAAATCACTACTTCAATCATATTATCCTCATAAGGCAAAGCTTACTACTGATATTGTTCATAATTTGTTTAACACATTAAGTCAAGAAGTGAATACATATTATCCAGTAGAAGAAGGTAAGGCTCCATATGCCCAAACTAAAGCCTTTATTTATACCATTGTTAACTTGGGGATGCATGATGACGGTTTAGATAGAATTATTTCTGAAGTATTTTCAAGCAATGAATCTCTAGACACTTGGGGAAATATGCTTTACAATTGGCTTCAAAATTATCACTTCTTTGATGAAGCTGATTCAAATACAGATGAGATTGAATCCGGTATTGCTTTTGTAACTACAGGAATTGGTCGTCTTTATCGTGATCGTAAGAAGCATCATTTAACTGCTGAAAACTTAGCAGATTATGCAGTTGGTACTTTGATGTATAGTTTCCTTCATTGTTCATCTGATGAAATTGATGAAGCTCTTAAAGAAGGTCACGATATTATTAAATCAGCTGATATGGAAAATGTTCATCGTGCAATCGATACAATGTTTGACGAGGGCAAAGAAATTATCAGCTAAAAGGGGAATTTAGCTATGGTTGATGGCTCAAGGGCCGATTTAAGAAGACAAGGTCAAGAGCAGAATACGCATTATAAAAGAATTTTAGCTTTTTTAATATTTTTGATTGCGGCATTAAGTATGATTACTACTACATTTTTGAATCCTTTTTTTATGAAAAGTCAAATTCGAACTAGTAATAATCAAGTAGTTGTTGTCCGACAAGTTGATAGCCATTTTAATGATTTAGCAGATATTATCGGAGCAAGCCATGATGAAAATTCTAACTTGCTTACTATCCAGCAAACTCAGCCCATTGCAGATCATATAATTGATTATTCATTAGGCTTGCATTGGTTTAAAGTTGATAATAAAAAATTAGCAAAACAAATTCTGCATGATATAAATCTTAACATTGATAAAGGCTCATCTAGTGAAGCACAAAGAGTGCAGAGTAAGCTGAAAAAAGAGGGTAGCAATGCAATTTATGCGGTGATTCAGGCTTTTAACTTAAATATTGTTACTTTAGGTGCAAATATTGCTGCATTACTGTTTGTTGTTAATATTGTGATTATAATTGTTACAATTATTACCATGTTTTCTTTAATTAGTGATATGAAAACCCAAAAAACAACTAAAGATTTAATCCATTCTATTACAGCTTCAGGGATGTGGAGTGGTTTTTGGATAATTATTATTGCTGGTATTTTGGCAATTATTCCTGTCATTTTTAACGTAGAAAGTTTGGGTGGTCTAGGCTATTTAATGGAAATTAGCAGCAGTATTTTTCTTGAATTTGTAATTGTAGGTGTAATTATCTATATATTATGTGCTATTCCATGGCAGATAACTTCAACTAGTAATTAATGAAGACTGAGACTGATGTCTCAGTTTTTTGTTGCAAAAAAACTTATTCCTAGATATACTAATAAAATAGTTTAATTTTTCTTTAATTTAGCAGTAGGTGGAGAATGTGAAAAAATCAAAAATAATTAGTATATTTCTGGCAATTATGATGATTTTTGCAACATTATTACCCATGAGCACCCCCGTTCATGCAGATAGTAAAGTTGCAGAGAATTCTGTTTTGCAGAAAGTGAAAAAGTCAAAGAAATTAGTTGTAGGAACTTCCGCAGATTATCCCCCACTAGAATTTACTACTAGTGATAATGGAAAAACTAAGTATGTTGGGGTAGATATTGAATTAGCACGTGATATTGCTAAGGACTTAGGTGCAAAACTTGTAATTAAGAATATGAGTTTTGATTCATTATTGGTTGCTTTGGAAACTGGAAAAGTAGATATGGTTATTTCAGCAATGACTCCAACTGCTGAAAGAAAACAAAGTGTAGATTTCTCTAAAATATATTACAAACCAAGTGGTGAATATTTCTTAATTAATAAAAGAGATCAGAATAAATATAAAAAAATTAAGGACTTTAGCGGTCAAACTGTCGGAGCCCAAACTGGTAGTATTCAATATAATTTAATTGAAAGCCAAATGAAAAAATCCAAAGTAAAAGGACTTGGAAAAATTAATAACTTAGTTTTGGCACTGCAATCAAATAAAGTTGCAGGTCTGGTATTGGAAGAAATGACAGCCAAGGCTTATGCACAAAATAATAAAAATGTGATTGCTGTTAGAAGTGATTTACGTGAACAACAAGCGGGAAACGCTGTAGCAATCGCAAAAGGACAAACTGGTTTAGTAAAAGCAGTTAATAAAACTATCAATCGTGTTCAAAAAGAAAATTTAATTGATAAAAAATATTTACCAGAAGCTGCAAAATACATGCAAGCTACTCAAAAAACTAATACAATGATGAAATATGTACCATATTTTATTAAAGGAATTGGTTATACTATTATAATTACAATTTTTTCAGTAATTATTGGTATTGTGCTGGGGATTGTATTGGCATTAATGCGTCTTTCTAAAAATAAAGTACTACATGCAATTTCTGTGGCTTATATTGAGTTTATTCGTGGGACTCCTCAAATGGTACAAATTTTATTTGTTTACTTTGGAGTAGGAGCTTTGATTTCTAATTTATCTGCAGTAGTTGCTGGTATTATTGCCATTGGACTTAATTCAGGTGCCTATGTTGCAGAAGACATTCGATCAGGAATTAGTTCGATTGCTAAAGGGCAAACTGAAGCTGCAAGGTCTCTGGGCTTAAGTCAAGCTAAAGCATATCGGTATGTAATTATTCCGCAAGCCCTTAAGAATATTTGGCCAGCTTTAGGAAATGAGTTCATCACTCTTTTGAAAGACAGTTCACTTGTATCTGTAATTGGGGTAAGTGAATTAATGTATCAAACAGAACTTATTCAAACTTCAACTTATCGTGGAGTATTGCCATTGTTTATAGCGATGATTATTTACTTCATTATGACCTTTACTTTATCAAGAATTTTGAATTTCTTTGAAAGGAAGATGAAGCACAATGACTAAAATGATAGAAATTGACCATCTTAAGAAAACTTTTGGCAAAAATGAAGTTTTAAAGGATATTTCTGCAACAGTAAATAAAGGGCAAGTAATTTGTATTATTGGTCCTTCGGGTTCGGGGAAAAGTACATTTTTAAGATGTTTAAATGTTCTTGAAACACCTACAGATGGTCAGATTGTTTTTGATGGTACAGATCTTGCTAAATTAAAAGATGGCAAACAATTAGATGAACTTCGTGAAAAGATGGGAATGGTTTTCCAAGGATTTAATCTATTTCCAAATATGAACGTCATTGAAAATATAAAATTAGCTCCCATGAAAGTTAAAGGAGTAAGTGAGCAAGAAGCTGAAGAAACAGGATTAAAATTATTAGAAAAAGTTGGCTTACGTGATCGAGCAAAACAATATCCGGCTAGTTTATCAGGTGGTCAACAGCAACGTGTAGCTATTGCAAGAGCTCTGGCGATGAAGCCAGAAGTAATGCTATTTGATGAACCTACGAGTGCGCTTGACCCTGAAATGGTGGGGGAAGTTTTAAAAACCATGCAAGATTTAGCAGAAAGTGGCATGACAATGGTTGTAGTAACTCACGAAATGGGTTTTGCGCGTGAAGTTGCAGATGAGATTTGGTTTATGGCTGATGGATATCTACAAGAAAAAGGAACTCCTAAGGAAATTTTTGAACATCCTAAGTCATCTCGTGCAAAAGATTTCTTGTCTAAAGTTTTATAAGAAATGAAAAAGAAGAGTTTCAAAAACTCTTCTTTTTTTATCTTTTTATCATGGTTAGTAGAGAGGATTCTTCATAAAAAAATTACGATGCCACTGACCCTTCTTTAAAATATCGAAGTAATTTTGTGGTTGCTGGCTAGTTGTGTCGTTTTTGGAACTTAAGGTAGCCCACGATTTTTCTCCTTGAAGTAAAACACCTGACTTCATCTTAGTGTCACGCTGTTGTGCTGAAACATATTGATAAGTGCGTGGCTTTGGAGTAGCAATAGCAGCTGTTGGGGTCGTCGTAGCTTCTGTGGTGGTATCTTGTTTAAATAATTTGAATTTGTAAGTATAAACGTTACCGATTTTAACTTGATATTGGTGACCTGCAATAATAGGAGTCTTATCTGGAGAATAGGTAAGAATTGTCTTAAAGTTACCATAACCAGAAGAGCTGTAATTTTCGATATTTGCAGCCTTATAATTCTTTTTAGTATCTAAATCAGTGATTGTAATTTCTGGAGTATTTTTCACTGTTTTATCTGATAAGTAAAGTGACCAAGCAACATTTTTTCCCTTAGCTAATTCTATTGGAAAAACTCCGCTTGATGGATAAGCTACAATTGGCTGACTTGAATCACGGAATAAATCGTCAACATTTAATACTTTTTGTACAGAATAGCGGTAACCATTAGACCCATAAGCGGCTCCTACTCCAGTTGTTGAAAGGCGGCTAGATAAAATCCAAGCTCGGTGACCAGTATCAGAGCCTGAAAGATTGTAATGATCAGTAACTAAATCTGTGATAACATCCCCGGCGGATTGGTCACTTACATTGAAGTTCAAGTTAGAAGTTTCAGATGTATCTTGAGCAACTTTCCACATAGATTTACTTACATAATTAGGCTTGGTTTCATTGGGCAAACCATGTTGATTAACAAAAGGATTTGCATTAATTGCGGCCATCACAGCAGCTGTTTTTTGGGCATTTTTTTGGGCTAGTTTATTTTCAGTAATTGATGTAAGTCCAAAAAGACTTCGATAATAATTAATATAATCTAATTGACTGTCAGCATACTTATCAGCTATTTGGCCTACTTTGAACTTTTTGGTAAGGTGAGGGGTTTTGGCATAAATATTAGAAACATTATAATTTTTCTTATTGAGATTTGCATACTCATGCTGAAAGTGATGAACCTGTTTTATTTCACCAGTTGAAAAAGTAGCAGCTTGAGCGGTATTTATACTGAGGGGAGCTGCTAACAAGACAAGTGCTGCAGCGAGTGTGAATTTTTTAAATATCATATAATCTCCTCTTTTCTTCTCTAACTTTATTATACCCTACACTGAAAGGGCTTTATAATAAAAATGTTTTCAGTTTTTTTAACTATTATCTCGTTAATTGCGTATAATTAAGAGGTTAGTAACAATAATTAACGAGGTAAAAACAAATGACTGAAAAAACACAAGTCGGATTAATATTCGGTGGTAATTCTTCTGAATATGAAGTATCAATTGTATCAGGTCGTAATATTTACAAGGCAATTGATAAGGATAAATTTGATGTACATCCAATCTGGATCACCAATGAAGGATACTTTGCAAATGAGGAAGAATCTTTCAAAGTTTTAGAAGATCCAACTTATCAAGTTCAGGACCCATACAAAGTTAATAACATTTCAAAACTAATTGAACTTGCTAATTTACCTGAACTTGATGTTTTCTTCCCAATTGTTCATGGTAATCTTGGTGAAGATGGTAGTCTTCAAGGTTTATTTAGAGTTTTAGATAAACCTTTTGTTGGTGACGATGTCTTAGCTGCTGCTGTTACTATGGATAAGGAGTTCACTAAGATTTTAGCCCAACGTGTAGGAGTTCCAGTTGCTGATTGGATTTCCATCAAACGTTCAGAATACAACGATAAAACTAATAATAAGTTAAATTATAGTAAAGTTAGTGAAAAACTTGGTGGTGACTTATTTGTTAAGCCATCAAATCAAGGTTCCTCAGTTGGAGTAAGTCACGTAACTAATGCCGAAGAATACAAGAAGGCTTTAGAAGAAGCATTTAAGTATGATGATAAGGTATTAGTTGAAGAAACTGTTCACGGTAGTGAAGTTGAAACTGCTGTTTTAGGAAATGACGACCCAATTGTAGCAGGTGTTGGTCAAATTACTAATGCTAAAGGTTCATTCTATACTTATGAAAATAAATATGATGATGATTCAACTTCTAAGCTTCAAATTCCTGCAGATTTACCAGAAGACATTGTAGAAACTGTTCGCTCAAATGCTTTAAAAGTTTACCAAATTACTGAATGTTCTGGTATGGCAAGAATTGACTCTATGCTTACAGAAGATGGTCGAGTTGTCCTAACAGAAGTTAATGCTCTTCCTGGCTTCACTAATATTAGCATGTATCCAAAATTGTTTGAAGAAATAGGTGTTCCTTACACTGACTTAATTACACGCTTGATTGAAGCTGGAATTGAACGCTATAACCACAAAAAGACTTTGCTTCACAAGCATGATTAAACATTAATGGAGGAATGAATGACTAGTAATAAGCATGAGTTTGAAGAATTAGCAGCTCCGGCAGCTGCAGCTAAAGAACTTGGAATTAGCGTTGCGACTTTAAGAAAGTATTCACTAATTGTTGAAAAAGTGACGGGTAATGCAGAATATTATGAAAGAACTAAGCAAAAAGCGCGTCTTTATTCTAAAAAAGATATCAAAGACTTGGATGATTTCCATAAATTATCTAAAAATAATGGCTTAACTTTACAAGAAGCTGCTCGTCAGATTTTTGCAGTAAGTGAGAAAAAAATCACTGATAAAAATCGTGTTGAAAAGGAAAAAGAAGAAACCATACCAACTGATGTAATGGATACACAGGAAGTGGTTAGACTTCTTAATACTTTGCAAAGAACAATTGCCAACCAGAATCAAGCAATTGAAGATTTGCAAAAGCAATTAACACGGATTGAAAAGCAGAATAAAGATTTAATTGAAGCACAAAAGCAACTTGAATCTCCAAATAAAGAAGAAGTTAAAGCTCTGCCTGATGCTAAGGAAAATTTGATTGAAGATAGAAAACAAGATGATTCAACTTCAGTTAAAGATGAATCTCAAGAAAAAGAAGATTCACATGAAATTCTAGCTAAAGCAAAAGAAAATGCTAAAAAGCGTGCTACTGCTAACGTTCACCGTACTCTTGAAGACATGCAAGTACCAGTGGTTAAAAAGCACTGGTGGCAAAGATTTTTGAATTTGTAATATAAAATAATCAAATAATAATTTCAAATTAGTTAAATTTTGAAAAACGGCTTTTAATTAAGCCGTTTTTTGTCTACAGTGAATAAGTGTAATTTAGGGAGGAAATATGAAGAAGAAAAAGATACGCTATATAATTGCTTTTTTTGCATTAGTTTTAGGATTAGCGCTAACAGCATGTACTTATTTTGCTAAAAATATTTATCAAAAAGATGATGTTGCAATCGTTATAGATAAACAAATAAAAGATAAACTTATTGAGAAGAACAAGGATGTTTATGGTAATGAAGATCAAACTAGAGAACAGACACTTCATTTAAAAATTTTATCTGGAAAATACCAAGGTAAGACTTTCATAGAAAAAAATGTATACTATCCATCACAATTGGTTACTCAAAAATATCGTGCTGGTCAGCGAGTTTTTGTTCACTTTAAAAAAGGTAATTTAACTTTAGTTAACCCAAAAAGAGATTGGGTATTAGTTTTGGTGTTGACACTGACTATTTTTCTAATGATTTTAATGGCAGGTAAACATACAGTTGCGTTGCTAGTTTCAATGGCATTAAGTTGGATAATCTTTTATGCTGTAATTTTATTAGACGTAAAACTCAATGGAACACAAATTATTTTAATATTTGGTTTAGCTGATGTAGTTTTTTCATTTGTCAGTTTGTTAATTGTACAAGGTTTGAATAAAAAAATGCTAGCAACGTGGTTAGCAACATTATTGGGTGTATTTATTTCGTTTGCACTTTGTTATGTAATTATGAAGCTTACTGGTGAAAGTGAAATGAAATATGAGACTGGAGATTATGCAACCCAAGATCCACGTGGGATTTTTTTGGCACAAAGCATGTTAGGAATCTTAGGAGCTGTAATGGATGAAGCAACTGATATTGTATCTAGTCTTTATGAACTTGTACAAACTAAGAAAGATATTACCGTTCAGCAATTAATTAAAAGTGGGCGAACTATGGGACAAGAAATTATGGGACCACTTATTAATGTTTTAGTTTTGATTTTTATCGCTGAAGAATTGCCAATGTTAATCCTTTATTTGCGTGATAATAATACTTTGGGGTCTGCCTTTGGGTTTACTTTATCCTTAGGTGCAACTCAAAGTGTCATTTCAGCGATTGGGATTGTTTTAACTGTAGTATTTGCTACGGGATGCAGTTTGCTGTTTCTTAAAGGTAAAAAGTGGGACTGGAGGTAAAAAATATGAGCACATTAACTGCATTAATTATTGTGTTAGCAATTTTGATGACAATTATTGGTGGAGAAACTGGAATTAGAAGTTTTTTTAGTGTATTAATAAACACTTTACTATTAATTTTAGTGGCAATGCTTATTTCTTGGGGAATTAATATTCCCATTCTAATTTTAATTTTTATACCTTTAAAGCTCGCTACGATTATCTTTTTAGGCACCCATGATTATACTGTTGCTAAAAATTCCTTTTATTCATCGTTTTTGGTGTGTTTAATTGTTTGCGTCTTAATTATTGGTTGTCAGTGGCTAGCACAAGCTGCAGGTCTTGGACCAGAAGCTGGGGAAGTGTTAGTTGGACTTTCACAAATGCCGGGACTTAATTATGGTATGATTGCAGTAGCGGTAGCTATTTTTTCAGCACTTGGTGCAATTGCTGAAGCTGCTGTTGCCATGAGTTCGGGATTGCTAGAAATAAAAAAGCATAATCCTGATATTAGCCGTAAGAATTTGATGGCAAGCGGTAATGCAATCGGAAATGATGTTTTAGGAACAGCAATGAACACTATTTTATTTGGGATGTTCGGTAGTTTCTTATCTTTATTTTTATGGTATTATCGACTTAACTACACTCTTGGTGAAGTATTAAATGAAAAATTATTTGTAAATGAAGCATTGATAATTATGTACTCTTTAATAGGAGTAATTTTAACCGTTCCTCTTTCGACCATTTTTTTGACAAAAGGAATGGAAAAACATGAAAGTGAGAAAAAACATGAAAGTAGAAAATCTAACTCTAACTAATTTTAATGGGCGTAAATTTAATATTCATACTTATACTTTAGATATCAATCCTCAATTAATTGAACAAAAAAAGCCGCTAATGATTGTTATTCCTGGAGGGAGCTTTGACCACTTATCAAAGCGTGAAGGTGAGCCAGTGGCTTTAGCTTATTTATCCCATGGATATAATGCCGTAGTAATGGATTATAACTTAGTACAAGATCCAGGAACTATTTATCCGGATGCAGGTTTAGATGTGCTCACTACAGTGAAGTACTATCGTGATAACGCAGATAAATATAATATTGATCCACAAAAAATAATAACAATTGGATTTTCTGCAGGCGGTCATGTGGCAAGCAGTGCAAATTATATGGCAAATAATGACGAGTTTGCTGAAAAATACGGCTATATTTCAAAAGAAGTTTTACCTAATAAAACTATTTTGGGTTATCCTTTAATAAATATAGATCAGTTAGGTTTTGCGATGCCTGAGGGCGCAGAAAAAGAACTACCATCAGATGCAAAACTGCGTGATACTGCTTTAGGTGTTTCACGTGAAACACCTGCTACGTTTATTTTTCAAGCATGGGATGATCCAATTGTATTGATTTCTAACTCTATTGAATATATTCGTGCACTTTATGCAAATCAAGTAAAGTGTGAAGCTCACCTTTTTACTAAAGGTGGACATGGTTTTTCTTTGGCACGTCCTGAAGTAGTTGAAAGAGGACGCGAGAGTCAAGATAATCCACATGATGCCAAATGGTTTAGCTTAAGTCTTGAGTGGTTAAAAGAAGAATTATAAATTATATAGTGTAATAAATAAACGACTCTAGAACTTCTAGAGTCGTTTATTTTGTATAACTTTAATTAATCTAATGCATTTTTATCACGGAAGAATAATACTTCTCTACCAGCAACTTTTTTGCCACTAGATTTATAAACAATCAATCTAACTGCTTTAGCCTTAACGTCTCTTAAGCCAACAACCTTATTCTTGCTATCAGCTTTCCAAGATAGACGTTCACCATAAGGAGTGAAGGTTTCTCCATCGGTGGAGATCTCTAAGCTCACTTCAGTAGGGTCACTATCATGGTCAATATTACGTGGAACAAAGACCATTCTACTTAATTTTTCAAGTTTGTTGAAAGTAAATGTTAGAGTTAAAGGATTATTTTCATTTACTTCATCTAATGTCTTCCATTCACTAGCAAGCTTAAGATCTGTTAAATAGCTAAGTGGATGGTGACCTTCACTTTCAAAATTACTATTAACGCGTACATTATTAATTGCATATTCTAAAGAATCAGGTTTAGTTTTTGCTCCAAATGGATCTGACCATTCAGATACTTTATTACCAGCTACATAACGCAAGCGCATCACATAGCGTGTATTTGGCGTTAATTCATGGAAAGTAAAGTTATCGCCATCAATACCATCATAAAGTAAACCATTAACTTCAATTTGTACGCGATCAGTTAATTGAGGCCAGGAAACAGTTAAAGAATGGGCACTCGTTTTAGTTTGGTCAATCATTGGTTGTTTTGGTGAGCGTAAGAGTGAATCAGTGATTGCATGAACTAAGGTGCTGCTTCCATAATTAAAGTTTTGAATTTCTATTTCAATTTTAGAGTCAGTAATATCACGATTTGCGAGTTTGATTTGTAGGGCAATCTGTTTTTCAGTTTGATAATCACTGAATTGTGGGGTCCAGTTGTAGTTAGTATTGAAGAAGTATCCTTCTTTTGCATGAGCAAATGTATCAACGGTGCCATATTCCTGCATTGGGATATCTTGATCGTTAATTTTAACATTTACTCGATCTGGATAAGAATCACACATAATATTTAAGTTAGTAGTTTGGTGAGTTTCCATCTTTGTGAAATCACCCACAACTGGTTCAATATTAATTGTTAGTTTGCCAGATTCAAGATTTGATGAAATTTTAGTTTCACTATGGCTATGAGCATAGTCAATTGATCCATTATCATCAAAGAAGGTAAAACTGCTCTTTCCTTGAGGATAAAGTACAAAATTACGCTCTCCAATATCAAAAATTGCGCCTCCTCGTACAAATACTGGTAAGTGCCAAATTGGATATGATAGTTTATTAAATACGCGTCCGCCAAGGAACTTCTTTCCAGTAAAAAGATCGACCCACATTGTACGATGGTTTGGTAAATAAAGATTATCTTTACGGCTATCGCCACTTCCATCTTCACGACCATTAGTAATTGGAGCAATTAATAAATTAGGTCCAAGCATAAATTCGTTCCCAACTTGTTCAGTATAATTGACTTGCTCTTGAGGAAAATCAATGAAAAATGGTCTCATAATTGGCTCGCCGTCTTGAGCTGTATACATGAGAGAGTAAAGATAATTGCTCAATTGTTTGCGCAAAGTGAGGTAAGCGCGATTAATGCGAGTCATTTTAGAGTTATAAGCAAAAGGCGTTTTACTAAATTTGCCTTGATTATCTAAACTAAAGAGTAGAGGAGTGAAAGATTTCCATTCGAAGTCACGAATTGAAATTTGTGCGTTTCCTCCGCCTTCAGTTCCATCAACTGCACTACCTAAAATTGGTTGGCCTGATAAATTTGATCCCATAAAACCAGCTACTTGAGTAGCAATATTTTTCCAATTTCCTCCAATATCTCCAAAAGCAATTGCAGAGTTCTTTTGACTACCGCTATTGCCGGTTGTTGATAAGATTAATGGACGAGTTTGTTTAATGTTATCATCAAGAATTTGGGTATCTTGTTGGAGTAAGTCACTGTCGCTAGTATTAGTTGCCACAAATGAAGTTGTAGCAGGAAGTTGAGCATCATTAGTCCAAAGACCAGGTTGAACTTTTTGTGAGATTGCATAGCTATTGAAGTTATTAATTGCTTCATCATCTACATCTTGATTTCCATAGTTTGGAATAAACCACCCAAGTGGAAAATGGAAACGATGGAAACGGTCGATCATAGCACGAGCTGAAAATTGATATTGATCCTCACCATTTAAAGATGATTTGCCACTAGCTTCATCTGCTGAATAAGTTTGAACATAATAATTGTTGTCTTCGTATTCTTCAGCACTACGGTCTCTAGCAACACTTGGCTTCCACATAGTCGTTAAGAAATTACCCGCATAACCTAAATCTAAAGCGTATTTTGGTAAAAGCATAGGCTTACCTGTTAAGAGGTAGTATTTTTTTAAAATATCTTTAGGTGAATCACCAATGATATAGAAATTATCGAAAATGTTAGTTCTATGAGCTAACATGGTAGTGCCGTTTTCAAACTTGCCAAAATCGTACTTACCCACAGCAGTTGTATTTCTAAGCTCTCCAAAGCCAGCATTTGACCAAAAGAATGGAACTTGAGTTAATACACCGCCTTTTCCTTTTATTTGATCACGCTTAATTTTAATATTTTGTCCTTTATGACTAAAATAGCCATTTTGCATCCCACCACCGTAGTAGAATTCGTTTTTATTTTGGTTAAGGATTTCTACGCTGGCATCTTGTCCAATTTCGATTGGACTCTTTTGAACTAAGCGAGTATGGTGTAATGTTTCATCAAAGATACTCATAACAGCTGGATTTTGTTGAAAAATCAACTGGTAGTTGCCTGATTGAATGATTAAAGAATCACTTGTGGCACGAGGATTTGATTGTTCGAATAAATGGTTATCAAATTTAGATAAATCAACAAATGAAGTATGATTTTCGTCAAAATTCTTACTTGGATCTAAAAAATAACGGAAGATCCCGTCACTAATAATGTAAAGACGAGCGACCTCACCTGTTGAATAGTGAAGTTCATAATAATGGTCGCGCTTATTAGCACCAACCAGTTGTCCTAATTGGTGTCTTTTTATTTGCATATCTTGATCTTGCATTATAATTCTTTCTTTCTTCTAAAACTTATTACTACCATTATAACCAAAAAGTGAGAATTTTTTGAGTAATTATTCTAAAACTGGTAAAGACCAATTTTTTAAGATAAAATAGAAGTATAATTAATTGAGTTTGAATTGTTTTCTTGTGAAAGTAGAAAGAAGAAAGTTATGAAGTATTATATTCATGCCGACAAATTTTTCTTAAAAAATAGAACTGAAAATGGTGGTTATTTAGAAGTTGATGATGGTAAGTTTGGTTTTTATTATCCAGATAATCATAAGCCAGATGGAAAGATTATTGATTATTCTGGTAAGTGGATTGCTCCTGGATATGTTGATACCCACATTCATGGTTCTTTAAAAGAAGATGTGATGAAGAGTGATTGGGAAGGAATCAATAAGATTTCTGAAGGCCTTTTAAGTGCTGGTGTAACTTCTTGGATGCCAACCACAATTACCGCTGCAAGTACTACTTTAACAAAAATTTGTGAAATGTTTGCTCAGCATCAAGGTGAAGAAAGCGGAGCTAAAATTAAAGGGATTCACTTTGAAGGACCATTTTTCACAGAAGAACATGCAGGTGCAGAAAATCCTAAATATATGATGGATCCAAGTGTTGATGAATTTAATAAATGGCGCAGTGCTTCTAATGGAATGCTTAAGAAAATCTCAATGGCACCAGAGCGCCCAGGATCAGCTGAATTTATTCGTGAAGTAACTAAAGAAGGTGTAGTTGTTGCATTAGGACACTCAAGTGCAAGCTTTGAAGAAGCTGTACGCGGAATTGAAGCGGGAGCTAGCATGTTTACTCATACTTTTAATGGGATGCCAGATCCAGCTCATCATGGAGCTACTATTTCAAATGCGGCAATGGCACTTAACAACGTTACTGATGAACTTATCTGTGATGGTCATCATGTGCAAGAGCCAATGGTGCGGACTTTAATCAATGCAGTCGGACCAGAACACGTAGCCTTAATTACTGATTGTATGGAAGCAGGAATGATGCCAGATGGTGATTATATGTTAGGAGAATTACCAGTATATGTAAAAGATGGTATGGCACGCTTAAAAGATGGTGATAATTTAGCAGGAAGTATTTTACAGCTTAAAGATGGGGTTAAGAATGTGGTTGATTGGAATATTACTACTCCTGAAAAAGCTGTCATGATGGCAAGTTATGTTCCTGCAAAAAGCGCACATTTGGATAATTGTGGTGTTATTGCTCCGGATAGGGATGCTGACTTCTTGATTTTGAATCCTGATATGACATTGAGTGAAACTTACTTAAATGGTGAATCGAGATATAAGGCGTAATAATTGAAAAAGCTAAAAAATAGTGCCTTTTCAATAAACTTTTAACAATTATGAAAAAAGTTATTTCATTTTTAGGCTATGGGATTATTTTAGCGGTATTATCGTATTTAACATTAAAAAATACTAACCATCCACAAACATGGATAAATATAATTCCAATGTACGTTGCAACATATGGCATAGTTGAAATTATTAAAAGTCAAAAAATACATAATATTTTTGTAAAAACTCTTTTAATAATATTACTGTTAATATGCATTTTCATATTTATTTTGATTTTTATAAATTAAGAAATATTTTCTAGTTAAGTATTAAAAACCGTTGATAATAAAGGTTTGATTGATATGAACCTCAAAATTATCAACGGTTTTTGTTGTATTATGCTTAGGCTAAAAAGATTAGATATTTTTATGTAAGCGCTTTACAAAATGGGAGAAATTTGATATATTATAAGTGTAAAGAAAAAGAAGTGAACGTTAAGAGAGGATGAGTTCCGATGGGCTAGAAAGGCTTAATTATTAGTAATTTAGAAAGGCTTGTGATACCAATGGGCATAATAAATTAACTCAATGGTTGAGACGAAAGTGACTTAATTTTTTTACATAAGAGGCTCGAGATTTATTGATTGAGCATAGAAACAATATTTATAAAAGAAAGTCACTTGATAGGTATTCGGAAAGATTAATATATGACTTATGATAATATGAGATGACCTTTCACTAGATAGTTAAGTGAAAGGTCATTTAATTTGTTTAAAAAATATAATAAAAACTCCTGACGAACTCGCCTTGAGCAGTTTCAGCAGGAGTTTATTAATTAATAAACGGCACCATCGTAAAAGCCATAACGTGGTTGATTAAAGTTGTAATCCTTAAGTTCGCTGATTTTAATTGCATTGTCGCAAACACCCCAGCTCATTAAGTTGATAGGCTTACCATAATCTTCATCTGGGATTACAAGCAAGATAAATTTACCTTGGCTTAATGCATAACCAAGTTCCATACCTAGTCCAACATCTTCTTCTTCAGGAATGTAAACACCAATCATTACATCACTAGATTTAATTCCAAGGAGATCACCATGGTAAGTAGCGTCAGCCCATTCTACATCATGCAAATATTCAGGATGTTCATCAACACGAATACCCTTATATTGATTTTGAAGAGGTACATAGCTATTTTCTAAATCGATTGTGGGATTTTCTTTTAAAGCTTCCATGGCTTCTTTATAAGCCTTGTTTTGCTTGTCGCTAAACCAACCGGCACCAAAATAAACTGTCTTTGTTTTAGTCATAATATTTTCTCCTAAAAAATCAAAACTTACTTAAATAACTTTAACATTAAAATATTTGAAAATTTAGTCTTGTTGTTTTAGCCTAATGGGTGTATTAACAAGAAATTTTTTTAAAGGAAAGTACATAAAATGATAAAACAAAATTATTTTGATAAAAATGCTGTCTATGTGATGGATGGAGACAATCAGGATGAAATATTAAAGAAAATATATGACAAATTATTAGTAAATGGTTATGTAAAAGGAAATTTTTTAGAACATATTATTAATCGTGAACATAATTTTCCAACGGGATTAACTTTAAATACTTTAGGTGAAAATCTGCCGAATATTGCTATTCCTCATACTGAAGGAGAATTTGTAAATACAAGTTTAATAGTGCCAGTAGCTTTAAAAACACCGGTGATTTTTCACAATATGATAAAACCTCGTGAAAAATTAGAAGCAAAATTTCTTTTTATGCTCTTAGATAATCATCCAGATGGGCAAGCTCAGCTATTAAGCAAAGTGATGGACTTTTTAGGAGAAACACCCACTGATGAATTGCGTCATTTTTTAAATTTTGAAAATCCAGAAGCAATTTATGAATTTCTAGAACAAAAATTCTGAAATGAAAAACTGCCCAATTTTGGACAGTTTCTAACTTAATCTTCTAAATAAATTTGACGTAGTTTCATAATATCTGCGCTTGAAAGTTTCATGACTTCACGCAAGTAATTGTTGATACTACCGTAGTTATCATTTAGTACTTTAAGAGCATGATCAAGATATTCAGGACGTACGCTTTGAATATCACGAATTGATTGCAGAGTATTTTCATTCTTACCTTGCTTTCTTTCTCGTTCAACTAGCCCTTCAATGAAATCATGTGTAGTGATATTAGTAAGCAAATAGTCTTTTTTTATGGTTTGAAGAGGCACACCAAGAGCAGTAAGAATCAATAAAGCACCAAAACCTGTTCTGTCTTTACCAGCTGTACAGTGAAAAATTAATGCTTCATCATCTTTGTCATTATCTAGAAGTGCATCAAAGAATTTTCGGTAGGCTTTTCTAGCAGAATCGCTTTCAATCATATCTTCATAAGCATAAAGCATATGGTCAAAACCAAAATCTGCATCCTGCTTTGATTGATTTTCTAAGTCAGTAATGCTCTTAGATGAATTAGTTAAATCCTCACTAAAGACCGGATTAAATTCATATCTAGCCCCTTCTGGCACACGATCTGGTTGTTTATCTACTTCAGCTTGACTTCTAAAATCAATAATAGTTTTAACACCATAATCTTTTAAAAAATCAAGATCAAGTAGAGAAAGGTCAGCTAAATTACCTGTTCTTAAAAGCTTATGCATCTTTATTTTCTTACCAGACATGGTTTTATAACCACCAAGTTCACGGAAGTTTCGACCACTTGTTACACCAATTAATTGGTTAGTTAATTTTTCATTCAAAATAAAATCCTCCTCTCAAAACTCTCACAATTGGAATTATTGTACCAACAAACTTATGCTAAAACAAACATTTTGGAAGTAACAGCTTACAAAATTATGCTAAAATAAACTTAAGTAAGCAGATATTATTATTAGGAGATGAAAATAGAATATGGCAAAAGAAAGTATTTTAGTACCAGTAGATGGCTCAGAATCAGCTGAAAGAGCTTTTGATAAAGCTGTTAAGGTTGCGATGACTGATAAAGCGCATGTTGACATTTTGAACGTAATTGATACTCGTCAATTTATGGGCGAAATGCAAGACACTTTGATTTCTGGTGATACAATTTATCAAATGACTCAAGATGCTGAAGAATATTTGAAGAGCTTGAAGAAGTGGGCGCATGATAACTTCAACTTCGATGATATTGATTACCACATTCGTTATGGTAGCCCTAAGAGAATTATTTCTTATGACTTTATTAAGGACCACAAAGATAATTTGATTGTGATGGGGGCAACAGGTTTAAATGCTGTTGAAAGAATGCTCATGGGTTCAGTTACTGAATATGTAAATCAACATGCTTTAGCTGATGTTTTAATTGTTAGAACTGATATGGCTAACAATCCAATTAAACCAACAATGCGTAAAAATTAAAATAAAAAGTCTGTTTTTCAGGCTTTTTATTTTTTTATAAAATTGCAAGCGCTTTTTATTAAATTTTCTCTTGCGAAAAACCGAATATTTAGGTATTATTTTCTACAAATGAACGCGACTAAAGAGAAGGAGAGGGAATAATCGTGCAAGTGGGATTTACAACATTTTTTATAAAATGCAATCCTATGGGGGTGTTATTCCCTTTTTTTGGTCGTGAGAATTTTGTTCGTTTTTTAGTAAAAAGTTGTTGAATTGACTTAATAACAGTCTTATTGGCTGGTTATTGAGTCTTTTTTATTGCTCGTTTTTTCGGAGGAAAAAGTGAAAAAGTTAAAAAAGGTGTTATTAGGACTACTAAGCATCATTATGGCAGTCAGCTTAGCAGCTTGTTCAAAATCTTCTACTTCTAAAGAGAAGAAAGATTATACGCCAAAGTCATTAACCGTTGCCTTTGTACCAAGTCAGGCTGCTAATAAGCTTGAAGCACGTGCAAAGCCAATGGAAAAAATGCTATCTAAAAAGCTTGGTATCCCGGTCCACGTTACGATGTCTATAGACTACACTACAGTTGTAGAAGCTATGAAATCTCGCAAAGTTGATGTTGGCTTTTTACCACCAGATGGGTATGTCTTAGCTCATAAGCAAGGAGCAGCTGACGTACTTTTACAAGCTTTAAGATTTGGAATTAAGCAACCAGGCGGTCAAAATACTAAGAATTTAGTTGATTCATATCGTGCAGAAATCTTAGTTAAAAAAGGTTCAAAGATTAAATCTTGGAAGCAATTAAAAGGCAAGAAAATTGCTGTTCAAACCCCAACCTCAAGTGCCGGATATGTATTTCCAGTTGCTGAACTTGAAGAAAAGGGATTAAACGTTTTAAAAGATAGTAAGTTAGTTACTGTTACTGGACATGATCAGGCTGTACTTGATGTTTTAAATGGTGATACTGACGCTGCCTTTGTATTCGAAGATGCAAGAAACTTGGTTAAAGGTGATGTACCGGATATTATGAACCGAGTAGTTCCGATTTACTTTACTAAGCCAATTCCAAATGACACTATTTCGGTTAGAAGTGATATGAGTCCGGCTTTCAAAAAGAAGCTTGCTAAAGCCTTTATCGAAATTGGTAAGTCTAAAGAAGGGCATGAAATGATTGCTTCTCTTTACACTCATCAAGGATATGTTCCAGTTAAGGATTCAGACTTTAATGTAGTACGTAAATACGACAAGATAATCGAAAAAGAAGAAGATAATAAATAAAAAGGGGCAATATTATGGCAAACGAGCCAATGATTCAATTACAAGATGTAAGAAAAGTTTATGATAACGGAACCGTTGGGTTAAAAGATATTAACCTCACAATTAATAAAGGAGAATTTGTAGTAATCGTTGGTTTATCTGGTGCAGGTAAGTCTACTTTACTTCGTTCTATTAATCGTCTCCAAGATATTACAAGTGGAAATATCTTAATTGATGGAAAATCAATCACTAAAGCCAAGGGAAAAGAATTACGTTTAATTAGACGTGATATTGGAATGATTTTCCAAAGTTTTAACCTGGTTAAGCGTTCAAGTGTTTTACGAAATGTTTTATCAGGAAGAATTGCATATTATCCAACTTGGAAATCTACTTTTAACTTATTTACTAATGAAGATAAGCAAAAAGCTTATGAAGCACTTCAGCGAGTAGATTTAGCTGAAAAAGTTTATACTCGTGCGGATGAATTATCCGGTGGTCAACAACAACGTGTTGCAATTGCACGTGTGTTAACTCAAGATCCGAAGATTATTTTAGCTGATGAACCAACAGCTTCTCTTGACCCACGCACTTCAAAACACGTTATGAAAGATCTTAAAATGCTCAATGAAGAATATGGTATGACTGTTATTGCCAATCTTCACAGTGTAGAACTTGCTCGTGAATTTGGTAGCCGAGTAATTGGGGTACGTAAAGGTGAAATAGTCTACGATGGTAAGATGAGTGAAACTCCAGAGTCGGTATTCAAGGATATTTACATTGATAAGGAGAAGCGTGGCAATGAATAATTCAGAGCATTTAAAACAATTGCCAAAGAAAAAGTTCCAAATAATGAATATTATTTGGCTCCTAATTTTTATTGTAGGTTTTATTCTTTCAGTTCAAAGTACAGATACTCATATTAGTGATTTATTTAAAAATTGGGGTCAATTTTGTGATATTTTCGTTGAAATGAGTCATCCAGATTGGAATTACTTTTCAACAGTTGTTGGGCCATTGATTGAAACACTCAAAATGGCAATTCTAGGTACATTTTTAGGTTCAATTATTGCTTTTATTTATTCTTTTGCAATTGCTAGAAACATTGTAAAAAATAAGATTATTGTTTCAGTTTTGAGAATTATTATGAACATTATTAGAACTGTTCCTGATCTTTTACTTGGTGCAATTTTTGCGGCAATTGTTGGAATTGGACCACTAGCTGGTGTTTTAGCTCTTACTGTATTTACTTTTGGAGTAGTTGTTAAGCTCTTTTATGAAGCAATTGAAACTATTGATGAAGGACCAATTGAAGCAATGAAGGCAGTTGGTGCAAATAAGTTTCAAATTATTCAAGAAGCCGTGATGCCACAAGTTTTAACTTATTTCATTTCATATGTCTTATATGCGTTTGAAATCAATGTTAGAGCTTCAACTGTTTTAGGTTATGTTGGTGCTGGTGGTATTGGTGTTCTTCTTCAAATTAGTTTAGGAAGATTCAATTATGCTCAAACTGGGTTAATTATCTTAGTAATCTTTGTTGTAGTCTTCCTTATTGACTACGTATCTTCTAAATTTAGAGAGGCGGTAATGAAGTAATGAATAATAGTGCACAATTGCCTGCTAAACCAGTAAACACCAAGAAAAAGGCAACTTATTGGATAAGCGGTATTATTACTGTCGGATTAATTATCTGGTCTTTTACAGGAATGGAATTAAAATTAAGTCCTAATTTTAGTAAGTTGATTGGATCAATTTTTTCTGGGCTTTTTCATCCAGAATGGAAGTATGTTTATAATGGTACAGGAGAAGATTTAATTTCACAATTATGGCAAACTTTATGTATTGCATTTTTAGGTACTTTTATTTCTGCTATAATTTCATTGCCATTTGCTTTTTGGGCAGCTAACACTAAACACAAAAAATGGTTTGTGAGTCGAACTGGTCATATTGTTTTAACTGCAATTAGATCATTCCCTGAAATTGTTCTTGCATTGATGTTCATTAAAGCTGTTGGTCCAGGTGCTGCAGCTGGTGTTTTGGCACTTGGTTTTCACTCTGTGGGGATGCTTGCTAAATTATTTTCTGAAGCAATTGAAAACTTAGGCGAAGGTGCTAATGAAGCAATTACAGCAGCGGGGGGTTCTAAATTTAATATTGCAATGTTTGCGACAATGCCTAATTTGATGCCAGCACTTGTTTCGAATACGTTATATCGTTTTGATGTTTCAGTTCGTTCAGCTTCTATTCTTGGTCTAGTTGGTGCTGGTGGTATTGGTACACCATTGATGTTTGCATTGAACACTCGTGATTGGAATCGAGTTGGAATTATCTTACTTGGAATTATTGTAATGGTAGTAGTAATTGACTGGATTTCAGGTTGGATTCGTAAAAAGCTAGTATAATTTGATGATTTTTTAACCACATGGATTATTTCCATGTGGTTTTTTGTTAAAAAACGTTATTAATAACAAAATTATTTTTATTTTTTGTTATTGTTTTTTGTCACTTTTAACCCCTTATCCCTTGCAGGAGTAAGACTTCGCCTCTTAAAACTTTTTATAAAAAATACTTGCATTTAATAACTAATGTTATATAATAGAATTGTCAAGAGGAAATGAAGAGTTAATAGAATCGAAGGTATTTAAAATGATGAACGTTAAAGGTTTTGTAAAAGTTGTTTCTAGTGTTGTTGTTGGTATGAGTCTTATGGGTGTTGCTTCTACTGCTCAAGCTGCTAGTTTCGAAGCTCCAAAGTTAGGTATTGCACAAGAGATGCCAACTAACCCAAGCATTCAAAAAGGTGAAAAGATCTTTGTTACTATCAAGGATACTAAGAAGCAAACAGTAGCAGTTTACAACAAGGATGCTAAGAAGACTTCAAAGACTGTAAAGATGGGTTCAACTTTCACTGCAAAAGATGTTAAGAAAGTTCATGGTAAGAAGATCGTTAAGATCAACAAGACCCAATGGCTTAGCACTAAGGATGTTGTAAAGGATTAATTTACAAAATTAAATACTTTTCGATCTATAAAAAGAAATCAGGCATTCTATGAGAATGTCTGTTTTTATTTTCTAAAAAAAACTAATTTTTAGCCTTTGAAAAATCGCATTAGGACTGATTTTTGTTATAATTAAGAGTGAATTTCAAGGAGGGGCCTTATGGAAAAATTGAATACCATGATGTTGGCCGACGATTTGGCCTTATCACAAGATAAGATTTTAAGCGGAGAACAAAACTTTGATGCTGAAGCTGTATATAAAGCAATTGATAGCTTAAATGTTTTAAATAATCCAATTAAAGATTACTTTGGTTTAACTCAAGAACAATATTATGAAGCAGAAAGTGATCATAAGCTTACTCTTATTAGGCTAGATGATAAGCTTATAAATTTACATGATCGTATTTTAACGAATCATGTTGATGGTTTTGTTGATAAGGATGAGATTAATTTAACTTATAATCATGAAAATCCTTACCAAGATGACATGTACAACAAGGAAGTTGACTACCGCGTCATCACTTATAGCCTTAAAGTAATTGGCGCAGTTCAAGCGATTGCTGCTAAAGACTTACAAGAGGTTTTATCTAAAGATGCAGTTTTGTCATTAGGACTTGCCGCATATGCTTTAGAACATAATGCATAGTTTTTTAGGTCGGCATTAGCCGGCTTTTTCTTTGTCTTTGAGGCGAAAAACATGAAGATTTTTAGACAAACAAGAGGAATTGTAGATAAAGTAATTGGTGCAAAAAAGCGTTCCAGCTTGCATCCTGAGACTAAATTTATCGATCCGCTGCAACAATATACTACAGTTGGTGAATACCATGTGGATGGCTTGGAGAATACCCCCGGGGGAAAAAAGTTCGTTTTAACTGTTTATAAAGATGAAAATGGTATTTTACATCAAGCACTTAGCCCAGAAAATACTCAAAATTTAGCTCCTGAATATGTGCGCAGTTTTAATGAAGAATTAGGTCGTTTTCGAGCTTTTAAAAATAAAAAGACCGGTCGTCGCTGGCGCGTTGAAAAATACCTAGATAGTTTTGTAGAAAGTATTAAACCGCGGATTCGTGAAGGAGAAAATTCTGTTAACATTGGTGTGATTACTGACACTCACTTTAAAGATAGAAATAGTATTGATTTTTATGGTTGGAACGGTCTAACTCATGTTCATGAATTTTCTTACTTAGATGATAAAAATCTATTAAATATGAAAGTTCACTTAGGTGACTGGATTGATGGCTCAGATGCAGGCTTAGTGAGTGAAAGTGAGCTGTATCAATTACGAGATGCGTTTAAATCAGATAAAGTTCCTTATGTAATGATTAAAGGAAATCATGATGAAAATGATAAGTTTGATGAACATCATGATTTACGTGCTTCATTTCCAGAAAATGAGTTTGAAAATATCATGTGGAAAGGCATGTATAAACAAGCTCGCATACGTTATATTTCTCGTCAGCATGGAGTATGCTATTACGATTTTGATGATGTTAGAGTTATTTCTGTTAATACATCTGATATTCCTTATGAACTTGATTCTAAAGGACAAAAGAAATATGATGAAAAAATCACTTTAGCTGTTCGTGAAGATCAAATTGAAGAAATTATTGAAATTTTGTCAAAATCATCAGGTAAAAAAATTATCTTAATGAGTCATGCAAATCCAATTAATCGAAAAGGAAGTAATGCTCTAAAATATAATGGACGTTCGCTTCATGAATTACTTGTTGCTTTTAATCAAAGAGAAAAGGGGAGAATGCATTCAAGTAAGGGAGTTCCTCCAGAATTTCGCTTATCTAATGATTTTGATTTTACAAATATTAAAGATGCTCGGATTATTGCTTACTTCTGTGGCCATCGTCATCGTGAAGATCAATATCGCATTAATGGTATTCAATATATTCTCTTTAACTGTTCAGCTTTGATGGGTGCAAATCACTCATTAACTACTAAATATAATAAAAACTGGCATCGTAAGATTGATACTAAAACTGAATATGCAGGCTATGTTGTTAATGTTGATTTAAAAAAGCATCGCCTTCAAGTGTTTGGTTATGGTGCAGCGTCTAAACGTAAAGTATTCTTTATATAATTTTAAAGTTTTACGTGGTAATTTGGCTAATAGCGCTGTTTAGCTTATAATAGTAAGGTTCAATCAATATACGAGAGAATATTTAAAGTAAGAAGATAAGTTAAGAATTTTATATAAAGGAAAAGATTATTTATGTGCGGAATTGTTGCATTTTATGATCCAGAAATAAATGAAAAACAAGCTGTCATTGGTAAGATGATGGCAACAATCAAGCACCGTGGACCAAGTTCCGACGGTTATTACACTAATGATGAAGTGGCTCTTGGCTTCAGACGTCTTTCAATTATTGACCTTCGTGGAGGAAGTCAGCCTATATATAATGAAGATAGAACTAGAGCTATTATTTTTAATGGTGAAATTTATAACTTTAAGCCACTTAGAAAAGAATTAATTGATGCAGGTCACACTTTTACAACTAAAGCTGATACTGAAGTTCTTCTTCATGGTTATGAAGAATGGGGAATGGATGGACTTTTAAAGCGTGTACGCGGGATGTTCGCCTTTCTTATTTGGGATGATAATAATAAAACCCTTTATGGTGCACGTGATTTCTTTGGTATTAAGCCAATGTACTACAGTAATGAAAATGGTCACCTTTTAGTGGGTTCAGAACTTAAGAGTTTTCTTGAATTTCCTGGTTTTAAGAAGGAATTGAATGTTGAAGCTGTTAAGCCATATCTTATGAATCAATATAATGATTTAGACGAAACTTTCTTCAAAGGCGTTTATCGCTTCCCTGCCGGACACTGGTTCGAATATAAAGAGGGAGAAATGAAGACCCATCAATACTGGGATGCTGAATACAAAGAAAATAATTTAAGTTTTGAAGCAACCCTTGAAAAAATCAATGAAGATTTGGAAGAAACTGTTAAGCTCTACCATAATGCTGATGTGCCAGTTGGGGCATTCTTGTCAGAAGGTGTGGACTCTAGTTTTATTACTAGTATCTTAAATCCAGATGATGTTTTCTCAATTAGTTTTGATGATTCAACTTATGATGAAGCTTCAAAAGCTAAGGCTTTAGCAGACATTAAGGGCTGGAATTTCTTTAGTGATAAGGTGAATGCTGATGAAGCGATGCATGACTTTGCTGAAATGCAATATCATATGGATGAACCTGATGCTAACCCATCAATTATTCCTCTCTGGTATTTATGTAAATTAGCTAGAAAGCATGTTACTGTGGTCCTTTCTGGTGAAGGTGCCGATGAACTTTTTGCAGGTTATGTTAACTATGGAATGCATACTCATAACGATGTAATTAAGGTCTTTACTTCAGAACTTAAGAAGCTTCCTAAGAAAAAGCGTGTAAAACTTGCTCATAGAATTAAGAAGATGCCAAACTTCCCAGGTAAGGTTCATATGTACACTAATTTAGCTGAACCAAGTGAATTTTATGTTGGTCAATCAGTTATCTATGATATGGATTATCCAACTATTTTCAGTTCAAAAGATGCTAATAGTATTTTGCAACCATCATACAGAAATAAGTTAACTGTAAATGGCAACTACCAAAAGGACTTTAAGAAGGTTAAGGACTTAGATGCTGTTAAGCAAATGCAATATATTGATTTGCATCACTTTATGCTTAATGACATTGAACAAAAAGCTGATAAGATTTCAATGGCTCACTCTTTAGAATTGCGTGTTCCATACCTTGATAAGAAGATTGCAGAACTTGCAAACTCAATCCCAACTAAGTATTTAGTAAATCGTCATGATACTAAGTATGCTTTAAGAAAAGCAAGTGAAAAAGTATTGCCAGATGAATGGGCAAAGCGTCCAAAGCTTGGTTTCCCAACTCCAATCAAGCAATGGCTTAAGGAACCACGTTTTTACAAGCAAGTTAGAGAATTGTTTGCAGAAGACTTTGTAAATGATATTTTTGACCAAAAGAAGATTTTGAAGTTACTTGATGATAACTATGAAGGTGATGGTTCTCACCGTCGTCAAATTTGGGCAATTTACACTTTCCTTGTATGGTACAAGCTCTTCTTCGTTGACTACAAGAATACTGTTAAGAAGTATCAACATGTTCAGCCAGAAGTTGCAAACTTGATTGCACAAGGCAAATTAGTTTAGTTTAGGGGTTTATTTTTAAAATGACTAAAAAATTTACGCCAATTTTGCTTGGTAGTGATATTAACGTTTATGGTATGGCTCGTTCATTTAATGAAGCCTATGGAATCAAAGTTAAGGCATTAGCTGATACACAGCTTGCCGCAACTCGTTATTCTAAAATTGTTGATGTAGAACTTCATCAAGGATTCAGTGAAGATCCAACTTTCATGGAAGTTATGAAGAAAAAGATGGAGATTTACAAGAATCATAAAGAACCAGTTATCTTGATTGCTTGCGGGGATGGTTATGCTGAACTTCTTGCTAAACACAAGGATGAATTGAGTGAAGTTTTCATTGTTCCTTACATTGATTACGATTTACTTGAAAAGCTCATTTCAAAAGAAGGATTTTATGAAATCGCTGAAGAATATGGATTGCCATATCCAAAGACTAAAATTATTACAATGGATGATTTTAAGAGTGGCGACTATATGGATGTTCCTTTTGACTTCCCTGTTGAACTTAAGCCAGAAGATCCTGTTTCATGGCTTGATGTTCACTTTGAAGGTCGAAAGAAAGCCTTCACTATTCATGATAAAGATGAGTTTAAGGATATTGTTGGAAAAATCTACGGCAACGGTTATAAGGCTGACCTTATTTTACAAGACTTTATTCCAGGCGATGATTCTAACATGAGAGTACTTAACGCTTATGTTGATAAAGATCATCAAGTAAAAATGATGTGTATGGGTCACCCATTACTTGAAGATCCAACTCCACAATCAATTGGTAATTACATGGCAATTTTGCCAGAATATAATGAAAAGTTATATGAACAAGTTCAAACTTTCCTTGAAAAATTGAACTACACTGGTATGGCAAACTTTGATATTAAGTATGATGAACGTGATGGTCAATACAAGTTCTTCGAAATCAATTTGCGTCAAGGTCGTTCAAGTTTCTATGTTACTTTGAATGGCTATAACTTGGCTAAGTGGTATATTGATGATTATGTTGAAGATAATTTAAAGGATAAAGACACTGTTTATGGTAATAAACTTAAGAGTAAATACATGCTTTGGCTTGGTGTTCCTGTAAAAATCTTCAAAGAATATGCTTATGAAAATGAAGCTAAGGATACTGCAGAAGAATTAATTCATGAAGGTCGTTATGGCACCACTGTATTTTATGATAAAGATCGCGGATTTAAACGTTGGCTTCTTATGAAGTATATGTTCCATAATTACTTTGCTCGTTATAAGAAATATTACCAAGTAAACAAGGGGCAATATTTTGAAAAGCGTAAATAATTAATGATAAAAATATCTCGAATTAATTTTCGGGATATTTTTTTGCAAAAATTTGTAAAAGTTTGAATAATCAAGTTAGACTAACTTTTTGCTAAATACAAGTTATAGTTGGCTGAAATTATATAGAATACAAGATGTTGTGGTTTATGGTATTATTACTTCATGAAGATTTGGAGTGAATAAAAATGCTAAAAGAATTACAGCTGCAAGAAGAGAACTTACAATTACCACAATATTTTATTAAGCGTGATGGCGCAAAATATCCTTTTGCTAGCTTTAAGTTAAAAACGATTATCCGTGAACTTAATTTAGCAAATGCTCAGGATGATATTTTAGTTAAAATTTCGGACAAACTTGCTGGAAAAAATATCGTAGAGGCTCTAGAAGTAGCTAAAGTATTTAGAGAGTCTTTAAATGAATTAGGCTACTTTAAAGAAGCTAACGAGTATAAGGAATATCGCAAAAAAGATGAAGCAGAATGGTGTAAACAAACAGATACTAAGAATCGATTAGAGCGTTTAGTCCATAAAGATCCAACGATTGTTAATGAAAATGCTAATAAAGATAGTGATATTTTTTCAACTCAAAGAGACCTAACAGCAGGAACGGTTGGAAAAACTGTCGGATTAACTATGATGCCTCAACATATCGCAAAAGCTCACTTACGCGGAGATATTCACTGGCATGATTTGGATTATACGCCTCTGTCACCAATGTCAAATTGTTGTTTGATTGATTTCAAAGAACTATTAACTAATGGCTTTAAGATTGGAAATGCTTATATGGAAAGTCCAAAATCTATTGGAGTAGCCATTAGTCAAGTTGCTCAAATTATTACTAACGTTGCTTCAAGTCAATATGGTGGCTGCTCATTTGATAGAGCTGATCAAGTATTGGCGCCATTTGCTCAAAAAAATTATGAAAAGCATTTAAAAGATGCTCGTGAGTTAATTGATGATGAAGAAAAAGCAATTGAATTTGCTAAAAAACGTACAAAAAAAGATATCTATGATGCAATGCAAAGTTTGGAATATGAAATTAATACCATGTTTTCAAGTCAGGGTCAGACACCATTTACTAGTTTAGGCTTTGGACTTGGAACATCGTGGATTGAAAGAGAAATTCAAAAAGATATCTTAAAAGTAAGAATTGAAGGATTGGGAAAAGAACACCGAACAGCAATATTTCCAAAATTGCTATTTACTATTAAAAAGAACCTAAATCTTCATCCTGGAGATCCCAACTATGATATTAAAAAGTTGGCAGTTCAATGTTCAACCAAAAGAATGTATCCAGATGTTTTAATGTATGATTCAGTAGTAAGAATCACTGGTTCTTTTAAGTGTCCAATGGGGTGCCGTTCATTTTTACAAGGTTGGAAAGATAAAAAAGGGACTGAGGTTAATTCTGGCAGAATGAACTTGGGAGTAGTCACTGCTAACTTGCCAAGAATTGCAATGGAAAGTCATGGTGATATGGATTTATTCTGGAAAATTTTTAACATCAGAATGCAAACCTGTCATGAAGCATTAAAATTTAAGGCTCATCGTGTCACTGAGGCTAAACCTATCAATGCTCCGATTCTTTATCAATATGGTGCTTTTGGTAAACGTCTTGCAGAAAATGGAGATGTTAATGAATTATTCAAAAATGGTCGAGCTACTATTTCCTTAGGCTATATTGGACTTTATGAAGTAGCCACTGTCTTTTATGGACCAAATTGGGAGCATAATAAAGAAGCACATGATTTCACTATTGAAATTGTAAAAAGAATGCATGATTTATGTGCAAAATGGGAAAAAGAAGACCCTAATCATTATCACTATAGCCTTTATTCAACACCAAGTGAAAGTTTAACTGATCGGTTCTGCAAACTAGATACTAAAAAGTTTGGTAAAGTTAAAGATATTACTGATAAGGAATACTATACTAATTCTTTTCATTATGATGTTAGAAAACACCCAACTCCTTTTGAAAAATTGATCTTTGAAAAAGACTATCCGCAATACGCTGCAGGTGGATTTATTCACTATTGTGAATATCCAAATCTTAAACAAAATCCAGCAGCTTTAGAAGCTGTTTGGGATTGGGCTTATGATAAAGTAGGCTATTTAGGAACTAACACACCGATTGATAAGTGTTATAAGTGTGGATTTGCTGGAGAGTTTCAAGCAACGGCTAAAGGCTTTCAATGTCCTGAGTGCGGTAATCATGATCCCAAAACTTGTGATTGTGTTAAGAGAACTTGTGGGTATTTAGGTAATCCATTGAAGCGTCCAATGGTCCACGGACGTCATGAAGAAATTGCTAGTCGAGTTAAACACATGTCTAGTGGCTTAGTTAAAGAAGAAGCAGAAGAGGAATTTAACAAAAATGCCAGAAAAGGATAAGAATCATCAAGAAGGTCCTGATATTCGTAGTAATTTGGTAAAAGTTAATATTGATGGTGATACAATTTTTGTAGATTCTAATCAATATAAACCTCAAGTTGAACATGCTAAAAAACTTTTAAGACAAAAACGCCTTCCTAAAAATCCTAAACCCCAAGAATGGAAGGCAAAGGATTACAGTTTAGATAAAATTGCTGACTATAAACCATTTAATTTTGTTGATGGGGAAGGAGTTCGCTGCAGTCTTTATGTATCAGGATGTTTATTTGATTGTCCGGGATGTTATAATCTAGCAGCTCAAAATTTTAATTATGGAACTCCCTATACCCAAGAGTTAGAGGATAGAATAATTGAAGATTTAGGTCAGAGTTATGTTCAAGGTTTAACTCTATTAGGAGGAGAACCTTTTATGAATACAAAGGTTTGTCTTAAATTGATTGATCGAATTCGGGCAGAGTTTGGACATGAAAAAGATATCTGGTCTTGGAGCGGCTATACTTGGGATGAGCTTCAAAAAGAAACATCAGATAAATTAGAAATGCTATCAAAAATTGATATTCTGGTAGATGGACGATTTTTGGAAGCAAAAAAGGATCTGACTTTACAATTTCGTGGGTCAAGCAATCAAAGAATCATTGACGTACAAGAGTCTTTGAAAGAAAATAAAGTAGTAATTTGGAAAAATTTAGTGAGGTAATAAAAAGCAGTTGCATGGCAATTGCTTTTTTTAAAGGAAAATATGGACGAGAGAAAGTTAAAGCTAGTTGACCAAATAATGCAGTCATTGCAGACAGTGATTGATCCTGAATTACAAGTTGATGTTGTTAATTTGGGTTTGATTTATGGAATTGATATTAATAAAAATAAGGCAGTTGTAAGCATGACTTTAACTATTCAAGGCTGTCCACTATCAAGTTTTTTGCAAGATAGTATTGAAGAAGCTGTTACAAGTGTTGATGGAATTGACAACTGTCAAGTAAAGCTTGTCTGGTATCCAGTTTGGACGCCAGAGCGAATGAGTGAAGAAGCAAAGGAAAAATTGGGAATGCAGAAATCTACAAAGAAAAAACTTGATAAAGTAATAGATTTTAATATACCAATTAAGCAGCTAGCAGATAAGTATCCTGATTTTGTTCAGATTATGTATGATACAGGTTTTACTAGAATTAAAATTCCTGGTTTAATAAAAACGGTCGGCCGAGTAATGACTATTAAGTTGGGTGCTCAAGCAATGAATATTAATTTAGAAAAAATAAAGAAGGCTTTTGAAATGAAGGGCTATAAGGTGGAAGTATGACTCTAAAAAAGGAAAGACAAGATGCAATTTTGAAAATTTTGCATTATATTCAAAACGGCGGCGATTTAGAAACTGCAAAAAAGATGTTCAAAGAAGCCTTTGATAAAGTAGAGGTAAGTGAAATTACTGAAGCTGAACGTACACTTATTGCACAGGGTCTAGATCCGCGTGATATTCAATATTTATGCAATGTACATGTAGATTTGTTTAAAGGAAATATCCAAGAAAATCCTGAATCTCAAGCTTTTGAAACTCCAGGTCATCCAGTTCACACCTTTAAGCTAGAGAATATGGTAATTCGTTCTTTAATTGAAGATTTTTTGCTTCCTAATTTACAAAAATGGGAAAAAACTAATGATGATGAAATCTTATCTCAAATTCAACAAGCACTTCGTGATTTAGCAACTATTGATAAGCACTATACTAGAAAAGAAACTTCAATTTTTCCAATTATGAATAAATATGGCATTACAGCTCCTCCTCAAGTAATGTGGGGAGTAGATGATAAAATTCGCCACTTAATTCATGATAGTGAAAATGCGGCTAATAAAATTCCAGTTAATAAGGATAAGCTTCATGACTTAATAAGTGAAGCTAGTCATGAAGTGCTTGAGATGATTTTTAAAGAAGAAAAAATCATGATCCCCATGATTGATAAAGTAGCAAATGAGCAAGATTGGGCAAATGTAAAAAATGAAGAAGCGCAAATTGGTTATACTTTGATTGCTAAGCCAATGAATTGGAAACCTGCTTTACCAAAGTCAGTTAGCGGTATAATAGATGTAAATAAGTTGAGCAGCTTCTTTATTAACTTTAAAGAGGGTAGTCTTAATTTAGAACAATTATCTGCAATTTTAGATTTATTGCCATTTGCTCTCACTTTTGTGGATGAAAATGATAAAGTGGCATATTTTGGCGGGGGTGCGAATATTTATCCGCATTCTAAAAATTCAATCGGAAATACTGTTTTTGAATGCCATTCCGCAAAAAGCAGACCGATCATTAAGAAAATTTTTCATGATTTTCATACTGGTACCAAAGATAAAATTGAGTATTGGTTCAAGCCTAAAAAGTTGGGGAAAATGCTTTATTTACGCTATTATGCAGTTCATGATAAAAATGGTAAGTACTTGGGATGTTTAGAGGTTGCAGAAGATATAACTGAAATTCAAAAACTATCTGGTGAAAAAAAGACGATGTAAGCATTTCAAAAACTGATAAAATAAGATTATACTATTGTTTGTGTTTAATATTTTTTCTTCTAAGAAGGTGGCTGGAAAATGACGGATGAGAAGAATTTAGATTTAAAACGACAAAAGCATATTTTAAAAGTCCTCAAATTTTTACAAGAGGGCGGCGATTTTACCAGAGCAAGTATTTTAGTTAACAAATCTAAAAATATGCGCATAAAAAGTGCATCAATTAAGGGACACCCCTTGAATACCTTATATGCAGAAAATGATGCTATTGAAGATTTAATCAATAATCAATTGTTGCCTGATCTTAAAAAATGGCAACAAAGCGGTGAAAATTCTCTTCTCCTTAATAGAATTAAGGATGAACTAGTAAAGCTTCACAAAATAAATAGACATTACAAACGAAAAGAAAACTCACTATTTTCATTTTTAATAAAATATAATTTAATTACTGAGCGAACTACATCTTCTCTTTGGGAATTAGATGATAAAATTCGGGAAACAATTAAAATTGCTCAAGAAGCTGTAAATTCTACTCCGCAAGATGACAAGTATGTCATTGAAGCCAAAATTGAAAAAGCGGCTCATGAAGTTATGCAGATGATTTTTGTGGAAAATACGATATTTTTGCCAATTTTAGGGATGCTTTTAACGCCTGAAGATTGGTACACTATTAAGCAAGATGAACTTGAAATTGGTTATACTTTAATTAATAATCCGACTAGTTGGATGCCTACTAAGAGTGAAATTGATGCATCTAATTGGGAACATGACCAAGTGCAGCTTACTGATGAATTTAAAAAAGAATATAACAATTTCTTAAAGTGCTATTTGTCTCTTGATGATGAAATTAATGGAAAAGCTGATGAAATTCAAGTTTTAAACGGGGCAGAAAATTATCCCGTAGGTGAATCAGAAAGTAGTCCAGATTTACTTTTTGAAGATTTGAAAGATACAGTAGTTAAAATGGAAATTGGTTCTCTTAGTCTTAAAGAGATTCCAGCTATTTTTAATGTTTTGCCAATTGACTTAACTTTTGTTGATAAGTATGATCGAGTAAAATGGTTCTCTAATACTGATCGTGTATTTCCTCGCACGCGTAGCGTTATTGGACGACCAGTTATTAGGTGTCATCCACCTAAAAGTATTGATAAAGTACTGAAAATCTTAGATGATTTTCACAATGGTTATGCCGACAGTCAAGACTTTTGGGTTAATGTTCATGGACGTATGATTTATATGTGTTTCTATGCGGTACGCGATAATGAAGATAATTATTTAGGTTGTTTAGAAACAGTCCAAGATATTACTAACTTTAAGAATATTATTGGTGAGAAAACTTTAGAAAATCAAGATAAGTTTAAGAAGTAAGATGATTGAAGAGACAACGCAAAATTTGTGCGTTGTCTTTTTTCATCTAAAATTGTTATAGTTATTATTAATTAAGAAAAAAGAAGGGAGATTTTTATGAAAAAGGCACACGGACTAACTCAGAACGATGAAATTAAATTGCGTTGGTTAATAGTTGGCGAACTTGCAACTTGGATTGGCGCCAGCTTTATTTGGCCATTAACGTCAGTTTATTTAAACAAGCAATTACATATCAGTCTTTCAATGATTGGGGTTGTACTCTTTTTTAACTGTGCAGCTAACATTTTAGGATCAATTTTGGCAGGACGTCTTTATGATAAATATAATCCATATCCTTTGGTTTTATGGGGGCTTGGGCTTGATGCAGGCGTTTTATTTTTAATGGCAATGTTTCATGGATGGCCAGAGTATTGGGTATGGTTGACAATCACTGGTTTTTTAGGTGGGTGGAACGGTACACTCATTAACTCAATTGCTACTAGTCTAAAGAGTCATCCAGGACGCTATGTTTTCAATGTTTTATATTTTTCACAGAATTTAGGAGTAGTTACTGGGACCTTAATTGTTGGGTATCTTTATGATTATTCTGTAACACTTTTGTTTGTAATTGCAGCTATTTTATTTGCAATTGCATTAGTTAATGCTCTTATTAACTATAAGCCTATCATTGCTTTTCATAAGGAACGTTTAGCTCAAAAGCAAAACGGTCACACACAAAAGGCTGAGCCAATGCCAAAGCGTAATTTTATTTTAACAATGGTTTTCTTTGCTACGCTTGCTATGACTTGGCTAATGTATATGAATTGGGAATCAAACTTATCAGTTTATATGGTTTCCTTGGGAATACCATTTCATATGTATAGTCTTTTGTGGACACTTAATGCTGGAATCATTGTGGTAATGCAAGGAATTTTGGCACGTTTTCCAAATATTTTTAAAAATCTCTTTCATCAAATTATCTTTGGAATTGTAATGTTCTCATTATCTTTTATTACATTAGTTTTTGCCAAAGACTTTGCTCATTTTGCCCTCTCGATGATAATACTAACTTTAGGTGAGTCAACAGCTTTTCCAGCCATTCCTGCTTATGTTAATGATTTATCTCCTGCAACAAGCAAAGGTAAATATCAGGGATATAATATGGTAGCTTCAGGAGTGGGCCGCGCTTTTGGTCCTTTATTTGGCGGGATGGTAATTGACCAGGCTGGCTATATTTCATTCTTCTGGGTAGCTGCAATTTTAATCTTTTTAATGATTGTAATAATGGTTCCTACCTATATTAAAGTAAGAAAAGGTTTGAAGATTTACAAATAAATTTGTTTGCATTAAAATAGGCTTAATAATATTTGAACATGATTAAAAGGAGGAATTTTCCTTGAATAAAACATTTGCAATTCGTGGCGGCAGCGGCAATATTATTGAACCCGATGTAAATGCACGTCCACAAGATAATCTTTACTTAGCAGTTAATTCACAATGGCTTGAAAATGCTAAAATTCCATCAGATAGATCCAGAATCAGTTCTTTTGATGGAATTGACTTAAATGTTGAAAAAAGTTTAATGAAGGACTTTGCAGATTGGGCTGATGGTAAAAAGTCAGTCACTGATGTACCCAACTTAGAAAAAGCAGTAGAATTTTATAAACTTGCGCGTGACTTTGATAAGCGTAATAGTGATGGTGCTAATCCAATTAAAGCAGATATGACTTTACTTGAAATGATTCAAGATTTTACTGACTTTAATTTAAAGGCAGCTGATTTATATAAGGCAGCATTTAGCTTGCCATTTAGTTTCTTTGTTGATGCAGATATGAAAAACACTAAAGTCAACGTTTTGAATTTTAGTGGTCCAAGCACATTCTTACCAGATACTAAAACTTATGAAACTGATGGTGCTGAAAAATTGCTTGAAATTTTGAAAAAGCAATCAATTAAGCTTTTAACTATGGCTGGAGTTTCTGAACAACAAGCTACTGAATACGCAGAAGATGCCTTGAAGTTTGATAAGCGTATATCTAAAGTTGTTAAGTCTACAGAAGAATGGGCTGATTACCCAGCAACTTACAATCCAATGCCAATTAATGATTTCCTTGGTAAAATCAAGAACTTCAACATGAAGCATTTCTTAGATGGTGCTTTTGGAGAATTGCCAGAGCGAGTAATTGTTAATGAACCAAGATTTTTAGAGCACTTTGATGAACTTATTAATGAAGATACTTTTGATGAAATCAAGGGCTGGATGATGATTAAGTTCATTAATGGAGCAGCTAGTTACTTATCACAAGAATTTCGTGAAGCTGGTTTTGCTTTTAGTCAAGCTTTATCTGGACAACCAGAATTGTCTAGCGGTGAAAAGCAAGCCTATCGTTTAACTAATTCCGTTTTTAGTGAAGTGGTTGGGGTTTACTACGGACAAACTTATTTTGGTGAAAATGCTAAAAAAGATGTTTTAGACATGATTCATAAAATGCTTGATGTCTATGAAAAACGCCTTAAAGAAAATTCATGGTTATCAGAATCAACCAAAGAAAAAGCAATTGTAAAACTTCGCGCTCTTATCTTGAAGATTGGTTACCCAGATAAGATTGAAGAAATTTATAATCGCTTAAAGGTAACACCAAAAAGTGAAGGCGGAAGTCTTTATTCAAATGCTCGCAGCTCTGAAATTGAATCAGTAAAATACAACACTGAAAAATTACACAAGCCAGTTGATCGCACAGTATGGATGATGCCAGGCAACCTTGTAAATGCATGTTATGATCCACAAAGAAATGACTTAACTTTCCCAGCAGCAATTTTACAAGCACCATTTTATGATATTAAGCAAGATCGCGCTGAAAACTTTGGTGGAATTGGTACTGTAATTGCTCACGAGATAAGTCATGCCTTTGATAATAATGGGGCAAAGTTTGATGAACTTGGCAATATGAAGAATTGGTGGACTGATGAAGACTTTAAGGAGTTTGAAAAGCGTACCCAAGCAGAAATTGATTTGTTTGATGGAATTAAGTATGGTCCAGTAGTTCTTAACGGTAAGCAAATTGTTAGTGAAAATATCGCTGACCAAGGTGGACTTACTGCAGCGGTTGAAGCAGCAAAGGGTGAAAGTGATGACCTTAAGAAACTCTTTGAAAACTTTGCTCGAGTTTGGGCTAATAAGCAACTTACTGAATCCATTAAAACGCAAGTTGCAATTGATGTTCATGCTCCAGGTCCTGAACGTGCTAATGTACAATCACAATGTCAAGATGACTTCTATGAAGTTTTTGATGTTAAAGAAGACGATGGCATGTGGCTTGATCCGGATAAGCGTGTACATATTTGGTAATAGATATAATAAAAAACACCTACGTCAATAACGTAGGTGTTTTTCTTATACAATGAATTTCTTGAATTTAGCTTGATCTTCTGGTGCAATATTTGCTGTTACATACACACCATCATCTTTAAACTGTTCATCTGTTACTTGAGCATGTTCATGTAAGTATGCAAGAGATTTGCCATCTTCAATTGGTAGAACCAAGTGAAACTCTTCGTAATTTGCAAAGATACGTTTCACAATAAAATCAGCCAGCATCTTAATAGATTTTTCATCGGTTGCTGAATAAAGAATGTCATTGCCTTCAATTTGTGGATAAGCACGGTTAGTTTTATCAGCTTTATTATAAGCTGTAATCATTGGGATTCCTTTGACTCCGACTTCATCAAGTACATTTTGTGTAGTGCGAATCATCTGGATCATGTTAGGGTCGCTTGAATCAACCACATTAATGATTAAGTCAGCATCACGCGCTTCTTGCAAAGTTGCCTTGAAAGATTCCACCAGGTTGTGGGGCAGTTTTGAAATGAAACCAACGGTGTCAGACAATATAAAGTTAAAGTTATTGCCTAAATCAATTCGGCGTACACTTGTATCAAGGGTAGCAAAAAGCATGTTTTTAACAAAAACTTCTTTGCCTTCTTCATTGTCGGAAAAAGCCTTGAGCAAGCCATTCATCGTAGTAGATTTACCAGCGTTGGTGTAGCCAACAAGAGCGACTTTAGGGATGCGGCTTTGATTACGACGACTAGCTTTAATTTCTTCTTGTCCTTCGACGGCTTTAAGTTCCTTCTTGATTGCAGCGATTTGCTTACCGATTGTCCGGCGATTTAATTCTAATTTTGATTCACCGCTACCACGGTTGGCAAAGCCTCCACCACGCTGTTGGTCAAGATTATTTTCAGAAGGGTGCAAGCGTGGTAATTCATATTGAAGGTGCGCAAGTTCTACTTGAAGCTTGGCTTGCTTAGTTCGTGCTCGACTTGAGAAAATTTCTAAAATCAATTCAGTACGGTCAATTACACGGAGTTTGGTCATTTTTTCTAAGTTACGAATTTGCACAGGTGTAAGTTCATCGTTTAAAACCAGGACTTTGGCTTTCAAGCCTTGAGCCATTGTGCGAATTTCATTGATTTTTCCAACACCAAAATAAGTCCCAGCTACAACATTTTCGGCGTTTTGCTGGCTACGTCCAACTACTTCCATATTATTAGCTTCAACTAAGCTAGCAAGTTCGCTCATGTAATAGTCAAAGTTTGGGTCTTTCAAGTTAACTCCAGCAATATAAGCTTTAGTTTTTTTAGGTTGATTATCTATCATATTTTCACCTCATATTTCTGATTTTTGTACGTGCTTATTATAGATTAAGGGGGGAGAGATGGCAATTTTGGAGTATTTGGAAAATTTGTTTTGTAGGATAATTGTAATACAAAGATAACTTGTGAAGGATTAAAGCTGAGTTCCCAAATGGGAGTAAAGTAATGACCGAGAATTCTCATGTTTCTGACTCCTGGGGTTATCTTTATTTTTTTATCTTATTTTTATTTAGTTCATATTTAATGTTAATTAAAATTTTAGAATTCTTTTGGATCTCGTTTACTATAAAATCTATAATTTGAATTGAATAGTCATATCGATTAGCTAATTTATAGTAATAACAATATTTTGAATCAGTTTTTAGATGATAAAATTTAGTAAATAATTGGAAGTCATAACTGTTAAAGGTTGATTAAGTACTTTTGTTTAGTAATCTAGCAGAAATGTTTTCCATAAATATAACTCTCCAAATATAATTTATTAAAATAAATTTGTATTAATTATATCAAAAAAGATAATCCTAAAATTTTAATATTTTCTTCTTACTCTTACGATAACCCTTCTGCATATATAGTAGAAAAAGGTAAAACATAACACAAAAGCATATGTTTGTCACTTCATGTGCCTTGAAAAGGGTGGCATAATTATCCAAACCGATATATAATAGTAAAGATTCTGAAAAACTATTAAACTTTGAAACTAAGGGGATAGAGCATGGCAGAAGATAATAAACAAAAAAATGTCCAGCACCATCATCACCACCATAGGCATCACAGAAGACGTCGCAAGTTTTGGCGTATTTTCTGGATCGTGATTGGCGTTGTGGTAGTTGCTGGTATTTTTGTTGCTGGGATGATGTACAAGAATCTTCGTGACACCACTAACAGCATGTATACTCCAGTTGCTAAGTCAACCACGAGTAATAAAGGACGAAATCTAGACGATTTATTAAAAGAAAAGAAACCTATTAACATTTTGCTTCTTGGAATTGATACCGGGGCTATGAACCGTCACTGGAAAGGGCGTACTGACACAATCATGATGATGTCAATCAATCCAAAGAAAGGTACAACTGATATTGTATCTATTCCACGTGACTCAGCCGCAATTTTTCCAGATTTCAAGAGCTACGGTGTTACAAAAATTAACTCAGCATACACTCTAGGTGGTGTATCTGAAACTATTAAAACGCTTGATAAATACTACAGTGTACCAATTGATGGCTATATTTTGATTAATATGGGCGCACTTCCAAAGGCAATTGATCAAGTTGGTGGAATTGAAGTAACTTCACCATTGACCTTCGACAATATGGGATACCATTTTGAAAAAGGAAAGACTTACCATTTAAACGGTAAGAAAGCGTTGGCTTTTGCTCAACTTCGCCACGGTGATCCTCGTCAAGATTATGGTAGACAAGACCGTGATCGCCGTATTGTTATGGGACTTCTTAAGAAGTCAGTATCTCCAACTACTCTTCTTAATACTAAGTTTCTCAATTCAATTGCGGATGAAATGCAAACTGACCTTACTATGAACCAAATGTACAAGATTGGTATGGATTACCGCAAAGCTACTGAAAACGTTACCCCAGACCACGCACAAGGCGTAAGTAAGGAAACCAATAACGTTAAGTTTGGCGTTATGGAAATTGAAGTCATCAGTCAAAAAGAACGTCAACGTGTATCTGACAAACTCAGAAAAGCACTTGATCTTTCAACAACTACTGTAACTAATAAGGAATAAGTGAATGGAACAAAAACAAGATTCAACAAATACAATTGATTTAACCCAGTTAATTCGCATCTGTAGAAAGCATATCTGGGCACTCATTCTCTGGAGTGTCGGTCTTGCTCTTGTAGGTTGGGGAGTGGCAAGTTTTGCAATTACCCCTAAATACACTTCTAGTGCACAAATCTTAGTTAATCAAAAGGCTAACAAGAATGACCCAAATGCAGCTTACAACACTCAACAAGCTAACATGCAACTTGTTACTACTTATAAAGATATTGTAACTAGTCACGTTATCTTAAGCGAAGCTTCTGATCGTTTAGAAAATCCAGTTAGAGTAATTAAAAAAGCTCAACCTGCTAAATATACTACTGATGAAAATGGTCAAAGAAGATTAGTTCGTAAAGCAAAACCTGCTGTAATTGATCGTTCAGGTAAAGCATATTCAGTAAGTGCTAACCAACTTCAAAAGGCTATTTCAGTTTCTACTCAACAACAATCTCAAGTCTTCTCAATCAGTGCTAAGTCAGATAATCCTGATAAGTCAATGGCAGAAGCAAATGCGGTGGCTGAAGTTTTCAAAGATCGTATTAAGTCAATTATGAACGTTAACAACGTTACTATCGTGGCTCCTGCAACTAAGGGAACTCAAACTTCACCTAATGTTAAACTCTTTACTTTAGCTGGATTTGTAGTTGGACTTATCCTTTCATTTGCAGTAGTAATGATTCGTGAAATGTCAGATACTGCTGTTCGTGATGATGACTACTTGACTAAGGATTTGGGCTTGACTAACTTAGGTCAAATTGCTCACTTCAATGTTTCATCATCATTTAAGTTGAATGACAATAAGACAACTAAGAAGAGACGCAGAGTATAGGAGGGATTAGCAGAAATGGCATTATTTAAGAAAAAACGTGGTACTAACGAAACCATGAAAAAGGGTGCGAAGCTGATTACAGCAGCTAATCCGCAAAGCCCTGTTTCAGAACAATTCCGTACTGTTCGTACTAACATCAACTTCATGAGTGTTGATAAGGAAATCAAGACTGTGGCTTTTACTTCAGCTAACATCAGTGAAGGTAAGTCAACTGTAACAGCTAATGTTGCAATTACCTATGCTCAAGCTGGTCGCAAGACTCTTTTAATTGATGGTGACCTTCGTCGTCCTACTCTTCACTCAACTTTCAATGTGAAAAATAATAAGGGTTTGACTACTGTATTGACTTCTGATGCAGATGAAATTGATTTGGATGATGTAGTTAAGCCAAGTGGTGTGAACAACTTGTCAATTTTGACTTCTGGTCCAATTCCACCAAACCCTGCCGAACTTATTGGTTCACATCGTATGCAAACTTTCATTGACCTTGTTAAGGCACACTATGATTTGGTAATCATTGACTTGGCACCAGTATTGGAAGTTTCTGATACACAAGAATTGGCAAGTCATCTTGATGGTATAATTTTAGTAGTACGTCAAGGTAAAACTCAAAAAGTTGCTATTCGTCGTGCTGTTGAAATGCTTGAATTTGCTAAGGTTCGCATTTTGGGCTATGTAATGAACGATATTACTGCTGAAAATAGTGGCTACGGTTATGGATATGGCTACGGTTACGGCTATGGTTATGGATATGGTCAGCCTAAGAAGCGTAGTTTCTTTAGTCGGGCATCAACTGATAATTCTCAGGAAGAGGCTAAATAATGACTTTAGTAGATATTCACTGTCATATGTTGCCAGGGGTTGATGATGGTTCTAAAGATTGGTCAACTTCAATTAAGCTTGCTAAAGATGCTGTAGCCGATGGTGTAACCCATGCTGTAGTTACTCCGCATACATTAAATGGTAAATATCTCAATCACAAAAAGGATATCATTAACTTGACTAAGCAATATCAAGAGATGCTAGATGAGGCGAATATTCCCTTGACCGTTTTTGCGGGACAAGAAGTTCGCTTATCTGGTGACCTTATTGATGCAATAGAAAAAGATGATATTCTTTTTTGCGATGAAGAGGGTACTTATATGCTCTTGGAGTTTCCGAGTGAAGATGTACCAACTTATGTTAAGGATACGATTTTTAGATTGCAAGGTTATGGAATTACACCTGTGATTGTGCACCCCGAACGTAATAATCGTATTTTGAAAGAACCTGAAATGCTGCAGGACTTAATTGAACAAGGCTGTCTTGTACAGATCACTGCGAGTTCTTACACTGGCTTATTTGGGAGTAAGGTGGAGAACTTATCAAGGAAGTTAATTGAAGCTGGACAAGGTTGCACTTTTGCAAGTGATGCTCATGATCTTCCACGCCGTGAATATCAATTAAGTGAAGCTTATAAAAAAATGGCTAAAGAATTTAGTCCAGAATTAGCAGAATCATGGAAAGAAAATTCCCGTAAAATTATCAACGGTGAAAATGTACAAATGGATTGGAGACCATTAAAGAAGAAAAAGAAGTTTTGGCTGTTTTAACAGTAAGGAAACGAGTGAATAAAAAAGGAAATGTTGAGTATGAAACAAATTCAGCTAAATGAATCAAAGGTGCAAGGACGATACTTTTATCGCAGCGTTAAACGCCTTTTTGACATTGTAGCTAGTGCAATAGCTTTAATAATTCTATCGCCGTTATTCTTGTTCTTGGCAATTAAAATCAAGCATGAAGATCATGGTCCAGCTTTTTATTCACAAGAGCGAATTGGAAAAGATGGTAAGCCATTCAAAATGTATAAATTTCGTTCAATGATTGTTAATGCTGACCAACTTGTTGAACAGCTTGAAGAACAAAATGAAATTGATGGGGCAATGTTCAAGATTAAAGATGATCCAAGAATTACCAAAGTTGGTAAGTGGATTAGAAAATATAGTCTTGATGAATTGCCACAATTATGGAATGTCTTAATCGGTAATATGTCGCTTGTTGGTCCTCGTCCACCTCTTCCAATTGAAGTGGCAGAATATACAGACTATGACAAACAGCGCTTACTTGTAATACCAGGCTGTACAGGTCTTTGGCAAGTAACCAAGCGTAACGATGCCGATTTTGATGAGATGGTTTGGCTGGATATTATTTACATTAATAACTCTGGAATCTGGGAAGATTTTAAGATTCTTGTGAAGACCATTGGGGTTGTTGTTAATCCGAATAGTGCATATTAGAATTGTTTAGGTGATTTTATGAAAAAGTTACTGGTAGTTGCTCAATCGTTGGGCGGTGGTGGAACTGAAGTTGCTATGATTGAATTTTTAAATCATTTAAACAGTACTCATTATGATACGACACTATTATTAATCGATGATAATGAAGAGTATAAATATAGATTAAAACAAAATATTAAAATAAAACATATTAAGTTTGATAGTACTTTTTATAAAAAATTGGCTTCAACAAATTTTGTAGAAGGTAAGGTTTTGAAAAAGCTAAAAATAAACAAATATGCTGATTTGTATAGAATGATTGCCAAACATGCATCAAAATTAGATGAATATTTTGATGTTGGAATTGATTTTTATGGATACGGTTCATTTACAACAGCATATTTAGCTTTAAATGTAGATGCTAAAAGAAAAGCTTTTTGGATACATGATCAGCATATGCCGTGGATTGTTAATGTAAGCAGATATTTTAAATATTATGATACTATATTTGGTGTATCAAAAGCTATTATAAATTCATTTAATTCTCTTTATCCTGCAGAACAAATAAAAAGTAAAATTATATATAATGTGATAGATACTAGGGAAATAATTAGAAAATCTAAAGAATTTTTACCTCAAGAATTTTCTAATGAAGTATTTAAAATTGTTACTGTAGGACGTTTAACAGAGCAAAAGGGATACGATATTGCTATTGACGCAGCAAATGAATTAAAGAAAAAGAAAATTCCCTTCATTTGGTATGTAATTGGTGATGGAAGGGATAAAAATAAGTTACATCATTTAGTTGAAAATAAAAACCTCCATAGTAAATTTATTTTACTTGGTAGAAAGAATAATCCATATCCATATATTAAAAATTGTGATTTATATGTACAACCATCTCGGCATGAGGGGTACGGACTAGCAGTTTTAGAAGCTAGAACGTTAAAAAAGCCTATAATAGTATCTGATCTTCCTGCTTTTAGAGAACAGATAAAGGATAAAGAGAATGGAATTATTTCTAAATTAAGCCCTAGCGAGTTAGCTAAAAATATTGAAAAAATGTATTTCAATAAATCATTAAGATTTAGATGTGCGACTAGTTCAAGTAAAGTGAATTTTGATGATGAAATAAAAAAATTTGATCAATTTAGCAATTCATAATGTAATAAGGATTCGATAAGTATGAAAATATTGATGGTAAATACTATAAATTTAGAGAAGAATGGTATTACTTCTTTTATAGTTAATAGTAGTATAGTTCTTGCTAAATCAGGTATAGATGTAACTATAGGGGCATCAAATGATATAACAAATGAATTAAGAGATACTCTTAAAGCAAATAATATTGATTATTTAAAGCTCCCTAATCGTAAACAATCTTTATTAACTTATTATAGTAGGTTAAAAAAATATCTTATTAATAATCATTTTGATTTAGTTCATATTCATGGTAATAGTACTACTATGGTTTTAGAGTTATTAGCTGCAAAAAAAGCAGGAATAAAAGTTCGAATTGCACATAGTCATAATACTACTACAGAACATCCATACGTAAATAAATTGTTGAGATTAGCATTTAATTCTTTAGTAACTGGGGAAATTGCTTGTAATAATGCTGCAGGGGAATGGTTATTTGATGATAATAAATTTATAGTTATTAAAAATGGTATATTTTTGAATAATTATAATTATGACTCTAATATTAGAAAACAAATTCGAAATAAACTAAATATAAAATCTAATAATATTCTATTAGGGCATGTTGGCTTTTTTAATTATCAAAAAAATCATGATTTCTTTTTAAAATTAATGCCATTATTAGATGAGAAATATAAATTAATATTAATAGGTGATGGTATTGAGTTTCAAGATTTTAACAAAAAAGTTAAAGCTGCACATTTAGAAAATAGAATTATATGTATTGGTTTAACAGATAAAGTAGCAAATTATTTATTTGCTATGGATATATTTGCGTTGCCATCGAGATATGAGGGACAACCTTTTGTTATTATAGAAGCCATAGCTACAGGATTGAAGTGTATTATTTCTAATAATGTTTCTAAAGAGATTGATGTTACAAAAAATTCTTCATTTATAGAATTGGATGCTGAAAAATGGGCTAAAAGTATTAAGAATTATAAGGAAAATAATAGAATTGAACAATATAAAAATAATCAAGAAATTTTAGCTCAAGAAGGTTATGATATTGTGAAAAATACAAAATTATTGATCAATTATTATTTAGAATTAATGGAAAAAGAAAAGTGAAAATTTTGTTTACAAGTTCATCTGGTGGTCATCTTGAAGAACTACTACAATTAAATAGTATTATTATAGACAATGAATCTTACATTCTTACAGAAAAAAATAAAAAAAATCTAAGTAAATTTAAAAAAGTTTTTTTATTAAATCAAATTAACAGAAAAGAAAAAAGTTTTTTTATGCATTTCTTAAAGTTGTTTTTTATTTCTAGTAAGATATATAGAAGGATAAAACCAGATACAATAATCTCTACAGGTGCGTTAGTTACAGTACCTATTTGTATTATAGGGAAATTACATCATAAAAAAATTATTTATATTGAGTCATTTGCTCGTATAAATACTCCATCATTGACTGGTAAAATTATGTATAAATTTGCTGATGAATTTATCGTTCAATGGGAAGATATGCTAAAGTATTTCCCTAAGGCACATTATTGGGGTGGTATTTTTTAATGAGGTAGCAATATATGATTTTTGTAACTGTTGGTACACAGAAATTTCAATTCAATAGATTGTTAAAAGAAATAGATATATTAATTGCTAACAATCAAATTATAGATAAAGTTATATGTCAGTCAGGATATTCTACATATATTCCTAAAAATTATTCTATTCAAAGATTTATGAATGGAAATGAATACGAAGAAAATATAAAGAAATGCAATTTATTAATAACTCATGCTGGCGTAGGAACTATATTGACTGGTAAAAAATATAATAAACAAATTATTGTGGTTCCTAGACTTTCAAAATATAATGAGCATATTGATGATCATCAGTTACAGATTGCTGAAGGATTTGCGGATAAACAATTAGTGTTTGAATGTAAAGATATTAGCAAATTGAAAAATATAATTCAGGGTAGTCATAAAGAGTTAGTTCAATATGATTTTAATAATAGAAAATTTTTAAATGCTTTTAAGAAAATTTTATATTGAGGAGATTAAGTTCTAGTGAATGTAGATAATGCTAAAGTTTCAGTAATTGTTCCTGTTTATAATGTTGAAAGCTATTTAAAACAATGTATAGACTCATTAGAGAAGCAAACATATACTAATATTGAAGTGATTTTAGTAGATGACGGGTCAACTGATAAAAGTGGAGAAATATGTGATAGATATTCAAAAAAATATTCAAATATAAAAGTTTATCATAAAAAAAATGGTGGACTAGTTTCTGCGTGGCAATATGGTTTAAACAAATCTATGGCAAATAACATTTGTTTTGTAGATCCAGATGACTATGTAGAAAAAAACTATATTTTAAGTTTAAAGAATGCAATGGATAAATATAAAACTGATGTTGTATTTGCTCCAACTTATAATTATCATGCTGGTAAAATTACAGTGTTAGGCAGACTTAAATCAGGATTATATAAAGGTGAAAAATACAATAACTTAATACAATATAATTTATTTAATGATGGTCACTTTCAAGATAGACTAATTACTCCTAATAGATGGGGAAAATTAATAAAAAAAAGTTTAATATTAGAGAATTTAAAGTATGTAGATTTGGGTATGACATACGGAGAAGATGTAAGTATAATAATTCCAATCGTATTATCTATTAAAGCCTTTTATGTATTACCTTATAAAGAAAACGGTTATATGTATAGGATAAGGAATGGCTCAATGATACAAGCCTATGATAAAAATCGTTGGAATAGTGTGAAATTAGTATATAAGAATCTTTATAAAGCACTCAAAGATAAGCATGCAACAGATACCATGTATAAGCAGTTATATATTGATTATGCTATAGCTTTAATATTGAGTTATAAAAATTATATAAAATCTCCAACTGCTACAGTAAATGGATCATATAATTTATTATTAGAAATGCAGAACACTTGTTTGTATAAAAATATAAAATCAGTAAAAAATATAAAAAATACAGGTTATATCAATAACTTAATTTTATTTAATTTAAAGCATAAAAATTATATAGTTAATAAAATACTTTTCGATTTTCTTAGATTAGGGTTTAAATTTAAGAGTAAATAGATAATATAAAGGTGAAACTAATGAAATCTTCAATTGATTTTGTGTTTACATGGGTAAATGGAAATGATAAAAAGTGGATAGAAAAGAAAAAATTGTATTTAGAGGGTACTAAGTCAAAGTTTGATAAAAATGATGATGTACGTTTTAGAGATTATGATACTTTAAGGTATGCTTTGCGGAGTGTTGAAAAATATGCTCCATGGGTTAGAAAAATATTTTTGATTACAGATGAGCAAAAGCCCAAGTGGTTGAATAACGAGAATGAAAAGTTAATAGTTATTGATCATTCACAAATTATTGATAAAAAATATCTCCCTTTGTTTAATTCTAATGCTATTGAATTAAACATGGATAAAATACCTGGATTATCAGAAAACTTTGTGTATTTTAATGATGATATGTTATTAACGCAACCTACTAACTCAAAAGATTTTTTTTATGATAATCTTCCATGCGATTTTAGAATATATTCCGATATTATCCCTATTGAAGATTTTAATCATATTCCGATTAATAATGAAATATTGTTAAATAAATATATAAATAATAATTGGCCATTATCAAGAAATGGATTAGTTAATAAAGTTTATGGAAAACATCAATTAAAAGAGTTACCTTTTTTAATTCAAGCTAAAAAGCGTGGAATTCCAGGATACATTGAGCCACATGGACCGCTTAGTTTTAAAAAAGAAACTTTTCAAAAAGGAAGAAAAATCTGGAAAAAAGAATTTGAGTCTATGAATACTCATAGATTTAGAAGTAAAGATGACATTTCAATTTGGTTATTAAGACATCTTCAGTTGGAATTTGGGCAATTTAATCCAATTAATCCCGATAGAAATAGAACGTATCCTATAGATAATCTACATTCCTTAAAATTAGAGTTAGAAAAAGGAAATGCACTAAGTATCTGTATAAATGATAATGAAGTAAGCGATTATAATAAAAAGATTGAAGAAATAAAAGAGTTGTTACAACAAAAATATCCAAAAAAATCACAATTTGAAAAGTAATAGTAGGAAGTATTATTAATGATTAATCTAGATTTATCTATAATTATTCCTATGTATAATTCAGATAGTTATTTGCAAAAAACGTTAACTAATATAGTTAAGAAAGTTTCAATAATAAATAGTAAAATTGAAATTTTATTAATTGATGATGGATCAACAGATAGTACGGTTGATATTGCAAATGCGTTTGTAGAAAAATATGAATTTGTAAAGCTTCATATTTTGAATCATCATGGGGTAAGTAATGCACGAAATTATGGTATTAAGAAAGCAAGAGGAAAATATCTAATTTTTATAGATAGTGATGATACTATAAATGGTAATATCTCAAATTTATTAACTGATATTCTTAATAATAATTATGATATTTTAATTACAAATATTTCTAAAAATATTTATTATTCTGAACTTAAAAATGAGAAAAGAGAAGAAATATTAACATATATTAATCAAAGAATTGGTAGTGAATCTCCGTGGGGAAAATTTTATAGTAGAAGTTTTCTAATTAGTAATAAAATATATTTTGATACTAACCTCATAATAGGAGAAGATGCTTTATTTTTGTATACTGCACTTAGCTATGCTAAGAAAGTTAAATTAATAAATCAAGTTTATTATATACAAGGACCTCCACATACTATTGGGAAATTTAATCCTAAAATGTTAAAAAGTGAAAATAGATTTATTTTTGCGTTAAATAATTTATTTATTAATAACTATTCTAAATCAGATATAGTAAATAATGTAATGAATAGATATAAATGTAAAGAATTTTTTAGATTATTATCAGATTACTATTATCCTTTATATAAAAAAAATAAAATAAGTTTAAAACATGCAAGTAATGAATTATCTAAAGTAGCTAAAGATTGGAATTTACACTCTGCCATAATTAATAATTCATATAGTAGAACACAGTGGGATAAGCGACATCATATATATAAATGGTTAATTTTAAGCAATAACTATAGATTATTATTATTAATTGAAAGTTTTCGAAGAAAAATGAAAGGGTATTGATTAATCTATATGAAAAAATATCAAATTTTTGAAGTATCTAGAGATATAAAGAAACATGCAGTAAGTAAAGCTCCAGATGATGTTGGGAAAATTGGAGAAAAATTAGGTTTTGAAAAAGTTCTGATTACTAAGAATAATGAATCTTATGATTTTAAGTCAAAGGTTAATAGACAAGTGAAATTCTTTCAAGATTGGAAAAATGCATATAACTTAATTGAAAAGGACTCTATCATCCTTTTACAACATCCTTATAGAACGCATCAATTAGGTAGAGAGCATTATTTATTAAAGTTAAAAAAACAAAAGCATGTAAAATTTATATGCCTTATTCATGACGTAGAGGAAATTAGAAATACAATTTATAACGAATACTATAAAGATGAATTTCAGTTTATGCTAAAAATTTTTGATGTATTAATAGTTCATAATAATTCTATGAAGAATTATTTCTTAAATAAGGGTATAGATAGTTCAAAAATAATAGTTCTTAATATATTCGATTATTTAATACCAAATTATAAATCAAAAAATGCAAATTTTGATAAATCTATAATTATTGCTGGTAATTTAGATGTTAAAAAATCTAGTTATATCGGTAAATTAAATCAAGTACATAATAATTTTAAATTGTATGGACCTAATTACTCATTACATGAGTATAAAAATTGTGAATATAAAGGAAGCTTACCTAGTGATGAAATCCCTAGTGTATTAGCAGAAGGATTTGGATTAATTTGGGACGGGAATAGTATTGAGAATTGTACTGGCCCAACAGGAAGTTATTTAAAGTATAATAATCCACATAAACTATCATTATATTTAGCTTCAGAGTTACCAGTTATAATATGGAAAGAAGCAGCAGAGGCAAAGTTTGTTGAAGAGAATAATGTTGGTTTAACAGTTAACAATCTATTAGAGATTTCACCATTATTAGATAAATTAACTAAAGAACAGTATGACATGTTAGCTCAAAACGCGAAAGTTACAGGACAAAAATTAAGAAAGGGATATTATACGTCTTCTGCAATAAATGCAGCTATTAAAGTTTTAAAAAAATAGATGTATATATAGGAAATTTATATGAATAATTATACTTATTTAACACTTTTAGGTTCTGATAATTATTTACGCGGAGTTTTAGGATTATGGAAATCATTAATAAATCAAAATTCTAAATATCCATTAACTGTAATGGTAACCAATCAAGTAAGTGAAAACAGTATTATGGAATTAGAAAAAAGAGATATTTCATATCTAAAGGCAGATAAAGTTGAAGTTTCTGAAGATATTTTAACAATAAATGCTCAAAAGGGTTTTTCTAATTGGACTAATACTTTTAGTAAATTGTTAATATTTGGGTTAACTCAGTTTGATAAAATAGTGTTTTTAGATGCTGATATGTTAGTTCTAGAAAATATTGATGAATTATTTGGAAAAGATAATTTATCTGCTACTGTAGCTGGAAAATCAGTCCCTGGAAATGAAAATTGGGTTGATTTAAATTCTGGTATGATGGTAATAGTTCCTAAGCTTAATGAAGATAAGCGATTAATAAGTCTTATTTCTAAATTTGATGCTAAAAGTGCATTTGGAGATCAAGATATAATATCTGAGGGATACCCACATTGGAAGAAACATACTAATTTAGTATTAGGTGAAGAGTATAATATTCTAGCTAAATACGAGCCATATTATGTAAGCTCTAATGTATTGGATTCTCCAATAAAAGTCTTACATTTTATTGGAAAAGTTAAACCTTGGAATATGTCTAAATATGAACAATTAAAGTACTGTGCAAGAATTTGTAAGATTCAAATTAACAAAACAAGAACTTTAAGAGGAGTATTTACTTCTATGAAAGACTTTAATAAGTACATAAAAATATGTAAAAATGCCTAAGTTAAAAATATACAATTTTGCTGAGTCACTACACAAAATTGTATATTTTTTATTAATTTTAATAATATTTTAGAAATGTATAGATATAATTTTTCCTTATAGTCAATTCTGACTATTTAAGGACAATAAAATTGTAAGTAAGGTAAAATAATATTAAATGTGTATGTTAATTAAGAAAATTTTTATTATTTAACTGGCATTACTTGTAATATTTGTATGTTAATATTCATGATTACGTTGTAAAATATACATTGTCAGTGTAGACGTTTTTGAGAGGAGATTGAATCTTGACTGATATCAGAAAAACTAGAAAATTCAAAAATAGAAAAAAGTGGGTAGCAGCTGGAGCAGCAGTTGTTGCTTTAGGAATTGGAACAACTACAGTAACATCTAAAACAGCATTAGCTGCAACGGATGAATCTGAAACTGCTAATAAGTCATCATTAAATGAAAATAATCAAAAAGTTGAATCTAAACAACAAGCTAGCCTCGATGTAACAAATACAGATTCTGAACAAGGTAAATTATTAAATAAACAATCAGAATCTAAATCACAAACTACATTGAATGTAGACAAAACTAAACTAGACCCTAAGACTACATTATCAAATGTTACTGACTCTAAAGTTTCTACAACTACACAAAGTAACGGCTTATTTAGTCAAAATCAAAAATATAATGATTGGACTATTAGTAACGATGCCGCTACATATACTGCAGGTATTGGTATTTACATTGAACCAGAACAAAAAAATGCGAGTGATGCTATATATAAAGACGTATCTATAACTAAGGGTACTCAAGTAGATCAGCAAATTGCAGATAAAGTTAATCAGGATACAAAACAAAATTTAGCTGAAGCAGGATTGGAGCCAGTTAAAGATGATAAAGGTAATATTAAGCCTTATACATATAAATTTAACAATATGACACAAGCTTCAATTGTTAATGTACGTTATTATGATAAAAATAATTCGGCAACTAATGATAAGTCACTGGATTATAATACTCCAGTGGTACAAGCTAATACCTATAATCCAGATAGTAAAAATTGGGAAACTATTACTGATAAGGAAACTGGTAAATCAACATTAGGTTTAAAAGATGCCCAAATTACAGATGTAATTAAGGATTCTACTAAATTTACTTTTAGTTTAAAAGATATTAATATTGATAACAAATATAAAACTGGAAATTATGTTTTTGATCTTGATGGTTTTACAAAAGAATTTGATGCAGCCCATGCTTCGGTTCTTAATGTAAGTGATGATGGTCAGAGCTTAACAGTTGACTTTAATAAAGTAAAAGATAGTACGTTGTTATCTAATAAAAAGACTAGTTATGAAGTATTTATTAAGCCTAAGGATCAACGTAGTGTAAGTTTAAAGAATATTAACAATCATTCACGGGATTCTATAATTAACTGGTTTAATGCTAGTGCAGGTCCAGGTAATGGGCAATACGTTGGTACTACTGTATTACCTGATTACAGTATGGGACTAGGTAAGAGAGTAGAAGCTTATAAGAATAATCCTAATTATTCAGCAGAACCTATCCAAGTTAAAGATACTAATTATAAATTGAATATTTCTGATTCAAGTTGGAAATATGAAAATAATAATTCTATGGACTTTTTGACATCTCTTGATAATAACACTGCAACTTATGAAGTAGGTCAGGGTAATTTAGGAGATCCAATTTCACTTCATAGAGGATGGTTAAACGTTGATGATAATAATGGGATGAATCATGAAGCTACTATTAAAGATCTTCCTACTGTTGAAGAATCTAATGGGTATACTAGTTTAGATAATATTCCATACTTTGTTCAATATCTTTCTTCTAATGGAAACTATATTTATTCATTTGAAGGAACTTTAGGCAAAGCTTATAACTTAATAACTTCTTATCCGAGCTTTAATAAAGTGCAGGAACAATATAGAGTGGATAAGAATTATACCCCTGTTAATATTCAAGGTAATTTGTTACCTATTCCAGCTCAAAAAGCAGATAATCTTTCTAATATTCCATCTAATGAAGGATATGTAATTAATACTGAACAAAGTACTTTGCCACAAACCTATAAATTTGATTTAGATAATACATCATATAGGAATATGTCTACCTACCAAAATGGTACATATAAGTCAAATCTTCCGCAAATTAGTCTTCGTAATAGTAATATTCGTGAAGTAACAGTTGACAAGAAAACTGTTTCTGAAATTATAACAATAAATGGGCAACGTCAACGTGATACACCTACAATTACTTTTGAACGATTGAAATCATTAGATAATACAGGTAAGTATTCTAAGAATCCAAATTATTGGGATCCTAATAATTTAGGAGATATTGAAAGAAATGTATATAGTGGTTGGAAGAAGAGTTTAGATAATAATGATGCTCCAATCAGTCAATATACTGGATATCCTGAATATGAAAGCTATAAAGTTTCATTACCTGATAATTATAAGAATCTCATTGTTAAGATTGATGGAAAAGAAATCAGAAACCCCAAAATAAATAAAGGACAATTAGTGTTAGATGGTATTTCAGCATTTAGCAATGAAAATGGTCAGCCAGTAGATAGAAAAATTGAAATTTCATATGATATTGATACTACTGAACTTGATAATGCAAAGAAGGCTTACCAAACAGCAAAGGATGTAGCTAATTCAGTTTTATCTAGTGCGGAATACGAGCAATATGAAAAAGATCCAGATGTAGCTGCATCCAGAACTAAGATGAATGGTGCATTTTACGATGGTGATAATGCAGAAAAGAATAATGATGTAACAGGTTTAACAAGTGCCACCAAATCATTAAAAGACGCAACTGAAGAACTTCAAAAAGCACTTAATGATGCAAAAGCAGCCAGTGCATTAGACAAGGCAAAGAAGGCATATGAAGGTGCAAAGAACAATGCTCAAACAGTATTGAACAATGCTAAACCATATGCAGATGACAAGGATGTCAAGACTGCAACAGATGCTCTTCAAAAGTTGGTAGATGATGAGGAACCAGCAGATCAAGCAGGTTATGAAAAAGCAACTGAAGCATTTACCCCAGCAATTAACAAGGTAAATGGTGCAGTAAATGCAGCTAAAGATAAAGCCAGCGCATTAGAAAAAGCCAAGACGGCATATGAAGATGCAAAAGATAATGCCAGAACAGCATTAACCAACGCTGAGCCATATGCAGAAAAGAATGAGGACGTCAAGACTGCAAGAAAAGCTCTTCAAAAGTTGGTAGATGATGAGGAACCAGCAGATCAAGCAGGCTATGAAAAAGCAACTGAAGCATTTACCCCAGCAATTAACAAGGTAAATGGTGCAGTAAATGCAGCTAAAGATAAAGCCAGTGCATTAGACAAGGCAAAGACAGCATATGAAGATGCAAAGAACAATGCTCAAACAGTATTGAACGATGCTAAACCATATGCAGAAAAGAATGAGGACGTCAAGACTGCAACAGATGCTCTTCAAAAGTTGGTAGATGATGAGGCACCAGCAGATCAAGCAGGTTATGAAGCAGCTACTAAAGCATTTACCCCAGCAATTAACCAGGTAAATGATGCAGTTAAGGCAGCTAAAGAAAAAGCCAGTGCATTAGAAAAAGCCAAGACGGCATATGAAGATGCAAAAGATAATGCCAGAACAGCATTAACCAACGCTGAGCCATATGCAGAAAAGAATGAGGACGTCAAGACTGCAAGAAAAGCTCTTCAAAAGTTGGTAGATGATGAGGAACCAGCAGATCAAGCAGGCTATGAAAAAGCAACTGAAGCATTTACCCCAGCAATTAACAAGGTAAATGGTGCAGTAAATGCAGCTAAAGATAAAGCCAGTGCATTAGACAAGGCAAAGACAGCATATGAAGATGCAAAGAACAATGCTCAAACAGTATTGAACGATGCTAAACCATATGCAGAAAAGAATGAGGACGTCAAGACTGCAACAGATGCTCTTCAAAAGTTGGTAGATGATGAGGCACCAGCAGATCAAGCAGGTTATGAAGCAGCTACTAAAGCATTTACCCCAGCAATTAACCAGGTAAATGATGCAGTTAAGGCAGCTAAAGAAAAAGCCAGTGCATTAGAAAAAGCCAAGAAGGCGTATGAAGGTGCAAAGAACAATGCTCAAACAGTATTGAACGATGCTAAACCATATTCAGATGACAAGGATGTCAAGACTGCAACAGATGCTCTTCAAAAGTTGGTAGATGCAAAGGCACCAGTAGATCAAGCAGGATATGAATCAGCTACTGAGGCAATTGTAACTGCAACTGATACTCTTAATAAGTTACTTAATAACTATGCAATTCCAACGCCGGTACCAACACCTGATGATCAACTAGATACATCAGTAGAACCTGATCAACCAACAAAACCAGCAGATCAAGATAATAATTCTAAACCAGTTGTTTCATTTGAAAATACTGGTATTCAAAGAATGATTACTCACAATGCTTATGTTTACAATAAAAATGGTGAAAGAGTTGGAGTAGTTAAGCATCTTGTAGGCACTAAGCTTTGGACTTCAAAAGATATAACTATTTTTAATCAAGACGGACAAGATAAAGAATTCTATCAAATTGGTGATAATCAATACGTAAAAGTTGCTAACTTTATAGCTGCTCGTAAGACTTTAACTCGTAATTCATATGTTTATGAAATTGATGGACTTACCCGTGCTAATAAGGAGACCTTGAAGAGCGGTAAGACTATTTATGTTTACGAGATTAAGACTATTAATGGTGTTAAGTACTATCGTGTATGGGATGGTTACATTAAAGCACATAACTTTGAAGTCGTTAAAGTAACTAAGCATACTTTGAAGCATAACTCATTTGTTTACAATTCAAAAGGTAAGCGTATAAGTCTTAAGCTTTTGAAAAAGAATCATGTGCTTAAGGTTTATGGAACTAAGACTATTAAAGGTAAAAAGTACTTCAAGATTGGTAAGAACCAATATGTGAAGGTTGCTAACTTTAAGAAGTTATAGTTTAATGAGACCTAATATTTTAAATAGTTTAACATTTACTTAAAGCATACATTAAAAAGGAGCTAAATATTATTTTTAGTTCCTTTTTAGTTTGCTAAATAAATTATAGTTATACTTTTTAGTGATTGTTATGGTAATAGCGTTAGCTTAGTAATAAAATATTAACTGTAAGTTATTTAAAAGGAGAAAGAAAAAACGATGTTTTATAGAAAGAAAAAGTGGGCTTTAATTGGAATAGCTGCATTGACATTAGGGATAGGAACAATTTCTATTTCTGAGAAAAGACTAACAAAAGTTAGTGCTGATACAGCTAAATTTACATTAGATCAAAAGTATAATAATTGGTCTTTAACTGATAATCAAGCTACTTACACAGCCGGGATTAGTATTTATGTTGAACCTAAGAGAAATAGTGCTAATAGCTCAGTTTATAAAAAAGTTTCTATAACTAAAGGAACCAAAGTAAGTTCTAAAATTGCTAAAAGAGTTAATAACGATGTACGTAAAAATTTGGCTAGTTCAGGGTTAGAACCTATATCTAACAGTCCATATACGTATAAATTTAATAATATGAATCAAATATCAATTATTAATGTACGTTATTATGATAAAGATAATTCAGCAACTAGAGATAAGTCTTTGAATTATAATACTCCAGTTATACAAGCCAATAATTATGATCCAGATGCTAAAAATTGGGAAGTAGATAGTCATGATGAAAGTGGATTTAAGATAAATGGAGCTAAACTTACTAATGTAGAAAAAAATCAAAATGGTAAATTTACAGTAAATTTAAGAGATTTAAATATTGCTAATAAATATAAAACAGGAAATTATGTGTTTGATATTAAAGGATTGACTAAGAGTATTGATCCAGCACATGCTAATGTATTATCTGTAAATAGTGACGGACAAAGCTTAACAATCGACTTTAATAAGGTTAAAAATAGTTCACAATTAACTAATAAGAAAACTAGTTATGAAGTATTTATTAAGCCTAAGCATCAAGCTAGTGTAACATTAAAAAATATTAATAGTCATTCACGTGACTCGATTATTAATTGGTTTAATGCAAGCAAGGGTCCAGGCAATGGTCAATATATTGGTACTACAGTATTACCAAATTATAGTATGGGATTAGGTCAACGAATTTTAGCGTATAAAAATAATTCTAATTATAAAACAATTCAAGTAAAATCAACGGGTTATAAATTAGCGCTTCAAAATCCTAATTGGAAATTTGAAAATAATGCATCAATGAATTTTTTGAGTATTAATGGCTTAAATGCTAGCTATAATTCAGATTCAGTAAATTTGTCTAAAAATTATTCAATTTATAGAGGTTGGTTAAAGACTGATAGTATGGAACATAATGCTAATAGTAGTATAATTCCAAGTGTTACTAGAACAACAGGTTATACTGCTTTAAATAAAATTCCATATTTTGCACAATACTTTGGTTTAAATCATAAGTATTACATTTATTCATTTGAAGGAACTTTAGGAAAAAGTTATAATTTACGAAATAATAAGTATTTGCCTATAAAGAAATATAAGATTTATAGAAGTACTTTACCAAAGAGTTATAGATTTGACTTTAATAACAAAAAATATAAATTATGGTCAACATATTTAGGTCATGAGAAGTACAAGAGAACTCTTCCGCAAATTTATTTTAAATAGATAGTAATTTTTTATAAAGTGTATGAGAAATAATAAAGAAACCATTAAAATCATTGATTGATTTAATGGTTTCTTTATTTAGGAAATTGTTAATCAAATTCTGAAGAGTTGATTATATTTAATAATTAAAAGTATCTTATTCTAAAGCAAAATAATCTGACGAGCTTTATAAGTTAAAAGGGTAGTTATAACTATTCAAGGGTAATAAAAATAAATAGTATTTGTTTTTGTAAGAAGTAGTAATGATTGAATAATTTTTGATTAAAAGAAATTATATATAAGTTTAGAATATTTTTATAATACATATAGGACACAATTATAGTCAATGTGTTATCATAAAGATTAGTTCAATTTAATGTAAAGGGATACGTATTAAAAATGCAGATAAGTAAACAAAATTTGATTAACACTTTAGCTTATATAATTGCTGCAATATTTATATTTAATTGTAGATCTATTTTAGGAGATGCTTTTTCAGTAGGAAATATTCCTAATTTTGTTTTATGGGTAGCTACATTATTATGGGTATTAATTATCTATAGTTCATTGTCTAAGAAACAATTTACTAAATTGTGGTACTGTAGTGTGATATGGATAGTATATATAGGGCTATTTTTGATATTTACGTCTAAAAAAATGAATACTATTAGTTTAGGGATATCTATTTTTTTGTTTATTTGGCTTGTAGGAACAGATTACAAGAATGATAATATTCCCGTTATTTTGGATAAGTACGCAAAACTGATGTATATAATTGCAGGAATATCTCTTATATTTTGGATATTAGGATCAATTTTACATATAATTCATCCTACAGGAATAGTATTTACAGGATGGACTGGGAATAATAGAATAGTAGCAGTTCCAAGTTATTATAATTTATATTTTGAAACACAGACTAATGCTATTACTATGTTTAATGGGATATCTAGAAATAGTGCAATATTTTTGGAAGCTCCGATGGCTGCGTTGAATTTCAGTATTGCTTTATTAATTAATATTTATGAATCAAGATATAAGAATAATAAATTTTCACGGGTTGTGCTTATTATAGCTATACTAAGTACATTATCTATGACTGCATATATTTTTTTACTAATACTATTTGGAATAAAAACTTTTTATAGTAAAAATAACTTTTTAGGAAAATATAGGGTATTCATATTACCAGTTATAATTATTATTATTGGAATTTTAGGATACATTATGCTAAGAGAAAAGTTTACTAATAACATTGCCTCAGCAGGTGTGAGAGCTAATGATTATACAGTTGGTTTTCGTGCTTGGATGAGTCATCCAATAATAGGAATAGGTATTTCGAATTATGATGATTTAAAAAATTATATGGATTTGTGGAGAGCAAATAATACAGGATTTAGTAATTCTATTATGGATGTTTTAAGTGGTGGAGGACTATATTTAACTGTGATGTATTTATTTGCGTATATTCGTGGATTTATAGTAAGTAAAAAAGCACATAATACATATAGAATTGTATTTGTAGTAATGATGTTTTATTTATTTATAACTACATTCTTCACATATACTTATATTCTATTATTTATCCTATGTTGGTTTGCTTTAGAATCATTACCCAAAAGTATAGGAGAGTAAAATAGATGAATTACTTAATAATAGGTTCAGGTCTCTTCGGTGCAGTGTTTGCACACGAAGCAGCAAAACGTGGAAATAAAGTTAAGATTATTGAAAAACGTGATCATATTGCAGGTAATATCTATACTAAAGAAGTAGATGGTATTCAAGTTCATCAATATGGTGCGCATATTTTTCATACTTCTAACAAAGAAGTTTGGGATTATGTTCATCAGTTTGCTGATTTTAACCGTTACACCAATAGCCCTGTAGCAAATTATAAGGGCAAAATGTACAACTTGCCATTCAACATGAACACTTTTAGTGAAATGTGGGGAGTTAAGACTCCACAAGAAGCTATGGCTAAGATTAATGAACAACGTCAAGAAATGGCAGGTAAAGAACCACAAAACTTGGAAGAACAAGCTATTTCGTTAATTGGTCGCGATATTTATGAAAAGTTAATCAAAGGTTATACTGAAAAGCAATGGGGAAGAAAAGCTACTGAACTTCCTGCTTTTATTATTAAGCGTTTGCCAGTTCGTCTTGTTTATGACAACAACTATTTTAATGATGATTATCAAGGTATTCCAATTGGCGGTTATACTAAGATGGTTGAAAATATGCTTAATCATCCAAATATTAGTATAGAACTTAATACTGATTTCTTTGATAAAAAAGATGAATATCTTAAGAACTATGACAAAGTTGTCTATACTGGAATGATTGATAAGTTCTTTGATTACAAATTGGGTGAACTTGAATATCGTTCTCTTAAATTTGAAACTGAAGAAAAAAATGTTGGTAATTACCAAGGAAATGCCGTTATCAATTACACTGATGCTGAAACGCCATATACTCGTGTAATTGAGCATAAGCATTTTGAATTTGGTAAGGGGGCTAAGGATAAGACAATTATCACTCGTGAATATCCCGCTGATTGGAAGCGCGGAGATGAGCCTTATTACCCGGTGAATAATGACCGCAATAATGAAATGTATCAAAAGTATGCAGAACTTGCTAAAAAAGAAGATAGTAAGGTTATTTTTGGTGGTCGCTTGGGTCAATATAAGTATTACAATATGGATCAAGTTATTGCTGCAGCATTAGAGGCTGTGAATGATGAATTTGGTGATTAGTTAGTTTATGAAGGTCATAAGAAATTACCTCTACAATGTAGGATATCAAGTACTTGCAATTATCGTACCTCTTATTACTTCTGCTTATGTCAGTCGTGTATTGCGTCCAGAAGGTGTTGGTGCTAATGCATTTACTAATTCAATAATTAATTATTTTATATTAGTTGCAAGTATGGGAATTGGATATTATGGTAACCGTCAAATTGCATATGTACGTGAGAATCGCAAGAAGATGGCACAAACCTTTTGGGAAATTCAAATAGTTAAGACAATTATGACACTTCTTGCAATTATTGCTTTCGAAGTGTTTATGATTTTTTATACTCGTCAACCAGAATATATGTGGGCCCAGTCAATTAACTTGGTTGCGGTTACTTTTGATATATCTTGGTTTTATGAAGGAATTGAAGATTTTAAGGTTACGGTTCTTAAAAATTCTGTAGTTAAAATTATTTCGATGATTGCTATTTTTCTATTTATTAAGGGACCATATGATGTAACTTTATATATTGTGGTTTTAGCCCTTTCTACATTTTTAGGTAATTTAACTTTATGGCCTAATATCAAGCGAGATCTTCCTAAAGTAAGTATAAATATACTTAACCCTTGGAAGCATTTTTTACCAATGTTTGAATTGTTTGTCCCACAGATTGCCACCCAAATTTATGTTCAGCTTAATAAAACAATGCTTGGTGGAATGGTTAATGAAACAGCATCAGGATACTATCAATATTCAGATAACTTGGTAAAGCTGATTTTGGCATTAGTAACTGCAACAGGAACCGTTATGCTTCCCCACGTAGCTAATGCAGTTGTCAAAGGCAATATGAAGCAAGTAAATAATATGCTTTATAAGTCCTTTGATTTTGTATCTGCTGTTTCATATCCGATGATGTTTGGACTAGCTGCAATCTCTTTAACTTTAGCTCCTAAATATTACGGTTCGGGGTATGGTCCAGTTGGTCCTGCAATGATGATTGAATCAATTGTTATTCTTATGATTGCGTGGAGCAATGTATTAGGAGTTCAGTATTTACTTCCTTTAAAGAAGAATCATCAATTTACTGCATCAGTTACTTGTGGTGCTATAGTAAACATTATTTTAAATATTCCTTTAATTCATAATTGGGGATTATATGGGGCAATGTGGTCAACAGTAATTTCTGAGATTGCAGTCACCTTGTATCAGTTGATGGTTGTACGTAAGTTGCTCAGTTGGAAACAATTATTTGCAGATTCATGGAAATATTTTATTTCCGGGGGAATAATGTTCTTTGTTGTCTTTTGGATGAACCGGCACTTAAAAGATAGCTGGCCAATGATGGGATTAGAAGTGCTTGTTGGTGTTGTAGTTTATGTTACTATGGTTATTTTGCTCCGGGCTAAGATTGTTGGACAAGCTAAAGAATTGATTGAAAATAAATTACATTAGTAAAAAAGTATATTGAATAATAATTTTCAATATACTTTTTTACTATAATTTAAATAATTTATTTATATAAGGTATACGTAATGCTAATTCTACTATAATCAGACATATAATGAATATTACAATAATCATCGTAGAAGGATAATTTGCGAAAATTTTAAAATGTAGAAGTTTCCCAATGAAAAATGGATGGAGCATATAAATACCCATGGTAGCTGGAATAATAAATTCAATTATTTCTGTCACTTTAGGGATAGAAATGGTGAATAAACAAAAAGTAAGTGCAGAAGTAAGAATAGTTAGTAAATTTCCGTAGTTGGCTTCTGCGTATATCCAATTAATAATATTTCTATTCCAAAGGGAATATCCGATTAATAAGAAATATAGAAAAATATCTAAGAGAGAAAAAATAAAAAAGTGTTTAGAAATAAATTCGAGTACTTTACTAAAGTGAAGATTTCCTATGTATCCACCTATCAAGTAATATTCTATGTATAAATATAATCGTAAAACTTGAGGAGTATTTTGTACTGTTTTACTAAATCCAAAATGAAGTGAGAGGTCTATCATTACACAAATTAGCGTCATAGATATTAAGAGTAGTAGATAGCCGTTAAAGCTTTTTTGAAGTAACCACCATAATAGTGGAGCTAAAAGGATCATAATTATTAAAGCCCAAAAGAACCAAAAATGATAAAAATGTTGTTGTGGCACTCCTACAATCATAGATCCTTTTAATTGTTGTAAAAAATCAAAATTATGTTTAAATAAATATCTTATAATTGAAAATAATAAAATCCAACTAATTACGATAAAAAGAATATTTTTTGTTCTTTTAAAGGAATATACGTAAGAAATACTTCTTTTATTAAGAACAAAAAATCCACTAGCCATAAAGAAAATTGGAATAGCTAGAGTTCCGGCATAATACAAACTAGAATTAAAAATATTATTTTTTACTACAGGTGTAGATGGTGATAAACAATGTAAAGTAATAACTAAGATACAAGCTAATATTTTTACTAAGTCAATACCATAATTTCTATGTTTTTTTGGCATAAATTTATTTTCCTTCAATAAACTAATAATATTTATTTTACTATTACATCTCTGAAATTGATATAGCACGTTAAAAAATTTTAAAGTTATACCTTTTTTGAATTATTAGATTATGGAATAATAATATTGTATTATTTATAGACATGCATTAACCTAACTCAGTATTAACATTCTACCCTTTGGTTATTGTGTGTCTTTTTTTGTTATAATTGCTTATTAGTATCAAATGAAATAGTGTCTTAACGAAACTATCAAATCTTTTGTATAAATAAAATTTCTCTTGTTGATTAATTTTTAATCAAAGTATGATTCTAAAGTGTCTTCAATTTGCTTGAACCCTTTGTGTGTTCTGTTACAAAAATGGGTATTTATTCAGTTGCTTGAATTCCAATAAAAGTATCTAGTGATTCTTCTATTTGAAAATTCTGCTTTTAATTTTACTTTACGTTTTAGCACATTGTTAAATGATTCAATCATATTATTTGAATGAAGTGATTCTCTAATCTGCTTAGGATAGTTAAAAAATTTTAGAAGATCATCTTCAATTTTTTAATATTTCTAACCATGCTCCTATAGACTTTTTTCCAAGCTTGATAGAAGTCATGAAGTACTTTAAAGTCGATGCTTATTAGCTTGTTGGTGCAATTGCTTGAATTCATTTGTAACCCTGGACGATTGTTTGCACTCACCTAGCACACATATTACGGATTACATGAACTAAGAGCACTGAAAGTAAGCCTTAGGATATGTTTTACTTAAAGCATCTTTCATTCCAACAAATAAGAAAAACGCCATTTGTTCTAATCTACGTTTTTAAACACATTAAGTATTTCAGTTTGATTTTTTACATTTTCTGTTTACTCAATTTTAAAATCAATATAATCATTTGATTGAATATTAATAATTGAATAATATGTATATCTTTTAAATTAAATATATATAAGGAGCAATCATTTAGCTTATGCTGATGATAAGCTTAGATTTTTGAAATATTTTGAAATAGTAATGATAGTATAGTAATCTTCATATATTCTTTTAATCAAATTATCTATTTTTAGTAGTAATAACTTTAGAATATAGCTAAATAACAATGGGCTCTTGTACATTCATTGTGTTACTTAAATGGTGGGGACAACGGGACAATATAATTTGGAGAAAGCTATTGTTCTGGCTTTTGGTACTTTACCTTAAATTCCTTCAAATTGAGTATTTATAAACACTATTTCTAGAACTACCGCTGTTTCATCCATTATGGTCATAAGGATTATAGTCTAAAAATATAGTTAATGTACTAAGCCGCAAAAAATAATCTAGGCTACTAAGGTTTGAGTTCGATATTATGATACCGCCTTAGTCAAGTGGATAAAATAAATATATAAAATTATTTTGAAACAACTCATTAGTTTGAGTTGTTTTTCTACGTAAAGTCAAGTATATCAAGGTGTTTAATTATCTTATTTTGATATATTTGACTTTCTTTGTTTTAATGGTGCGAATTATTTCAATTATGAAAGTACTGCAAAAGACTTCAAAGAAATTACCTCTTTGAAGCTAAGTTAGAGTATAATGAATCTGATCAGTTAATTACGATTTACGTCTTTGATTTTGTTTGGCGACTTCGTAACTATACAACTGATCATTTTTGATTAGTGCATAAATAGTACGGATTAGCTTATGCATTGAAGCTATTGCAATCTTCTTGAAGCCTTTGCTTTGAGAAGATTTTTTATTTTCATAGTAATCCGCAATATGGCAAGGATTGGTCTTTGAAGCATTGTCTATTTGACCAACTGCCCGATAAAGAATCTTACGTGCAATAGCGTTACCATGTTTAGTGATACCAAGGCGGGAATCCATTTGGCCTGACTGGTATCTGCCCGGATCAATTCCAATAAAAGCATCAATCTTGTTAGGGTTGTCGAATCTCCTGATATCTCCGAGCTCTGCCAAAACACGTACTGCAGTAGTCTGGGCGAAGCCAGGGATACTTGTGAGGATTTCTAGATCACGATTAGGCAGCTTTTTAGATATATCAACCATTTGCTTAAGCCGCTCATCTCTGTCCTGATCAAGCTGGATGAGACGTTGGGCATAGTAAATTACATCGCTGGTTTCAGGACTATCAAGCTCTGCTACGGGATATGCTTTATTGGCAAGTTCTTTTAATCTTTGAGCAATTTTTTGAGCACGTTTGATGCCATAGCCTTTAAAATCTTTGATTTTATTGATAATATCTTCTGCTTCAATCTCTCTGACCCTTTGGCAATGCGGAAATAGTTTAACCAATTCCCAATAATTGCGGTTCTTGGGTGTAGAAACGACTGTTTCAATTTCAGGGAAAGTCAATTGCAAGATACGGTGAAGACGATTCTTGGCACTGATAATGTCGGAAGTCAGTTCTTCATAAGAGCGGCTTAAGGCACGCAATCTGTGATAATCTTCGGCTTCTTGTTTATTTGCCTTGTGTCTGTTTTGAAGCTGAATTCTGGCTAAATTATAGGCATCTGTTTTGTCGGTTTTATTATGACGAAGTCCCTGATCCATTTCTTTCTTAGCTTTTAAAGGATTAAGGATCACGTAATCATAGCCATAGTCTTCTAGAAACTTCTGCAGTCTTCTTGAATAGACCCCGGTAGCTTCAAAAATGATCTGAGGATGCTTTGAGAATACTGCAAGATTCTTGAGCAGCTCTTTAAATCCAAATGAATCGTTAGAGATCTTAAACTCTTTCCTGGTATCATCCATTAACATACAAACACTGGATTCACGGCTGCTTACATCAATTCCAAAAACAATATCCATCTTCAATACCTCGCTGTTTCTAAGTAATAAAACTGATTTATCCAGGCAGTCAGACTTAATTTTCTAAACTCGGCATCAGGTGCCCACATTCTTCGAGGAAGCTGCTAACTGCAAGATAAAACTGCCAGTTTTTTATTCGGCGTCATGCGCCTAAACACCTCTCGGCATATTGTTTTATCACTATTTAAAGTTTATGGCTAAACGAAAAATAGTGAATCAATTATCCCGTCGGATAATCAATTCACTATTAAGCTTAGAATGTTTTTTATATTTCTTTTAAGTATAACTATACTAAAAATATAATTATACTTATATTTATATATATAAATATAAGTATAATTAGACTTTGTTGGATAAATACCTATATAGAAAGAATAGAAAGATGAAAAGCCATGCAATTAAGTAAAGTACATTTTACAAAGTATAATAATACTATTTACAAAAGGCGGTGAAAGATATATCATTAAATTGTAGAACTTATTAAAAAGGAGTTATTATGAACGAAATAGAAGATTTATTAAGTGAAATTCGCGAGAATGACAAGAATTTGGTATGGTTAATTATTGCTCAATTAATGATAAGTTTACAAACTTTAAATAAATCGATTGAAAATAAAGAACAATTTATTAATGCTATAGATAGTTTTGTAGACTATCAAAATTATGATTTGATTTCACAAATAAAAAATCAAATTTATAAGAAAATAGCGATTTTAGATAAAACTAAATTTTCTGAAATTATAAATTTGCTATGTTGTCAGTCTAATGCAGAATTGATAAATCTACTGAAAGAAGTAGAAGATTTAATTTATCCAAGAACTGTTCATATAAAGACGTTACCAGATAATTTTTTGAAGTTATTGGTTAAATTAGCTGATATAAAAACTAAAGATAAAATTCTTGATCCATCTGGAAATACAAGCAATATTTGGAAAGCAATTCTAAGAAATAATCATAATCAAGAATTAACTTTAGAAGGGCCGAATTTATTTATAAATGCTAGTATTTATATAATAGGAAAATATCTAAAAGCTAATAATTTAATAATTTATCAAGGCAATTCACTTGAAAATCCTAAATATGTTAGTGATGGTAAGTTGCAATTATTTAATAAAATTCTTTCTTTACCTCCATTGAGGGAACGAATAAATATAGATTATGCTAAAGATAAGTATAATAGATTTAGATATGGTAAATTATTAAAAACTAGGATAGATATGGCCTACCTTAGTAATATAGTGTCATCACTAAATGAAAAAGGAAAAGCTATAGTTGTAGTGCCAGATGGGATATTATTTAGAGAATCAAATGACAAAATAATTAGACGAAACTTGGTAAAGCAAGATTGGGTTGAATCCGTGATTAGTTTTACAGGTAACATTTTAACAAATGCATCAATTCCAATTAATATTTTAATTATCAATAAAAATAAAACTAAGTTAAAGGGTAAAATTTTATTTATTGATGCAAAACAAAAAGGTTGGACTGAAAAAAATAGATTTATAACAAGTATTTCTGAAGTAGGAAAGAAAAAAATTATTCAATTATATGAAAATCCAAAAAATGAAGCAGGAATTAGTCAAATTATTTGTAATTCCGAATTTAATGGAAGTTTGATTGTTAAGGATTATGTTTTACCTGTTGAGACTAAAATTAATGGTGTAACATACAAAATTGATTATAACAATTTAGAAAAAATTGAAACTAATTCATTAAAAAATATGGTTAGTTTGCTCCCCGGATATAACGTTTTAAAAGGGGATGATTCAGATAAAGGAAATGTTTTGGTAATTAAAGGTACTGATTTGAGTGGTGGAAAGATAAAATACAATAAAAATTTAAATAAAATTAGTATAAAGAAAACAGCTAATAAATATTTGCTTCAACCTAATGATATATTACTCACTATAAAAGGGGACGTAGGAAAAGTGGGTATAGTTTCTAAAGATGCCCCTTTTCCTATGATAGCTACTGCAAATTTATTGATTTTACGTCCAAATGGAAAAGTTGATCCATATTGGTTAAAACTTTACTTGGAAAGCCCATTAGGTCAGTTTTATATTAAAAGAAAGATAAATTCTAGTATTTCGGTAGTTTCAATATCATTAAGAGATATAAAAAATCTTCCGATACCGGTGGTGGATATAGAAAAGCAACGTCGAATATCTATAAATTACAAAAAGAAGAAGAATATGTTGGATAAAAAATTGGAGGAAATTGATAAGCAATATAAACAATTGAAAAGTAATTTAAATCAACAATTAGATATTAATAGTATTTTAGAACGAAAATAGTTATTCAGAGGAAAAACTATGAGAAAAAGTCAAAAATTCATTATTAAATATATTGTAATTGCTATAATTGCAATAGTAGCAATTACAATAGGCTATCATTGTATTGTCTGTGTAATGGGATTAAACATGCATGAGACAGTCGATTGTCGTATTAAGGTTAGTTATCATAATCATAAGCCACAGATTTCTGAGTATTGTTCCGTAAATTAGCGTCAGCTTCAAAGCCCCTCAAGTTCAAACGAACTTGAGGACTTTTTTATTTTGTCCACTGCAAAGGACATATATTGGGGTTCACAAGTGCAAAAATTCACTAGAATAATAATTGAAGACAAGAAAAAGAAATGGAAAGTGGTGAACATGAAAGATTCAAAACGAATTAATGAGTTGATTTTTTATTTAACTAATAATAATGAATTCATTCAAGCTGAAGAAATCGCGAGTTTTTTGCATGTTTCCAAGAAAACTGTCTATCGTCTAGTGAAAAAGATTAATGATGAAAATTCTGCCCCGTTAATAATTTCACAAAGAGGTGCAGGTTATAAACTGAATTACCAGTATTATATGCAAAATAAGGAAAATTTGGAGTTAATGAATTCATCTTTGACTAATGTATAACCAGTTGAAAGAAGAAATCGTATTATGAAGCAACTTTTGTTGATTTCTCCACAAAGCATGAAGGAGAGTGAGGCTTTTGGTAAATATTATGTGAGTAACAATGTTAGGTCTAATGATGAACAAGTAATGAAGTCAATCTTAGAGAAATATCAGTTAAAGCTTGAGATTAAGAATGGCTACATTAAGATAAAAGGTTCTGAAATCAACATTCGTAATGCGATTAAAGAGTTAATTGATGACCGTGAAATTGTGGATTTACGGCAATTTGTAGGTAATAAAGATTTTGATTCTAAATATGACGTTCAGTTTGTACTCAAAGAAATCGAAAAAATAGAAGATGAATTGCAGACTACGTTGCCTTATCCATATAATGTAAATTTATTTTCACATATTTACATTTTAATTAGTCGCTTGCGAAAGGCCGGGAGTAAGACTAATTTAGCAGATAATGATTTGAATAAAGAGATTAAGCACAACCTATCTTTTTATCAAATAAGTAAGGACATAGTAGAAGATATTAGTAACTATTTGGACTTAAAACTTCCAGAAACTGAAGCTAATTCAATTTTTGAGTATTTAATTTCATCTAGATTTGATAATGATATTTTACAGACTAACATGTCGACCGAAGTTCAACAAATTACTGCAGAACTGATAGATAGTGTTTCTGAGAAGACAGGATGCGGTTTTATGAGTATTAATAATGAACTTGAAAAACATATTGAACCGCTGATTAAACGCTTAAGGAATAATATTCATGTCAATAATAACTTGTTAGAACAAATTAAAATGGAATATCAAGATATTTTTGAAGCCATTAAGTCTGCAGGAAGTGAGGTATTTCCTAAAAATGGTTTAGAAATTCCAGAAGATAATGAAATTGGTTATATAACTCTTTATTTTGCACAAGCAATTGAAATCCATCCTCGTAGAATTCGTGTGATTGTAATGTGTTCAACTGGAATTGGTACTTCAGAATTATTAAGGCTTAAAGTTAAGAATACTTTTTCAAATTTTGATATTGTAGCTGTTACTTCTAGCAATGATTTGAGTTATAGCAAGAAAGATGCTGATTTAATTATTTCAACGGTAAGAGTTTCAGAGAAAATAGATATTCCATCAATAGTTGTTAGTGCTCTTTTTACTAAGCAAGACATTGAAATGGTACAGCAAAAGGTTAATCAATTGCGAGGTGAGACAGATGAAGAAAGTTAATGAGATTGAAAGTTGTCTAACTTATACTAATTTACATGACTTAAAAGAAACCGTCATTAATTTAATTCAATCTGTTGCACCTGATGTACCAGAGGAAGATATTCAAATTGAAATTGATAATCGAAATAAGCAAGGCGAAGGTTTAATGTCGCAGGATTCACTATCACTTCATATTCAAGATAGACGAATTAATCATGATACAGTAATTTATTTAAAAGTCAGTCCTAGCTTTGATTATTATTCTAGATTTTTTAAGCAGAAATTTGAAATATCTAAGCTAGTTTTGATTATTGTGAATCCTAATCATCAATTAGATCGATTAACTAAATTGACAAGTTTTATTACAGAGGAGGGTTGAGAAAGTGAAAATCAATAAAGAGTTATTTTCAGAAGATGTTCTATTGTTTCATCAAGATGTGAGAAATAAAGATGAACTATTTGCTACTTTAAATGGACACCTTCAAAAAAATAATGTAGTAAATGATGGCTTTTTGAAGGCAATTAAGAAACGCGAAGAAAATTTTCCAACAGGATTAAATCTTGAATCAGGAGTTGGAGTAGCGATCCCACATACTGATCCTGAATATGTTAATAAAGATCAGATTGGTTTTATTTCATTGAATAAACCGATTGAGTTTAAACAAATGGGAAGTGATACTGAAAAAGTTCAAGTAAAGATGGTTTTTATTCTTTGTTTAAAGGAAGCACATAAGCAGTTGGATATGTTGCAAAATTTAATGACTATATTTGGGAATTCACAAATGGTAAAGAATCTATATGAATGCAAGTCCAAAGATAAATTTTTAAACTTAATTAGTTAGGAAGTGAAATAAAAATGGGAGTAGTTCAATGGATTATTAATTTGGGTGCAAGTGTATTTCTACCTATTTTACTTTTTGTTTTTGGTTTATGCTTAAAGATTAAACCAGGCAAAGCTTTTAAAGCCGGGTTAACTGTTGGTGTTGGTTTTGTAGGATTGAATTTAGTTATTGGATTACTTGGTGACCAATTAGGGCCGGCTACTAAGATGATGATTGCAAATTATCATTTACATTTGCGAACAATTGATATTGGTTGGCCAGCTGCTTCAGCTATTGCTTATGGAACTGCATTAGGTGTGATGGCAATTCCAATTGGAATTGTAACCAACTTGATTTTATTGGCTTTAGGGTTAACTAGAACTGTTGATGTTGACCTTTGGAATTATTGGCACGTAGCATTTGCTGGTTCAATTATTTATCTTTTAACCAATGATATGTGGCTTGGAATTTTTTCGATGGTTGTAGTAACGATGTTCATTTATTTCTTTGCAGATTTAAGTGCACCGAAAGTTCAAGAATACTATGGTCTTGATGGCATTTCATTCCCACATGGGTTATCAGCTCCAGGTTATGTATTTGCGTTGCCATTTAAATGGGTTTTTGATAGAATTCCTGGTTTTAATAAAGTTCATGTTAATGCAGAAACAGTTCAAAATAAATTAGGGGTCTTTGGTGATATTACTGTTATGGGTGCAATTATTGGATTTGTAATTGGACTTCTTGCTCATATGGAACTAGGAAAGATTTTACAATTATCGGTAAATATGGCCGCAGTAATGATGCTTATGCCTAGAATGGTATCACTTTTAATGGAAGGTTTGACTCCAATCTCTGATGCTGCAAACAGTATGGTTCAAAAGCACTTTCCAGGTAAGAAGTTATACATTGGTATGGATTCAGCCTTAGCTATCGGACAAGAAAGTGTTCTTTCTGCCTCACTTATCTTAGTTCCAATAACTCTGTTTTTAGCAGTTATTTTGCCTGGTAACCAAGTATTACCATTTATGGACTTAGCAACTTTACCATATTTCTTCGCATTGTTTGCCGCAGTATTTGATGGTGATATCTTGAAGACGATTATTGCTGGTGCAGTTGATATTGTGGTTAGTTTGTATGTTGCCACTTGGGCTGCTCCAGTTATTACCAAATTAGCTAAGCTTGCACACTTCAACATGCAAGGTTATAGTTCAATCTCTGTTCTTAGTGATGGTGGTTTATGGACTAACTTTATTTACTTAATGACTGGTGAAAAGTTCCATTGGATCGGTATGTTTGTATTATTTGTGATTGCTCTTGGTTGTCTTATTTGGCTTAAGAATCGTGATTCTAAGCAAACTCCAGAAAAATCAGAAGCATAAGTTTATAGAAAGAAGAATTTATTATGAAAAAGTTAATGGTTATGTGTGGTAGTGGTGTTGCTACATCAACAGTTGTAATGGGAAAATTAAAAGCATGGTTATCAGATCAAGGTTTAGATAAAAAAGTTACTTTATACCAAAGTAAGGTTGCTGAAGAAGTAAATCACTTAGATGATTATGATGTAATTGTTTCCACAACTCTTGTCCCAGACAATGTTAAGGATAAGGTTATCAATGGGGTTCCACTTTTAACTGGTGTTGGTGCAAGCAACGTTTATGATAAGATCAAGGAAGAAATTGAGGCATAAAAATGTTAGTTTCATCTAAAGATTATTTAGAAGATGCTAGAAAAAATCATTATGCATTCCCACATTTTAATTATTGGGATAGTAATTCAATCAGAGCTGAAATTAAGGCTGCAGAAGAGCTAAAATTACCGGTAATTTTGGCTTGGGCTGAAAAGCATTCTCCAGAGATTGGTATGGAAGATGCGTTAGTACTTGGAAAATACTTTGGCTCAAAAGCAAAAGTACCTGTGATTTTACACCTTGATCATGGTGTAACTCCTGAATTAGTTAAAAAAGGAGTTGATGAAGGATTTACTTCTGTAATGATTGATGCTTCTGATAAAGATTTTGATACTAATGTAGCTATTACCCAAGAAATAGTTGAATATGCACATGCACGTGGAGTGGTAGTTGAAGCAGAGATTGGACATGTTGGAACTAATTCAACTGAAGATGACAGTAAATATACTGAAGTTGATGCTGCTAAAGAATTTGCTCAAAGAACCCAAGTTGATTCTCTTGCCATATCAATTGGTACTTCTCATGGTGTTTATAAAACTGGAACTCCTAAGTTAAACTTTGATAGATTAGCTGAACTGAGAAATGCATTAAGTATTCCTTTAGTATTACACGGAGGTTCATCTTCAGGGAATGAAAACTTACGAAAAGCTGCAGAATTAGGAATAACTAAGGTCAATATTTATACAGATTTAGCTATGGCCTCACTTCATGCAACTCAAAAGAAGACTTTTACAACTGAGCCAGAGATGGCTGCTGCTCAAAGAAAAGCTATCGAAGATTTAAGTAAACATTATTATGATGTGTTTGAAACTAATAAGTATGTTTACCAAGTTTAGTTAGGAGAAATAATATGAAGATTAGAAAACCGTTTTTCATTGTTAATCCTAAATCATATTTATATGGCGATAAAGCTATAAAATTAGCTAAAATTTCTGATAAATTAGCTAAAAAGTACGATATTGATTGCATTTTTACCGGTCAATTAGTAGATTTACCTGAAATTGCAAAAGAAACTAAAAATTTAATTATTACTGCTCAACATATGGATTTTTTAACGCCGGGTAGAGGCATGGGACATGTTCTTCCTGAAGCATTAGTTAATCAGGGAATCCAAGCGGTTGTATTAAATCATGCCGAAAAGCCTTTGACCATAGCTGAACTTGATATGACAATTAAAAGGGCTAAAGAAGTTGGATTACTTACTATTACTTGTTCAGATACAGTAGAACAATGTCGTGCAATTGCTGAGCTTAATCCTGATGTAATGATTTGTGAACCAGATAGTTTAATTGGGACAGGTAATAGTAGTAATGAAGATTATATTCGTACTACAACTGAAGCTGTAAGAGAAGTAAATCCTAATATTTTAATTATGCAAGCCGCAGGTGTAAGTACCGGTGACGATGTTGAAAAAATTATGAAGCTTGGAGCTGATGGTACTGGTGGTACCAGTGGAATTATTAAAGCACCAAGTTGGAAAGATAAAATTTCAGAAATGATGTCAGCTTTAGTTAAATTTAAATAAGAAGGCAAACTATGAAAATTTATCAAGAAGATATTAAAGTAAAAACAACTTCACGAATAACTTATGACAATATTACTGATAAAGTTAAGGAAATTGTTAAAAAATCTGAAGTTAAAAATGGTTTGGTTTTAGTACAAACTTCACATACTACATGTTCGGTGTTGTTTGAAGAATTTGTTCATGATAAAGATTTTAATGGGGATGAATTTTTACAAGTTGATTTGAATAATATTTTAGATAATTTGGTCCCTCGTGAATTATCTGAAAATACAAATTATCGTTACCCAGGTCCTAAGCACATAGAGTTTTTGCAAAAACTTGCTAAAGAAAATCCAGATTATCCAGCAGATCCGGGGACTATCTTGAATGGGGATGCACATATTAGAGGTTCTCTGTTTGGAGGTAATCAAACTTTTGCTATTAAAGATGGTGAGATGTTGACTGGTTCAGTTGGTTATATTTATTTTGTGGATTAGGACCAGAATCGTGACCGTAATCGTACATGTCATGTATTGGTTATGGGAGAATAAAAGTTAAAAAGCAAATATCCATTCATTAGGAAAGTCTTGAGCTGTGATGGCTTAAGGCTTTTTTGTTTTATATAATTTATAGTCTTCCTTGTAACGTTTATAGCATAATGATTAGTAGGTAAAATATTAATAAAAAGGCTAAAATATAGGTTTTTAAACATATAAAAATTACGTAAAAAGGGGAAAAACGGTAAAAAAGATATTGATTTTAGATTGTTTTTAAATTTTATCTTAATAGAAATGTATCGACTTTAGTATAAATTGAGTATTTATTTTAAGTAATTATCTTTTTAAAATATTGTTATAAGGAGTGAGGTTATTATGACTGATTTAAATAATGAGATTGGTAAAAGAATTGCAATGATTAGAAAAGTAAAGCATCTAACTCAAGCTAAATTAGGCGATAAAATAGGTGTATCGTATCAAATAATTGGTAAATGTGAACGGGGAGAACGTGAATTAACGGCAATTGAACTTAGTGATATTGCTAATGTTTTAAATGTTCCTCAAGAATTTATTACAAATGGTATTCCCGAATCAATAGAGAAAAAAGATTTTATTTTACTCGATAAAGAGAGTCTTTATGAAAAGGGATACCAAAATAGAGCGAGAGAACAAGCAATTGCTTATCATGCTGAATTAATTTTAAATCTATGGGATATTTTTCAATATTATATTCCGGAATACTTATATTCTAATGGGCGTGAGAAAGAAAATTATCGAAGATTAAAAGGTAGTCTAAGAAATGTAGCAAATAAAATTCGTAGAAATAAATATGTAACAAGTGATAATGTGGATCTGGTTCAAAAGTTAGTACAACAACTTGCTGAAACTTTTTTATTTTTGATAATTGATTATGAAAAATTAGATATAAAGAATCATCTTAAACCTGTTCATTTTAGTGAAAAGTTGCATTCTGATATAACTAGTAATGGTTATTATTTAGGAATGATTTTTGGATTTTAAAAATAGTATGATATAAATAGTTTTAAAAGAGCATAAGTTTTAAATTTAAATAATACTAATTTGGGTAAAAAATTATAAATTAAGTTATGTAACTTAGTAAACAAGATGATTAGTATGCTTTAATAAGTTTTTGGTGACAATATGAATGATAAAAAATTATCCTTTGATGAACAAATTGAATGGCTAAAGAATCATAATGTTAAGATTCAAAATGAAAGTGAATGTGGAGAATATTTAAAATATAAGACTTATTTTTATAAGATTATAGGTTTTATTAAGTCGTTTAATTGTGATGAAAATATTGAGATAACTACTTTTGAGCAATTAGTTGATATTGCTAGCATAGATATGGAATTGAGATATTTCTTATTGAGAGTTTGCTTGGATGTTGAACATTGGATAAGAGCATATATACTTAGAATTATTACCAATAATCCAGAAGAAGATGGATATCACATTGTTCAGAAAGTTTTATCAAGAGACGAGAATCCAGTTGAATTTAAGCAAAAATTATTTTCAAGTGTTAGTTATATTGATGAAAATGGTGAGTTTCAAGTTCAACCAGAATATAAAGAAGTATTTGATAATCCACCGATTTGGACTGTAATGGAAGTATGTAGTTTTGGAAAATTAAGATCTTTTGTTGAATATTTAAGTGAAGAGCGTCCTAATAATCATGATTTAGCTCAGATAAAGTATTGCTTTAAATATATAAATAAACTTCGAAATTATTGTGCTCATAATCGAAAAATTATAACTGGTAGAATTTACTATACTCATAACTTACGTGTACCTCATGTGTTATTTAGTACTCTTAGAAGTGATAGGTTCGATAAGGAAGATATAAAAACAGAAGCATTATTACAAATAATGTTAGTAATACGAATGCATAAAAAATTATGCAGTTCTATTTCTAATTCTTATCGTAAAGATGAATTTGAAAATTTGTTAAAAAGGATAGATAGAGAAAAAGAATGGTATGACGATACAGTATTTGAAGGTTTTTTCACGGGATTAAAGAAAATCTATATGATTTATTGGAATCGATAATGAAAAACATTGCTTTTTTCCAATTTGCTTGTTAAACTAATTATAGAAAATATGGCAACAGCCGCTTCTATTCTTTATTAAGAGTAGTTGCAATGGTAAGGAGCTACGCTAAGGTGTAGCTCCTTATTTTTATACTAAAGGAACAATTATATTATGCCAACAAAATACTACACAAGTGGCGACATATAGAGTAAACTTTTGTGAAATTATAAGAGGCACTTCTGTATAAAGTATCTTAGCAATGAATAATACAAGATTGAAATAATAAATAAAAGAATTAAAAAAATATACCAGCGCTAAAGCTTTTAGATAAGTTTTAGCGCTATTTTTTAACCGATTATTGCTTAAAATATACCGTTAACTAGATAAATTATTATTTCTTTTATAAATTTAATATACTTAATTACGAAAGGAGAAAAAATGAAGTTTAAACTATCAATTAATTCTGATAAAGAAGAATTTGTACATGCACAATTACATCATGAAAGCTTATTTAGTGATCAGCTAAAAAGATTTGTTCAAAATAGTGATAATATCCAATCAATTATCGCTTTTGATAAAGAGGGTAATTTGATTAATCTATATTTTAACGAAATTGCATTAGTTACTATTATTGAAAATAGAATTTATGCTTTGACTGTTAATCAAGAAAAATTACTTTTAAAAGAACGTCTTTATCAAGTGGCAGAAAAATTACCAAATTTCTTTTGGAAAATTAATAAATCAAGTATTATTAATCGCTTTGAAATCAAAAAGTTTACTGTAAATCATGGAGCTGGAATCAATGTGGTTTTAAAAAATGGAGTTAGTGATTATGTTTCTCGGCGGTGTTTTAGAAAAATTAGAAAGGAGCTTCAAAAATGAAAAACTTTTGGAAACACTTTTTTATAAATGGTCTGATGGGGATGGGCTTTGGTCCAATTATTTTAACTACAGTGTATTTTTTTCTAAAAATAAATCATGTAATTAGTGTTTTAACGGTTGATGAAGTAAATCTAGCGATTATTTCTGCTTTAATTATTACTTTTGTTCAAGGAAGTAGCATGACAATATTTCGAATAGAAAAATTATCTCTAGGTAAAGCTACTTTAATTCAATCTCTACTAATTTATTTCACTTTGATTTTTGTCTATCTTATTAATAAGTGGATTAAATTTACTTTTGTTGAAGTTTTAATTTTTACTATTATATATTGGGTTAGTTATCTAATTATTTGGTTAAGTATTTACTTAAATATTCGTAGACAAATAAAAAATGCTAATTTAAAGTTATAAAATTAAACTATTTTAGGATTGTATTATTGAAAATCTTATTTAGCTTTTAATTTTCTAATAAAAGATACCGTATTCAATCTTTATTTTCTATATATCCATGTTATAATACAAAGTATTGTCATTAGGAGGAAAATATGATTATTAATAAGAAGTCATCACTGTTAACATTCATCTCAACAGCTGCGTTATTAGCGTTGTTCAATAATAGCACTAGCCAAACAGTTCATGCTGATACTGTTAAGGGTGCAGATGTTGTTCAAACTAATAATCAAAATAATAAAGAAACTCAAAAAACTGTTGCTGATTCTAAGACCACCACTAATAATGTAGCTACTCAAAAGCAAAATGAGGGAGTAAGAACACCCACTCAAACCACTACAAATAAGGAATCTAAGACTGAAACTAATAAAACTACTACAGTAAATCCTAAAGCTACAGTGAATACTGATAAAGCTGCAACTAATACTACTGCAACTGAAGCTACTAAAACTACTAAAACTACTAAAGAAATCACACCAACTAAGGAAGATTCAAAGACTGATACCACCACTCAAGATTTGAATAATAATACAGCTCAAACTGACAAGAATGATGTAGAAGTTGATATTGATGTTCAACCAGCTAATGAACCTACTGTAGGTAATGTGGTTTTACCAGATACTGTGCATAGTAATGGTGACAAGGTTAACTTAGTACCATCAACTTCAACTAGTTCTGATACTCAAACAGATAAAAAAGAAGAGCCTAAAATCAAGTTAAGTAGTTCAGCTTTAGAAGTATTAGCTGATGCTGAAATTAGTCTTAGTTCTTTAACTAAGGATCAAATTGAACAAATTAATAAGATTGATTTCAAAGGAAGCAATCCAGACAATAGCACTAAGTGGACTTATGCACAATACGCTGGTGTTGCTAATAAGATGCTTAAGCAAAACAAGAAGTACCGTGTTCCTTACTTCAATGCGAAGCTTATGAAGAATATGCCAGCTCTTAGAACTCGTGATGCTCAAACTGGAAAAGTTGAAACACTTGAAATTTGGGATGCTTGGCCAGTTCAAGACGCTAAGACTATGAGGGTAGCTAATTATAAGGGTTACCAATTAATGATTGCCATGATGGGTATTCCAAAGCAAAACGATGCTCACATTTATTTGTTATACAATAAGTACAATGATAACAACTTCAGTCACTGGAAGACAGCTGGAGCAATTTTTGGCTACAAAGCTACTCCAAAGCATCAAGAGTGGTCAGGTTCAGCTACTGTTAATAAAAATGGTACAATTCAATTATTTTACACAGATGTAGACACTACTGAAAATACTAACCATCAAAAGATTTCAACTGTTAATTTGAAGTTGAATGTAAATAAGAAGAAAAACAAGATTACAATTGCTAAGAGAAGCAATCGTCATGTGATTTTTGAAGGTGATGGTGCATATTACCAAACTTATGATCAATGGAAGTCAACTAATAAAGGTGCCGATAACATTGCAATGCGTGATGCACACGTTATTGAAGTTAAAGGACGCCGCTATTTAGTATTTGAAGCTTCAACTGGTGATCATAACTATCAAGGTGCTGATCAAATTTATAACTGGCAAAATTACGGCGGAACTAGTAAAGAAGCAATTAATAACTTCTTAAAGATTACTTCTAATGCTGATATGACAAGTCGTGGAACTTGGGCTAATGCAGCTATTGGTATTATTGAATTAACTAAGAATGAAAATAATCCTAAAGTTGCTAAAGTAATGGCACCACTTGTTACTAGTTTAATGGTTTCTGACGAAATTGAACGTGCCAATGTAGTTCCGTTAAATGGAAAATACTACTTGTTTGCTACTACTCGTCTTAACCGTGGTACTGGTGATGATTTATGGCAAGAAGCAGATAAGCAAATCGGTGACAACGTTGCTATGCTTGGTTGGGTGTCAGATCATCTTGATTATGGTTACAAACCACTTAATGGAGATGGTACTGTATTAGTTGCAAGTGTGCCATTTAACTGGAGAACTTCAACTTATTCTTACTATGCTGTTCCAGTAAAAGGTAGCAAAAACGAATTACTTGTTAATGCTTATATGACTAACCGTGGTATGGCTGCTGGAGAAGGTAAGATTTCAACTTTATCTCCTTCATTCATTATTAAAGTTAACGGTGATAAGACTTCAGTAGTTCAAAAAGCCACCAACCAAGGTGATTGGGTATACGATAAGAAGAGCGTTAACAAGAAGATGCTTGTTAAAACCATTAAGGGTGCACATCTTAAAGGTGAACCAACTGATCGCAGTATGTTAAAAACTCAAAAAGCTTAATTAATAAGGTCATGTTTTCAATATGAAAACGTGCCTTTTTTATTTCCTAGGAAATAATAGATTTTTTGGTAAAATAAAGATAAAAAATATTAGGAGAATAATATGAAAAAGAAAAGCATTATTACATTTATAGCGACTAGCTTAGTTGTGTTAGGATTAGCTAGTCAAAATGCATCTGCAGCAACTACATCGCAATTGCCAATGGATACCGCTGTAACAGTCCAAAAAGATAAAACTTATAAACTTTACTTTAAGCAAGCTGGACGTTTGCGAGTAAAGAATGGTACTCAAGTTTCTTTGAAAAATAATAAAACTTGGAATTGGACACTAGAACCTTATAGCGCTGGCAAAAACTATACTGAATATTATCTTCGTAAAGGAACTTATTATTTAACTGCTGATAGTTCTGCTAAGATTTCTATGAATTTTGTTGCTCTAACTAAGATTAGAAAAAACTTGGAAACTTTTGGTGAAACAAGAAAACACAATAATAATGCACCATCAACAGCTAATAAGATTCAATTAGGACAAGCTATTAAAGGCTTCACCTTAATGTACAATTATGATAATCCAGATTATTATACTTTTACTTTAACTAAACCTCAAAAAGTAACGATGGATATTAGTAATTCACCTATTTATCAAAAGAGCAAGCATAATATCACTACCAAAATGCGTGTTTCAATTTCAACTGGTCTTTCAAGTATTGGTACGACTTTAACTCCAAGTTATGTTGATATCAATGGTCGAACTAATAAGAAAATTACTTGGTATCTTGCAAAAGGTACTTATACTATAGATTTAGCTAATTTATATGGACGCTATAATTTCCAGTTAACTGGGTCAGAAGATACCGACAATAATATCCCTGCCGAAACTGAAATCAAGTCTATTAAGAAAACTAGTGCAGGACTAGAAGTTTCACTAAAAGAAGCTGCAAACGCTGACTATTATCGTGTTGTTTGGCGACAAAAAGGAACTAAATCTGCAGTAAGTGAACAAGCAAGTTCAACTCTTACTGTGACCATTCCATTTAGTAAATTAAAAAATGATACTACTTATGAATTTGCTGCTCAAGGAATCCATGGCGAAAACTATGTGAACTATGGTAGTACTATGAATCATGATTACTATTATGGTCCAATGACTGATTGGAGTTATTATTCTTATAAAGAAGATTAATAATCAATAAGACCACATTTTCTAATAGAAGATGTGGTTTTTATGTAAAAATAGTAAATGTGTATGGTTTAAATAATTTGGTTCTGATAAACTATAATTAACTGTTGTCAGTTGACTATAATTTGATTTGTAGTAGAATGAGGGTAAAGGAAGAGCGGCAGATACTCTACGGAGCCTGTTGCGGAAATACCCTCGTTTCTACTAGAAATGAGGGTGTTTTTGTGCAAAAAGAATTCAAAACGATTGAAGAACAGATTCAAATATTAAAAAGTCGTGGTCTTTTAATTCCTAACCTTGATAAAGCAAAAAAATATTTACTTTCTAATAATTACTATAATATTATTAATGGGTATAGCAAACCGTTTCTCGAACGTCATAATGTATACTTAGAAAATGCCACATTTGATGAAGTCAGTCATCTTTATTTTTTTGATAAAGAATGTAAACAAACTTTATTTCAGGCAATTTTAGATGCTGAACATCATTTGAAATCTAGTTTTGCATACCATTTTGCTGAAATGCATCAAAACAATACAGAAGCGTATCTTGATGTAAATTCTTATAATCATGAATATAGCTTAGATATTGCTTATATTATTACCAAATTAAAAAAAGTTATTGATAAAAATAAACGATTTAATAATAACTCTATTTATCACTATTATCATAATTATGGTGAAATTCCTATTTGGGTGTTAATTGATTTTTTAGATTTTGGAACTTTATTTAATTTAATAAAAATTAGTCCTATCCAACTTCAAAATAAAATTGCGCGTGATATGACTGAATTTATTCAAAAAAATAATCCGAATTTTTCTGAACATTTTCCACCAGCTGTTATGGTTTCTTTTATTAAAAATATTCATGAATTGAGAAATATTTGTGCGCATAATAAGCGATTGATTTATTTTAAATGTAGATCTGCCGAAAAGTATTTTGCTCCTATTCATGATAAATATGGCATTTCGAGAACTGATCAAAGAGAATTAAAAAGTGTTTATACTACTTTTGTTAGTTTACAATGCTTTATTAGTGATACTGAGTTTTCAAAGTTAAATAATACCTTGCGTCAACGAATGAGAAAAATACTAAAAAATCATATTACTTCAATTAATATTAATAATATTGTTGAATTGTTAGGTTTTCCAAACAATTGGTATGAATTATCATCATTACCTCAACATGCTATAGATTAGATTATTATAAACAACTGTAAGACATAATCATATCAAGTATGTCTTATTTTTTTGTCTCAAAAATTCAACAAAAAAGTCTTTTTAATGAAAAATCACTTCATAAAATCAAGAAAAAGTGTAAAATTTTAAAATGTAATATTGATTTTTTGGGAGGAAAAGAAAATGAAAATAAAAAGATTATTGGTAGCATTGATGGTGAGCTTATCAATGACAGTGGGAGTAATTGGTATTGAGCAAACTATTAATCATAATGATGCACAAGTCGTAAATGCAGCTAAAAGAAGACATAGAAGACGTACACGTAAAACTCACAAGAAACGCACTCATCATTATGTTGATCGCACCAAGATTTATACTTCAATTCGTCCAGTAATTATTGGCAATAGAAAATCACATATCTATCATGTTTATCGCCAACATAGTTATCGCATGAATCGCGGAAATGCAGTTTATTTCAAGTCTGAAGCTGCAGCACGTGCCGCTGGTTACCGTAAGTCATTGAGATAGGTGGCGAGTATGCAAAAATTTTGGAATATTATTCGCTGGATTCTTTTTTGGTATTATTTGATTCCATATTATCTGCTTAAGAAGTACGTTTTTCGTGGAAAACATCAAATTGCTTGGTCAAGTATTGGATCATTAGTAGTTGTTTTTGCATTATTTGTGACATGGATGAACAGTATTTCAGATGATAGTGAAAGTGCTGAAAGTGCATCAAGACCGCGGGTTCATTATGTTGTAAAAAAGGTAGGAAAAGCTGAACTTGCTAGTGCTAAAGCTAAAAATAAACTCTTAGCAAAAGAAGAAGCTAAAAAAGAAGCTGAATATGAAAAGCTCAAAGATGAATTAGATTCACAAAAAGAAAAAGAGCAAGAGCAAAAAGAAAAAAAACAAGCGGAAAAAGAAAAAGCTGAGGAAGCAGCAAAAAAGCAAAAATCAGAAGAACAAAGAGCTGCAAGAAGAGCTGCAAAACAAAAGCGCGAAGCCGAAGATACTCAAAAGTTAGATGATGATTCTGATAATGATTCTGATTCTGGTACTGGAGCTGGTCGCGGAGGCGATATGAATACTGCCGAAACCGGTAAAATTGTTGGAAATGTCAATTCCCACATTTATCACACTCCAGATCAAGCTGGCTACAGAATGAATTCTGCAAATGCGGTTTACTTTGATTCAGAACAAGATGCAATTAATGCAGGTTATCGAAAGGCTAAGAGATAATGAAGAAAAAGTTTTTAGTAATTGCTTCAAGTTGTCTGGTCCTTTTTGGTTTAGTTGGATATAATAAGCAGCTTGTTGAAGGACCAGTTTTTGCAAAAGATAAAATCATCACCAAGTATAAGTATGATAGAAGTGATGAAAAAAAGGCAGCAAAAATTGAAGCTGATAATAGTAAAAAAGAAAAACATATTCAATCTTTAGATAAGAAGATTGCAAGCTTAAGAAAGCAACTTAAAAAATATTCTGGTGCTCATGCTGTTGAGTCAGTTAGTCAGGCAAAACTTGCAAATTTAACTTACTCTGGTCAAAATGTAATTACTGTTAACAACAATGATCCCGAATTTTCGAAGAGTGACTTAAGTACAAGCCAAGGTGCTTGGCAGCGTTATGGCAATCTTGATAATCAAAATAGAGTTACTGCAGCCAATGCGCTCCTTAATCAATCGTTAATGCCAACTTCTAAGCGTGAACCTTTGCATGTTAATCCCACGGGGTGGCATAATAAGCGGATTGCTAGTGGCTGGATTTACAATCGCTGCCACTTGATTGGTTATCAGTTAACTGGTCAGAATAACAATTTAAAAAATTTGATGACAGGAACTCGTCAATTGAATGATCCTGATATGCTTCGCTATGAAAATGAAGTAGCTGATTATATTAAAGAAAGCTCAAAGAACTATGTTCGCTATCGTGTAACGCCTATTTTTAGAGGAAGTGAACTTTTAGCGCGCGGTATTGAGATGGAAGGACAATCTATTTCTTCAAATAGAGTTCACTTTAATGTGTATATTTTTAATGTTCAAGATGGTATTAAGTTGAATTACACAGATGGAACAAGTCGAATAGGATAATGAAAAAGCTCAAGTTAAACTTGGGCTTTTTTGTTTTTCTTTCTAAATGTGCGATTTTTGCAATAATTATAACATGAATTGACGACTATTATTACCAAAATGGCGATTTGGTAATAATTAGGCGCATGGTTACCGTTCTTTCTAACCAAAATTACATTTCCTAGGAAATAAATTCGGGTGTAAAATAGTTCTATGAATTATTAAACCAAGGACTTATATAATGAAGAAAAAATTTCTAATCTTAATAGGATTATTGCTAGTAGCATATATAGTAGGATTCATTGCGTTTAGACCGCAGACTAATCCAAACGCTACAGCTCCAATTCTTACACAAGAACAAATTAATCAAATTCAAAAAACAGTTAAAGAATCGAACTTTAAAGGAAATATTACCGTTTATAAAGATCGTAAAAAAGCATGGCAACTAACAACAGCAAATAATCCTAATTCTGCCTATTTGATAAATTCTACGCAAAAAATTTTTACTGCAGGTCTTGTGATGCAGCAGGTTGATGCTCATAAGTTGGATTTGAATGCTAAATTGAATCAATTTTATCCAAATATCCCCGGTGGAGATAAGATAAGTGTGATGAATTTGCTGGAAATGACTAGCGGTCTGACAGCATCTGCACTAGGAAATTCTCCTTATCAAAATGATGATGATAATGTTAATAAATTGATTTCAAGTTTAAATTTTGATCAAAATAAACTAGGACAATGGGATTATCAAGATGTTAATTATGCATTGCTCAGTCATATTTTAGAAAAAGCAACAGGTCAAAGTTATGAGCAGCTTTTTAATAATATGTATACTAATCCTTTGAAGCTAAATTATACTGGTTTTATGTGGAATGATAATGCAACTAGAACTAGAATTCAGCTTGCTCCAGCCACTAAGCCTGTTGATATGGATGCAATTCATGGTTTGCTTGGTGCAGGAAGTGTAGCAATGTCAAACGATAATTTATATACTGCCACTGAAGGACTTCTTGATGAAAAACTCCTCTCAGATAATAGTCGGGTTGTGATTTATGGTACGGGAAATAATTCACCGCACTATCGGGGAGGTTTTTATGATAATGGATCTTACTTTAGTGCTAATGGCGCAGGTTATAATTATTTTACATTTTTACGAATTTCTAAAGATGGGAAAGATGCTGTGATTTTTCAAACTAATACTGGTGGTAATTTTAATGATTTGTCTAATAGAATTACTCAAATTTATAAAAATATTGCGCAATAGAAAAAGACCTAAGCCTGCCGATGCAGAATTAGGTCTTTTTAAAAATTAGTTTTTATTAATAAAAGTTGACGGTCTTAATGTATCTCTTGTTATTGTCGCGGCAACCTTCAATACGGTAGTATCTCTTACCATTCTTGAACTTGTATGAAGCACCATAAGTTGTAATGGTTTGACCCTTGTAGTACTTAGTAGTGCCAGGTGTGCGACGGTATGAAGACCAGTAAATGTAAGCGTTGTGCTTTAAAGTACGCTTAGTACCAGTGATGTTAGTTACACGAACATAAGTGTCTTTGCCATCAACCTTGTACTTATCACCAACTTTGTAATAAGTCTTACCCTTGATAGTAACAACAGTTGGAACGATGTCAATGTCTGAGTAAGTTTCAAAGTTGTGGTTTAAGTAATTACCATCTTTATCGTAAGCACGAGATTCGACCATAACAGTCTTAGTTTCTGTCTTTTCAGTAACTTGTGGCTTTACAAGAGTTGAAGTCTTGATCCAAGTGTTACCGTTATTTGCATCAGTCTTAGATTGAGTTGAAATCTTTGAGTAAGATACATTGTTAATAGTTCTAGTATCATCACTTACGTAAACCTTTGTACCAGCATTAATTGTGCTACCAGTAGCTACAGGGTTGTTACCATACATGTTGTAAGTTTCAGCATTAGTATAAACTTCTTGTTGACCATTTGAAACAACTAAAATAGTGTAAGTAAGCTTAGAAGTTTTATTGTTACTATTAGTTGCAGTTAAAGTTACGTTATAGAAACGGCCTTCTTCTGAAGTGTTAACTGGGTTTGAAGTAGCAGCTAAACTAGCAGCTTGAGTATTAGTGTTGCTTTGTTGAGCTGAGAACTTAACTGAATCACCGTTGCTTGTAGTAAAGTCAAGTGGATTAAAGTTGCTACCAGCTGCTACTTGGAAGATGGTCTTAGTAGTTGCGGCACCATTTTCAGTAATATTAATTTTTGGTTCACCACTAGTTACTGTTGTAGAACCAGCAAATGGAACAGTTACTTGAACAGTATTACCATTGATTGAACTAGTACCAGTTAAAGTAATATTTAAGAAACTGCTTGGGATGTTTTCAACTTTACCATCTTTAAAAGTTACACCTTGCTTAGTAAGTTGATCTTGAACTTGTGAAGCAGTGGTTGAAATATCACCAGTTGAGGATTGACCTTCTTGATTGTAAACAGTTAAACCTGATTTAGCTGTATTTAAAATATCTGCAGGAGTTTCACCCTTCTTAATTTGAACTGGGTTGGTAATTGGAACAACTCCGCCAGTTACTTTTTGTCCATTATATGAAAAGAATGGAACACTAGTATTACTTGAATCATAAACATGGATGGTAAAAGTAATAGGAACACTAGTAATGATATTGTTGCTTACTGAAAGTGTCTTTCCAGAAGCATCTTGATAAGTATTCTTTGAACTATCTAAACCACCAATGGCAACATTTGCGGTATACTTGTAATTTTTTCCACCTTCAAATGAATTACCAATAGTTTCGTCAGCCTTAACATCATTTACAGAAATGATATTACCAGTTGAGGAAGAGATATTCTTTTGTACCCAATCTTTGTTAATTTCTGAAGGTTTTACTGAACTCTTGATATTAACAGTTTGAGTACCAGCAGTAATAGTTACATTTGCCTTAGGTGTAACTTTAGTGGCTTTTTTACTTGAAGCAGCATTGACAATATTACTATTGGTTGCAATAGTATTTGTTGCTACAGGAGCAACTGCTAATAATGCAGCGGCAGCTGCACTAATCATACGTACATTTTTCTTCATTATACAAATTTCTCCTTAAAATACAAACGAATAAGTAGACATTTTACTCACTCTATCTGTATTTTATTGAACTTCTTTATAAAAAGCAAGCAGGATGAAACAATGTACACGAAAAGTAAGAAAAATGTAAGGATTGAAATTATTTTATTATTTTTTGTTTTTCTTTGACATTTTCTTCGTCATTTATGTTTTTCTTCGTCAAATAGTATAAAATGACTAAGAAAGAAAAAGTGGTGACGAAGAAAAGAGGATAGAATGAAAAAGTTTAATTATCGAACGTTAAATAATTTGAAGTTAAATAATGACATTGTTAATAAGTTAACTACAATTTATCAACTTCGTGGGGAAACTAGTAGCTATGCAATTGACTATAGAGAAGAATTAAAAAAGCTAGTTGAAGTTGCTAAAGTTCAAAGTACAGATTCTTCCAATAGGATTGAAGGAATTTGGACTACAGATGAGCGATTAGAAAAAATTATGTCAGATAAAGTAGAACCACATAATCGAAATGAACAAGAAATTGCGGGATATAGGGATGTATTGGGTCTTATTCATGAAAATTATCGTTATATGCCGATTTCCAAAAATACAATACTTTCTATGCATAATCAGCTTTTTAAGTATTCTGGTGATAGTTGGGGTGGACAATTTAAAGACATTAATAATAAGATTATAGCTAAATATGCTGATGGACATGAAGAAATTAGATTTAATCCACCGGAAGCCTTTTTAGTCCCTGAATTAATCGAACAACTAAGCATGGCTTATAATGATGCAGTAGAAAAAGACTTAATGTCTCCATTATTGTTATCAGCAGCATTAGTATTTGATTTTGTATCAATTCACCCATTTCGTGATGGAAATGGAAGAATGTCAAGATTATTAATGTTGCTTACAATGTATCAATTGGGGTTTGAAGTAGGAAAATACATTAGTCTTGAAAAAATTATTGAAAATAGTAAAGAAACTTATTATGAAGTTTTAGCAGAAAGTTCACAGGGCTGGATGGAAAATAAAAATAATTATGCACCATTTATTAGTTATTATCTTGGTATTATTGTAAAAGCTTATCGAGAATTAATTGATCGAATGGGTGTAGTCCACAGAAATAAAAACAAGGAACTTGCTGCTGATAAAATGATTATGAAAACTTTATCACAAGCTTTAAAACCTTTATCACGAGCAGAGTTAGTTGAAAAAATTCCACGCTATAGTCAAACTACAATTCAGCGAAACTTAAAGAAACTAAAAGATACCGGCCAGATTGTTACAGTTGGAAATGGTAGAAGTACAAAATATGTAATAAAATACAATTAAAAAGACCAAGTCTTCACTTGATCTTAACTTATATATAAAGCTTGTTTTCCTTGTTGATTATAACTTTTTTCAATATTGGTCCAACTTACAGCTTTATTCTTAGTTCCATATGGATCATTAACATAAACTGTTTTAGTCTTTTTATTATATCCAGTAATCACGCAAGCATGGCTTGAAGGAGTAACTTTAACTTTTCCTTGAGGAGTATTCCAAGTTTGCATATCATCAACTTGGTTAAAATTTAATGTCGTAATAATTAGTACAGGGTGATTATCAGAAACTAGCTTTAAAACATCTATAAAATTATGTCCGGTATAGTTTATAATCCGATTAGTGTATTTATGAGCTAAATTGTATAAAGGTTCATTGTATACACACCAACCAGCATTCTGTACACTCATCGCTCCAACAAATCCTACGTGCGGATTGCCACGCATTTTTCCGTCTTGTGTGTAAGAGTCTACATGCTTAATTTGACTGGCTAGAGTATCTTTTGAAACATTAATTTTGTAGTAATTAAGCAGCATTGCAAGTGAAGTAACTTCGCAGCCATTAGGTAAATCAGGTAATTGCTTTATTTCAGGTACATCTAATTTTTGTTCTTGCTTCATTGTTAGCCAATTCCATTGACTTTGAATTTTTGAAAAATTTAATCCAATTAAAGTAAGCAGGATGATTAAAGGGATGCCTAAAATTACTAGTCGATTTGTTTGCTTATTTTTGTGTAAATCTCTTCGTGTTTCCATAGCAAGTATTTAACCATGATTTTTATAATTTGTCGAAAATAATTTCTTTTTACTTTTCAACTTATAATGCTAATATTTAATTGAAAGAAAAAATATAAATTGAAAAAGGAAAATTTGTTTTGAAAATTAACTTAAAAGACTTAACCGAAAAAATTGAAAATGAAGACTATTTACAGGATTTGGAAACTGTAAAATATGGCGATATTAGTAAATCAAAGAAGAAGTTACATGAATACGCAGATAAGATGATTAAGGAAACAGTAGCTGCATTAAAACACAATTCCTTGATTCAGACTCAACTTGCAGTAACGGGGCAACGTCCAGCAACTTTTGCCTTAGAAATCAATATTATTAATTTACCATATAGTAATTATAAGAAGATTTCTAATTTCTTTGAAGATGGAATTGATTATGATGTAAATGTTTATTTCGAAACGCGTTCGGATTATGTAAATGTTTCAAAATTTAGAATTGATCAATTAGCAACAGAAAAAGAATTGCTAGCAGATCCAGATGCTATGGCTGATATTTTAACTGATTCAATCATTGAAAAGCTTAAAGTTATTCGTGAATACCAAAAACCTGAAAAGAAAGAAACAGCTAAAAAGTCAGAAAAAACTGAAAAGAAATAAAAAATAATCACTGCTTAAAATCAAGCAGTGATTATTTTAGTTTTCTTCTTTGAAGTGAATTAGTGTATTGTCATTTTGATAGAAGAAGAAATCCTCAAATACGGCATTTTTAATAATTCCTCGCTGAATTGTTTGATTAATTGATTCAGCACTATCTGGATATGGAGTTGGAAAACCAAGATTCATATAGTTTTTATTGATGGTGTAACGGAAATAGTGCTTGGCACCATCACCGAAATTAGTATTAGAATACAATTCGTTTATATGTTTTTCTACTAATTCATCTAAATCAGCTACAAAAGTATCAATCCAAACTTTAACATCTTCTTGTTCTTCTTTAGATAGCTTATCCCATTCTGCCCGGAATTTGACTCCTGGATACATGGCATTAAAGGATGTAGTGCGAATTGCAAGCTTAGCTATTTCTGCTGTGCGAGTTAGTTTACCATCACCAAAAATAAACAAAGGTGCATAATAATCTGCATGATAAACTGACATTTCTACAAATGAAAGAACGATTTTCTTTTGTAAAATGCTGCCCTTTAAATAGACATCTCCAATTAAAGTTGCAATATCTTGCAAAATATCAGAATTTTCAGCCCATTCCATATAGTTATTGATTTTTAGAGGATCTGCTAAATTCTGAACTACATTACTGTAGCCTTTGTTAGCAATTGATTCAAGATAACTCAATGCATTGAAGACTGAATATTCAATTTGGGTTGATGAATCCTTCTTAACGATATCATTTCCAAGTTTAACTTGCATACTTGAAATAAAAGCTAAAGCAGAAAATGATTTTAAGAAAATATCTTGAACTTTAGGGTCCAGCTGTAAAAATTCTTTTTTATCTTTTATAACTGGAATTCGTTCAGGTTCCCAAATAAAATCATTTAATCTGGACCAAGCTGAATAATCGACTCGGTTTTCTATTTTATTCCAATTAATTGTTGTATATTTTTTACTCATATTACCTATAGTCACTTAAAAAGCTAATATTTCCACGTAATTCTTTAGGTTTTTGTACCTCTTTCGTACTTTGACCCTTAGAAAGATCCTTAATGATCCGTTTTACGCTTTTAACATCTTTGTCAGTACCACTAAATTCCAATAAATAAAGTATTGGAACTTTTAGTGTAACGGATAACTTCTTTGCTGTTTGAGCAAAAAGGTCATTGAAGTTACGGTTACCGCAACCAATAATACCAACTAAATTTTTCTTATTGTCTTTATAATTTAAAAAATCAACCAGCGAGTCCATCATAAAATCTTGATAAGATGGAGTTATTAAAACATACTTTTCTCCCATCTCATATTGTGGCCACGCATCGTCAATTTCATGGGCTTCAAGACCAGTTTTTACTACGAACTTTTTGGTCTGCCCAGTTATTGAATAAAATGCTACTGCTACCATAAAAAACTTTCCTATAACTAAACTATTACAAGTTTATTTTCCCACTTAATAGGTAAGGTTTCAATTGTTAAGTGAAGTAAAAAACAATATAATATAAAATATCTAGGAGGGCTATTTTATGATTAGCTGGAACTTACTCGGAATCCTTTTATGGGTTATTATATTACTTTATTTAGTTTTTGTTGTACAAAATATTCGCAAACGTCGAATTAAGATGATTATAAAGCAGCATAAGCGTTTTAGCTGGCCGAATTTTACGATTGATATTATAGAAGTAATAATTTTAATTATTGCAACTGGATGGATGTTTAATCAATCTGCAATGGATAATCCTAACTTAGATGATGCAAGTCGTATTACTTCAAGTGTTAAATATGAACCACTTGTGATGAATACAGGAGTAGGAAACTCTAGCTATGTAACGATTAATTCTGCTAAGAAAAAGTTTGGTTCGCAAACATATACTTACTATCGTGCAGGAACTAAGGTAACTGTAGGCAGTGATTATGCTTCAGTTGCTTATGGAAATAGTCCTTTAAATGTAAGCGCAGAAAAGATTCCGTATGAATTAAAAGAACTTAAAGAAATGGATAAAAAATATCAAAGAGCCTATGTAGCTGTTTATACGGCAAGATATAAGCAAACTTGGCAAAATGGAATTGGACTTCATGCTGGTAGAATTGCAACAAGATATTATTTAATTAGAATTCCAGATCAGAGCTTTATTAAGCAAGCTGAAAAATAAGATAAAATCGAAAAAGAACAAGGCCTAGACCTTGTTCTTTTTATTGTTGACTTGCGTTAATAAGCTTCCTTCAACAAATGCTAAAATAAAACTTGCAGTTAAAAAGTCCATTACATTTCCGGAATAATATGCTGCAAAAAGCATAAAAATAATTGATGAAAGCATAGAACTGACCAAATAGGTTCTTGCTTTTTTGTTTTTAATCCATTTATAAATTCCATATAGTAGAATTGCTACATATGGGCCGATAAACAAGAGCATACCAACCCAGCCAAGGGAATAGACCTGCGAAGTAAAATCGCGCTCTAAATTGAAAATATTCGTTTCCCGAGTGTATGAAATTCCTAAAAATTTATCTAGTTTGTTATTATTGTAATTTTTAACTTGATCTAGCATTGCTCGTTCAACATAGCGATTTTGCATTCGAGTTTCACCAGGTTTTTTCATGATTTTTAACCAAAATTCTGGATTGTATTGATAAGGATAGCTCTTAAATACGAATTTTTTATTCAATGCATATTCTTGGTAGTTATCTTTGATAAATTCACGTAAAAATTGTTCACGTTTTTTGCCTTTATATTTCTTGAGACCGTTATTTAATTTTTGATTAGTAGCAGTTAAATTATGGTCAGATTGATGAGCTAAATAAATTTCATAATTGTAACGTTGAATTGCAGGTCCAAATGGTAGAATTGCTAAACTACCGATTTCAATTATAATTGTGGCAATTATTGCTTTAGTATTTTTAGAAGTATTTTTAAATAAGAAAAGATGAATAAAATAAACTAAAATACTGATAATAATTCCACCAACAAGTCCAATTGCTGCTACTTTAGTTCCAAGTTCAATCATAGCTAGAGCTTGAATAATATTTAAAGTTACGATTTTCCAATTAAAGCTCGTAAACATAAAATAAAACATAAGTGGAACAAGCATAAATAAGACAGCGCTGACCATGTTAGCAAAGTTAAAGAAGCCTTTTGAAGCCATATGTGAATAACCAATATTAGGATTAAAGAACCACATAAAGATATTAGAGTTAATAAATCCGGTCTCATAAGATTTAAGCGAAATAATAAAAAGATTGGAAATTACAATGGTAGATGAAAAAAGACCCGAAATTCCAGCAATCACTTTGCGAAAATCATTTCTAGTAAAATTTAGTTCAGATGTAAAAAATATTACTAGTAAAGGCAACAACATTCTAATCAAATAAAAAACTTCACTGATTGTAGAATAATTATAGTCAGAGGGGTTAATACTGTGAAAGTTTTTTACATGAAGTAGATGAAGAGCCGAATAAATAATTAATAAAGCAAAATATGCTAGTTGCCACTTGTCATGTCCGAGTTTTTGCCAATTTTGTTTTTGACTAAAAAACATGCAAAATATTACAAATACGGCTAAAATACGGATAATTGTGGGTAAAGTGAAAGGCAATATTTCGGCAAGTTTTCCATTATAGAACCAATAAAGATCAAGAAATGGCTGAATGAGAATAAACCAAAATAGAACTTTTTTTGTTTTTTCTTTCATATTTTTCTCCTTGTAGTTTGCTCATTTCATTTTAGGAAAAAATAAGACAGAAAAAAAGAGCAGAGAAAGATTTTCTCTGCTCCAGAAAAGAAAATTATTCATTATCTTCTTTTTTGGCAACGGGTTTCTTGATTTTTTCAACTTTAACTTCATTAGCTTTAGCAGTTTTAGAGTTTTTAAGACTGCGTGCACTTTTAAGGTTCTTAAAGTTTACTACAATCTTATTATTTAAATCACTAATAGCAGTTTCATCAACTGGATCATAGGAAGTGATTGCAAGAAGTGCTGAATTTTCATAGATTTTTTCAACTTTACCAATAAAAGGCTTTTTAAGTTCTTCTTCTGATTTCGCTCCCACAAGTGCTCCAACTTTTACATCTGATTTTTTCATAAGGAATTTTGCTCCTTTCCACCTTTTCGATTACAATAGTAAAATATTATTACGGAAATGAAAAGTTTGCAAGGAAAGTGGCACTGTTTGATGAAGAAAATTATTTTGATTGCTGGACCAAGTGGGGCTGGTAAGACGACAATTTCAGAATATTTAACTAGAAAGTATGGCATTCCACGTGTGATTACCCATACAACTCGACCTATGAGAGAAGGAGAAGTAGCAGATAAAAGCTACTATTTTGAAACTGACGAAAGCTTTAATAAATTGCATTTTTTTGAACATGTAAAGTATGGCAAATTTAAATATGGGTCTAGTAAAGAAGCTTTAGAAAATGCATGGAAAGACCATGATATTGTTTCTTTAATTGTAGATATTCAGGGAATTAAATCATATTTAACACAATTAAAAGGACAAGCATATTTTTTATATGTTACAGCTTCAAACATTGATGAACTAAAAGAACGATTAATTAGACGTGGGGATACTGTGGAAATGGTTAGGGAGCGCTTAAGCGGAAGCGAATTAAATCCATTACCCAATTCTTTAAAACAGGATGCGCATATTCTTTACAATGATGTTTGGAATGATACGGAAGAAAAGTTAGATTTGATAATTTCTAAAATTGAAAGCGCATAAATTATCTTTTTTACAGATTTAATTGCTGAATTTTTGTTTTCTTAACGGTATGGTAGTTTTTTTGACACAATTATGTAACATTTGAAAGGTATCATATTAATCGTTGAATGATTTAAGAAATGAATAAGATTTCATTCAAATTTTTTAAATAGCAAATAAAAAATATTACATAATTTTAGGGAGAGAATTAATTTTGAAGTTTAAGTCTAGTTTAGTTAAGTTTACAGCAGTTTTATCAGTGTTCTTTACTGGTATTTCAGTAATCAATGTTCCGGTTAGCGCTGATACTACTGATGCAAGTGCAAATACTGCCGCTAGTGTTTCTAATACTGCTGCAGCAGTTCAAACACCAAAAAAGAAAACTTCAGCAAAGACTAAAAAGTTAAACGCAGTTGTTAAGCTTGCTAAAAAGCAAGTTGGTAAGAGCTATGTATACGGTGCTACTGGACCATACGCATTTGACTGTTCAGGTTTAGTACAATACGTATACAAGCAAGCCGGTAAGAAAGTTCTTCCACGTACTACTTACGCACAAGTTAATGTTGGTAAGCGTGTTTCATTAAGCCACTTAAAGAAGGGTGACCTTTTGTTCTGGGGTTCTGCAAGTGCTCCATACCACGTTGGTATTTATGTAGGCAATGGCCAATATGTTCACGCTGCAACTCCTTCACAAGGTGTTCGTAAGCAAGCATTGTCTGGCTACTTCTACCCATCAGCAGCTAAGCGAGTTTTATAATTAAAACAAATTAATTCTCGTTCTAAATAACGAAATAAGCGTCTAAAGTAATAGCTTTAGACGTTTTTTATTTTGTGTATTATTTTTGTAACAATTATGTAACATTACAAGGGTACTATAGACATTGTGAATAATTAAGAAAGTATAAAGATACCTGTAGTTTAGATGTATTTTTGCCAATACAGGAATTAAGGAGATTTGAATTTTGAAATTTAATAATAAGTTTGTAAAGGCTGCAGCTGCAGCTACTTTAGCTGTGACTGGTGTTACAGCAGTTCATGAAGTTAGTGCGCAATCTGGTCATGTTCAGGCTGCTACAATGTCTGTTAAGATTAATTACGTACCTGGCTATGGAATTAATATTTGGGATAACTTTAACCATGGTCATTTTACCGGAGTACGTGCTGCTCATGGTACTACTTACCAAGTTTTAGATACACAAATTGATAAAAAGGGTCGTACTTGGTACTCTATTGGCGAAAATCAATGGATTTTAGCTAAGTATACTGTAAATGTTAATTCCGTTGCTGCTAAAAATATTAAAGCAAAGAAAGTAAAGAAAGCAAAGAAGGTAACTCCCGCAGTTAGTCAAGCACCAACTGCCACCGATAAGCAAGAAACTGCGACTCAATCTACTGGAGATGCATCAGCCGTTGTTTCTTTAGCAAATGAGCAAGTCGGTAAAAGTTACGTATGGGGAGGAACTACACCAAAAGGTTTTGACTGTTCAGGACTTGCTCAATACGTATATAAAAAGGCTACCGGTGTTGATATCAGCCGTACAACTTATTCTCAAGTAAATCAAGGTAAGAGCGTTTCGTTAAGAAACTTAAAACCAGGCGATCTTTTATTCTGGGGTTCAACTAATTCTCCATATCATGTGGGCATTTATGTTGGCAATAATCAATATATCCACGCTGCAACTCCTTCACAAGGTGTGATTAAACAAACCTTGAGTTCATATTTCTATCCATCAGCTGCACGTCGTGTGCTTAATTAATGAATAATAAATTTATAAAAATTAAGTGGTATTTTTGAAGAAAAACTTTAAAAATATCACTTTTTTGTTGCACGATTTTTAGGTTTAAGTGTTATCTACAAAATAACTAAATATAAAGCTAAAAATAATTTAAGTTATTAGGCTTTGTAACACAATTGTAACAATTCACCCGTTACAATAGATATGTATAGTCAGAAATAATTAGCGTAATTTGCTTAACTTTTCGCTACCAAAGGGGATTGAAGAATGACACAACACAAATTATTTAAAATAGGAGCTGCCGCTGCTTTAACTTTGACCGGTATTAGTACGGTAAGCTCATTTAAGACTGTTTCAGCTTCGAGCTTTGTGGCATTAAAGCGTGTGAAAATCCATTATCTACCTGGCAAGGGTGTGAGGATTTGGACTAGCTATAATAATGGTCAATTTATGGGTTTTCGTGCAAAAGATGGAACGGTATGGAATGTGGCTAAGACTGCATTAGATAAACAAGGAAACTTATGGTATAAAGTCGGAACTCGTGAATGGATTCCAGCAAGATATACAATAGATGTTGAAAATGATGTGGCTAAACACCCAAAAAAGAAAACAGCGGTAAAAACAGAAGTTAAAAAAGTAAATGCTCAAAAAACACCGCAAATTTTTTCTAAAAATGAAAAAAATACTGTAACTATTAAAAAAGCAGATTCAGCAAAAAATACTAATTCTGTAATAAAGAAAACAATTGATAAAGTTAAAAAGGTAAATGTTGCTAAAAAAATAGTGAAGGCTGCTGTTAAAAATACAGCACAGTCAAAGCCAGCAACACAAGCTCCAGTAGCAAATACTACTAACCGTGCAGATGCTATAGTTTCTTTAGCTAAAAAAGAAGTTGGTAAACCTTATGTATGGTCAGGAGCTAGTGAAGATGGCTTTGATTGTTCAGGGCTTGTCCAATATGTTTATTCGCATGCTGCAGGAGTTAATATGCCAAGAACAACTTGGGATCAAGTGAAAGTTGGTACAACTGTATCAATGGACCAACTTCAAGCAGGTGATTTAATTTATTGGGGCGATGTAAATAATCCATATCATGTTGCAATTTATATTGGCAATAATCAATACGTGAATGCTGCAACTCCAGAACAAGGGGTAATTTTGCAAACATTAACATCATATTATTACCCAACTGTAGCAAAGCGCGTACTTTAATAGTAAGAGCAACTCCAGGTTGCTCTTATTTAGTTTGATAAAAAGCAAGGATTGTTATATTTCTGTTTCAAATTAATTAATATCGTTGTCACAATGGGCTGAACCTTATAAAATAAGTAATATCATAAGGAGGATTTTTACTATTCATGAAGACCAAATTTATCGCAGGAGTAGCTACTGCTACTCTTTTAACCGCAGCTATGCCTGCTATTAATAATTTACCATTTGTAAAAAATGCCAACACTCAAAAAGCAGAAGCTGCAACCGATGTTGAAGAAGCATTTTTAAATAAGGCTGCTAAACAAGCTCAAAAAGCAGCCAAGACTTATGGTGTATATCCATCAGTGATGATTGCACAAGCGATTGTTGAATCAGGCTGGGGTCAATCAAAACTAGCAACTGAAGCAAATAATTTATTCGGAATGAAAGCAAATGATGGTTGGGATGGTGCCACTTATATTGCTAATACTCGCGAAGAAAATTCTAGTGGCAAGAGCTATTATATTAATGCTGCTTTTAGAAAATATACCTCATATGAAGGTTCTTTTGATGATAATGGTAAGAAGTTACGTCTAGGTGTGACTTGGCAACCAGATCGCTACAAAGGTGCTTGGCTTGAAAACGCATCAACATATGCTGCCGCAACTAAAGCACTTACTGGAACTTATGCTACTGATCATCGCTACAATATTTCATTAAATAATCATATTACAACATACGATTTAACCAAATATGATCCACAAATTTCTACTCAAGCTAAGTCATATACTGTTGCAAAGTCAGGTGCGACATATGCTTGGCCAACTGACCATGCCATTTCTGCTAAGTCAGGTTCTGTATCAAAAGGTCAAACCGTAACAGTAGATAAAACCATTACTTATTACAACGGTTCAAAGCGGATGCATATTGCAGGAAAAGGTTGGGTAAACAGTACTTTATTCGAAAATAATAGTGAACAACCAGCAATAGCTGTTTCTCAAGCACCAAAAAGTGCAAGTGTTAAAGTAAGTAAGAACTTAATGCACAACGCTTATGTTTATGATTCAAAGGGCCAAAGAATCCGTAATATTAAAATGCTTAAGGCAGATAACGTTATCCCAACTTATGGTCAAGAAACTATTAAAGGTAAGAAATATTACCGTGTTGGTGAAAATCAATATATCGCAGCTGGCAATATTGACGGAACGTCCCGCATTTTGAAGCATAATTCATATGTTTATAATGAATATGGCAATCGCGATAATAATCTTAAGTACAAAAAGAATCAATCTGTTGCAACTTACGGTAGTGCAGTAACTATTAATGGTCAAAAGTATTACAAAGTAGGTATTCGTGAATACATCAAGCATGCCAACTTTGCCAAAAATTAATTTTTTCAATTGGGAATGGAGAAAATTAAATGAGACTAAAAAAATGGGCGATTACAGCGTTAGGCTTAGCTGTGGCTGCAGGAAGTCTCTCAGTCAGTGCTAAGTCTCAAGCTGCAGATCTTAACTCTACTGCTAAAGAGTTTAGTTATGGAGGAACGACTTACCTCTATAAGATGCTTAAAACAGAGAATATTAAGTACAATAAGTTTTATGAAAAAAATCCAATTAAATATAAAAATAATGGTAAGCCAGATGGTGTAGTGATTCATGAAACTGCCACTCCTGGTGCCACTGCTCATGATGAAGCTATCTATTTTAACCGTGAATGGATGAATATGTATGCTTATGTTCATGCTTTTGTGGATAAAGATGGTACCATTCAAATGATGACACCTGATTATGGTGCATGGGGAGCAGGTCCGATGGCGAATAATCGCTTTGTTCAAATTGAACTTTGTGAAGAAACAGATCGTAATGACTTTGCTAAAAGTATCAATAATGATGCTATTTATGCAGCTAAAATCTTGCACCGTTATGATTTAACTCCAACTAATGCAACTCATGATGGCAATGGAACAGTTTGGTCACACTTAGCTGTATCAAAATTTTTAGGAGGAACAGACCATGGAGATCCAGATGGATATTTTGCTACATGGGGTTATTCTATGGATCAATTTTTTGATTTGATTAAGTATTATTATGACTTACAAGCAAGCAATTCAACTGCTCAAAAAACCGCAGCTCCAACTACTTCTAAAACTCCAGTTGCTCAAGCGCCATCTACTGAAACTAAGACTTTAATGCATGATTCTTATGTTTATAATGAAAAAGGCAAACGTAGTAAGGGCTTAAAAAAAGCTGGAGTCGCTGTCAATGTAACTGGTGAAAAAGAAATTAAAGGTAAAAAGTATCTTCAGATTGGTAAAGATTCTTATGTTAATAGTTCTAATGTTGAGGGTGTCGACCGTGAATTAAAAAAGAATGCTTATGTTTATGATACAGTCGGGGTAAGAGTTGGCAGCGCTAAGTTGCTAAAAAGCAATTCTGTCAAAACTTATGGTTCTAAAGTAACTATTCAAGGAATCAAGTATTATGCAATCAGTGCAACACAATTTGTAAAAGCTGGTAACTTCTAAATTAAGAAAATACGCTTTTTCTCTTTAGGAATAAGCGTATTTTTTGTACAATAATTAGAACAAAAAGGGGGTTTGTAAATTTGGAACAATTATCATTATTCATAGTCGTATTATTAGCCTTAGTGATTCCAATTTTTATGGCACGATTTAAAGTTAACAATGTGCCGACAGCAGTTGCTGAAATTATTGTTGGAATTATTATGGGATCAAGTGGTTTTAATTTGATTTCTACAACTCATGATTTAACTTTTTTATCGAATCTTGGAGTAATCCTTTTGATGTTTTTATCAGGGATGGAAATTGATTTTGAATTGTTAAGTAGAAAAAATAATCCTAAAGGAAAGTCTCATGCTGGTAAAATGGTAGATCCATTAAAAACCGCAGCGATTGCATTTTTTGGTGTAGCACTAAGTGCAATAGTTTTAGCTTTTATTTTGAAGTTGATTGGTCTATTTAGTGAAGTAATGCTGGCAAGTATTATCTTTATGACTGTAGCTTTAGGAGTAGTAATTGCTACTTTAAAGGAAAAGGAGATTTTGGGTCGTCCAATTGGACAGACAATTCTTTTGACTGCAGTTATGGGAGAAGTTATTCCGCTTTTATTATTGACCATTTATGCTTCAGTGCATGGGGGAAATGCAGGGCAATTGTGGCTGATTATCTTACTTTTTGTAGCAGCTATCTTCTTGTTGCGTCGTTTTAAACAGCCTTATCTGTGGTTTGTAAAAGTAACTAAGTCAACAACTCAATTAGATATTCGATTAGCCTTTTTCTTGATTTTTGCATTAGTTACAGTTGCAGAACGTGTAGGAGCTGAAAACATTCTGGGTGCGTTTTTGGCCGGGATGGTAATGAAACTTTTAGAGCCTAGTGAGTCAACTAAGGATAAACTGACTTCGATTGGATATGGTTTCTTTATTCCGATTTTTTTCATTATGACTGGAGTAAGGTTAAATCTTAAATCGCTTTTCACTAATCCTAATGCTTTGATGCTATTACCAATTTTGATTTTATTCTTATTTATTGCTAAAGCTCCAGTTGTAGCAGTATTTATGAGGAAATTTGACAAGCGTAATGCTTTTGCTGGTGGTTTTTTGACAGCTACAACAATTACGATTGTTCTTCCAACTTTGCAAGTTGCACAAAAACTTCATGCAATAACTTCTACTCAATCAGATGCTTTTATTTTAGCTGCGGTTGTGGTTTGCATTGTTAGTCCAATTGTATTTAATTCATTGTTTAAGCTTTCACCAGAAGATAGAATTAAGCAGCGTGTAGTAATTATGGGGGCAAATACTTTAACCGTACCGGTAGCTCATGACTTACACGATAATTGGTATTCAGTAACTATGTTTACAGATGATCAAGAAAAGTATAATACTTATAAGAGTCGGGCTGAAAATCTAACTTTAATTAAAGATTTAAGCCAAAAAACTCTCGAAGATGTTGGTGCGTTTGATGGAGATATATTTGTTGCTGCAAATCATAGTGATGAGGTTAATTTAAAATTAGCTAAATTAGCTAAAGCTAGCCAAATTCCTAAGCGAATTATTGTTCGTTTAAGACAACCGGATGCAGAAACGGTGGAAGAATTAGTTAAAGATAATATTGAAATCTTTAACTTCATCAATATTAGATCTGCTCTAATGAGAGCACTTATTGAATCACCTGGTGTTTACCAAATTATTACTGATACTAAGAACATTTTGTATTCAGCAACTGTCAAAAATCCACGTTATATTGGAAAAGAGTTAAAAGATTTAGATTTCATTGATTCGATTACTGTTAGTCGAATTAGACGCAATGGTCAGTGGTTATCGCCACATGGTTCAACAGTGATTGAAAAAGATGATGAAATTATTTACTCAGGACAATTTAATAGTGTTGACCGAGTAAGAAGGTTATTAACTAGATAATAAAAAATCTCGCTACTTTATAATAGCGAGATTTTTTGTGTTTTAATATGAACGTTTGGCTGCAGATAAAACGTCTAGCACTTGCAAACTATGTTCAAACCATTCATCTGCTTGTTTAGTATTATGACTATCGATAGTTTTAACGAAATCATTAAATTCGCTAGCCATCCTATGATTGTAAGTATTAAAGTTAAATTTTTCAGTTTTTTGACCGCGAAGCTCTAAATTGTAGCTGTTTAATTCACCAGGGGAGCCATTAAAAAAGATAGTTCCCTTTTCTCCTTCAATAAATAAGCGAGGTGAAGCATAAGAGTCCTTAGCAGCAATTAAGCTAGCTTGCATACCTTGATAAGCTAAATTGAGAATTCCTGAGGTATCAATACCACGCTGCATATTTGGATAATATTGAACTATTTTTGGATTTTTAAATAATCCTACGGCTAAATGAATGTTGTAGATATTTAAATCTTTTAAAGCTCCGCCATCTTTTTTAGGATCAAAAACAGGTGCAATTTTTCCTTCTAAAAAGTCGTCATAGCGACTAGAGTATTGAGTGTAGTTCAAAGATAAAATATGAACTGGTGCAATTTTTTTAAGGTCTTTTTTAATATGTTTAAAGTTTTCTAAGTGAATATTTGTTATTGCTTCAACAATTATTAAATCTTTGGCATCAGCAATTTCTTTCAATTCTCGAGCTTCAGTAGTTGTTGAAACAAAAGGTTTTTCACAAATAACATTCTTTCCCGCCTCTAAAGCTTGTTTAGCAATAATATAGTGCAAAGAATTAGGAACTGCTACATAAACTGTATCAACATCTGTATCATTCAAAAGTTCACGATTAGATGTATAAGTTTTTGAGATATGATATTTTTCGGCAAGTTCTTTGCCAATTGCTTGACTGCGTTTAGTTGTAGAAATAGCTGTTAAATATAATCCATCAATTTTGTCTGCAGTTGTTAAAAAATCGTGAACGATTTTTCCGCTGCCAATAATTCCTAATTTCATAAAAATCTCCTTACTTAGATTTTGTACTTGACTTAGGTAGTGGCTTAGCATTGAGAGCACTATCTGGAAGTTTTAAGAAGTCATGGTTACCAAAGTTACCATAACTTTGACCTAAACGAACTTTCATTAGTTTTCCAAGTTTCATATTAATAAATAAATTATATGATGTAAGTTTTTTGTTTTTGACTACTGCTTTAACTGTCATATCTTGATATTTGCCGTATTTTTGAATTCTGCGGAACACTTTTTCTTGTTCAGCACTTTGAGCAGTTGTTGAAAAAATAGGATCTGCAGCATCTTTCATAATAGATTTGTCTTTAATAGTTGCAGTTAAAGTATAAGTATTTTTCTTTCGAGTCATTTTAAAAGCTTTTAATAATTTATCATCAGGATTCATCATTGTTTGATTATTTATTACAGCATCTAAAAGCTCTGCATAAGAGTGACCGCTAAGCTTTTCAAAATTAGTCTTGTACCATGTGCTTCGGCCATTTAAGTACACATTATTAGCATTGACCCATTCTTCAGTATTTTGGGTTTTACCTTTGCTACTGGTTTCATTGTTAATATGAAAAATAGTTGGCTCTCCACCAAAACTGGCATTTGCCGATACCAATTGACTTGATGTATCGGTAGATAAGCGAATAGATTGAATGATTTGTCCACTTTTGAAAGTTTGTTGTGTCTTTTTGATGACCTGATTTTTAGTTAAAATAGGCTCTGCTGCCTTTTTTTGTTGTGAACAGCCACCTAATACTAAAGCTGCTCCTAAGCTAATTGCAATAAAAATTTTCTTGAATTTCATTTGATTCTACTTTCTCTTTTCCTTATTATTTACACTTATATTGTAACTTAAAAAGTCGCTTTCTTTATTAAAGATAGTGACTTTTTCAAAAATTATTTAGTTTTTTCTAAGTTTACTGCATTTTTAGTTATTGAAGATGGAACTTTCAATTTACCTAATTTATTAATTTTATCCACATTCATTGATAGTGTTTTGATTTTGTTTTGAATTTTGTATTTGGCTGAAACTGCTAAGTTAGTTAATTTATAATTTTTATCTGTATTGATAGTTATTGTACTGTTGATTGGTTTTGCGCTAGAAAAGTCTACTCCAATTGTAGAAGTTAGACTAGAATTTTGTTTAATTATATTCCAAATTTCTTTATTTGACCCTTTATAAGTTAGAGAATAACCGCTAGTCGTTTTTTTGACTTTAAATAGTTTGGCAGTTGAATCGTCAAAATTAAGCAAAGCATTTTTAGCGATACTATCAGCTAATTGACTATATGAAGACGCATCAGTAAGTTTAGTTTTAAACCATTTATTAGTAGCCGTACCATGCATTTGGATATAGTTAGTTTTATTATTGATCCACATTTTATACCGATTAGATGGGGTAGAAAAATCCACATACATTATTAATGGCTTTTTAGTATATTTAACTAGAGCTTTTTGTTCTGTTTGCTTGTTGGAATTAGTTTGAGCCCAAGTTGCTTGCAAAGAATTTAAGTTAGTGTTTTGAGCAGTGGATAATATAGTTTGAGCTTTAGGTAGAGCGCTTGTTTTTGATTTAGAAGTGGAACAAGCTGAAAGTATTAATATTAAAATTAAACCTAAAAATAATTCAGTAAATAATTTGAATTTTCTTTTCATAAATATTGCCTCGATTTTTAAAAACTAAAGCTAGTATAAGCTTTTCATCTTAAAAATGAAAAATATAGAGCAAAATTAATGCTTTTTAATAATATTTAAAATATTGCGCAGCTTACTGCCGCTGACTTGTAAATTCTCTACCGGCTGAGTTACTTCAATGCAGCCGATATATTTGCCTTGCTTATTATGGAGACTATAAAAAGAAATATTAACAGGGATGCCATTCTTATGGATCATAATTGAAAGATTTTTTCTTTTATTATCATGCATTTGCTTTAAAACAGCCTTTACATGATTTTGACTGTGGCCTGGATGAACTTCATAAACAGTTTTGCCAATATCTTTTTCGGTACGTTTAAATAAACGATCCTTATTCATTGATGACCATACAACTACATCATTTTCGTCTAAGACGTCCATTTCCTGGGGAATAGTTTCAAAAATTGCATTTAATACGTCAATTGATAGGCTTCCACCATCAAGTTTTATTTGTTTTTCCATGTTTTATCTTCTTTCTTGAAAATTAAAAGGCTTACATTATTAGTTTACCATTTTTTAAGACTGTTTTTTTCTGCTCATTTTCCTAGATTGTGGTAGAATATTTGTTGAAACATTGAATTTTTAAAGGAGATATTTCATGTCTAAATTAGTATTGATCCGTCACGGACAAAGTGAATGGAACCTTTCTAACCAATTTACTGGTTGGGTTGATGTTAACCTTTCAGAAAAAGGTGTTGAAGAAGCTAAAAAAGCTGGTCGTTTAATCAAGGAACACGGTCTTGAATTTGATCAAGCTTACACTTCATTGCTTACTCGTGCAATCAAGACTTTGCACTTTGCACTTGAAGAAAGTGGTCAACTTTGGATTCCTGAAACTAAGACTTGGAGACTTAACGAACGTCACTACGGTGCTCTTCAAGGCTTGAACAAGAAGGCTACTGCTGAAAAGTACGGTGACGAACAAGTTCACATTTGGCGTCGTTCATACGATGTTTTGCCACCAGAAATTGATGACGACAACGAATACAGTCAAGCACATGACCGTCGCTACGCAAACTTGGATCCACACATCGTTCCTAAGGCAGAAAACTTACACGTATGTTTAGATCGTGTAATGCCATTCTGGGAAGATCACATTGCTCCAGACTTGCTTGACGGTAAGAACGTAATTATCGCAGCTCACGGTAACTCACTTCGTGCTTTAACTAAGTACATTGAAAACATTTCTGATGAAGATATCATGGACTTAGAAATGAAGACTGGTGAACCTGTTGTTTACACATTCGACGAAAACTTGGATGTTGTTAACAAGGAAAAGCTTGACGACTAATTAATAGTTCATCAATAAAAAACTCGACCTTTTTGGTCGAGTTTTTTGTTTTAGGTATATAATGAACATAGAGTAAAGGTTATTTTTATGATAGGGGGAATATAATTGGATCATAGAATTGTAACTTATCCAGCTATTTTTAAGCCACTGGAACATGATATTTATGTGATCAGTTTTCCAGATGTTAAAGGTGCAATTACTGAAGGAGAAGGCTTAAGAGAGGCAATGAAGATGGCAGCTGATACTTTGGCTAGTCGTCTTTACAATAAGGAAAAGTTGCCAGATGCAAGCGATCCAAACGATATTAAAACAGCTGATGATGGCTCATTTGTAGCAAAGGTATCAGCTGATTTAACAGAAGCATTTCGTGATAGAATCGATTATCAAATTTGACAATTTATGCGCGCTTTAGTAAAAAGCGCGTTTTTTATTGAAATAAATATTTTTAGTGTAATTATTGTCGCTGTAAGAAGGAGAAGATAAAGTCCTCTATTAGAAAATTGACATTTAACCCCTATAAGTGCTATTTTCAAAAAGGGGAAAAGTTGGGAGAACATTATGCAAACAATTGAAAATTCTCTCTTGCAAGTCTCTGTGGATGAGAATGGTGCAAGGTTAGTCAACCTTGCCAATCAGCATGATAAGTTTGATTATCTTAAAAATAGTGATAAGCAAGAGAAGGTGGCAGTTGCTTTTCCAGCAATTGACCAAGAGAAAAACTGGGCGCTAGATTTACCTTGGACAGTCGTAGATAAGGGTGATAGTCGCGTCAGTCTTACTTTAATCGATACTGAGGAAAGCTATCGCAGTTTTCCATATCACTTCGAAGTGGTTCTAACTTATGCACTCGAAGGGAATCAGTTAAATGTATCTTTTTATTTGAAAAATAATTCACATAAAGAGATGCCATTTTCTTTGGGCTTGCTAATTCTAGTCTTAAAGGGTTGGCAACTAGACAAAGGTATTAATCAGTTAACTCTAACTGGAATTAATAATCATGAATTAAAGATTGCATCTACGAATTTTAATTTATCTGATTCTGATAATACTATTATCGCTTCAACTGATGAACTCAGTTTGAAAGGGAAAAATTCTCAGAATTTTGAATTAATACTGACACTTAACTAAGGAAATGTAACGATTTTAATAAGAAAACAAAAGCAAACCTATGGTGGCTTGCTTTTTTGTTATAATATTTAACTGTTAATAAAATTAATAGGGTATAAAAATGCGGAATAATAAAAAACCAGACGTAAGTCGCGTCCAACTTCATTCAGAAGATAATAAAAAGAAACATGTTTTGTCTTGGATAGTAAGTATTGTTGCAATCGTTGTAGTAATTGCAGCAAGTTATTCAGCTTATGTTTATTTTAAAGCTAAAAATGCGGTTGACCAAACCTACGATCCAAGCAATAGAGTTGAAATTAAGAGTGGAGAATTTAATGGAAAAAAGAATTTTGCTGTTCTTTTAATGGGTACTGATACTGGTGCGCTCAATAGAACTGAGAAAATGGGAAATACTGACACAATGATATTAGCGGTTGTTAATCCAAAAAAGAAACGCTATTCGCTAATGTCTATTCCTCGTGATACGATGGCTCAGATGGTAGGGGCTTCAAAATTTGAGGTTCAAAAAATAAATGCAGCCTATTCTATTGGTGGGGCGAAAATGGCGATGGCAAGTGTTTCTAAATTGATTAATGTGCCAATTAAATATTATGCCGTTGTGAATATGGGCGGCATAATGAAAATGATACGTTATGTTGGTGGCATTGATGTAAAACCTACCTTAAGCTTTGAATATGGCGGCTATAGGTTTAAAAAGGGTCAAACAACTCATATGGGTGGCGCTGGTGCATTAGCATATTCTAGAATGCGTTATGATGACCCTGAGGGTGATTACGGTCGACAAAAGCGTCAAAGACAAGTAATTACTACTTTGATTCAGAAAGCTGTTTCAGTAAGTTCATTATCAAATTTGGATTCAATTCTAGAATCAGTTTCAGGGAATGTGCGTACTAATTTGCCATTTAGCGCTCTGCAACAAATTGCGATGAATTATCGTAAATGTGCAAACAGCTCTAAAAGTGATTATCTTCATGGCTATAGTGTTGAAATTGATGGTGCTTCTTATCAAGTTCAGCCAACAAAAGAATTACAAAGAGTTTCAGATTATGTTAGAAAAGAGCTTGGACTCCAGCAAGAAGTAGTAAACAATAATGAAACTTATCAAAATCAGCGTAATGTAGCTGATGGGTTTAGTTTTACCAGTACTAAAACACAAAAGTATAAAATTTATGATGATTATACTGAAGAAGGTGATTATTAATGGCACCGATTTGGAGTATCTTGATAGGGTATGTATTTGGAAATTTCTTATTTGCAATGATTATCGGACGCTTTGTTTTACATCTTGATCCTACCCAATATGGTTCAGGTAATCCCGGTACAGCTAATATGGGAGCTGTTTTTGGCAAAAAATGGGGTATCTTAACTTGTGTAGGTGACTTGTTAAAAACAGCTATTGCGTTATTAATTGTTTATTTCTTGTTTCCTGGAAAGGTTTACATAGCTTATACTGGTTTAGGACTTATGTTAGGGCATTGTTTTCCAATTTGGAACCACTTTAAAGGTGGTAAAGGTGTAGCTGTATCAATTTTGGTAGCACTAGCCTATGATTGGAAAGCAGGACTTATTACAGTCCTTATTGCATTAGTCTTAACAGCAATTATGCAAAATTTAACGATTCCCCCACTCATATTTATGGTACTATTTAGCATGTATGAATTTACGCAGTCTTTAACTGCTGGAATCATCTTTTGTATTATTACTGTTATTATGATTTTTAAGTTTCGTCATGATATTGTTGATTTTTTCATGGGACGAGGCAAGAGAGTCGATATTTTGTACTCAATTAAGAAAAAATTGGGTATAAAGAAGTAATGGTGAAAGGGAAATTAATAGTAAGGACATAGATTAGAACTATGAGTGAAAATAAAACCAAAAAATCACTATCATTTTGGCAATTTCTTTGTCTTGCTGCAGCAACTTTTCTAATGCTGACTGAAGCTTATAACTTTGGTAGCAGTATGGGAAGATTGCCGCTTGGAAGTTTACTCAGATTTATGCCAAAAATGCTAGAAAATGCCACACTTATTTTAGTACCTATGGTCTTTGGTGCGGTATATAGTAAGAAAAAAGTACATCCAAGTGAAGCCTTTAGATTTTGGATCTTGGCTGTTGTAACATTAGTTTTACAATATTTAGTGTACTTCTTTAGATTTCCAGGTCGTTTTAATATGTGGCGACTTTGGGGAGTATTTTTCCCGATTTTGACAAGTACTTCTGTATTGCTTGCAGGATTGGTCTTTAGTATTTTAGCTCAACCATATTTATATGATTTGCAGCGTAAGCTTACTTCTAAACAAAATCTATTAATTTTATGCACTTTAACTATTGTTGGTTTTGCAACAAGTGCAGGTACTATGCTATTTAATTATTCAATTTATGGCATGTATTTGATTTTATATTTTGCTTGGGGGATGTTTTTAGCAAGAGAAAAAATCTCTTCTAAAATCTTTAAATGGACATTTCTTGGAGGAATTGTATCATTTGTAATCGTCTTAGTCGGTGTAGCTGGCTTTAACGGGGTTTATTGGTATCAAGTTCTTTCAGGCAGAAGCATTAGTTTCTGGAATCGTCAATTTTTGAATAATCCAACTTCTCCATTTATGGTTGTAATGGTTATTACAGCATTTTTGATTTTTAAAAAGACGATTTTGTCATTTACTAAGCAAGAAATGCGCTACTTTATCCCAGTAATTATCTTCATGCAAGCTCCAATTGCTACAGGTTTTATGACCCCATATCCTATTACTAGAAGTGCTGGGTTTAATAAGCTTTTGATGCTTATTTTAATGATGCTTGTTTGCCTTCTTTTAACTAAGATTTATGAAAAATTCTTATTTAGAATTAAGCCATTTAGACATGCAGTTCTATTTTTAAATAAGTATGATGATTTAGCTGATATTATCCTAGCTACTTGGAATAGCTTTAAGCACTGGGCTTATGAACACCGAGTTAAGTTAATGACTTGGGGTTGGTTCTATATCTTAAGTTTTACTTCTTTCTTAATTGAGTCTGATAACTTAAGAATCCAAATTACTACTGCTACTGATATCAATGCAGTTATCTTTTTATTGGGAACAAGATTCTTTGCTATTGTTTTAACAACAATCTTTCTTGATGCGATGTTCTCAATTTTCTACTTTATTACAACTCGCTACTGGACTTCTACTATTTTAGTTAGTGTAATCACTATTGGCTGGGCGATTGCTAATAAAATCAAGCTCGACCTTCGTGGTGAACCAATCTATCCAAGTGAATTAAGTGAAGCAGCTAACTTTAAGACATTAGCTCCAATGGTTGGTGCGCAAAAGCTAATAATGATTGCTATTGCATTAATACTTATTATTGCAATTTGTGTATTTCTTGAAATTAAGTTTCCAATCAAGAAAAAAGGCTCCTGGAAGAGAAGAGGAATTTGGGCACTTCTTAGTGTATTGCTTTTCTTAACTCCAGCTCGCTTTAACCATGATGGTGGACTTATTTATCACATCAATCGTGGTTTTGACAATAAGCAATCATTTAGAAATCCTGAACGTGATATTCAAATCAATGGTCCAGTATTAAACTTCTTGAACTATATTGATTTACAGATTATGAATAAGCCAGAAAATTATTCAGAATCTACGATTAATCACTTAAATGATAAGTATAAGAAGTTAGCTGATGAAATTAATAAAACAAGAAAGAACAACATTAAAGATCAAACAGTTGTCTTTAACTTGAGTGAAAGTTTTGTTGATCCATATACTTTCCCAACCATCAAGATTGATAAATCAGTTCCAAATCCAGTTAAGTTTATTCAATCAATGCAAAAGCGTGCTACTTACGGTAATATGCTTAGTGCAGGCTATGGTGGTGGTACTGCCAATATGGAATGGGAAACTTTGACAGGACTTAATATGGGGATGTTTAGATCAACTTTGACTCCTTATGTTCAAGTTGTACCGAGATATAAGTTCTATCCAACCATCGGTATGAACTTTGACTACAAGTCAGCAGTTCACCCATTTATTGGTACTTACTATTCAAGAGTTGAAGATTATAAGAGATTTAAGTTTAATAAATTTGAATACTTAGGTTCTAAATACAAGATTATCGCACAAAAGAAGCTTGGCAAGAGTAGCTATAATTCAGATTTTACTACTTATGCTAATGGCCTTCGTCAGATTAATTCTGAAAAGGGCGGTCAATTTATTAACTTGATTTCTATTCAAAACCACATGCCATATAATGATTGGTACCCTAAGAATGAATACATGGGTAAGATTTCTGGTGACTTGTTCAAGAGTGGCGCTGTTAAAGAACAGATGGCAACTTATATTAAGGGTGTCCAATACACTGATCAAGCTGTGAAGGAATTTATTGGTAAGATTGATAAGATTAATAAGCCAATTACAATTGTCTTCTATGGTGACCACTACCCAAGTATTTTGTCACAAAGTTACACTGCTAAGTATCCTGTAGAAATGCACTCAACTCGTTACTTTATTTATTCAAATAAGTATGCACGTGAACATGGTGCCAAAGCCAAACTTACTAATAAGACTAACTTTGTAAATACTAGTGATTTCATTGCTTTAATGCTTGAACAAACTAACTCTAAGGTAACCCCTTACCAAGCACTTTTGACTGAAGTTCATAAGAAGCTTCCTGCAATTACTATTAACTATGATGGTGATAAAGGATTTGAACTTATTGATCAAAAAGGTAAGAAAGTGGACCCTAAGACTTTAACTTCAGAACAACGTGCCTTATTGAATGATTATGAAGCTGTTCAATATGATATGACTGCTGGAGATGCATATGGATTAAAGGCAGCTGGCTTTTATCGTTAAACAAATTAAGTCGATTCAAAAGAATCGGCTTTTTGTTTTTAGGTTGACTATTTTATAAAAACTAAGTATCATCATATTATCGAAGTAACAAATTAGTTCAGAGTTCAGAGAACTGACAGTATGGTGTGAGTCAGGCAGGCTAATTTTGTGAAATACAACTTGGAGTAGCTTCCTTATCAGCTATAGAAGGCGCCACAAGGCGTGAACGTGGGTGGTACCACGGCTAATAATGATACTTTAGTCGTCCCTTGGATTTTTTCCAAGGGGCGTTTTTTATTGGAGGAAAATATGGCAAAATTTGATATTTTAGAAGATCTAAAATGGCGCGGTGCAATTAATCAAGAAACAGATGAAGAAGGTTTACGCGAATATTTAAAGAATCATGATGACTTAGCTCTATATTGCGGAACCGATCCAACTGGTGATTCTCTTCATATTGGTCACCTTATTCCGTTTATGATTTTAAAGAGATTTCAACTTGCAGGTTACCATCCAGTAATCTTAATTGGTGGAGGAACTGGAGCAATTGGTGACCCATCTGGACGTAAAACAGAACGTGTTCTTCAAACAGCAGAACAAGTTAAAGAAAATGAAAAGAAACTTACTGCTCAAATGAAGAAGCTTTTTGGTACTGAAAACTTTGAAATTGTTAACAATGCAGAATGGCTTGGAAAGATGAACTTACTTGATTTCTTGCGTGATTATGGTAAATTCTTCCAAGTTAATAACATGCTTAACAAAGATGTTGTTGCAAGTCGTCTTGAAAATGGTATTTCATTCACTGAATTTTCATACCAAATTTTGCAAGCTATTGACTTCTACCACTTGAATAAAGATCATAATGTACAAATGCAAATTGGTGGTAGTGATCAATGGGGGAACATTACCGCAGGTATTGATTTAATTCACAAGCTTGAAGGATCTGATCAAAAGGCATTCGGTTTGACTATTCCTTTAATGCTTAAAGCAGATGGTACTAAGTTTGGTAAATCAGCTGGTGGTGCAGTATGGCTTGATCCTGAAAAGACTAGTCCTTACGAGTTTTACCAATTCTGGATTAATCAAGATGATCGTGATGTAGTAAAATACCTTAAGTACTTTACTTTCCTTTCTCATGAAGAAATTGAGGAACTTGCTGAAAAGACCGAAAAAGAACCTTGGAAGCGTGCAGCTCAAAAGAAACTTGCTGAAGAAGTAACTAAGTTTGTTCATGGAGAAGAAGGCTTAAAAGAAGCTAAAATGATTACCGAAGCATTATTCTCTGGCAACATCAAAGATTTATCTGTTAAGCAAATTGAACAAGGTTTAAGTTCTGCACCAAGTGCTGAAGCAGATAAGGAAAAGAAGAACATTGTTGAATTTTTAGTTGATACTAAGATTGAACCATCTAAGCGTCAAGCTCGTGAAGATGTTAAAAATGGTGCAATCTATGTTAATGGTGATCGTCAACAAGATCTTGAATTTGAAGTTGATCCATCCAGTGCATTTGATGGTAAGTATGTAATTATCCGTAAAGGTAAAAGAAAGTATACTTTGGTTCACGTAAAATAATTTTTAACCACATGGATTATTTCCATGTGGTTTTTTGTTAAAAAACGTTATTAATAACAAAATTATTTTTATTTTTTGTTATTGTTTTTTGTCACTTTTAACCCCTTATCCCTTGCAGGAGTAAGACTTCGCCTCTTAAAACTTTTTATAAAAAATACTTGCATTTAATAACTAATGTTATATAATAGAATTGTCAAGAGGAAATGAAGAGTTAATAGAATCGAAGGTATTTAAAATGATGAACGTTAAAGGTTTTGTAAAAGTTGTTTCTAGTGTTGTTGTTGGTATGAGTCTTATGGGTGTTGCTTCTACTGCTCAAGCTGCTAGTTTCGAAGCTCCAAAGCTAGGTATTGCACAAGAGATGCCAACTAACCCAAGCATTCAAAAAGGTGAAAAGATCTTTGTTACTATCAAGGACACTAAGAAGCAAACAGTAGCAGTTTACAACAAGGATGCTAAGAAGACTTCAAAGACTGTAAAGATGGGTTCAACTTTCACTGCAAAAGATGTTAAGAAAGTTCACGGCAAGAAGATCGTTAAGATCAACAAGAGTCAATGGCTTAGCACTAAGGATGTTGTAAAGGATTAATTTACAAAATTAAATACTTTTCGATTTTATATAAAAATTAGAAGACATTCTCGTTGAATGCCTTCTTTTTTGTTACAATAAAGTTGCCGCTTTAGCTCAGGAGGTAGAGCACCGCCGTGGTAAGGAGGAGGTCCCCAGTTCAAATCTGGGAAGCGGCTTAAGCGAGGTAGAATAATGGATTTAGCACTAATAGTCGATTTTGTAAAACAACAGTTAGAAAATGAGCGTACGGGACATGATTTTCATCATGGACAACGGGTTGCTAATTTGGCTTCAAAAATGTATTTGCAGGACTATTCTGATGCTCATAGTGATAGCCGTATTGTTTCAATTATTATGGCAGCTGGTTATTTGCACGATACAATTGATGAAAAAATATGTGATGATCCTCAAAAAGTAATTGAACAAATTAAAGCTCTATTGAAAAAGGTAGGTTTTGTCGATTTAGAAGTTCAGGATATTTTGTTTACTATTGAACATATGTCATTTTCTAAAAATATTGAACATCATTATAAGTTGCCTCTATCTGGTCAATATGTACAGGATGCTGATAGAATTGAAAGTTTAGGTGCAATCGGAATTGCCAGGGCTTTTACTTATGGTGGTAAACATGGCAATCTTATCTATGACCCAAAGATTAAACCAGAAAAATTAATTAGTCATAAGCAATATCGTAATCATGAGGAAACTACAATTAACCACTTCTATGAGAAACTTTTTAATTTAGAGGATTTAATGAATACAAACAGTGCTAAAAAAGAGGCTCATAAGCGAACTGCTTTTATGAAAAAATTTGTTGATGAGTTTCTTAAAGAATGGAATACTTAAAAAATTAATAAATTTAAATATGCTCTAGATAACTACTCTAGAGCATATTTTTTGATATTAGTAAAAATAAAATTAAATTTTTCCTTGCATATGAGAAAATTATAATTTATACTAATAAACAACTTAAAAAGTCTATTATTTTTCTCATAATCGAGAGGAGAAATGTTTATGAAATTTACAAAGCTTTTTGCTGCAGGAGCGACTGTATTAGCTTCCGCTGCTGCATTAGCAGCCTGTGGCTCTAACAATTCATCATCAGGAAGTAAAAAATCTATTAATTGGGAAGAAAACGCTGAAATTCCAACAATGGATATGTCAAAGGCAACTGATAATGTTAGTTTTAACCAATTAAACAACGTAATGGAAGGACTTTATCGCTTGGGAAAAGATAATAAAGTTGAAAATGCTTTAGCTACTAAGACTCAAGTTTCAAAAGATGGTAAAACTTGGACCTTTACTTTACGTGACTCTAAATGGTCAGATGGTAGTGCTCTTACTGCAAAAGACTTTGTATATTCTTGGCGCAGAACAGTAGATCCAAAGACAGCTTCACAATATGCTTATCTTTTTGAAGGAATTAAAAATGCCGATAAAATTTCATCAAATAAAGCTCCTATCTCTAGCTTAGGGGTTAAAGCAGAAGGAAAGAATAAATTAGTAGTTAGTTTAGATAAGCGGATTCCATACTTTAAACTTTTAATGGGCTTCCCATTATTTTTCCCACAACAACAAAAGGCTGTTGAAAAATATGGTTCAAAATATGGTACTGCTTCAAAGTATATGGCTTATAATGGTCCATTTGTTCAAAGTGGGTGGACTGGATCTAACCTTTCTTGGAAGCTAAAGAAGAACAATAATTATTGGGATAAAAAAGATGTTAAGCTTGATGCAATCAATTACAGTGTCCAAAAGACGCCATCAACAGCTTATAACTTATACCAATCTAATAAACTTGATGCGGTAGTTTTAGACTCTCAACAAACTAAGAATTTAAAGAACCAAAATGGTTATACTATTCGTCCAACTGCAAGTACATTCTACTTACAATACAATCAAAAGAATAAAGATTTACAAAATACAAATCTTCGCCGTGCAATTTCTCTTTCAATTAATAGAAAGGCTTTAGGAGATGCTTTGGGTGGTTCAAGTAAACCTGCTAAATCACTAACTCCAGCTGGTTTAACTAAGGTAGAAAACCAAGACTTTGCATCAAAGACTGCTGATACAAATTATACTAAATATGACCCTGCTGAAGCTAAACAGCTCTTTAAGAAAGCACTTAAAGAACTTGGTAAAAATAATGTTTCAGTGGATATTTTGAGTGATGATACTGATGCAGGTCAAAAGACGACTGAAACCCTTCAAAGTCAATTAGAAGAAAACTTAAAAGGACTTAAAGTTGGAGTTCAAAATGTTCCATTTAAAACTCGCTTAAGTCGTTCAACTTCAGGCAATTTTGATATTGTTGTAACTGGTTGGGGTGCAGATTTTGCAGATCCAATTTCATTTGATGATTTGTTTACTTCTAAAAATACCCAAAATAATGGTAAGTGGGCAAACACTCAATATGATAAATTGATTGCAGACTCTAAAACTGCAACTAATGATGAACAAAGATATGCTGATCTTGTAAAAGCAGAAAAACTTTTACTTAAAGATCAAGGTGTAACTCCACTTTACTATAAGACTGAAGCATGGTTAGTTCGTCCAAATATTAAGGGTATTGTTTATAATGCTGCGGGTGCAAACTACAACTTTAAAGAAGCTTATGTTTCTGGAAACTAATTGAAATATTTAAGAATCAACTGCAAGAAGGCGGTTGATTCTTTTTTTAGTTGACCTCTTGACCAATTTCTTTTAAGCGAGTAAAATCTAGATAATTTAAATATTTTTAAGAAAAGAGGAGTCATTTCAATGTCTAATTGGGAAACAAAGTTTGCTAAGAAAGGTTTAACTTTCGATGATGTTTTATTAATTCCAGCTGAAAGTCATGTTTTACCAAATGAAGTAGATTTAAGTACAAAATTAGCTGATAATTTACAGTTACATATTCCACTTATCAGTGCTGGTATGGATACTGTTACAGAAGGCGCAATGGCCATTGCAATGGCTCTTCAAGGCGGTCTTGGCGTAGTTCATAAGAATATGTCTATTCAAGCCCAAGCTGGCGAAGTTGCAAATGTAAAAAGTGTTATGGTGCCACAAAGTGCGGTAAATGCTGCGGTTGATAGTGAAAATAGATTGCTCGTTGCAGCTGCTGTTGGTGTAACTAGTGATACTTTTGAAAGAGCAGAAGCGCTTTTAGAAGCTGGTGCTGATGCAATTGTAATTGATACAGCTCATGGACATTCTGCTGGGGTTTTGCGCAAGATTAAAGAAATTAGAGATCATTTTCCTGATGTAACTTTAATTGCAGGAAATGTTGCTACAGGAGATGCAACGCGCGCACTTTTTGATGCAGGTGTTGATGTTGTAAAAGTTGGAATTGGACCAGGTTCAATTTGTACAACTAGAATTGTTGCTGGAGTCGGGGTTCCGCAAATTACTGCAATTTATGATGCAGCTAGTGCAGCTCGTGAATACCACAAGCCAATTATCGCTGATGGTGGAATTAAATATTCAGGAGATGTTGTTAAGGCTTTAGCTGCCGGGGGAAATGCAGTAATGCTCGGATCAATGCTTTCAGGTACAACTGAAGCTCCGGGCGAATTATTTGAAGATAACGGTCGAAAATTTAAGGCTTATCGTGGAATGGGATCAGTTGGTGCAATGGCACAATCTCATGGTTCAAGCGATCGCTATTTCCAAGGTGGCGTTAATGAAGCTAATAAATTAGTTCCTGAAGGAATTGAAGCAAGAGTAGCTTATAAAGGTGATGTTTCTGACGTAATTTTCCAAATTGATGGTGGTCTTCGCTCAGGTATGGGATATGTTGGTGCGGCTAATATTTCAGAATTAATTGAAAATGCACAATTTGTTAAAATTACTGGTGCCGGTCTTCGCGAGTCACATCCACACGATGTTCAAATTACTAAAGATGCTCCTAACTATAAGTAAGTAATATATGCAAAGATTAGAAAAATAATAATTAATATACTAAAAAATAAGAGAAAAATTTAATTTTTTCTCTTATTTTTTTAATTTAATACTAGATATTTCAATTATTTTTGCTATAATAAGAAAAACATTAAAATTTATAATGAAAATTAATATGAAATTGAGGAAGTTATATGGCTAGGTACTTATTAAAACGTGTATTTTATATGATCCTCACTTTGTTCATTGTAGCTACGGTTACTTTCTTTTTAATGAAATTAATGCCGGGTTCACCATATGCTAACGAAGCGAAGATGACGCCGACGCAATTGCACATAATGAATGAGCAATACGGTTTAAATAAACCTGTTTGGGAACAATATCTTATCTATATTACAGGAATGCTCCATGGGGATTTTGGTACCTCATTTCAATACAGCAACCAACCGGTTTCTAGTTTAATTAGTGCTCGATTAGGAGCATCTGTCCAATTAGGTCTACAAGCTTTGATTGTTGGAGTAGTACTTGGAGTAATTGTTGGGGCAATTGCTGCAATGAAACAAGGTACGTGGGTTGATTCAACAGCAACTGTAGTTTCAATTATTGGTAAATCAGTTCCTAACTTTGTTTTAGCAGTACTTTTACAATATTATATTGGACTTAAATTAGGTTGGTTTCCAATTGCTGGCTGGGGTCAATTCAGTCAAACAATAATGCCAACGATTGCTTTAGCTGTAGGACCACTTGCTGAAACTGCTCGATTTATTAGAACTAGTATGGTTGATACTTTAAGTAGCGATTATATTGAACTTGGAAAAGCTAAAGGACTCAGCAGAATGGAAGTTATTAGAAAACACGCTATGCGTAATTCAATGATTCCACTTGTAACTTTAATTGGTCCTTATGCTGTAGCACTTATGACTGGTTCTATGGTTATTGAAAATATTTTTAATGTTCCAGGAATCGGGGAACAATTTGTTAAGTCAATTTTAACTAATGACTATCCAACTATTATGGGAATTACAATGGTCTACTGTATTGGATTAGTTGTGATTTTGCTTATTACTGATATTATCTATGGATTGATTGATCCAAGAATTAGACTAACTGAAAGTGAGGCTTAAAACATGGATGAAAAAGATTTAAAACTTAGTCCAGATGCTTTTGAACCTTTAACCAAAGACGAAGCTCAAGATAGCGAAAATATTGCTGGACCATCATTATCTTTTGGGCAAAATGTTTGGTTAAGATTTAAGCAAAGAAAAGCAGCCATGCTTTCAGCAATCATTGTTATTTTGATGGTAATTGTTGCTTTTGGCTCAACCCCGTTCATTAATAAATCCACGTTAGTTAAATCACATCCGCAATATGCTAATTTACCTGCTAAAGTTCCTGGACTTGATGCAATTAATGGTTTAAATGGAAAAATTAAACAGAATGGTCAATGGGTTGATGCTTATGCTCAAAACGGTGTACCAAAAGATAAATATTTCTTAGCAGGAACTGACTATTTAGGTCGTCCATTGGGTCAAAGAATTATTTATGGTACTAAAATTTCTTTAATTGTTGCTTTAGTAGCTGCATTTTTCGATTTAACAATTGGAGTTGCTTATGGAATCATATCTGGCTGGAAAGGTGGCCGAGTCGATAATGTGATGCAGCGGATAATTGAAATTATTTCATCAGTTCCTAACTTAATTATTGTGGTTTTAATGTTAGTTGTATTAAAGCCAGGAATTACTTCAATTATCTTAGCTATTGCAATTTCTAGTTGGACAACTATGGCAAGGCAAGTTAGAGCCGAAACCTTAAGTTTAAAGAATGAAGAATATGTATTAGCGGCTCAATCTCTTGGAGAATCTCCTTGGGAGATTGCCATTAAGCACTTAGTGCCTAATCTTTCTAGTATTATTATCATTCAAACAATGTATACTATTCCAACAGCTATTTTCTTTGAAGCATTCTTGAGCTTTATTGGTATTGGTATTTCTGCACCAGAAACTTCACTAGGAGTACTTCTTAATGAAGGACAAAAGAATTTCCAATTTTTACCATACCAAATGTGGTATCCAGCAATTATTTTGTGTATTTTAATGATTGCTTTCAACTTATTAGGTGATGGTTTGCGTGATGCCTTTGATCCAAGAGGCCAAAGATAGGAGGGTGTATCCGATGCCAAAAAGGGTATTAGATGTAAAAGATTTAAAAATTGATTTCCATACTTATGCTGGTGAAGTTAAGGCTATTCGGAATGTATCGTTTCATTTGAATGAAGGTGAAACTTTAGCAATTGTTGGTGAATCGGGATCAGGTAAATCAGTTACTACTCGTTCTATCATTGGACTCTTAGCAAGAAATGCTCAAGTTATGGGTGGAGAAATTAATTTCCATGGAAAGAATTTGTTAGATTTATCTGAAAAAGAATGGCAACATATTCGTGGTAATGAAATTGCAATGATTTTTCAGGATCCAATGACCTCACTTGATCCAACTATGAAAATTGGGCAACAAATTGCTGAGCCTTTGATTAAACATAAGGGAGTGTCTAAAAAAGAGGCTTGGGCAAAAGCTTTGGAAATGATGAAGGCAGTAGGAATTCCTAAGGCTGAAGAGAGAATTAATCAATATCCGCACCAATTTTCTGGAGGGATGCGACAGAGAATCGTGATTGCAATTGCACTTATTTGTGAACCAGAAATTTTGCTTGCCGATGAACCTACTACTGCCCTTGATGTAACAGTTCAAGCTGAAATTTTGGAATTAATGAAAGATTTGCAAAAGCGTGTAAAAACTTCTATTATTTTTATTACTCACGATTTAGGTGTAGTAGCCGGTATGGCAGATAGAGTTGCTGTAATGTATGCTGGTGAGTTTATGGAATATGGTACAGTAGATGACATTTTTTATAATCCACAACACCCATATACGTGGGGGCTAATCAATTCAATGCCAACTCTAGAGAGTAATACCTTAGAATCAATTCCGGGAACTCCTCCAGATTTACTTGATCCACCAAAAGGTGATCCGTTTGCGCCAAGAAATCGTTACGCAATGAAAATTGATGTTCAAAGAAAACCCCCTCTTTTCAAAGTGTCAGATACTCATTATGCAGCTACTTGGCTTTTAGCACCAGGAGCTCCGAAAGTGACACCTCCTGAAGAAATTCAAAGACGTTGGAAGAAATTTAAATTGATGCAAGAAGGCTATAATACTAACAGCTAGGGAGGATTTTATGCCAGAAAAAAAGAAAATTTTGGAAGTAAAGCATCTAAAACAATACTTTAAAAATGGACGTGAAATTACTAAGGCTGTTGATGATGTTAGTTTTGATATTTATGAAGGTGAAACTTTTGGGCTAGTAGGAGAATCTGGCTCTGGTAAAACCACAACTGGTCGTTCCATTTTACAATTATATAAACCGACTAGTGGTGAAGTGATTTTTGAAGGAAAAAATGTTGAAAATTTAAAAAAGCGCGATGATAAACTTAAGTTTAGACGTGATGCACAGATGATTTTCCAAGACCCTTATGCTTCTCTTAATCCACGAATGACCGTTGAAGATATTATTGCAGAAGGTCTTGATATTCATGGATTAGTCAAAAACAAAGAGCAAAGACGTCAGCGCGTTGAAGAGCTTCTTGAAACCGTTGGTCTTAATAAAAACCATGCTAGCCGTTTTCCTCATGAATTCTCTGGTGGTCAGCGTCAAAGAATCGGTATTGCTCGAGCATTAGCTGTTGAACCTAAGTTTATTGTAGCTGATGAGCCAATTTCTGCACTTGATGTTTCTATTCAAGCTCAAGTTGTGAATTTAATGATTGAATTACAAAAAAAGCGTGGACTTACTTATTTATTTATTGCCCATGATTTATCAATGGTTAAATTTATTTCAGATAGAATTGGTGTTATGCACTTTGGTAAATTATTAGAAGTAGGATCAGCGGATGATGTTTATGATAGACCACTTCATGATTATACTAAGAGTTTGATTTCGGCGGTCCCAGTACCTGATCCAGAAATTGAAAGAAGCCGTCAGCGAATTGATTATGATGCTGAAAAAGAAGAAAATGACGGTAAAAAACGAACCCTACATGAAATTACTCCAGGACATTTTGTTCGTTGCAGTGATGATGAAGTAGAACGTTATAGGCAAGTAGCTAAAAGTTATGAATAGACAAAAAAACTCTGCATTTTGTGCAGAGTTTTTTATTTCCTGGGAAATAATTATGATAAAGAATCCCAAGCTGGAAGATCAGTAATTGGACCTTCTGCAATTTTTCTTTGTTCCTCAGTTAAATACTTCTTGTGAACAACCACTTCATAGACATAATCGTTAAACCAATCATTATTCATTACAAAATAACCCTTTGCTCCCAACTTATCGCCCCAGGAGTTTTCAACTTTCCATTGACGAATATCACCGTTATCTTCATCAACTCCAACTAAAGTCATAGCATGTGAAACTTCACCTGCACCAGTTTTTAGTCGATCTTCTTTACTCATTTTTAGGTCTACATGGAATAAATCGTCAAGTTTATATAAATTAGTATCAAGATAACCAGTTTTACGATCCATTTGGCGCAAAACATCATTTCCAAACCAAACAGCCTCACCATCTTTTAATTGAGCAATTGAAGCTTGAGTTAAGTATTCCATTGGAACATTTAATAATTTAATGCGATATTGCCCCTCAATGTTGTCTTCTGCAGGAAGGCCATAGAGTTTATCATATTCATGGTCAGGAGCATTTGTTAAAACAACGTAATTATCTAAATTCGCATCGTTTAAGTATTTATGGAAAAATTCAATTGGAGTTAAATTTTTATCTAAATGATAATTCTTTTCATCATCACGATATTCTAAGTCAAAATGCTTTGGTGGCTCACCTACAGCAATTGCTGTCATACGATAAACTTCACTTAAAAACTTATTACGTAATTTTTCTGCTTCTGCTGTTTTTCCATCTTGAATTAATTTACGTAAAACTAAAGCATCCTTTTTAAGTTTATCTTTGAGTGCGTTGCTAAAGCCTGTAGTATCATTGGTATTAAAAGTTTCTGGCATTGCATAAGAAGGCACTACTCCGTATTTTTCAACTAAGGAAGCTGCCATATGGAATTGTCCACCGTCTGCTCCAGCAAAATCTAAATGAGCCTTAACTTCACGTGAATCAAGAGGTTTATTAGCAGTTTCAATGATATTGCTGTAAAAAATATTTGCTCGTTCAATTTTGTCCCAAAAGAAGTTGTAAGCTTGTGAGAAAGTAAAGTTCTTTGCTTTATATTTTTTGCCAAATTCATGACGAAGTACATTTAAAGTCGCAAATAACCAGCACCGGCCTGAGTGTTTTTGATTAGTAACATTATCGGTATCAAGTTCTGTTGAGAAAACTCGCGTTAATTTGCTCTGAACACGATCATTATAAGACGCTGCTAAAACACCACTTTTTTGAGCAGCACGTGCAATGACATGGTTCTCAGGATTTTTGTTAAAGTCTTGAGAAAACTTTTCGATTTCTTGCAAGGTTAATTTATGTGCCATAAGAAAACTTCCTTTTTAATATTATTTTATATTACCTTTCATTTTAGTCCAAAACAAAAGCAGGTTCAATAAAGAACCTGCCTTCAATAGAGAATTATTATTGAATAACTTATGTGGACTTCTTGCAATTATTATAAGTTAATCAATTTGAATTGAACTATTATTTTCCTCTGCATTTTGCTTAGGCAAAGTAATAGTCAATACACCATCATCATACTTTGCATGAATCTTATTTGCAACTACATTTGGTAATCTGAAGCTTCTAGAAACATGTCCTTCGCTTCTTTCTTTGTGTATTACATCGCCATTCTTAGCGGTTTCATTATTTTCGAATTTTCTTGTACCAGAAACGCTTAAAATTCCATCTTGGTAGTTTAAATGAATTTTGTTTTTGTCAAAACCTGGCATATCAAGAGTTACAATATAGTCTTTATCAGTTTCTGAAAGATCAGCTTGCATGATGTTGGCAACTTTATCGTCAAAGAAGTTTCTTGGAAAACCAAACCAATCGTTCATTGCATCAAAAACATCATTATGACGATTCATCATTTCGTTTGCCATAAATTAATAACTTCCTTTCAAATAATATTAGAAGATTTATTTCTCCTTACACAGACTATTGTAGTAGGATAGAATAAAAAATAAAGTATTTAGCACTTAAAAATAGATAGTGCTAATTGGAGGTAAAAATGGTTTATTATCAAAAAATGACCCCAGAAGGTTATAAACAAATTGAAGATGAGATTGAACGTTTAAAAAAAGACCGACCACGTAGAATTAAAATTTTGCAACAAGCTCGTTCAATGGGAGACTTATCTGAAAATACAGAATATACTGAAGCTAAACGTGATTTAGGTCATTTGCAAAGCCGTTTGCGTTATTTGGGCAAGCAATTAAAGTATGCAGAAGTAATCAAAGCAAAAGATGATGGCAAGGTAGATTTAGGAAAAGTTGCAGTTTTAAAATTTGAAGATGATGATGAAACTGAAGAATATCGTATTGTGGGAAGAATGGAAGCTGATTTAGCAGAAAATAAGGTATCTTTTGATTCACCGCTTGGGAGTGCAATTATGAAAAAAACAGCTGGTACGACAGTAACAGTTGAAGCACCAGCTGGCAGTTATCAGGTAAAAGTAGTTGAAGTGAAATAGGAAAAATCAATATGATAATTCCTAAATATGGCTTTTTTTGTTATAATATGGAATTTGTAGGATATATACAATTTTAGGAGTGAAGTTTTTGAATACGCCAGAATCAAGAGAAGGTAATCTGATTCGCTATGCTGTATATTTTATTGGCTATTTAATGGCTGCTGGTGTAGTTAAATTAGTTACTATGAAATCACCGCTTAGAATATGGGACATAATCTTATTTGGATTAATTGCAGCGATGGTGCTTTTATTTTATATTTATCGCTTTAATCGTGAACAGCGCTTCTTTGAGCGAGATTTTGTAATGCCGTGGTTAGGTGATTATGCAATAACAATTGGTTTAACGATTCTGGTTGTAGCAGGCAGAATTGGAGTTTCATGGCTTCAAGCTTATAATAAAATTAGTTGGTATGGTTTTCAGATTGAATACTTAAAACATGAGTCCATTCCCATGTTTTGGTTTTTGATTGTAGCTGTTGGAATTATTTTGCCAATTTTGCAACAATTTTTGACAATTGGATTTTTATTCAATTATGCATTTAGACGAAGTGTGCCAGCAATCGCAGTAGTTGGAATGTTTACGTCAGGAATTTTATTCAGTATTTTAAACTTTCAAATGTCAATCCCATTGTTTGTTATAGATATTGCCTTTGGGGCAATGTTTGCATGGTCCTACTTATACACACAAACAATATGGATGCCAATATATCTATCTGTTGTAAATGGTGTTTTATTAGTAATTATGACTTAAAAGAAAAAGATGATGAACAAAATTTGTTCATCATCTTTTTTATATAAGCGGATAGCGTGAATCGAACCCGCATCTTCAGCTTGGGAAGCTGACGTTCTACCATTTAACTATACCCGCATTGCCTCTATATTCTATCATGAATTGAAAAATTATGCCAAATTATTTTCATGGGGTAATTTCTTTACTGCTAAGTCAAAATTTTCACGATTAATTAAACTGGTAAAATTTTGAAAGAGCCATTGGCGAATTTCTGCAGGCTTAAGTAATAATGGCATTCGATTATGGATTGGCATCATGTAAGAATTAGGAGCAGTTGTAACCATTGCAAATTTATCTTTATCATAAATCCCAGCGATTAAAGTTAATGGGTATTCTGGATCACGAAAGGCATATTTTTCATGATAATTTTTATTTTCAAAGCGATATTTTTCTTTGCTAGTTTCAAAAAATTCATCAGCGATAATAATGCATCTTTGACGAGCAAATGACTTATCCCACATTGATGAGCGTTTTTCATAAAATCTTTCGATTCGTGCATTAAAAACAGGTTTGTTTAAATCAAATGGACTTGGATAACCCCATAATTTGGGCTGCAGAAGAAGTTTATTGTCATTAAATAGTAAAACTGGAGCAGCAGTTTTGGGAAAGATATTTTGAGTTTTAATTTGAAAGTCAGATTTAATTAAAGGTAGATTTAAATCATTTTTTAAATAATTTTCGATTGTTTTGAGTTTAGGTATTTTAAAATTATTGCACATTTTTAGCCTTCTAACTAATGTAATCTCATAGCTAGTTTAATCTTAGCTTAATTTTTGATAAAATTGAAGTTATTAAAAACTAATGTATAAAGATTTAAGAAGGAAGAATAGTTATGACAAAGGAAATATTACTTACAGGTGATCGTCCAACAGGTAAATTACATGTTGGTCACTACATTGGCTCTCTTAGAAATCGAGTAAAGCTCCAAAATAGTGGTGATTATGCCCCATATATTATGATTGCGGATACTCAAGCTTTAACTGATAATGCAAGAGATCCTGAAAAAATTCGCAACTCACTTATTCAAGTAGCACTTGACTATCTTTCAGTTGGTATTGATCCAACTAAATCAACAATTTTTGTCCAATCACAAATTCCTGCTCTTTTTGAATTAACAGCTTATTACATGGACTTAGTCACTGTAGCACGTCTTGAAAGAAACCCAACTGTTAAAACAGAAATTAAGCAAAAAGGTTTTAAAGACTCTATTCCAGTTGGCTTTTTGAATTATCCAGTTTCTCAAGCAGCCGATATTACTGCTTTTAAAGCAACTGTAGTTCCAGTTGGGGATGATCAAGAACCAATGCTTGAACAAACTCGTGAAATCGTACGCACATTTAACCGTGTATATGATTGTGATGTACTTGTAGAACCTAAAGGTTACTTCCCTGCAAAAGGTGAAGGTCGTCTTCCAGGTCTTGATGGAAATGCGAAAATGTCTAAATCCCTTGGTAATGCAATTTACCTATCAGATGACGAAAAGACAGTTCAAAAGAAAGTTATGTCAATGTACACTGATCCAAATCATATTCATGTTGAAGACCCTGGTCAAGTTGAAGGAAATACTGTCTTTACTTATCTTGATGTATTTGATCCAGATAAAGAGACAGTTGCTCAATTAAAAGCAGATTATCAAAAGGGCGGTTTAGGAGACGTTAAAATTAAACGCTACTTAAACAAAGTTTTAGAACAAGAACTTGCTCCAATTCGTGAGCGTCGTGCAAAATATGAAAAAGATCTTGATAGTGTGTACCAAATGTTAATTGACGGATCTAATAAAGCAAATGAAGTTGCAAACCAAACTTTGGAAGAAGTACGTGATGCAATTGGTCTTAACTATTTTAAGAACAGACAAAAATAGAGGCAATTTATGCGTGATCGAATTCCTTGGAAGCAGTATTTTATGATGCAGGCTTTGGTGATTGCTCAAAGATCAACTTGTAATCGTGCTCTTGTTGGTAGTGTGTTGGTTAAAGATAATAGAATTATCGGTACAGGATATAATGGTTCTATTTCAGGTCAGCCTCACTGTGATGATGTAGGTCACCAAATGGTAGATGGACACTGCGTTAGAACAATTCATTCAGAAATGAACTCTTTGATTCAATGTGCTAAAAATGGAGTTTCAACGGCTGAGACTGAAATTTATGTAACTCATTTTCCTTGCTATAATTGCACTAAAGCATTGATTCAAGCCGGTATTAAAAAAGTTAATTATTACTTTGATTACCGTGATAATCCACTAGCAATAGACTTACTAGAAGATTGTGGGGTACCATATGAGAAAATCAATATTGACCGCAAATATGTTGAAGGATTGGCTCATAAACTTGAAGAAGATGAAAACTAAGCTGCTAATTTTTACTGGACTAGTAATTACTTTTTTGACTTTGAGTGGATTTAGTCAAAAAGATATTGAAGATAATGCTCATGTTTTAAATAAAGAAACTAAGCAACTAATAACAGCAAAAAATAATCGTTATTGGCAAACAAAAGAGCAACCACAAGTAGTAGTTAAAACAGTCACCAGACTCAATCACTTAACTCCTAAAAGATTAAATAAGCAAAAAAATAAAGTTTTTATTGTAATTGGGGTTAAAAAAGATAAGAAAAATGTGCAAATTTTTTCAACTAAAGATTTACATGGAGCTTTTACTGCGGAGTCACGAGCAAGTATCATTAGAGCAGCTGGAGATGAACTGAGAAGCGATAATAATACAACTTTCAATAAGGGAGTGCGCTTTGTATTTCGAGCTTGTGCTACTAAAGTTGATCAACAATATCAGTACACCTTAGATAAGTATGATCTTACTGATAGCGAACAAAATAAGATTTCTCATCCACGAAAAGTTGCTCTTCCAATTGCATTAGCATTGGTTGTTGTAGTAGCTGGAATGATTTATGTTTTACGTGGGGTACGAGTTAAAAATAATAAGAAATAAAATTCAATTTGACGATAAGCTTTTTAAGCCTTAGACTTATTAAGGTAATACAATTTTTGCAAATAAACTGTTAGGTGAGATTCCTACGTGAACACACGCTATCGCCCAGAAACATCCAGAGATGCCAACGGGTCAAATAGGCCTCGTCGACTTAAGGCGAGATCCAGATAGCTAGCATGTGCTTACGTCACGTAGTGTTAAAACTGAACGACGAGTATTAAAAGCCTTGTTTGGTATGGAGCCACTTTTCAGAAAGTGACTCCTTTTAGTTTGTTTGCGCACAAAAACAAGGAGGAATAAAATGCTAAATGTAAAAACTTCGAAATATGAGGTAAGTCGCGATTACATTGAGCGTGTAAAAAAGATTGCACGTGAAAGTCGCACAGAAACATTAGCTAGACTTCATGCGAGTGCGGAAGGTTTATCTACTAAACAGGCAATGGTAAACCGAGAAGAATATGGGACAAATCAAATTGTAGATACTAAGAATGATTCTAAATGGCATTTTTTCATTGAGTCATTTTTAACGCCTTTTACAATTGTTTTGATTTTGTTAGCAGCAACTCTACTGATTGCTGATGTGGTTCCAAGTGGTCAAGATGATGTAAGTACTGCGATTATTATTGTGGTGATGGTCTTAATAGCTGGAATAATTAAATTTGTTCAAAATATTAAAACATCAGATGCTGTAGAAGAAATGCTAGCTTTAGTATCTGTTACTACAAATATTAAACGCGATAATGAAAATCAAGAATTGCCAACTAATGAAGTTGTAGTAGGAGATGTAATTAATCTATCTGCTGGTGATATGGTCCCGGCAGATATGCGACTTCTTAGAAGCAAGGATCTTTTTTGTTCAACTAGTTATATTGATGGAAAGTTTGATCCAAAAGAAAAAATTGCCACAAAAACTCCCCGCTTTGAACAAGTGAATAATTATCTTGATTATCCTAATATTGTATATGAAGGAACAACAATTGTTTCTGGATCTGGGACTGGAGTAGTTTTTGCAACTGGCAAAGATACAATTTTTGGTAAAAAAATTCGAGACGAGAATAAACGCGAACTTCATAAAACTACATTCAATGTAGGAATCAAAAGTATTACTAAGTTATTAATGCTAATGATGGTAATTGTGAGTGCATTAGTTTTTATTATTAATGGTATAACTAAGGCAAATTGGATTTCTTCATTTGTTTTTGCAATTGCAATTGCGGCAGGTTTAACTCCTGAAATGTTACCAGTAATTGTAACTTCTAACTTGGTTAATGGTAGTAAAAAAATGGCCAAGCGAGGAAACATTGTAAAAAGATTAAACTCAATTCAGTATTTTGGATCAGCTGATGTTTTATGTACTGATAAGACTGGTATTTTAACTCAAGATAAAGTCATGCTTGAACGCCATTATGATTTAACTATGCAAGAGACGAAGCGAGTTTTAGAGTTATCATATCTAAATGCATATTATCAAACAGGAATGAAGGATTTAATTGATGAAGCTGTAATCAATGCTGCAGGGGATGAGTTAGATACTAATGAGATTCAGCGCGACTACAACAAGATTGATGAAATTCCGTTTGATTATAATCGTAGACGTATGAGTGTCGTAGTTGCTAACTCTGATCAAAATCATGGTGAGCATCTTTTAGTAACTAAAGGTGCAGCTGAACAAATGCTTGAAGTAGCAACAAAAGTAGAGCTTAATGGTAAAGTGTTGCCTTTGACTAAAGAAAGACGAGAGAAAATACTTGAACAAGTTGAAGATTTGAATACGGATGGGATGCGTGTGCTTTTACTAGGATATAAACGCAATCCCGCACCAGTAGGCGAATTTTCAGTGAATGATGAAAATGACTTAACTTTAGTTGGCTTTTTAACATTTTTAGATCCACCAAAAGAAAGTGCTCAGGCAAGTTTGGCTAAACTGCGCCGAGATGGAATCGATGTTAAAGTATTAACTGGTGATAATGAAGCTGTCACTAGAACGTTAGGGCTTCAAGTTGGATTAAATGTTAATATTATTTATTCAGCAAGCGATTTAGAAGGAAAAAGTACTGAAGAACTATCTAAGATGGTAGAAGAGTGCAATATTTTTGTTGAACTAACTCCCGAACTTAAAACAAAGATAATAAAAATCCTTCGCACTAATGGTCATACTGTTGCTTATTTAGGGGATAAAATTAACGATGCCCCAGCTATGCATGCATCAAATGTTTCAATTTCGATTGATAATGCAGTTGATATTGCTAAAGAATCTGCCGATATAATTATGCTTAATAAAGATTTGGCGATTTTAGAAGATGGTATTCGAATTAGCAGAAATGTTTTAGGAAATATTATGAAATATTTCAAGGTTATTTTAACCTCTAGTTTCGGTAATTCCTTAGCAATGATAATTGCATCCATATTTTTACCATTTTTACCTATGATGCCCTTACAGATTGTAGTGATGAATTTATTATTTGGAATGAGTTGTTTGCTTATTCCATTTGATAAGATGCCGAAGAGTTATTTAGATAAACCTAAAAAATGGGCAATTCGGCGTTTACCAAAATTCATGATAATTTTTGGGTCTGTTTCAACAATAATTGATATTATTACTTTTGCACTTTTATTTTTCTGGATTTGTCCTCAAATTGCAGGAGGCAATTTTTATGAAATTAGTAAAGCACAACAAATAATATTTGTAACAAGTTTTTATACTGGTTGGTTTATTGAAAGTATCTGGATTCAAGAAATTGTTATTCATGTGATTCGTGATAAACGTTTTCCATTTATTTTTCAACATGCTACTCCCCCGGTAATTATGGGAACTTTGTTTGCGGCAATAGTTGGAACAATTTTACCATTTTCATTTTTGAGTAAAGATTTAGCTTTTGGACCAATGCCTCAGAGCTTTTTATTGGTAATTTTAATACTATTGCTGGGATATGTTTTATTGATGAGTTTAGTGAAAATATTGTATTTACAGAAAAATGATTTTTTGATTTAAGAAGCTGATTTGGCTTCTTTTTTCTTTGCCTATCCTTTTCTGAGATACTTATCATGGTGTATCATATAATATGAATTATTTTCTAATTTAAGGAGAAAAAGTATGGCTGATAAAAAAACTTTTTATATTACAACCCCAATTTACTATCCATCAGGTAAATTAACTATTGGAAATGCATATACCACTGTAGCAGCTGATTCAATGGCTAGATACAAACGTAGTAAGGGATATGACACTTTCTTTTTAACTGGAACTGATGAACATGGTTTAAAAATTGAACAAAAAGCTGAAGCTCGTGGAATTAAGCCTAAAGAGTTCGTTGATGAAATGGCATCAAGTTACAAGAAGCTCTGGAAGATGCTTGATATTTCTTATGATAAATTTATTCGTACTACTGATGATGAACACGTTAAAGCAGTTCAAAAGATTTTTGAAAAATTATTGAAAAAAGGTGACATTTACCTTGGTGAATACACTGGTTGGTATTCAGTAGAAGATGAAGAATACTTTACTGAAAGTCAGCTTGCTGAAGTTTACAAAGATGATGAAGGAAATGTTGTAGGTGGAAAGGCTCCATCTGGTCATGAAGTACAGCTCGTTAAAGAACCATCTTACTTCTTTAGAATGAGTAAATATGCTGACCGTCTTCTTGATTATTACAAGGAACATCCAGATTTCATTTTGCCTCATTCTCGTGAAAAAGAAATGGTCAACAACTTTATTAAGCCAGGCTTAGAAGATCTTTCAGTAACACGTACTACAGTTAACTGGGGAATTCCTGTACCAAGTGATCCTAAACACGTTGTATATGTATGGATCGATGCTTTATCTAACTATATTACAGCTCTTGGGTATGGTTCAGACAATGATGAACTTTTCAAGAAGTTCTGGCCAGCTGATGTTCACTTAGTAGGTAAAGAAATTGTTCGTTTCCACACAATTTACTGGCCAATTATGTTAATGGCACTTGATTTGCCGCTTCCTAAGCAAATTTTTGGTCATGGCTGGGTATTGATGAAGGACGGTAAGATGTCTAAATCTAAGGGTAATGCTGTATACCCAGAAATGATTGTTGAGCGTTATGGATTAGATGCACTTAGATATTACTTAATGCGTGCAATTCCATTTGGTTCTGATGGTATTTTCACTCCAGAAGATTTTGTTGAAAGAGTTAACTTTGACTTGGCTAACGATTTAGGTAATCTTTTAAATAGAACTGTCTCAATGATTAATCAATATCAAGATGGTCTGGTAGCTTCAGTTGCTGAAGAGCAAGATGAATACGGACAAGACTTAATAAAGACTGCTCAAGAAGTAATTGCTGAATACACTAACCAAATGGATAGCTTACACTTCTCACAAGCTCTTGATAGTGTGTGGAGACTTATTAGTCGTGCTAATAAGTACATTGATGAAACCACTCCTTGGGTCCTTAATAAAGAAGGTAAAAGTGAAGAATTGTCTAAGGTAATGACCAACTTAGCAGAAAGTCTTCGTTTAGTAGCAATTCTGATTTCTCCAATTATGACTGAAAGTCCAGTTAAGATGTTTAATCAACTTGGTCTTGACTTTAATAATGGTGAACAAAAGGATTTATCATTTGGTAGTTTTGATTGGGACATTAAAGTAACTGAAAAACCAACCCCAATTTTTCCACGTCTTAAACAAGATGTAGAAGTGAAGTATATCAAGGATGAAATGAAGAAGGCTAAGCCAAAGAAACAAACTCGTAGTGAACAAAAGAAAGAAGAAAAGTTCATTACAATTGATGATTTTGATAAAGTTAAGATCCAAGTAGCTAAAGTGTTATCTGTTGAACCAGTTAAGGGTTCAAATAAGCTCTTGATGTTTAAACTTGATTTTGGCAATGGACACACTCGTCAAATCTTAAGTGGAATCCGTAAGTTCTACCCAGATGAAAGCGAACTTCTTAATAAGAAAGTTTTAGCAGTTACTAACTTGAAGCCTCGTAAGATGTTAGGACATGTTAGTGAAGGAATGCTTTTATCTAGTGAAAAAGATGGCAAAGTTAAGCTTGCTATTGTAGGTGACGAGCATGAAGCTGGGGCTGAGCTTGGATAATGCAACTTATTGACAATCATACGCATTTAAATGATGAACCTTTCCGTGGAAAGGAAGAATATTATTTAGATCGAGCAGAAAAATTATGCGTGACTAAAGTTATTTGTGCGGGGCAAGACCCAGATTTTAATCAGCGAGCAATTGATTTAGCGCAACGTTTTGATAATGTTTATGCAATGGTTGGACTTAATCCAGATATTGCCAAAAATTATGATCAAGATGCTGAAGATAAGTTAATTGAACAGCTTCAAATGCCAAAAGTTGTGGCACTTGGTGAAGTGGGGCTGGATTATTATTGGGATGAATCACCGCGAGACAAGCAACAAGAAGTTTTTAGAAGACAGATTGAATTAGCCCATGAATTAAAGGTGCCAGTAGATATTCATACAAGGGATGCTTTTGAGGATTGTTATAAAATTTTAAAAGAATCTAATTTGGAATATGGAGCAATTTTACATAGTTTTAATGGTGGAGTTGACTGGCTTAATAAGTTTCTAGATTTAAATGTAATGTTTTCTTATTCTGGTGTAGTTAGCTTTACTAAGGCAGTTGAAGTTCATGAATCAGCTAAAGTTGTTCCAATGGATCGATTTATGGTAGAAACAGATGCTCCATATTTAACACCTAAGCCATATCGTGGTCGTCAAAATGAACCAGCTTATGTGCGCTATGTTGCAGAGGCGATTGCTAAGATCAAAGATATTTCTTTAGAAGAAGTAGCAGATGCTACCTATAAGAATACTGAGAGGGTTTATGGTATTAAATAAAAAGAATTTTAATGCAGTTGTAGTTGTTGAAGGCAAAGATGATACGATTCGCCTGAAGCAATTTTTTCCTGGAATTGAAACTATTGAAACTCAAGGGTCAGCAGTTTCTGAAAGTGTGTTAAAGCAAATCAGAAAATTAAGTGAAACAAGAGATATTATCATTTTTACAGATCCTGACTTCAATGGTGAACGAATTCGGAGAATTGTAACAGAAGCTGTTCCTAATGCAAAACAAGCTTTTATTACTCGTAAAGAAGGTGAACCGCTTAAGCGTGGCAATAGCTTAGGTGTTGAACATGCTTCAAAAGAAGCCTTAGAGCGGGCTTTAAGTGATCTTCACGAAGTAGAACCTGAAAAAAGCGACCTTGATTATGATCTCTATACTCAATTAGGCTTAGCTGGTGGGGAAGGCTCAAGACATTTACGTGAACAAGTTGGAATCAAACTTGGAGTTGGTTATGGAAATTCTAAGCAATTTTTTAAAAGACTGCATATGTTTGGGATTTCAATGAGTGAATTAAGTGAAGCAGTAAAGGAAGTTCAAAATGGCAAATAATATTCCAATTGGGTCACCTGTTAGAACTCAAGCAATTGTTAATCGTTATTTTGTAAAGGCAAAAAAGAACCTTGGGCAAAACTTTTTGGTAGATCAAGAAGCAATTTTAGGAATTGTTCATGCTTCTGATATTCATGAAGGAGACCAAGTTATTGAAATCGGACCTGGAATTGGATCATTAACTGAACAACTTCTTTTAGCAGGAGCAAAAGTTTTTGCTTATGAAGTTGATGAAGATCTTCCTCCGATTCTTAAAAATGAACTACCAGATAAAATCGGTAACGATAATTTGAGTGATCGTTTTAAATTGATGCTTAAAGATGTTTTGAAGGCTGATTTTAAAAATGACTTGGCAGGCTTTTTCGATTTAACTAAACCTGTTAAGGTCGTAGCAAATTTACCGTATTACATTACAACTCCTATTATCTTTGCATTGGCAGAATCAGATTTAAATTTTGAAAGTTTGACTTTAATGATGCAAAAAGAAGTAGCTGAGCGTTTAGTTGCTAAGCCTGGTTCAAAAGATTTTGGACCACTGTCAATTGCAGTTCAAACAGAAATGAATGCTAAAGTTGCACTTGAAGTAAAAAACACTTCATTTATGCCTCGTCCAAAAGTTGATTCCAGTGTGGTAGTTTTAACCCCATTAAAAGACAAGCCTGATATTGAAAATCGCAAGCATTTTAATTGGGTAGTTAAGATGTGCTTTAGTCAACGAAGAAAAACGCTTAATAACAATTTGAAAAACTTAATTCCAGATAAGGAGCAGCGAGCAACTTTAATTCAAAAACTTGGTGTAAATCCTAAGGTCCGCCCAGAAGATTTAACAATTTCACAATTTATTGTGATTGCTAAAGCTATTCCCTTGAAGCAGTAGGCTTCGTATTTGTAACCTACTTGAAATAATTATTAAAATATGGTAAAATTAACTCAAAGGAGTTGTTTTTTAGTGCCAACATCAATTAATACGATTAAAAGTAAGTTGGATTCTCACTTAGGCGATACCTTAACAGTAGTAGCTCAAGCGGGTCGCAAGAAGGTAACAAAAAGACACGGAATTTTACGTGAAACATTTCCTGCTGTCTTTATGGTAGATTTGGACCAAGATCAAAATAATTTTAAACATGTTTCTTATAGTTACACTGATTTGTTAACCAAGAATATTGCATTAGAATTTGATGATGAGGCTGAAGAAGCTGAAGCTTAAATTATTTAAAAATTAAGCACTAACATTTAAAATGTTAGTGCTTTTTTGTGTGCTTTAGAGTAATATAATTACAGATAAAAAACAAACATTAGAAAGGAAAAAATATGAAACGTTCAGAAAGATTAGTGGATATGACCAAATATTTAATGGAACGTCCACATACCTTAATTTCACTACCTTTCTTTGCCAAGCGTTATAATGCTGCAAAGTCTTCAATTTCAGAAGACTTGGCAATTTTGAAGCATACTCTTGCAGCAAATCAAGATGGTATTTTAGAAACTGTTGCTGGAGCTGCTGGTGGAGTAAGATATATTCCATTTTTAGGCAAAGAACATGCAGAAAAATATTTAACTGGTTTGGCTGAAAGAATTGAAGATCCGAGCAGAATTTTAGCTGGTGGTTTTGTTTATATGTCTGATATTCTTGGAAATACTCAAGATCTACGTCTTTTAGGAGAATTGATTGCCACTCGTTATGCTTATTCAGAAGTTGATGCAGTAATGACTGTGGAAACTAAGGGGATTGCTTTAGCTCAAGTTGCGGCTCGCTTTCTTAATGTGCCATTTGTAACTGCAAGAAAACGCTCTAAGGTAACTGAAGGAGCTACAGTATCAGTAAATTATATTTCTTCTTCACTTGACCGAGTTTCTAAGATGGAATTGCCTACTCGTGCACTTAAAAAGAATTCTAATGTCCTTATTGTTGATGACTTTATGAAGGGCGGAGGAACTTTAACTGGAATGGAAGAATTGGTTAAAGAATTTGATGGTAAAATTGCTGGAATTTGTGTTCTTTGTGAAGCTGATTTTGATAAAAATAAATTAGTTGAAGATTATTTATCTTTAGTAAAAATTACTAAAATTGATACTCATGATAAAATCATTGCTGCTGAACCGGGAAACTTTTTGGCTCAAACAGATTTTGACCGCTTCTAAATGTTATACTAAAGGCTAGTTTGATATTAACAAAGAAGGAAATTTAAATTATGAAAAAATTTGTAGTTGTTCTTGCTGCTGGTAAGGGTACTCGTATGAAATCAAAGCTCTACAAGGTTTTGCATAAGGTTTGCGGAAAGACCATGGTAGAACATGTTGTAGATGCTGCTTCAGGGGTTGATCCTGAAGAGATTGTAACAATTGTTGGAACTGGTGCTGAAGATGTAGAAAAAGTTTTAGAAGGTAAATCTAAATTTGCTTTTCAAAAAGAACAACTAGGTACTGGAGATGCTGTAAAAACAGCAGCTGAACTTTTAGCAAATGAAGACGGCGAAACTTTAGTAGTAACTGGAGATACACCATTATTTACTACAGAAACTTTTAAGAGTTTGTTTGACTATCATCAAGAAAAAGGCAATGCTGCTACAGTTTTAACTGCAGAAGCTCCTAATCCATTTGGCTATGGTCGAATTATTCGCGATGAAGATGGAAATGTTCTTCGTATTGTTGAACAAAAAGATGGCAATAATGAAGAATTAAAAGTTAAAGAAATTAATACTGGTGTCTTTTGCTTTGATAATAAGAAGCTTTTTGAAGCTTTAAAGCATGTTACTAACAATAATGCACAAGGAGAATACTATTTAACTGATGTATTAGAAATTTTGCGTAAAAACGGTGATAAAGTAGGTGCCTACACAATGCCTGACTTTAGTGAAAGCCTTGGAGTAAATGACCGTGTTGCTTTAGCTCAAGCTACAAAGATTATGCAAAAGCGGATTAACGAAGAACATATGAGAAATGGTGTTTCATTCATTGATCCAGATACAGCACACATTGATAGTGATGTAAAAATCGGTAACGATACAGTTATTGAAGGTAATGTTGTTATTAAGGGTAATACTGAAATTGGCAGTGAAACTGTAATTACTAGTGGATCTAGAATTATTGATTCAAAAATTGGCAATCATGTGACTGTCACTTCATCAACTATTGAAGATTCTGTAATGGAAGATAATACTGATATTGGTCCAATGTCTCATCTTCGTCCAAAAGCTCTTATTAGAGAAGGTGCACATATTGGTAACTTCGTTGAAATTAAGAAGGCTGAAATTGGCGTAGATTCTAAAGTTGGTCACCTAACTTATGTGGGGGATGCAACATTGGGTAAAGATATCAATGTTGGTTGTGGGACAATTTTCTCAAATTATGATGGAGTTAAGAAGTTCCATACTAATGTTGGAGATCACTCATTTATTGGTGCCGGTGCTACTTTGATTGCTCCAGTTAATATTGCTGACCATGCCTTTATTGCAGCAGATTCAACTATTACAAAAGATGTTGACAGATATGACATGGCAATTGCTCGTGGCCGTCAAGTTAACAAGCCAGATTATTGGCATAAACTTCCATTATCAAAAGATAAAGAATGGGAATAAAAAACAATTAAATAACAAAAAATAAGTCTATAAATTCATACTTTTTGAATTTGTAGACTTATTTTTTACCTTAACTATAGTATTTTTAACGAGTTAGAACTATAATGGATTTAAATAAAAATAACAAACATATTTAGAAAGGACTGAGTACTTTCTAAGAAAATATAACAGAGAAAAACAACAGAGTATTTGACAATTTAATATTAAGACCACATTTTGCATTCACATTAAGTGGAGATTATAGATTTAACATGAGGTAGAGAACATGAAAATAAGTCGTAAGATAATGATGGTGTCAGCAGCAGCTTTATTTGCTGTAAGTCCAATTGCGGTTGGAAGTTTAAGTCAATCTGCACTAGCAGCTAGCTATAAAACTGATAGCAAAGCAAGTTCTGTAGTGACTATTAAGAGTGCCCATTTCGTTGATAAAAATGGCAAGGAGTTACCAATTGTTGCCGAAAAAGGTGGCTCTTACACTGTTTGGGATATTAAGACAAGTGGTAATAAAACTTATTACAATGTAGAAAAAAGTGCAGATTACTGGCTCTTATCTTCAGTAACTAAAGGCAGAGTAACATACATTAAAAATGGTGCAACTTATACGATTTCAACTAATGAAAATACTGAAGCAGGAACTGTTGCTCCTCACCCATCAAGTAGTACTATTACACTTAAGCGCAATGCTTATATTTATTCTTCAAAAGGTAAGCGTCAAGGGAAAGTGTATATAGCAAAAGGTGCAGTTCTTGTAAATAACGGCACTAAGAAAATTAAGGGCAAGCTTTATTATAATATTGGTGATGGTCGCTATGTTAAAGCAGGTAATGTTCAAAATGGAACTGTAATGCCTCATTCTAGTGAGGTGATTAAACCTGCAACCAAGTCAACAACTTCTAAATCTACAAAGAAGGTTGGTCGCTCCGATGATTGGCAACCTGATGATAATACTTTAAAGCTTAAGAGAAATGCTATTCCATATGATGAAAATGGTAAGCGTCGAACAGATTTAGGTTATACCTATATTAGAAAAACTACCCTTCTTAATTACTACGGTACTAAGAAGATTAATGGTACTACTTACTATTATTTAGGTGATGGTGTCTATATTAATGGTGCAAATGTTGGATCTGTTAATAATAAATAATAAACGAAGTGGTCTTATATGACTGCTTTTTTGTTTGGAATTATAATTAAACTGATGAGAGCTAAATAGATAATAGTTTAAGAAAGAAGTAATCTTATGAGACTGAATAAGAAAGTGATTGGTATATTAACAGCAGTTAGTTTGATTAATGTAAGTGATCCAGTTTTTGCAGCAAAAACTACTCAAAATAGTACTTCGACTGTTAAAGTAGAACTTGCAAAAACTAAAACAACTACTACAAATACTAAAAAAAGCAAAATGGTGTTGGATGAAGAAGAGCCTAATCAATTACTTAATACAATAGTAAAGAATAGCAGAGTGACTTTAAATCATAAGACTAATTTTTATAATAGCGAAGGTAAAAAAGAAAAGAAAGTTGCCAAAAAGAATAAAAGCTATACTATCTATCAAATTCGAACTATAGACAAAGATACTTTTTATAAAACTAAAAATAATCTGTGGTTAAAATCTGATGATGTTCGGGGAACTGTGCAGTATCAAGAAAACGAGTTTTCTATTATGAATTTAACAACAGATAAAAAAGGAGACCTATCATATTCGATTGATAATTCTCATCCTATAATTAAAGAAATGACAGTCAAGCATAATTCTTATGTTTATGATAATGATGGACAGCTTGACTTAAACAAAAAAGGAAACGTGACTTTGATTAAAAAGGGTAAAAAAGTTAAGGCTTATGCTATTCGAGAAGTAGCTAACAAAAAGTTTTATATTACTAATTATGGTTGGATCAAGTATAAGAATCTGGAAGAAAATTCTAAGAAATAGTAAATTTGGATTATATTTATTTCACAAATTAAGGCTTAGGCATTACAATATATGGGTATAAATATAATTTTCAGATGAGGTAGAGAAATTATGAAATTAAGTCGTAAATTAGTTATGGTATCAGCTGCGGCATTGATGGCAGTTAGTCCACTTGCTGCACCAGTAGTTAACTCAAGTGTTGCTCAAGCTGCAACTAAGAAGTCTTCAAGCACAGTTCATAAGACTTATGGTAAGAACAGTAAGGTTACTGTTACTAAGAGCCAAAACTTTGTAAATGAAAATGGTAAGAAAACCTCAAAGAAAGCACCTAAGGGTGGCGAATACATCATTTGGGATGTTAAAGAAATCAATGGTGAAACTTACTACAGCATTCAAACTGATCTTAAGTATTGGATTCCAGCAGTAAACACTAAGGGTAAAGTTGAATACAAGACTGGTTCAACTACTGTAACTCTTACTACAGATGGCAAGAAAGTAGTTCAAACTGAATCTTCCTCAAAGAAGTCTACTAAGACTGCAACAAAGAAGACTACTAAGTCAGACAAGAAGTCAGAATCAAAAGCAGATTCAAAGAAGGCAACTGCAAAGAAGACCACTAAGTCAGACAAGAAATCAGAATCAAAGACTGCTTCAAAGAAAGAAACTGCAAAGAAGACCACTAAGTCAGACAAAAAGTCAGAATCAAAGACTGCTTCAAAGAAAGAAACTGCAAAGAAGACTACTAAGTCAGACAAGAAATCAGAATCAAAAGCAGATTCAAAGAAGGCAACTACAACAAAGAAGTCAACTAAGAAAGCAACTATTAAACCTGTAAAGATTACTGCAACAAAGAAGACTCCAGTTGTTGATAAAGATGGTAAGAAAGTTAAGACTTACATGGGTTCAAAGAAATACACTATCATTGGTAAGGGTGTAACTGTTAACGGTTTAGGCACCAAGAAGATCAATGGTAAGACTTACTACGCTTTGCAACCTAACCACTACTACGTATTAGCATCAGACTTTAAGACTGCTAAGTAGTTACAAATTATTTACATTTTTATAAGAAGATGGTATCAAAATTGAACCGTCTTCTTTTTTTGCGTTATAATGTAGTTAATGTACCCATTATGGGAAATGAAGTGTAATTTAGAATAATTAGATATTATGAGGTTGAAAATTTTATGAAGTTAAGTCGCAAGTTAATAATGGTATCAGCTGCAGCATTAATGGGTGTCAGCCCTATTGTTGCTCCAGTTGTAAGTTCAAATGTGGCACAAGCTGCAACTAAGAAGACCACTAACTCTAATAGTAAGACTACTAAGAGTGGAGATGAGACTAAGCTTGGCTCTAATGCTTACATTTATGATAAAAATGGTAAGCGTAACACTAACTATAAATACGAGGGTAAAGTTTGGAAGTCAATTGGTAAAGGTTCAACTATTCAAACTTATGGCACAACTACTATTAATGGTACTGTTTACTTTGATATTGGTAACGGCAATTACATTAAAGCTGGTAATGTTGCTACAGTAAATGGTAAAAAGTACACTACTTCTTCAACCAAGACTTCTACTACTTCAAAGAAAACTACCACTACTAAAAAGACAAGTTCAGATAAAACAGCTACTTCAAAAAAAGCTGATACTAATTCAATTCAATTGATTAAAAATGCCTACGTTTATGATAAAAACGGTAAACGTATTAAGTCAGCAGGTACTTTGAAGAAGGGCTCAAGTGTTGAATATATTTCAACAGTAACCATTAAGAACAAGAAGTACTTAGATTTAGGTAAGGGTCAGTATATTAAAGTTGGCAATGTAAATGCTGATGATATTATTGATGATAATACACCAACTGGTACTTTAACTCATAATGCTTATGTTTATGATAAAAATGGTAAGCGTATTAAGTCAGCTAAAACTTTGAAAAAAGGTGCTACTATTAAGTACACTGGAACTAAAACAATCAAGGGTAAAGAATATTACAATTTAGGCAAAGGTCAATTTGTAAAAGCTGCTAATGTAAAACCTGATGTAGATGATCAACAAGGCGATGATGAAAACGTAAAGAATACTTACGTTAAGTTGATTAAGAATGCTTACATTTATGATGAAAATGGTAAGCGTGTAGCAAACACAGGTCTTTTGTTCAAAGGTCTTGAATATCAAACTGTAGGAGACGGCGCTAGAAAGATTAATGACGTATGGTACTACCAAATTGGTCATAATCAGTTCATTAAGGCAGTTAATGCAGTTGTTTCAAGTGGAGATGCTCTTATTCCAGCTGACGAAGATCCTGCTAAGCCAAATGCAGATGCAGACGCAACTTTAGGTACTACAATTGCAACTTGGAAGACTGGTGCATCACTTTACAATTCTAATGGTGTAGTAAAGCCAAATACTTATTTTGGACAAGGTCACCAAGCTCGTGTAAATAAACTTCTTTACATTTGGGTAAAGGCAGAAAATAAGGCAGAATTGTTCTACCAAGTAGCTAGTGCAAAAGACAGTTATGTAAAGGCTGATGTAGTTGATGTTAAGGATTCAACTTTAGCTATTTCAAATACTCAAGAAGAAGCTAAGAACTTGGCAACTCCAGCAACTACCGAAACTAAGCAAGGATTAGTAGCTGCAATTAATGCTGCAGAAGCTGTTAAGAAGGAAGCTGCTTATACTTTAGCTTCTCCAACTTCAAAGCAAAACTTTGATAAGGCATTGCAAGCGGCAAAGGATATTAATGAATCTGTAAATGCTAATATGGCAGAAGTTAATACTAATCTTAATGCTTTAGTTGCTGCCCAAGGTCAATTAAACGGTAGAAAGGTTCAAGTAACTGATTTGAACAACTTGTCAGCGAGCGAACAAGAACAAATTATTCAAGTTGTTGCTAATGCAGAAGGTGTTCCAACAAGTTCAGTTAAGTTCTCTGGTAATTCTAATATAGAAGTTACAAGTGCAACTGGTTATGTTTCAACTAAGCCTGTAACTGATTACGCTACTGCAACTCCTCAAACTGCAGCAAGTGTAAACTAAATATAAGATAAAGATTAAGAAAACGCATCCTGGTGAGGGATGCGTTTTTGGATACAGCAATGTAAAAATAAAGTATAATTAATGATGAAACGTCATTAATTATATTTTTTTCGAAAGGAAAAGTATATGAAAAATAAAATTAAAATTATAGGTATAGCAGCAGCTACTTTACTTACTGTTGCACCTGTAGTGACACCAGTAGCATTAAAATCACCATCTAAAGCTTTAGCAGCTACATATGTAAGTGAAGCAGATAGAACAAGTTACTTTACTTATAATGGTCAAAGATATGCTGGTCAATTTAACAACGGCAACGGCGTAGAAATATATACAGGTAAAATTACTTTACAAGCTTTACTTGATAAAGCTAAAGCTTTAGCTCCATTTCATCCTGGAAATAAAGACCAAAAGATGACTACTACTACTTCTGAATTGTATAATCAATTAACTAGTTTGGGAATTTCTGTTACCAAAAATGATTCACAAGGTGAAGTTACTATTCCTAATAAAGATTTTAATGTTACTTTAGAAGGAACAGATCCGATTGAAAAGTTAGGTAAGTCATCCATCTCCATTCCGTTTCATCCAATTGAGAGAACTGATTCTCCACTAATTAGTGTGCATTATACTCAAAACGGTGTAGAAGTAAATAACGTAGTTCAAGATCAAACTTTTGAAGTTGCTCCAAATTCTAAGTTTGCTCCCACTAATTTTGTAAGTAGTGATGGAACAAGATATACTTTCACTGCTAGTGAATCAAGCGATAATAATACTAGTGTAAAAGTAAGTGGTGATGGAAATGAAGTTGATACTTCAAAATCAAATTCTCACTATAAAGTAACTTTAAGTGCTACTAATAGACAAGGTAAAACAACAAAAGCAACATATACTGTAGTAGTTAAGCCAGAAGGTAAATATAGAGTCTATGGTGACAATGCTACCTATATTCATTATTATTCATACAATAAGAGTAATAATAACATGCTTCCAGCTGGAGCAACTATTAGTAATGGAACAGAACTTTATATTGGAAGTAAATCCATGATTCTAAACGGAACTTCATATATTCAATTTTCACAAAAATCCCAAGCAGATGTTGATAAAAGTTCATACTATATCGAAATGAAGTATTTAACTTTGAATCAAAAAGTACCTAAGGTAGTTACTAAGACCATTATGCATAAAGCTTTGGTATATGATGCAGGCGGTGGTTCGAAATTTAGAAAGTTAGCAGCTTACACGAAAGTTCAAGTAAATGAAGAACCAGTTATTATTAGAGGTGAAAAGTACTATAAAGTTGCTGATAGACCAGACTACCTCAAAGCTTCAAATATTGACGGCACTGAACGTACTCTCAAGCATAATGCATATATTTACGCAACAAGTACTCGCCGTGCAGATCGTAAGGTATTGAAGAAAGGAACCAAGATTACAACTTATGGCGGTTCTTACAAGTTTAAGAATGGCAAGAGATATTATCGTGTTGAAGGAGCAACTAAGACGAATAAGAGATATGTTAAAGTTGCAAACTTTGAATAAAATAGCTAAAGAAAAAATCGCTTCTCATGTGAGGAGCGATTTTTGTATGCATTGATAATTATTTGATTTTTAATGGTTTCAATTGTTTTTCGACATAATCCAAATCTGCATCCGCCTGAATAAGGCTTGCTGCAGTATATGCACCTTCGATAAAGGCTACATCGTAAAGGTGAACTTTCTTATTAGACATCTCCATAGCCATTTCTAGATTCATTTTAGCACTGCCCAAATCATAAAAAGCTAATAGTTCATCGGCATCATTTTCATCAAAGGCTTTCATAATTTTTTCCATGCTTGTGCCAATTTCACCGTCATTTGTTCCACCAGCAGTAGTAATGGTTACGTCGCTTGCTACTTGATCGAGGAGCTTTTTAAGTCCTTGGGGAATTTCTGGAACATGAGAAACAAGTACAATTCCTAAACTCATAATAATCCCTCCGTTTCAAGCATTGCACTAAAGAGGTAGCCACTTGATTGTGCACCGGGGTCAATATGACCTTTTGAACGTTCTCCTAAGTAACTTGCACGTCCTTTTTTGGCAATCATATCTTTAGTTGATTCAACTGCGTTATTAATGGAATCTTCAGTTAAGGTATTGTTTTTAACTTCAGGAATTAATTCTTCCCAAACGTCCACCATTGTCTTGTCGCCTTTTTGAGCGCCACCGCGTTTTTTTATTCCTGATAAGGCAGCTTGCAATAATTCATTTAAATCATTAGTTTCTGCGCTCTTTTTTGCCATTTCAAGAAAAGCTGTCCCATATAATGGACCAGATGCTCCGCCAACTGTGGAAATAAGAGCCATAGCAATTTTCTTAAGACCGTTTTGAATATTATCAGGAGCAGGAGTGAGGCTCTTGGCTACCGCCTGCATCCCTCGATCCATATTAAAACCATGGTCACTGTCCCCAATCGGGGTATCCAAATCACTCAAGTAATCTTTATTTTCATGCACTTTTTGTGCGAAATTATTCATCCAGTTAGTTAAAGTTTCTACAGTTAATGTCATATTATTTGTCCTTTACCAGCCAATTGTTTCTACAGGATAGTTTAAGTAATCAAGCCACTTATCATCTTTGATTTCAAATAAAGTGATTGAAATACCAGCCATATCAATTGAAGTCATGTAATTGCCAACTTTGGTAAATGCAGGTTTAACACCAAATTCTTCTAGTTCATTAAGTACATCATGAGTAAAAATAAACTGTTCCATTAACGGTGTTGCACCCAAGCCATTAATCATCATGGCGTATTTTTTATCGCCTGATAGGTTCATTTCATCATCAAGTTTTTCAAGTAGTTCTTTGGCTAAGTCTTTAGATGGCTTGATTTTTTCACGGCGATATCCTGGTTCACTATGGATACCTACACCATATTCAATTTCGTCATCCTTTAATACAAAACCAGGCTTACCAGTTTCTGGATTTGTGGCAGCTTTCAGAGCAACAGCAATAGTTTTAATATTAGGCAAAATATCTTGACCTAACTTTTGTAGTTTATCTAAGTCCATTCCTTCTTGAGCAGCTGCTCCTAAAACTTTATGAACAAGAATTGTCCCAGCAACTCCGCGTCTACCTTGAGTATAGGTGCTATTTTCAACAGCAATATCGTCGTCAACTATGATGGTTTTAACTTCGATGTCATCCATGGAAGCTAAATCTTTTGCCATGTCAAAATTCATAACATCCCCAGAATAATTTTTTACTACAAGTAAGACTCCTTTTCCCTGATTACAAGCCTTAATTGCTGCATAAGCTTGGTCAGGAGTTGGAGAAGTGAAAATTTGCCCGCAAACAGCTGCACTAAGCATTCCTTTTCCAACATAACCGGCATGTGCTGGTTCATGACCGCTACCGCCGCCGCTAACAAGACCAACTTTTCCTTTCATTGAGTCCTTGTTACTTCTAACAACCGCTTCGGCGTTCTTAACTTTTTCAATGTATTGCGGATAAGCCCGAACCATTCCATCAACCATTTCTGAAACAATATTTTTTGGATCATTTATTATTTTTTTCATTATTTGTATCTTCTCTCTAAAAAACAGTGAGTAAGTACTACATATCTATTGTACTAGAAACCGCTTTCTTATTAAAGTAAGACATAAGATGCTAAAATATAAGTGAATATTGATTGAATATTCGTTCCATTTCGTTTGATGTCTGCTAAAATAGTATAGTAGTTATAAATTTTACGGAGGAAACTATGTCTTACAAAGACGATTTGATGATTTTTGCCCTTAATTCAAATGTGCCACTCGCACAAAAGATTGCCGACCGTGTTGGTGTTCCACTCTCTAAGTCTAGTGTTGAACGCTTCAGCGACGGTGAAATTCAAATTAATATTGATGAATCTGTGCGTGGTAAGGATGTTTATTTGATTCAATCAACTAGTGATCCAGTAAATGACAATTTAATGGAATTACTTATTATGATTGATGCTGTACGTCGTGCTAGTGCTCGTACAATTAACATTGTAATGCCATACTATGGCTATGCTCGTCAAGACCGCAAGACTCGCGCTCGTGAACCAATCACAGCTAAGCTTGTTGCAGATATGCTTCAAACAGCTGGTGCTGATCGTGTTCTTTCACTTGACTTGCACGCACCACAAATTCAAGGATTCTTTGATATTCCAGTAGATAACTTAATGGGTGCTCCACTTCTTGCAGATTACTTCTTGAAGAATGATTTGGAAAAAGATGCCGTAGTTGTTTCACCAGACCACGGTGGTGTTACTCGTGCTAGAAAATTGGCTGAATTCTTAGGCACTAATATTGCTATTGTTGATAAGCGTCGTCCTAAGGCTAATGTAGCTGAAGTTATGAACATCATTGGTGATGTTAAAGGCAAGCGTGCAATTATCATTGACGATATGATTGATACTGCTGGTACTATTACTTTAGCTGCTCAAGCTTTAATTGATGCTGGTGCTACTGAAGTTTATGCTTCAGCTACTCATGCAGTATTATCAGGTCCTGCCATTAAACGTCTTAATGATTCTCCAATTAAGAACTTGGTTTTGACTGATTCAATCAACCAACCAGCTGAAAAGAAGCTCGACAAGATGCTTTTAGTTTCTGTTGGACCACTTATGGGGGATGCAATCAAGATGATTCAAGATCACGAACCATTGAGTCCATTATTCAATACACGTTACCAAGAAGAAGAACGTGCATAGTTAAAAATAATAAGTAATAGTAGTAAGATTTCATATCTTACTACTATTTTTTTGTGTATATTTAAAGTTGAAATTTTTAGATGGATAGTATTAGTGTGCCGTATTATAGTTGAAAAATATTATAGTGAACTTAATATAAAAATTTTAATTTATTAAAAAACTATTCAAATAAATTTTTATATACTTTGAAAGCAGATACAAAAGAATTATAATATGGATGAAAAGATAAATATCGTTGAATAAGGAGGTTAGTTATGAAAGAGAAAAAATTTGAACAAGTTTCAGATGAGGAATTGGAAAGAGTCTCAGGTGGAAGGAGACGCACAAGTAGTTGGCAGAAAGACATTGGTGAGTTTTTAAATGGATTTTTGCATGGATGGATGGTTATTCCAAATAAGAAGAAGGGAAGTAATTAATATGAAAGAATCAGAATTAAAGAAATTTGAATCTGTAAAAGACGATAACTTAGAAAAAATTGTGGGTGGTCGTCGTCATCACCATAGTAGAGCATATCATGATGGATGGGTTACTGGTAAAGTTGCAAGTATAGTGGGTACTGTAGCAAGTATTGGAGTAGGAATTGCAGGTTTATGCTTCGCTGCTAAAAGTAATAAAAAATAAAAACAACTGTTGAGGCTATAAAATGGAAAATCAAAGAATAATTTATAAAGTTCTTTCATGCATATGTTTAATTTTAATATGTATGTTAATTTTCTTAATTAAGCCTGCAAATATATATTATAATGCAATAGATTTCGCATTGGTAATTGCACTATTAATTGTTGAAATAAAGATATATCTGCAATTAAGAAAACTAAAGAGCAAAAAAAAGCGAGAGTAAGTTGTTAATATAATGGCCTTTGAAGTAAAATTCAAAGACCTTTTTTATTTTAATAGGATTATATAGAAGATGATTTTATGTTTTTAAAATATAAATGGGAATATGTTCCTCAAGTTGACGAATCAGATTGCGGTGTAGCTTGCGTGGCTATGATATTAAAGCATTACCATGCACGAGTATCGATTGCTCATTTGCGACATTTGGCTAAGACAAATATGGAAGGTACTACTGCATTAGGCTTAGTAAAAACAGCTGAGCAGTTTAACTTTAATGTTCAGGCAATTAAGGCAGACATGTCTTTATTTAATATAAAGGATTTACAGTATCCTTTTATTGTTCATGTTATTAAAGATGATGATTTACTTCATTACTATGTTGTTTTAGGAAGCACAAATAAATATATAATTATTGCGGATCCAGATCCGGATATAGGTATTAAAAAAATATCTCGTAAAAAATTTGAAAAGCAATGGACAGGAATAGCACTTTTAATGGCTCCAAATACTGAATTTATACCAGTTAAAGAAAAGAAAAATAGTTTTTTGTCATTATTTCCATATATGCTAAAACAAAAGAAAATTGTAAGAAATATTGTATTGGCTTCTTTATTGATAACAATAATTGGTATCTGTAGTTCGTATTTTCTACAAGGAATCATTGATACATATATTCCTGATGGTACTTATTTTACTTTATCAGTAATTGCAATTGGATTATTAATTGCATATGTATTTAATTCTATCTTTTCATATGGAGAACAGTTTTTACTAAATGTGTTAGGGCAAAGACTTTCCATTGATTTGAATCTAAAGTATATTAGACATATTTTTGAATTACCAATGGAATTTTTTGCTACTAGAAGAACAGGGGAAATTACATCAAGATTTTCTGATGCCAGTAAAGTCATTGATGCTTTAGCTACTACAGTGATTTCTTTGTTTCTAGATTTAACAATAGTTATCTTGATGGGAATAGTGCTTGCTATTCAAAGTACTACTTTATTTTTAATCACTATAGCTTCTCTCCCCCTATATTTAATTGTAATTTTAGGATTTACTAAATCGTTTAATCATTTAAATAATGACCAGATGGAAAGTAATGCTATATTAAGTTCTTCAATTATTGAAGATATTCAAGGTATAGAAACAATTAAAGCACTAAATAGTGAGCAAGTACGTTATACAAGAATTGATAACCAATTTGTTGATTTTTTAAAAAAATCCTTTAAATATAGTAAAACTGAGGCACTTCAAGAAGCATTAAAATCATTTATTGAAATGTCATTAAATGTTGTAATTTTGTGGATTGGATCATGGATAGTAATGCATAATCAAATGACTATTGGTGAACTAATGACTTATAATGCATTACTAGCGTACTTTATTAGTCCACTTCAAAATATAATTAATTTACAACCTGTATTACAGTCCGCAAATGTAGCTCAAAACCGTTTAAATGAAGTTTATCTTGTTAATGGTGAGTTTAAGAAAAAGAAAACTAATGTTAAAAAAGTAAGTCAAATAGATGGCGATATAGAATATAAAAACGTTAATTTCAAATATGATTATGGAAAGTATATCTTACAAAATATTAATTTGAAAATACATAAAGGAGAAAAGCAAGTTATAGTTGGTATGAGTGGTTCAGGTAAGTCAACCATGGTTAAGCTTCTAGTAAGTTTTTTTGACCCAAGTGGAGGTACAGTAACTATTAATGGTATACCTACTACTGCAATAGATAAGCATATACTTAGATCATATATTACATATGTTCCTCAAACGCCATACACTTTTTCAGGCAGTATAGAAGATAATCTTTTATTAGGAAGCGCTCCAAATACTACTGAAGCAGATATAATTAAAGCATGTCAATTAGCTGAAATTGAAAAGGAGATTGAAAACTTACCATTGAAGTTTGATACAGAGTTAGATGAAAATGCAAAGATTCTTTCTGGAGGACAAAAGCAAAGAATAACAATTGCTAGAGCTCTATTATCGCCGGCTAGTGTTATTATTTTTGATGAATCTACTAGTGGATTAGATTCTATTACGGAGAAAAAAGTTGTAAATAATTTAATGAGTTTGAAAGATAAAACTATCATTTTTATTGCTCATAGATTATCTGTGGCTAAAAAGGCGAATGATATTTTAGTACTAGATGATGGAAAAATAGTTGAAGAGGGGAGCCATAATGATTTAATGGTGCAAAGAGGATATTACTATGATTTAATTAATAGCTAAAAGGTGGCGCATTATGGACTATAAAAATTTGGAAAGTAGTAAATTTTATTCTTATAAATTCAAAAATTTTTCAACGATGATAATTTTGCCTGTTTTTTTACTAGTAGTATTCATTCTTATTGGTTCTATTTTTGCAGTTCGTGAAAAGACTATAAAACTAGTAGGTATAATAGAACCAACTAGTTCCTTAAATATAAAAAATACTGTAAATTATCATGAGGGACAGTGTCTTAATATAGGTAGTAATGTTATCCTAACTTCAGGAAAAAAGAAGAAATTGAATCAAAAAAGTGAAGTACATCTTGCTCAAAATAAAGTAATATTATTCCCAAATCTTGATAATCAAAAGAACTTAGAAATAGTATCATATGCTCCTAATGACGAAGTATCCTATTTAAAAAGGAATCAAAAAATTAAATTTCAAATACGAAATAGATATGGTGAAAATATTATTATTAATGGAAAAATTGAAAGTGTTGCAATTTATCCAAAAGAAGTAAATGATAAAGAAGCTTATTTAGTGGTTTCATCTATCTCACCCAGTAAAAGTGAAAAAGCATATTTAAGGTATGGTATGCAAAGTCAAGTTTCTGTAATTGTAAATAGGCAAACCTACTTTAATTTTTTGAAGGAAAAAATATTCGATGAAAAATAATATAAGATTAAATATAGACAAGATGCTTTTAGTTTCTGTTGGACCACTTATGGGGGATGCAATCAAGATGATTCAAGATCACGAACCATTGAGTCCATTATTCAATACACGTTACCAAGAAGAAGAACGTGCATAGTTAAATTTTACGAAAATAAAGAGTCTGGAATTTTCCAGACTCTTATTTTTTTAGTTTACGCATTTCTTAAAGCAATGTGCCAAATGAAGAATCCAAAGCCAATAATTAAAGCAATTATACCATCAAGTAATAATGCATTGTAAAGACCACCAGCAAAGCCAAGTACTCCTGCAATAATCATTAAGACAAGACAAGCAATATCGCCACCTAGACTAGTAATTCTTTCAGTAGAAATATAAATAATTCCTCCAGCTAAGAACAACATTGAAAGCAAAATCCCAATTACTCCGCCAGCGACATTTTTATAATTAGATAAACCTAAGAATCCACTGGTAATAGCTTGAACAAATAGCCAAATCCCGAAGACAATCATTAAAATGCCAACAATTAATTTTGTAATTCTCATAATTCTCGCCATCCTTTACTTTCAACTTAGCGCAGAAAGCGAATACAAGCAAGAATTTAGTCTTTATTATTTTTGTGTGGTTTTCTAATATAGTGTAAGGCACCATTATTTATGTATTTTTGAAATTGCTCATATAATGGGTCAAAAATCTGTGGTTCTTCACTCTTTGAAAGCATAACTTTTGGGAAAAAGAAACGTTCATCCCCTTGAAATGTACCATTGAGAGCTCGTACTAATGGACTTAATTGTGATAATTCAATTAGCGAGCCATCCATTTGCATGATTTCAATTTGACTGTTAGCATTTTTACCAGTAGGCTTATATGCATCGTAAGGTTCATCAAAGGCAGAGTTTGTATCAGTATAGTAAGTTGGATCAAAGCCGGCTTCCTTGATAAGGTTCTTGAGTTTAGGTAATAAGTTTTTAGTTTCTTCGTTGATTTTAACGCTAGCAAGCGGCTTTCTAAATAAATATCGTTTAGAAAGATCAGCTAAGATAGGATCTGAAGAGTCCATCCACATGGAAAAATTGGTTTCCATAACTCCGTCATTAAGTTTTAAATAATCATCTAAAGTCCAATCTCCATCTAAAAACTTGGCTAAACTTGGAGTTACATTTAAGTGGCCTTCTTGATAAACAACTTTAGCACGCTCTAATAAATGATGCAAAATTACTTCCATTGAACGACCAACTCGGTGAAAATATACTTGTTGATACATTTGATATCGTGATACGATATAGTCTTCAACAGCATGCATACCATTATTATTGAAGCAAATTCCGTCTTTATAAGGACGAATTACTCGTAAAACGCGAGAAATGTCAAATTGACCATAATTAGCGCCGGTATAATAAGCATCTCGTTGTAAATAGTCCATTCTGTCAGCATCTGCTTGACTAGAAATCATTTTTACAACTTGTGCATCAGGGTAGGTTTTGTCGATGACACTAGCCACGAGTTCAGGGAAGTTTGGTGTAACTTGTTTAAGAGCCTTATTAATTTCGGTATTAGGATCAGTGATAATTTTTTGACCAATTTTTTCATGATTGGTTCCAAATAAATGCTCAAAAGTATGTGAATATGGTCCATGACCAATATCATGCAAAATTGCGGCACATTCTACTAATAAGCGATTATTATCATCCCAAAGACCATCGCCGGGAGTTTGAGTAGGATAATTTTTACTAAAAATATTACAGATTCTGCGAGTTAATTCATAAACTCCTAAATTATGTTCAAATCTAGTATGAGTAGCTCCAGGAAAAACATAGCTAATTGGACCTAATTGTTTAATTCGGCGCATTCGTTGGAATTCTTTTGATTTTAAAATATCTAGAATAACTTTATCTTCAATATGAATATATCCATGGACTGGGTCGCGAAGGACGACTTCTTGTTTTAATTTTTCACTTTGAAATTTTGGCATAATAAACTTCCTTAAGCTTAATTAGTTAATTTTTCTTAAAATTCGCGTAAAATATATATTAGTTAAATAAATTATAACAAAATCGCTGGTAAAATGCTTTAAGGCAGGTGATATAAAGAATGGCTAATACTCAAATTACATTAACTAGCACAATTACTCAAGAAGATGAACAAGAGAGTTTTGATAAAGAAATGCCTGGTGAAATTACTGAAGAAAATGGTATTATTCGAATCTCTTATTTAGAAGATGAGGAAATCCCTGTCAAAATGCTTTTGAAAGATAATGAATTAATTATCAAACGTGGTGTTGATAAGCAAAATTATTCTTTCATGCGCTTTGTCCCGGGCGAAAAGGAAAAATGTCGTTATCTAGTTCAGGGAAGGCAGATGGATTTAGTGAGCGTGACTAACTTATTAGATTTTTCCACAGAAATTGATGGTAAACGTAAACTTCATGTTGAATATGACCTCTTTAGTGGACTATACTTAATAGGTAACTATACAGTCACGTTGATTTTTACTTAAATGCTTAGTAAAATAGTAAAGATTGCAAAAGAGAGGACGTACAACTGTGGGATTAGACAAGTTTAAAGATAAGAATCGTGAAGAATTGTCAATGATCGAAGTTGCTCGCGCAATTTTAGAAGATCATGGCAAGAGAATGGCTTTTGCAGATATCGTTAACGATGTTCAAGAGTACCTAGGTAAAAGTGACGAAGAAATTCGTGAACGCTTGCCACAATTTTATACTGATATGAACACTGATGGTGAGTTTATTTCTATGGGTGATAATGTTTGGGCACTCCGCACATGGTTCCCATACGAATCAGTTGATGAGGAAGTTAACCACCCAGAAGATGAAGATGAGGATGATTCATCATACAAGAAGCACCACAAGAAAGTTAATGCATTTTTGGCTAGTGCAACTGGTAGTGACGATATTATCGACTATGATAATGATGACCCAGAAGATGAAGATCTTGATGTGGCTGATGATGAAGATGCTGATGAATATGATGGTGATGATTCAGAGTTTGATGAAGATAATACTGATGACGATGATGTATTACCAGATGGTATCGAAGGTCAATTGTCACAATTAGATGATGATGAAGACGATGATGAAGAAAATTAAAATTTAATTTGCTTGATGCTTGACTTAAGCTTAAAAAGCAGATAATATTTTTCTTGGGCACCCTAAGTGCGTTTAGCTCCCCAGAGGGAGCTTTTTTTATTTTATTGATTAAAAACAAAAAAGAGAAGGAGTTTGGCAAATGACAAAATACATCTTCGTTACCGGTGGTGTCGTATCTTCACTTGGTAAAGGTATTTCAGCATCTAGTTTAGGTCGTTTACTTAAAAATCGCGGGTTGAAGGTTACTATGCAAAAGTTTGACCCATATATCAACATCGACCCAGGTACCATGAACCCATACCAACACGGTGAAGTTTATGTAACTGATGATGGTACTGAAGCTGACCTTGACCTTGGTCACTATGAAAGAATCGTTGACGTAAGAACCAGTAAGTATTCAAACGTAACTACTGGTAAGATTTATAAGGAAGTTCTTGAAAAAGAACGTCGTGGTGACTACCACGGTGCAACTGTTCAAGTTATTCCGCATATTACTGATATGATTAAGAAGAAAATCATGCGTGCAGCACTAACTACTGATTCTGATGTCATTATTTCTGAAATTGGTGGTACTGTTGGTGATATGGAATCTACTCCATTCATGGAAGCAATTCGTCAAATGCGTCGTGAAGTTGGTGAAGATAATGTAATGTACATTCACTGTACTTTAGTACCATATCTTCATGCAGCTCATGAAATGAAAACTAAGCCAACTCAACATTCAGTTGCCGAACTTCGTTCAATTGGTATTCAACCTAATATGCTTGTTCTTCGTGCAGAAAAGCCAATTAACCAAGAATTGAAAGACAAGATTTCAACTTTCACTGATGTTCCAGTTGATCGTATTATTGAATCAATTGATGCACCATCACTTTTTGATCTTCCATTGGCATTCCAAGCTCAAGGTATGGATCAAAAGGTAGTTGATTTCTTACACTTAGACAGTCCTAAGCCAGAAGCAGATATGACTGCTTGGACTAAGCTTGATGAACGTGCTAAGAACTTGAAGCACACTACTAAGATTACTTTAGTTGGTAAATATGTAGAACTTGAAGATGCTTATATTTCAGTAACTGATGCTTTACAACATGCAGGTTACCTTTACAACACTAAGATTGAAGTTAACAAGGTTCAAGCTGAAGATATTACTGATGATAATATTGCTGAAATCATGGAAGGTTCAGATGGATTAATTGTGCCTGGTGGTTTTGGTACTCGTGGTCTTGAAGGTATGATTACTTCAATTAAGTATGCTCGTGAACATGATATTCCATTCCTTGGAATCTGTCTTGGTATGCAAATGGCTAGTGTTGAATTTGCACGTAATGTTTTAGGTCTTAAAGATGCTAATAGTGCAGAAGCTGATCCAGACACTCCAGATAACATTATTGACATTATGGCTGATAAGCGTGATGAAGAAAACATTGGTGGTACTCTTCGTTTGGGTCTTTACCCAGCAACTCTTAAGAAGGGTACTAAGACCCGTGAAGCCTACGATGATCAAGATGTTATCCAAGAAAGACACCGTCACCGTTTCGAATTTAACAACAAGTACCGTGAAGAATTTGAAAAGGCTGGTATGGTCTTCTCTGGTGTATCACCAGATAATCATTTAGTAGAAATTATTGAAATTCCAGATAAGAAATTCTTTATTGCTGCTCAATATCACCCAGAATTCTTGAGCCGTCCACAACGACCAGAAGGATTGTTCAAGTCATTCATCGGTGCTGCCAGCGGTCTTCCTGCTGAAAAGTTCTAGTTTCCACTTGAATAATGCAAAAAGCCGAAAAAACAGGGATCGAGATGGTTTTCGCCCTTGTTTTTTTCTCCATTTTCCTATAACATTATTATGACTATTGAAAGTAGAAAAGGATTTGTTTTCGCCAATGAAGCAGATGATAATTCATGGTGGGAAACCCCTGCAGGGCGATGTTTGGATCGGTGGCGCTAAGAATTCAACTGTTGCGATAGTTCCAGCATCAATTTTGTCAAGAACTCCAGTAATTTTGGAAGGTGTTCCAAGAATTGCGGACGTTGATAACTTAATGGACTTATTAAGTGAGATGGATGTGAAGTGTGAGTTTAATGGAACTACATTACGCATTGATCCAGAAGACATTAAGATGAGCCCTTTGCCAGCCGGTAAGGTTAAGAGTTTACGTGCATCATATTATTTTATGGGTGCACTTCTTGGTCGATTTGGTAAGGCAATTGTAGGTTTTCCAGGTGGTGACGACATCGGCCCTCGTCCCATTGACCAACACATTAAAGGCTTTGAAGCCTTGGGCGCAAGTGTAAAAAATGAAAATGATCAAATTATAATTACTGCACCAGAAGATGGCTTGCATGGTGCTAAGATTCATCTTAAAATGCCATCAGTTGGTGCAACCATGAACATAATCATGGCTAGCGTAACAGCTAAAGGACAAACTATCATTGATAATGCAGCTAAGGAACCTGAAATTATTGATTTAGCGACCTTTTTAAATAATATGGGTGCTGTTATTCGTGGTGCAGGTACTGAATCAATTAGAATTGAAGGTGTACCTGAATTACGAGCTAAGATTCCGCATACAATTATTCCTGATCGAATCGAAGCAGGAACCTATATTGCGTTAGCTGCCTGCATTGGTAATGGTATTCGCATTCATAATATTATTGAAGAACACCTTGACTCATATTTAGCTAAAGTTGAAGAAATGGGTGTGGTAATTGATGCTGATGAGGATTCTCTTTATGTTTATCCAGCAGGAGACTTAAAGATGATTCAAGTTAAGACTGATGTTTATCCAGGGTTTGCGACAGACTTGCAGCAACCAATTACTCCACTTCTCTTAACTGCTAAGAGCGGTGAAGGAGTAGTAATTGATAATATTTATCCAAAGCGAATAGGACATATTGCTGAACTTCGTAAGATGGGTGCAAATATTCAAGTTGAAGATAATATTATCTTGGCGCACCCGACTAGCAAGATGCATGGTGCAGAAGTTACTGCGGGAGAAATTCGAGCAGGAGCTTGTTTAATGATTGCTGGTCTTATGACAGAAGGTACTACTGTTATTGATAAGGCTGGTAATATCTTACGTGGATATGACCGCGTTGAAGAAAAGCTTCGCCAATTAGGTGCTGATGTATCAATTGTTGATGATCCTGAAGTTCCAGGCGTAATGGATGCAGTCGAAGAAGAATAAAAATAAAACCACTAGATTTTAAGTCTAGTGGTTTTTTGTTACAATAATGTTAGGTTCTTTACAGCGGTTAGCTACCGCTAGAACTTAGTAATTTTTAGCATGGCTACGCACCCCTCACCATTTTGAAGTTATGGAGGTGACAGCGATGCATAATTGAATTGGATAGACTGGAGAAGTAAACTTCCTTGAAGATTATTTGGATTGCTGTTGCAATTAGTATAATCTTAGATGCGTACGGAAAATTTTTGGTACGCAAAGCAAAAGCTAATGCAATAACAAAAAAGACTAATCACAGGGATTAGTCACCAATCTAGTCATTCTGAAGTTACGATTGGAACTAACGACTGGTACTCGTTAGCTCCTTTTCTTTTATAATTATAAAGGTAAGTAAATGCAATTGCAAATTAAAACCACTAGACTTAAAATTTAGTGGTTTTTTCTTATAAAAATAAATATCTTTATACTTTCTTTCTAAGTGAATCTAAAAATTCCTCATGTCTCTTGTCAGCTGCTTTATCATGATCAATAAAGAAGTAGCATCCTGCCGCAATTACTGCAACTGCTCCTCCAAGAAGAAGTGTTACTGCAGTAAAGTTAGTTATCATATAACAAGAAATAATCAAAGCAATAATTGGAATTGTATATTTTCCTGGAAGTGAAAATCCATGAGTAGGATACTCATTACTATGTTTAAATTTAATGACGGCAAGGATTGACGGTACATATTGAACAAATGATGCAAGAACAGTACAAGCAACTAAGAATAAGTAGCTTTGAGTGCAAAGAGCTAATGATAAAATTGCTGTAAAAATAATGCCGACCCATGGAGCATCATGTTTATTCTTTTTGCCAATCCATTTTGGAAGCATCCCGTGTTCTGTGGCAAGGGATGCAATAAGTGATGGAGTGTTAAATGAAGCTGAGAAAGCAACCCCAAAAATTGAAATTAACATACCAACAATCATTAAAGCAAAGCCCCATTCACCAACACCAGTTCTTAAAGCACTAGCTAGTGGGTTAGAGTAACCACCTAATTTAGAACCGGATAAGCCAATTGCAACAATCAACATCAAACAGTCGAGAATTGTTACACTAGTCATTACCGCAATTAAAACTCGCGGAATATTTTTTTCTGGGTGATTCATTTGTTTAGCAGCAATAGGAATAAAAGAAAACCCAGTAAACAAATAAAAGATAGGAGTAAATGCAGCTCCAAAGTGTTTCAAAAATGGAAGTGGTCCTTTAAGAGCTGCTTTTGGAATGATTGGTGTAAAGTGAGCCTTTTTAATGAAGAATACACCGATAATAATGAAAGCAAGTAGAGTTAAAATTTTAGCAGCCGCTGAAATGTTATTAACAAGCTTAACTAATGATCTACCAAAGAAATTGATGATTGAAAACAGTAATATTAATACTACAACTCCAGCTGCGTAAACTAATGAATTTTTGAAAATTGGTAAAAAACTCTTCAACACTGTTAAAAGTGCAACTACTTCTGCTGATAAAGTAGTACAACCTAAAAACCAAGTAAAAATTCCGAGTTCGTATCCAGCAAACCTTCCAAAGGCGTTATAAGAATAAAGCCACGCAGCTCCAGACCCCTTAAAACGGCTAGATAAGTCTGCATAACATAGCGCAATCATCGAAACGGTTACGGCAGTACAAAGCAAAACACCAATAGCAGATAAATTCATATAATGATAAATGGTCGATGGAAGCAAAAATGTCCCTGAGCCAATGACAGCATTAATACCTAAAAAGTAAATCGAAATAAATGATAGTTTTTTAGGCACAGATTTTTGATTATTTTCCATAGTCATGCCTCTTTTTCATCTAAACATCTAATTCTATTATAGTCGGTAAAATCCTAAGTATGGGTTTAGAAGACCTATTTTTTGAAAGCGATTTTTTCATAGGCTAGAATAAAGTTAGATAATAGAATTATTTAGTAATAGAATCGAAGTGATTCACTATGACAAGAATGACATTAAGAATCTTAGAGGTAATAGAAGCTATAATTTTTATGTTTACGCTTATTTTTGAACCGCAAACTTATATTGGAGCTGGAATTGATGCAATTGGCTATATTGTGGTGATTATTTTAGGGATTTTCATTATATGGCAAGCAGTTGAATTAAAGAAACGCGGTGTACCAAGAACGCGTGCAGATATTATTACTTCTGCATGTATTGATGTTGCTTTTCTAGTATTTTTGATAATTTGGCAGCCTTCAACATACTACTTAAAGTCAGTTGATGCGATTTTGATTATTGCTTTTATTATTTTAGGAATTGTATTAGCTCACCGTGCTGTAAAGATGAAAAGGAAGTAATTATAAATGGAAAAGAAATATAAAACTGGTGAGATAATTCTTGCTATCATTAGTGGGATTTTTGCTATTTATGTGGTTTGTTTTGAGCCTAAGTCGAATATTTATAGTGGCGTAACCTTGTTATTCATGCTGGCAACATTATTATTATGTATGTTTGAATACAAGGAAGATAATTTTCGTAAGAAATTTGCAGTTACATTCTTGATTGCTTGCATGTTGTATTTCTTCGGTGATTATTTCAAACTTCCAGCGATGGGATATGGAGTGAAGGCTATTAAGGCTTTAGCCTGCATTATTGCTTTAGGATTATTTTTGTGGTTGATTCTTTATAAAGAAAAAGATAATAACTAAAAATTATGTAAAAGAGATTTCCCAATTTTAGGAAATCTTTTTTAGTATGCTTAATTATTATATATTTATAAATTAAATAAAAAAATGATTTACTTTATTTTAAAATTAATATATAATACAAAATTAATAAAATTTAAATTTAGACATTTAATGAACTGGGAATGAAATAATGAAAAGTAATAAACCAATTATAGAAGTTGATGGTATTACAAAGAAGTTTTTGGTAAAAGGAAAAGAGAAAATTGCTATAAATACAATAAATTTTAAAATAAAGGAAGGCGAAATTGTAGGATATATTGGAAAAAATGGAGCTGGTAAAAGTACCATGATAAAAATATTATGTGGAATTTTGACCCCAACTTATGGAAAAGCTGAGGTAAATGGCATATTCAATTGCTAATGGAAAGCCAGACTTGAAGGGTTTGCCTCATTCATGGGTAAAAGAAGCTAATGAAGCCCAAACTTTGACTATTGAGTTAGTTGATGAAGTAAGCAAGCTGGAATTTGATTTGATTTACACTATTTATCGTTATCGTCCAATTATTGCTCGGTCGGTTTTAGTTAAAAATAATGGTGATGATAGTGTTTATTTAGAAAAAGCAGCTTCAATGCAAATTGATTTTGTGGATAGAGATTTTGAAACAATTACTCTGCCAGGAGCGCATGCAAATGAGCGCCATATGCAACGTCAAAGTATTAATCAAGGTGTTCATGTATATGGGTCACACCGCGGAGCATCAAGTCATCAAATGAATCCATTCATTGCATTGGTTAATAAAGATACTGATGAATATCAAGGAGACGCTTATGGCTTTGCCTTTGTATATTCAGGCAATCATGCTATAGAAGTAGAAAAGGATCAATTTAATCAAACTCGGTTAAATATTGGAATTAGTGACTATAACTTTGATTGGAAGCTTGAAAAAGGTGCCGAATTTCAAACTCCCGAAGTTATTATGACTTATTCCAATACTGGTCTTAATAAAATGAGTCAAAATTTCCATAAATTGATTCATGACCGTATAATTCGTTCTAAGTATAAAGATCAAGTTCGTCCAATTTTAGTAAATAACTGGGAAGCAACTTACTTTGATTTTAATGAAGAAAAGTTAAAGCCAATCGTAGATGATGCTAAAAAACTTGGCATTGAAATGTTTGTTTTAGATGATGGCTGGTTTGGCCATCGAGATGATGACAACTCTTCACTTGGAGATTGGAAAGTTTTCAAAAAGAAGTTTCCAAATGGCTTAGGTCATTTTGCTGATTATGTTCACAAACAGGGGCTTAAGTTTGGGCTTTGGTTTGAACCGGAGATGATCTCTTATGATTCTGATCTGTATAAAGCCCATCCTGACTACTTAATGCATGTTCCAGGTAGAAAGCCTAGTCCATCAAGAAACCAATATATCTTAGACCTTGGCAGAAAGGAAGTCCGTGATAATATTTATAACCAAATGGTTGAGGTATTGGACTCTGTCGATATTGATTACATCAAATGGGATATGAATCGTCATATTTCAGATGTATTTGAACACGACCTGCCAAGCGAGCGTCAAGGCGAAAGCTATCACCGCTATATATTAGGTGTTTATGACCTTATGAACCGTTTTGCTATTAACTATCCAAACATCCTAATTGAAGGTTGCTCTGGTGGTGGCGGACGTTTTGACGCAGGGATGGCTTACTATACTCCACAAATTTGGGCCAGTGATAATTCTGATGCTATTGCGCGTTTGACTATTCAATATGGAACTAGTTTGGTTTACCCACAATCTATGATGACCTCGCACGTATCTGTCTCCCCTAATGAACAAAATGGACGCATTACACCATTTGATACGCGCGGAGCTGTTGCAATGTGGGGTGACTTAGGCTATGAACTAGACTTGACCAAGATGAGTGAAGAAGATAGTCAAAAGGTTAAGGAGCAAGTAAAGGATTATAAGGCAATTAGAGAAGTAACTCAATATGGTGACCTTTATCGCTTAAAGAATCCAAAATATGGCAATCAAGCTGCATGGATGGTTGTCTCCCCTAATCAAGATGAAGCTATTGTTACCTGGGTTCAAATATTGTCTTATGCACAAAGCTACTTAACTAAAACTAAGCTTGTTGGTCTTGATCCTACACGTCACTATAAGGATTTAGCAACTGGTGAAGTTTATGGAGGCGATGAATTAATGGAGATGGGAATTTACGACCCAGTTATTCATAAAGATTTTGCTTCTAAGATGTATCACTTCAAGGCTGTTGATTAGTTTGTCAATATAAAAAAGCTCGATTCAAGATATAGAATCGAGCTTTTTTAGTAATTAGGGTTTTTGAATGTGTAACAATTGAGGTTAAATATAGGAGTTTTTCGACTTATTCAATAACCACCTTTCTTTGTTTTGTATGGAATAATATATTAAGAAGCGTAGCACTTATACTGGCGACTACGATGCCATTGCCTAGGAACAATTGGATTGTTTCAGGCAAGGTTTGGAAAATCTGCGGATAAACTGTAACTCCTAACCCTAAACCAATGGAAATTGCGACAATGAGCATGTTACGATTGTCTTCAAAATCAACATGCTTAAGCATCTTGATACCTTGAATTGCAATCATAGTAAACATCACCAGCATTGCTCCACCTAATACAGAATCAGGAATTATAGTTACTAAGGCACCAATTTTGGGTAATAAACCCATAGTCATAAGGAGTCCTGCTGCCCAGAAAATAGGGCGCTTGGTTTTAATACCAGATAATTGGAGCAATCCAACATTTTGAGAAAAAGTTGTGTAGGGGAAAGTATTAAATAATCCGCCAAAGATTTGAGCGATTCCTTCAGCGCGGTAACCTTTTTTAAGATCTTCTTCAGTAATATCTTTATTTAAAAGATCACCAATTGCAAAAAATACTCCAGTTGACTCAACCATAGAAACTAAGGCAATGATAATCATTGTTAAGCTAGATGACCATTCAAATTCTGGAACTCCAAAATAAAAGAGTTGCGGTAAGTGAAACCATGAAGCTTGTGCTACTGGAGCTAAAGATACCATCCCTAAACTACCAGCAATAAGAGTCCCAACGATTAAGCCAATTAAGACTGCAATTGATTTAATGAAGCCTTTGCCCCAAACTTCAATAGCTAAAATAATAATAATGGTTAAAAATCCAGTAATAAGATTTTTAGTATCACCAAAACCTTTAGCAGCTGCATTGCCTCCACCAATGTTTTGGAATGCGACAGGAATAAGAGTGAGTCCAATAACTGTAATTAAAGTTCCAGTTACTACTGGAGGGAAGAGTTTTTTGATTTTTGAAAACCAGCCAGCAACACAAAATACAAAAATTCCGGCAACGATGATTGCACCATACATTGTATTAATTGAAAATTTTTGCCCAATCATTTCAAGTGGAGCTACTGCTTGAATAGCACACCCTAGAACTACTGGAAGGCCAATTCCAAAGTAGCGATTACGAAATAATTGTAAAAGTGTTGCAAGTCCACACATAAAGATATCAATTGATACTAGATAAGTCATGTGAGTCGAATTGAACTTAAGTGCACTACCAATTAAAAGAGGAACTGCAATTGCTCCGGAGTACATTGCAAGCAAGTGCTGCAAACCTAATACAAATGCTTTTTTATGGCTGACTTCTTTATTCATTTTAGTCTTCTCCTAAAAAGTGAACTTGACCATCTTTAAAACTATCAATGTTAGCAAGTGCTTCAAAATGTAAACCTTGTTCCTTGATCCAGTCACTGCCACCTTGGAAGGTTTTAGCAACAACTGCTCCAACGCCAGCAATTTCACAACCTGCTTGGTTAGCAATGTTGACCATTCCTTTAACAGCTTCGCCATGAGCTACAAAATCATCAATGATTAAAACAGTATCTTTTTCTGATAAAAACTTCTCTTCTACACAAATTTTATTATTAACTTTTTTAGTATAAGAAAAGACATCTGCCCAATAAACGGCATCATTTAAAGTTGATGGTTTTTTCTTTCTTGCAAAAACCATCGGTACATTCATTTGGTAAGCGGTCATGACAGCTGGTGCAATACCGCTGGCTTCGCAAGTTAAAATTTTTGTAACTCCCATATCTTTAAAAAGACGAGCAAATTCTTTACCAACAGCCATCATAAGTTGTGGGTCAACTTGATGATTTAAAAATGAGTTAATTTTAAGAACGTTGCCATCTAAAACTTGTCCATCATTCTTAATTCTATCTTCTAATAATTTCACAATATCCCTCTTTAAAAGCTAAAAAATAAGGACCTTCTACCATGACAGGGTAAAAGATCCTTAGTTAAAAGTCTTAATTTACCTGTAGTCTAGAATTTATGGTTCTAGGTAGAAACTGCCGACCTTATTTCGACGTTATACAGAATTTATTTTTGTTGGTTTTGATTGTAACAGAATATTTTGGCGAACACAAGTAGCTCAATAAAAAATATTGTTCGATTTTTGTAGGTTTTTAGTTGACCTTTTTTAATTTTCCGAGTAAAGTTTATATCAAAATAATTTACGATGAAGGAGCAAATACAGTGGCAAAGACAAATCTAAACGAATTTGACAAGATTATTGTTTTAGACTTTGGTAGTCAATATAATCAACTTATTACTAGACGACTTCGCGACTTTGGAATTTATTCCGAACTTTTACCACATGACTTAAGCTTAGAAAAAATTAAGCAAATGAAGCCTAAGGGAATCATTTTCTCAGGTGGACCAAATAGTGTATACGATGAGGGCGCTCTTAAGGTTGACCCAGCAATTTTTGAACTTGGTATTCCTATTTTGGGAATTTGTTACGGAATGCAACTTATGAGCTATGACCTTGGTGGAAAAGTTGAAAAGGCTGAAAATTCTGAATATGGTCGTGCTGATATTGACGTAATTGACCCAGAAAGTCGCTTGTTTAAAGGTTTGCCAGAAAAAGAATATGTTTGGATGAGTCACGGAGATTTAGTAACTAAAGCTCCTGAAGGCTTTAAGGTTGTTGCAAAAAGTAAGAACTGCCCAATTTCAGCAATTGAAAACGATGAAAAGAAATTCTATGGTATACAATTCCATGCAGAAGTACGTAATTCTGAATATGGCTTGGATATTTTGAAGAACTTTGCTTTTAATATCTGTGGTGCTGAAGCTAACTGGACAATGGATGACTTTATTGAAATGCAAGTTAAAGAAATCCGTGAAAAAGTTGGTAACAAGAAGGTTATCTTGGGTCTTTCTGGTGGTGTTGACTCAAGTGTTACTGCAACGCTTCTTCATAAGGCAATTGGCGACCAATTAACCGCGATTTTTGTTGATCATGGTATGCTTCGTAAAGACGAAGGCGACCAAGTAATGCAAGCACTTAACAAAGACTTAGGTGTGAACATTATTAGAGTTAACGCCCAAGATCGCTTTTTAGGCAAACTTAAAGGCGTTACTGATCCAGAACAAAAGCGTAAGATTATCGGTAAGGAATTCATTGAAGTCTTTAACGAAGAAGCACAAAAGCTTGGAGACATTGACTTCTTAGCTCAAGGTACTTTATACACTGATGTGATTGAATCAGGTACTAATACTGCTCAAACTATCAAGTCTCACCACAATGTGGGTGGTCTTCCTGAAGACATGAACTTTGAACTTATTGAACCACTTAGAAAGCTCTTCAAGGATGAAGTTCGCGAACTTGGTGAAAAACTTGGCATTCCTCATGACTTGGTATGGCGTCAACCATTCCCAGGACCAGGTCTTGGAATTCGTGTAATTGGTGAAGTTACTGAGGATAAGCTTAAGATTGTACGCGAATCTGATGCAATTTTACGTGAAGAAATTAAAAAGGCAGGTCTTGACCAAGATATTTGGCAATACTTCACTGTTCTCCCAGGCATTCGTTCAGTTGGGGTAATGGGTGACGGTCGAACTTACGACTATACTATTGGAATTCGTGCTGTTACTTCAATTGATGGAATGACTGCTGATTTTGCACAGATTCCATGGGATGTCTTAAGTAAAATCTCAACTAGAATCGTAGATGAATGTGGTCACATCAACCGCGTAGTTTATGATGTAACTAGTAAGCCACCTTCAACTATTGAATGGGAATAAAATATTAAAACTCTCAAGTTTCAAGCTTGGGAGTTTTTTGGTGTTGAAAAAATAAAACTATGATATACTTGATGTACATGATAACGTACAGGAGTGATTAATATGGATCAAATTGTAACACCTACTGAAGCAAGAAGAAATTTTTTTAAAATCATTAAATCATTGAATAAGGATAAAAAACCTGTAGTAATTAAGCCAACTAAATCTAATGAAAAAGGCGCAGTAATGATTGGTCAAGATGATTGGGATGCGATTCAAGAGACACTTTTTCTTGTAAATCATGGAGTTGATAAACAGATTCGTGAACGAAAGAATGACGAAGATTTAAATTTTGATGAAGTGTGGAATGAATTGTAATGTACCAAATCAAATTAAAAAAGAGTGCTAAAAAAGATCTTAAAAAAATAAAGGGTTCGTATTTAGAAGGTAGTTTTTTAGAAGTTATTGAGCAACTAAGAAATAATCCTTTTGAGTCTAGTCAAGGATTTGAAAAATTAATTCCACCAATCAAAGGATACTATTCACGTAGAATAAATATTCAGCATCGTGTTGTTTATAAAGTTAATGAAAAAGAAAAAATAGTAACGATATATTCAGCGTGGAGTCACTATGAGTAATAAAACTCTCAAGTTACAAGCTTGGGAGTTTTTTGGTGTTGAAAAATATATTGAGAAGACTAGACTAAGACTAGTAGTTAAATATAGAAGAAGGTTAAACAATGGAAAACAAACCTTATTATGAACAAGAATATCATGAACCAAAATCTGACGTTCCAGAACCAACTTTTTGGCAAGTAGTGGGCTTATTGCTCACTGCACCGTTTAAGTGGAATGCCAGAAGTACGAGAAAAGGATTTTGGTTAGCGTACTTAGATACAATTATCATTACTGTGATTTTAGCGGGATGCTCAGGATTATCTTTTGCTTCTGATAGCACAATTGAATATTCAGAGAACACTTGGCAAGTTTTTCTTGAATCAACTGCAACGACAAAATTTGTACAAGTTATTATTGCACTTTTAATGATTTGGGTTCTTTTAGGCTTGCTTGGCTTCACTGTAAGAAGATTGCATGATAGTAATCACACAGGCTGGTGGTATTGGATTATCTGTGTACCATTTGGCTGGCTTGTATTGTTATATTTCTTGGTTTTGCCAACTTTAGAAGAACCTGTTCGCTGGGGTGGATATTTGTTTACGGAAAATGAATAATTAATAAAATAGCTCAAAAGTTTCAAAATAGAAGCTCTTGAGCTAATTTATTATTCTAATATGCTATCAATATGCTATAATTTGATTGCAAAGGAGCTGATATTTATGGCAATGAGTACTACTACTTTAAGACTAGACAGTGATTTAAAAGGAAGAATTGAAAAGAAATTAAAAGATACGGGATTATCTTTAAATGCATATTTCACTTTAGCAGCTAGACAATTGGATATCCAAGGAAAAATTCCTTTTGAAATAAAAACACCATCAGAAAAACCAACTCAAGAAACTTTAGATGCAATTTTATTAGCTCAAGCTAAGGATGAAGGGATTATTCCAGATGATACACCAAGTTTCACTAATTCTAAAAAAATGATTGAATATATAAAAAAACGTGCAAAGGAATTAGAGTAATGTATGAAGTTTTCCCTGAAGATACTTTTATTAGAGATGCTGATCATTGGAGTAAGGTAATTCCAGAATTATGGGATGAAATAGATGCAGTTGTAGCAGTAATGATGGAAACGGGTAATGTTCCAGAAGAATATAATCCGCATTTATTAGATAATTCGAATTTAAATTATGCCGGATATTTAGAATTCCATTTATTAGATGGGAAAGTTGACTTATTAGTAATTTATACAAAAAATTCTAAAAAATACACTTTTCGATTAGTAAGATTGGGTTCACATCAAGAACTAATTCACAATGAACTAAAATAAATAAGAGAGTTAATAAACAAAAACAGCTCAAGCTTCTATTTTTGAAAGCTCGAGCTGTTTTTCATTATTTAGATAACTTATGAACCTTGTGGGCAATTACCATTTCTTTATTTCTATCAGTATAGATAGCATCCCTTAAAGAATTAAATGGCTTCTTCCATAAAGAATTATTCTTAGTGAATAAAAAGCCCGCATGTTTATGATTGATGTGATGTAAATAGCGCTTGGCATTCTTTACTTGAGTATGGTGAGCAATAGGAATCTTTGGTTTAAAACCTGTAATTTGATGCTGGCTATTATAAATTGGAGTTACTTCATGGTGCCATTTATCAATATGATGAGTATTGTGACCGCCGATTTCTTTACTTGCTTTAATCACATCTTGTTTGGTATCTAAATTATTACACTTTTTAAGCTTAGAGTGCTTATCGTAATAATAATTACCAAAACCGTCTTGGCGATAGAGTTGTAAGTTTTTCAATGAATGATCTTTTTTATTCACTGTCACTTTAAGAACATCGCCGTTCTTGTGATTCATAAGATACATGTTATGATCGATTACATAATTTTCTTTCATCATAAAACTTCCACCTCTCTCTATTTCTATAAAAAACTATTATAATCGCTTATGCTAATAAAGTATAGTAATTTAACTTATTTTTAACAGAATTATTTCGATAGATATGAATTTAACCACTGAAAAAGCCCAAGACTCCAAAAAGTCTTGAGCTTCGCCTTTAATTAGATTATTTATTCTTCACCTTTTACAACATGAACTGCTGGATTATGAGGCTTTTCTACTTTAGAGATTACACCTTTTTCAACTAATTCTTCAATTTGATCGGCATCATAGCCAAGTGAAGTCAAGATTTCTTTGTTATTTTCACCAAGATCTGGTGCACGTTTATAAGTTGGCTTGTAGTTAGAGAAAGTAAATGGAAGACCAATAGTCTTGAATTTGCCACGATTGCCGCCCTGATCAATAGTTACAATTGTACCATCACTATTTAAGTCAGGGTCATCTTCAAGTTCCTTCCAATCAAGCACTGGACCTACAGGAATTCCTTCAGCACCTAATTTCTTAGTTAATTCAAATTTATCATAATTCTTAGTGTAAGATTCAATTAGTGGATAAAGTTCTTGCTTATGAAGCTGTCTATGTTGCCAATCGCTAAAGCGAGGATCTGTAGCCCATTCAGGGTGTCCCATAGTATTTGCGATGGTTTCCCAGCTCTTGTTGCTATTTTGAATAACAATATAAACATAAGCATTTGGATCGCTTTCCCAGCCTTTGGCCTTGTAGCACCAACCGATAACTTGACCGCCTTCTGTGTTTTCTGAACGAGGAATAGCTTTGCCCCATTTAAAGTTAGGGTAAACAGCATAGTGAGGAAGAGCGCCTAAATTATCAAGCATAATTTGGTCACGTAATTTGATACGGCAAAGATTTAATACAGCATCTTGCATTGATTGATATACGTAAGTTCCTTCACCAGTGCGTTCACGTTGCATTAATGCTGCCAAAATAGCAATTGTTAAGTGCATCCCAGAATTTGAGTCACCAAGAGCAGCTGCTGATTGAGTTGGAACATTAAACTTTCCTTCATTCCATCCAGTTGAAGTAGCTGCACCACCAGCAGATTGAGCAACTGGTTCAAAGGCTTTAACATTAGCAAAACGTGAGCCTTGGTTAAAGCCCTTAAGCGAAGCCATAATTAAGCGTGGATTAAGTTCATGAACCTTATCCCAACCGTAACCGGCCTTTTTAGCAGCACCTGGTTTGATATTTTCAACAAAGATGTCAGCTTTTTTTAAAAGATCATACATGATTTTCTTACCTTCAGGAGCCTTAATATCCAAGGTAAGTGACTTTTTATTTGCATTAAGTTGTAAATAGTATAAACTCCATGAGTCTTTAATATCTAATAATTCGTTTCTAGTTGGGTCACCAGTATTAGTACGTTCAATTTTGATAACGTCCGCACCTAGCCATGCTAAAATTTGAGTACATGATGGACCAGATTGTACTTGAGTCCAGTCAACAACTTTAATCCCTTTTAAAGGTGCAAAATTACTTGTTTCTTCAGTCATATTTGACTCCTTTCAACTAGTTTTCTTCATTAAGTAGAAGATTTTTCACAGAAGAATATAGATACACTTTCTTTATAGCTTTTTTATCAAGAATTAGCAAGTGAAATGGCTTACGTTATTAAAGATTCGACATAAGCATACAATATGTAGAAATTAATTTTGTAGTATAATTCTAATTAACAAGAAATTATAAGTAACAGAAAGTGTGATTGTTTGAAATATGCACCAAAATCTCCCGTTTTATGGGATGCAATCAAAAAAGAAGAAAATCGTCAAGAAAATACTATCGAATTAATCGCTTCAGAAAATATTGTTTCAGATGCAGTTCGTGAAGCTCAAGGATCAGTTCTTACTAATAAATACGCAGAAGGCTACCCTGGCAAGCGTTATTATGGTGGATGTCAATATATTGATGAAGTTGAGCAATTAGCAATTGACTATGCTAAAAAGCTTTTTAATGCAAAATATGCTAACGTTCAGCCCCACTCTGGTTCACAAGCTAATATGGCAGTTTATAATGCGCTTTTAAAACCTGGAGACAAAATTCTAGGTATGGGCATGGATGCCGGCGGCCATTTAACTCATGGTTCTAAAGTTAACTTTTCTGGAAAAATTTTTAATTCTTACAGTTATGATCTGAATCCTGAAACAGAAGAACTAGATTATGAGGCAATCCGTAAAGTAGCACAAGAAGTTAAGCCACAATTGATTATTGCAGGAGCTTCTGCATATAGCCGAATTATTGATTGGGAAGCCTTTAGAGCAATTGCGGATGAAGTTGGAGCTTACTTAATGGTAGATATGGCTCATATTGCAGGACTTGTAGCAACTGGTGCTCATCCAAGTCCTGTACCAATTGCAGATGTTGTCACTACAACAACTCATAAGACTTTGCGTGGTCCACGTGGGGGGATGATTTTATCTAATAACTTAGAATTAGGTAAAAAGATTAATTCAGCCCTTTTCCCAGGTACTCAAGGGGGCCCGTTAGAACATGTTATCGCAGCTAAAGCACAAGCTTTTTATGAAGATTTACAACCAGAATTTACTACTTACATTGATCAAGTAGTTAAAAATGCTAAGGTAATGGCTGATGAGTTTAATAATAGTGAAAACATTCGAGTGGTATCAGGAGGAACTGATAACCATTTAATGATTATTGACATTACGGATACTGGTTTAACTGGAAAAGATGCACAAAGTTTGCTTGACTCAGTTAATATCACCACTAATAAAGAATCAATTCCAAATGATAAGCGTTCACCATTTGTCACAAGTGGTCTTAGACTTGGCACACCTGCTATTACTAGTCGCGGTTTTGATGAAGAAGATGCTCGCCAAGTGGCTGGTTTAATTAGTAAGATTTTAAATAATAGTGATAATCAAGATGTAATTGATGAAGTTAAAAATGCTGTTAAAGAATTAACTGAGAAGCATCCAATTAACTAAAAATTAAATATTTTTTAATGCAGAATACATAAAGTCGTTGAGTGTTCTGCATTTTTTAGTTAAAATATATATCTAAAAAGAATAGATAGGAATTAAGAATGGAAAAACTAAAAAGACACAAAATCGGTCTATTTTCGGCCGTGATGCTTGCCTTAAATTCTTTGATTGGTTCTGGATGGTTATTTGGTGCAGGTTCCGCCTCCAAAATTGCCGGACCAGCAGCGATTATTTCGTGGATTTTAGGTGCAGTAATTATTATTTCAATTGCAATAACTTATATTGAATTAGGCTCAATGTTCCCGGAAAGTGGGGGAATGAGTCGCTATGCTCAATATAGCCATGGACCTTTATTAGGTTTTATTGCTGCATGGGCGAATTGGATTTCCTTGGTAACGCTAGTTCCAATGGAAGCAGTAGCTGCTGTTCAGTATATGTCTAGCTGGCCATGGGAGTGGGCAAATTGGACGCGCCATTTTATGAAAAATGGTGATATTACAACTCAAGGACTCTTAGTTGTATTTTTATTTATGGTGATTTTTACACTGATTAATTACTGGTCAGTTAAAATCATGACAAGATTTACTAATTTAATCTCTATTTTTAAGATTTTGCTTCCAACTTTAACAATTGTAGTTTTGATGTGCAGCGGATTTCATGCATCAAATTTCGGAACTAATATCCATGAATTCATGCCATATGGAAGTCGGTCAATTTTTGAAGCGACATCAGTTTCAGGAATTATTATGTCTTATGATGCTTTTCAAACTGTGATCAATATGGGAGGAGAACTTCAAAATCCACGTAAGAACATTGTACGCGGAGTACTGATTTCAATGTTGATTACTGCGGCAATTTATGTAATGCTTCAAGTTACTTTTATTGGAGCAATTGAACCATCTACGTTAGCTAAAGTTGGTTGGCATGGAATTGATTTTACTTCTCCATTTGCAGATATTGCGATAATTTTGGGTATTAATTGGCTTGTTATTTTGCTTTATCTTGATGCATTTGTTTCACCATTTGGAACAGGAGTTGCCTTTGTAGCAACTGCATCTAGAGCCTTAGCTGCTATGACTCATACTAAGCACCTTCCTAATTGGCTGGGCCGACTTAATCGTAAGTATTTGATTCCGCGAACTGCAATGATTGCTGACTTGGTTTTAGCTATTATTTTGGTTAGTGTATTTAGAAATTGGAACTTGTTAGCAACAGTAATTGCGGCTTCAACTTTGATTGCCTATTTAACAGGACCAGTAACTGTAATTGCCTTAAGAAAAATTAGGCCTGATCTAAATCGCCCATTTAAGCCTGCTTATATGAAATGGCTTGCTCCATTTGCTTTTGTTCTTACTAGCTTAGCAATTTATTGGTCAATGTGGCCAACTACTATTGAAGTTATTTTTGTAATTGCATTAGGACTTCCTGTTTATATTTATTATGAAGTAAAATATCAGCACTCTGATTTAAAATCTCAACTCAAACATTCATGGTGGATAATTATTTACTTAGTATTTATGTCAATTATTTCATATTTAGGAAGTGAAGGTTTTGGAGGACAAAACTTTATCAAATATCCATTTGATTTTGTAATAATTATTATTGCCTCTCTTATCTTTTATTATTGGGGGATAAATACCAGTATGAAGGATATTGATCCATATGCTGAAAAAATTAATGAAAAAACGTTAGAAGAATAAAGTGAACGCTCTGCTAAGAAGCAGAGCGTTTTTGGTACCGTTAACAATCAAACCCATATTGTAAAGCGGTTACATTTATTTAATAATAATGATAAATAAAAAAATGGAGGCAAGTTTTATGACAGCTTGGTGGAAAAATGCAGTAGTTTATCAGGTTTATCCTAAGTCGTTTCAAGATTCTAATGGTGATGGAATAGGAGATATAAAAGGAATCACTTCACGATTAGATTATTTAGCCAAACTAGGAATTGATGCTATTTGGCTTTCTCCAGTTTATAAATCACCTGGAATTGACAATGGCTATGATATTTCAGATTATGAAGAAATTGATCCACAATATGGAACTATGGAAGATATGGATGAATTAATTCAAGAAGCTAAGAAACGTAATATTAGAATTGTGATGGATTTAGTTGTTAATCATACTTCTGATAAGCATAAATGGTTTATTGAAAGCAGAAAAAGTAAAGATAACCCATATCGTGACTACTATATTTGGCGCGATCCCGTTGAAGGGCATGAACCAAATGAATTAACTTCAGCTTTTTCAGGGTCGGCATGGAAATTTGATAAAAAAACTGGACAGTATTATTTACACTTTTTTGCTGATCAGCAACCAGATTTAAATTGGAAAAATCCTGAATTGCGCCAAAAAATTTATGATATGATGAATTTTTGGATCAATAAGGGTATTGGTGGCTTTAGAATGGATGTTATCGAGTTGATTGGGAAAGACCCTGACAAAATGATTCGAGAAAATGGCCCCATGCTTCATCCATATTTAAAGGAAATGAACGAACATACTTTTAATGGCAAAGATTTAATGACAGTTGGTGAAACTTGGAATGCAACTCCGGCAATTGCTGAAGAATATTCTGATCCAGCTAGAAAAGAATTATCAATGGTTTTTCAATTTGAAAATCAATCATTAGACCAACAAGCCGGAAAAGAGAAATGGTACTTGCGTAAGTTAGATTTAGGAGAACTTAAAAAGGTTTTAGTTAAATGGCAAACTCAGATTGATTTTAATCATGCTTGGAATAGCTTATTCTGGGAAAATCATGATATTCCTCGTGTTATCTCACGTTGGGGTAACGATAAGGAATATCGTGTGCAATCTGCTAAAATGTTTGCAATTGTTCTTCATATGATGCATGGTACGCCTTATATTTATAATGGAGAAGAAATTGGAATGACTAATTGCCCCGTTAAAAATATTAATGAGGTAGAAGATATTGAAAGTATCAATATGTATCATGAACGTTTGCAAAAAGGATATAGCAAAAATGAGTTACTTCGCAGTATTAATACTAAGGGGCGTGACAATGCTAGAACACCGATGCAATGGTCAAATAAAGAAAATTCAGGCTTTACTGAAGGAACCCCATGGCTGCATGTAAATCCAAATTACCAAAATATTAATGTACAAGCAGCTTTGGGTGATCCGGATTCTATTTTTTATACCTATCAAAAATTAATTAAATTACGTCATGAAAATCCAATTGTTGTAGATGGCGATTTTAAATTAATAAAAAATACTGGAGATAATATTTTGGCTTACTATCGAATTTTAGGGAATGAAAAATGGTTAGTAGTTGCTAATTTATCTGAAAACAAAGAACAATTATCTCTAGAAGATGAATTGCAGAAAGTTTTAATTAGTAATTATCCTCCAAAATCAAACTTAAAGAATATGACGCTAGAGCCATATGAAGCCTTTAGTGCAATTGTAAAATAACTATTGAAAAAATCTCTTTAAGATGGTATCCTAGTCTACGTTAATCGATTAATCTATGGTCTATTAGATGACCATGGCAAAAGGAGTAAATAATTATGAAACAAGGTATTCATCCAGAATTTCAAAAAGTTGTATTTATGGACTCAGCTACTGGCGCTAAGTTTTTAGCTGGTTCAACTATGACATCAGACGAAACTGTAGATTACGAAGGCGAAACTTACCCATTAGTTCGTGTTGAAGTTTCTTCAGATTCACACCCATTCTACACTGGTAAGCAAAAGTTTGCTCAAGCAGATGGTCGAATCGAAAAGTTCAACAAGAAGTACGGTTTGAAGAAGTAAAGCCTTTATCTGGTGGAAGCAGTCCCATTGGGGGCTGCTTCTTTTTAGTTTGAAAATTATTTGGCATAATGCCTAAAAGAACGTATAATTATTTCGTGTGTAAATTATGTTTTATGGGAGTAAAAATCAAATGAAGATGCAACTGGCAGAAATAGCCAAAGCTTTAAACACAACTTGTGAAGGTGACGAAGATACAATTATTACTTCTGTTGCCTTTGACTCCAGAAAAATCACTGACGGCGGTCTTTTTGTACCGCTTGAAGGAGATCGTGATGGACATGACTTTGTACAAAGCGCAATCAGTAATGGTGCTAGTGCAAGTTTATGGAAAAAAGGTCACCCTGATAAACCAGAAGGGATTGCCCTTCTTGAAGTAGATGATCCGTTAACTGCGATGCAAGAATTAGCACGCTATTATTTGCGTAAGGTTAATCCAACTGTAGTTGGTATTACTGGATCTAATGGTAAGACAACTACTAAAGACATGACTTCTGCAGTATTATCTAAGCGTTTCAATGTTCATAAGACACAAGCCAATTTTAATAATGAAATTGGTGTTCCAATGACAATTTTAGAAATGAAACCAAATACTGAAATTTTGGTTCTTGAAATGGGCATGGACCGTCCTGGTCAATTACATCATTTAAGTGAATTAACTCATCCTGATGTAACTGTAATTACCATGATTGGTGAAGCGCATATTGAATTTTTTGGTAATCGCGATAAGATTGCAGATGCTAAAATGGAAATTACTGACTTTTTACGTGAAGATGGTGAATTTATCTTTAATGGAGATGAACCACTTCTTCGCGCTCGTGCAGAGAAGTTAGATCAAGCAAAATCAACCTTCGGTTTTAAAGAAGATGATACTGTATATGCAACTAGCTTTAAGAGTTATAAACGTCATGCTACATTTACAGTTAACAATTCTGACCAAAAGTTTTCTATTCCAATGATTGGTAAGCACAATGTTTCAAATGCGATGGCAGCTATTAGTGTAGGACGTCATTTTGGTGAAAGCGATGAAGAGATTGCATCCTCGCTTTCCAGTTTTACTCCAACTGCTAATAGAATGGAATGGGAAAAAGGCGATGTTGGTGAAGATATTATGAGTGATATTTATAATTCTAATCCAACAGCAGTACGTGCTGTAATTAGTAGTTTTGGTCAAATTGAAGTAGCTGAAAATAGCCGTAGAATTGCTGTTTTAGCAGATATGCTTGAGCTTGGAGATGAAAGTGCAGATCTTCATAGAGATTTAAGTGATGCATTTGACCCAGAGGTAATTCATGAAGTTTACCTTTACGGCGCAGAGATGAAAAACTTAGCAGAAGCTTTAAAAGATAAATACACACCACAAACTCTGCACTATTATAGTGAAGATCAGATGCAAAAAATGATTTCTGATCTTAAAGACGATATTAAGCCGGACGATATTGTAGTATTAAAGGGGTCACATGGGATGCACCTAGAAAAAGTAGTAGACCGGCTCAGATAGGAGAATTTAGTGAAATTTTCGGAATTAGGATTAAATGATGCGCTGTTAAAAGCAATTAAACGTTCAGGCTTTGAAGAAGCCACACCAATTCAGGAGCAAACTATTCCGCTTGCCTTGCAAGGTAAGGATGTAATTGGTCAAGCACAAACCGGGACCGGTAAGACGGCTGCATTTGGTTTACCAATTTTACAAAATATTGATAAAAAAGAAAAAGCAATTCAAGCAGTTATTATTGAACCAACTCGTGAATTAGCTATTCAAACTCAAGAGGAGCTTTTCCGTTTAGGACGCGATGAAAAAGCGCGTGTTCAAGTAGTATATGGTGGAGCAGACATTGGTCGTCAAATTCGCTCACTTAAAAATCATGTACCAGCAATTCTTGTAGGAACACCAGGACGTCTTTTAGACCACTTAAAGAGAAAGACTATTAAGCTTGATGATGTTAAAACTATTGTCTTAGATGAAGCTGATGAAATGCTTGACATGGGCTTTATCCAAGATATTGAAAGCATTTTGACTTATGCAAATAATCGTAGCCAAACACTGCTTTTCAGTGCGACAATGCCAAAGCAGATTTTGCGTATTGGCGAAAAGTTTATGCATGATCCAGAAATCGTAAAAATTAAAGCCAAGGAATTAACTGCGGACTTAATTGATCAGTACTTTGTTCGTGCCAAAGAAGCTGAAAAATTTGACATCATGTGCCGTTTAATTGATGTTCAAAATCCAGATTTAGCTGTTGTTTTTGGACGTACTAAGCGTAGAGTTGATGAATTAACTCGCGGTCTTCAAGCTCGTGGCTATAATGCTGCAGGAATTCATGGAGATTTGTCACAAGCTCGTAGAATGAGCGTGCTTAAGCGTTTCCGTGAAGGTAAACTTGATATCTTAGTCGCAACTGATGTAGCTGCACGTGGTCTTGATATTTCAGGAGTAACGCACGTTTACAACTATGATATTCCACAAGATCCAGATTCATATGTTCACCGTATTGGTCGTACTGGTCGTGCTGGACAAAATGGTATGTCAGTAACTTTTGTAACTCCAAACGAAATTGGTTACATGAGAACAATTGAACAATTGACCAAGAAGAAGATGTCACCTCTTCGTCCACCAACAGATGATCAGGCTTTAGAAGGTCAACTTAAGCAAGCTAAGTCTCAAATTGAAGAACTTTTGAAAGGTGATTTGGCTAAATATGAAAAAGAAGCTAATGAACTTCTTCAAAATTACTCAGAACTTGACTTAGTTGCAGCATTCTTAAAGAACCTTTCAAAAGATTCAACAGAAATCAAAGTTAAGATTACTCCAGAAAAACCACTTCCATATAAAGGAAATGGTAGACGAGGACGTGGTCATGGAAGAGGTCGCGGAGGCAATCGCCGAGGTTCTTTCCACGGTAATCATCGCCGTCGAAGCAATTACCGCAATAACCATCAAGGTAATCAAACTCGCAAGGGTCGCGCAAACGGTCATGAATTTGTGATCAAAAATAAAAAAGATTAATAAACAAAAATGAGTTGTAATAGTTGCAACTCATTTTTTGTATTATAATTAAAAAATGTGTGAGGTGAAATTATGATTAAAGGTGTAGGCGTTGATTCAATCGAAGTAGAACGTGTCAAAAAAATCGTCGAAAAAGGCGATAGCTTTGCCAAAAAAGTTTTAACTGAAAAAGAATTTGCTCAATATCAAAAAATGAAGGGTAAAAGAAAAGTTGAATATCTTGGCGGACGTTTTTCACTGAAGGAATCATTTTCTAAAGCGATGGGAACCGGTCTTGGAAAAGAGGTCGGTTTTCAAGATGTTGAAACGCTCTGGGATGAACTAGGTCATCCAGTGATGACTTCAACTAAGTACTCTGGAAATATCTTTCCAAGTATCACACATGATAACCATGAAATTATTACATTTGTAGTTTTGGAGGACATTGATAAATGATCCCAGGAATTCACCGTCCAGCCGCAGTCCGCGTTAACTTGGGCGCAATTAAAGAAAATATTGAACAAGAAAAAAAGCATCTAAAGCCAGGTCAAAAATTATTTGCTGTAGTTAAAGCAAATGGTTATGGTCATGGTGCTGTAGAAGTAGCTAAAACAGCCCTTGAAGCAGGTGCAGAAGGCTTTTGTGTAGCAATCTTAGATGAAGCATTGGAACTTAGAAGAGCAGGAATTGTGAAGCCAATTTTGGTATTAGGAGTAACTAGTCCTGAATATGCACCACTTGCTAGTGTAAATGATATTTCACTAACAGTGCCCAATTTAGAATGGCTTAAAGATGCCCAAGAAGAGCTTAAGCGTGAGCATTTAACTCTTAAAGTTCACTTGGGAATTGATTCTGGAATGGGTAGAATTGGCTTTAATGAAGATGAAGAATTTATTGAAGCAAATCATTTTCTTGAAGATAATGAATTCTTCTTTGTGGAAGGGATGTTTGCTCATTTTGCTTCAGCTGATAGTGCAGATGACAGCTATTTCAAACATCAAGTTAAGAAGTTTAATCATATGAAGAGTTTGCTTACTATTAAGCCTAAGTGGATTCATATGGATAATACTGCTGCAAGTATCTTTGATAAAGATATACCAAGTGATATTGTTAGATTTGGAATTGGAATTTATGGATTAAATCCTTCTTCAACTCCAACTACTAAGGATTTGAAATCTAGCATCCCCCTTCGTCCAGCACTTTCTTTAGTTAGTGAATTGACCCATGTTAAAATAATTCATGAAGGTGATGGTGTAGGATATGGTTCAACTTATGTGGCAGATGGAGATAAGATAATTGGAACTGTGCCAATTGGTTATGCAGATGGTTGGATTCGTAAATTCCAAGGCTTCAAGATAAAGGTGGGCGATGAATATTGTCCAATTGTAGGCCGCGTTTGCATGGATCAATTTATGGTGCTTTTGCCAAAAGAAATGCCAATTGGAACAGAAGTGACTTTAATTTCTGATGATCCAACTGAACCAAATAATATTAAGGCAGCAGCTGATTATGTAGATACGATTCACTATGAAGTAGCATGTTTATTAAGTGATCGCTTGCCAAGAGTATATTATCGAGATTAAAAAACAGGACTTTCCAATTTGGAAGGTCCTATTTTAGTATTTGTAATAGTAAATGAAGCGCCTAACTTTTGTGGATGAGTAGTATTATAATAACTATATAAGCTAAGTATATAAAGGAGCTTGAATATTATGAGGATAATTAAAAGTGTTTTTAAATGGATAGGACTAGTAATTTTAGCCTTTTTTGTTTTTGCTTTTATGCAAGTACCAGCTGTCGAAGAAACGCCGTCATATCAATTTAATAGTCAAGCTTAATTTAATGAAGCTTTAAAACAGGTAAATTTAGCACATAATATTTGGATGACTATAATATTTACAATTATTACATTTATAATTGAATGGTATTTGTGTAAATGGGTAGGAAATAAATTAAATTTTCGACAGCCCATAACTGTTAAAAATACATTTGTAGCATTAGTAACTGGTATATTATCATTTGGAGTAGGTCTTTTAGCTATTCTTCCCACCACATCTAATAGTACACATCCAAATATATTTACTGCTACATTAAAAACTAATTTAGGCTTTTTAATAGTTATTAGTTCAATTATTATTGGTCCTATTTTAGAAGAGCTCTTATTTCAAGGTGCAATTCAAAAAGGATTTTTTAAAAAATTAAATCCATGGTTTTCAATTGTTTTAACGGCTGTTATATTTGCTGCTTGTCATAATATTGCTTGGAATCTAAAATTTTTAAGTAAAGTTATAGCAGGCGTATTATATGGATATACTTATCAAAAAACGAATGATATAAAGATGGCTGTCTTATCACATGGGATTAACAATTTAATAGTAACAATATTATTATATATTCAAGTATTTAGTTGAACACATAATAATATATTTATTTAGAATTATAGTTCTTAAGTATTTAAAGAAGTGAGAAAGAATGAAAATAGTAAAAAAAATTTTTAAATGGTTGGGTTTAGTATTTATGGCGTTATTAACGGCAATATTTGTTCAGGTTCCGTCCGTGGAGGGAACTCCTGCTTTTGAAACTAATAGTCAAGCTCAATTTAATGAAGCGATGAAATCAGTAAATTTGATACATCATATTTCTATAGTTGTTATTTTTACTGTTATTACACTAGTAATGGAATATTATTTGTGTAAATGGGCAGGAAATAAATTGAATTTAAGAAGTAAAATCTGTGTTAATTATTTTTTCTGGGCAGTAATAATAGGAATTATATCTTTTTTAGCAGGGATATTAATCTTAAGACCAGGTAATTCTACAAATAATATATACTCTGAAACACTAAAATCTAAAATGTCATTTTTGTTAATTATAACTGTAAATTTTATTGGACCAACATTAGAAGAATTATTGTTTCAAGGCGTGATTCAAAAGGGTTTTTTTAAGCAATTAAATCCGTGGTTGGCTATTGTTTTAACTTCTATTATTTTTGCAGCTTTCCATAATATTACATTAAATTTATACTTTTTAAGCAATTTTATTTCAGGATTACTTTTTGGATATATTTATCAAAAGACTAATGATATTAAGTATCCCATTATATCGCATTGTATAAACAATTTGACTACAACTATAATTATGTGTATATCAATATTTTTATAATTTAGGAGAAGACTATGTTAAATAAAGACTACATCCCTCAAATAGATGAAAGTGATTGTGGAGCTGCTTGTCTTGCGATGATTTTGAAACACTATAATTCAGATGTTTCAATTGCATATATTCGTAATTTAGCTCATACAAATACAGAGGGAACTACTGCATTAGGACTAGTAAAAACAGCAGAAAAATTAAACTTTGAAACTAAAGCAATCAAAGCAGATATGAGCTTGTTTAATGGTGAAAATATTCCACTTCCTTGTATTGTACACGTAGTTAAAAATGGTGTTTTACACTATTATGTAGTCTTAAAAGTGAAAAATAATTATCTAGTAATAGCAGATCCTGATCCACGAGTTAAGGTAACTAAAATGAATAAAAGTGAGTTCGCTAAACAGTGGAGTGGGATTGCTATTTTTATGGTTCCTAGACCTAACTATAGTCCTATTAAACAATCTAAACATACGCTATTATCGTTTTTACCAAGATTATTTAAACAACGAAAGTTGATTATTAATATTATTTTGGCAGCTCTTATGATTACAATTATAAGTATTGTTGGATCATATTTCTTACAAACTGTAATTGATACCTACATTCCTAATGATATGCATAATACATTAATAATTATTGCATTAGGACTATTTGTATTTTATGTTTTTCAAGCTTTATTTACCTATGCTCAAAACTTTTTACTTACAATTTTTGGGCAAAGATTTTCAATTGAAATTATATTAGGATATATTCGACATATTTTTACTCTTCCTATGGATTTTTTTGCTACTAGAAGAACAGGAGAAATTACCTCCCGATTTAATGATGCTAGTAAAATTATTGATGCATTAGCTAGTGTTGTAGTTTCTATGCTTTTAGATTTGGCAATTGTCATAATTATGGGAATTATATTAGCAATTCAAAATGCTACATTATTTTGGATAACAATGGTATCATTACCAATCTATGTGGTAATAATTATGTCTTTTGTAAATTCATTTGAAAAATTGAATCAAAAAGAGATGGAAAGTGGGGCAGTTTTAAGTTCTTCGATTATTGAAGATATTAGAGGGATTGAAACTATCAAGTCTTTAAATAGTGAAGATGAACGTTATTTTAAAGTTGACAGTGAATTTGTTGACTATTTACGAAAAGGATTAAAGTATTCAAAAGCCGATATTTTGCAACAAGCGCTAAAACTAATAACTCAATTGTCATTAACATTAGTAGTTTTAACAGTTGGTGCAATATTGGTGATGCATAATAGAATGTCAGTAGGTCAACTTATGACATATAATGCACTGCTTGGGTATTTTGTTAATCCTTTGCAAAATGTAATTAATTTACAAACTAAATTGCAAAGTGCGCGTGTAGCTAATAATCGATTAAATGAAGTTTATTTAGTAAAAAGTGAATTTGAAAAAAAGCGTCCTATAAATAAGGTTAAGCAATTGGTTGGAAATATTAGTTTTAAAAATATTGAGTATCAATATGGATATGGTCAATTAGTATTAAAGGGTATTAATTTAAATATTAAATTTGGTAATAAATTAACTATAGTTGGTATGAGCGGATCAGGAAAATCTACATTGATGAAATTACTAGTAGGTTTTTTGAGCCAACTAAAGGAGAAATAGTATTAAATTCAAATTCTTTAAAAGAAATTAATCGACATACTTTAAGGACATATGTAAATTATACTCCGCAAGAACCATATGTATTTTCAGGTACAATTTTAGAAAATTTAAAATTAGGAAATCGTGATGGAATATCTGAAGAAGATATTATAAAGGCCTGCCATATTGCAGTGATTGATAAAGATATTGAGAAAATGCCACTGCAATATGATACTAAATTAGATGAAACCGGTAGTATATTGTCAGGAGGACAAAGACAAAGAATTACTATTGCAAGAGCTTTATTGTCTCCGGCAAAAGTTTTGATTCTAGATGAAGCAACTAGTGGTTTAGATGCTATAACTGAAAGAAAATTAGTTGATAATTTGATGAATTTAAAAGATATGACCATTATTTTTATTGCTCATAGATTATCAATTGCTCGAAGAACAAATAATATTGTTGTATTAAATGATGGTAAAATTGTTGAGCAAGGAACACATCAGGAACTTATGAAGAGACACGGTTTTTATTATGATTTGGTAGAAGGTTAGGTATTTAAATGAATAAAAAATATCTTGAAAGTAGTGAATTTTATTCCGCAAGATTTAATAATTTTTCTACCATGATAATAATTCCAGTTTTTATTTTGTTAGTTACAATAGTTTTATTTTCATTTATTGGAAAACGAGAGATAGATATTGATGGAATGGGGACAATTGAACCTGCTGAAGGAATTGCAAATGTTCAAGCTAGTGTAAATGGCAAAATAATTTATAGTGCTTTAAAAGAAGGGAAAATGGTAAAGAAAAATCAAATTTTATTACGATATAGTAGCAAAGAAAATAAAACTAAACTTGGCTTATATCAAAGTGAAAAAGAATCACTTACTGAACAAATATCTGATTTAAAACTTTTAAGAAAGGGAATACAATCAAATACCAATGTATTTTTATATAAGGATAAATTTGGATATAAAAATGCTTTAAATGATTATTTGGCTCAACGAAAAACATATTTAATTGAAAATGAGCAATTACGTAATGAATCTAAAAAGCGTAAAGGAAAATTAAGTAAAGTAAATAAATATACTATAGAGGAAAATAATCAAAAAATAGATATTTTACAATCAAAGGAATTACAACAAAATTCCCAAGATATAATTAAGGCTCAGGAACAATTAAAAGAACTTAAAAGTAATATTGCCAATATTCATATACAAGATAAGGAATATACTGTAAAAGCTTCTAGAGATGGTGTATTGCATATTAATAATCAATATGCAGAAAATAAGTATATAAATCCTGGAGTCAATGTTGCAGAAATTTATCCTAATTTGAGTAATCAAAACTCCGTTAAATTGATTACATATATATCAGCAGCTGATATATCTTCTGTTAAAGTAGGTCAAGAGATGAGATTTAAAGTAACGAGAAATGTTCCAAAAGATGTCATTCTGTCTGGAATAATAAATGATATTAGTGTATCATCTATGAATTCAAATAAAGGAAATTATTATTGCGTAACTGCATTAGCTAAAGTAACAAACAGTCAAAAAAATCAATTAAAATATGGAATGGATGGCAGTGTTTCAATTATAACTGGAAAAACTACTTTCTTTAATTATTATAAATCTAAAGTGTTTGGAAATAATTGAGTATAAAGAAAAAACAGGACTTTCCAAATTTGGAAGGTCCTATTTTAATACAATTATTCAATTGGTTCGTTAATGAATACGCCCGGGTTTTCATCACTCATAATTGTCATTCCCGCTTGCAAGTCTTCAATTTCAGAGACCACATAACCCTTCTTTTGTAATTTTTCGACAACTGTTTTCATAGTTGTTTCAGAAACACCACTTGGCAACGTAAAGAGGGTTCGACGAACAAAATTACCACCAAGTTCACCAGCAGAAGCATCAAGTGTCATTACACTAGCCATGTTGGAATATTTAGAGATGATTTTTGACATTTTAACTAAGTTTCCGCGAGTATTATCTGATAAAACTGTTAAGACATATGAACCATGTTTAATGTTCCAAGCATCAGATAACATTCTTAAAAGAGCTGCGTGAGTTAAAATACCGTAAAATCTGTTATCTTCATCAAGTACAGAAATATAAGGTAAGTCTTTGATATTGAAGAAAACTTTGAAGAATGGTGAGTTAACTTTAATAGTTTTGGTTGCATTCTTAAGTAAATAAGTTACAGGTAAAGTCATATCGCCGCCTTGGGATTTATGACGGTAGATGTGCATCTTGTAAATATTGCCGCGGAAGATTGTACCAGTATCATCTAAGATAGGAACACATCTAAAGCCAGAATCTTCAAGAATCTTTAATGCTTCTTCTAAAGTTGCTTTTTCATTGACTGTAGTCAAGTAGTCCTTTTTAAGAACCAATGATTTAATAAGCATATTTTGTCCTCCAATGGATGTTCATGTATAAAAGTTTGCACATAATTATAGCACAGGTATATTTAAAATTAAATATAAATTAAAACACCTTAACTAAAAACTCAACTCTATTTTAGCATTTTAAACAAAAGAAAAAAGCATCTTCTTAATGAAGATGCTTTTTAATGTAAATATGGAATTATTGACGAACCTTAACGCCAGTTTCTTCGAAGGCCTTGTCCATAACCTTCTTCAATTGGTCAGCTGAAGCGTGCATCTTTTCCATTTCATCGTCGCTTAATGGCATTTCGATGATTTGTTCAAGACCTTGACGACCAACAACAGCTGGAGTACCAATGTGCAAGTCGTTTAAGCCGTATTGACCATCCATTGGAACTGAAAGTGGAAGAACACGGTGTTCGTTGTTCAAGATAGCCTTAGTAATCATTGCTAAAGCAGTACCGATTCCGTAGAATGTAGCACCCTTCTTGTTAATGATGTCGTAAGCCATGTTAGCAACTTCCTTGTGCATTTCTTCAAGCTTGTCTTCGCTAACGCCGTTCTTCTTCATCCAGTCAGTAACCTTAACGCCACCAACATTGTTGTAGCTCCATACTGGGAATTCAGTATCACCGTGTTCACCAAGCATGTAAGCATTAACTGAAGCTGGGTCAACGTTTTCCATTTGAGCGATAACCTTTTGAAGACGACCAGTGTCAAGTGAAGTACCTGAACCGATTACACGGTCCTTAGGGAAACCTGACATTCTCCAAGTTGCGTGAGTCAAAATGTCAACAGGGTTTGCAGCTACCAAGAAGATACCGTCAAAGCCTGATTCAACGATTGGTTCAACAATTGAAGATAAGATCTTCAAGTTCTTGTTTACAAGGTCAAGACGAGTTTCGCCTGGCTTTTGTGGAGCACCAGCTGAGATAACAACTAAGTCAGCATCCTTTGCGTCTGCGTATTCTGCTGAGTAGATCTTCTTAGGTGCGATCCAAGGAGTAGCGTCAGCTAAGTCGATAGCGTCACCTTCAGTTCTTTCCTTAACGATATCAACAATACCCAATTCTTGAGCAATACCTTGTTGTACAAGTGAGAATGCGTAAGTAGAACCTACAGCACCGTCACCAACAAGAATAATCTTATGAGGTCTTTCGTCTCTTGACATATTTAAAGTCTCCTTTTAATTAGTGATTATGTTAACAAAAGCATTATATCATGGAAAACGCATTTTTGTCAGCAATTGCTATTTAATAGGCGCAAAAATAAATGATTTTTCCAGTTTGTGTTATAGTAGAAAAAGAAAAAATAGAGGAGTATATAATATAATGAAAATTATTGCAGGTTTAGGAAATCCAGGTAAAAAATACGATAGAACTAAGCACAATACTGGTTTTATGGCACTTGATAATTATTTAGAAAAAAATAATCTAACTTTAGACAAAGATAAGTTCGATGGAAAGTGGACTAAGCAAAAAATCAACGGTGAAGATGTGGTATTGCTTGAGCCACAAACCTTCATGAATGATTCTGGTAAGTCAGTTGCACAAGTTGCAAACTTTTTCAAAGTTAAGCCAGAAGATGTCTTAATTATTCAAGATGATATGGATATGCCAATTGGAAAAATCCGTATTCGTGCAAATGGTAAGTCAGGTGGTCACAATGGAATTAAGAGTATTATTCGCGATTTAGGGACTGAAAAGTTTAATAGATTGAAAATTGGTATTCGCCATCCAGAAAAAACTAGCGTTGTATCTTGGGTACTTACCCCATTTGATAAAGACCAACAAAAATTGATGGATGACGCATTTAATACTAGTGAAGGAATTATTGATGACTTTATAAATGGTCATGATAGTCAATATTTAATGAACAAGTACAATTAAAATGCAGGTAACAGATTTTTTAAAACAAGATCAAGAATTAACAGATTTTATTCAAAAAACTAAAAAAGTAAAGAACTCAATGGTCACTGGCGCAAGCGCCGGTGCTTTTAGTCTGCTTTTAAAAGAAATTCAAAGTGGAATTGATGGTCCTTTAATAGTAATTGAAGAAAATGAAAATAAGGCTCAAAATACTTACGCCAAATTAAATTCAATCATGCCTAATGGAACTGTTGAGATTTTTCCAGTAGATGCAACAATTGCTACTCAATCTGCCATCCAGTCTCCAGATGAGATGGCTAGCAGAATCTCAGCACTTAATTTGCTCTTGTCAGGTAAGGGGATTGTGGTTACTACGCCGCAAGGGCTGCAGTATAAGTTATCTACTCCAGTTGATTTTCAAAATGCTAAAAAGAAGTTTGCTCCTGAAATGGAGTACAACTTAAAGGAATTAAATTCTTGGCTAGTAGAATCAGGCTATAAAAAAGAAGCCATGATTGCTAGACCGGGAGAGTTTGCAATTCGTGGAGATATTTTGGATATTTATCCGTTAGATCAAGAAAATCCAATTAGAATTGAATTCTTTGGTGATGAAATTGATACTATTAAAGAATTTGATTTAGCAACTCAACGCAGTATTGAAGAAGTTGAAGCAGTAGTTATTGCTGCAGCTCAAGATCGTGTTTTTTCAACTAAAGAAATAAAACAAGCTGCTTCAAAAATTCAAGAGCAAATGGCTAATGCACCAGCTCCAGAAAAAAGTGTCAAAGATCACTTTACTCAAAGCTTAGACGAATTAAATGCAGGAGACTTGCCAAGTAATTATTCTTTTTTGGTTGACTTTTTAATTGAAAAACCAAGCAGCTTATTAGAATATTTACCTAAAAATGGTGAAATTTTACTTAATGATTGGCCTTTAATTGAACAAAATGTAAAAACCGTTGATGAGCAAAATGCTAGTTTTATTGATGATGAATTAAAAACTGGGGCATTTTTGCCAGGACAAGAATTGCGGGAAAACTTTAAAGAAGTTCTGAAAAAAGATCAACATCATCGGATTTATTTTTCATTATTTCAAAGAAGCTTAGGGCGTATTCGCTTAGGACAAATATTTAATTGGGCAACTAGAGAACCTGAACAATTCTTTAGTCAAATGCCAATGATTAAAACAGAAATTGAATCTTATCAAAAATCAGGATTAACTGTTGTTTTACAAGCTGATAATAAAAAAAGAGCTAAGCAAATGCAGGAAAATTTTGAAGATTTTGGTTTAACAATTCCTGTTGTAGATAAAAAAGATTTGCTTGAAAATAGAACCCAAATTACGGTTGATGGGTTTAGCCAAGGCTTTAATTTACCAAACTCTAACTTTGTTTATTTAACTGAAAGAGAGTTGTTTAACAAGCAAAATAAGCCCAAACGCCGAATTAAAACTCTTGAAAACGCCCAAAGATTACGCAATTATACTGAATTAAAGCCGGGTGATTATGTAGTTCATATTAATCACGGAATTGGCCGTTTTGAAGGAATTCAAACTTTAGAAAATAATGGTGTAAAGCGGGATTATATAACAATCACTTATCAAAAAGGTGACCAATTATTTGTTCCAGCTGATCAATTAAGCTTAGTACAAAAATATGTAGCCTCTGAAGGTAAAACTCCCCACATCAATAAACTTGGTGGTAGTGAATGGGCTAAGACTAAGCGTAAAGTTCAATCAAAAGTAGAAGATATTGCTGATAACTTGATTGATTTATATGCAAAACGTGAAGCTGAAAAGGGTTTTGCTTTTTCTCCAGATGATGATTTACAACGTAAGTTTGAAGATGCTTTTCCATATGTGGAAACCCCAGATCAGCTTCGTTCAAGTAAAGAAATCAAAGAAGATATGGAAAAACCAAAACCAATGGATCGCTTGGTTGTAGGAGATGTTGGTTTTGGTAAAACTGAAGTGGCAATGAGAGCTGCTTTTAAGGCAGTTCAAGATAATAAGCAAGTTGCTTTTTTAGTGCCGACAACAATTCTTGCACAGCAGCATTTTGAAAATATGCAGGACCGTTTCAAAGATTTTCCTGTAAATATTGCAATGTTATCTCGTTTTCAAACACCAACAGAATCTAAGCGAATCATTGAAGAACTAAAAGAAGGCAAAATTGATATTGTCGTTGGAACTCACCGAATTTTGTCCAAAGATGTAGAGTTTAATGACTTAGGTCTTTTGATAGTTGATGAAGAGCAGCGCTTCGGGGTTAAACATAAAGAGCGTCTCAAGCAATTAAAAGCAAATATTGATGTATTAGCTTTAACCGCTACACCAATTCCGCGGACACTTCATATGTCAATGGTTGGTGTACGTGACTTATCAGTTATGGAAACACCTCCACAGAATCGTTATCCTATTCAAACTTATGTTATGGAGCAAATTCCTAGTGTAGTTAGGGATGCGTGTTTACGTGAAATGCAACGAGATGGTCAAGTTTTTTATTTACATAATAGAATTGGTGATATTGATGAAGTTGTACAGAATTTACAAGCACTTTTACCAAATGCTAGAATCGCAAGTGCTCACGGACGCATGAGTCAAAATCAACTTGAAGATATTCTGTATCGTTTTTTAAATCGTGAGTTTGATATCTTAGTAACAACAACAATTATTGAAACTGGAATTGATATGCCAAATGTTAACACCATGATTATTGAGGATGCTGATAAATATGGCTTAAGTCAGCTTTATCAATTACGAGGTAGAATTGGTCGAAGTGCTCGCTTAGCATATGCTTACTTCTTATATCAACCAAATAAAGTTTTAACTGAAGTTGGAGAAAAGCGTCTTGACGCTATTCGCGACTTTACAGAACTTGGTTCAGGATTTAAAATTGCAATGCGCGACTTATCAATTCGTGGAGCTGGTAATATGCTTGGTGCGCAGCAACATGGCTTTATTGATAGTGTTGGGTATGATTTGTATTCACAAATGCTTAGTGATGCTATTAAAGCACGAAAAGGCAAAGCGATTGTTAAAAAGACTAATGCTGAAATTGACCTTGGCTTTGAATCTTATATTCCTGATAGTTATATACCTGATCAAGAAGAAAAGATTGAATTTTATAAGAAAATAAAAGAGGCTACAAATGAAAGTGAACTTGATAATATTCAAGATGAATTAATTGATCGTTTTGGAGATTATCCACTTCCTGTAGAAAATCTGCTTGCAATAGCTAATTTAAAAGTTGAGGCAGATTTGACGCAAGCTTTAATGGTTGCAAAAGTTAACGGTAAAATTAAAGTAGAATTTAATCAAGCAGCTTCTCGGGAATTAGAAGGACCGAATATCTTTAAGTCCCTTGAGCATGTAAACATGAAAGCACGAGTTAGTTTGACACCAGAGAAAAATTTGGTTGTTTTGTTACAGGAACCCGATAAAATGAATAATCGAATGCTAGTTAATGAGTTAACTACTTTTTTAAAAGCAGCTGGTGACATTATTAATCGATAGGAGAAAAATATGAGAATTGATAAATTTTTAAAAGTATCACGTTTAGTTAAGAGAAGAACAGTAGCTAAGGAAATGACTGAAAAAGGTCGTATTAAGGTTAATGATCGAATTGTTAAATCAAGTTATGATGTCAAGCTTGGAGATGTAATTGAAATAACATATGGTCAAAGAATTGTTAAAGCAAAAGTGCTTAATATTCGGGAAACCACTAAAAAAGCAGAAGCAAGTGACTTGTACGAATTAATTGATTAATGATTATGTTTTTGGATGCTGGTATAATAAGGGTTGTTGTTACAACCAAAAAATAGGGGATATAGAAAATGAATAACGGTCCACGACTTTATAATTCAATTAGTCCTGAAGAGCGAGATGCCCGATTAAGACGAAAACAAGAAAAAAGGCAAAAAGAAGTACATCAATTAAGAAGAAATAGGTTAATTGCTATTTTTGCAATTATTTTTGTATTTCTAGGTGTGCAGATTTCGATTAAAATTGCACAAACTCAAAGAATTAACAGTGATGTACAAGCTTCTAAGAAAATTCTCAATAAAGTTAAGTTAGAGCATAAAGAGCTTAAAACTAGAAGAGATGACTTACAGGATCCGGATTATGTTGCAAAAATGGTCCGTTATAAGTTTATGTATTCAAAACCAAATGAAAAAATTTACAATGTACCCGAGGGACAAAATAGTAAATGAAATATCAAGTAGGACAGCGCGTGAGCGGTGTAATTAATAATATTACGGATCTTGGAATATTTTTAACATTACCAGGAAAACGTAGCGGTTTGATTCATCATAGTGATTTTGAAAATAATTGGGCTCGTGAAAGAATGCAGCATAGAGTCGGAGATGAACTGCGAGTTGTAGTACTGCATACTTACAAGGGAAGGTTGAGTTTATCGCTTAGCCGAGTTAATGATGCCTCATTAGTAGATCAAAACAATCAATTTTCGAATACTAAGGTACAAGATTTTGAAGATGTGATGAATAAAACTGCTAAAGATGCTGCTAAAGAAATTAAACATTTGAAAGCAGAACTTGAAAAATATTAAAAGATGACTGAAAGAGTCATCTTTTTTCTTAGGTAAATAATGAAAATAGAAAAATTCTTTAAAACTAATAAAATTAAACTTAATAATCAAACTTTAGTCGTAGCAGCAAGTGCGGGACCAGATTCAATGGCGCTTTTAAAAATGCTGGCTGAAATGCGTGCTAAATATAAAATTAGATTGATTGCAGCTCACTTTGATCATCAATTGCGAAAAGATTCAGAAGAAGAAAGCATTTTGCTGAGAAAATTTTGTCAAGATGAAGAGATTGAGTTAATAATCAAAAAATGGACAAATCCTATAAAAGGTAAAGGGTTAGAAGCTGCTGCAAGAAAAGCACGTTATGCTTTTTTAACTGAAACAGTTAAGAAGGCAAATGCTGCGTACTTACTTACAGCGCATCATGGGGATGATTTAATTGAGAATATTTTACTTAAGTTTATTCGCTCAGGTAACCCCAGTGAGATGAATAGTCTTCAAGAAATCGGAAAAATGAATGGTGTCACTTTACTCAGACCATTATTTGATTTTGAAAAGCAAGAGTTGCTAGATTATGATAAAAAGTTTGGAATTACTTATGTAGTCGATTCAACAAATAACGAAGATGCAGTTTTGCGTAATAGATTGCGGCACCATGTGGTTCCATTACTAAAACAAGAAAATAATAATTTGGTGGAAAATGCGGTTAGATTTAGTCATCAAATGAAGTCATTGACAAGTTTAGCAAGTACAAGATTTGCTAAGATTCCAATTTATTCTTTTTTAGATGTTGCTTTTAGAGCAAAAACTAACGCCATTGAACAATTATCTTCAACAGAACAAATAGAGTTTTGGCAGGAGGTAATTTGGCAAAAGTATCATCGGCGTGTTAATAAAAATTTGGGAGATTATAGAATAAAGCAATATCAAGGGTATTATTATCTCATACCGAATAAAGTGAAAGGTATAAAATCTCCCATTCAAAAAATAGAGCTAGATAAGAAATTTATTTTTCGAAATGAGCGGTTTTTATTAACAAGTGTTAAAAAGAGTGCTTATACTTTAATTGGTGACTTTTGGGCAGAAAGTGCTGATTTTAGTGCTGGCAGTTTGAATAGTGGGGCAAAATTACTTCTTCAAAATGGGCATCACGTGAAAAGTAAGAAAAAATTTGCTCAAGCAGCAATTCCGAGTTCTTTAAGAACATTTTGCTTAACAATTTATCAAAATAAAGAACCCGTTTTTGTAGAAAAAACTTACCAAAATCAGAAACAATCTGTCGAATTATCACATTATTATATTTATCAATTAAAAAAAGCATAAGTTCCTCTAAAAAATTAGAGTAAAAGCACTTTTTGTGTTAAACTTTTAATCGTATATATTTAGAAACTTTGCGGAGGTTTTTTATGAAGAATAACCGGAATCGGCTATTATCAAATGGCCTATTCTACATAGTTGTGTTCCTTCTGCTCCTATGGGGAATCAACTGGGCACTCGGCGGAAACAGCAATAGCGGAGGTAGCGAGAATATTAGTTACTCCGAATTTGTAAAAGATTTGCGTCAAGGCAAAGTTAAAAACTTTAGTGTTCAACCTGCAAACGGAGTTTATACTGTTTCAGGTAGCTATAAGAAAGCACAAAAGACTACGAGTCAACAAAACAACAGCTTCGATTTCTTTAATGGAAGCTCTAGTAAAGAAGTTACACGTTTTTCAACAACGATGCTTCAAAATGACTCTAGTGTAAATACTGTGCAAACTTTGGCACAACAAAATAATGCTCGGATGACTACACAAGGAGAATCACAATCAGGCAATTGGATTTCAACTATTGTTATGATTGTACCAACTATTTTATTCATTGTTATGCTTTGGATGATGATGAATCAAAGTGGTGCTGGACGCGGAAACGGCGGAATAATGAATTTTGGTCGTTCACACGTTAAGCCAGAAGATCCTTCTAAGAATAAGGTTCGTTTCTCTGACGTAGCCGGTGAAGAAGAAGAAAAACAAGAATTAGTTGAAGTTGTAGAATTTTTGAAAAATCCTGCAAAATATACTAAGTTAGGTGCAAGAATACCATCTGGTGTTTTACTTGAGGGTCCTCCTGGTACTGGTAAGACACTTTTAGCAAGAGCCGTTGCTGGTGAAGCTAATGTGCCATTTTACTCAATTTCTGGTTCAGATTTTGTTGAAATGTTTGTTGGTGTTGGTGCAAGCCGTGTACGTGACTTGTTCTCAAATGCTAAGAAAAACGCTCCAAGTATTATCTTTATTGATGAAATTGATGCCATTGGTCGTCGACGTGGCAATGGCATGGGTGGTGGAAACGATGAACGTGAACAAACCTTGAACCAATTGTTGGTTGAAATGGATGGGTTTGAAGGCGATGAAGGAGTAATAGTTATTGCCGCAACTAACCGTTCAGATGTTTTAGACCCTGCATTGCTGCGTCCTGGTCGTTTTGACCGTAAAGTATTAGTTGGACGCCCAGATGTGCGCGGTCGTGAAGCTATTTTGAAGGTTCACGCTCGTAATAAGCCTTTAGCTCCTGATGTTGATTTGAAAGAAGTTGCTCGTCAAACTCCAGGATTTGTAGGTGCAGATCTTGCTAATGTTTTGAATGAAGCGGCATTAGTAGCAGCTCGTAGAAATGGTACTGAAATTACCGCATCAGATATTGATGAAGCTGAAGATCGTGTAATTGCAGGTCCTGCTAAGAAGGATAGTATTATTTCTGAAAAAGAACGTCGTCGCGTTGCTTTCCACGAAGCAGGTCACTCAATTGCTGGGTTAGTATTAAGCGATTCACGTACTGTTAGAAAAGTTACTATTGTTCCAAGAGGCCGTGCTGGTGGATACAACATTATGCTTCCTAAAGATGATCAAAATATCTTAACTAAGAAAGCATTATTTGAACAAATTGTTGGTTTCATGGGTGGTCGTGCTGGTGAAGTGGCTGTGTTTGGTGATCAATCTACAGGTGCTTCTAATGACTTTGAACAAGCAACTCAAATCGCTCATAGCATGGTTGTTAACTATGGTATGACTAAAGAATTAGGTATGGTTGAACTTGAAAAAGAGGGCGAATCTAATCCTTACGGTGTTAAACCATATAGTGAAGCTACTGCAGCTAAAATTGATGAAGCTGTAAAGAGCATTTTAGATAAGGCTTATGAAAAAGCTCTTGAAATCGTTGAAAACAACCGTGAAACTCATAAAATTATCGCCGAAGCTCTTCTTAAGTATGAAACTTTGAATGAAAAGCAAATCTTGTCATTGTACAAGACAGGTAAAATGCCAGAAAAGGACGCAGATGAATATCCAAGCGAAAGCAAAGCTTCAACTTATGAGGAAGCAAAGGCTGCTGCTGAAAAGAAAGAAGTTCTTAAGGCTGAACAAAAGAATGATTCTGAAGCTGCTGATGAAGAATCAAAGAACGAATTGAATACTCCATCAGAAAAGGAAATTTCTAAGTCTGAAAATCCAGAAGCTAAAGCAGATAAGCCCGAACAGGATGATAAATCTGGAGACGATAAATAAAATTGAAAAATAGGGCCGTGTGGCTCTATTTTTTTAATTACAGGAGAAAAGTTATGAATGATTATTTAGTAAAAGCAATTGATAAAACAAAAAACTTACGATTATTAACAGTAAATGCCAAAGAAATGATTGCAGAAGCACAAAAACGCCATGATACTTGGTCTGCTTCTTCTGCAGTTTTAGGCAGAACCTTAATTGGAGGACTTTTATTAGCCGCTGCTAGTTTAACGGATAAAGAAGAATTAACAGTGCGACTTTTAGGTAATGGTCCGGTTGGTGCAACGGTGGTTACTGCTAAAGCTGATTATACTGCCAAGGGCTATGTACAAAATCCTCATATTGCTCTTCCACCTAGAAGTGATGGACATATTGATGTAAAAAAAGCAGTTGGTCAAGGGTGGTTTGAAGTTACCAAAGATTTAGGATTAAAAGAACCCTACACTGGTCAAGTTCCAATTGTATCGGGTGAAATCGCTGAAGATTTTACTTATTATTTAACTAAATCAGAACAAATTCCATCAGCTGTTGGACTTTCAGTTTTTGTTAATCCTAATAATACAATTGGTGCGGCTGGAGGCTTCATGCTTCAAGCTTTGCCTGGAGCCAGTGATGAGTTAATTGATAAAACTGTAAAAAGAATTAATGCCCTTCCTCAACTTTCTAGTTCATTTTTAGATGGAATGACACCAGAAGATTTAGCACGTAAAATTTTAGGCACTGATTGCAAAATTCTTGAAAAACAAGATGTTCATTATGCTTGCGACTGTTCAAAGGAAAAATATGCAGATATTTTGACTACATTAAAAGATTCACAACTTAATGAAATGATTAATGAAGATCACGGAGCAGAACTTACTTGCAATTTCTGTGGTGATAAGTATCATTTTAGTGAAGATGAATTAAAAGAAATTTTGGCAAAGAAAAATAATCAAAAAGATTAATTTTTATCTTAAAAGTCCCTTATGGTTTGCCATGACGGGCTTTTTTGTTATTATAGAGATATTTGAAAGGATGATTTGGTGGATAATAGCTGGAAAATACGCGATATCACCATTCCAAATCGAGTTGTTGTTGCACCAATGGCAGGAGTTTCTAACTCTGCATTTCGAATGGTCTGCAAGGAATTCGGTGCGGGATTGGTAGTATGTGAGATGATTTCTGATCATGGTATCATTTATCGAAATAAAAAGACGCTCAGAATGATGGAAGTAGATCCTCGTGAGCACCCAGTAAGTATTCAGATTTTTGGCGGAACTGAAGAAACGCTCCTTGAAGCAGCGCGCTATGTTGATCAAAATACTGATGCTGACATTATTGACATTAATATGGGCTGTCCAGTTCCAAAAGTTACAAAAACTGATGCGGGAAGTAAGTGGCTACTTGATTCAAATAAAATTTATCAAATGGTTCATGCGGTTGTGCAAAATGTTGAAAAACCAGTTACTGTTAAGATGAGAATTGGCTGGGATAGAAAGCATATTTTTGCAGTAGAAAATGCCTTAGCTGCTCAAGAAGCTGGTGCTTCAATGATTGCAATGCATGGTAGAACTCGTAAACAAATGTATCAAGGAGAAGCTGACTGGGAGACACTTCATGATGTAGCTCAAGTGCTTGATGTTCCATTTGTAGCAAATGGTGATATTACCACTCCAGAACTTGCAAAAAAAGCGCTAGATGAAATTGGTTCAACTGCTGTAATGGTAGGTAGAGCAGCGCTGGGGAATCCTTGGATTTTGAAAGATATGACTCATTATCTTGAAACTGGAGAAAAATTAAAACCTCAAACTGTACGTGAACGTGTAGAAACTGCTGAACATCAGCTTGATGGTCTGGTAAAATTAAAGGGTGAAAAGATTGCTGTTCCAGAATTTCGTCAGCAAGCTGCATATTATTTAAAGGGAATTCCCCGTTCAGCTCGTACTCGTGCTAAAATAAATGAAGTCTGGACACGTCAAGAGGTATATGATTTGCTTGATAATTTTGTAGATGAATATGAAAAACGTCAAGCTGAAAAATTATCACGACGTGAAGCAATGGACAAGTAAAAGATGGAGGAATAATCAATTGGCAAAAAAAGAAATGAATGACCAATTAATCGCTCGTCGTACTAAGATGGACGAAATGCGTGAAAATGGAATCGAACCTTTTGGCGTAAGAAAGTTTGATCGTCAAGACTTAGCTCGCACTTTAGATGAAAAGTACAGTAATGAAGATAAAGATGAATTAAATGCTGATATGCCTATGACCAAGATTGCAGGTCGTATGCTTGCAAAGCGTGGTAAGGGTAAGGTTGGTTTTGCTGATCTTTATGACCGTACTGGTAAGATTCAAATCTACGTACGTAAAGATATCGTTGGCGAAGATAACTACAAGATTTTTAAGAAATCAGATATTGGTGACTTCTTAGGAATTGATGGTGAAGTTATGAAGACTGATACTGGTGAGTTAACTATTCGTGCAACTCACGTAACTTTCTTATCAAAGGCACTTCGCCCACTTCCTGATAAGTACCATGGTTTAAAGGATGTTGAACAAATTTATCGTCAACGTTACTTAGACCTTATCACTAATCGTGAAAGCTACATGCGTTTTGTTCACCGTACTCAAATTATTCAAGCAATCCGTAAGTACTTAAACGACCGTGACTTCTTAGAAGTTGAAACTCCAGTACTTCACAACATCCCAGGTGGTGCTGAAGCTCGTCCATTTATTACTCACCACAATGCTTTGGATATTAACCTTTACATGAGAATTGCTTTGGAACTTCCATTGAAGCGTCTTATTGTTGGTGGTATGGAAAGAGTTTACGAAATTGGTCGTGTATTCAGAAACGAAGGTGTTGACACTCGTCACAACCCTGAATTTACTGAACTTGAAACTTATGCAGCTTACTGGGACTTCCATGATGTAATGGATGAGGCAGAAGGTATTATTAAGGCTGCTGCAAAGGTTGTAACTGATGATGGTAAGGTTAACTATCAAGGTACTGAAATTGACCTTGGTAAGCCATTCCGCCGTGTTCACATGGTTGATATTATCAAGGAACAAACTGGCGTAGACTTCTGGAAGCCAATGACACTTGAAGAAGCTAAGAAGGTTGCTGAAGAACATGGAATCCATGTTGAACCATTCTGGAAGGTTGGTCACATTATCAATGCCTTCTTTGAAGAATTTGGTGAAAAGTCAATTGTTAACCCAACTTTTGTATATGGTCACCCAGTTGAAGTTTCTCCACTTGCTAAGAAGAATGCAGATGATCCAAGATTTACTGACCGTTTCGAAATCTTCATTATGGGTACTGAATACGGTAATGCCTTTAGTGAATTGAACGATCCAGATGACCAACGCGAACGTTTTGAAGCACAAATGGCAGAAAGAGAAGCTGGTAACGATGAAGCTGATATGATTGACGAAGATTACCTTCGTGCAATGGAATTCGGTATGCCACCAACAGGTGGACTTGGAATCGGTATTGACCGTTTGGTAATGCTCTTAACTGACGCTCCAGCCATTCGTGATGTACTTCTCTTCCCAACAATGCGTCCTGAAAAAGTGGAAGACATTGATGCAGAAGTACAAGCTGATTTAGAAAAGAAAAATAAGTAATTTAGCTTTTGGCTGAATTAAATAGTTTTAATTTTTAAAATAAAAAAGTACAATTAATACCAAATCTATTAGTTGTACTTTTTTTATACTCTGGAGGATATATGAATATAGAATTAGTTACTTTAACAATAACAATAGTTAGTTTTTTATGTTGGACTGCTTTTGACTATTATGGGTTTTATTTAATCTCAACAATAAAATTTCAAGTTAGAGATTTAGAATTAATAATTTGTTTCTTAATTTCTATAGCAATTTCTGTAGTAAACTTATGGTTTAGTATTATTGCAAGTGCTTCAGAAATTATAATTTTTTATTTATGGTTTAGAAATAGACAAAAATCAAAATTTATTGTAATAGGTAGTATTTTAATTATTCAAATAATTGATATTTTTGGAGATATTTTAATAAATATTTTGCAGATATTTCAATCTGAGACTATTAAAGGAATATTGATTTCAGAATTAACAAATTTAGTTTTATTGGGAATATTTTTTGTTTTACTTTTTAATACTAGAGATAAAATATATAAATTATTAGATTTAAAGTACGGAAAATCTTTTGTTTTTATATTAGGATATTTTTATATTTCAACTGAATTGTTTTCTGCAATTATTGAGATAGAAAATAATAGGAAAATTATAATCGCTGCTTTATTTGGGATAATAATATTACAATCTATTTTTATATCCGTAGCTTTTTATTTTAATTATTCTATAAATAAAAAATTGTTGGATGCTAATCAACAGCAACAATTACAACAACATTTAAGCGATGTAGAAGAGTATGCAGAATATTTGGAATCAAATGAAGATGATTTACGAAGGTTTAAACATGATGTTAAAAATTTGTTGTCTTCTATTAAGTTAGCAAGCAACTTTGAAGCGGATGTATTAGTGGATTATGTAGAAAATTATGTAGATGAAAATACTTTAAAAGCATACAAAGATTTGAATCATTTAAAAATGAAACCATTAAAAAATTTAGTTCTGACTAAAATAGCAACGATGATTAGTAAAAATATCAATTATAATTTTGAGTGTACACAAATAATTAAAAATATACCTAACAATCTTCAGATATTTGATTTAGTACGAATATTAGGAATCGCTTTTGATAATGCTATTGAGGCTAGTGAAAAAAATATTATAGGGAGACATATCGATATCATGTTTTATAAAAATGAAGAGCAGGGGATAGAAGTTGAGATAAGAAATTCATTTGATAATAAAAATTTAGATATCAATAAGATATTTTCAAGAGGGTTCACAACAAAAAAAGAACATAATGGAGATGGATTATTTAATGTAAGAGAATTGATTTCTAAATATTCCAATTTATCTTTAGACGTATATACTGAAAATGATAATTTTATTTTTTATTTAGTTATTGATGAGGGATAGTTTTGACAAAGATACCGGTACTTATTTGTGATGATAATAATATTATTTTAAATAAATTGGAAAAAATGATAAATATAGCTGCGAATATGTTAGATGAAAATGGAGAAGATGACGAAATAATTTTAAATATAAGTAAGGCAACATCTTATAATGAAGCTGAAAAATTTGTTGAAAGTAATAGTATGAAGAATGGAATCTATTTTTTGGATATAGAGTTAAGTAATAATAAAGATGATAAATCTGGAATTGATTTAGCTGAACAGATAAAGATGATAGATAAGATGGCAAAAATAGTCTTTATCACTAGTTATAAAGATATGGCATTTTTAACTTATAAACGTAGAATTGGAGCGATAGACTATATTATTAAATCTTGGGATAATATTTCTTCAATGCAAAAGCGATTAAATGATACATTAGAAAATATTATTCATGAATATTCGGCAAATAAGAAAAGAAAACATATAGTTTATAGATTAGGTACTAGAGTTATATATCTTGATTATGATAGGTTGTATTATATTGAAACGGCTAACGTGTCACATAAGTTAAATATTGTAAAAGATAGTGGTGTATCATTTATAACAGGAAATTTAACGAGTTTTGAAAAAGATAATCCAGATTTGCTACGAATTTCACAATCATATTTAATAAATCCTAAAAATGTAATAGAAATTAATATAACAGAAAACAGTGTGGTTTTTCCTAACGGTAATCATGTTAAATACTCAAGAAAAATGAGAAGTTATATGAAAAAATGGCAAAATGAGCAACTAAAATGACAAAATAGGATATTTCTTTAAAAAATATTTTTATAACAATTATGATTATAACTGTTGATTGAAAAATGTTTTTAGGAGGAATTAATTATGAAACAACCAGTAAAAAAATTGGGAATTGCTATGGCAACAATTGCCGTATTAGGGAGTATTACTCTAACAAGTGTAGCGAATGCAGCAGTGAAAGATAGTGATGATGAAGTTAAGACTATTAGTAGTATTGCTGATTTGAATAATTTGTCAGACCAACAATTTTTAAAAATCGTTGGTGGTTTAAATAATGATGACTTAAGTCAATTATCATCTTCCGATATAAGAGATTTAAGCACACAACTTAAATCCGATATGAATAATCCATATAAAACTGAAGTTGGATATACATCTATTGCTAAAGCTGTATTGAAAGTTTGGAAGAAAATTCCTTCAGGAATAAAGAAAAAGATTGCAAAGTATACTAGTTTGGGTGGATTATTAAAAGCAATTGATCACTTTACTGGTGGAGAAGAATATGTGATTTATCATGCTCTAAGATATTGTCACGTGCCAGCTAATATCGCACATGTTGCTACAAAAATAATTACATTATTTATTTAAGGTTATGAGAGATTTTCAAAGAGAAAGATATATAAAATATCTAACTTATACGTTCGTTAATATATTTTTTTGGATAATAATGCTCGTTTTACTTTTTGTAGAACTATTTATTAGTATCTTTTGGATGCACAATTTTGTGTTGTTCATAATAAGTTTATTAGAAGCGATTATAGTTTTTGGAATACAAAAATTATTACAGAAAAAGTGGCGAAAAAGATATGATAATATTAAATATAAAAATATAATAATAAATAGTTCGCAGGTAAAAATAGCAACTCTTAATTTTAAAGTTGTAAACTTATTTGTTATAGTTAGTTTTAGTTTATGGATTGGAACAATTTTGTATATGTCTTTAAATCTAAATGAAATAATACTATTAACTATTGTTGGAGCTACATTTGTAAGTATGCTTACAGTTTTGGGTATAATAATAAGTTCTATTTATTATTCAATAAAAAAATAATAGCTAATGCGAACGTTTTGAAGCACAAATGGCAGAAAGAGAAGCTGGTAACGATGAAGCTGATATGATTGACGAAGATTACCTTTGTACAATGGAATTCGGTATTGATCGTTTGGTAATGCTCTTAACTGACGCTCCAGCCATTCGTGATGTACTTCTCTTCCCAACAATGCGTCCTGAAAAAGTGGAAGACATTGATGCAGAAGTACAAGCTGATTTAGAAAAGAAAAATAAGTAATTTAGCTTTTGGCTGAATTAAATAAAGCTCTACATTCATATTGAGAGATATGGGTGTGGGGCTTTTTTGGTGGTAAAATTATTAAGTAGTTATTCTGGGAGAATAATTAAGATGATTAATATAACAAAAGAAAATTTGCAAAGTAATTATTGGTATAAAGAAGATTTGCAAAAATTTTGTAGAGAAAAAAGTCTGCCAACTTATGGTACAAAAGCAGAATTGCTTTTATATATTGAAAAGTATTTCAACAAAGTTCCTCTTAAAAAAATAACTCCACTCAGGACTCAGAAAAAGAAAGGTACTTTAAAATGGTATCAAATGAGTGTAAACACAAAATTATTAAATACGGGTTTTGCTCTAAATAATGAAGCTAGAAAATTTTTTCAACATTACTTTAATGTAGAGAAATTTTCTTTTAGAAAAAATATGGCAGTAAAACTAAGAGAAGTTGAAACTTTTAATGACTCTAATGCTACAATTCAAGATTTAATAGATGCTTATTTAGATTTAACTCAAATCAAAAACTCAGAAGAAAAAACATATGAATGGAATCATTTTGTTAGAGACTTTTTAAGTGATATACACTCTAAGCAGTTTCGTTCAAAAATGAAAGTGGCTTCGATTCTATGGAACGAAATAAAACAAAACAATGAAGAAAAAAAGTATGATTCTGATTTAATAATTAAATATCAAGATAAAATTAAGAGGTATAAAAAATAAATTATTACAGAATGATGACCATTATTAGTTTTTTATTTCTGTAACTGTTTTATTGATTAATTTTTTAGCGAAAATATTGTCAATGCATTAGGGATGAAATTAACCTTAATCTTTGTGTTGGCGTTCATGATATAATACAAGTAGTTTGTATTAGAGGAATGTTCCTTTTTAATATTTAAGATAAAATCAGGCAAAGTTGATCACTTAGCCCGTCATTGACGTTTGGTGCAGTTCTGAATTTTTTGAAATTCATGAACTGCTTTTTTGTTAAAAAATCAAAAATATTTTTAAAAAAAGTTCTTGCATTTCTACTTCAGTCATGTATAATAATATTTGTTGAGAAATGCGGAAGTAGTTCAGTGGTAGAACACGACCTTGCCATGGTCGGGGTCGCGGGTTCGAATCCCGTCTTCCGCTCTAAAATAAAGCTCGTCAGTAGGACGAGCTTTTTTTGTTGCTTAAGGATAAAAAATGTTTATTAGAAAATACCAATCAAACGATTGCCAAAAAGTTATAGAATTGTTTTATGATACAGTCCACACAATTAATGCTCGAGATTATAATAAAGAGCAATTGTTTTCATGGGCGCCAAAAGAAGCTAACTTGAATAAGTGGAATCAATCTTTAATGAATAATTTTTGCTTAGTTGCTGAAATGGATAATCAAATTGTAGGTTTTGGTGATATTAGCAAAGATGGTTATTTAGATCATTTATTTGTTCATAAAGATTTTCAAGGTCAAGGAATTGCTTCAAATCTCTGTAATAAGCTAGAGAGCATACCTTCAAAACAAATTACAACTCATGCTTCAATTACTGCAAAGCCATTTTTTGAAAAAAGGGGATACAAGGTTATTAAGAAGCAAACTGTAGTTAGAAATAAAATTGAGCTTGTAAATTATGTAATGAGAAAAAATAAATAATTTTCAAAAAATACTTGCATAATACTTCGACTCATGTATAATAATATTTGTTGATGAAACGCGGAAGTAGTTCAGTGGTAGAACATCACCTTGCCATGGTGGGGGTCGCGGGTTCGAATCCCGTCTTCCGCTCTAAGATAAAGCTCGCCACCCGGCGAGTTTTTTTGCATTCGGGATATAGCTCAGCTTGGTAGAGCGCTACGTTCGGGACGTAGAGGTCGCAAGTTCGAATCTTGTTGTCCCGATAATGAAAAGAGGACGATGGTCCTCTTTTTGTTTTTATAAATTTGCATAGTAGTGATTTTTATTTTAAAATATAACTTACAAAAAATTAGTAAGTTGGATAAAGAACAGCTTTATGTTATGATGGCAAAAAACATAAGGAGGCAAATTATGGCAGCAGAAACTAAAGAAAATTATGAATTGTTAACTCAGCAAGCTAAAGCATTAGTAACTGGGGAAGATGATTGGGTTGCAAATACTGCTAATGTTTCAGCGCTTTTGTTTAATTCACTTAAAAATGTGAATTTTGTGGGAGTTTATCGCATGAAAAATGACGAATTGCTTTTAGGACCATTTCAAGGGCAGCCTGCTTGTGTGCATATTCCAATTGGAAAGGGTGTTTGTGGAACTGCTGCTCAAGCACAAAAGACCCAAATTGTAAAAAATGTCCATGATTTTTCAGGACATATTGCTTGTGACAGTAGAACTAATTCTGAAATTGTGGTTCCAATTTTTAAAGATAAGGTCTTATGGGGCGTGTTTGATTTTGATTCAACTAAATTAGAGAACTTTAATGAAATTGATCAGAAATATTTAGAAAAAATTGCAGAGATAATTTTTAACCATTAGGGCAAATTGTTTTACATTAATCTATAGAGAGATTAAAATTATTGACGATTATTTAAGGGTGGTGTTTAGATGGAAAATTCTTACAGTAAAAGTGCTAATCAAGTGTTGGAAATTGCGCGTGAACAAGCTCAAAATTTCCATCACCGTTTAGTAGGTACAGAACATGTATTATTGGCATTGGTGATTGAATCTGATGGAGATGCTGGTAAGCTTCTGCGTTCTTGGAACTTAACTCCAACTGCAGTTCGAGAAGAAATTGAGAGATATACTGGTTATGGATCTGCAGCTAATAGCAGTTTTATGGAATTTTCTCCAAGATTGAATTTAGCATTGGATTTTGCTAAAAGAGCTGCTAATGATGGAGGCTATACAGAAATTCAAACAAGTCATATTTTGCTTGGACTTATTGCTAGTGAGCAAGTTTTATCATCTATGATTTTAAAGAATTTAAATGTTGATAAGAATAGATTGCGCCAAGATATTGAAGATAATTTGAATCAGTCTAGAAACTTTGCTGATATGTCTAACTGGCAATCTTCAAGTCAATCTAATTCAAGTCAACCTAAGCAAAAACAAAGCACTACGCCAAATCTTGATAATGTAGCAGTTAACTTGAATGAACGTGCAAAGCAGGGTGCAATTGATCCAGTAATTGGACGAGATAAAGAAATTGATCGTGTAATTCAAATTTTATCTCGTAGAACTAAAAATAATCCGGTTTTAATTGGTGAACCTGGTGTTGGTAAAACAGCAGTAGCTCAAGCAATTGCTACCGAAATTGTAAATAAAAATGTTCCTGATGATTTACTTAATAAAAGAGTAATGTCACTTGATTTAGGTAGTTTAGTTGCAGGGACTAAGTATCGTGGTGAGTTTGAAGATCGTGTTAAAAAAATCGTCAAAGAAATCACTAAAGATGGTAAAGTTATTCTCTTTGTTGATGAAATGCATACTTTAATTGGTGCAGGTGGTGCAGAAGGTTCAATTGATGCTGCTAATATTTTAAAGCCATCTTTGGCACGTGGTGATATTCAAATGATTGGGGCTACTACTTATGATGAATATCAAAAATATGTTGAAAAAGATCAAGCTTTAGCACGGCGTTTTCAACAAGTTCGTTTAGATGAACCAACTAAAGAAGATACAATGCATATTTTGGAAGGGTTAAAGCCAAAATATGAAAAATTCCACCATGTAACAATTTCAGAAGCAGCTTTGAAAGATGCGATTGATTTATCAAGTCGTTATATTGCTAATCGTTATTTACCAGATAAGGCAATTGACTTAGTAGATGAAGCAAGTGCTGCTGTTAAAATTGATAATAATTTAGGTTCTAATGATGATTTGAATCAAATTAATGAACAAATCAAAAAAATTATTGATCAAAAAAATGAGGCTGCTGCAACCCAGAACTTTGTTGAAGCTGCCAAATTGCAAGATAGACAAAACAGTTTACAAGCTCAACGTGAAAATATGGCTGATAAAATTCAAGAAGAAGTTAGTCGTACTGCAGTTGTTGGGCCAGAAGATATTGCTAAGGTTGTTTCAAGCTGGACTGGTGTACCTGTAACTCAAATGAAGCGTAACGAAACAAAACAATTAGCTAACCTTGAAAAGACTTTACATAATCGCGTAATTGGCCAATCGAAGGCAGTTTCAGCGGTTTCTCGTGCAATTAGAAGAAGTCGTAGCGGAATTAAAGATGAAAATCGTCCCATTGGCTCATTCTTATTCTTAGGACCAACTGGTGTAGGTAAGACTGAACTTGCTAAAGCTGTGGCTAGTGCAATGTTTGGTTCAGAAGATAACCTTATTAGAGTAGATATGTCAGAGTATATGGATCAGATTGCTTCAAGTAAATTAATTGGTTCAGCTCCAGGTTATGTAGGGTATGAAGAAGGCGGTCAGCTTTCTGAACAAGTACGTCGTCATCCATATTCAGTTGTTTTGCTTGATGAAGTTGAAAAAGCACACCCAGATGTCTTTAATTTACTTTTGCAAGTACTTGATGATGGATTTTTAAAAGATTCAAAAGGACGCAAAGTTGACTTTAGAAATACGGTTATTATTATGACGTCTAACTTAGGTTCACGCAGTATTTTTGATACTAATCAGGTTGGTTTTGCTGCTGATAATGAAAGTCAAGTCAAGATGCGTCAGGACCGAGTTCGTCAAGCACTTAAGCAATTCTTCCGTCCAGAATTTTTGAACCGTGTTGATGAAACAATTATTTTTGATGAACTTAATAAAGATGAGCTTCGCCAAATTGTAACTCTTCTTACTCATAAGCTTGTCGAACGTTTGGCTAAGCGTGGAATTACTCTTAAATTGTCACGTGCGGCTCTTGATAAAATTGCTGCAGATGGTTATGACCCTGAAATGGGTGCTCGTCCATTAAGACGTGCTATTCAAAGCGACATTGAAGATAAAATTGCAGAACTTTTAATAAGTGGCGAGCTTCATGCAGGTACAACTTTGAAAATTGGAGCTAGCCATGGAAAACTAAAATTTGAAGTTGAGAATAAATCTAAAAAAGAATTAGTTACTAGTAAGTAATTTAAAGTTTTTAATATTGACAAAAAGCTCAAAATGCGGTATATTAGTTGCTGATTTAAAAGGCTGAAGTTCAGGATTTTGCTGATATATTGTCCAGCAAAATGATAATGGCAAAAACGACAAACGTTGTTTTTGTCTTTTTTATGCCCAAATTTGCAGCTTTTTGATTTTGTAACAGAAATGTAATATTTTGCTTTCTCTAACAGAAAGGATGTTTTTTCCTTGTTAAATGGACACGTAGTGAATTACGGTAAGCATCGTACAAGACGTAGCTTTTCAAGAATTAAAGAAGTTCTTAAATTGCCTAACTTGACAGATGTACAAACCGAATCATATAAGTGGTTTCTCGATGAAGGTATCAAAGAAGTTTTTGATGATATTATGCCAATTGGTGACTTCTCAGGTAAGTTGTCATTAGAATATGTTGGTTATAAGCTTCAAGAACCTAAGTATACTGTCGATGAAGCCCGCGATCATGATGCAACTTATGCAGCACCAATGCATGTAACTTTAAAGTTAACTAACCAAGAAACTGGTGAAATTAAGACTCAAGACGTCTTCTTTGGCGATCTTCCATTGATGACTGAATCTGGTTCTTTCATTATTAATGGTGCTGAAAGAGTTATTGTTTCTCAATTAGTAAGATCTCCTGGTGTATATTACTCAGGTGATTATGATAAGAATGGCCGTCAAATTTTTGGTACCACTGTTATTCCTAACCGTGGTGCATGGCTTGAATATGAAACTGATGCCAAGGATATTGCTTACGTTCGTGTAGACCGTACTCGTAAGCTTCCATTGAGTGTACTTATTAGAGCTATGGGTATTGGTTCAGACAGTGACATTTTAGAAATGTTTGGTCAAAGTGATAGTTTGCAATTCACTTTGGATAAGGATGTTCATAAGAATCCTGCAGATTCACGTGTTGCTGAATCATTAAAGGATATCTATGAAAGACTTCGTCCTGGCGAACCAAAGACTACTGATTCTTCACGTTCACTTTTATATGCAAGATTCTTTGACCCACGTCGCTATGATTTAGCTCCAGTTGGTCGTTACAAGATCAATAAGAAGCTTTCTCTTAAGAATCGTCTATATGGACAAACTTTAGCTGAAACTTTAGCTGATCCTGACACTGGTGAAATCATTGCTAAAAAGGGTACCATTGTAACTCATGAAGTAATGGATACTCTTGAAAAGTACTTAGACCGCGATGATTTTAAGATGGTAACTTATGAACCTTCTAAAGAAGGTGTATTACCAGATCCAATCACTGTTCAAGAAATTAAGGTCTTTTCAAAGAAAGATCCAGAACGCATTGTTAAATTAATGTCAAATGGTCATATTGCTGATGATGTTAAGCACTTAACTCCAGCTGATGTTTTGGCATCAATTAATTACTTCTTTGTGCTTCAAGATGGTATTGGTTCAACTGATGATATTGACCACTTAGGTAATCGTAGAATTCGTCGTGTTGGTGAATTACTTCAAAACCAATTTAGAATTGGTTTAGCAAGAATGGAACGTGTAGTTCGTGAAAGAATGTCTATTCAAGATCCATCAACTGTTACTCCACAACAATTGATTAATATTCGTCCAATTGTTGCAAGTATCAAAGAGTTCTTTGGTTCTTCACAACTTTCACAGTTCATGGATCAACACAACCCACTTGGCGAATTGACACACAAGCGTCGTATGTCAGCTTTAGGGCCTGGTGGTTTGACTCGTGACCGTGCTGGATATGAAGTTCGTGACGTTCACTATACTCACTATGGACGTCTATGTCCTATTGAAACTCCAGAAGGTCCTAACATTGGTTTGATCAACTCTTTGGCTTCATATGCCATTATTAATAAGTATGGTTTTATCGAAACCCCTTACCGTCGTGTATCTTGGAAAGATCACAAGGTAACTGATAAGATTGATTACTTGACTGCTGATGTTGAAGATAATTACATTGTTGCCGGTGCTGATGCACGTTTAAATGAAGATGGTTCATTTAAGGATGATGTGGTTTTAGCTCGTTACAAAGATGACAACATCGAAGTAAGTCCAGACAAGATCGACTACATGGATGTTATTCCTAAGCAAGTTGTTTCTGTAGCATCTGCATGTATTCCATTCCTTGAAAACGATGACTCTAACCGTGCTTTGATGGGGGCTAACCAGCAACGTCAGGCTGCTCCTTTGATTAATCCACACTCATCCCTTGTTGGAACCGGTATGGAATATCGTGCTGCTCACGATTCAGGTGCAGCTATTATTGCTAAGGCAGCTGGTGTAGTTGAATACGTTGATGCAAATGAAATCCGTATTAGACGTGAAGATGGTACTTTAGATAAGTATGTTCTTGAAAAATACCGTCGTTCAAATAACTCCAAGTCATACAACCAAACACCAAACGTTAAGTTAGGTGACCATGTTGATGAAAGTGATGTTATTGCTAATGGTCCTACTATGGATCATGGTGAATTGGCTCTTGGTCAAAATCCAGTTATCGCATTTATGACTTGGAACATGTATAACTATGAAGATGCCATCATGCTTTCAGAACGACTTGTTAAGGATGATGTTTATACTTCAATTAGTATTGAAGACTTTGAATCAGAAGCTCGTGATACTAAACTTGGACCTGAAGAAATTACTCGTGAACTTCCAAATGTAGGTGAAGATGCATTAAAGGATCTTGATGCAGAAGGTATTGTACGTATTGGTGCTGAAGTTCACGATGGTGATATTTTAGTAGGTAAAGTAACTCCAAAGGGTGTTACTGAACTTTCAGCAGAAGAAAGATTACTTCACGCAATCTTTGGTGAAAAGGCTCGTGAAGTTCGTGATACTTCACTTCGTGTACCTCACGGTGGTGGCGGTATCGTTCAAGATGTTAAAGTATATACTCGTGAAGCTGGCGATGAACTTTCTCCAGGTGTAAACACTATGGTTCGTGTATATATTGCACAAAAGAGAAAGATTCAAGTTGGGGACAAGATGTCTGGTCGTCACGGTAACAAGGGTACTGTTGCGATGGTTGCTCCAGAAGAAGATATGCCATATTTACCAGATGGAACCCCAGTTGATATTTGCTTGAACCCAATGGGTGTGCCTTCACGTATGAACATTGGACAGCTTCTTGAACTTCACTTAGGTCGTGCAGCTAATGACTTAGGTATTCATGTTGCCACTCCTGTATTTGATGGAGCAACTGAAGATGATGTATGGAATACTGTACGTCAAGCTGGTGTTGATAAAGATGGTAAGACTGTTATTTATGATGGACGTACTGGTGAGCCATTCCATAACCGTGTATCAGTAGGTATCATGCACTACTTGAAACTTACTCACATGGTTGATGATAAGATTCACGCACGTTCAATCGGGCCTTACTCACTTGTTACTCAACAACCACTTGGTGGTAAAGCACAGTTTGGTGGACAGCGTTTTGGTGAAATGGAAGTTTGGGCTCTTGAAGCTTATGGTGCAGCTTACACTCTTCAAGAAATTTTGACTTACAAGTCAGATGATGTTGTTGGTCGTGTTAAGGCATACGAGGCTATTGTTAAGGGCGAAAAGATTCCTAAGCCAGGTGTTCCAGAATCCTTCCGTGTTCTTGTTAAGGAACTTCAATCTCTTGGATTAGATATTAGAGTTCTTGACATGGATCACAAGGAAATCGAATTACGTGATATGGATAATGATTCAAATGAACATTTGAATATTGATACTTTGTCACGTATGGCAGAAGAACAACAAAAGAAGAAGTTAGCCGAAGAAACTACAAAGTCCGATGATAAAAAATCTGCAGATACGCCAGAAGAAGCACCTGTAGATAAGTCCGATAAAAAGGTTTCTAAATAGTAGGAGGTTAAACTTTTGATCGACGTAAATAAGTTTGAAAGTATGCAAATTGGTCTTGCATCACCTAACAAGATCAGAAGCTGGTCATATGGTGAAGTTAAAAAACCAGAGACCATCAACTACCGTACTTTGAAGCCAGAAAAAGATGGCTTATTTGATGAAAGAATTTTTGGACCAACAAAAGATTGGTCATGTGCTTGTGGTAAGTACAAAGGTGTTAGATACCGTGGTATCGTATGTGATCGTTGTGGAGTTGAAGTTACTTCTGCTAAAGTAAGAAGAGAACGTATGGGTCACATTGAACTCGCAGCTCCAGTAACTCATATTTGGTACTTTAAGGGTATTCCATCACGTATGGGTCTAGTTTTGGATATTTCTCCAAGACTTCTTGAAGAAGTTATTTACTTTGCAGCATACATCGTAATTGATCCAGGTGATACAGATTTAGAACCTAAGCAATTACTGACTGAAGCAGAATATCGCGAACAAAAAGCTAAATATGGTGACCGTTTTGAAGCTAAAATGGGTGCTGAAGCTATTCGTGAATTGCTTAAGAAGGTAGATTTAGCTAAAGAAGTAGCTGATTTGAAGAAAGAACTTCAAACAGCTACTGGTCAAAAACGTACGCGTGCAATTAGAAGATTGGATATTTTGGATGCATTTAAGAATTCTGGTAATAAACCAGAATGGATGGTTATGGATGCAGTTCCTGTAATTCCGCCAGATCTTCGTCCAATGGTTCAACTTGAAGGTGGACGTTTTGCTACTTCTGATTTGAACGATTTATATAGACGTGTAATTAACCGTAACAATCGTTTGAAGAGATTACTTGATTTGAACGCTCCAAATATTATTGTTCAAAACGAAAAGCGTATGCTTCAAGAAGCAGTTGATGCCTTAATTGATAATGGTCGTCGTGGTCGTCCAGTTGTTGGACCAGGTAATCGTCCACTTAAATCACTTTCTCACATGCTTAAGGGTAAGCAGGGACGTTTCCGTCAAAACTTACTTGGTAAGCGTGTTGACTACTCTGGTCGTTCAGTTATTGATGTTTCACCTAAATTGAAATTCTATCAATGTGGTGTCCCACGTCCAATGGCTCTTGAATTATTTAAGCCATTTGTAATGCACGAATTAGTTAAGCGTAAGATTGCATCTAACATTAAAAATGCTAAGCGTAAGATTGATCGTGAAGATGATGATATTTGGGATGTACTTGAAGATGTTATTAAAGAACGTCCAGTTCTTTTGAACCGTGCACCTACTCTTCACCGTTTGAGTATTCAAGCCTTTGAACCAGTTTTGGTACCAGGTAAGTCAATTAGACTTCACCCGCTTGCATGTGAAGCCTACAACGCTGACTTTGATGGGGACCAGATGGCTATTCACGTTCCTTTGTCTGATGAAGCTGTTGCAGAATCACGTTTGCTTATGCTTGCTGCTCACCATATTTTGGCACCTAAGGATGGTAAGCCAATCGTAACTCCTTCACAGGATGTTGTATTGGGTAACTACTGGTTGACTCAAGCTGAAAAGGGTCGTGAAGGTCAAGGTATGATCTTTAGTTCACCAGCAGAAGCTGCTGTAGCATATGCTAATGGTGATATTCACTACCACACTATCATTGGTATGTCAGCTGATTCAATGCCAGATAAGCCATGGCCAGAAGGTAAGGAACATGGAATCTTCATTACCACTTATGGTAAGGTTGTATTTAACCAAATTTTCCCAGATGATTACTTCTACATTAATGAACCAACTGAGGAAAACTTAAACAATCCACTTGCTGCTAAGTATTTCTTAGAAGAGGGCGAAGACATTGATAAGAAGATTGATGATATTGCTGCTGATTTAATTGCAACACCATTTAAGAAAGACTTCTTATCAGATTCTATTGCAACTATTTACAAGTACTACAAAGTTCAAAGAACTTCTGAATACTTGGATGACTTAAAAGAGTTAGGTTACACAAGTTCTACCATTTCTGGTATTACTATCGGTATGAACGATGTTCCGGAAATCACTGATAAGGATGAGAAGGTAGAAAAAGCTCACAAGCAAGTTGATGTTGTTTCTAAACAATTTAGACGTGGTCTTATTACTGAACAAGAACGTCATGATCGAGTAATTAGTATTTGGAATGCATGTAAGGACGAAGTTCAAAATGAAATCGCCCAAATTTATGATCCACGTAACCCAATCACTGTCATGGCTGACTCTGGTGCCCGTGGTAACATTTCAAACTTTACTCAGCTTGCTGGTATGCGTGGTTTGATGGCCACTCCTAACGGTGGATTGTTCGAAATTCCAGTTACTTCAAACTTTAAGGAAGGTTTATCAGTTCAAGAACTTTTCATGTCTACTCACGGTGCTCGTAAAGGTATGACTGATACTGCCTTAAAGACTGCTCAGTCAGGTTACCTTACTCGTCGTTTAGTTGATGTAGCCCAGGATGTTATTATCCGTGAAGATGACTGTGGAACTGATCGTGGTATTACTGTTCACTCTATCATGGAAGGCGATGAAATGATTGAACCACTCTTTGATCGTTTGGTTGGTCGTTTCACTGCTGAAACTGTTAAGGATCCTAAGACTGGTGAAGCTATTGTTGGTCCGGATGTTATGATGGATGAAAATATGGCTCACAAGATTGTTGATGCTGGTGTAACTCATGTTAAGATTCGTTCAATTTTAACTTGTGATACTCCACACGGTGTCTGCCGTAAGTGTTATGGTATGAACTTGGCTACTGGTGAAGAAGTTGAAGTTGGTGAAGCAGTAGGTACTGTTGCTGCTCAATCAATTGGTGAACCTGGTACTCAGCTTACTTTGAGAACTTTCCACAACGGTGGGGTTGCCGGTGCAGAAGATATTACTCAAGGGTTACCTCGTGTTCAAGAATTGTTTGAAGCACGTAATCCTAAGGGTCGTTCAACTATCTCTGAAGTTGATGGTATTATTGATTCAATTCAAGAAAATCCAGCAGAACATACTCGCGAAATTACTGTTAAGGGTAAAATTGATACTAGAAGTTACAGTGTTCCTTACACTGCTTCTGTAGCAGTTAGCGAAGGTGATGAAGTTCACCGTGGTGACAAGTTGACTCTTGGTTCTGTTGATCCTAAGGAATTGATTCAAGTAACGGATACTTTAACTACTGAAAAGTACATTTTAGCTGAAGTACAAAAAGCTTATAGAATGCAGGGTGTAGATATCGCTGATAAGCACGTCGAAGTATTGACTCGTCAAATGCTTCAAAAAGTTCGTGTACTTGATCCAGGTGAAACTGATATCTTACCAGGTGAAGTTATGGATATCGGTCAATTTAGAGACCGTAACAAGGAAGTTATTATTTCAGGTGGTATTCCTGCGACTGCTCAAAGTGTTATTTTGGGTATTACTAAGGCAGCCCTTGAAACAAACAGTTTCTTGTCTGCTGCTTCCTTCCAAGAAACTACTCGTGTTCTTACTGATGCTTCTATTAGAGGTAAAAACGATCCACTCCTTGGTCTTAAGGAAAACGTTATTATTGGTAAGATTATTCCAGCTGGTACTGGTATGCCAGTTTACCGTAGTATGGAACCACAATCTGATGCTAAAAAGAAGCCAAAGTCTGTTTACTCAATTGCTGACATTGAAAAGCAAATGAAAGAAAAAGATGAGGCCGAAAAGCCAAAAGCTTAATAGCAAAAAATGCTCCTATGATAAATAGGGGCATTTTTTTACATCAAAAATATAATCAAACTTAGGAATAGATAAGGAAAAAGAGCAATTTGCTGATTCTTATCTATTCTTTTTTTGTTTAAAAAGTAATGCACAATACAAAATAAAGATGCTAATAAAAAAGTATAATTAGCGAACTCAGCATGAAAATAAAATACTAATATTAAATATAAAATTAAGTCGCCACTTCCTAGTTTTTGTTTATACACATAAAATAGCAATACTATAAATATAGGAACTGATTGCATTAAATCTAATGTAGTAAAAGAAGAAAAATTATAAAGTGAAACTATAATTGCAGGTATGATGCAAATTGTAGGAAATTCTTGACTGTAGTAATCAAAAATTGTACAAAGCAAGATTGAGAATATTAAAATTGCAGTAGTTATTCCGTTAGTTGTAGCAAAGTCACAATTTGAAAATGAAAAACCACCAATTAATTCTATAAAAAATAATTCGGCAGGTATTTTGAATTTGCAAGTAGAGCATTGTCCATGAAGAAATATATAAGAAAAAACAGGTATTTCTTCTAATATATTTAATTCAGTGTGACAATAAGTGCATTTTGATCTGTCTAAAATATAATTTCCTTGATAAAAGCGGTCGTATATAACATATGCATGTGAAGCTAAACAGCTTCCGATAAAGAAATTACTAATTAAAAAAATATTGTTCAATTGTTTCACCTCAGGGAATAAATACGTAAAAAAATAAAAAAATACTGTAAATGGGTTTGATTTCTTTCAAAAACCGAGTACAATGGTTGTTGTATGTTTTGAACAGTCTTTCCGCGAGTAAAAAAGAAACTCCCGGATGTGTGAACAAAATAGATGAATTTAGGAGGAAATTTTTAATGCCAACCATTAACCAATTGGTAAGAAAAGGTCGTCACTCAAAAACGACTAAATCAAAGTCACCAGCTTTGAACTACGGTTACAACAGTATGAAGAAGGAATTAGTATTCAACCCAGCTCCACAAATGCGTGGGGTTGCTACTCGTGTGGGTACTATGACTCCAAAGAAGCCTAACTCAGCTTTACGTAAGTATGCTCGTGTACGTCTTTCAAACTTGATTGAAGTTACTGCATACATTCCAGGTGAAGGCCACAACTTGCAAGAACACTCTGTTGTTTTGATTCGTGGTGGTCGTGTAAAAGACCTTCCTGGTGTACGTTACCACATTATCCGTGGTGCTCTTGACACTGCTGGTGTTGATGGCAGAAAGCAAAGCCGTTCTAAGTACGGTACTAAGAAAGGTTAAGGAGGAGTTAAATAATGCCTAGAAAAGGACATGTAACTAAGAGAGACGTTTTAGCAGATCCAGTTTACAACTCAAAGCTTGTTACTAAGCTCATCAACCACTTAATGCTTGACGGTAAGCGCGCAAAGGCTTCTTCAATCCTTTACGATGCTTTCACTATTGTTAAGGACAAGACTGGCAAAGAACCACTTGATGTTTTTGAAGAAGCAATGAACAATGTTATGCCAGTATTGGAAGTTAGAGCTCGTCGTATCGGTGGTTCAAACTACCAAATCCCAGTAGAAGTTCGTCCAGAAAGAAGAACTACTTTAGGTTTAAGATGGCTTGTTTCATACGCACGTTTACGTAATGAACACACTATGGATGAACGTTTAGCTAACGAAATCATCGATGCATCAAACAACACTGGTTCAGCAGTTAAGAAACGTGAAGATGTTCACCGCATGGCTGAAGCAAACCGTGCATTTGCACACTACCGCTTCTAATTTGTTCTTTTATTTTTTTAAGGAGATTATATATCTATGGCTAACAAGCGTGAATTTCCATTAGAAAAAACACGTAATATTGGTATCATGGCCCACATTGATGCGGGTAAGACTACCACTACTGAACGTATCCTTTACTACACTGGTAAAATCCACAAGATTGGTGAAACTCACGAAGGTGATTCACAAATGGACTGGATGGAAGAAGAAAAGGAACGTGGTATTACTATCACTTCAGCAGCTACTACTGCTCAATGGAAAGATTACAGAATTAACATCATCGATACCCCAGGACACGTTGACTTCACTATCGAAGTAGAACGTTCACTTCGTGTTCTTGATGGTGCTGTAACTGTTCTTGATGCACAAGCTGGTGTTGAACCACAAACTGAAAATGTTTGGCGTCAAGCTGAAACTTACGGTGTTCCTCGTATTGTTTTCATTAACAAGATGGATAAGATCGGTGCTGACTTCGATCACTCAGTAGAAACTCTTCATGAACGTTTGAACGCTAATGCACACGCAGTTCAAATGCCAATTGGTTCAGCTGATACTTTTGAAGGTGTTATCGACTTAATCGACATGGTAGCTGATATCTACGACGAAGATAAACTTGGTTCTAAGTGGGATACTGTTCCAGTTCCTGATGAATACAAGGAAGAAGCTGAAAAGCGTCGTGGTGAATTAATTGAAGCTGTTGCTGATGTTGATGATGACATCATGGAAAAATACCTTGGCGGTGAAGAAATTTCTAATGAAGAATTAAAGGCTGCTATCCGTAAAGCAACTATTAACTTAGACTTCTTCCCAGTATTTGCTGGTTCAGCATTTAAGAACAAGGGTGTTCAAATGATGCTTGATGGTGTTATTGATTACTTACCATCACCATTAGATGTTAAGCCTTACGTTGCTCATGATCCAAAGACTGGTGAAGAAGTAGAACTTAAGGCTAACGACAAGGATCCATTTGCAGCTTTAGCATTTAAGATTGCTACTGACCCATTTGTTGGTCGTTTGACTTTCATTCGTGTTTACACTGGTTCACTTCAATCAGGTTCATACGTATTGAACGCTTCAAAGGACAGTCGTGAACGTGTTGGTCGTTTGCTTCAAATGCACGCCAACTCAAGAACTGAAATTCCAGAAGTATTCTCAGGTGATATTGCTGGTGCTATCGGTTTGAAGAACACTACTACTGGTGATTCATTAACTGATCCTAAGCGTCCACTTATTTTGGAAAGTTTGGAAATTCCAGACCCAGTTATCCAAGTTTCAATCGAACCTAAGTCAAAGGCTGACCGTGACAAGCTTGATGTTGCTCTTCAAAAGCTTACTGAAGAAGACCCAACTTTCAAGGCAGAAACTAACGCTGAAACTGGTCAAACCTTGATTGCTGGTATGGGTGAATTGCACCTTCAAATCATGGTTGAACGTATGAAGCGTGAATTCCACGTTGAAGCAACTATCGGTGAACCACAAGTAGCTTACCGTGAAACCTTCACCAAGGAAGCTAAGGCTCAAGGTAAGTTCGTTCGTCAATCTGGTGGTAAGGGTCAATACGGTGACGTATGGATTGACTTTACTCCAAATGAAGAAGGTAAAGGTTACGAATTTGAAGACGCTATCGTTGGTGGTGTTGTTCCTCGTGAATTTATCCCTTCAGTTGATGCTGGACTTCAAGAAGCTATGAAGAATGGTGTTCTTGCAGGTTACCCATTGATTGATGTTAAGGCTAAGCTTTACGATGGTAGTTACCACGAAGTCGACTCATCAGAAGCTGCTTTCAAGGTTGCTGCTTCACTTGCATTGAAGAATGCTGCTTCTAAGGCTGGTGCTGTAGTTCTTGAACCAATTATGAAGGTTCAAGTAATTACCCCAGAAGAATACTTAGGTGACGTTATGGGTTCAGTTACTGCACGTCGTGGTACTATGGACGGTATGGAAGACCGTTCAGGTGCTAAGGTATTGAATGCTATGGTTCCACTTTCTGAAATGTTTGGTTACGCAACTACTTTGCGTTCATCAACTCAAGGTCGTGGTACTTTCACTATGGTATTTGACCACTACTCACCAACTCCTAAGTCAATTCAAGATGAAATTATTAAGAAGCGCGGCGGCGAAGCTTAATTAATATTATTGATTTAAAAAGATTGTCGATATAGTCGACAATCTTTTTTTGTAAAAAAATCAAGAAAATGAAATAACCCCCTTGATATTTGCGGCTGTAGCAAGTACAATAGTCTTTGTGCATTTGAGGGTTAAATAAGTACCCTAATGCTTAATTTGTTGTAAAGCGTTGACGTAAAAGGTTGCGGCACGCCAGGCTGCATTGCCACAGAGGCGTGCGGGGAATTTTTGCCGAGCTAGTCATCTTATTAAAGAAGACGTTAAGGAGGTAATTTAATGGCAAGTCAATCAATTCGTATTAGACTTAAGTCATACGAACATGGTATTCTCGATGAATCAGCTGCTAAGATCGTAGCTACTGCAAAGAGAACTGGTGCAGAAATTTCAGGTCCAGTTCCTCTTCCAACAGAAAGAACTTTGTTTACTGTTCTTCGTTCACCACACAAGAACAAGGACTCACGTGAACAATTTGAAATGCGTACTCACAAGCGTTTGATCGACATTTTGAATCCAACACCTAAGACTGTTGATTCATTAATGAAACTTGATCTTCCAAGTGGCGTAGACATCGAAATTAAATTATAATAACTAAAAAATAGAAAGAGGTGTAATCATGACCAAAGGAATCTTAGGAAGAAAAGTTGGTATGACTCAAATCTTTACTAAAGATGGTATCCTTGTTCCTGTAACTGTTGTTGAAGCAACTCCTAACGTTGTTATGCAAGTTAAGACTGTTGAATCAGACGGTTACGAAGCAGTTCAATTAGGTTACCAAGATAAGCGTGAAGTTTTGAGCAACAAGCCAGAACAAGGTCATGCTGCAAAGGCAAAGACTTCACCTAAGCGCTTCATTCGAGAAATTCGCGGTGTTGAGCTTAAGGACTATGAAGTCGGCTCAGAAGTTACTGTGGATACATTTAAGGAAGGTGACGTCGTAGACGTTACTGGTACTACTAGAGGTCATGGATACCAAGGTAACATTAAGCGTTGGGGTCAATCCAGAGGTCCAGAAACTCACGGTTCAAGATACCACAGAATTCCTGGTTCAATGGGTTCAATCATTAACCGTGTGCCTAAGGGCAAGCGTTTGCCAGGTCACATGGGCGTTAAGACAGTTACTATTGAAAACTTAGTAATTGAAAAAGTTGTAGCAGATAAGAATGTATTAATGATCAAGGGTAACGTTCCAGGTGCCAAGAACTCATTAATTACTGTTAAGTCTGCTTCTAAGGCTGTTAAAGCTGATAAATAGGAAGGAGGACTAGAATGGCTAATTTAAAGGTTATCGATCAAAACGGTAAGGAATCCGGTGAAGTTACTTTAAACGATAAAGTATTTGCTGTTGAACCTAACGAAAGCGTAATTTTTGACGCAATCATTAGACAAAGAGCAGGTAAGCGTCAAGGTACTTCAAAGGTTAAGAATAGATCTGCTGTTCGCGGCGGTGGTAAGAAACCTTGGAGACAAAAGGGTACTGGTCGTGCTCGTCAAGGTTCTATCAGATCTCCACAATGGCGTGGCGGTGGTGTTGTATTTGGTCCAACTCCACGTTCATACGCATACAATATGCCAAGAAAGCAACGTCGTTTGGCTATTAAGTCAGTTCTTTCCCAAAAGTTGATTGATGAAGATTTAATTGTTTTAGATAAGTTGACTATGTCAGCACCTAAGACTAAGGAATTTGTGTCAATGTTAAACAGCTTGAAGGTTGAAGGCAAGGTTTTGGTTGTTTCTGATGACGAAAACGTAAAGCTTTCTGCAAGAAACTTGACTAATGTTAAGGTTGTTCCAGTTAACGGTTTGAATGTTGAAGATGCAGTTAACTACGAAAAGTTAATCTTAACTCAAGATGCTGTAAAGAAGATTGAGGAGGTATTGGCTTAATGGACGCACGCGATATCATTTTAAGACCTGTCATTACTGAAAAGTCAACGAACTTAATGGATGATAAGAAGTACACTTTTGACGTGCTCTTAACTGCTACCAAGACTCAAGTTCGCAACGCTGTTGAAGAAATCTTCGATGTTAAGGTCAAGAGCGTAAACATTATGAATGTTCGCGGTAAGGACAAGCGTGTTGGTCGTTACACTGGTAAGACTGCTCGCCGTAGAAAAGCAATCGTTGCTTTAACTGACGATTCAAACGACATCAAGATTTTCCAAGACGAAACTAAAGAAGACAACAAGTAATAGGAGGTCAGTCAATTGGCTATTAAGATTTATAAGCCAACCACAAACGGTCGCCGTAATATGACTTCTTCCGACTTTGCTGAGATTACTAAGAGCAAGCCAGAACGTACCTTGCTTGAATCACAATCACATACTGCAGGTCGTAACTCATATGGTCACATTACTAGTAGACACCGTGGTGGTGGTCACAAGCAAAAGTACCGTATCATTGATTTCAAGCGTAACAAGGACAACGCAAAGGCAGTTGTAAAGGCAATCGAATACGATCCTAATAGAACTGCAAACATTGCATTGCTTCACTACACTGATGGTATTAAGGCTTACATTTTAGCACCTAAGGGTCTAAAAGTTGGTACTGTAATTGAATCTGGCGAAGCTGTAGATATTAAGCCAGGTAATGCAATGCTTTTGAAGAACATCCCAGCTGGTACGTCAATTCATAACATTGAATTAAGACCAGGTAAGGGTGGTCAGCTTGTTAGAAGTGCTGGTACTAGCGCACAAGTTTTGGGTCAAGATGGTAACTACACTTTAGTGAGATTACAAAGTGGTGAAGTTCGTAAGATTTTATCAACTTGCCGTGCAACTATTGGTGTAGTTGGTAACGAACAACACTCATTGATTCAATTAGGTAAAGCTGGTCGTAGTCGTTGGTTAGGTAGACGTCCTCAATCTCGTGGTTCTGTAATGAACCCTAACGATCACCCACATGGTGGTGGTGAAGGTAAAGCACCTGTTGGTCGTCCACAACCTATGACTCCATGGGGTAAGAAGTCTCGTGGTATTAAGACTAGAGATGCCAAGAAGGCTAGTGAGAAGTTAATTATTCGTCACCGTAAGGGTAGCAAGTAATAGAAGGAGGGTTAATTAATGAGCCGTAGTATTAAAAAAGGTCCATTTGCTGATGCATCTTTATTAAAGAAGGTTGATGCACAACAAAACTCAGATAAGAAGCAAGTTATCAAGACTTGGTCACGTCGTTCAACTATTTTCCCTTCTTTTGTTGGTTTGACTATAGCTGTTTACGATGGTAGAAAGCATGTCCCAGTTTATGTTACTGAAGACATGGTTGGTCACAAATTAGGTGAATTTGTTCCAACTAGAACTTTCCATGGACACAAAGCCGCTGATGATAAGGCTACAGCAAAATAGAGGAAGGAGAAACATCTAAATGGCAGAACAAATTAGTTCAGCTAGAGCTGAAGCAAGAACTGTTCGTATCGCTGCAAGAAAAGCACGTTTAGTCGTTGACTTAATTCGTGGCAAGAGCGTTGCTGAAGCATTAGCAATCTTGGAATTTACGCCTAGAGCTGCTTCCCCAATCGTTGAAAAAGTTTTACGTTCAGCAATTGCTAACGCAGAACACAACTACGATCTTGAAAGTGCTAATCTTTACGTTTCAGAAGCTTACGTAAATGAAGGTGCAACTTTGAAGAGATTCCGTCCACGTGCTAAAGGTATGGCTTCTCCTATTAACAAGAGAACCAGTCATGTGGTTGTAGTAGTTTCAGAAAAGAACGATTAAAGGGAGGTATATTAATGGGTCAAAAGATTAACCCAAATGGTTTTCGTCTCGGCGTAATCCGTGATTGGGAATCAAAATGGTATGCTGACAGAGGATACAAAGAAACATTAAACGAAGACCTTCGTATTAGAAAGTTCATTTCAAATAAGTTGAAGGATGCCTCTGTTTCTACTGTAGAAATTGAACGTGCAGCTAATAGAATCAACATTTCAATTCATACTTCAAAACCAGGTATGGTTATTGGTAAAGGTGGTTCTGAAGTTGAAGCTTTAAGAAAAGAATTGAACGCTTTGACTAACAAGCAAGTTCACATCAACATTGTTGAAATTAAGAAGCCAGATCTTGATGCTAAGTTAGTTGCTGATAGCATTGCTCGTCAACTTGAAGCTCGTATTGCATTTAGACGTGCTATGCGTCAAGCTACTCAAAGATCTATGCGTGCTGGTGCCAAGGGTATTAAAGTTCAAACTTCAGGTCGTTTGAACGGTGCCGACATGGCTAGAAGAGAATGGCACACAGAAGGTCGTGTTCCATTACAAACTTTAAGAGCTGACATTGATTATGCTTGGGTTAACGCATTCACTACTTATGGTGAAATTGGTGTTCAAGTATGGATCAATCGTGGCGAAGTATTACCTACTAAGAATACTTCAAAGCCAGCGAAGGGAGGAAACAAGTAATGCCTTTAGTACCAAAGCGAGTAAAACACCGTCGTGAATTCCGTGGTAAGATGCGTGGTGCTGCTAAAGGTGGTAAGACTATTGCCTTTGGTGAATATGGATTACAAGCTCTCGAATCTCACTGGATTACTAACCGTCAAATCGAAGCTGCCCGTGTTGCAATGACTCGTTACATGAAGCGTGGCGGTAAGGTTTGGATCAGAATTTTCCCTCAAAAGTCATACACTGCTAAAGGTGTAGGTGTACGTATGGGTTCTGGTAAAGGTGCACCAGCTGGTTGGGTAGCTGTAGTTAAGAGAGAAAAGATTTTGTTTGAAATTGGTGGCGTTTCTGAAGAAGTTGCTCGTGAAGCTTTAAGACTTGCTTCAACTAAGTTGCCAATTAAGACTAAGTTTGTGACTAGAAGTTCGGAAGTAGGTGGCAATTCTAATGAAGGCTAAAGATATCAGAGCATTAACCACTGATCAAATGTTAGAAAAGGAAAAGCAATATAAGGAAGAACTTTTCAATTTGCGTTTCCAACAAGCAACGGGTCAATTAGAAAATACCGCTCGCTTGAGCAAAGTCCGCAAGAATATCGCTAGAATTAAGACTATTCTTAGCGAAAAAGCGTTAGAAGAAAATTAGTGGAAGGGAGCTATTAACTTGAGCGAATCAAACGAAAGAAATCGTCGTCACGTATATCAAGGACGTGTAGTTTCTGATAAGATGGATAAGACAATTACTGTTGTCGTAGACACTTACAAGAACCACCCTGTTTACAATAAGCGTATTAAGTACTCAAAGAAGTACTACGCACAAGACGAAAATAACGAAGCTAAAGTTGGCGATACTGTTCGTATCATGGAAACCCGTCCATTATCTCGTACAAAGCGCTTCCGTTTAGTTAAGATTGTTAAGAAATCTGTTTAATTTTGCGGATTTAGTGAGGGGAGGATTATACAGTGATTCAAAACGAATCTCGTTTAAAGGTTGCTGATAACTCTGGTGCCAGAGAACTTTTAGTTATTAGAGTCTTAGGTGGTTCAAAGCGTAAGACTGGTAACATTGGTGACATTGTTGTAGCCACTGTTAAACAAGCAACACCAGGTGGCGTTGTCAAAAAGGGTGACGTCGTAAAAGCTGTCATTGTCAGAACAAAATCAGGCGCACGTCGTGAAGATGGTTCATACATCAAGTTCGACGAAAATGCTGGCGTAGTTATTAATGCAGATAAGAGCCCACGCGGTACTCGTATCTTTGGGCCAGTTGCACGTGAGTTACGTGAGCACGACTTTATGAAGATCGTCTCTCTTGCTCCTGAAGTCTTATAATTGTTAGTGAGGTGCACTGATGTTTGTTAAAACTGGTGACAAGGTAAAAGTTATTGCCGGAAAAGATAAAGGTAAAGAAGGTATTGTTCTTTCAGTTAACGCTAAGAAGAACCGTGTAGTTGTTAAGGGCGTTAATATGATTAAGAAACACCAAAAGCCTTCACAAACCAACGCAAATGGTGGCGTAGTTGAATCTGAAGGTTCAATTCACGCATCAAATGTTAAGGTTATTTCAAAGGCAGAAAGTAAGTAATAGAGGGGAGGACACACATGGCAAGTTATTTAGCTCAAGAATACAAAGAAAAGGTTATGCCTGCATTAGAAGAAAAGTTTGACTACAAGTCAGTAATGCAAGTACCAAAGATCGATAAGATCGTATTGAACATGGGTGTTGGTGATGCTGTTTCCAACGCTAAGAACTTAGATGAAGCAGTTGAAGAATTAACTTTGATCTCAGGTCAAAAACCATTGATCACTAAAGCAAAGAAGTCAATCGCTAACTTCCGTTTACGTGAAGGTATGTCTATCGGTGCTAAGGTAACCCTTAGAGGTGATAGAATGTATGATTTCTTGTATAAGTTAATCAATGTTTCTCTTCCACGTGTTCGTGACTTCCGCGGTGTTTCATCTCGTTCATTTGATGGTCGTGGTAATTACACTTTAGGTATCAAGGAACAATTGATTTTCCCAGAAATCGACTTCGATAAGGTAAACCGTACTAGAGGTTTAGATGTTGTTATTGTTACTACTGCCAACACTGATGAAGAAGCTCGTGAACTTTTAGGTCAATTTGGTATGCCTTTTGCAAAGTAATGGAGGACATTAATGGCTAAAACATCACAAAAAATTAGAAATCATCGTCCTGCTAAGTTCTCTTCACGCGAATATACACGTTGCGAGAGATGTGGTCGTCCACACTCCGTATACCGTAAATTCGGTTTATGCCGTATTTGCTTAAAGGAATTAGCACACAAGGGTCAAATCCCTGGTCTTAAAAAGGCTAGTTGGTAGTATACGGTTAGGAGGATAGCATAAATGGTCATGACAGATCCGATCGCAGATTACTTGACTAGAATCAGAAATGCTAACATGGCAAAGCACGATTCAGTTGAAATTCCTGCATCAAACATGAAGAAATCTATTTCAGAAATTTTGAAGAATGAAGGTTTCATTCGCGATTACGAAGTTGCAGATGATAACAAGCAAGGTGTCATCAAAGTTTTCTTGAAATATGGTCCAAACGGAGAACGTGTCATTTCAGGCTTAAAGCGTATTTCTAAGCCAGGTCTTAGAAACTATGTAAGTGCTGAAGACTTACCTAAGGTTCTTAATGGTTTAGGTATTGCCATCGTTTCTACTTCTGCTGGTGTTATTACCGATAAAGAAGCTAGACAAAAGAACGTTGGCGGCGAAGTTATCGCTTACGTTTGGTAATTCTGACAGAAAGGAGAACAATCAATGAGCCGTATCGGTTTAAAGACTATTGAAGTCCCTGACAGTGTCACTGTTACCAAGGAAGGCGACAACATTACTGTTAAGGGCCCTAAGGGTGAATTAACTAGATACTTTGATCCAAAGATTACTTTTAATCAAGAAGATGGTCAAATTAACTTTACTCGTTCAAGTGAAAGTGATAAAGCACTTCACGGTACTGAAAGAGCTAACTTGGCTTCTATGATCGAAGGTGTAGTTGATGGCTACAAGAAGACTTTGAAGTTAATCGGTGTTGGTTACCGTGCACAAGCTCAAGGTAGCAAGTTAACTTTAAATGTTGGTTACTCACACCCAGTTGTAATGACTGCTCCTGAAGGAGTTTCAGTAAAGACACCTTCAGCAACTGACATTGAAGTTGAAGGTATTTCAAAGCAAGCTGTTGGTCAATTTGCAGCTGAAATCCGCGACGTACGTCCACCAGAACCTTACAAGGGTAAAGGTATTCGTTACACTGACGAATATGTACGTCGTAAGGAAGGTAAGACTGGTAAGTAATAGTTAATTTTTGAGGTGAAATTGTGATTTCTAAACCAGATAAAAACAAATTACGCTTAAAGCGTCATAAACGTATTCGTGGTAAGATTTCTGGTACTGCTGAGCGCCCACGCTTAAGTATTTTTCGTTCAAACAAAAACATCTACGCTCAATTAATTGATGACGTAGCGGGTGTAACGCTTGCAAGTGCCTCAACTTTGGATAAGTCTGTATCTGAAGACGCAAACAAAGTAGAACAAGCTGCAGCTGTAGGTAAGGCAATTGCCGAAGCAGCTAAGGCTAAGAATATTACAAACGTTGTATTTGATAGAAGTGGTTACTTATACCACGGCCGTATTTCAGCTTTGGCAGATGCCGCACGTGAAAACGGATTAGATTTCTAGGAAAGGAGATTAACACATGGCAAACCGCAACGATTCTCGCAATAATCGTAGAAACAAGGACGATATCGAAGATCAATTGGTAGCAATTAACCGTGTCACCAAGGTTGTTAAGGGTGGACAACGTATGAGATTTGCTGCCTTGGTAGTCGTTGGTGATAAAAAGGGTCGTGTAGGCTTTGGTACCGGTAAGGCACAAGAAGTTCCTGAAGCAATCCGTAAGGCTGTTGAAGCTGGTAAGAAGAATATGATTAACGTTCCTAAGGTTGGTACTACTATTCCTCACGAAGTAATTGGTCACTACGGTTCCGGTAACATTTTGTTGAAGCCTGCTGAAGCTGGTTCTGGTGTTGCTGCTGGTGGTGCCGTACGTATCGTTATGGATATGGCTGGTATTGCAGACGTAACTTCAAAGTCACTTGGTTCAAACACTCCAATCAACGTTGTTCGTGCAACTATTGACGGTTTAAAGAAGCTTAGAACTAGCGAAGAAGTTAATAAGCTTCGCCAAGTAAAGAGCGCAGATTAGGGAGATTTTAGATGACTGATTTAAAAGTTACTTTAATTAGAAGTGTTGCCCACCGTCTTCCAAACCAAAGAAAAGTTGTTAAAGCACTCGGTTTGGGTAGAGTAAGCAGTACCGTTGTTCTTCCAGATAACGCTGCTACACGTGGTGCATTAATGAAAATTGCTCACTTAATCTCAGTTGAAGAGATTAATAAATAAGAATTATCAAGGAGGTGCCGATTTAATGAAGCTTCATGAATTACATGCTGCTGAAGGTTCACGTCGCGCTAGAAAGCGTGTTGGTCGTGGTACTTCAAGTGGTTACGGTAAGACTTCTGGTCGTGGTCAAAAGGGTCAATTGGCTCGTCAAGGTGGCCACACTCGTTTAGGTTTTGAAGGTGGTCAAATGCCATTATTCAGAACTATGCCTAAGCGTGGTTTTAAGAATGTTAACCGTAAGGAATACGCAATTATTAACTTAGATGACTTAAACAAGTTTGAAGACGGCAGTGAAGTAACTGTTGAAAGTCTTAAAGAAAATGGCTTGGTAAAGAAAGAATTATCAGGTGTTAAGTTACTTGCTAACGGTGAATTAAAGACTAAGGTAACTGTAAAAGTTAACAAAGTTTCAGCAGCTGCTAAAGAAGCAGTTGAAGCCGCTGGCGGAACTGTTGAGGTGATCTAATGTTTTCGACCTTGAAGAACGCCTTTAAGGATAAAGAAATCAGAAATAAAATCTGGTTTACTCTATTTATTCTTTTGCTGTATCGCATCGGTGCTAATATAACAGTTCCAGGTGTTAATGCAAAGGCGATCACTCAAGTTGCGCAAACAGGTTTGGTCCCAATGTTGGATACTGTATCTGGTGGTGGACTAGACAATTATTCAATTTTTTCATTAGGTGTTTCTCCATATATTACTGCACAAATTGTTATTCAATTATTGCAGATGGACATTGTTCCTACGCTGGTTGAATGGGGAAAGCAAGGTGAAGTTGGTAGACGTAAAACCAATCAAGTAACTCGTTGGTTAGCACTAGTTGTAGCTTTCGTGCAAAGTATTGGTATTACTCTTGGATTTAATGCTTTAACCCAAATGGGTTTAGTTAAGAATCAAACTCCACAAACCTATATTGAAATTGCCATTATTATGACAGCTGGTACAATGTTACTTACCTGGCTTGGTGATGAAATAACTGACAAAGGTTTAGGTAATGGTGTATCGGTAATCATTTTTGCAGGTATTATTGCAAGATTGCCTGCAGGATTATGGCAAATTTATAAAGAAGAAATTATCAATAATAGTGCTAGTGATCGTTGGCAAGGTATTTTGTTCTTCGTGGGAGTAATCGTAGCAATCCTTATAGTAACGCAACTTGTTACATGGGTTGAACAAGCTACTCGTCGTATTCCAATTCAATATACTAGAAGAGCGACGGTTAGTGGTTCAGAAAGTTTTCTACCATTAAAGGTTAATGTTTCTGGAGTTATTCCGGTAATTTTTGCCAGTTCATTTATTATTACACCAGCAACAATCTTAATGGCCTTTCAAAGAAGCCATGGCGATCAACAATGGTTTAAAGTGTTAACTAACATCTTTAGCCTACAAACAACTCCTGGAGTAATTATTTATACGCTATTAATTATTTTATTTACTTTCTTCTATGCTTTCGTTCAGGTTAACCCTGAGAAGCTAGCAGAAAACTTACAAAAACAGGGCGCATATATTCCTAGTGTTTGGCCAGGTAAAGATACTCAGAATTATATTTCAAAAATGTTAATGAAATTATCAACTGTTGGTTCAGTTTTCTTAGGTTTAGTTGCACTTTTACCACAGTTGGCTACTAACTTTTGGAACTTACCAAGTTCTATTGGTTTAGGCGGAACTAGTCTATTAATTGTAATAGGAGTAGTTCTTGAATTATCTCGTCAAATTAACGGATTGTTAATGAAGAGAGAATATGTTGGATTCATCAGATAGGAACGTAAAAATGATTAACTTAATTCTTTTAGGTTTGCCAGGTGCTGGTAAAGGAACAGCATCAGAGCGAATTGTTGATAAATATCACTTAACTCATATTTCAACTGGAGATATGTTTAGGGAAGCAATGGCTAATGAGACCAAAGTAGGTCTTGAAGCTAAAAGTTATATCGACAAGGGTAATTTGGTACCAGACGAAGTTACTGCAAAGTTAGTAGAAGAGCGTTTAAGTCAACCTGATATTAAAGAAGGTTTTATCTTAGATGGTTTTCCTAGAACAACTGTACAAGCTGAACTTTTAGAAGGTATTACTAAGCGTCTTAACAAGCCATTAACTAATGTTATTTCACTTGAAGTAGACGAACAAACTTTGATTGACCGTTTGTCAGCAAGATACATGTGTAAAAATTGTGGTGCTACTTATAATAAGATTTCTAAGAAGCCTAAAGTAGAAGGAACTTGTGATCGTTGTGGTAGTCATGAATTTTATCAACGTGAAGATGACAAACCAGAAGTAGTTAAGAATCGTCTTGAAGTTAATGAAAAGATGAATGCACCTTTGAAGGACTTTTATGAAAAGAAAGGTTTGCTTACTGTAATTAATGGTGAACAAACTCCAGAGAAAGTCTTTGAAGATATTGATGCGGTATTAAGTAAGGACAAGTAATTTATACTTGTATAATTACTATTCCGTGTTATAATTTCAAAGTATGACTGTTTAATTGCGGAGGAACAACTTTGGCAAAAGATGATGTCATTGAAGTAGAAGGTAAGGTAGTAGATACCTTACCTAATGCTATGTTTAAAGTTGAATTGGAAAACGGAGCAATTATTTTGGCACATGTTTCCGGTAAAATTAGAATGCATTACATTCGTATTTTGCCTGGAGACCGTGTTACTGTTGAGTTGTCTCCATACGATTTAACTAAAGGTAGAATTACGTATCGGTTTATAAAGTAATAACGGAGGTAAACATGAAGGTTAGACCATCTGTTAAACCAATGTGTGAACATTGTAAAGTTATTAAGAGACATGGCCGTGTTATGGTTATTTGCCCAGCAAATCCAAAGCACAAGCAACGTCAAGGTTAAAAATAAAATAGGAGGTGCAATTTATGGCACGTATTGCTGGTGTTGACTTACCAAGAGACAAAAGAGTCGTTGTTGCATTAACATACATTTTTGGTATTGGTGAACCAACAGCTAAGAAGATTTGTGCAGATGCAGGTGTTTCTGAAGACATCCGTTCAAAGGATTTGACTCCAGAAGATCAAGAAAAGCTTCGTTCAGAAGTTGACAAGTACCGTGTTGAAGGTGACTTACGTCGTGAAATCAGCATGAACATTAAGCGTTTAGTTGATATTGGCTCATACCGTGGTATGCGTCACCGCCGTGGACTTCCAGTTCGTGGTCAAAACACTAAGAACAATGCTCGTACTCGTAAGGGTACTAAGAGAAATCGTTAATAAGTTATAAGGAGGTTTATTGATGCCTAAAACAGCACGTAAGCGTCGTGTGAAGAAGCATGTCGAAAGCGGCGTTGCTCATATTCATTCTACGTTTAATAATACTTTAGTCATGATTACTGACGTTCAAGGTAATGCAGTTGCTTGGTCATCAGCTGGTGCATTGGGCTTTAAGGGTAGTCGTAAGTCTACTCCATTCGCAGCTCAAATGGCAGCTGAAGCAGCAGCTAAGAGTGCAATGGACCAAGGTATGAAACATGTTGAAGTTTCTGTTAAAGGTCCTGGTGCTGGTCGTGAATCTGCTATTAGATCACTTCAAGCAACTGGTCTTGAAATTACTGCAATTCGTGACGTTACGCCAGTTCCCCACAATGGTTCCAGACCACCAAAACGTCGTCGTGTTTAATTTTGTCCTTAATATGGGACGTTGCGTTTTGAAAGGGGCCTAGTAATGATTGAATTTGAAAAACCAAATATTACCGTTGTTGAACAAGAAGATTCTTACGGTAAGTTTGTTGTTGAACCACTTGAACGAGGCTTTGGTACAACTTTAGGTAATTCTTTACGTAGAGTATTATTGACTTCGATTCCGGGTACAGGACTTGTTTACGTTCAAATTGATGGCGTTTTACACGAGTTCGCAACAGTTCCGGGTGTTAGAGAAGATGTAACCAAGATTATTCTTAACTTGAAGAAGCTTGAGTTAAAGTCTTTTTCTGATGAACAAAAGGTTATTGAGTTGGATGTTGAAGGTCCAGCTACTGTGACTGCTGATGATCTTAAAGTTGATGCGGATGTTCAAGTTTTGAATCCTGATCAATATATCTGTACCATTGCTGAAGGTGGACATTTGCATATGCAAATCGCTGTTAAAAATGGCCGCGGTTATGTTCCTGCAAGTGACAATAAGAGTGAAGACATGCCAATTGGTGTTATTCCAGTTGATTCTCTTTTCTCACCAATTAAGAAAGTTAATTACCAAGTTGAATCAACTCGTGTTGGTAAGAGAGATGACTTTGACAAGCTCACTTTAGAGATTTGGACTGATGGTTCAATCAACCCTAATGACGCCCTCAGTTTTGCTGCTAAAATTTTAGTAGAACACTTTAAGGTGTTTGAATCTGCTGACGCAAATGCTAAATTCAGCGAAGTAATGGTGGAAAAAGAAGACGATAAGAAAGAAAAGAAGCTTGAAATGACAATTGAAGAGCTTGATCTTTCAGTTCGTTCATATAACTGCCTAAAGCGTGCAGGTATTAATACTTTGCAAGAGTTAACTGATAAGACTGAAGCAGATATGATGCGTGTACGTAACTTGGGACGTAAATCATTGGAAGAAGTTAAGAACAAATTAGCAGACTTAGGACTTTCACTTCGTCAAGAAGATTAACTAAGTAGGCAAATAAAGGAGGCAAACTCATGGCATACCGTAAATTAGGTCGCGATAGTGCACATAGAAAAGCAATGCTTAGAGAAATGACTACTCAATTGATCATTAACGAACGCATTGTTACTACTGAAGCACGTGCCAAAGAAATTCGTAAGACAGCCGAAAAGATGATTACCTTAGGTAAGCGTGGCGATTTAGCTGCTAGAAGAAAGGCTGCTGCATTTGTACGTGATGAAATTGCTGATGTTAAAGAAGAAAAAGATGCAGTTGTTGTTAAGTCAGCATTGCAAAAACTTTTCAGCGATATTGCACCTCGTTACAAGGATCGTAATGGTGGTTACACCAGAATTATGAAGTTAGCATTAGCTCGTAAAGGTGATGCTGCTCCAATGGTTATTCTTGAATTAGTTTAATTTATAGAATAACAAAAACTTAATAGCTATTAAGAATTATCCATGAAAGTGAGAATAAGCGCGATGATGATGGCGAAAGCTTAGTCTAGCTTAGATGATGACAATCATCCCTCTTCATGGGTGATTTTTTTTACTCTTTTTTTGGTACAAACTGGTACAATTAGAATATGTTTTAAGGTGGTGGATAATATGCCAAATAAAAATATAATTCAATTGCACAATGTAACTTTTACTTATCCAGGTAGTCATAAAGCTGCGATAGATAATTTAAATTTGAATATAGAAAAAGGATCTTGGACTACAATTATTGGACATAATGGTAGTGGCAAATCAACAATTACCAGACTGATTAATGGCTTATTAGTTCCTGATAAGAGTGATGATACTTATATCGAAGTTGATGGAATTAAATTAACTGAAGATACTGTATGGGATATTAGAGATAGAGTTGGAATTGTTTTTCAAAATCCGGATAATCAGTTTGTTGGTGCTACAGTTGCTGATGATGTTGCGTTCGGACTTGAGAATCGTGGAGTTCCTCATCAAGAAATGCAAAAAATCGTGTCTGAGGCTATAAAAAGTGTTGGGATGTCTAATTATACTAATATGGAGCCATCCAATCTCTCAGGTGGTCAAAAACAGCGTGTAGCAATTGCGGGAGTTTTGGCAGTTAAACCTAAAATAATTATTTTAGATGAATCAACTTCAATGCTTGATCCCGAAGGTAGAGAACAAATTTTAACTATCATTAAGAATTTAAAGGAACAAAATAATTTAACAGTAATTTCAATTACTCATGATATTAATGAAGCCGCAATTGCAGATGAAGTAATAGTTTTAAATGATGGTAAGCTTATTTCTAAAGGGACACCTAAAGTTATTTTTACCAAAGATAAATTATTGCATGAGCTTGGTTTGGATATACCATTTGAATTTAAGCTTCGCCAAAAATTAATAGAAAAAGATATCTCTATTCCTAATGATATACAATCAGAGAAAGAGCTGGTGAAATATTTATGTCAATTAAATTCAACAATGTAGATTATATATATGCACCTGGTTCTCCTCTTGAAAAAAGGGGTCTAAATAATGTAAGTTTTGAATTGAAGCAAGGAAATTTTATAGCAATTATTGGACATACTGGAAGTGGAAAGTCTACCTTAATGCAGCATTTTAATGCATTACTTAAACCAAGCAGTGGTAATATTTCTATTGCTGGATATAATATTAATAATCAAACTTCAAATAAGCATTTAAAAGAACTGCGTAAGCATGTGAGTATAGTTTTTCAATTTCCTGAAGCACAATTATTTGAAAATACGGTTATTGATGATATAGCTTTTGGTCCTAAAAACTTTGGTTATAATGAACAAGACGCTATTCAATTAGCGCATAAATGGATTAAAAAAGTTGGATTATCAGAAGATATTTCTGAGAAGTCTCCCTTTGACTTGTCTGGGGGTCAAATGCGACGAGTGGCTATTGCAGGAGTTATGGCATATGAACCAGATATTTTATGTCTTGATGAACCAGCGGCTGGCTTAGATCCCCACGCTCGAAAACAAATGATGGATTTATTTAAAGAATATCAGCAAGAAGGACATACTGTAATTTTAGTTACACATAATATGGATGATGTAGCAAAATATGCAGATGATGTTTTAGTAATGGAAAATGGAAAGTTGATAAAACATGCAAATCCAGATAAAGTATTTGAAGATAATGAGTGGCTTAAAAAGCATAAAATATTAAAGCCAACTGCTACAACGTTTGCTGATAAATTATCTAATTTTACTTTTGATAAAAAACCATTGACATTGGATGAATTAGTTACAGGTATTTCCAAGAACTTAAAGAGGTGAGAGCGTGAGTAAAATATTGATAGGTAGATATATTCCTGGAGATTCAATTATTTATAAAATGGATCCAAGAGGGAAATTATTGGCCTGCATTGCTTTTATATTTATAATTTTCTTAGCTAATAATTGGATTACATATGCAATTATTACATTATTTAGTTTATTTGCGGTATTTGAAACTAAACTAAAACCCAAAGTGTTTTGGGACGGTATTAAACCGTTAATTTGGCTAATTTTGTTTACATCATTGCTTCAGCTTCTTTTTACAACAGGAGGACATATTTATTGGAAATGGTTGATATTCACAATTTCTAGTTTTGGGATTATAAATGCAATTTATATTTTTATTCGATTTACATTGATTATCTTGATTTCTACTGTACTTACAGTTACAACAATGCCTTTAGAGATCGCTGATGCTATGGAATGGATACTAACACCTTTAAAATATTTAAAGGTACCAGTTGATAAAATTGCTTTAGTAATGTCAATTGCTTTAAGATTTGTACCAACATTATTTGATGAAACTGTAAAAATTATGAATGCACAACGTTCGCGTGGAGCAGACTTTAATGATGGTGGATTGATAAAACGTGCAAAGGCTATTGCACCACTTCTTGTACCTTTATTTATAAGTTCTTTACAAACTGCGGTAGATTTAGCCACTGCAATGGAGTCTCGCGGTTATCGCGGAAGTGAAGGCAGAACTAAGTTTAGAGTATTAAAATGGTCAAAATATGATTTATATTGCTTAGGCTATTTTATATTATTAGTAGGATTATTATTAATTTTTAGGGCAAAATGATGACAACAAGATATAAAATGACGATGGCTTACGATGGTCATCTTTTTCATGGCTTTCAAATGCAGCCAAATCAAAGAACAGTTCAAGGCACAGTTGAAGAAGCATTAAAGAAGATGACTAAGGGTCAAAGAGTAATCGTTGAAGGCTCAGGTAGAACGGATGCGGGAGTTCATGCAATTGGACAAGTGATTCATTTTGATTATCCTGGTAAAAAAATTCCAGCTGATAAAATGATTCTAGCATTAAACTCTATGATGCCACTTGATATTGTATTTAAAGATTGCAAAATTGTAGATAAAAATTTTCATGTTCGGTATTCTGCACAGGGTAAATGGTATCGCTATCGAGTTAGTCGAGATCGATTCGTAGATCCATTTAGACGCTTTTATACAGGACACTTTCCTTATCCATTAGATATAGATAAAATGCAAACAGCAGCACGAGATTTAATTGGTACACATGATTTTACTAGTTTTGCAGCTAGCGGAGGCCAGATTGTAAATAAGGTTAGAACGATGTACTATGTTAATGTGCAAGAAGATAAAGAGAATAATGAAATTATTTTTGATTTTATTTGTTCTGGTTTTTTGTATAATATGGTCAGAATTTTGGTTGGAACCTTATTAGAAATTGGTAACGGTAAAAGACCTGTGAATGATTTTCCAAGAGTAATAAAGGCTAAAAATCGTGAAGAAGTTCGTGAAACAGCTCAAGCAAATGGATTATATCTATACCATGTTTTTTATGATGAGTTACCAAATAAATACCGCCAGGATTGTGATTTATAATTGACATTTTGGGCAAAAGGACGTACTCTAGTATAGTATGTTTGTCCACGATAGGCCCCGGAAACTTATTGTTTTCAAACTGCAAATAAACGGAGGAATTTACATTGCGTACAACACCATTAGCTAAATCTAGCGAAATTGAACGTAAGTGGTACATTATTGATGCAGAAGGCGTTTCATTAGGTCGTCTTTCAACTGCTGTAGCCACTATTTTAAGAGGTAAGAACAAGCCTCAATATACACCAAATGTTGACACTGGTGATAATGTAATTGTCATCAATGCTTCAAAGATTAAGTTGACTGGTAAGAAGGCTACTGATAAGATTCATTACCACCACTCATCATGGCGTGGTGGCTTAAAGGCTGTTTCATACGGCGAGTTGCTTGCTAATAACCCAGTTAAGATGGTTGAAATTTCAGTAAAAGGTATGCTTCCAAAGAATACTCTTGGTCACCAAGAATTCATGAAGATGCATGTTTATGCTGATGCTGATCACAAGCATGAAGCACAAAAGCCTGAAAAGTTAGACATTAACAAATTAATCTAGGAGGTTAAATAATGGCACAACAAGCTGCATACGCAGGTACTGGTCGCCGCAAGGATTCAGTTGCGCGCGTTCGTTTAGTACCAGGTAACGGTAAGATCACTGTTAACAATAAAGATGTTGATCAATACATTCCATTCCCTAACTTGGTTAAGGACTTGAAGCAACCTTTAACATTAACTGAAACTGAAGGTCAATACGACGTAGTTGTTAATGTTAACGGTGGTGGCTTCTCTGGCCAAGCTGGTGCAATCCGTCACGGTATTGCTCGTGCACTTCTTGAAGTAGACCCAGATTTCCGTGGTCCACTTAAGAAGGCAGGTTTCTTAACTCGTGACCCAAGAATGAAGGAAAGAAAGAAGCCAGGTTTGAAGAAGGCCCGTAAAGCTTCTCAATTCTCAAAGCGTTAATCAACCGATTTACGTTTATACAAAAAAGCGTTCCAGATGGAGCGCTTTTTTTGATATTAAAAATTCATATTTTCCTATTTACAGTTTTAATAATTCAAAGCTTAATATATTAAAATAATGAAAAACTTTCATAGTACAAAGTAAACAATTTATTTACCCTTTTTCTTTTAATATAACGAATATCGTGTTATAGTAAAAAGTGTAAGAGCTTACGAGTACTGATTCTAGAATCACTTTTATTATTAAAAATAACTTAGATAAAATAATTTCAAAAAATTATCTTAAGCTATTTTGCACTATATTAATAGTGCCTTTGTTTGATGGAAAGAGGGTCTTAATAAAAGACCAGATGGCCTTTTTCGATCTCGAGTGAAAATTCGTAGATTACTTTGCAATATTATTCCGAACTTTGCGAAATTTTTATGTTTACATTAGAGACTAATACCGACTTAAAATCTCTAGATTAATTATTGTTTTTAGCATGTACAATCCTAAGATATCCTTATAACATTTATACCCCTATCTTTACTCCATACTTATTTTTAGGATTGGTTTTATAAATAAGCAATTTAATCTTAATAACTCCTTCTCATATTAAGTATTTGCTTAAAAATTCGAACAACTTATTTTTGTTATTGATAATAATTAATAATTAAATCAAAGAGTTCAAATTAAGTATTTTTTTACTTATTAGATTTAGCTTTGCCTGTTGATAATATCACATAACTATTATTCCACTTACACAAACTCGTTTAATTTTATCAGCAGAATTGGCTTATAATATTTGACATGAAATGTTATCCGATCCGTAAAAGCTAATACCAATTAATGTTTGACCCCAATTCTAAACTAGCAATTAAAAATGTTATTACATTATTCCTCCTTCAGTTCGATTGTTAGTTAGAAGTTATGACGACAAAAAACTACTTAGAATTCCTATACTTGATAATAATTAAAGCTAAATGTTGAATAAACTTAATTTTGAAAAAACTTTTGAATTTAATTACATAAATAAACGCAAAAAATTGAAAAATTAAAGATCGACATGTTTATGAGGTCAAGAAGTTTTAACTTCTTGACTTTTTTTATGCAAAAATAGGCGAAGGCTAATCCTTCGCCTAAAATAAGTCTTAAAGACTATCTTGAATATTTTCAGCTAAATAGTCATACAGCATACCCTTTTTAAGATTGCTGGTATCTACTCCTAGAGCTTCTGCGATTGCATAAGCATATGCCCAAGCAGTAGCAGGTCCACGACTAGTAATAATTTTATGCTTTTTGTCGGTCACAGTAATTCTTTCTTTAAAATGACCCGTGGGAGCATCTTTTTCAGTTTCTTTTTCAAAACCTGGATAACAAGTATAATCGGCATCAGCTAAAACGCCATAACGGGCTAAAGCGATAGGCGCAGCACACATTGCAGCGTCCCACTTGCCTTCTTGATGACGTTTAACCATTAAATCACGTAATTTTTCATTATCACGCAAGTTGATTGCACCAGTCTTTCCACCAGGAAAAGCAACTAAATCATAATCTAATAAACTATTATCAACTACTTTATCACAAGTTAATTTTATTTTGTGATCGCCCATTACGTCTTTGTTGGTAAGACCAACCATATCAGTTTCAATATTAAGACGACGCAAAACATCAACTACGCTAAGTCCTTCGACTTCTTCGCAACCATCTGCAAAAACTACGGCAACTTTTGTCATAAAATCTTCCTTTCTGTACTAATTACCTTTATTATAAACTTATAATTAGAATTATTTAGAAAGAATTTGATGATTTTAATGGGAACATTTATATTTTTGATTATTGCAGGAATTTTGGCAGGAATAGTATCGACAATTGCTAGTATGGCATCACTTGTATCCTATCCAGCTCTTCTTATTGTAGGAGTACCACCAGTAATGGCTAATATTACTAATACCGCTTCGTTGATTTTTACAGGAGTAGGAAGTGCAATGTCGTCACTTAAGGATTTGAAGGGGCGTTGGTTAGAAACAGCTAAGTATTCAATTTTTATTTTAATTGGGGCTTTAGGGGGAAGCTTACTATTATTAAAATTTCCAGGTGATATTTTTGAAAAATTAGTTCCATTTTTTGTTCTTTTTTCAGCAGGGATGCTACTGTTAAGTGGAAGTAAAAAGTTTTTTGATTTGTCAAAAAATCGTTCTAAAAAAGGAACTATTGGGGCATATTTAGGTTTAATAGTAGCAGGTATTTATACTGGATATTTTGGGGCAGCTTCTGGAGTTTTAATGTTAATATTTTTAACTTATATTAGCGATGATGAATTTGTAGTAATTAATGCTATGAAAAATATCATTGGCTCACTTGGAAACTTGATTGCACTAATTGTTTTTATTTTTGGCTCAAAAATTATGTGGTCGATGGTAATTCCGATGGCAATCGGTTTATTTATTGGTGGATATTTAGGACAGAAAAGTGTGCATTATTTATCCCCGAAAGCTGTTAGATGGATTACTGCAGGGTTTTCAGTAATTTTGGCAAGTTATTTGTTTTATACAGCGTATATTGCTTAAATCTGCTAAAATATACATAATTATAAATAAAGAAGGGAAGTTACATATGTCAACAGAGGTTTATTTAGTTCGTCACGGTGAGACGATGTTTAATCAGCTGAATAAGGTTCAAGGCTGGTGTGATTCCCCATTAACTGTTAAGGGGATTGACGATTTAAAAAGAACAGCTAATGCCTTAGCACAAGTACACTTTGATAATATGTATTCATCAGATTTAAAACGTGCTATTGATACTGTTCACTTAATGAAAAATGCAAATCTTGTATCTAAGATAGGAAAAATCAAAAAATTACCAGAATTTCGTGAAGTATTTTTTGGCAGTTTTGAGGGTGATGATATTAATGAAACTTGGGACCAAGTTGCGGTAGCTGCTGGAATAGGTCACGAAGATGACGTTCGCAATATCATTAACACGGTAGGGATTTATAATTTTCGAGAAGCAACCAAAAAAGCTGACCCACGTCATTTAGCTGAAAATAAAGAAGAACTTGATGATCGAATGATACGTGCGATTGAAGTATTACATGAATTAACCAAAGAAGAAAAAAGGGTTTTAGTAGTTTCTCATGGTGATTTTATTAAGACACTATCTATTAAATATTGGAATAAGAGTGATGGTTTGCATGATATTCCGTTTCCTGATAATGGTAGTGTAACTCGTGGACTGCTTCATAATGATGGTAAGTTTGAAATTATTGATTATAATATGAAAGCTGAAAATCTATAAAGCTATGCTGAAAAAGCATGGCCTTTTTTGGTAGACTATATTTGAAAGGAAAAGTGATAATGAATAATAAAGATCATACAACTAGAAGATACGTTTTTGTAACTTTATTAAATGTAATTATTACTGTTGCAGAGTTTATTGGTGGAATTGTTTCAGGCTCATTAGCGTTACTATCTGATGCGGTACATAATTTAAGTGATGTTGGAGCAATTATTTTATCTTTTATTGCCCATTTAATTAGTCGGCGAAGTCGTAATACTAATAAAACTTTTGGCTATCAAAGAGCAGAAACGTTGGCGGCTTTTACAAACGGTGTAGTTTTAATTGTTATTAGTTTGGTACTTTTTGTAGAAGCAATTCAGCGTTTTTGGCAACCTGAACATATAAAAGGCGGTATTATGTTAGTGGTATCTGCTATTGGATTGGCTGCAAACTTTATTTCAATGTTTGCAATGCATAAAGATGCTAAAAATAATCTTAATGTACGTTCCACCTTTGTCCATATGTTAAGTGATGCATTATCTAGTGTAGCCGTTGTAATTGGTGCGATTTTCATTTACTTTTGGAATGTAACTTGGCTTGATCCAGTGCTTACAATATTAGTTTCATTATTTGTGTTACATGAGGCTTATGAAATTACTATGAAGGCTGCAAATGTTTTGATGGAGTCCAATCCTAATATTAATTTAAATGAAATTAATAAGATTGTTCTTTCTTATCCAGAAGTAAAAAATATCCATCATGTTCACGTTTGGCGCTATAGTGATGATTATATTATGCTCGATGCTCATATTAATGTTGATAAAGGACTAAAAGCGGCTCAGTTTGAAAAATTAACTAAAAATATTGCTGATCAATTAAAAAAAGAGTTAGGTATTAATCATATTAATTTGCAGCCAGAATGTGAACGTGGGAAAAATGATAAAATGATTGTTCCTGGTCCTGGCAAAGAAAATTAGGAGATAAAAATGAATTTTCAAGTAAATGTTTTTACGGCAATAATAATTATTATTGTAGGACTTTATGATTTAGCATATGCATGGAATAGACGAAAGCAACCCAACAATCGTGGTGGTATAAGGGCATTTGCCATATTGGGGATAATCTTTACAATTGGTGGAATAGTTCTGTTGTTAACGAGGTTGTAGTAAGTATGGTTAAATTAGTTTTAGTAAGACATGGTGAAAGTCAGGCTAATGCTGCAAATGTCTATACTGGATGGAATGATGTACCATTAACGGATAAAGGAAAAAAGCAGGCACAAGAAGCTGGAGAAAAAATTAAAAATCTATCTAACTTTTATCCTACTCATATCCATACTTCAGTATTATCAAGAGCCATTGTAACAGCGAATATTGTAGCAGATATGTGTAATATTTTATGGTTGCCAATGACTAAGACTTGGCGTTTAAATGAACGTCACTATGGAGCATTAAGAGGACTTAATAAAGATATTTCTCGAAAGGTGTTTGGTGCTGAGCAAGTTTTAGAGTGGCGACGTGGTTTTTATTCAATTCCGCCAAAACAAGGCTCGCCAATGGTTGATAGAAGATATAAGTTTTGTGATCAGCATCTCATGCCTAGAGCAGAGAGTCTTTATCAAACTCAGCTTAGACTTTTACCTTATTATTATGATGAAATAGCTAGTAGAATGCTAATGGGGCAAGATCAATTAATTGTAGCTCATGGATCAAGTTTAAGAGCTTTAATTAAAAAAATTGAAAATATTAATGATCAGGACATTGTGAATTTAGAAGTTCCAAATGCTGAGCCAATAGTTTACACAATGGATGAACATTTAAATATTTTAGATAAGAAAATATTAAACTAGTGCACATTGATGCACTTTTTTTGTGCTTATAATTAGGTAGGCCGACTATTTGTGGTAAAATTTATAGGAAATAGAGTTTTTAGATTTCTTAGTTTGGAGTTAAGACCATGCGTAAAATATTTTTATTGCGAGGTGCACCAGGCTCCGGTAAATCTTCTTTTATTGCTCGTCATCACTTACAACCGTATGCGATAAGTCGCGATGAAATACGGTTATTATTGGCGGACTTAACAGTTTATTATGAAGAAGATGAAGATCGCTTGCACCAAGTGATCCCACGGCACGTAACCGTTCGTACCGAGCAGATGGTGGATAATTTGGTGGAACATAAAATGTCGTATGGCGAAACAGTTATTGTTGACGGCACACATATTGTTCCTAGTGCAATTGAGCACTTTAAACCATGGGTGGACAAGTACCACTATGAATTATTTGTAGTTGATTTGATGCAGCATAATACGCTTGATAGTTTACTCAAGCGCAATGAAATTAGAATGCATTATGATTGGGTAAAGCCTGAAGTTATTAAACAAATGTATCGCTCATATAAGGCTCACCCAGAAGTTCCGGAATGGGCACATGGAATTGTACCTAATCAAATGGATAAGGCACTATCACAGCGTGAGAGCAATTTAGACCGATACTCTCATGTTATTGCAGTTCCAGATAAGGTAAAAGAGGAAGACTTTCCTCATGTTCACATTTCGAATTTCTATTTTTCATTTAATAAAAGATTCACTGAAAAATATGGTACTTACCGCAATGTTGTAACGATTGCAACAACGCCAGAAGAAGCAGTTGAAGATTTTAAATTACCATATTTTGTATTTAAGTTTCATCATAAACACTTTTTAATTTCAGCATATCCAATTAGAAATGAAATGCTGGATCCAATTAGAAAAGTTAAAGGAGTTTGGACTTATTCAACTGGACTTTATAATGTGGCTGATTTTGTGAAGCAGTTTCCAGAAAATAAGAATCCCCATGTACATCAATTTAATTTAAGTAAGCTTGATCCAACAAGATTGCTTCATATTTGGTAAAAAAACAACCGCTGACTAATTTCTGTCAGCGGTTGTTTTTTTACTAAATATAAAGTTATTCAAATGCTAAAGCACCCATTGGATCCCATGGCAATAATTGAATTGGATTTTCCTTACCATCTTCATAAGCTTTTTTAAGTTCTTCTGGTAAGTATTTTTTGTTAATAACAGCTTGGTAAACGAATGAGTCAAACCACTTGTCACTCATTACGAAGTAACCTTTAAAGCCGGGTTTTTCACCCCATGAGTTTTCAATCTTCCATTTAGTTGGTTTACCATCAACAATATCAACACCAGTGATAACCATTGCATGGTCCATCATACTTTCACCGGAATCAAGCATATCAGCCTTTGACATAGTAAAGTCTACATCAAATAATTCATCACGCTTATAAAGGTCAGTATCAAGAAGACCTGCACGACGTTCAGAGTCTTTAACAACGTTTGAACCAAACCAAACAACTTCACCATCTTTGAGTTGTTTAATAATTAGGTCCTTCATTTCATCAACTTTTAAGTTTAAGTGACGAACTTGACGACCACCTTCGACATTTCCAAGGTATTCTACTGAAAATACTTTGTGGAATGGCTTGTCCTTAGTTGGAGCATTAATAGTTGAAATATGGTTTTCAAGATCCATTCCAACATACTTATCAAAGAATTCTTTTGGAGTAATATCTTTGTCAATGTGGTAATTCTTGTTATCGTCACGATATTCAAAATTAAACTTCTTAGGTGGAACACCAAGTGAAGTTGCAAGAACACGAAAGACATCGTTGAGCATTTCTTCCTTGCGACTTTCAACTTCATCCATTGGTTTACCATCTTGAATCATACGACGAAGTTCAAGACCATCTTTTCTAAGTAAAGTATTTAAAGTATCATTTAAAGCACTTGAATTAGTAGCGTTGGCAGTTTCTGGATAGACACTCTTTGGGACAATACCATATTTTTCAATGATGCCGCAGAGCATATCCCATTGACCACCGTCTTGTTGAGGAGTAGCAAATAAGAATGAAACTTTACGATCGCCTAAATCTTTGTCAGCAGTTGCAATTACGTTTTCGAAGAACCAATTACTCTTTTCGAATTTATCCCAGAAGTTGGTGTAATTTTGAGATAATTCAAAATCTTTTAAAGCAAACTTCTTTTGAAGTGGATGGCGCATAGTGTTCAAAGCACTGAACATCCAACAACGACCAGATTGTTTTTGGTCAGCTGGCTTTCCAGTTTCAATTTCAATTGAAAAAGTTGGATCCAAGTCGATTTTAGTTTGTAAATTTTGGCTAGCCTTAAAAATTCCGTTTTCTTGAGCAGCACGACTGGCAACATTGTAGGCAGGGTGCTTAGCTAAATCTTGTTCAAATTTAGCAATACTATCATTAGTAATTTCTTTTGCCATGTAAAATTTCCTCCTTTTTATTTTACAATAACCTAATTTTATTTTAATGCAAAAATAATTTTTTGTCTATTAAATGCTAAAAGGTTGCTCAGCCCAAATATTATTTAGTTCGGGATGTTTTTTAAAATATTCGATTGCAATTGGATCTAAAACCCAAATGGAAATGCCAGATTGTTTGATGAAATTTATTACTTTTTCCATTAGTAAGCTGATTTCATGTTCATCATGGTTAGTAGGATTTATAAAAATATGATTCATGACCCAAATTTGTTGATTATTTTTCTTAATTAAGTCGATATCAGTTCTAGAAGTTAATATATCTCCAATTTTTATTTCAAAAATTTTCTTTTCCATAAAATAAAATCACCTTTCTTTTGCGTAATTATTATTTAAGAACTATAATTCATTTTCGTTAAAAATAATTGTAAAATAGTTTTCTGATAAATAAAAATAAAGTTTGCAAAAAGAATAGGAAAAATAAATGAAGACACGTGGTTTTGAAGTAGTTACTAAATATAAGGATAAAGGAATTAACTTACCCAGAAGACAAACTATAGCAAGTGCTGGATACGATATTGAAGCAGCAAAGGATATTGTGATTCCAAGTATTTGGAGATTGAATTTTGTAAGAATTTTTCGTTTGATTCGTAATGGTCATGAACTTTATGAAAAAGATTATGAATTAGCAGAAAGTATTTTGAAACCAATTTTAGTTCCAACCGGCTTAAAAGTTTATATGCCAGAAGATGAAGTATTAATTCTTGCTAATCGTTCCTCTAATACTTTTAAAAAGAACCTAAGCTTGCCAAATGGAATTGGTGTAATTGATGCAGATTATTATAACAATCCTAATAATGAAGGCGAACTTTTTGTACAAGTGTTAAATTACGGAGTTCGTCCCCTTCACATTAAAAAAGGAGATCGGATTGCTCAGGGGATTTTTATGAAATACTTAAAAACCGACGATGATAATCCAATCACTAGACCTCGTGTAAGTGGATTTGGTTCAACCAATGAAAGAAAGGAAAGTTAATGGCTCGTATAAAGACGCAATATAAGTGCAACTCTTGCGGCTATATTTCAGCAAGTTATTTAGGCCGTTGCCCAAATTGTGGAGCATGGAATCAATTTGAAAAAGAAACTGAAGAAGTGCAAAAACGTTCAACTAAAGCAACAGCTAGTAGATTGATTAGAAAAACAGGTCTTAATGAACCTGTAAAACTTGATACAATTAAAGCTGAAAAAGAAGAACGGATTTCAACTAAATCAGAAGAACTTAATCGTGTTCTTGGTGGAGGAATTGTGCCGGGGTCTCTGGTTTTGATTGGGAGTGACCCTGGAATTGGCAAATCCACTTTAATGCTGCAGATTATGAGTGACTTAGCTGAAAAATATAAAGTATTATATGTTTCAGGAGAAGAATCTGCTAATCAAATAAAATTGCGTGCAGATCGGTTAGGCGTAGGTTCAAGCAGTATGTTACTATATCCAGAAACTGATATGCATGACATTCGTGAACAAATTAATGATGTAAAACCTGATTTTGTTGTGATTGACTCAATTCAAACTATGAACGAACCTAGTCTTGATTCAATGACAGGTTCAGCTTCACAAGTGCGTGAAGTAACAAGTGAATTGATGAAAATTGCTAAGATGGATGCAATTACTGTTTTTGTTATTGGACACGTTACAAAAGAAGGTGCGATTGCAGGCCCTAAGATATTAGAGCATATGGTAGATACTGTGCTTTATTTTGAAGGGGATGAACATCACACTTATCGAATCTTGCATTCAGTAAAAAATCGTTTTGGTGCAGCTAATGAAATAGGAATGTTTGAAATGATTAATGAGGGACTAAAAGAAGTAACTAATCCCTCATCTATATTTTTAGATGAACGTTTGCCAAATTCAACTGGGTCTGCAGTTGTAGTATCTTTGGAAGGAACAAGGCCACTGTTGGCAGAAATCCAGGCTTTAGTTACTCCAACTGCTTTTGGATATGCTAAACGTACAACTTCTGGAATTGATTATAATCGCGCGGCTCTTTTATTAGCAGTTCTTGAAAAACGGGGCAACTTAATGCTTCAAAATCAAGATGTTTATTTAACTGCAACCGGCGGTATTAAGTTAAATGAACCTGCAATTGATTTAGCTGCAGCAATGTCTGTCGCATCTAGTTATTCTAATAAAGAGATTTCTCCAACTGATTGTTTTGTTGGAGAAATTGGCTTAACTGGTGAAGTACGCCGAGTTGATAAAATTGAGGCTAGAGTTAAAGAAGCTGCTAAAACGGGGTTTGAAAGAATTTTTATTCCTCGCCATAATATGCATAAAAGTTTGACTGAATTTGGTATTGAAGTAGTTCCAGTTTCTAGTGTGCCACAAACTTTAAAACTGCTTTTTGGCTAAACGTTGAACTTTTTAGCTAGAACGCGTAAACTAAGAATGTTAAAATCTACTATTTTTGAAAGAGGCATGAAATTTGGCTAAAAAAAAGATTCGTGTAAGATATGCACCAAGTCCAACTGGTCACTTACACATTGGTAACGCACGTACTGCACTTTTTAACTATTTGTTTGCTCGTCATAATAAGGGCACTTTTGTTTTGAGAATTGAAGATACTGACCAAAAACGTAATGTTGAAGGTGGTTCTGAATCTCAAATGGAAAACCTTCACTGGTTAGGTATTGACTGGGATGAAGGTCCTGACAAGGGCGGCGACTATGGTCCATACCGTCAATCAGAAAGAAAAGATATTTACAACAAGTATATTCAACAACTTCTTGATGAAGGTAAGGCTTACTACTCATACAAGACTGAAGAAGAACTTGAAGAACAACGTGAAGAACAACGTGCAATGGGTATTGCACCTCATTACACTTATGAATATGAAGGCATGACTGCTGACGAAATTAAGAAGGCCCAAGAAGAAGCAGAAGCAAAGGGCCTTAAGCCAGTAGTTCGTATTCACATTCCAGAAATGGAAACTTATGAATGGGATGATATTGTTAAGGGTCACTTGAGTTTTGAAAGTGATACTATTGGTGGCGACTTCGTTATTCAAAAGCGTGATGGTATGCCAACTTACAACTTTGCCGTTGTAGTTGATGACCATTTAATGGAAATTACTCACGTTCTTCGTGGTGATGACCACGTTTCAAACACACCAAAGCAATTGGTTGTTTATGAAGCACTTGGCTGGGAAGCACCTAAGTTTGGTCATATGACTTTAATTATCAATGCTGAAACTGGTAAGAAGCTTTCTAAGCGTGATGAATCAGTTCTTCAATTTATTGAACAATATCGTGACCTAGGCTACCTTCCAGATGCAATGTTTAACTTTATTACTCTTCTTGGATGGTCTCCAGAAGGTGAAAACGAAATTTATTCACAACGTGAATTTATCAAGTTATTTGATCCTAAGCGTTTGTCAAAATCTCCTGCAGCCTTTGACCAAAAGAAGCTTGAATGGATCAATAACCAATACATTAAGAAGGCTGATCGTGATACTCTTCTTGATTTGGCACTTAATAACTTGCAAGAAGCAGGTCTTGTTGAAGAAAATCCGACCCCAGAAAAGATGGAATGGATTCGTCAATTAGTTAACATTTACTCAGTTCAAATGTCATACACTAACCAAATTGTTGAGATGACTAAGATTTTCTTTGAAGAAGCTAAGAATTTAACTGATGAAGAAATCGAAGAAATCAAGAAAGACGATGGACGTGTAGTAATTGAAGAATTTAAGAAGCAATTGGATATGATTCCACGCTTTACTGCAGTTCAAATTATGAATGCAGTTCAAGCTACTCGTAAGGCTACTGGTGTTAAGGGACGTAAGCTCTTTATGCCAATCCGTATTGCTGGTACTCGTTCAATGGTTGGACCAGGCGTTGGTGAAGCTATGGAACTTATGGGTAAGGAAAGAGTTATGAATCACTTAGACCTTACTTTGAAGCAAATGGAAGAAAATGGTCTTTAATTAAAATTTTTCAAACTGTTAGAGCGTAAAAGTTCTAGCAGTTTTTTAGTACAAAAGGATAAAATTATGTTTGGCAAAAAAAGAGATAAATCTAAAATTTTGCAAGATATTTTAGATTATAAGAATGTTTTAGAAGAAGTGCGTTTTTCTCCAGAAGTAGAACATGATGAAGAACTTATGCGTTATTTTGATGAAGCTATTGATAAAGCTGAAAGAAATGAATCAATTTTAACAATAAATTCTAAGCTTAATTATCAATTAACTACCTATATTCAAACGCATCATTTTAAAGCACCAAAGCCAGTAAGCAAGTTTATGACCTTTAGCAAAGGTGATATTACTTCTGGTATGACTTCCATCCCAGTTACATGGAATACCATTCACTAATTTTTCAAACTGTTAGAGCATAAAAGTTCTAGCAGTTTTTTAGTATCTTTTGAGTTTTCTGGTAAAATAAAATTAACTAATACTAAGAAAGGACAAGTAAACCGTGAAAGTTTTTAATACTCTAACACGAAAAAAAGAAGAATTTAAACCTCTTGTGCCAGGTGAGGTCAGCATGTATGTCTGCGGTCCTACGGTTTATAACTACATCCACATTGGTAATGCAAGAAGTGCAATTGCCTTTGATACGATTAGACGATACTTTGAATATAAGGGATATAAAGTTAAGTACGTTTCTAATTTTACTGATGTTGATGATAAGATGATTAATGAAGCACGTGCAGAAAACATCACTGTACCTGAACTTGCTGAACGCTTTATCAATGCTTATTTAGAAGATACTAATGCTTTAAATATTGAACCAGCTACACTGCACCCACGTGCAACAAAAGAAATTCCAGAAATTATTAACTTTGTAAAGGATTTAATTGATAAAGGTTATGCTTATGAAGTTGATGGAGATGTATATTATCGCGCTAAAAAATTCAAAAATTATGGTGAATTAAGTGACCAAAATATTGAGCAACTTGAAGAAGGAGCTTCTGAGCATATCAACGATACTGAACAAAGTCGTAAAGAAGATCCAATTGATTTTGCACTTTGGAAAGCACAAAAAACCAGTGATGAGATTGCTTGGGATTCTCCATGGGGCAAAGGTCGTCCAGGTTGGCATATTGAATGTTCTGTAATGTCAACTCAGTACCTTGGTGATACTATTGATATTCACGGCGGAGGACAAGACCTTGAGTTTCCTCATCATGAAAATGAAATTGCTCAAAGTGAGGCTAAAACTGGTAAAAAATTTGTCAATTACTGGATGCACAATGGTTTTGTAACTGTTGGTAAAGATGAAGAAAAAATGTCTAAGTCTCTTCATAACTTTGTTACAGTTCATGACATTATCAAAGAAGTCGACCCACAAGTTTTACGCTTTTTCATGGCAAGCGTACAGTACCGTCGTCAAATTAACTATTCTGAAGAAAATTTAAAGCAAGCTGAAAATGTTTTAAACCGTTTCAAGAACACTTTGATGAATATTGATTATCGCTTAGATGATGATACTGCTTCTAAAGTAGATAACAATTTAAAGCATGAAATTGAAAAAACTAAGCAAGAATTTGAAGCGGCAATGGATGATGACTTTAATGTTCAAAATGCTTTAACTGCTATTTACAATGTTTTGCCAATAATTAATAGTAACAGTAATTCAGAATTAGCAGATAAAGAAACTCTTAGGGAGTTTAAGGATTTACTTAGTTCATGGTTAGAAATTTTTGGAATTGATACTAAAAAATTAACTGCAAAAGTTGAAAACTCGGATGATGCAAAAATTGATGAGTTAGTAAAACAGCGTGATGAAGCTCGTAAAAATAAAGACTGGGCTACTAGTGATAAGTTGCGTGATCAATTAAAGGATATGGGAGTAACTATTCAAGATACTCCTCAAGGAACTAGGTGGACTCGTGATTAAAATAAAGAAATTAACTGAAACTTCTGTTGACCCAAATACATTAAGTGGTCAAACACTTGCTTATTTGGGGGATGCTGTATATGAAATTTATATTCGCAGGCATCTTATTAAAGGTGGTGTAGTTAAACCACAAGTTTTACAAAGAGATGCAACTCATTATGTTTCTGCAAAAGCCCAAGCTGGTTTAATTACAAAACTTCAAGAAGAAAAAATGCTAACAGATGAAGAATTAGCAGCTTTTAAACGTGGACGTAATGCAAAAAGCCACACCAAGGCAAAGAATACTAGTCTTAAAACTTATCAATTGTCAACTGGTTTTGAAGCAGTGTGGGGATATTTAGATTTAGCAGGTAAAGGTGAGCGGGTAAAAGAATTAACTGAATGGTGTATTAAAACTGTAGAAAATGGCGAGGTAAAATATGAGTCAAGATAAAGATTTTATTTTTGGTCGTCATGCTGGAATCGATTTCTTAAAAACGCAAGATGCTGATCGTATCAATAAAGTTTTTTTGCAGCATGGTGTTCAAGATGAGTTTGCTAATCAAGTTTATGGTTTAGCTAAGAAAAAGCGTCTGGTAGTTCAAACTGTGCCTAAAAATAAGTTGGATAAACTTGTTCAAGGAGGGAATCATCAAGGATTGGTTTTAGCGATTTCGAGTTTTGAATATGCTGATCTTGATGAATTGCTTGATAAGTTTGACGATGAAGGAAAAGAACCGTTTTTATTAATGCTTGATTCAATTGAAGATCCTCATAATCTAGGTTCAATTTTGCGTTCTGCAGATGCTACAGGAGTAGATGCGATTATTATTCCTAAGCGTCATGCAACAGGTCTTACTTCTGTGGTTGCAAAAACTTCAACAGGAGCAATTGATTATGTACCAGTAGCTCGTGTTAATAATTTAGTCCAAACTACCAAAATGCTTAAAAAACGAGGTTATTGGATTTTCGGAACAGATATGCAGGGTACTGATTACCGTGAATGGAACGCAAATGGTAAGACAGTCTTAGTAATTGGAAATGAAGGTAAAGGCATTGCTCCACTTCTGAAAAAACAAATGGATCAAACTTTAACTCTACCAATGGTTGGTCATGTTCAATCCTTAAATGCTAGCGTAGCTACTGGAATTATGCTTTATCAAATGATGAATAGTCGTCATCCGCTTAATTAAACAAAAGAGATTTTAATGGTTGTAAAAACTAAATTAAAATCTCTTTTTAATTAAATACAGGGAAAACTCTCTTTTAATCTCTTACAAAAGTTCATATCTTATTCATTGTTAAAAATTTCCCATTGAGGAGAAAAAATGATGAATAAATTGAGCTCTAGCTATGAGTTGGAATTAATTAAGAGAATTCAAAGAGAAGCTGATGGTTTAGCAGTAAAAAATTTGTGTCAAATTTATCGACCAATGATTAATACAGTGAAAAGAAAATATTACCTAAGACTTTACGATGAACAAGATTGGGATCAAGAGGCAATGATTGTTTGCTATCAATCAGCAATTGCTTATTCTACCAATCGAGGTAAATTTGGCAGTTATTTTAAACGTTGTTTGAACAATCATGCAATTAGTATTTTACGTAAGCAACTTTCGGCAAAAAGAAAAATTAACAATGATTCAATCTCTTGGGAAAAAATAGTATATGATACAAGCAATATTGTTCAAGAACCAAAAACTGTTGATTTTAGTTTGCCCACCTCTGTAACTTATAGGGAATGTTTAGAAAAACTTTCTAATTTGGAACTTGCAGCTTTATTAGTTAGTCTAGGTAGAATAGATGAAGAACATGTTCGAAATATACTCGGAGTAAATATAAAAGCAATTGATAGAGCAAAATTTAGAACTCTTCAAAAAATTCGCAATTCACTATTAGAATAAAAAATTAGTTAACCGCTTTATTTTGCGGTATAATATTAATTGTAGAATATTTTAGGAGGTAATTTAAGATGGCAGAAGTTATTAAAACTGCATTGTTGGACCGTCACATGAAGGAAGTTTTTGACTGGAGTGATTCAGATATGCCAGTTAGAGATGCACTTTGGGACTACTTTATGGAAAAGAATGGTAGAGATACCATGAAGACGGAGGAAGATATGCTTCCATTTTTAAAGGACTCCGATGAAAAGATCGAGGCCTTTGTCGACGAAAATCTTAAGAAGTAATTTCCGACTAAAAAACAATGTTCTACGCACAGTGGTCACGCATGTTTGACCACCAAAAAGGCAGCTGCTTCTCCGGTAGCTGTCTTTTAATTGCATAAAAGATACTTTTTTGGTACAATAGCGGGAGTTTGGAAGTGAGATTATGGCAGTAAAAAAAGCAGCATTAGCCTGCACTGAATGCGGGTCACGCAATTATTCAATTACCGCAAGTAACAATCGCACTCAGCGACTTGAATTAAGAAAATTTTGTAAACACTGTGGTAAAATGACTTTGCATAAGGAAACGAGGTAAAAGTAGATGATTAAGTTTTTTAAGGGTGTTGTTCAAGAAATGAAAGAAGTAACTTGGCCAACAGCTAAACAAAACCGTCATGATACTGGTATTGTTATCATATCTTCAGTCTTATTCGCTGCATATTTAGGTGCACTTGACTGGGCATTCAGTGCTTTGACTCAAGTAGTTATGTAATATTGATGACAAATTGCGCTAATGCATGGTATACTTTAATCATAAAGAAGAAAAGGGCCTCTCGTGAGGTTTTTTTGTTTGCCAATTTTTAAGGAGAATTTTATTATGGTCGAAACTACACAAAAAAAATGGTACGTTTTGCACACTTATTCAGGTTATGAGGACAAGGTTAAATCTGACCTTTTGTCACGTGCACAAAGTATGGGTATGCAAGATTACATCTTCCGTGTGATGGTTCCAGAAGAAGAAAAAGTAGAAACTGTTCGCGGTAAAAAGCAAGAAGTGGAAGAAAAAATCTTTCCAGGTTATGTTTTAGTAGAAATGGTAATGACTGATGAAAGTTGGTTTATTGTAAGAAACACTCCTAACGTAACTGGATTTGTCGGTTCACATGGTGGTGGTTCTAAGCCATCTCCACTTCTTGAAGAAGAAGTTAATCGTTTATTGAAGAATCAGGGTCAACCTGCAAAAGAAGAATTGCCAGATTATGAAATTGATGAAACAGTAACCATTACTGATGGACCATTTGAAGATATGGTTGGTAAAATTACTGATATTCAACCAGATAAACATAAGCTCTATGTTTCAGTAGATATGTTTGGAAGAGCAACTACTGCAGAACTTGATTATGATCAAGTCAAGAAATTTGAAAACTAATAAAAAAATATTGTAATTGCGGTTAAACGATGGTAACATACATAAAGTACTTATTATTGTGGGAGGAGGAGTAGGTAACTTCTCCATTTTAACCGCATCACGGAATCAAGGAGGTTTTGACCGTGGCAAAAAAAGTTATTAACGTTGTTAAATTACAAATCCCAGCTGGTGCTGCAACCCCTGCACCTCCAGTTGGTCCAGCTTTGGGTCAAGCAGGTATTAACATTGTAGGTTTTACTAAGGACTTCAATGCTAGAACCGCTGACCAAAAGGGTATGATTATTCCTGTAGTCATCACTGTATATGAAGATCGTTCATTCGAATTCATTACTAAGACTCCACCAGCTCCAGTGCTTCTTAAGCAAGCTGCTAAGATTCAAAAGGCTTCTGGTGAACCTAACACCAAGAAGGTTGGTAAGGTAACCAAAGACCAAGTTAAGGAAATTGCCGAGACTAAGATGAAGGACCTTAACGCTGCTGATATTGAAGCTGCTATGCGCATGGTTGAAGGTACCGCTAGAAGTATGGGTATCGAAGTCGAAGACTAATCCTGTTATTTTTAATAATATTAGGTGGGAGAGCTACAGAGAAAGCTCGTTTGACCACAGGTATAAGGAGGAAATCACATGCCAAAGCATGGTAAGAAATATTTAGAAGCTGCTAAGAAAGTTGATCCAAACAAGTTATACTCAGTAAAAGAAGCTATGGAACTTGTTAAGGAAACTTCATATGCAAACTTTGATGCTTCAGTTGAAGTATCATACAACTTAAGTGTTGACCCTAAGCAAGCTGATCAACAAATTCGTGGTTCACTTGTTTTACCTAATGGTACTGGTAAGACCCAAAAGGTTATCGTATTTGCTGAAGGTCCTCAAGCAGAACAAGCTAAAGCAGCAGGTGCTGACGAAGTTGGTTCTGACGAATTAGTAGAAAAAGTTCAAAACGGTTACTTGGACTTTGACGTTGTTGTTGCAACCCCTATGATGATGGCTAAGGTTGGTCGTTTAGGTCGTATTCTTGGACCTAAAGGTTTGATGCCAAACCCTAAGACTGGCACTGTAACTATGGACATCGAAAAGGCTGTTAAGAACGTTAAGGCTGGTCAAGTAGAATACCGTGTTGACCGTCAAGCAGCTATTCATACTGCTATCGGTAAGGTATCATTTACTGAAGAACAATTAACTGAAAACTTTGACGCTTTACGTGACGTAATTTTACGTGCACGTCCTGCATCAGCTAAGGGTCAATACATTAAGAGTGTTGCCGTTGCTGCAACATTTGGCCCAGGGATCAAGCTTGATCCATTAAACTTGGACTAATTTATAAATTAGACTTTACAAAGCGCCTCGCAATGTTGCGAGACGCTTTTTTTATATGTTATCATTAGGTGATTTAAGCACTATAAGGAGAAAGATATGCATAAACATCTCTTGAAAAGGATATTATTTCCGTTGTTGTTTGTCCTATTATTTTTAACAGGATGTAGAAATAATAATAGTTCTAAAATTACAATTGTTGGCTCAAGTGCAATGCAACTTTTGGCTGAGCAGGCTGGCAATGATTATCGTTTAGCCCATCCTGATAGTAATATTGTGGTCCAAGGTGGAGGATCTGGTACAGGTCTTAGTCAAGTTCAGGCAGGAGCCGTTGAAATTGGTACTTCTGATGTTTATGCTGAGACTCAAAAAGGAATAGATGCTAAAAAATTACAAGATTATCAAATTGCTGTAGTAGGTATTGTTCCAATCGCTAATAAAAATGTTGGTGTCAAAAATCTTTCAATGAAACAATTAAGTGATATTTTTACAGGAAAAATTACCAATTGGAAACAAGTTGGCGGAAAAAATGAAAATATTACTGTGATTAATAGATCAAAGGGTAGTGGAACTAGAACTACTTTTGAAGATATAGTTTTAAAAGGCAAAAAATCAGTCAGATCTCAAGAACAAGATTCTAATGGTACAGTTAAAAAAATCGTTAGTTCTACTCCAGGAACCATTAGCTATATCTCACTGCCATATGCTAATGATAAGCATATTCAAAAATTAAGTCTTAATCATGTTCAAGCAACTAACAAGAATATAACAACTAATAAATGGCAATTATGGTCATATGAACATATGTACACTAAAGGAAAGCCTAATAAAGCAACTTCAAACTTTATTAAGTATATGTTAGGTAAAAAAGTTCAAAAGGATTTAGTTCCTAAAATCGGCTATTTAAGTATTAATGATATGAAAGTGGTCCGTGATAGTAATAATAGAGTGACAACGATAAGGAAGAATTAATGAGTAAAAGAAAAGATAGGTTAAAAGATATTGTTAACCAAGCAATTGCTGATCAAGAGGTTCCTCACGTTAAACTTAAAAAAATGGGACCGACTAGTGTTGATATTGAAAAATTAACTAGACCCTCAAAAGAAACTAGGCAAGAATATTGGGGTAAAGGATTAACTTATTTTGCAATTGGATTAATTATTGTTTTAGTAGTTTCAATTATTGGATTTGTAGGTATTCATGGATTAGCAACCTTTATTAAGGATCATGTAAATGTTTTTCACTTTTTGACATCTACTGACTGGGATCCAAGTGATGGTAAAAATCATGTTGGAGCTGCGGCTATGATTGTGACTTCATTTGCAGTTACTCTTTTATCTGCTTTAGTTGCCACACCATTTGCTATTGCAGTAGCCCTTTTTATGACCGAATATACTTCTAAAAAGGGTGCTAAATTCCTACAATCTGTTATGGAACTTTTAGTAGGTATCCCATCTGTTGTATATGGTTTCTTAGGGTTAACAATTATTGTTCCCGTAATTAGAAATCTTTTTGGCGGAACTGGATTTGGTATCTTAGCAGCTACCTTAGTATTATTTGTTATGGTACTTCCTACTATCACTTCTTTAACTGTTGATAGTTTAAATGCAGTTCCTTCACATTTTAGAAAAGCTTCAGCAGCTTTAGGAGCCACTCATTGGCAAACAATTTCTAAAGTTATATTGCCTGTTGCTACCCCAAGAATTTTGACTGCAGTAATTTTTGGAATGGCCAGAGCATTTGGTGAGGCATTAGCTGTACAAATGGTTATTGGTAATGCTGTATTAATGCCTTATAACTTAGTTAGTCCATCAGCAACATTAACTAGTCAATTGACCAGCCAGATGGGAAATACAGTTATGGGAACGTTGCCTAACAATGCATTATGGTCATTGGCATTACTTCTTTTGATAATGTCATTGGTATTTAATTTCCTAGTGCGTTTAGTTGGAAAGAAAGGGCAAAAATAGATGAAAGCAAAAAGAAACGATAAAATTGCTACAATAGTAATTCATATCTTAGTAGCAATAGTTGTTTTAATTCTTGTTGGGATCTTAGGAAATATATTAGTTACAGGTGTTCCACATTTATCATGGCATTTTTTAACTTCAGAAGCTTCCTCATACCAAGCCGGTGGAGGTGTAAGAGATCAGCTTTTTAATTCATTGTATTTATTAGTCTTAACAACTATAATTTCTCTTCCAATTGCTTTAGGTGCTGCAATTTATTTAGCTGAATATGCCAAAGATAATTGGATCACAAACTTAATTAGAACTACAATTGAAATTTTGAGTTCATTACCATCAATTGTTGTGGGTTTATTTGGATATTTATTATTTGTAGTTCAATTTGGTTTTGGTTTCTCTATTATTTCTGGTGCTTTAGCTTTAACATTTTTTAATTTACCGATTTTAACTAGTAATATTGAACAAGCTCTTAAAGGTGTTCCTCAGTCACAACGTGAAGCTGGGCTTGCATTAGGTTTATCAAATTGGAAAACCATTCGTGGGATTGTTTTACCGGCTGCACTTCCTGGAATTTTAACTGGACTCATTTTAAGTGCAGGTCGAATTTTTGGAGAAGCTGCAGCTTTGATTTATACCGCAGGTCAAAGTGGGTCTACCATTGATTATTCAAATTGGAATCCTTTTAGTCCGACTAGCTTTTTAAATGTAATGCGTCCGGCAGAAACTTTAGCTGTCCATATTTGGAAAGTAAATACTGAAGGAATTGTATCAGATGCAACTATTGTATCAGCAGCAACTTCAGCTCTTTTAGTAATTGTAGTAATTATATTTAATCTTGGCGCACGTTTCTTGGGGAATAAATTATACAAGAAGCTCACAGCGGCTAAGTAAGGTGGTTTTATGGAAAATTTAGATCAACCGAGTTTTATTAAAACTTTCCCTAAAGATGAATTGGCTCTTTCAACTGAAAATTTAAGTGTTTTGTATGGAGGAACTGTACAAAAACTATTTGATGCTAGTTTAAGTTTTAAAAAGAATACTATAACGGCTTTGATAGGTGCTTCAGGTTCGGGAAAATCAACATTTTTGCGTTCAATTAATCGCATGAATGATAAAGTTGCCACAATTAATGGCAAAATTATGTTTCATGGATTAGATGTTAATAAAGCGAATATTAATGTTTATGAATTGCGTAAAAATATTGGGATGGTTTTTCAACGTCCAAATCCGTTCCCAAAATCAATTAGAGAAAATATTACCTATGCTTTAAAAGCTGATGGGGAAAAAGATACTAAAAAATTAGATAGAGTAGTTGAAGAAAGTTTACGTGCAGCGGCTCTTTGGGATGAAGTAAAAGATAAGCTTGATAAAAGTGCGTTAGCTCTTTCAGGAGGCCAACAGCAAAGATTATGTATTGCTAGAGCTTTAGCGGTAAAACCAGAAATATTATTGTTAGATGAACCTGCAAGTGCACTGGATCCAGTGTCAACTTCTAAACTTGAAGATACTCTCAAACAGCTCCGAAGCGAATATACTATGATTATGGTCACTCATAATATGCAACAAGCATCTAGAATAAGTGATTATACGGCATTTTTCCATTTAGGGCATGTAATGGAGTATGATACAACTGCAAACATTTTTACTAATCCTAAAGGAAAAATTACAGAAGAGTATATTCAAGGTAGTTTTGGTTAAAGGAAAAAGTATGAAAGAAATTATTACTGCCAAAGATGTTAAATTAAGTTATGGTGATTATGAAGCACTTCATGGAATAAGTTTGGATTTTCATGAAAAAGAGTTAACTGCCTTAATTGGTCCATCAGGATGTGGAAAATCTACTTTTTTGCGGTGTTTAAACCGTATGAATGATGATATTGAGAATATCAAAATTACTGGTGAGATTGATTTTGAAGGACAAAATATTTATAGTCCCAAAATGGATTTAGTAAAGCTTAGAAAAGAGGTAGGGATGGTTTTTCAGCAGCCAACCCCATTCCCTTTTTCAGTTTATGACAATGTGGCTTATGGCTTAAAAATTGCGGGAATCAAAGATAAAAATTTGATTGACCAACGTGTTGAAGAAAGTTTGAAACAAGCTGCAATTTGGAAAGAAACTAAGGACAATTTGAATAGAAATGCTCAAGCTTTTTCAGGAGGCCAGCAGCAACGTATTTGTATTGCTAGAGCTTTAGCAATTAGACCTAAAGTTGTTTTGCTTGATGAACCAACTAGTGCACTTGATCCAATTTCAAGTAGTGAAATTGAAGAAACACTTATGGATTTAAAGCGTAAATATACTTTTATTATGGTTACACACAACTTGCAGCAAGCGGGGCGTATTTCTGATCAAACCGCCTTTTTAATGAATGGTAATTTAGTTGAAGCGGGTCCAACTGAAGAAATGTTCTTAGCACCTAAAAAGCAAATTACTAGTGATTACCTTAATGGTCGTTTTGGTTAAATGTGAGGTAAAAAGATGCACGAAATATTTTTAGATGAATTAAAAAAGTTGAATACGCAATTTATGGAAATGGGAGTTTTTGTAAATGATCAAATTGATCATGCCACTCGCGCATTTGTAGATCATGATAAAAAAACAGCCCAATCTATGGTGGATAATGAGGAAAAAATTCCGCAAGAATCTCTTGATATTCAAAAAAAGGCTTTAAAATTAATGGCTCTTCAACAGCCTGTAGCAACGGATTTTAGAGTGGTAATTAGTATTTTGAAGGCTACTACTGATTTAGAGAGAATTGGTGAAAATGCAATGAGTATTGCTTTAGAAACAATTCGAGTTAAGGGAAATCCTAGAATTCCAGAAGTAGAAGAAATTATAGGTGAAATGACACATAGTGTTCGTCATATGCTTATTCAAGTTTTAACAGCATATGTTCAAGATGATGAAAAGATGGCTAAAGATGTAGCACGCCGAGATAAAGATATTGATAAAGCTTATGTAAAAGCTCGTAAGTTGATTGTTGATGGGATTGAACAAGATCCAAGTGCAGCAATGGCTTCATCTAGTTACTTTGTGGTAACACGTTTGCTTGAAAGAATTGGTGACCACATTGTTAATCTAGCTATGTGGGTGGTATATAAGACTACTGGGGAATTAAGTGAACTTACTAATCCGACTGAAAGCCAAACCATATAAAAAATAGGAGATTCCAGATTTTGAATCTCCTATTTTTTTCTAGAAATTTCTTTAATGGGGAAGCAACCAGCTATAAAAATTACAATTCCAATCAATAAAAAGGTATTATTCCTATTTATATAGGCTGCATTTGTAATGATAATTCCTGCAATGATAATACACCAGTCGCTTAATTGAAAAAGTCGTTGTTTAGGAGCAGTTGCTAAAAGGATATTTTTAATAACAAAGCCTCCCTCAATAATAATAATTAAACTTAAGAATAGCCAGATAAAATTAATCAAAATAGTTACTAGGTTTCCATGGGCTTCTACCATACTTTGAATACTTAAAAATAAAACAGTAATACCTAGTACTAGATAAATAATAGCTCTTAAACGATTTAAAATTTTAGTTTTTTTCTCTTGGTTTGTCATGTTTTGTCCCCCTGCTTCTGTCATTAATGATACAGATTTTTAGAAAAAATGTAAATTAGTTCTTGCATGAATTGTACCAGCCTGCTATACTAATTAAAGTAAATTCTACCTAAGACTCGGGTGGCATGACGCCTCAAAATCCCGCCGAGGCCAGAAGATGATGATGAATTTCAACTCTCTGTGTCTCTTATGGCATGGAGATTTTTTAATTAGGCCTTATAGAATTTATTAAAGTTTTCGTGGAGGTGAATTCGTTTGAGTAAAGCTGCTATTGCTGAAAAGGAAAAGCTCGTTAATGCATTTGCTGAAGAACTTAAGAATGCTAAGGCTATTTTGGTAATCAACTACTTAGGTTTAACTGTTGAAGAAGTTACTGCTATGCGTAAGGAACTTCGTGACAACGACGTTAAGATGAAGGTTATCAAGAACACCTACTTAAGACGTGCTGCTGCTAAGGCTGGTATTGAAGGTCTTGAAGATACTTTTGTAGGACCAACTGCTGTTATCTACACTGATAACGCTGACGACATTACTGAACCTGCTCGTATTGTTTCTAAGTACGAAGATGATTTTGATGTAATCGAAATCAAGGGTGGTATGCTTGAAGGTAAGTTGACTTCAAAAGAAGAAATCAAGGAACTTGCTTCTATCCCAGGTCGCGAAGGTTTGCTTTCAATGCTTGTTTCTGTATTGCAAGCTCCAGTACGCGACTTCGCATATGCTGTTAAAGCTGTTGCTGAATCAAAGGATGAATCAGCTGAATAATTATTGATAAGTAATTATCATAACTAATATCTAAATTCTAAATTTTCGGAGGATATATAAATGGCTTTAGATACTGATAAGATTATTGAAGAATTAAAGGGTGCTACTATCCTTGAATTGAACGACCTTGTAAAGGCTATCGAAGATGAATTTGACGTTACTGCTGCTGCTCCAGTTGCTGCTGCAGGTGCTGCAGACGCAGGTGCTGCTAAGTCAGAATTCGACGTTGAATTGACTGAAGCAGGTCAAGAAAAGGTTAAGGTTATTAAGGTTGTACGTGACATCACTGGTCTTGGCCTTAAGGACTCAAAGGACCTTGTTGATGGTGCTCCTAAGAACGTTAAGGAAGGCGTTTCAGAAGACGAAGCTAACGACATCAAGGCTAAGCTTGAAGAAGTTGGCGCAACTGTAACCCTTAAATAGTTACTGCCCAACTGGGCAACTATTATATAAAAATAGGACTCTGAAATTCAGAGCCCTATTTTTTTAACAGTGATTAACGATGAAAAAATTTAATCGAGAAAAAACTTATAAATGGGTCATCGCTGGATTAGCCATTATTTCTATACTTTTAATAATTTTAGATTTTGCTGCAATAATTAATATTAATAGCCCAAATAATAAATGGTTTTGGATTAATAATGGTATTTTAGTTATATTAGCGTATGATTATTTTTATCATTTATATAAGGCGGTTGACCGGAAACAATATTTTAAAACGCATATTTTTGATCTTTTAGCTATTATTCCAGTTAGTGTAATTTCGTTTTGGATGTTAGAAGCTCAAATTGCTAACATGGCGCTGTATTTTAGATTGATTCGATTAGTTAGATTGGCAGGACTAGTAGGGAAATTACGTGAAATTTTACATACTAATGGTATTTTGTATGTAATTTATTTTATGATTACTTTCTTAATGTTGGGCTCAATTGCTATTTCGATTACCGAACATGTATCACTAGATCGGGCTTTTTGGTGGGCGATTACCACTGCAAGTACGGTGGGCTATGGTGATATTTCAACTTATACTATTTCACCGCATTCTTTGATTGGAAAAGGTGTCATTTTAGTAATGATTCTAATTGGAGTTGGAGTAATGGGAATGATTACTAGTTCGCTTACGGCTTATTTTATGCGCCGAAGTTCATGGCCAAGTTCCAATGAAAGTAAAAATGATTTACAATTGATTTTGAAGAAACTAGAAAAACTAGAAAAACAAAATAATGAGCTTGCTAAGCAAAATAAAGAAATGCAAGTTCAAATTAATAATTTAAAAAACAAGTCAGATTCAAATGAATGGCAAAAGTTTAAAAACTGGATAAATAAGCGTGAAAAAGGAAAAAATCAATAAAATGAATGAAAAAAATCAAATGTATTTTGCAACAGATCCGAATGCTAAGCATGATGAACATATAGTTGATTATAAAATTGATGAAATTGATTTAAAATTTACAACTGATGCTGGTGTTTTTTCTAAAATGAGAATAGATTATGGTTCTGGTGTATTAATTAAAGCGATGAAGCAAATGGCTTTTCCAAAATCAAATATTTTGGATGTTGGTACAGGATACGGACCTATAGGGTTATTTGCTGCAAAGTTTTGGCCTGATCAACAAGTGGAAATGGTGGATGTGAATGAAAGAGGATTAGATTTAGCTAAAAGAAATGCTAAAACTAATCAGATAACAAATGTAGATATTCATTCTTCAGATATTTATTCTGATATTCACGGTCAAAATTTTGGCTTAATTGTTACTAATCCCCCTATTAGAGCTGGTAAAAAAGTGGTTTCCTCTATTATTGCAAATGCGAATAACTATTTAACAATTGGTGGTATCTTGTTGGTAGTAATTCAGAAAAAACAAGGAGAACCTAGTGCTCGCAAACTTATGAAAGAAGTATATGGCAATTGCGAAATAGTAACCAGAGACAAGGGATATTATATTTTAAAGGCTGTTAAAAGAGCTAATTAAATAAAAATTAAAACATTTTGCTACGTCTAAATATGGGTATATAATGTAAACGGATTCACAATAAAAGAAGGCGTTTATCATGAAAAAGTTTATAAAGTATTTATTTGCTGTACTGTTTATTTTAGGCGGAGTATGTATGATGGGTTGGATTTTAGGAGATAATGAAACTTGTACTCCATTTGGTCTAACTTGTTTATATATGATAACTGAAGGAATATTTTTTTATCATTATTTCAGAAATCCCAATGTAGGTCCTTTATGATAAAGAAGCACGAAGGTGCTTCTTTTTTGTTACAATAATAAATAATAATTTAAGGAGAAAAATTTGTGACAGGAGAAGAAAAGAAAAAATATATGGAATTAGCTTTTGTAGAAGCAAAAAAAGCTGAAAATCAAGATGAGGTTCCGATTGGTGCGATTATTGTGGATCCAGAAGGTAATGTAATAGGTCGTGGTTATAATCGTCGTGAACTTGATCAAGATGCTACTCAACATGCAGAAATGATTGCAATTCGCGAAGCTTGTAAAAATTTAGGTATGTGGCGTTTGATTGATTGCAGTCTTTTTGTAACACTTGAGCCATGTCCAATGTGTGCGGGAGCAATTATTAATTCTAGAATTAAAGATGTATATTTTGGTGCTCTTGATCCTAAAGCAGGAGCATGTGGTAGTGTTGTCGACTTGTTTAGTGTGGAAAAATTTAACCATCATCCTCATGTAGTTCGTGGTTTGTTTCGTGAACAAGCTAGTAAAATGTTAAAAACCTTTTTTAGAGAAATCAGACAGAAACAAAAGTTAGCTAAGCAATTAAAAAAAGAACAGCAAGAAAATTAGTTTTTTATTATTTTCTACTGGTATTCTTACTTAAAATACGTTATTATATTTGTTGGGCAATGTTTGACCTCTGAATTGTGTCAGGACCGGAAGGTAGCAGCACTAAGGTTGTTCAGACATGTGCCTTTTTTTGTTAGTTTTTTTATTAAGGAAAGAGATTTAATGGCATATCAAGCACTATATCGGAAGTGGCGACCGAATACTTTTGATAGTGTCGTCGGACAAGAAGCTATCACTGATACTCTTAAAAATGCAATTAAACGCGGAACTATTTCACATGCATTTTTATTTGCAGGACCTCGCGGAACAGGAAAAACTTCTTGTGCCAAGATTTTTGCAAAAGCATTAAATTGTACTAATTTGCAAGATGGAGAACCCTGCAATAAATGTGAAAACTGCTTAGCAGCAGATAGTGGTTCGATGCCTGATATTATGGAAATTGATGCAGCTTCTAACAATGGTGTTGATGAAATCCGTGATATTCGTGATAAAGTAAAATATGCTCCAACTCAGGGAAAGTACAAAGTTTATATTATTGATGAAGTTCATATGCTTTCGATGGGAGCATTTAATGCTCTGCTTAAAACTTTAGAAGAACCCCCAGAGCATGTTGTCTTTATTTTGGCTACAACTGAATTACAAAAAGTTCCAGCTACTATTATTTCAAGAACTCAAAGGTATAATTTTAAGCGAATTTCTAAAAAAGATTTAGAAAATAGAATGAAATTTATCCTTAATGAGGAAAAGATTGATTATGAAGAAAAGGCTCTTTCTGTTATTGCTCAAGTAGCTGATGGAGGAATGAGAGACTCTCTCAGTATCTTAGATCAGCTTTTAAGCTATGAAAAGGGTAAAATAAATTATAAAGATGCTTTGCAAATTACAGGTTTTGCAGCAAAAGAAAGAATTGAAAAGATTCTTTTGGCAATTTTATCTCAAAATGTGTCTCAAGCATTGTCTGAAGCAAAATTATCTCTTCAAGATGGGGCAAGTTCTAAAAATATCTTGGATGAATTAATTGATATGACAACAAATGCTTTAATGGTAATTAAGACAAATGAAAAAAATGAAAGTAATTTTTTAACTGAAGAGTTTATCGAACAAATTAAGAATATTCCAGAAAAAAGATACTTTGATTTAATTAATTTGGCAAATACCGCTTTAAAGGATTTGCGTTATACTAATCAGCAACAAATTCCGCTTGAAGTATTTTTGGTTGAAGCAAGTACTATTAAAGAAAAAGTACAACCAGTAAATACTTCGATAAATTCTGAATTAGATGCAGAATTGAAAAATTTGCGACAACAAGTTATTCAATTAACTGAAAAGATTAATAACTTGCCAGCTCAAACTGCAACTGCTCAAACTTCAAGTTCTATTGATGATGTGAAATTTACTTCAAAGAAAACAACTAAATCTCAAACTCAAAATAAAACTTCAGTTAATACTAAATCTGCTAAAAAGCTTAAACGTTCTGAGGAAAAAAATCGCAAAGAAGTATATCAAGTTTTAGAAAATGCAACAAAAAAAGATTTACAAGCAATCAAGAATGTTTGGCCAGACTTGCGTTCAATTTTAGAAGTTTCTGAAAGAGCAATTTTAGAAGTATTGGAGCCGGTAGCTGCAAGTTCTGAAAAGGTAGTATTGAAATGTAAGTATATGCTTTGGTTTGAAAATACGACTGATAGTGAATTTATAATTAAAGTTAAAGACAATATTGAGAAGTTTACAAAGCATTCTTATGGTATTGTATTAGTACCGGATACTGACTGGCTACAAGTTAGAAGCGAATTTGTTAAGAGTCATAAAGATGAGCTTTTAGCAAAGAAAAAGCAGCAGCTTGAACTAGTTAAAAATGAAAACGAGACTGATTCCCAAGAAAGTAAAGAAGTTGTTGAAAAAGCAAAGGCACTTTTTGGGGATGTAGTTAAAGTTAAAGATTAAAGGAGATAAAAAATGAGTAGAAGACCTAATTTTGGTGGTATGGGCGGCATGAATATGCAACAAATGATGAAGCAGGCAAAGAAGCTTCAAGCTCAAATGGCAGAAGAACAAGAAAATATTACTGCTCAAACTTTCACTGGAAAATCAGCTGATGATTTAGTAGTTGCAACTTTTAGTGGTGACCGTAAGTTAAAGGATATTAAGATTAACGAAGAAGCAATTGATCCAGAAGATCCAGACATGCTTCAAGATTTAATTATTGATGCAGTTAATAAGGGATTATCTCAAATTGACGAAGCAACTCAAGCAAGTTTGGGTAAATATACGAAGGGTTTGATGTAAGTTGCAATATCCATTACCAATTGCTCGTTTGATTGACTCATATATGAAACTACCAGGAATTGGTGAAAAAACTGCGACTAGATTAGCTTTTTATACTTTGGATATGCCTCAACAAGATGTGGAAGATTTTTCTAAATCATTAAGAGAGGTTAAAGAAAATATTCATCAATGCAAGATTTGCGGTAATATTACAGAAAAAGAAATTTGTGATATTTGTGCCAATCCTGAACGTGATCAAACTACTATTATGGTTGTTGAACAGCCTAAAGATGTAATGGCATTTGAAGAAATGGGTGAATATAGCGGATTGTATCATGTTTTACATGGAGTGTTGTCTCCTATGGATGGAATAGGTCCAGAAGAAGTTAATATTAAATCTTTAATTACTCGTCTGCAAAAACAAGACCAGGTTAAAGAGATAATTTTAGCGCTTAATTCTACCCCTGAAGGTGAAGCAACTGCAATGTATATCAGTAAGCTTATTAAACCCGCTGGTATTAAAGTTACTCGTTTAGCTGCAGGGCTTGCTGTTGGTAGTGATATCGAATATGCAAATTCAATTACGCTAAAACGTGCAGTACAAGGAAGAACGTCTTTATAATGGCAAAAAGAAATAAAATTAAAGAAGAAGGTGACAAGCGTCTCATTACATTGGTTGAAAAGCTACAAAATGAAATAGCACTACAAAAAGATTTAGATCAGACAACTCTAGATATGTCTGATGACAATGTTGTTGCAAGTAAAATTTTGCGAGCTAAATACACATTCTTATATAATGAAGCACGTCACCGTCATACAAAATTTAGTGGCATTACCAATGCTATTACACAATAACAAAACTCCCCTAATTGAAAGGGGAGTTTTTTGGCATTCAAATATTTGCTCTGTTAAAGTTTGGTAAACTTCTGTAGAATAGAAGCTATGGGGGAATTTTATGAAAGGTTTTTTTATTAGTTTTGAAGGTCCGGATGGAGCTGGTAAAAGTACTGTTTTAAAGCAAATTTTGGAGCAAATTACTCCTAAATTAAAAATTCAGTATATTACAGTTCGAGAACCTGGTGGTTCTAAAATTTCTGAAGTAATTCGTAAAATTATTTTAGATCCAAATAATTCAGAAATGGATGATCGAACCGAAGCTTTATTATATGCTGCATCTAGAAGTCAATTGATGTCAGAAGTAATTATTCCAGCTTTACAAGCAGGTAAGTTGGTAATATCGGATCGGTTTGTAGATAGTTCTTTAGCTTATCAGGGGGCCGGGCGAGATTTAGGAATAAAGGAAATTAAGCAAATCAATGACTTTGCTACAAGAGGAATAGAGCCTGATTTGACTATATTTTTAGATATTGAGCCTGAAGTAGGACTTAGCCGAATCCAAAAGCTTCGTCCTGATAATGAAGATCGTTTAGAACAAGAAAAATTAGCTTTTCATAAAAAGGTTTACGATGGCTATAAAATAGTAAATAAGGATAATCCTAAGCGTATTAAAGTGATTGATGCAAGTCAAACTATTGAAAAAGTAGTGGCGGATTGCATTAAGGTTATCGAAGAAAATCTACCAGAAATTTTTTAGAGGGATTTATCAATGAAGTTAGTAATTGCAATTGTTCAAAAAGAAGATTCAAATAAATTACAACGTGAATTTGTTAAAAATAATATTCGAGCTACTAAATTGGCAACTACAGGTGGCTTTTTAAGTCAAGGTAATACCACTTTCATGATTGGTACTGACGATAATAAAGTACAAGATGTGCTTGATATCATCAAGAAACAATCTCGTTCTCGTGAAGAATTGATTCAACCAAGCATGGTAACAACTGGTTATGAAATCAGTCAGCCAGTAAATATTACAGTAGGTGGAGCTACTTGTTTTGTTGTGCCAGTTGATGAATTTAAGCGTTTCTAATGGTTGATATAACAAAAATTAATAACTCACAGGCTGATTTTTTAAAAAGAGCATACGAAAATAAGCAGTTAACTCATAGTTATTTGTTTGTAGATAATGATGAAGATGAGGCATTAAATACTGCATATTGGCTTGCTTGTTTATTTAATTGTAGTGGAGAAGTTAAGCCTGATGGAAAATGCCGAAATTGTCAGCAAATTATTTCAGTTAATCATCCAGATGTTTTATTAGTTGATTCAGAAGGTAAGAATAGTTTGAGTATTGATCAAATTCGACCTTTGAAAGAAGAATTAGCTAAAAGTCCGGTGGAATCTTCTCGGCGCTTTTTCTTTATTAAAGAAGCTGAAAAATTAACTTTATCTGCTGCTAATGCGTTACTTAATTTGCTTGAAGAACCTGTTGCACCAGTGGTTTCAATATTAATTACTAATAATGCTGACCAGATATTGCCAACTATTAGGTCAAGAGTTCAGGTATTAAATTTTAATGAAGGTAAGACAGCAAAAGGAAAAACTGAAATTTTACTTGAAAATGGTTTTTCAAATGCAGAGATTGAAGAATTAGGTAATACAAAAAATTTGGATCAGTTAATTAAGTATTTTTATCAAGAAATGTTAGAAGGAAATAGTCTTTCTTTGGTTAATGCACATCGTTTAGGCGAAGTAAAATTGGTAAGTCAAAGAAAATATATTTTGCTTAATTTAAAATTGTGGGCGCAAAAAGATTTAAATAATGATCGAAGACGCTTAGTAGCAGCAAAAATGCTAAAATACTTAATAGAAGCTGATAAAATGCAAGCCAGCAATGTGAACTTTCGTAATGTACTAGATTATCTTGCTTTAAAATGGAAACGGTAGGTGTTTTATAGTGGATTCTTATTCAAAGCTGAAGCAACTCCATGATTCAATGGAAAAAATGACCAAAACAGTCGAAAGTTTAGAAAATGATATTTTAGAAACTTTAAAAGAAAACACTGAACTAAAAGTCGAAAATAAGCTTTTACGTGAAAAGTTGGATAAATTAACTCAGGCAAGTAAAAATGAGCCAGTTGTCAAAACTCAGAGTGGTTTAGAATCAATTAGACAAATTTATGATTCAGGATATCATATTTGTAATATGTATTATGGCTCTCACCGTGATCCTAATGCTGATTGCATGTTTTGTTTAGATATTCTTGATAATTTTGGTGAAAAAAAGACTGTAAAAAAGGATAATAGATGATATGAAACGTCAAAGCAGTTATAAAGATGATAAAGGAAAACTTTATTTAGTTCCAACTCCAATTGGCAATTTAGAAGATATTACAATTCGAGCTAAGAAAGTTCTAACAGATGCAGATTATATTGCTGCAGAGGATACTCGAACAAGTGGGATTTTACTTGAAAAAATCGGCGTTCATAATAAAATGTTGTCTTTTCATAAATATAACTCAAAAGAACGTGCTCCAGAGTTAGTTAAGCTAATGCAAGAAGGCGCTGTGATTGCAGAAATCAGTGATGCTGGAATGCCTGTTATTTCTGATCCAGGATATATTCTAGTTAAAGAATGTATTAAAGCTGATATTCCCGTAGTTCCACTACCTGGTCCTTCAGCTTTTGCAACGGCTTTAATCGCTTCAGGTTTTGATGCTCAACCGTTTACATACTATGGCTTTTTGCCAAGAAAATCATCTGAACAAAAACCGTTTTTTGAACAAATGGCAAAATCTCACGCTACTTCAATTTTTTATGAAGCTCCTCATAGACTAAGCAAAACTCTAAAAACAATGAGTTCTATTTTTAAAGCAGATAGACAAATTGTTGCAGCTCGGGAATTAACAAAAATTCACGAAGAATTTGTTCGTGGCAGTATAGAGGAAGTAACTAATTATTTTAATGAAAATGCTCCAAGAGGGGAATTTGTAATTTTAGTTTCTCCAAATATGGAAAAAGAAGAAACTTTATCATGGAACGAACTTATTAAATTAGTCGATAAATTAGTTGCCGAAGGAACTAGTAAAAAAGATGCCATCAAGCAAGTTGCTAAAGAAAATAAAGTTTCTAAAAATGAGCTCTATGAGCAATATCATCAGGGATAATTATGAGATATAGTGAAAAACATACAGTAGAATTTGGTGAATGCGATGAAAATCGACATTTAAAAATTCCTACTATGATTGATTTATTAATGATGGTTTCAGAACATCAGTTAGATGCTGGTGATGCTGGAACAGATGATTTAGTTAAACGCGGTTTAGGATGGGTAGTAACACAATATCATTTTGATATTGTTAGATTGCCTTCACCAGGTGAAAAAATCGTTTTAACAACAGAAGCTAGTGGATATAATCGCTTTTTTGAATATCGTGACTTTTCAATTACTGATTATAAAGGACAAGAAATTGTTACAGTTAAAAGTCAGTGGGTATTATTTGATTTAAAACAGCGTAAATTGACTCCAACTGATAGTGAATTAATGGAAAGCTTTGATGTTCCGCTATTAAAGAAAATGCCAAGATTTCCACGATTACGGTTGCGTAATGAATATGATATTAAAAGAAAGTATCGTGTTCGATATGATGATTTAGATACTAATCACCATTTAACTAATAGCCATTATTTTAATTGGTTTGTTGATATGATGTCTCGAGATTTCTTAAGAGACTATGTAATTGAATCAATTGATATAAAATTTGATAAAGAAGTTCAATATGGAGAAGAGCCTGTATCTGTAATGAAACTTGAAAAAAATGGCAGTGCAATTTATTCACATCATGCAATTTTAAATGAAAATGGTAAAGAACAAGCACTCTGCGAACTAAAATGGCGTAAAATATGATTTAATGGAACATGACGATTGTCATGTTTTTTAGTTTAAGGAGGGATGCTTTTGAAAACCAAAGGTTTAATCCGTGTTGAATTGCGTGATTTGATTTTATTGGGAATTGTGGTAGCTATGAAGGTAGTATTAAGTCAATTTTCATTTGGCCCCGCAATGGTAAAAGTAGGATTAGGATTTATCGGAGACATCTTATTAGGGTACTTATTTGGTCCGATCTGGGGTGCAGTTGGAGGTGGAGTTAGTGATTTAGTTGCTTCTGCTCTCTTTGGACAGCAAGGTGGTTTCTTTATTGGCTTTACTTTGAGTGCGATAGTAGGACCATTTATTTATGGGTTATTTTTTTATCAAAAGCCAATTAAAGTTTGGCGAATTATTGTAGCAACTTTGTTGGTAACTTTAATTGTTAATGTAGGAATGAATACAATGTGGGTTCACATTTTATATGGTTTAGATATTAAGGCTGCTTTAATTCAACGGGCACCAAAAGAGATAATCGTTCCTTGGTTACAAATGATTGTAAGCTACTTTGTTTTACAATCTGTATCTCGTGTTAAAATAAAAAAGTAACTAAAAAAGAAAAGAGTTAGATATGCGAATTTTAAGTGTTTCAACAGCAACTAGTAACCTAAGTGTTGCATTGAATGATAATGAAAATATTATTGTCGAAAAAAATGAAGTTGATCAACGTAATCACAGTGAACATTTGGATCCTATGATTCAAGAAATCTTGGTTAATAATCAGTTAGAACTTAAAGATATTGATCGTTTTGCTGTTGCAATTGGTCCTGGTTCTTATACTGGTCTTAGAATAGGTATTACCACTGTAAAAATGTTTAGTAGTATTTTAAACAAAGAAGTGGTTGGTGTCTCAACTTTAAAGGCCCTTGCAAAAAGTGTGAGTGATAAAGCTACTTTAATTATTGCAGGGTTAGATGCAAGAAATGATAATTACTTTGCAGGTGGTTATATCATTAATGAAAATGGGAAACTTGAAAATGTAATTGCTGATGGACATTATCATATTGATGTCTTGTTGGATGCTATTAAAGAATACTTGGGAAAGAGTGACTTTCAAAAAGTTATTTTTGTAGGTAACGGTTTTAATAAGCAGGATAAACGAATTACTGATAGTGGATTTGATTATAGTTATGGAACTGATGAACAAAATATTGTTCATGCTGGGCTAATTGGACAACTTGCATTGGACGAAAAAACAATTGACCCTGATAAGTTATTACCTCGCTATTTGCGTCGCACACAGGCAGAAGTAGATTGGCATAAAAAGACAGGGAAGCCATTTGGACCTGACAGTGATTATGTTGAAGAAGTTTAAAAAATTTTTTCATCCAATAGAAAATAAAATAGATATGAGTTTTTCCCCGTTTATTGTTTCAATTGCTGGAAAAAGAATGCAAGTAATGCAAGCAACTGATGATAATATTCCCGATTTGCTCATTTTAGAGAAACAAGTTTATTCAGGAAGTACGCCATGGAGTAGTTTCTCTTTTAAAACGGAATTAGCTAAAAGACAAAATTCACTTTATTTAGTAGTTTATTATGGATCTACTTTAGTAGCATTTATTGGTGCACGTTTTCATCCTAGAGAAACGCATGTTACAAATATTGCAGTTTCGCCTGAATTTCAACGTCAGCATATCGCTACATACTTGATGGATTTCATAATTGATCGAGCACGTACTAATGGCAGTGAAGCAGTTAGCTTAGAAGTGAGAGTAGATAATCAGGGAGCTCAAAATTTATATCAAAAATTAGGTTTTGAGTCGACTTTTATTCGAAAAAATTATTATCAAGATGATACTGATGCGATAAATATGATGCTATGGCTTACGCCTCATCGAGTTAAAAGTTAGAAGGAAGTTTATATTTTGAATGAAAAGAAAGATGTTCGTATTTTAGCTTATGAAAGTTCATGTGATGAAACTTCAACAGCTGTAATTAAAAATGGACGTGAAATTGAAAGTTTAATTGTAGCTACTCAGATTAAAAGTCACCAGCGTTTTGGTGGAGTTGTTCCTGAAGTTGCAAGTCGTCACCATATTGAAGTTATTAGTCAGATTACTAAAGAAGCACTCGCTGAAGCAAATACTAGCTGGGATGATATTGATGCAATTGCTGTAACTTATGGACCTGGTTTAGTAGGCGCGCTTTTAATTGGAGTAAGTGCCGCAAAGGCCGCTTCAATGGCTACTGGAATTCCTTTGATTGGTGTTGACCATATTATGGGTCATATTATGGCAGCTCAATTAAAGGATGAAATTGAATATCCTGCAATTGCTTTACAAGTTTCTGGAGGACATACGGAAATTGTCTTATTGAAGAGTTCAACTGATTTTGTGATTATTGGAGATACTCGTGATGATGCAGCAGGTGAAGCATATGATAAAATTGGACGAGTGCTAGGTGTAAACTATCCTGCTGGAAAAACCATTGATAAATGGGCTCATGAAGGAAAAGATACTTTTGATTTTCCAAGAGCAATGATGGAAGATGATGATTATGACTTTTCATTTTCAGGATTAAAGAGCGCTTTTATTAATACTTGCCATCATGCAGATCAAATTCATGAAAAGTTGAATAAATATGATTTGGCTGCAAGTTTTCAAGCAGCAGTTATTGATGTTTTAGCTCATAAAACTATTAGAGCTATTAAAGAGTATCAACCTAAAACATTTATTATGGGTGGCGGGGTTGCTGCTAACCTTGGTTTGCGTGAACGAATGAGCGCTGAAATTGCAAAATTACCAAAAGATAAGCAACCTAAGGTAATTTTGCCAGATTTAAAACTTTGTGGTGATAATGCAGCTATGATTGGTGCAGCAGCTTATAATTTGTATAATGAGGGCAAGTTTGCAGACTTAACTTTAAATGCTGATCCATCATTAGAATTACCCTATGCAAGTAGTATGTTAAATTAAAATTATTTCTAAGAGGACATAAGTCCTCTTTTTTTGTTGCTTAAAAAAATAATAAAGCTATAAAAGATAAAAGGACCAATTTATAAACATAAATTGATTTTTATTAAACTGAGAGATCGTATTTTTATATATAAATAAAAAGTTATGTTTAATATGAGGCTACCATTATATTTAAAACTTTATATACATTTTAAAAAGTAAACACCAAGTGTAATTGTTTGTATACTGATTTTTTATGGCGTACGCTAAGAAAGAGTTGTGAAACAGCTTACACATTGATGTCCTAAGTTTAGTTATAACTAGATAGTTTAGTAATGAGAGGAGATTTTAATGCAGATTAATAGTGGCGATACCGCTTTTATGATGCTTTGTACCGCGATGGTGTGTTTAATGACACCAGGTTTAGCATTTTTTTATGGCGGGTTAGCACGCAAGAGAAGTGTCCTATATATTATGATGCAATCATTGATTTCAATGGGAATCGTAACCTTAATTTGGACTTATGGTGGTTTTGGACTAGCTTTTGGGAAAGATTTTGGCGGAATAATTGGTAATATTACTGATTACTTTGGCTTAGCCCATGTTGGCTTGGTTCCTAGTGCAGTTCATGCAGCTTCAATTCCATTTGCGCTATTTTTCTTATTTCAAATGATGTTTTGTGTTATTACAGTTCCGTTAATTAGTGGAGCTTTTGCTGAAAGATTAAATATGAAAGGCTATATTCTTTTATTAATCTTTTGGACAATACTTGTTTACATTCCGGTTTGTCACTGGGTTTGGGGAAATGGTTTCCTCGAAAAAATAGGATTTGTTGATTTTGCTGGTGGCACCGTGATTCATACAACTGCAGGATTTGCAGCCCTGGCTAGTGTTATCGTGCTAGGGAAGCGTGACCTTAGTCATAAAGGAATGAAGCCAAGTAACTTAATGGCTGCAGCTATTGGTACCGGACTTTTATGGTTTGGTTGGTTTGGCTTTAACTCAGGGGGTGCCTTAAAAGCAGGTGCTCTTGCTACTAAAGCATTTACCAATACTGCCATTGGCTTGGCTAGTGGAATGGTCATTTGGATTTTATATGCTTATTTTGTTCGTGGAAGCGTTAATTTTGTTGATGTTTTAACTGGATCAGTTGCAGGTCTTGCAACAATAACTCCGTGTGCTGGATATATAAATCCAGCTACTGCGATAATTGTTGGAATAGTTGCTGGAATTATTTGTAATGTTGCTGTAAGCATCCAAGAAAAAGTTGGCTGGGATGATGCTCTCGGTGTCTGGGGGGTTCACGGAATAGGTGGATTTACTGGAACAATTTTGATTGGAATTCTTGCAGATAGCAGCGTAAATGGCGTTAGTGCTAGTGTTAGTCAATTCTTGATTCAAGCTGGCGGTGTAATTTTAGTAGCGGCTTATTCCTTTATTATCACTTTTATTTTGCTGAAGCTTTTAGGCTCGATTACTAATATTCGTCCTTCTGAGGAAATTATTAAAGCTGGCCTAGATGAAACAATGCTTAATGAAAAGACTTATGATATCTAGTTTTAAATAAAATTATTCGCAGAAGGAAGTGAAATAAGTGTTAGGGTGCATATTACTGTATGTTGGAATTGTTTTGATAAGCAATGGTCTATATTCAGTCGAAGAAATATCAGATAAATCAATTATTGTGATGAACTTCTTCACAGGTGGTTTAAGTTTAATTCTGAACATTGTTGCCCTATCATGGGGAATTATTGCAGGAAAACCAAATAGTTGGTTTTATGCTAGTGCTACTGGATTATTGTTTGCATTTACTTACCTTTATGTAGCGATAAATACAATATGTGAGTTCGACCAAAGACTCTATGGCTATTTTAGTTTATTTGTTGCTATAAACTCAATTCCCGCTGGAATTTTATGTTTTCAAAATTTTGGTGGAAATTGGATTTATGGACTTATCTGGTGGGCATGGGGAATTTTATGGCTGACAGGTTTTTTAACCAATAATCTCCATCTAAACTTAGGAAAGTTTCCAGGTTATTTAGGAATTGTTGAGGGAATTATAACAGCATGGATTCCAGGATTCCTAATGCTTGTGAATGTATGGCCAAATTAGTTAGAAAGGAAATGAATAAATAATGAGGCTTACGAAGCGTGAACAAGAAAAAATGATGATCAGCTTAGCTGGTATGATTGCCGAAAAAAGAAAAGAACGTGGCTTAAAGTTAAATGAACCAGAAGCTGTTGCTTACATTACAAGTCGTTTACTAGAAGGCGCTCGTGATGGTAAGTCAGTAAAAGAATTATCTGATGAAGGTGCAACTTGGTTAACAAAAGAAGATGTAATGGAAGGAATTTCTGAAATGATTCCTATGATTCAAGTTGAAGCAACTTTTGTTGATGGTACTAAGTTGATTACTGTAACTGATCCAATTCGTTAGATGTAAATAAAAAGGAGAATTTAAATGATTCCTGGAGAATATAAATTACAATCCGACAAAGTTCCATACAATGTTGGATATAAAGCGATTTCACTTAAGGTAAAGAATGTCGGTGACCGTCCAGTTCAAGTTGGTTCCGAATATCACTTTTATGAAGCAAATGAAGAAGGTTTGCAATTTGACCGTGATATGGCTTGGGGCAAGCACCTTGATATTCCAGCAGGTACTGCCATTCGTCTAGAAGCTGGAGAAGAACAAACTGTTAGATTAATTGACTTTGGCGGCAAGCGTCGTGTATTTGGATTCAATAATAAAGTCAATGGCTGGCTTGATGTTGATAAGAAAGCCGATACTTATAATAAGTACCCACTTAAAACTCAAGATAAGGCAAACTATTAAAAATAATACTTATAAGGAGGTAAATTTATGAGTTTTGATATGGATCACGAACAGTATGCATCACTTTATGGTCCTACAACAGGAGATAGTGTTCGCTTAGGTGATACAGATCTATTCGCTAAAGTTGAAAAAGACTTAACAGTCCATGGTCAAGAAAGTGTATTCGGTGGAGGTAAAGTTTTACGTGATGGAATGGGTGTTAACCCTAATGAAACTCGTAAGGACAACCCACTGGTTGCTGATTTAATCATTTCTAATGTTTTGATCATTGACTGGACAGGAATTTATAAAGCTGATGTTGGTATTCGTGATGGTAAGATTCTTGCTATTGGTAAGGGTGGTAACCCTGACATCATGGATAAAGTAGACTTTGTTGTTGGAGCAAGTACTGAAGCCATCGATGGATCAGGTAAGATTCTTACTGCTGGAGGTATTGATACTCACGTTCACTATATCTCACCTGGTGAAGAACAAGCAGCTCTTGATAATGGTATTACTACTTTATTTGGTGGGGGAACTGGTCCTGCTAATGGTACTCGTTCAGCTACTTGTAACCCAGGTGCTTGGAACACTCACAGAATGTTACAAGCTGTTGATGATTCACCTGTAAATTATGGTTTGATGGCAAAAGGTGTTGGTACCAATCCAGAAGTAGTTGCTGAACAAATTAAGGCTGGTTGTGCTGGAGTCAAGATTCACGAAGACTGGGGTGCTACAGCTGCTGGTATTGAAAATACACTTGCTGTCGCTAATAAATATGATGTACAAGTTGCGATTCACACTGACTCATTGAACGAAGGTGGATTCGTTGAAAATACTATCAATGCTATTGGCGGAAATACCATTCACACTTACCACACAGAAGGTGCCGGTGGTGGTCACGCTCCTGATATCATGGTTGTTTGTGGTCAAGATAATGTACTTCCATCATCAACTACTCCAACTAACCCATTCTGCAAGGATACTATTGATGAATTATTCTATATGACTATTGTTTGTCACAGCTTGAATCCAAAGCTTCCTGAAGATGTAGCTTTTGCTGAATCTAGAATCAGAAAGCAAACTGAAGCAGCCGAAGATGTTCTCCAAGATATGGGTGCTTTAAGTATGATGTCTTCAGATGCCCAAGCTATGGGACGTATTGGTGAAGTTGCAATGCGTTCATGGCAACTTGCAAGTAAAATGAAGAAACTTCGTGGTCCACTTGAAGGCGACTCTAAATATGATGATGATAATCGTATTAAGAGATATGTTGCTAAATATACCATTAATCCTGCAATTTGTAATGGTATTGGCGACTATATTGGTTCTGTTGAAAAAGGCAAATATGCTGACTTAGTTCTTTGGGATCCTAAGTACTTTGGTGGTAAGCCTGATATGGTAATTAAAAACGGTATGATTACCTACGGAATCCAAGGTGATCCAGGAGCAAGTTTGCCAACTCCAGAGCCAGTCTTTGAACGTTTCCTTTATGGTGCAAAAGGTCGTGCAGTTAACCACACTTGTGTAACTTATGTTTCACAATATGCTTATGATCATGGTATTAAAGAAGAACTTGGTCTGAATAAGACAATCTTGCCAGTTCACAACACAAGAAACTTAACTAAGCGTGATATGAAGCTTAACAATTACACACCAAAGACTATCGAAATTGATCCACAAACATATGTAGTAACTATTGATGGAAAAGAAATTACTTGTCCAGCAGCACCAACACTTCCATTAACTCAACGTTATTACTTATTCTAATTGAAAATTTGAAAGAGGAATTGGAATTTATTTAATTCCAATCTTCTTTTATTACTCGACAAAAGAGGTTTATAAATGATTTTAACAGAAGTTTATCGTAATGTAGATGATATTCCAAATATCGGAAGCTATCATATTGAAACCGCATCAGTTAAAAGTGATGATTTAATGAAGAATATTCTTCGCGTAAAGACTGATCATGGTAATGAATATGGTATCCGTCTTGAAAATGAAGATCAAATTCTAGAAAACGGTTCTGCTTTTAAGTTAGGTGAGCACGAATTACTTGTCTTGAGCGTAATTCCAGATGAAATGATTGAAATTACTCCAAAAGATATTGATGAAATGGGCTTGATTGCTCACTTTTTAGGTAATTTGCATAAACCTGTTCAAATCAAGAATGGAAAAATTGCACTGCTTTTAGATAAAGTAGTCATTAATGCCCTTAACAATAAAGACATTAATTATGAAACAAAGAAGATACAACTTGATCAACCATTAGAGTATGTTGATTTCACAAAATAAGTAGGAAAAAAGATGAAAAATGAGCTAAATGAAAAAATAAACTATCTTGAGGTTTTTCAGATTTGTGATTCAACTTTTCCAATTGGAACGTTTAACCATTCATTTGGAATGGAAAATTATCTAAGAAGAAATGTAATTAAAAAGTCCCCAGAGTTTAAAATTTGGCTAGAAAATTATTATCGTTCACAGTTTAAGTATGGTGAAGGCTTGCTCGTTAAGTTGTGTTATGAAGCACTCAATGATAAAAAAATTGAAAGATTATTCAAATATGATGACGAAATCACCAAGTCTACTTTAGCTGTTGAAACTCGTGACGGTACTAAGCTTATCGCTCATGAAATGATTACTCTGATCAAAAAAATTTATGGTAACAAAGTACCATATTTAAACAAATATGCTAAAGCTATTGAGGATAATAAAGCTTATGGAAATCCGGCTATTGTTTTCTCAATCTTTGCCCATTATAAAAAAATTCCGTTATTAGATGCATTTTTAATGTATGGCTACAGTGTAGCTTCTACGTTGGTATTGAATGCGGTTAGAGCAATTCCTTTAGGACAAAGAGAAGGTCAAGTAATTTTAAACGATTTAATTAAGCTTCTTAAAAGATTATATAAGCAAGTTCAAAAACTTGATGAAGCATATTTAGGTGCGAATGCACCTGGGCTTGAAATAGCTCAAATAAAGCATGAAACTCAAGAATCTCGTTTATTTATGTCGTAATTATTGAAAGGATATAATTTTATGAAACGTGCAGTAAGAATTGGTGTTGGTGGACCTGTTGGATCAGGTAAGACTACTTTGATTGAACGTCTAACACGCCATATGAATAAAGATTACAACATGGCAGTTATCACTAATGATATTTATACTAAGTGGGACGCTGAATATATGGTTAAGAATTCAGTCCTTGATGAAGACAGAATCATTGGTGTCGAAACTGGAGGCTGTCCCCACACAGCAATTCGTGAAGATGCTTCAATGAACATGGCCTCAGTTGAAAAACTTGAAAAGCGCTTTAATAATGATTTGGACTTAATTTTTATTGAAAGTGGTGGTGATAACCTTGCTGCAACTTTTAGTCCAGAATTGGTAGATTTTTCAATTTATATCATTGATGTAGCTGAAGGTGAAAAGATTCCACGTAAAGCTGGTCAAGGTATGATTAAATCTGATTTGTTTATCATTAATAAGACTGACTTAGCTCCATATGTAGGTGCAAATCTTGATCGAATGAAGGAAGATTCAGAAAAATTCCGTAAAGATGGCGACTTCTTGTTTACAGACCTTAAGACAGATGAGGGCTTAGATGGCGTTATTAATTGGATTAAGAAAGATGTATTGCTTGAGGATCTAGAAAATGCAAAATAAAACTGTAGATGGATTGATTGATCTTCAGTTTGTTAATAAAAATGGTCGTAGTTTTGCTAAGCGTACATATCGTGAAGGAAATTCATGGATTTCATTTCGGCAGCCTAATAAAGATGATATTCCATATTATTTTTTAATTACTACTGGAGGTGGCTATGTCGAAGGTGAAAATTATCTATATCAAGTTAAGCTTGAAGATAATAGTCATGCTATAGTTACTACACAGTCTCCGACATATGTTTATAAGTGTGAAAATCATGAATTAACGAGTCAAGAAGATCGGATTCATATAGGAAAAGATGCTTTCTTAGAATTTTATCAAGATGAAACAATTCCTTATAAGGATGCATATTATCATCAAAATACTAAAATTGAAATGGAAAAAGGAGCTAAATTAATCCTAACTGATGGATTGTCAAGTGGATGGTCACCAGATGATACTCCATTTCAATACAGTGAAATTGGCTTGCAAACAAAAATAACTTATGATGGTCGCTTGGTATATAATGATTATTTAATTGTTGATCCAGAAATTGATCCAATGTACCAAATTGGCTACTTTGAAGGAAAGCAAAATTTCAATTCCGCAGTAATTATTGATGAAAATCTTAATCAAGATACAGTAGAAGAAATCCGTAAATATTTGAATCAGTTTGATTTTGATGTTCATTATGGTATTTCAGTGCTTGAAGAAGACGGAATAGTTTTGCGGGTTTTAAGTAGCAGTTCTTATAAAAATCGAAAATTAATATTAAAATTCATTAATTATTATAGAGAAAAAATGCTTAACTTTTCAAAGTTTGATTTACGTAAAAGCGATCATATTGAATGTGATGTATAAACATCAAATGAAAGCAGGAAATTAAATGCATATACCAGATAACTACTTAAGTCCAGCAACATGTGGAGTTATGTTTGTAGTAGCAGCTCCTGTTGTGGCAATTTCATTGAAAAAAGTTAAGTTAGAACTTAAACAGCGTAAAGATTTAGCGCCGATGCTGGGAATTGCAGCTTCACTATCATTCTTAATGATGATGTTTAATGTTCCAATTCCTGGTGCTACAAGTCTGCACGCTGTCGGAGGGACACTACTAGCGATATTGATAGGACCATATGCCGCGTCGATTGCGGTGAGTGTCGCGTTGATTTTACAAGCATTTTTATTTGGAGATGGCGGAATTTTAGCGCTTGGTGCAAACATCTTTAATATGGCCATTGTAATGCCATTTACAGGATATTGGATCTATAACTTTTTGCGTAAACATCACCATCCAAGTTTAGGTGCCATCGTTGGGTCTTATTGTGGTATTAATTTAGCAGCTTTAATGGCGGGATTTGAACTTGGGATTCAGCCATTGATTGCACACACTTCAAATGGAACTCCATTATATAATCCATATCCATTAGCAATTACAATTCCAGCGCTTTGTGTTGCTCACTTAGCTATTGGAGGCTGGGTTGAAGCGTTCTTTACTTACGTTGTTTATGCATTTGTTAAAAAGGCGGCTCCTAATGAGCTCTATCAAAATAATTTACCAAAAAATACTTCTAAAAAGAGTGCAGTCAAGTATTTCATTTACTTTATTATTGGTTTAGTAGCTTTATCGCCAATTGGATTACTTGCTACTGGAACTGCTTTTGGCGAATGGGATAACGCAGAATTATTGCAGAGATTAAAATTAGAGCATATTTCAAATACAATTCCAACTGGAATGAGTCATGGAATAAAGTACACTGCTCTATTTGGGGACTATACAATTCCTGGAACTAGTTTGCCTATTGGGTATATTTTAAGTGCGGTTACCGCAATATTAATTTTCTTTCTTATTAGTAAGGTGTTGATGTCAATTTATGATTCATCAAATAGATCAAAGCCAAAGCAATCAGGTCAACGATTGTAATGATTTGCCTGGATGGCTTAATAAGAAAGAAGAAAGTAAGGTCCAGCTTTCAAAGGGCAAATTAATTCAAAATAATTTAAATATTTTTACTAATTTAATTAAAGCTCTAACAAAAGTATCTCCAGCTTATGCTGCTAAAAATTCTCCCTGGATGAGAATAGCTGAATTGATAGTTCTTACTACTTTGATATTATTATCATCTCAAGTTGTATTTTTGTGGCTGGTTTTTATATTAATTTTATTGCATTTGGTATTTTTACCTGGAAAAGTAATTGTTAGAATTGGAAAGAAATTAACAAAATTAATTTTAATTTCTTTAATAGTTCTATTACCAAGTTTGTTGTTGAGGGATAACAATATTGGCTTGTTTATTGCACGCACAGTATTAATAATGCTTAATATTTCAATATTTTTGAGTGTTACTTCTTGGCCTCAATTTATTCAAGGGCTTGAACAAATTCACTTTCCAAGTGTAATGATTTTGACTTTAGATATTACAATGAAGTATGTATATACATTAGGAATATATATTCAAGAAGTTTTAAATAGTATTAAATTACGTACATTTGGTCAGCATGTAAATCGTAAAGTCTTAGGCGTTATTGTGGGACAAGTTTATTTATCTGCTAAAAAAAGAACTATAGATTTATATCAGGCAATGACTTTACGCGGCTATAACAATAAAAATGTAGTAAACTGGAAACTAGGCTGGAATAAATATGATAATTTAAGCTTAATAGAAATATTAGTTGCAATTATCGCATATTTTGTAATTTAAGGAGCGTAATTGATGATTAAAATAAATGGTGGAACTTATACATATGGTGTTCATACTGGTTTTCATGATATAAATTTGGAAATTGGTAAAGGGGATGCAGTGTGTATAATGGGACCTAATGGATCAGGAAAATCGACCTTGTTAAAAACTATCGTTGGTTTATATGCTCTTGAAGATGGAAGTTATACTTTTAATGGACAAGTAATTGATAAGAGATTTTTGAAAGATTCCACAAAAACTGGTCCATTTTATCAAAAATTTGGATTTGTTTTTCAAAATAGTGAAGTTCAACTATTTAATACTAGTGTAGCTGAAGAAATAGCATTTGGTCCATTGCATTTAGGGCTTACTCAAGAAGAAGTAGATAAGCGTGTTAATGATTGCTTAAAACTTTTGAAAATTGAGCGTCTTAAAGATCGAGTTCCGTATCATTTATCTGGTGGTGAACAAAAACTGGTTGCCATTGCCAGTGTATTATCAATGAATCCAGATATTATTATTTTAGATGAGCCTTTTAATGGTTTGTCGCCTAAATATAGAACATTGATTAATCAAATTATTCATCAATTGCATCAATCTGGAAAAACATTAATTATTTCTAGTCACCACTTTAATCAAATTCGTTCAATTGTTGATAGAGTATATGTTTTCTCAGAGGATCATACGATTTGTCGAGAACTAAGCTCTCAGCAACTTACGGATATGCCACAGTTTATTGATTATTTGGATAACTTATAAAAATAATTATTTAAACAAAAAAGACAATCGTCTGATTGTCTTTTTTGTTACTCAAAGTTTTCTAAGTCTTCCATTGCTTTTTCCCATTCATTACTTATTTGAGTGATTTTTGCCTGTATTTTTGAAAGTTCTTCTTGTAAAGGTCCTAATTTATCAAAATTTGAGGCAATCGCTGGATCAGCCATTTTATCTTGAATTTCTTTTTCTTGATTTTCTAACTCTTCAATTTCTTTTTCAGAATTTTCTACAGCACGTTCTAACTTTCTCTTTTGAGAATCGCGCTGCTTTTGCTCTTGATAAGATAATTTTTGTTCACTTACTTTTTTAGTCGGGGCTACAATATCTTCGCTACTTGTTTCTCCAGGTGTTACTCCAGCAGCTTGTTTTGCTTTTTCATCAAGGTAATATGAATAATTTCCATCATAAATTTTAGCATGTCCGTTTCTAACAGATACAATTTTGTTTGCAAGCTGATTAATAAAGTAACGGTCATGGGATACAAACAAAAGTGTACCATCGTATTCATTTAAAGCTTCTTCTAACACTTCTTTTGCTTCAATATCTAAGTGGTTAGTAGGCTCGTCCATTAATAAGAAGTTATCATGTTCAAGTGATAAAACAGTCAAAGTTAAACGAGCTTTTTGTCCACCAGATAATTGTCCAACAGTTTTATCAATATCTTTTGCAGTAAACAAGAAACTTGCAAGAATTGAGCGTACGTCTTTTTCAGGCATTGTTTTGTGTCTATCCCAGATGGTATCTAGAACAGTTTTTGAAGGGTCGAGTCTTTGTAATTCTTGATCATAGTAGCCAATATCAAGACTAGCGCCATATTTAATAGACCCAGCTTTAGGGGTAAGCTGTTTCATTACAGTTTTAAGAAGAGTAGATTTACCAATTCCATTAGGACCAATTATAGCCACACGGTCTCCTTTATTGATTTGGAAAGAAATATCTTCAACCATTGTCTTATCTGGATAACCGATTGATAAATCGTTTAAAATTAAAACTTCCTTACCAGAAGGTCTATCGCTATTAAAGTGAATACGGACTTTATTTTTATGTTTTGGTGGTGTGATTCGTTCAATTTTTTCAAGCTTCTTTTGACGACTTTGTGCGCGTTTAGTTGTTGAAGCGCGTACCATATTCTTTTGAACAAATTCTTCATCACGTTTAATTTCTTCTTGTTGCTTTTCATAAGCTGCCTGTTGTTGTCTATTTCGTAATTCGCGTTCAGCTTTATACTGAGAATAATTACCTTTAAAAGTAGTAAGCTTTCCAAATTCAAGTTCAAAGATTTGATTAGCTAAGTTATCCAAGAAGTATTGGTCGTGAGATACAACCAAAATAGCGCCAGAATAATTTTTTAAGAAACTTTCTAGCCAATCCAAAGTATCCATGTCAAGGTAGTTAGTAGGTTCGTCTAGTAAAAGTAGCGGTGGCTTTTTTAAAAGGAGCTTAACAAATGCTAAACGTGTCTTTTCTCCACCAGATAAACTACCAATTTTTTTACTCCAAGTATCTTCTGGAAACTTGAATCCATTAAGGATACTCTTTATATCAGATTGATAAGTGTAACCTCCTCTTTGCTCAAAATCAAACTGTAATTGATCATATCGCTTGAGAAGTTCTTGGTCTTCAGGATGGTCTGCAATTTGCATTTGCATCTTTTCTAGTTTTTTGCTTTGAGCAATTAATTCCGCAAATACTTCTTCCATCCCGTCCCAGATAGTTTTACTTTCATCAAGGTCATTTTCCTGGGCGATATAACCTACATCAACATTTTTGTTAACTGTAAATTCACCGTGGGTTGGATCTTGCTGACCAGTCATTATTTTAAGTAGGGTAGTTTTTCCGGCACCATTTGGACCAACAAGACCAATTCTGGCATTAGAATCAATTGAAAAGTTAACATTATCAAATAAAATATTGGCACCAAATTGCTGCTGCAAATCGTGCCCTTGTGCAATAATCATAATTTTTTCACCTAAAAATATTCTATCATAATCTAATAATTGTTTTGTCTAGTAATTGTTTGTGAAGTAATGTTACAATTTAAGTAAGGATTTTAACATTGTGAAAAATATACTTGCAAATACAGTATAACTATAGGTATTATATAAAGGCTTGATTGATATTCACAAAGATGAAACATATGGAGGCTTCACAAATGAACAACATTGATAAAAAAATAAAAATTCCTAGAGCCACTGCTAAACGGCTTCCACTTTATTACCGCTACCTTATTATCTTAAATGAAGAAGGAAAGGACAAGGTCTCTTCAACAGAATTATCTGAAGCAGTTCAAGTTGATAGTGCCTCAATTCGTCGTGATTTTTCTTATTTTGGTGCATTAGGCAAACGCGGATATGGTTATGATGTTGAAGCCTTACTTAATTTCTTTAAGAAAATTTTGAATCAAGATACTTTAACTAATGTAGCGTTAGTAGGAGTAGGAAACTTAGGACGAGCTCTTCTTAATTATAACTTTAAACGTAGTAATAATATTCGTATTTCTTGTGCTTTTGACATTAATGAAGAAATTACTGGTCGAATTCTAAGTGGAGTGCCAGTATATCATATGGATGATTTGAAGAAGCAATTAACTGATCAACAAATTTCCATTGCTATTTTAACAGTTCCATCAACTGAAGCGCAAAAAACTACTGATGAAATGGTAGAAGCAGGCGTAAAAGGCATTATGAATTTTACACCAATTAGACTTTCTGCACCAGCTGATGTTCGAGTTCAGAATGTGGACTTAGCAACTGAACTTCAGACTTTGATTTACTTCTTAGATTCAGATAAAGAAGATAAATAGCTATTTGGCTGCTTTTTAGCAGTCTTTTTTAATTGTCTTTATTAAAAAAATCACTAAAATAAAGATAAAGGTATTTATAGAAAGTGTAATTTTTATGATTAATAAAAATGTTGAACTTAGTTTAATGTATGAACTTGATAATTTGCATCATGTTGTGGTTCAAGCAAGTGATGTTGGAAGCAAATATGTTTATGCATTGCAACTTCTTCATAAGCAAACTGATATTATCGTTTATCGGGCTGAACCTGAAGGAAGTCATGTAATTTTTGATGAAGATAATCCTCTTGTTTATTTAACAGGTATGGCTGGTGGTCATACTCAAACTTGGACTTATTCTGGTGAAAAAGATCGCTGGTTTATTGGAACTAAACCTAAAAAACATGGGAGCATTCTTTGGGATACTCAAATTGCTAGAGTTAATTTAGAAAATGCACCACTCCAAGTGGATAGTAATACTGCGTTGCCTCGACTTTCTTATATGAATCGAGCAGGATATGGTTATGGCGACAATAGTGTTCCAATTCCAGGGAGCCAATTTGAACGTCTTGAAGCAGCAGTTTCGCCAGACTATAAGAAATTTTTGGTTGCAAGTATTGATGTTAATCATGTTGGTAGGTTTGCACTTTATGACTTAGATGAAATTAATCAAGCGCTTGATGAAGCAGAAGCTGATAATGCAGATGTAAATATTCAAAATATGCACTGTCTGGGAGCATTTGCAGTACCTAATTTTAATTCGGAAATTATTCAATCAGTGCAAGGCTATGATATTGATGAAAATAATAATATTTATGTATCTAGTCAATTAGGACCAACTACTGATTTTTTAGGTCTTGCTAAAGAAGGTAAACCTAGAGAAATTGTTAAAATTCCATGGGGTGAAACTAATCCAGATAACTGGGAAGTTGCAGATTTAACTCATGATAAAACGGTTGATTCTCTTGGGTATGTAACTGAATTTGAAAGTGTGCAAGTACTTGATGCTAATAATATCTATTTGACTGTGGCTTATCACAGAAGAAGTGATTTGACTACATTGAAGAACCGAATTTATAAAGTTGAAGGATTTGGTAATTAAAAAAGAAAGCTGCGAATGCAGCTTTCTTTTTTATGCAGTTGTTTGACTTTTAATTAATTTAACAGGTAGTTTGTAGTGTTTTTGCTCAAATACTTTTTTAGGATTTTCAATTCTTTGAAGTAATAATTTTACAAGTAAAGTAGCCATATCTGAAATTGGTTGTTCAATAGTTGAAAGTTCTGAATGATAAGTTTGAATTTCTTGAGTTCCATCAAAGCCAATCACTTTCAAATCATCTGGTACTGAAATACCTAACTTATGAGCTTCTTGTAATACTAGAATGGCTGATAGATCATCAGTGGCAACAACTCCATCAGGGCGGTCTTCTTCAAGCATTTTATGAATTGCCATATTTTTTAATAATGGAGAATCAGAAAATGAAATTGAACAAATATGTTCTTGTAGTCCTAAAGCCTTGATAGTATCGCAATAAGCTTCAAGTCGTTCATCAGTAGGATTACCTTTTTGAATTTTATTGCCTAAAAAATAAATGTTTTTGCAGCCAGCTTGTAATAGATCATGAACTGCAAGTTGCATACCTTGATAATTATCACAAGAAACAATTGGAATATTATCTGATAACTTTCTATCAAAAGAAACGATTGGGAGATTAAGGCGTTGATATTCATCAATTCCCAAATTATGTGCACCAGCTATAATACCATCTACTTGATTTGCAATTAGCATCTTAATATATTCATGTTCTTTTTGCTTGTTTTTGCCTGCATTACAAAGAATAATTTTATAGCCTTGGTCAAAAAGCTGCTCCTCGATATTTTGAATAAGTTCTGCAAAGAATGGATTAGTAATACTTGGAAAGACTACACCAATTAATTTCATTTTTTTACCTTGAAGCGAGCGTGCTAAAGAATTGGGTTGATAATTTAATTCTTGCATTGCTGTAAACACTTTTTGCTTAGTTTTTTCACTAAGATAACCATGATTATTGATTACTCTTGAAACTGTTGTAGCTGAAACTCCTGCTTTTTTAGCAACATCAGTCAACTTTACTGCCATAGTTTCACCTTACTTTAAAAAATAGTTTCCATTTCCCAGAATTTTCCAGTAAAATCAATATCTTTATCAAAACTAATTTTTTGATTTTCTGGATTAGTGAAAAATCTTCCAGTTAATACATGTTCTCCATGATTGACGAAAATTTCAATCAATGAATGATCAATAAAAATATCTAAATCTACACTTTCATTAGGATTCAATTCACAAGATCTGGTTTCGCCATAATCAACAGCCACTTTTTTACCTTTGGAGCGGTCTAAAACTAGTTTCCCATCATTTGTATCAATATTAAGAATTAAACTTTCGCTCAAGTCTTTGTTTGCTGCTAAATGAAGGGTAGTGGATTGATTTTTAGCGATAGTTAATTTTAACTCATATTGTCCACTAGTAGTATTTCTGATTAGTTTATCTGTTAATTTATTTTCAGATTTACGGATAGACTCAATTGCTTTTACTGGTTTTTGAATTAATTTACCATCTTTAATAGATAATTCTTTGACTTGACTTAAGCAGTTTGCCCAGTTTTCATCATCTGTTGGATAAGTTATGTCAGGTAGACCTACCCAGCTGATTTCATAAGCTTTACCATTTGGAGCGTTGAACGCTTGAGTTGCATAAACGTCAAAACCCTCATCTAGATTTTGAAGTTTTGAAGGATTAATCATTTTTGCATTTTCAAAGTCAATATCATCTGCAATTACATACATATTAGGATAAATATTTTGATAATCTGCTACAGCTTTATTTAATCCTTGAGGACAAAAGATTAACACCCATTTGTCATCTACTTGAACTAAATTAGGACACTCAATCATGTAACCCATATCTTCATCAGTAAAGTTTAAAAAGCCAATTTCTTCCCAATCTTTAAGGTTTTGAGACTTCCAAACATCGATATGTCCTTTTTTATTTTGTTCATCTTGAGCTCCTAAAATGGCATAGTAAGTTCCATCTTTTTCGATGATTTGTGGATCTCTGAAATGTTCAGTAATGTGAGATGGATTTTTAAATAAAATTTCTTTATCACTGACTACACCATCTTTGTTCATCCAAGCACTTATTTGATAAGGAGTCCGAATCCAATCTTTACTCCTGTGATTACCAGTATACATAATGAATAATTTGTCACCGATTTGTTTTGCGGATCCAGAATAAGCTCCATGTGAATCTCCCTTGAAACTAGGTTCAATTGCTAAGCCTTGTCTTTCCCAGTGAACTAAATCATGAGATTTGAAATGAACCCAGGACTTTAATCCATGAACGGCTCCAAAAGGATATGATTGATAAAATACATGGTATTCTCCATTGTAATAAGAAAAACCATTAGGATCATTAACTAATCCTGAAATAGGGCGTAAATGATAACGCATTTGATAGTTAGATCTTGATGCTTGGCTTTGTAAATGCAAAAGTGTATCTGCATCCCATTCATTATAAGGTAAATAACGTTTTTTTCTTGTCCATTCCATAATAAAAACCTCCATTTAACCTGTAAGCGGTATCTTTTAATAAATATTGTAAATAGATATGAAAAATATGTCAATCGTTTGACACATAAATTATAGAATATAGATGCTTAAATTTAAGTATAGCAATACAAAATGCAAAAAAATAAAGAAAATTTGTGATAAACGATTGACATATTTTTAGAATACGCTATCATAGTTATTGAGCATATTTAATAAAGCGTTTACATAATTGAAGGGGGACTTATAATATGGACCATAAAAAAGTGGCCGAGCGAGTAATTAAAGATGTTGGCCGCGATAATATTATCGCAGCTGCTCACTGTGCTACTCGTTTGCGTCTTGTGCTTAAGGATGATTCAAAAGTTGATCAAAAAGCATTGGACAATGATCCAGATGTTAAGGGGACTTTTAAGACTAATGGTCAATACCAAGTAATTATTGGACCGGGAGATGTTAATGATGTTTATGATGAATTCATTAAGATTACTGGTTTAAAGGAATTATCAACTGAGGATTTGAAGAAGGTAGCTGAAAACGGCAAAAAGAAGAATCCAGTGATGGACTTCATTAAGCTCTTATCAGATATCTTCGTACCAATTATTCCGGCTTTAGTGGCTGGTGGTTTGTTGATGGCTTTGAACAACTTCTTGACATCACCTGGATTGTTTGGACCAAAAGCAATTGTTCAGATGGTGCCAAGTATTGCTGGACTTTCTAGCATGATTCAAATCATGTCAGCTGCACCATTTATCTTTATGCCGATTCTTGTAGGTATGTCGGCGGCTAAGAGATTTGGAGCGAACCAGTTCTTAGGTGCAACAATTGGTATGATTATGACCACGCCAAACTTAGGCGGAGCTGCTAAGTTCTGGGATATTTTTGGATTGCATGTTGCTCAAACTAATTATCAATATCAAGTAATTCCGGTTTTAGTTGCAGTATGGATACTTTCTATTTTAGAAAAGAAATTCCACAAGTGGCTTCCATCTGCAGTTGACTTTACTTTTACACCACTTTTGGCAATTATGATTACTGGATTCCTTACTTTTACTATTATTGGTCCAGTATTCAAGGGTGTGTCAGACGCAATTACTGATGCGATTGTATGGCTTTACAATACAACCGGTGCATTTGGTATGGGTGTCTTTGGTTTATCATATTCAGCCATTGTTACTACTGGGCTTCACCAAAGTTTCCCAGCTGTTGAAACACAGCTTCTTGCACAATTTGCTCAAGGTCGTGGAGCCGGAGACTTTATCTTTGTTACTGCATGTATGGCAAACGTTGCCCAAGGTGCTGCAACATTTGCAGTTTACTTCTTAACTAAGAATGAAAAGATGAAGGGCTTAGCTTCATCATCTGGTGTATCAGCACTCTTAGGTATTACTGAACCAGCACTTTTTGGTGTTAACTTGAAGTACAAGTTCCCATTCTTTAGTGCTCTTATTGGATCAGGTATTGCTGCTGCTTTTGCTGGTTTTATGCATGTAACTGCTGCAGCACTTGGTTCAGCTGGATTGTTAGGATTCCTTTCAATTTATCCAAAGACAATTCCTATGTGGGCAGTATCAGTTGCTATTAGTTTTGTAGCTTCATTTGCCATTACTTATATTTACGGTAAGGGTCACTTAAAAGAAGAAGTTGCTGAACAAGATGTCCCAGTTCAAGATGCAACTGATTATGCAGAAGAAACTCAAGAAGACGAAAAACTTGGTAAAGAAGAATTAAGCTTGAAAGATGAAGTAATTTATTCACCAGTAGATGGTAAGCCTGAAAGTTTAACCAAAGTTAATGACCAAGTATTTTCTGCAAAACTTATGGGTGATGGAGCTGCTGTAGTTCCAACTGATAATACAATTTACTCACCAGTTTCAGGGACAATTACTATTGCTTATGAAACTAAACACGCTTATGGTATTAAGTCAGATGATGGTGCTGAAGTTTTGATTCACATTGGTCTTGATACTGTTAACCTTAAGGGTGAACACTTTGAAAGCTTTGTAAAACAAGGTCAACGTGTTGAAAAGGGCGATAAACTTGGAACTGCTGATATTGAAGCTTTAAAGAAGGCCGGTTATGATACTACTGTTATGGTGGTAATTACTAATACAGCTGATTATGCAAGCGTATCACGTATTACTGATGCAGGCGATAAGCACGGCGATGACTTAATTGCTGTAACTGCACATGAAAAATAAAATTAATTAAGACTTACTTTCCTCTCTCAAGTCAAAAAATAAAATATGTACGTTATACTAATGTCAGAGATTATTCTCTGGCATTTTTTGTTGATTAATGGAGGATTAATTATGAAGCAAAATGAAAATATTAAAGAGACTTGGTTTTTCACAGGACTTTATTGGATTATTGGTGTAGTTTGTTTTTTCTGGGGCGGAATAAAACATATCAATAGCTACTATGGAATTAGCTTAATTATAACGTTGATTTTGCCGGTGGTTTATTCGTTAATAGTAACTTTAAAGATAAAGGTCCCACATTGGGTAAATAAAGTTCCAATTGCAGGTATATATTTGCTCATTGTGATTGCAGTTAGTTTGGCGTATAAATTACAAGATGTAATTGGGTATTTCATCCCAATCATATTCTTAATTATTTTTGCTATTTTAGCAGTTTTCTATGCTTTGTATAAAACGTTTAAATATCGAAAAAATGATAGATATTATTATGTAGAAGGAAATAGGAAAAAGCGTTGTGATAATTTTTGGGAAGCATTTAAAGAATATTATCTAGAGGGACTAGTATCAGGAATTTTTGAGATGATTTTGGCTGCAATATTTAATTAGTTTATTAGTGGAAGTAAGTGAAAATAATAAAATGCAAAAATTAGCACTCTTTTAATAAAAGTGCTAATTTTTTGTGCTTTTTGCTTGCAATCACTCCTAAAAAAAGTTATTATTTTAATTGTAAGTTAGCACTTAATAAATAAGAGTGCTAAAAACGACAAACAAATGAAAATAAAAAACTTAATTAATAGGAGGGACTAAACGTGTTAGAACCAATCGGTGATCGCGTGATCGTTAAAGTTAAGGAAGAAGAAGAAAAGACTGTTGGTGGCATTGTTTTAGCATCAAACGCTAAAGAAAAGCCAACTCAAGGTGAAGTTGTTGCAGTCGGCACTGGTAAATTTGCTGACAATGGTGACAAGATTCCTATGACTGTTAAGGAAGGCGACGAAGTATTGTATGATAAATACTCTGGCACCAATGTTGAATACGAAGGTCAAAAATATTTAGTCCTTCATGAACAAGACATCTTAGCAATTGTTAAGTAGTTAGGAGTAATTTAATTATGGCAAAAGATATTAAGTTTTCAGAAAATGCAAGACGTTCACTTTTAAAGGGTGTAGATAAGTTAGCAGATACTGTTAAGACTACTATTGGTCCTAAGGGTCGTAATGTTGTTTTGGAACAAAGCTACGGCAATCCAGATATTACTAATGACGGTGTTACTATTGCTAAGTCAATTGAATTAAAGAATCACTTTGAAAACATGGGTGCAAAGCTTGTTGCTGAAGCTGCTCAAAAGACTAACGATATTGCTGGTGACGGTACTACAACTGCTACTGTTTTGACTCAAGCAATCGCTCGTGAAGGTATGAAGAACGTTACTGCTGGTGCAAACCCTGTAGGTATTCGTCGTGGTATTGAAAAAGCAACTAAGGCTGCTGTTGATGAACTTCACAAGATTAGTCACCAAGTTTCTTCAAAGGAACAAATTGCTCAAGTTGCAGCTGTTTCATCAGCTTCAAAAGAAGTTGGTAATTTAATTGCTGATGCTATGGAAAAAGTTGGTAATGACGGTGTAATTACTATTGAAGATTCACGTGGTATTGATACTGAACTTTCAGTAGTAGAAGGTATGCAATTTGATCGCGGTTACCTTTCACAATATATGGTAACTGATAACGATAAGATGGAAGCAGATCTTGATAATCCTTACATCTTGATTACTGACAAGAAGATTTCTAACATTCAAGATATTTTGCCACTTCTTCAAGAAATCGTTCAACAAGGTAAGAGCTTGCTTATCATTGCTGATGATGTAACTGGTGAAGCTCTTCCAACTCTTGTACTTAACAAGATTCGTGGTACTTTCAATGTTGTTGCTGTTAAGGCTCCTGGCTTTGGTGACCGTCGTAAGGAAATGCTTCAAGATATTGCCGTATTAACTGGTGGTACTGTAATTAGTGAAGACCTTGGCTTAGAACTTAAGGACACTAAGATTGACCAATTAGGTCAAGCACGTCGTGTTACTGTAACTAAGGACTCAACTACTATTGTTGATGGTGAAGGTTCTAAAGAATCTATTAAAGAACGTGAAGACACTATTAGAAAGCAAATTGAAGATACTACTTCAGACTTCGACAAGAAGAAGTTACAAGAACGTCTTGCAAAACTTACTGGTGGTGTAGCTGTTATTCACGTTGGTGCTGCTACTGAAACTGAATTGAAAGAACGTCGTTACAGAATTGAAGACGCATTGAACTCAACTCGTGCAGCTGTTGACGAAGGTTACGTTGCAGGTGGTGGTACTGCTTTAGTAAACGCTGAAAAGGGTGTTCGTGAAGTTAAGGGCGAAACCCCAGACGAACAAACTGGTATCAACATTGTTCTTCGTGCACTTAGCGCACCAGTTCGTCAAATTGCTGAAAACGCAGGTGAAGATGGCTCAGTTATCTTAGATAAGCTTGAACACCAAGAACCAGAAATCGGCTACAATGCTGCAACTGGTAAGTGGGAAAACATGATTGAATCAGGTATTATTGACCCAACTAAGGTAACTCGTACTGCTCTTCAAAATGCCGCATCAATTGCAGCTCTTCTTCTTACTACTGAAGCTGTTGTTGCTGACATTCCAGAAGAAAAGAATGATACTCCAAATCCAGGTGCAGGTGCTCCAGGAATGGGTATGGGAATGTAATTTCCTGATAATTTTAATTGAAGATATAAAAAATAGGTTTTGTCAAATTGGGCAAAACCTATTTTTGTCGTATAATTGAGAGCAGATATTATTTTTATAGAAAGAGGAATCCATTTGGCTAAAACAAGCACCACTCCTATGATGGAGCAATATTATAAGATTAAAGAACAATATCCCGATGCCTTTCTTTTTTATCGTGTTGGGGATTTTTATGAATTGTTTGAAGAAGATGCTGTCAAAGGTGCCCAAATTCTTGAATTAACCTTGACCCACCGTTCTAATAAAACTGCCAATCCTGTTCCTATGGCAGGTGTGCCACATATGGCAGTCGATAGCTATGTGAATACCTTGGTAGAAAAGGGACACAAAGTTGCAATTTGTGAGCAATTAGAAGATCCAAAAGAAGCTAAAGGTATGGTTAAGCGTGGAATCATTCAATTAGTTACTCCGGGAACAATGATGAATGAGGGACCACAAGATGCCAAAGAGTCTAACTATTTAACTTCAGTAGTTACTACGAAAAGTGGCTTTGGTTTAGCTTACAGCGATTTATCTACTGGTGAAGTATATGCTACACACTTAAAAGATTTTGCTGCAGTCACTAATGAACTTTTATCTTTAAGAACTCGTGAAGTTGTCTATAATGGTCCATTAACTGAAAAAGATCGTGACTTTATGAAGAAGGCAAATATTACTGTGTCTCAGCCAACTGAACTTGAAGGAGAACATGCAGAAGTTTCATATGTAGAACAAAATTTAACGAATAAGTCAGAACGTTTAGCTACAGAACAACTTGTTGGTTATTTATTATCTACTCAAAAACGAAGCTTAGCTCACTTACAAATTGCTAAAAGCTATGAAGTTAGCCAATACTTACAAATGTCTCACACTGTCCAAAATAATTTGGAGCTTATTTCTTCTGCTAAAACTGGAAAGAAGATGGGGTCTTTATTTTGGGTTTTAGACAAAACTCATACAGCAATGGGTGGACGCCTTCTTAAGCAGTGGTTAGCACGTCCTTTATTATCAATAGAAGAAATTAACCATCGTCAACAGCTTGTACAGGCACTTTTTGATAATTATTTTACTCGTGAAAATGTAATTGATGCTTTAAAGGGTGTCTATGATTTGGAGCGATTAACTGGACGAATTGCCTTTGGAAATGTTAATGCAAGAGAGCTTTTACAATTATCACGTTCACTTAATGCAGTTCCTGTAATTTTAGATGCTTTAGAACAATCAGATGATGCTTCTTTGAAGAATTTTGCTAGTGAAATTGATCCATTACAAGGAGTAGCTGAACTTATTTCTACTACTATTGTAAAGGACCCACCAATTCTTACAACAGAAGGAGGCCTTATTCAAGAAGGGGTAGATAGTCAACTAGACCGCTACCGTGATGCTATGAATAATGGTAAAAAGTGGCTTGCTGAGATGGAAATGGAAGAGCGTCAAAAAACGGGTATTGATAATCTTAAAGTTGGTTATAATAAAGTTTTTGGTTATTATCTTCAAGTTTCAAATGGTAATAAGAAAAAAGTGCCACTTGACCGCTATACTCGTAAACAGACCCTAACTAATGCTGAACGCTATATTACTCCCGAACTTAAAGAACATGAAAACTTAATTATGGAAGCTCAAACTCGTTCAACTAGTTTGGAATATGATTTATTTGTTAAATTACGTGAAGAAGTTAAAAAATATATTCCTGCTCTCCAAAAACTTGGAAATCAACTAGCTGCTCTTGATGTTTATTGTGGATTTGCGACAGTAGCTGAAGAAAATAATTATTGTTGTCCTAATTTCCATACTGATAATCAGGATATTAATGTTATTCAAGGACGGCACCCAGTTGTTGAAAAAGTGATGACCGCAGGCAGCTATATCCCCAACAATGTTGAAATGGGGGATGGAACTAATATTTATTTGATTACTGGTCCTAACATGTCTGGTAAAAGTACCTATATGCGGCAAATGGCCTTGATTGCAATCATGGCACAAGTAGGGAGTTTTGTTCCAGCTGATAGTGCTGATTTACCAATTTTTGATCAAATTTTCACTAGAATTGGAGCTGCTGATGATTTAATTTCAGGACAGAGTACTTTTATGGTAGAAATGAGCGAGGCAAATGATGCTTTGCAATATGCTACTAAGCGCAGTCTTGTATTATTTGATGAAATTGGTCGAGGAACTGCAACTTATGATGGTATGGCGCTTGCTGGAGCAATTGTAAAGTATTTACATGATAAAGTAGGAGCTAAAGCTCTATTTGCAACGCACTATCATGAATTAACTGATTTAGAGAATAACTTAACACATCTTAAAAATATCCATGTTGGTGCAACTGAAGAAAATGGAAAGTTGATTTTCTTGCATAAAATTTTACCTGGGCCTGCTGATCAAAGTTATGGTATTCATGTTGCCCAACTTGCAGGCTTGCCTCATGGGGTATTAAGAGAAGCTACTAAATTATTAAAGCGACTTGAAGCTCAAGGCAGTGAACTTGCTCCAAGTAGTCAGCAATTAGACTTGTTTAATGAAGCATCTGCACAAACAGTAGAGTCTGAAGAAGAGGGAGAAGTAGTTTCTAATGCAGAAAAAGATGTATTAGATGAAATTTCAAATTTATATTTAGCGGATAAAACGCCCCTTGAAATTATGCAAATGGTTGCCGATTGGCAACGAGAATTAAAGGATAATGATTAATAATGGCAAAGATTCATGAATTATCTGAAAATTTAGCTAATCAAATTGCTGCTGGTGAAGTTATAGAGCGACCTGCAAGTGTGGTAAAAGAACTTATTGAAAATTCAATTGATGCTGGCAGTACTAGGGTTAGGATTGATTTTATAGATGCTGGTCTTAAACAAATTACAGTTCAAGATAATGGGTCTGGGATTGAACGTGACCAAATAGATTTGGCTTTTACTCGACATGCAACAAGTAAAATTAATACTGAGCGAGATTTGTTTAATGTTGCTACTTTAGGGTTTAGAGGAGAAGCTTTAGCTTCAATTTCAGCAGTTAGTCATGTTGAAATTTTAACAAGTAGTGGGAGTGAGGTTGGCACAAGAGCAAAGTTTTCTGGTGGAATTAAAGATAGTCAAGAAGATGCTGCTGCTAGAAAAGGAACTCAAATTACAGTTCAAGATTTGTTTTATAATACTCCTGCAAGGTTAAAATATTTGCGCAGTCCACGAACTGAAATTATGAAAATCGTTGATATTGTTAACCGAATTGCCTTAGGATATCCTCAAATTGCAATTACGCTGACAAATTCTGGTAAAGTTTTGTTAAGAACTCCAGGTAACAAAAATTTACAACAAACAATTGCTAACGTGTATGGTCGCCATATTGCTGAAAAAATGGTGCCTTTTAAAAAGAAAGATCGTGATTTTGAAATTAGTGGTTTGCTTTCTAAACCTGATTTAACGCGATCCACACGTAATTTTATTTCCATATTGCTTAATGGTCGTTATATTAAAAATTATCAATTAGCAGCTTCAGTAATGGATGGCTACGGAGCAAAATTAACAACTCGCCACTATCCCATTGCAATTGTTAATATTAAAGTTGATCCGCTCTTAGTTGATGTTAATGTTCATCCAACTAAACAAGAGGTTCGTCTTTCAAAAGAAAAAGAGCTAAGTCGTTTAATTACTTCAGCTATTAGCACAACATTTATTCAAAAAGTTGAGGAAACTAATGCATTTGATAATGTAACAATTAATCGTAAGAATACTTTAGTTGATCAGCTTAAGTTTAATCTCAATAAAAATGTTGTAAATACTAAACGTAAAAGTGAAGTTCACGAAAATAGACCAACTAAAATTATCAAGCGAACACCACGTTATGTAGATTTAAATCAAGTTAGAGAAGATAGTCGCTATATTTTAACTAAAACTTGGAATGAGAATGTTCAAAAACAAACCCAGCTTACTCCATTTCCTGAAGAAAAAAATACTGAAATTATATCTGATGGCGATGAAATTTTAAATAATAACTTACCTCAATTAAATTATATTGGGCAAAATCAATCCTATATGATTGCTGATAACGACGGAGACTTATATCTTGTTGATCAACTAGCTGCAAGACGCAGATTAATGTATGATAAGCTCCGTAAGCAGATAGATTCTGATAAAAAAATTCAGCAAACTTTATTGACGCCAATAATCTTAGAATTTAGCAATTTTGATTTTTTGCAAATTAAAGCTAAAGCTTCTGAATTAAATAAAATTGGAATTGCTCTGGAAGATTTTGGTCAAGATAGTTTTATCGTTAGATCTTATCCAACCTGGATTAGTGGTGATATCGAAAAAAGTATACGTAAAATTTTAGATAATTACTTAAATTATGCTAAAGGTGATTTCACTAAGTTTTTAAATCAAATTGCACTTTTAGAAAGCAAAAAGCAGGTCAAGACCAGAAAAAAGATTTCAGATGCAGAAGCTAGAAGAATTTTAAGTTCTCTTAGAACAGTTTCAGAACCATATCATGATGAAGAAGGAAATTTGGTAATTGTTAAAATGCCTGCACGCGATTTAGAAAAGATGTTTAAAAAGGATAAATAATTATGTATGAATATTTAGAAGGTGTAATAACTTTAATTATGCCAAATTACATTGTTATAGATGTAAATGGCGTAGGTTATAAAGTATATAGTCCAACTCCTTTTGCTTATGAGCAAGGACAAAAGGCAAAAGTATATATTGAGCAAAAATTTAGTGATAATACAGGTCTCACTTTGTATGGTTTTGAAAGTGAAGATGCCAAAGGTTTATTTTTAAATTTGCTAAGTGTTAGTGGGATTGGTCCTAAGTCTGCTTTGGCAATCATGGCAGCAGAAGATAGTCAGTCTTTAGCGGAAGCAATTGAACAAGGTGAAGTTAAATATTTAACGCGTTTTCCTGGAGTTGGAAAAAAGACTGCTTCCCAAATTGTGCTTGATTTAAAGGGTAAATTAGGTGATTATGTTCAGCGCCTTGATCAAGTACACGATAAGGAAGTTTCACCGGCATTAAATGATGCACTTTTAGCTTTGGTTGCATTAGGTTATACACAAAAAGAAGTAAATAAAATTACTCCTAAGCTAGAAGAATTTGATGCAACAACTGCAGATGAATATATTAAATATGGTCTCTCATTATTACTAAAAAAATAAATCTGCTACAATAAAAAGGATTGATTAAATAGATTTAAGGAAGTGAAAAAATTGGCAACTAAAGATGATTCTGTAGTTTCCGGAGAAGTAGAAGGCACTAACGAAGAAGCTATGGAACTATCGCTTCGTCCTCAGAGACTTAGTCAGTATTTAGGGCAAAAGCGTGTTAAAAATGAGATGTCTATTTATATTAAGGCAGCTCTTAAACGAGATGAAGCGCTTGACCATGTTTTGCTTTATGGACCACCTGGTCTTGGTAAAACTACTTTGGCCTTTGTAATCGCTAATGAACTTGGAGTAAATTTAAAAAGCACAAGTGGACCGGCTATTGAAAAGGCAGGAGATTTAGTAGCTCTTTTGTCAGATTTAGATCCAGGCGATGTATTATTTATTGATGAAATTCATCGTTTAGCAAAACCAGTTGAAGAAATTCTTTATTCTGCAATGGAAGATTATTATATTGATATTGTGATTGGTGAAGGGCAAACTACTCATGCAGTTCATGTTCCATTGCCACCCTTTACTTTAATTGGTGCAACTACACTTGCAGGGCAATTATCAGCTCCATTGAGAGATCGATTTGGAATTGTTGAACATATGCAATACTATACTGTTGATGAACTTGAAAAAATTGTTCAACGTTCAAGCGATGTCTTTAATACGCATATTGCCCCAGAAGCAGCTCATGAATTAGCTCGTCGTTCTAGAGGAACTCCTAGAGTAGCTAATCGACTTTTGAAACGTGTGCGTGATTTTGCCCAAGTAAAAGATGAAGATACCATCTCTTTATCAACCACTAATCATGCACTAAAACAACTACAAGTTGATGATGAGGGACTGGATTTAACTGATCGTAAAATTTTGAAAACTATGATTGATGGTTATAATGGAGGCCCAGTCGGAATCAGGACTTTAGCAGCAAATATTGGTGAGGATGTCGAAACAATTGAGTCTTTATATGAACCATATTTGCTTCAACATGGCTTTATTTTATTAACTCCTCGTGGAAGAATGGTAACTGAAAAAGCATATGCTCAGTTAAATTTGCCAATTCCTCATGAAGATTAATGAAAAAACAACTATATTTTTGTATAATTATATTAATGTACATTTTAAATAGAAAATTTTGATGAGGTGGAAATATTGAATACTTTATTTTTAGCAGCTAATGGTGGTATGCAAAGCAACAATGTAATGATGATTATTTTGTTTATAATTTTAATTGGATTCACTTACTTTGGTATGATTCGTCCACAAAAAAAGCAACAACAAAAGCGTATGGAAATGATGGACCAATTAAAAAAGGGTGACCGTGTAGTCTTAGTAGACGGATTACATGCAAAAATTGATTCCATTAATTCTAAGGATCAAACTGTAGTTGTTGATGCAGATGGTATTTACCTAACTTTTAGCAGAATGGCTGTTAGACAAATTATTCCGTCAAGTGAAGCTACGGAAGAAAAAACAGTAGTTGATACTGCTAAAGACGTAGAAAATAAACCTGAAGAAAAGTCTGAAAAATCAGAAAACCCTGTTTCCGATAAAAATAAAGATACAGATAATTCAAAAGAATAGAAAAAAGTGTTCAAATGAACACTTTTTTATTTTTTCTAAGTGAGTGCTTGTTGTAAAATGAATTTAGTATAAGTTCAGAAGTAGAAAAGGGGAATTTAAATGAAAAATATTCCAGTAGTTATGGTTATTTTTGGTGGCAGTGGTGACTTAGCTCACCGTAAACTATATCCAGCTTTGTACAATCTTTATGAACAAGGACTCATTCATGACAATTTTGCAGTTATTGGAACCGCACGTAGACCATGGTCACATGAATATTTACGCAGTCAAGTTAGCGATGCAATTCATGAAACTCATAATAATGTTGATGAAAATGAAGTAAAGAATTTTGCTAGTCATTTCTATTATCAATCTCATGATGTTACTAATGTAGAACATTATGAAACTTTGAAAAAATTAGCTCAAGATCTCGATGAGCACTATAATGCTCAAGGTAATCGTCTCTTTTACATGGCAATGGCTCCAAGATTCTTTGGTACAATTGCAACTCATATTAATGATCAACATTTAACAGGAAGCGGTTTTAATCGAATTGTTGTTGAAAAACCATTTGGACGTGATTTAGCATCAGCTGAAGAATTAAATAAACAAATTACTGCTTCATTTAAAGAAGATGATATTTTTAGAATCGACCATTATCTTGGTAAAGAAATGATTCAAAATATCATTCCGCTTCGTTTTAGTAACTGGATTTTTAAAAACTCTTGGAATAAAGAAAACATTAAGAACATTCAAGTAACGCTTGCTGAACGTTTAGGAGTTGAAGCACGGGGTGGCTATTACGAAACTTCTGGCGCGTTGCGTGATATGGTTCAAAATCATATTTTTCAAATTATAACTCTTTTAGCTATGCCAGAGCCTGAAAGTTTAAAAGATAACGATATTCATAAAGCTAAGCAAAAATTATTAGATAGCTTAATAATCCCAAATACTGAAGAAATCAAGAATCACTTTGTTCGTGGTCAATATGCCGGTAGTGATACAACTTTTGCTTATAAAAATGAGCCAAATGTTGATGAAAATTCTACTACTGAGACTTTTGCTGCAGGGCTTGTTAAGTTTAAGAAGGGACCAGTTGCTGGAGTTCCTATCTACTTTAGAACAGGTAAAGAATTTAAGGAAAAGAAAAACCGAATTGATATTGTCTTTAAAAATTGTCATAGTTTGTATGGTAAAGTTAAGCATGATGTATTGACAATTGAGTTTGATCCAACTAGTTCTATTACTTTAACTATTAATGGTAAAAAGATTATTGGTGAAGGATTAAGACAAGAAGATTTAACTTATGCTTTTTCTAAAGAAGAAATGGCACAAGTACCAGATGGTTATGAAAGACTTCTTCATGATGTATTTATCAATGATTCAACTAACTTTACTCATTGGGGAGAACTTAAGCGCTATTGGGAATATATCGATGCAATAGAAGAAGCTTGGCAAAAAGAAAATGAGAATGGTCAAGCAGAACTAGTACAATATGCGCCATATAGAATGGGACCTAAAGAATCAAATAACGTCTTTGAATCGCCTACTGAACATTGGATTTATGAATAGTTCTGAAAACTTATTACCTAAACAAGACATCCATCGTCGGATTATTCATCTAGACATGGATGCCTTTTACGCTTCAGTGGAAATGCGAGATAACCCTAATTTAAAGACTAAGGCATTAGTAGTAGCACATGATCCGCGAAAATATAATGGTCATGGTGTAATTACAACAGCTAATTATATTGCACGTCGTTATGGAGTAGGAAGCGCAATGCCAGCAATTGAAGCTGTAAGAAAAATTCCACCGGATAAATTAGTATTTGTAGAACCAAATTTCAAAAAATATCGGGCAGTTTCACAGCAAGTTCATGAAATTATGCATGAAGTAACTGACATTGTGGAGCCTATCTCATTAGATGAAGCTTATTTAGATGTTACTAAAAATAAACTTGGTAGTTACACGGCACTTGAGTTAGGAAATTATATGCAAGCCGAGATATATAAAAGAACCGGTCTAACATCTTCTTTTGGTGCAACTTATAATAAATTTTTGGCTAAAATGGCTTCTGAATATGCTAAGCCATTTGGAAAAACTATTATTCTGCCTGAAGAAGCAATAGATTTTTTGGCTAGACAAGATATTAAAAAGTTTCCTGGTGTTGGAAAAAAGACACAAAATTCATTGCGAGAATTAGGAATTAACACAGGTAAAGATTTACAAAATAAAAGTGTAGAATTTTTAATAAAAAAGTTTAAAAAATGGGGCTATTCTTTAGCGATGCACTCTCGTGGAATTGATTTGAGTCCAGTTGAAGGTGATAGAACTAGGAAATCTATTGGAAAAGAAAGAACTTTTGAACCAAGTATTTTTGATCAGCAACAAGCTTTGACCAATTTGAGAAAATATAGCAGTGAAGTTAGTGATATTCTTATAGAGAAAAATTTATCTGCTAAGTGTATAGTTCTAAAAATACGAGATAGTGATTTTCATACCATTACTCGAAGAAGAATGTTAAAAAAAGCCACAAGTAATGAAAAAATAATTTTTCAAGAAGTACGGGATTTATTTTTAACATTGCCAGAATTTTTGAACAAAGGAATTCGTTTACTAGGGGTTTCTACAACTAACTTAGAGCAGACTCATTATGCGGAAGTTGATTTGTTTGATACACTTTAAGGACGTTTTTCTGGTAAACTAGATAGTGATTATTAAAAACGAGGAGAAATTAATATGAGTTCATTTGATGATATTTATGAAAAAATCTTACAATATCCTACTATTATTTTGCACCGTCATACTAGTCCAGACCCAGATGCAATTGGTTCACAAGCTGGGCTTGCTCGCAGTTTAAGTGAAAAGTTCCCAGAAAAGAGAATTCTATGTGCTGGGGAAAATGATGAAGGTGATTTAGCATGGATCAACCATATGGATGAAGTCAATGCTGAGGATTATAAGGGAGCTTTAGTTATTACTACTGATACAGCTAATACCCCAAGAATTTCTAATAAGCTTTATGATCAAGGGGATTTCTTGATTAAAATTGACCACCATCCAGATGTAGACCCATATGCAGATATGAGTTATGTTGATCCAGATGCTCCAGCTGCTTGTCAAATCATTGTTGATTTTATCAATGCCGAAAACTTACCTATGAATAAAGAAATTGCTTATCCACTTTATGCTGGTATTGTTGGCGACACTGGTCGTTTTATGTATCCAGAAACTTCTGCCCATACTTTTGAAGTAGCAGCTCAACTTGCAAAAACTGGTATTGATATTACTGAAATTGCTCGTAATATTAGTGACGTAACTTTTGCTCAAGCTAAACTTCAAGCAGCTGTTCTTGATTATATGACAGTTGATCCAAGCGGCGCTGCCTATGCAGTACTTACTCAAGATGAACTTAAGAAGTTAGGAGTTAACTTTGAACAAACTTCAGTAACTGTTTCAACTCCTGGCAGAATTAAGGATATTATTGCTTGGAATGTCTTTGTTGAAAAGCCAGATGGTACTTATCGTGTTCACTATCGTTCAAAGGGTCCTGTAATTAATCATTTAGCAGAAAAGCACGATGGTGGAGGTCATGCATTAGCAAGTGGTGCTAATGCCAAGGACATGGATGAAGTTAAGCAAATTTTTGCTGAATTAGTTGATGTAACAAAGAGATACAAAGAAGAAAATGAATAATACTTTTACCGATTCAAGAATTAGACCAGAACTTCAGACAGCTCTGGAAAAAATTAATTTTAAAAAGCCAACTAAAGTTCAAGAAAAAGTTATTCCAACTCTTTTATCTGATGTCAATGTAGTTGTTCAAGCTGCAACTGGCTCAGGTAAAACTCATGCATACTTAGTACCTGTTTTAAATAAAATAGATGAAAATTCTGATTATGTTCAAGCTATTATCACAGCTCCAAGTCGAGAATTAGCTGATCAGCTTTATAAAGTTGCTAGACAATTAAGGGATGCATCTGGGCTTGATATTTCAATTGCGCATTTAGCTGGAGGAACTGATCGTGAGCGTCAACTTGAAAAAATGGCTAATAAAAAACCGCAATTAATTATTGCGACGCCAGGACGTTTGCTTGATTTTGTACAAAAGAAAATTTTTGCAGTAGATCAAGTTAAAGTTTTTGTGATTGATGAAGCTGATATGACTCTTGATATGGGATTTTTAGCAGATATTGATCAAGTAGCAAATAAATTACCTAAAAATGTCTTATTTGCTGCATTTTCTGCAACTATTCCAGTTAAGCTCTCCAATTTCTTACGTAAATATATGGCCCATCCTGATGAAATTGTAATTGATAATCCAGCTGTTATTGCACCTACTATAAAAAATGACTTATTAGATGTAGGTTCTAAAAATAAAAAGGCAATTTTATATAAACTTTTGACAATGGGTCAGCCATATTTGGCACTAGTTTTTGCTAATACTAAGCAAAAAGTTGATGAAATCACTAAATATTTACAAGATCAAGGAATGAAAGTTGCTAAAATTCATGGTGGAATCACAGAACGTGAGCGTAAACGTACTATTAGACAAGTAGAACAAGGGCAATTCCAATATGTTGTAGCAAGTGATTTAGCAGCACGCGGTCTTGATATTGATGGAGTTAGTTTGGTTATTAACTATGAAGTTCCAAGAGATTTAGAATTTGTAATTCATAGAATTGGACGTACTGGTCGAAATGGTTTATCTGGACATGCGATTACTTTAATTCGTGAAGAAGAAATGAATCGAATTGCTGATCTTGAAAAGATGGGGGTTCATTTTGATTTTGTTGAAATTAAAAATGGCGAATTAGTACCGCGTAAGCATTATCGAAGACGTGATAATCGTGAAGCTAAAAATAGAAAGCTTGATACTAAGCTTGTAGGTTTGGTGAAAAAGCAAAAACGTAAGCGTAAGCCAGGCTACAAAAAGAAAATTAAGCGTGCAATCCAAGAAGATAATCGTCAAAAACGCAAACTTGAACAACGTCATGAAATTCGAAAGGCTAAGCGCCAAAGAAAGCGTAAGCGCGAACAAGGACGTTGACAAAGCTTCAACTTGTAGTATAATTTTTCTCAGCTTAAGATATATTTTTTAAATAGTTATTTCAAAGAGAGGACTGCTTGGTGAAAAAGTCTAATAACGTTTAAAAAATGCTCCTTTAAGTTTTGAATTGAAGATAATAAAGAGGTAACAAGCACTGTTGCAAACAAGGTGGTACCGCGCTTTGGGCGTCCTTGCATTAAGCAACGGTGTTTTTTATTTTTTGTAAATGGGAGATAAAAATTCATGAAGAAACTAAATAGTTCAGAGTTTCGCCAAATGTTCTTAGATTTCTTTAAGGACCATGGCCACATGATTATGCCAAGTGCATCACTTATTCCACAAGACGATCCAACTCTTCTTTGGATCAACTCAGGGGTTGCTACAATGAAGAAGTATTTTGATGGTTCAGTAGTTCCTAAGAATCATAGAATTACTTCTTCACAAAAGTCAATCAGAACTAATGATATTGAAAACGTTGGTAAAACTGCTCGTCACCAAACTTTCTTTGAAATGCTTGGTAACTTTTCAGTAGGAGACTACTTTAGAGAACAAGCAATTCCTTGGGCATGGGAATTTTTGACAAGTCCTGAATGGCTTGATCTTGATAAGGAAAAACTTTACTGTACTGTTTATCCAAAAGACAAAGATTCAAAAGAAGTTTGGATTAAAGCAGGGATGCCAAAAGATCATATTGTTGAATTAGAAGATAACTTCTGGGATATTGGTGAGGGTCCATGTGGTCCGGATACAGAAATTTTTTATGACCGTGGTCAAGAAAATAATGATGTTGCCGAAGATGACCCAGAAAACTTTCCAGGTGGTGAAAATGCTCGCTATCTTGAAATTTGGAATATTGTATTCTCACAATATAACCACTTGCCAAATGGCCAATATGTAGACCAGCCACACAAGAATATCGATACTGGTATGGGGCTTGAACGTGTGCTTTCAATTTTACAAGATGCACCAACAAACTTTGAAACTGACCTTTTCTTACCAATCATTCATGCAACTGAAGAAATGACTGATGGAAAGAAATATGGTGAAAATAAAGAAGATACAACTGCCTTCAAGATTATTGCAGATCACGTTCGTGCAGTAAGTTTTGCTATTGCAGATGGTGCTCTTCCATCAAACTCAGGACGTGGCTATGTTTTGCGTCGTTTAATCCGTCGTGCTGATCTTAATGGTCAACGTTTAGGAATTAAGGGTGCCTTTCTTTACAAATTAGTTCCAGTTGTTGGTAAAATTATGCAAAGTCACTATCCAGAAATTGTTGATCAACAAGGATTCATTGCAAATGTTATCCAAAATGAAGAAGAAAGATTTGGTGCAACTCTTGACAGCGGTTTAACTTTGCTTGATGATTTAATTGAAAAGGCTAAAAAATCTGAAGATAAGACTATTTCAGGTAAAGATGCATTTAAGTTATTCGATACTTATGGATTTCCATATGAATTAACATTTGAATCAGCTCAAGATGAAGGCTTAAATGTTGATAAAGATGGCTTTGACGCAGAAATGCAAGCTCAAAAAGATCGTGCTAGAAAAGCTCGTGGTGATCTTCAATCAATGGGTAAGCAAGATGAAACTTTGATGAATTTAAAGGATAAGTCAGAGTTTGAATATGGTGTTTATGAAGAACCCCATGCAAAACTTATTGATATTATTGTTGATGATAAGCTTGTTGATAAAGCAGAAGGTGAACAAGCAACTTTAGTATTTGATAAGACACCATTTTATGCTGAACGTGGTGGTCAAGTTGCTGATCATGGTGATATCTATAATAAAGATGGTGAGTTAGTAGCTAAAGTTACTGATGTACAACATGCACCAAATGATCAAAACTTACACTTTGTAGATGTAATTTTGCCACTTGAAAAAGGTACAGAATACATTCTTAAGATTGATCGTGAACGTCGTGAAGGTCTTCGTCACTCACACACTGCAACTCACCTTTTACATTCAGCACTTCGCCAAGTTTTAGGTGAACATACTCACCAAGCAGGTAGTTTAGTAGAACCTGATTACTTGAGATTTGACTTTACTGCAATGGACCCAATGACTCCACGTGAACTTAAGTCAGTCGAAGAACTTGTTAACCAAAAGATTTGGGAAGCAATTCAAGTTAAGACTACTATTACTGATCCAGAAACTGGTCGTAAAATGGGAGCATTAGCACTATTCAACGGTAAATACGGTGATAAAGTTCGTGTTGTTCAAATTTCTGACTTTTCAACTGAGTTTTGTGGCGGTACTCACTGTGATAACACTAGTCAAATCGGTATTTTCAAGATTACTTCAGAATCTGCTATCGGTGCTGGTATGCGTAGAATTGAAGCAGTAACTTCAAAGAAGGCATATGAATATTTAGCAAATCGCTCAAACTTACTTGATAATATTCAAGAAGAAGTTAAGGCAACTAAACCAGAAAATATCATTGATAAGATTGATTCACTTGAAACTGATTTACATGATAGTCAAAAACAAGTTGAAGAATTAAACAAGACTATTAACCAAGCTAAGTCAAAAGATTTGTTTAATAACATTAAACAAGCAGGTGATTTAACTGTTATTGCAGAAATTGCTGATGTTGATGGTATGAAAGACTTGCGTGAACTTGCTGATAGCTGGAAGAGTCAAAATAAGTCAGATATTTTAGTTCTTGCCGCAGAAAATGACGGTAAAGCAAATATGATTATTAGCTTGAATGACAAGGCATTAGATAAAGGCCTTAAAGCTGGTAACTTAATTAAGACTGCTGCTCCAATCTTTGGTGGTGGCGGTGGTGGTCGTCCTAATATGGCTCAAGCTGGTGGTAAGAAACCAGAGGGCTTGAAGGATGCCATTGATGTAGTACTTGATGAAATTTCAAAGAATTAATTAATTGAGTTTAAGCTTTTTTTCAAGTAAAATTGGAACAGGAGGAATAATTATGAGTTCGTTAGATAAAACAATGCATTTTGACTTTAACCAAAATAAGGGTAAAAATGTTTATGATACTCTGCAAGATGTTTACAATGCGCTTGAAGAAAAGGGTTATAACCCAATTAACCAGATTGTAGGATACTTACTTTCTGGCGATCCTGCTTATATCCCACGTCACAATGATGCGCGTAACTTAATTCTTAAGCATGAACGTGATGAAATTATCGAAGAATTAGTTAAAAGTTACCTCGGTAAGGATAAGTAAATGCGTAGACTATTAGGGTTAGATATTGGTTCTAAAACTGTCGGCGTAGCTGTTAGCGATGAGTTAGGATATACTGCGCAAAAAGTAGAAACAATTCAAGTTGATGAAACCAAATTTAATTTTGGTATGAAATCAATTAAGAAATTAGTGCGTGAGTATGACCCAGCAGGTTTTGTATTGGGATTACCTAAAAATATGGATGGTTCAGCAGGCGATTCTGTAGCACGTAGTAAAGCATATGGGGAAAGACTAAAAAAGAAGTTTGGTTTACCTGTATATTATTCAGACGAAAGATTAACTACTATAGAATCAGAAAGAGTTTTAGTTGAAGAAGCTGGAATTCATGACCGCCATAAACGCAAAGAGGTAATTGATCAAATGGCTGCAGTTCTTATCTTGCAAAACTATTTAGATTTAAACCGAAAGGATCAATAATGACACAACAAAATAAAGACGATATGGATCGCCAAATTACTCTAGTTGATGACAAGGGTAATGAAGAATTATATGAAATCTTATTCACTTTTCATTCAGATGATTATGATAAGTCTTATGTCCTTCTTTATCCAGCTGCAGTTGGTGAAGGAGAAGATATTGAAGTTCAAGCATTTAGCTATGATGCAGATGATGCTGGAGATGTAACCAGCAGTGATTTGCATGAAATTGAATCTGATGAAGAATGGGAAATGGTACAAGGAGTATTAAATACTTTCCTTGATGATGACCGTTTAAGTGGTGAATAAAAAGAGGACTGGTTTAATGCCAGCCTCTTTTTGTTAATTGGAATAAGGAATAATGAACGAAAAGATTTTAGAAATTTTAGAATTTGAACAAATTACTAATAAATTAAAAAATGAAGCAATAACTGCTCCAGCAAAAAAACATGCCGAACAATTGCGTCCTGCTAGTGATTATGATCAAGTAAAACTGCAATTAGAGCAAACTTTATCTTTAGTAAATTTATTGAGAGTAAAAGGGCAACTGCCTTTAAGTGACTTCTTAGATATTCATCCAAGTACTAAACGTTTGAGTGTTAAAGCTGATTTAAACGCAGAAGAACTTGGAAACTTATTATTAGTTTTAACTTTAGCTAAAGAAGTTAATAACTTTTTGGAAGATGTTGAAGAAGTTGATTTATCAGCAATTGAAAGTATTTTAGATAAACTTGACGTGCCTGAACTACTTTTTAATGAATTAAAAAAATCAGTTGATTATGATGGAGAAGTATTAGATTCTGCTTCTAGCAGCTTGGCTCGACTTCGTCATGATATGAAAAGTAATGAAGAAGACATCAAGAATCGAATGGATGCTTATACTAAGGGGAATAGTAGCAAGTATTTGTCAGAACAAATTGTGACGATTCGTGATGACCGCTATGTTATTCCGGTTAAGCAAGAATATCGAAGTAAATTTGGTGGAGTAGTTCATGACCAAAGTGCAAGTGGACAGACTTTATTTATTGAGCCAGAATCAGTTTTGGCATTAAATAATCGTCAACAAAATTTATTGGCTCAAGAACGGCAAGAAATTCGTCGCGTTTTAAAGAACCTATCTAATTTAGCTCGTGAAGAAATTGAAAATCTTAATTCTATTGCTAATGCACTAACAGAACTTGATTTTTTACAAGCTAAAGCCAAGCTAGCTAAAAAGATGCAAGCCACTGAGCCAAAATTAACTCAAGATCATTCAATGAACTTATTAAAGGCGCGTCATCCTTTAATTGATCCTGAAAAAGTAGTGCCAAATGATATTGTGCTTGGAGAAGATTTTGATACGATGCTTATCACCGGACCAAACACTGGTGGTAAAACCATTACCCTAAAAACAGCTGGTCTTTTACAATTAATGGCACAATCTGGCCTGTTTATTCCAGCCCAAGAGGGAAGCCGAGTTGGTATTTTTAAGCAGATTTATGCTGATATTGGAGATGAACAATCAATTGAACAATCTTTAAGTACTTTCTCTTCACATATTAACGATATTATCGCTATTATGAAAAACGTCGATAGTGATACTTTGGTTTTAATTGATGAAATTGGAGCCGGAACTGACCCGGAAGAAGGAGCAAGTTTAGCCATTAGTATTTTGGACTTTTTACGTAAAAATAAAGCTCAAATTATGGTTACAACTCACTATCCTGAATTAAAGCTTTACGGCTATAATCGCTTGCGAACAACAAATGCGTCAATGGAATTTGATTTAAAATCACTTTCTCCTACTTATCATTTACAAATTGGAATTCCAGGTCATAGTAATGCTTTTGCAATCGCTAGAAGACTTGGAATGCGTGAAGATGTAGTTAAAAATGCACAAAGTTTGATGAGTGATGAAGATTCAGATATCAATAATATGATTGAGCGTTTGAATCAGCAAACTAAAGCTGCTAATACTGCAAGAGAGCATTTGCAAACGAGTTTAGATCGTAGTCAAAAACTTGAGAAAAAATTACAAGATGCGCTTGACTGGTATAATCAACGCATTCAAAAGCAACTTGATTTTGCTCAAGAGCGAGCTAATGAAGTGGTGGCAAAACGTCGTAAAAAGGCTGATAAAATTATTGAAGAGCTTGAAAAGCAACAAAAAGCGGGGATTAATCTCAAACAAAATAAAATTATTGATGCTAAAGGCGAACTTAATAGCTTACAGCGTCAAGCTGAGAATTTGGCCCATAATAAGGTCTTACAGCGTGAAAAACGTCGCCATAATGTAAGTGTGGGTGACCAAGTAAAAGTCCTCTCTTATGGGCAAACAGGCACTATTACAAAGAAGCTTGGAGAGCACCAATATGAGGTTCAACTAGGAATTATAAAGGTGAAGGTTAGTGATCGTGATGTTGAGAAGATTTCTCAGTCCTCACCTAAAAAATCTCAGCCTAAAGTTCGTGCAACAAGTGCAGTTAGAAGAAGTAATGCTCATAGTGAGATTGATTTACGTGGACAGCGCTATGATGAAGCGATGACAAATTTAGACCGCTATATTGATTCTGTTTTGTTAGCAGGTTTAAGTACCATAACCATTATTCATGGGATTGGAACAGGTGCTATTAGAAAGGGTGTTTGGCAATATTTAAAATCTAGTAGACATGTTAAAAGTTTTAATTATGCACCTGCAAATGAAGGTGGTAATGGAGCAACTATTGTGCAATTAAAGTAGTGCATTTAACTTGTAAAAAGTAAGTTATGCTGATATTATTAAATTATAAAGAGTTTTCAAAAAATTATTTTTTGGATTTTTTGATTGAGAGGTAATAATTATGGTTGAAGCAATCACAGATCAAGACTTTAACGAAGAAACTGATAATGGTGTTGTATTAACTGACTTTTGGGCACCTTGGTGTGGTCCATGTAAGATGCAATCACCAGTTATTGATCAACTAGCTGAAGAGCGTCAAGATGTTAAGTTCACCAAGATGGATGTAGATCAAAATCAAGAAACAGCTAAAAATCTAGGCATTATGGCAATTCCTACTTTGATTATTAAGAAGGATGGCAAGATTGTTGACCGTTTAACTGGTTATACTCCAAAGGAAAAACTTAACCAAATCTTAGATCAATACACAGCTTAATCACAAAAAAGCGTTGAGGCTCATTACAGCCTCAACGCTTTTTATTTATTTTCTTGTTCTGCTAAAATATCACGGATTTCTTTTAAGTAATCTTCTGCTGTAGGCTTGGGGTCTTCTTTCTTTTCCTTACGAGTAATTTTATTAACTGCTTGGACAATTAAAAATACTACAAATGAAATAATTAAGAAGTTAATTATAGCATTAAGAAAGCTACCATATTTAAATGTTGCATCCCCAACCTTGAATACTAAATTAGAAAGATCGATTTTTCCAATAAAAATTCCAATAAGAGGATTAATAATATTAGAGACAAGAGACTTCACAATAGAAGTAAATGCAGCTCCGATAATTACACCGACAGCTAAATCAATAACATTTCCACGGGCAATAAATTGCTTAAATTCTTTAAACATTTCCAATTCTCCTGTTTATGATTTATTTAAAAGTATACAGAAAAATATAAAAATACCCTAGAAAAATGCTTAATTAAAACGTGCAAGAAATTCAACTGTTTTTTGCTTATCTAAAATAGTGATTTCACTTTCTGTTGTTCGACCGCTTTCTTTTTCTAATGCTTCAGCGATCATACCGCTTTCTAAAGCAAATTCTCGGCTATCACTACTTAGACGGTCGGCTACATTTTGACCGCTTAATTCAAAAGTTGTAGAACTTCTGCGTTCTTTAACTTTAGTAAGTGTACCAAATTCGGCCATTGCAAAAAAATCAGCCAAATCTTCAAATGACGACAGATCATAGTGACGTGAAATTCTCTTACCAGCCCAGTAAAGAATAGTTGCATCATCGTCACCTAAAATCGTTGGCAAAATAAAATCGCGATATAATTGATTAACAAAATATACGTGTTCGTTATGTTCTGTGTTGTTTTCCATGAGTGTACTTCTTCCCTTTTATTCTTATTCATTTTACCGTAAACTAGTGGAAGTAGAAAATATTTTTTTCTTGAAAGGGGACATAAAAATGGATAATCGTCCTATAGGGTTATTAGATTCTGGAGATGGAGGTTTTTCTGTAGTAAAAAAAGTTATTGAAAAATTACCTAATGAATCTACAGTTTTTATTGGTGATAATGCTAATATGCCTTATGGTGAAAAAAGCCAACAAGAAATTATTAAGCTAACTAGACAAAGTGTTAAATTTTTATTAAGTAAGAACGTTAAATTGATTATTTTTGCATGTAATACTGCAACTGCTGCTGCTATGCCAACTCTTCAAAAAGAAGTTGACCAGCAAATTATTGGAGTAATTCAATCTGGAAGTTTAGCAGCTGCTCGTACAACTGAAAATAATAAAGTAGCTGTAGTAGCAACTCCGGTTACTATTAGTTCTCATGCATATAAAAAAGAAATAGAATTTCGTAATTCTAAAATTGATGTTGCAGAAGTTGCTGCTCCTGAATTAGCTCCGCTTATTGAAGCACAAAAAGATTATCAAACTAATTTAGAAGCAGTTAAAAGAAGTGTGGCTTCTCTTAAAGGAAAAGATTTTGATACTTTTGTTTTGGGTTGTACTCACTATCCTATTATTCAGAAGGAATTTGCGGAAGTTTTAGGAAAAGATATTAAGATTGTTGATCCTGCAGATCAAGTTGCTCAATACACATATAATGTGATGAAGCGAGATAGCTTGTTTAATGAATCTGCAAATGTCACTCATGAATATTATACAACAGGAGATCCTATTTCTTTTGCACAAATGGGGCAACGATTTTTAGGTGAGGCTGATTTAAGTGCTGAACATGTTGAAACGGAGAATTTATAATGACTAAGGAAGTTTTATTTGCTACTAATAATCAAGGAAAAGTACGTGAATTAAAAGAAGCTTTTAAAAAAGCAGGTGTAGATATTGATATCAAAACTAATGCTGATTTAGTTAATGCTCCTCATGTCGTAGAAACTGGTCGAACTTTTGAAGAGAATGCTAAATTGAAAGCTCATGCTTTAGCAGAGTTTAGTAAGTTGCCAACTATTGCCGATGATTCTGGCTTAATGGTAGATAAATTAAATGGGGCACCAGGGGTGCGTTCAGCTCGTTATGCAGGAGAAGCTCACAACGATGCTCATAATAATGCGAAACTTTTAGCAGAGCTGGGAGGAACTCCTTCAGAAAAAAGGACAGCTCATTTTAATACGACTATTGTAGTTTCAATGCCTGATCATTTTGATAAAGATCTAGTAGTTAGTGGAACTTGTGATGGTGAGATTTTGGCTGGTCCTTGCGGAGAAGATGGTTTTGGCTACGATCCATTATTCTATGTTCCAGAAAAGGGCAAAACTTTTGCACAAATGACAACAGATGAAAAAAATGAAATTTCCCATAGAGGTCGTGCAGTAGAAAAATTACTTAAAAAATTACCAGAATGGTTTGAACAATTTGATTAGAAAAAACCTGAATGCGTTGTATAATCGACATTCAGGTTTTAATTTTAGCTTTTAGCAGCAATCGGTTTTGCTATTGTAGCAAATTTAATATTATTTTTTTGTAGAGCACGAATATAGTGGCTTAAATAAAGATCTCTAACAGTACTTTCTTTACCCGGCTTAACTTGAAAATGGACGGTAAAAGTAACATTATTACCGGTTTGGGCGGTAATCCCAACGATTGTTGGACCTTGAACTAGAGTCTTTTTTTCAGGTTGAATTTGTTTATTTTCATTTTTAATGATTTCTTTGACTTGATTAAAGTCATTTGCAGCATCTAATTCTACGGCTACATTTACGCTTATTCCCCCGTGTGCGAGGTTTTGTACAATTGAAATGTTTCTGTTAGGGATATAAATAATGGACCCGTCAGAGCCTTTTAAACGAGTTGTTCGTAGTCCTAGCTGAATAACGGTACCTATTTGTGAGTTGATTTGTACTGTATCGCCTACATCAAATTGATCTTCACTCAAAATAAAAAAACCATTTACTAAGTCACTTACAAATCCTTGAGCTCCCATTCCTAAAGCCAGTGAGAAAATTCCAGCGCTGGCAAGTAGTGTTCCGACAGGAACTCCTAAAATTGATAAGACACCGCCCAAATAAAAGAATATAATTGTATATTGAAAGACACTGGTAATTAGTGCTTTAATTGTTTGGGTTCGCTTATTGCGTGGCTTATTGCTATGATTTATATAGCGGTTAATAAGCTTAGTGCCATAGTGTGAAATCAGATAAAAGATCAATGTAGTTAAAAACAGCTGCCAAATAACATTGAGTAAATTATCACTGATTTTATCCCAGTTAACGGAGAGGGCTTTATTATTTAAATGAAGAGTATTTTTCATTGAAAATAAAATTCCTTTCTTTGTTTTTATAAATTAAGCATAACAAATTACGTATTCATTGAGAATAAAGTGTTTTCATGCTAAACTTTTTTTAGATGTATTATTGGAGGTAGAAGATGGTAATTTCTTACGGTGCTTTAGCAGGACTAATTGCCGCTATCGCATTTTTAATATTAGTACTTTTCACAATTCCGATGCTTGTTCGTACTTCAAAAGCTATTGAAGAAGCTAATAAGACAATGCAGACAACCAATGAATCAATTAAAAAGATTTCATCAGATGTCAATGGTTTGATGGGACAAACTAGTGATTTATTGGATAAAACAAATGTACTTTTAGCCGATGTTAATGGTAAAATGAAGACGATTGAACCAGTAGTTAAGGCAGCTGCTGAACTTGGAGAAAGTGTTTCAGAAATTAATGCTTCTTCCAAAAAGATGGTGAAGCGTTTTAATAACCGTAGTCGCTTTTCAAGTGCTGGGGTTGTTTCTTCATTATTGACAGCCGCTTTAGCTAGACGCAAACGTCGAAAAGGCGAAGAATAAAATCCAAAGGAGGACTTTAATTATGGGTAAATTTACTAGTTTTTTAGTTGGTACTATTGCTGGTGCTGCAGCTGGTTTTGTTGCAGGTTCACTTCTTGTAACTGATGAACAATTAGATGATGTTAAGAAGAAGATCAAGGACAATGATACTCTTCAAGATTTAAAGAAGAAGTACGACAATGGTACTGAAGTTGTTAAGAACCAACTTGCATCATTCCCAAAGAACGTTGAAGATGATTCAGAATTGAAAGATTTTGATGATATCGTTATTGACGATTCTAAGAAAGATGATAACAATTCAACTGACACTGCAGAAAAGTCAGTTAATGACTTGAACAATGCAGAAGCTACTGATAATACTACTGATCATTCATCAGAAGCTAAACCAGAAGCTTAAGTTTAATTGGAGTTATAAAAGAAAAAGGCATGTTAGCATTTTACTAGCATGTCTTTTTTGCTACTTAATTTTTTAATGGTAAAACTTTCAAGTCCTTATCAGTATGAGTAAATGGTTCAAAACCATCTTTAGTTACTACGCCGCAGTCTTCGATTCTAACTCCGGCAAAGCCTGGGATATAGATTCCAGGTTCAATTGAGAAGCACATACCTTCTTCGATTACTAAATCATTTCCACCAACAATTGAAGGAAATTCATGAACATTCATTCCAATTCCATGACCTAAACGGTGGATAAAGTACTCACCATAACCAGCACGCTTAATAATGTCGCGAGCTACAGCATCAAGCTCACCTGCAGTGATGCCAGGTTTGGCAGCTTCAATTGCAGCTTGTTGGGCTTCTCTATCGACTTCATAAATTTCACGTTGTTTAGCACTTGGTTCACCATAAGCAACTGTTCGACTAGCATCAGAAGCATATCCATCATGCATGGTACCTAAATCAAATAAAACTAATTGATTAGGTTGCACAGTATTCATTGTAGGACCCAAATGGGGATTAGCAGCATTTTTTCCTGCTTGTACAATTGTTTCAAAACTTTCATGCATTACACCATGCTGAATTTTTAATTGATAGTCAATTTGTCCAGCAACGCTGCGTTCTGTCACGCCTGTTTTTAGAGCATCAAAGCCAATTTGAAAAGCATAGTCTGCTTCACGTCCTGCGCCTTTTAATTTTTCAATTTCTTCTGGAGTTTTATATAAACGAATACGTTCAATAAATCCTGAAACATCATTAGTAAAGCTGCCATCTAGAAAGTTACTGCGTAAGTTTTGAAAGTGAGCAACAGGTAAGTTGATTTTTTCAATTGCCCAATTCTTGTGTTCGCTTGTTCTTTTACGAATTTCATCGGCAATCATTGCCCACGGATCTTCTGAGTCGAGATAGCCAACAACATCTCCGTTCCAAGCTGATGCTTTTGCTTCTTCTACGTTTAAAGCTGGAACAAAAACAAATGCAGGTGCATCTTTTAAAGCTACTAAGCTAAAGATACGCTCGTGTGGTTCCATGGCATAACCAGTAAAATAAGCAATTGACAATGGATCAGAAATATAAGCTACATCATTGCCAGTTGATACAAGCCATTCTTGCAGTTTATCTAAATTCATATATTTAGTCCTTTCTTGAAAAAAGTGTACAATCAACGTGATTATAACATGAAAAAAGTATAAAAAATCATGAAAAAATGAAAGAATAGGTGTAAACGTTTGCACTTTTTTGTTTTTCGTGTTATCTTGTGTAATGGAAATTTTTAAGAAGAACTGGGGAATTAAAATGCATAAACAAGAAGTAACTATTTATGATGTTGCTCGAGAAGCGAAAGTTTCTATGGCTACTGTTTCTCGAGTAGTTAATGGAAATAATAATGTTCGTAAGGAAACTCGTGACAAAGTTATGGAAGTTATTAAGAGACTTCATTATCAACCAAATGCTGTTGCTCAAGGCTTAGCTTCTAAGCGTACAACAACTGTTGGTTTAGTTGTGCCAGACCTTACTAATTTATACTTTGCGGAGCTTTCAAAAGGAATTGATGATATTGCACTTTTATATAAGTACAATATTATTATTACTAGTATTGAAAATCGTTTAATGAAAGAAGAGCAGGCAATTCAAAGTTTGCTTAATAAGCAAGTTGATGGTGTCATTTACATGTCTAATCGCTTATCTGATAAGACTTTAGAAGCCTTTGAAAGAACTAATACTCCTGTTGTTCTTGCCGGAACTAAGGATAATCATACTGATTTACCTTCAGTTACTATCGATTATAAAAAAGCCGATACAGAAGCATTAAATTTAATGTTTAATGATGGTAAAAAGAATTTAGCTATGGTTGTGGGAGATCCTAATGCTGTAGTTAATAGTGAATATCGTATCCCTGCATATAAGCAATTTTTAAAGGATCACAATATATCTGAAGAACATATTTATACCAATATTAAAGATTATTCAGATGGTTATAATCTTTATTCTCAACTTGTAAAAGATGGAGTTGATGGGGTAATCGTTACTCGTGATAGTAGTGCTGTTGGTATCTTAAATTCTGCTATTGATGCTGGTAGAAATGTACCAGAAGACTTAGAAATTGTAACTGCAAGTGCCACACAGATTGCTTCCGTTGTTCGTCCTGCTCTTACTACTATTAAGCAGCCACTTTATGATATGGGTGCAGTAGCAATGAGAATGCTAACAAAGTTGATGAATAATGAAGAAGTTGATGATACAAATATTGAACTTCCATATGAACTTTTGAAGAAGCAAAGTACATTAAATCAATAATTGAAAAAACTTTATTTAAAAAGGATGAGAAACTCGTTTTGAGTAACTCATCCTTTTTTCGTATAATAAGGGATGCATAATTAATTCAGGAGGCAACGATTTGATGCTTAAAAAATACAGAAAAATGTTTGCTGCAATTATTATCTTTCTAGCAGCACTTAATTTAGCAGCTTGTGAAAATGATACTGGTGAAGCAGAACAAGCTCCTAAAAATGAAGTTTATAAGCAAGTAAAAAGTAGCAATAAAATTATTTGGGGCGTAAAAAATGATACGCGTTTGTTTTCAATTATGGATATCAAAGAAAATAAATTAGTTGGATTTGATATTGATATGGCACGTGCAATCACTAAAAAGATTTTGGGTAAAAATGGACAAGCTGAACTCTTTCAAGTTAGTTCTAAGACTAAAATCCCTGTATTAAAAAATGGTAACATTGATGCGACTATTTCTTCAGTTACTATTACACCTGCACGTAAGAAAATCGTTACTTTTTCTAAACCATATTTTTATGCTGGTCAATCACTTCTAGTAAAAAAAGATAGCAAAGTTAAGAATATTAAAAGTTTAAATAATGATAAAGCTGTTGTTGCAGCTGTTAAAGGGACTACTGCAGTTGAAAATATTCATAAGTTTGCCCCAAAAGCTCATGTTTTAGAATATGATGATTATGGACAAGCTTTTACAGCTTTAAAAGCAGGTCAAGCTGTTGCGATGAGTACAGATAATGGAATGCTTGCAGGTATTGCAGCAGAAAATCCTGGTTATAAGGTTGTTGGTGGGACTTTTACACATGAACCTTATGGAATTGCAGTTAATAAAGGTCAAACAAAACTCGCTAATAAAATTGATAAAGCATTGGCTGAACTTAAAAAAGATGGGACGTATAGTCGTTTAATGAAAAAATGGTTCAGTGAAATTCCTGGATTTAGTATTAAAGAGGCAGAAGGCAAATAAAAAATGGACTTTTTGTAATGAGCCTCAAAAGTTAGACACTTTTGAGGCTCATTACATTTTTAAGTCCATTTTTTTATTTAGTCAGCATCTTTAGTTAATTCATAAATTGCTTCAGCATAGATAGCAATAGAATCAATTAAATCGTCAACTTTCATGTATTCATTGGCTTGGTGCATTACCATTGGTGCATCTTCTGGTTGAGCTCCAAAGGCCACTCCATGTTCAAATAGACGACCATAAGTCCCTCCGCCAATTACAACTTCATGTCCTGGCTTACCAGTTTGATGTTCGTATACTTTAAGAAGAGTTTTTACCAGTGGATCATCTCCTGGAACGTAGTGAGGTTCTTCAAATGAATCGAAGCTTGCTGTCAAAATGTCACCAAACTTATCATTGACTTGTTTGACCATTTTTTCTGGGTCAGTTCCCTGTGGGTAACGAATATTATCTTTTAAAATTGCTTTTTCGCCATTGTATTCAAAGATACTTGGAGCACTCGATAAATCACCCATTAACTCATCATGATGATATACGCCTAACTTCTTACCTTGGAAGTCTTCATGTTCAACTTCAGCTAAGAAGTTTAAGAAGTTTTTGTCACGACCTTTAAATTCAAAATCATTTAAGAAAAGACCCAAGAAAGTTGCAGCATTTTTACCAACTTGAGGGGCAGAAGCATGAGCACCTTGACCAGTTAATTCAAGAGTGGCAGTATCGCCATTGATTTCAAATTCACCTTCAAGATCATTTTCTTTTAAGAATTTATCATATGCCTTGCGTACTTCATCAAGATCAGGACCAGAAATAGTTGCAAAGGCTTTTTGTGGAGTAACATTTGCAGCGATTCCAGCAGTAAATTTGTCTAAACTAAATTGTCCTTTTTCAGGATTATCTTTAAATTTTAAGGTTAAGGTATAGATACCTTGTTCACCATTGATAATAGGATATTCAGCATCTGGAGAAAATACTTGATCAGGAGTTGGTTCATGCTTTAAGTAGTAGTTAATTCCAACCCAGTTAGTTTCTTCATTGGTACCAACGATGAAATCAATTTTCTTTTTAGGTTTAAAGCCTGCTTCTTTAAGTAAAAGCATACCGTAGTATGCAGCAAGAGCTGGTCCTTTGTCATCAGCACTACCACGACCAATGATTTTACCATCTTTAATTATCATCTTAAATGGATCAGTAACCCACCCATCTCCAGCAGGTACAACATCCATATGACCGATAACTCCTAAACGCTTGTCACCTTCACCAAAATCTACTCGGCCAGCATAATTATCAATGTTTTTAATATTAAAACCATCACGTTCTGCAAAAGACAAGAACTTTTTCATTGCTTTGACTGGACCAGGTCCTACTGGATATTCCTTAGATGTATTGTTTAGATCTTCAGAAGAATCAATAGCAATTAATTCTCCTAAATCGCGTAAAATATCATCTTTTTTAGCAAGTGCTAATTTTTTATAATCTAAATCCATTAAAAAATCCTCCTTTTTATATCTTAAAAAAATTTTATCAAAAAAAGGTGCCTCTAAGCTAGAGAAGCACCTTATAATTGCAAATTTTCTTTAAAATGGAAATATTTTCTAAATATGAATTGGTTGTAACGTCTGGTAATTTGAAGTTGAGTAATGCAATATTGGTATATTGACTGACTGGAGGTAAAGATTTGTACTGTTTAAATGCTAAGTTGTTAAAAAAGCCATAGAATAAAACATCATTAGCTTTGATCCATCCTTGACTTGTGTAAAGCCAGAGATTTTTAGGAGTACCATTGAAATTTAAAATTTTAAATAATTTATTTGAAGGTAAAGTTTTTTGAGTTTTAGATTGGTTTTCAGGTAAATTATAGATAGCAACATTATTAGTTGGAGCAAGAATTTGTTTATTTTCATAAGGAGCAATATCTTTTTTAGTTAAATCAAGATTAACAAATTCTGCAGAAATAAATGTTTTTTCAGCAATTTGATAATAAAGCTTATCGTCAGCTCTGACGCCATACATGATGTCTAATTTTTGATTAGGATAAACATATTTTTTTTCTTTAATTCTGACATAAGGATTCATCATCGTTGCAGTTTTAGTTTTACCAAAATAAACCCCTGTGCGATTGATAGCGTATTTTTCGGTTCCTTTTTTTGCTAATTTATATTTAAACCCAGTTGCAGGGAAATTAGTAACAACTCCATCTACATTTTTATTGATAAGCCAATGCCATAAAGAAGGTGACTCATCCATTTCTGCCCATACATAAACTTGCTTATTTAATTTATGAAGCCAGCGAATGAGGAAAGGATGATTTTGAATATTATCTGATGAAACGTTTACTGCATTAACTTGAGGTAAAATACTAAAATTAATTCGTTTTAAACTTCCGACAATTAAAATTAAATAGCTATTTGGGAGTATTTTCCTAAAATGAAATAAACTTGCATTAGAAAAAGAATGAATCATGATTCTGTTTTCCATATGGTATTTTTTAACTACTTGTGCAATTTTATCTTCTAATTCATAGGAATCATCTACTGAATGATCAATTTTAGTTTCTAAAACAAACTTGGTATTAGGTTTATTTTTGTAATGCTCAAATAATTCATTTAAGCTCATGACATGTTCCCCGTTATCATATGTTAGATGCTTAAGCGTACTAAAATTATTTTGTGATACAATTGCATGTGTATGAGTAACTCGATAAAGGTCGTCGTCGTGAGTAATTACTAATACTCCATCTTTTGACAATTGAAGATCGAGTTCAACATAATCAGCTCCAGAACTGAAAGCAGAGTTATCACTTTGAATAGTTTCTTCTGGATATTTGACTGGATCACCGCGGTGACCCACTACAGTGAAGCCTGAGTTTAGACAAAATATTAAACTGAAAAAAACTAATAATAAGTAATGTTTTTTTTGCATAGATCCACCTCTTCTTAGATGGTAACATGTAAAAGCACAAAAAGGCTATAAAACTTAAGATAAGGAATTGAGATAATGGCACAATATGAACAATTGGATTTAATTGAAGAAGTTACCCGAAATGATGGAAGTAAATATTATGAAATTTCTAATATTGACCAAAATGGAATTGCAGAGCTTGCTGCAGATAATGGTTTGATTAAAGAAGTTAAGATACTTCAAGTTAATATTGCTCGTACGAAGCCATTGATAACCTATGAAAAATATATCAATGAAAATTATGATCTTCAGACCCTTTTGAATGAAGATGATTGGAAAAATCCTAAGTGGACTGAATGGGATAAACCTAAAGGGAAAATATTAGATGCATTTAATATGGTTTTAAAAGCAAATCATATCGGTTAGGAGCACATTATGGAAACACTACGAGTTTTACATACTAATGATTTACATTCACATTTTGAGCATTTTCCTAAAATTAAGCGTTATCTTCATCAAGCGCAACATGATAATACAGCAGATCAAGTTTTAACTTTTGATGCAGGAGATTTTATGGATAGGTCTCATCCTTTAAGTGATGCTACTGAAGGACAAGCAAATGTAAAATTGATGAATGATTTTAATTATGATGCTATCACTATTGGAAATAACGAGGGAATTTCTAATTCGCATCAAGTTCTTGAAAGGTTATTTGATCATGCTGATTTTCCGGTGGTATTGGCAAATTTACGTGAAGAAGATGAATCAATGCCAACTTGGTGCAGTCAAAGTAAAATTTTAACTACTAAAAAGGGTACTCGAATCGCCTTAATTGGGTTAACGGCTGCTTATCCAATGACATATGGTCCAAATCATTGGCATATAAAAATGCTTAAAAATACAATGGATGATTTATTGCCAAAAATTGAAGGTCAATATGATGCTTTAATTATGCTTACCCATATTGGTTTAAGAATGGATAGATGGCTTGCTAAGACTTATCCCCAAATTGATTTAATTGTTGGCGGCCATAGTCATGACTTAATTCCTAATGGAGAAAAAGTTAATAATACTTGGATCACTCAAACAGGAAAATGGGGTAATTATGTTGGTGATATTCATATTGAAGTAGATGACAATCATCATTTTAAAAAGATAGTTCCAACTACGGTTCCTACTGCATCAATGCCATCTGAGGCAAATGATGAAAAAATTATTCAAGGTTATATAGATAAAGGGAGAGAAATTTTAGAAAGTGAAAAAGTAGCTAAATTACCAGCTAAGTTTGCAGATGATAAGGATATTGCTATTGAAGCTTCTTTAGATGCAATAAGTGAGTATGCAGGAGTGGATTTAGCAATGCTTAGTTCTGGCTTGTTTTTGACACCGTTTAAGGCTGGAGTTTTAACTAAATACGATTTGCAAAAGGCTCTCCCTCATCCAATGCATGTAGTGCGTTCTACTTTAAAAGGAATTGATTTGTGGCGACTAGTAATGGAAATTGAAAAAAATAGACATTATTTAGATAAGTTTCCTTTACAGGGGATGAGTTTTAGAGGAAAAATTTTCGGACAAGTTTACTATAAAGGAATTAAAGTTGATACTCGTCATCGAATCGTTTATGTAAATGGTAAAGAAATTGATCCAGAAAAAGAATATAAAATAGCTACTTTGGACCATTATGTTTTAATACCATTTTTCCCAACTTTATCAATAGTAGGAGAAAATGAATTTTTATTCCCGCAATTTTTGCGTGAAGTTATTGGAGACTATTTAACTAAGACTTACCCAATAGACAAGAAGTGAAGTTATGGCAAAAAAAGAAGATACAGAGAACACCACTATAAATGGTGAAAACAAATTCGAAAAAAAGCAACCTTTGCGTCATCCACTAACTAAAGTAGTGATTGATGAGGAAGGCCAAAAAATACGAATTGGTAATCAAGTTTATAAAATTTTAATTAATAAGTTTGATGCCATTGATATTGATTTATTAAGAAAAAAATATGACCCATTTTTAGATCAGTATGATTTTTTAGTGGGTGATATTTCAAGTGATCATTTAAGATTAAAGGGTTTTTATAAAGATAATGTCCGCACATCTATTGATAAGAAGCAAAGAGCGATTGCCGATTACTTAATTGAGTATTGTAATCCCGGTAGTGCGTATTTTGTTTTGCAATTGATAATGCCAGTTCATCATTACACTAATAATACACGTAAACGTGAACATTATCGTGGTCATTACAAAAAACATTATGCTAAGAAAAATTTGCATAATAATTTTAAAAAGAGAAAAGTACATTCAACAAAATTTAAAAAGCAAAAAACTATTGCTGTAAAAAAAGAAAATAGCCGACATTCATTTATAATTAAAAAGAAAAGGAAAAGCTAATAATGAAAGACTATAAATTATATCTAATTGATTTAGATGGTACTGTTTACCGTGGAGATGAAACAATTGCTAGTGGGGTAAATTTTGTTCATCGTTTACAGCAAGAAGGTAAAGATTATTTATTTTTAACTAATAATACAACTCGTACTCTTGAAATGGTTGTAGAAAAATTAGCTAAACACGGTGTCGTAACAGATACTAAGCATGTATATACTCCTAGCATGGCAACTGCAACTTATATTTTAAATAAACATCCTCACGATAAGAAAATTGGTGTTTACATAATTGGAGAAATTGGCTTAAAAAGTGAATTTTTGAATGAACACTGTGAGTTTCAGTTAAATGAAGAGAATCCTGAGTATGTAGTTGTTGGAATGGATACAGATTTAACATACCATAAAGTACGTGTGGCAACGCGTGCAATTCGCAATGGAGCAACATTTATTGGAACTAATGCAGATTTAAATTTGCCACTTGGGGATGAATTGATTCCAGGAAATGGTTCTCAATGTGAATTTATTGCTGCAGCAACCGGTCAAAAACCTTTATACATTGGAAAACCAGAGCCAATTATTGTGGATATGGCATTAAAATTAACTGGACATACTAGTGATGAAACTTTGATTGTAGGAGATAACTATAATACTGATATTAGAGCCGGTTTTAATAGTGATGTTGATCAATTACTAACTCTGACTGGTGTTACTACAAAAGAAGATATTGCTGGAAAGCGGAAGCCTACAATTTTAGTAAATAGTTTAGATGAATATAAAATATGAGAAAAAACAATCCTTTAGTTATAGCATATAATTTATTTTTTGCTCTAACTGTTAGTGTGGTTGGAGCAATAATTATAAGTTGGCCATTATTATTAATTTCTGTTTTACTTCAGAAAACATATAATCTAGTTAATTTGTCGGTTTCTAAAGTTATGTCGAATTATAATCAGTTAATGTGGTATTTGATTTGGCCTTTTGATCGAAAACTACGGATGAATGATTTTCCTACGTCAACTAATGCAGCTGAGCATTTTGCAGATGTAAAGAAGTTATTTTTAATGGTAATAGTAGTTTTTATTGTTTGCTTAGTAGTGTGGATATTAGCAATAAAAAAGCATGAGTTGACTATATTTACTTTAGACAGATCATGGACAATTGCTTTGTTATTATTGCCACTTATTGTTTTACCGTTTGCATTGATAAACTTCGATAGTTTTTTTGTACTTTTTCATCATATGTTTTTTTCTAATAGTAATTGGTTGTTTGATCCTGAAACAGATCCAATTATTAATGTTTTGACGGAAGAATTTTTTGCTGCATGTTTTGCAGTTGGTGGTTTAATTTATGAACTGTTTTTCATAAAAAAGCTATTGCACAAATAAAAGGAATTCCTTAGTGGAATTCCTTTTTGAGTGTGATTTTTTTCTTTAATGCGACAATTACAATTGGAACAACAGAAACTAATATTATAGCAATAACAATCATTGAGAAGTGATCTTTTACAAATGGAATATTTCCAAAGAAAAATCCAATAAGTGTGAAAAGACCAGTCCATAAAATACCGCCGACAATATTATAAGTTATAAATTTACCGTAATGCATTTTGCTACCGCCAGAGATAAATGGTACAAAAGTTCGTATGAAAGGGATGAAACGTCCAACTACAATTGTAATCGGACCATGTCGATCAAAGAACTTTTCAGCAGCAAGCCGATTATTTTGATTGATCAATTTATTAAACCAAGCATGTTTTTCACCAGCGTGTGTAGTTCGTGCTCCAATTTCATAGTTAGCACTATCTCCTAAAATAGCTGCTAAAGCAACTACTAAATAAATAATCCAGATATTAAGTTGATAGCGAGGATTAGCTGCCATAGCGCTTGCTGCAAAAATTAATGAATCGCCTGGTAAAAATGGAAAGATGACTAAACCAGTTTCAATAAAAATAATGGCAAATAAAATCAAATAAGTCCATCCGCCAAATTGATTAACTATTGTTACTAAATGGTCATCAATATGAAGAATAAAATCAATTAATGGCATAATTTTCTCCTATATACTTGTTGAATGAATTGTGAGAGTTTTTTCCGGGAAAAGCTGACGCATTATTGCAGTAATTGCAATCTGGGCTTCTCCAAATCCAAGCCCAATCACTGGGACTCTTCCAGGATAATTAACAGCGTCACCAATAGCATAAATGCCATCAATATTGGTTTTCATTTCTTGGTCAACTTTGATGTGGGATGGAGTTAGATCAATACCCCATTGCTTGATTAAACGATTATCTGAACGAAAACCGTAAGCTACAACTATTTGATCAAAGTTTTGTGTTAAAAGATTATTGCTGCCAACTTCTCTTAATTCAATAGAAAGCTTGTCATTTTTTAATTCCATATTTTTTGGAAGATAAGGAGTGAGTAACTCAACATTGTCTAAAGTGTTAAGCTTTCTTACACTACTTTCTAATCCCCGAAATTCTTTGCGTCGGTGAATTAATTTGATATTAGCATATTTTGAAAGTTCTACACCCCAGTCTAAAGCTGAGTCACCGCCACCAAAAATACCGACTGTTTGATTTTTGAATAATGCTGGATTCTGAATGTAATAATGAATACGATTATTAATTTCAGGGGTTGATTTTAACGGGAATTTTTTAGGTTTAAAAGAACCGACTCCTGTAGCTATAATAATCGTTTTTGCTTGATAATCATCATTAATTTTAAATCCTGTAGTATTTTTTTTGACTTTTTCAACACTATAATTGGTTTGTATAGTAACTTTATCTTTGATATTGTTATGAAGTTTTTTAATTAAGTCGCTTCCTGTAATGGAGTCAAAAACTGGAATATCGGCAATTTGTTTAAAAGGATAAAGCCAGTTAGGTTGACCACCCACCTCATTTAATGAATCAAAAATAATAGTATTTAAACCATGAAGATGAGCAAAATCTGCAGCAAAAAGTCCCACAGGACCAGCCCCGATAATTGCTAAATCAAAATTTTTGATATTAAAACCCCTCTCTTAACTATTGATGTATAAACTTTAACACGAAACTTAAAAAGATTCATTAAAATTTTTTGCAAAAAAAGCTTGCAATTTAACAAAAAGTCCTGTATTCTAATAAAGTCGCTTGAAGCGATAAAGAACTTCTGAAAAAGGAAGAGATAGCTCAAGGAAACTTTTTTAAAAAAGATTCAAAAAAGGGGTTGTCAAAAAGAAGAAAAGCTGGTAATATATTTAACTGTCGTCAGGAAAAAGGCAGAAAGCCAAAGAGAGATGACAGCCAAGCTCAAAAATCTTTTAAAAGAAATTGAAAAAAGTTCTTGACAAAAGAAAATGAGCCTGATATAATATAAAAGCTGACTTCTAAGTCAGAAGGTAGTACATTGAAAACTGAACAAAGTTTCGCAAAGTGTGCGGGTGTAATAACCCAAACAAATGAGCGAAGTCAATTCGCAAGCAATAAATTTTGAGACAAAGATCTTAAAAAAACGATTATTTATAAAAATGAGAGTTTGATCCTGGCTCAGGACGAACGCTGGCGGCGTGCCTAATACATGCAAGTCGAGCGAGCGGAATTAGCAGATTTACTTCGGTAATGACGCTTTGGAAGCGAGCGGCGGATGGGTGAGTAACACGTGGGTAACCTGCCCTTAAGTCTGGGATACCACTTGGAAACAGGTGCTAATACCGGATATGATCTATAGCTGCATGGCTGTAGATTGAAAGGCGGCGTAAGCTGTCGCTAAAGGATGGACCCGCGGTGCATTAGCTAGTTGGTGAGGTAACGGCTCACCAAGGCGACGATGCATAGCCGAGTTGAGAGACTGATCGGCCACATTGGGACTGAGACACGGCCCAAACTCCTACGGGAGGCAGCAGTAGGGAATCTTCCACAATGGGCGAAAGCCTGATGGAGCAACGCCGCGTGAGTGAAGAAGGTTTTCGGATCGTAAAGCTCTGTTGTTGGTGAAGAAGGACATGAGTAGTAACTGGCTCATGTTTGACGGTAATCAACCAGAAAGTCACGGCTAACTACGTGCCAGCAGCCGCGGTAATACGTAGGTGGCAAGCGTTGTCCGGATTTATTGGGCGTAAAGCGAGCGCAGGCGGAAAGATAAGTCTGATGTGAAAGCCCTCGGCTCAACCGAGGAATTGCATCGGAAACTGTGTTTCTTGAGTGCAGAAGAGGAGAGTGGAACTCCATGTGTAGCGGTGGAATGCGTAGATATATGGAAGAACACCAGTGGCGAAGGCGGCTCTCTGGTCTGTAACTGACGCTGAGGCTCGAAAGCATGGGTAGCGAACAGGATTAGATACCCTGGTAGTCCATGCCGTAAACGATGAGTGCTAAGTGTTGGGAGGTTTCCGCCTCTCAGTGCTGCAGCTAACGCATTAAGCACTCCGCCTGGGGAGTACGACCGCAAGGTTGAAACTCAAAGGAATTGACGGGGGCCCGCACAAGCGGTGGAGCATGTGGTTTAATTCGAAGCAACGCGAAGAACCTTACCAGGTCTTGACATCTAGTGCCATCCTAAGAGATTAGGAGTTCCCTTCGGGGACGCTAAGACAGGTGGTGCATGGCTGTCGTCAGCTCGTGTCGTGAGATGTTGGGTTAAGTCCCGCAACGAGCGCAACCCTTGTTATTAGTTGCCAGCATTAAGTTGGGCACTCTAATGAGACTGCCGGTGACAAACCGGAGGAAGGTGGGGATGACGTCAAGTCATCATGCCCCTTATGACCTGGGCTACACACGTGCTACAATGGGCAGTACAACGAGAAGCGAACCTGTGAAGGCAAGCGGATCTCTTAAAGCTGTTCTCAGTTCGGACTGCAGGCTGCAACTCGCCTGCACGAAGCTGGAATCGCTAGTAATCGCGGATCAGCACGCCGCGGTGAATACGTTCCCGGGCCTTGTACACACCGCCCGTCACACCATGAGAGTCTGTAACACCCAAAGCCGGTGAGGTAACCTTTATGGAGCCAGCCGTCTAAGGTGGGACAGATGATTAGGGTGAAGTCGTAACAAGGTAGCCGTAGGAGAACCTGCGGCTGGATCACCTCCTTTCTAAGGAAGCTGAATGGTGGAGAGTAGAGATACTAACAGAAGCCAAGAAAGCAAACGGAAGCACACGAGAGAAACTTTGTTTAGTTTTGAGGGTAGTACCTCAAAAGAGCTAGTACATTGAAAACTGAATAAGAAACCAAGCAAAAACCGAGACAATCATTGAACAGATTGCGAAGAGCGACCGAGAAGAGAGATCTTGAGTAAGGTCAAGAAGAAAAGGGCGCACGGTGAATGCCTAGGCACTAGAAGGCGAAGAAGGACGTGACGAACCACGAAAGTCCTCGGGGAGCTGTAAGTAAGCTATGATCCGGGGGTATCCGAATGGGGGAACCCAGTGCAGAGATGCATTACTTATCATTGTTAAGATGGTAAGGGCAAGACGCAGTGAACTGAAACATCTAAGTAGCTGCAGGAAGAGAAAGAAAGATCGATTTCCTTAGTAGCGGCGAGCGAAGAGGAAAGAGCCCAAACTCAGTAATTTATTATTGAGGGTTGTAGGACTGCAATAAGGCACTTCAAGAGATAGCAGAATCATCTGGGAAGGTGAGCCAGAGAGGGTGAGAGCCCCGTAAGCGAAATCTTAAGAAGGCTGAGCAGTATCCTGAGTAGGCCGGGACACGAGGAATCCCGGTTGAATCCGCGAGGACCATCTCGCAAGGCTAAATACTAGCTAGTGACCGATAGTGAACCAGTACCGTGAGGGAAAGGTGAAAAGAACCCCGGAAGGGGAGTGAAAGAGAACCTGAAACCGTGTGCCTACAAGTAGTCAGAGCACATTAAAGTGTAATGGCGTGCCTTTTGTAGAATGAACCGGCGAGTTACGTTATGCAGCGAGGTTAAGTCAGAAAAGACGGAGCCGCAGCGAAAGCGAGTCTGAATAGGGCGAGCAGTTGCATGACGTAGACCCGAAACCAAGTGACCTACCCATGGCCAGGTTGAAGGCGTGGTAAAACACGCTGGAGGACCGAACCCACGTAAGTTAAAAATTGCGGGGATGAGCTGTGGGTAGCGGTGAAATTCCAAACGAACTTGGAGATAGCTGGTTCTCTCCGAAATAGCTTTAGGGCTAGCCTCGTGGTAGAGGATAATGGAGGTAGAGCTCTGTTTGGACTAGGGGCCCGTCAGGGGTTACTGAATCCAGATAAACTACGAATTCCATATATCCATACACGGGAGTCAGACTGCGAGTGATAAGATCCGTAGTCGAAAGGGAAACAGCCCAGATCACCAGTTAAGGTCCCCAAATCTATGCTAAGTGGAAAAGGATGTGGAGTTGCGTAGACAACTAGGACGTTGGCTCAGAAGCAGCCATCATTCAAAGAGTGCGTAATAGCTCACTAGTCGAGTGGCGCTGCGCCGAAAATTTACCGGGGCTAAGCATAGTACCGAAACTGTGGATGTGTTTTAAAGAGCACGTGGTAGGAGAGCGTTCTAAGTGCGGCGAAGGCAGATCGAGAGGACTGTTGGAGCGCTTAGAAGTGAGAATGCCGGTATGAGTAGCGAAAGATAGGTGAGAATCCTATCCGCCGAAAGACTAAGGTTTCCTGGGGCAGGCTCGTCCGCCCAGGGTAAGTCGGGACCTAAGGCAAGGCCGAGAGGCGTAGTCGATGGACAACAGGTAGAGATTCCTGTACTGCGATCAATCGTTAAGAGCGATGGAGGGACGCAGGAGGCTAGGAACGCGTGGGGCTGGAAATCCACGTTCAAGCGTCAAGCCAGAGAGTGAGTCAAATGCTTGCTCTTGATAAAAGCAAGGCGTGATGAGGAGCGAAATAAAAGTAGCGAAGGTTCTGATGTCACACTGCCGAGAAAAGCTTCTAGCCAGAGAGATCGTACCCGTACCGCAAACCGACACAGGTAGTCGAGTGGAGAACACTAAGGTGAGCGAGAGAACTCTCGTTAAGGAACTCGGCAAAATGACCCCGTAACTTCGGGAGAAGGGGTGCTGATCGTAACAGATCAGCCGCAGTGAATAGGCCCAAACAACTGTTTATCAAAAACACAGGTATCTGCAAAGTCGTAAGACGACGTATAGGTGCTGACACCTGCCCGGTGCTGGAAGGTTAAGAGGAGAGCTTAGCTTAGGCGAAGGTTCGAATTGAAGCCCCAGTAAACGGCGGCCGTAACTATAACGGTCCTAAGGTAGCGAAATTCCTTGTCGGGTAAGTTCCGACCTGCACGAAAGGTGTAATGATTTGGGCACTGTCTCAACGAGAGACTCGGTGAAATTATAATACCCGTGAAGATGCGGGTTACCCGCGACAGGACGGAAAGACCCCATGGAGCTTCACTGTAGCTTGATATTGGGTATCTGTTAAACATGTACAGGATAGGTAGGAGCCTGAGAAGATAGGACGCTAGTTTTATCGGAGGCACTGTTGGGATACTACCCTTGTTTGATGGATACTCTAACCTCGGCGCCTCAGCGGCGTCAGGGACAGTGTCAGGTGGGCAGTTTGACTGGGGCGGTCGCCTCCTAAAGTGTAACGGAGGCGCCCAAAGGTTCCCTCAGAATGGTTGGAAATCATTCGCAGAGTGTAAAGGTATAAGGGAGCTTGACTGCGAGAGATACATCTCGAGCAGGGACGAAAGTCGGGCTTAGTGATCTGGTGGTACCGTATGGAAGGGCCATCACTCAACGGATAAAAGCTACCCTGGGGATAACAGGCTTATCTCCCCCAAGAGTTCACATCGACGGGGAGGTTTGGCACCTCGATGTCGGCTCGTCGCATCCTGGGGCTGAAGTCGGTCCCAAGGGTTGGGCTGTTCGCCCATTAAAGCGGCACGCGAGCTGGGTTCAGAACGTCGTGAGACAGTTCGGTCCCTATCCGTCGTGGGCGCAGGAAATTTGAGAGGAGCTGTCCTTAGTACGAGAGGACCGGGATGGACGCACCGCTGGTGTACCAGTTGTCTTGCCAAAGGCATCGCTGGGTAGCTATGTGCGGAAGGGATAAGCGCTGAAAGCATCTAAGTGCGAAGCCCCCCTCAAGATGAGATTTCCTTTGCGAAAGCAGTAAGACACCTCAGAGACTATGAGGTAGATAGGCTGGAAGTGGAAGAGTAGTGATACTTGGAGCGGACCAGTACTAATCAGTCGATATCTTGACCAAAGCGATTCGCAACGGTTTTTGCGGAAAGGTTTCATATTCAGTTTTGAGTGTAAAAGCTCACAAAAGAGTACGGTGGCGATAGCAAGAAGGATACACCCGTTCCCATGCCGAACACGGAAGTTAAGCTTCTTAACGCCGAGAGTAGTTGGTGGGAGACTGCCTGCGAGGGTAGGCAGCTGCCGTGCTCTTTTTTAATATTCCGGCTTAGCTCAGTTGGTAGAGCGCTTGACTGTTAATCAAGATGTCGTCAGTTCGAGTCTGACAGCCGGAGCTAGCGGGTTATATTTAAACCTAATGGAGTGTTGTCCGAGTGGCTTAAGGAGCATGATTGGAAATCATGTATACGGGCTTAATCCTGTATCGAGGGTTCAAATCCCTCACACTCCGTAGGACTAGCTCAGTATGTTAGCCTGTTTTAGTTGGAGGATTAGCTCAGCTGGGAGAGCATCTGCCTTACAAGCAGGAGGTCACAGGTTCGAGCCCTGTATCCTCCATTCCGGTCCATTGGAGCAGTGGTTTATCTCGCCTCCCTGTCACGGAGGAGATCATCGGTTCAAATCCGATATGGACCGCTAATAATAAACGAAGTACTTTTTAAAGTACTTCGTTTTTATTTTTATAAAAAACTTGCTATTTTAATTAAAGTTTGAGAAAATAATATACGTAGGGAATAAAACATACAGAGTTTAAAACATAATGGAGGACAGATATAATATCTGCTACCATTAAGAAAAGTATATAGATTAGATTAAACAACTGGAGTCATTAGGTAATGCTACACCTAATGGCTTTTAATTTTATTTTTTATAAAAAAAGCTTGCAATTTTTCAAACATCAGGTATACTAATAAATGTGCTTGAGATATGAAGTATAAATTGAATATGACCCGTTGGTCAAGTGGTTAAGACACGGCCCTTTCACGGCCGTAACATGGGTTCAAATCCCGTACGGGTCACTCATGGAGGATTAGCTCAGCTGGGAGAGCATCTGCCTTACAAGCAGGAGGTCACAGGTTCGAGCCCTGTATCCTCCATCGTTCGGAGACTACCGGATATTAAATCGGTGGTCTTTTTTTATGCTTTAGAACGAGGAAAAATTATTATTATCGGTTCAAGTCCTGATAGGATTCATAATTTGTGAAGATGCCTTGTAACCGAATAGCTATTGTCTATATAGGGGGACTAATATGGAAAAACGTTTATTTACATCAGAATCAGTTTCTGAAGGACATCCTGATAAAGTTGCTGATCAAATTTCAGATGCTATTTTGGATGCATTATTAGAAAAAGATCCAAATGCTCACGTTGCCTGCGAAACAATTGTAACTACAGGTATGGTTTATGTATTTGGAGAAATATCTACGAATGCTTATGTGGATATTCAAAAAGTAGTTAGAAAAACTGTTCTTAAGATTGGTTATGACAAACCAGAACTTGGTTTTGATGGAAATAATTGTGCAGTGTTAGTAGATATTGACGAACAGTCAGCAGATATTGCTGGTGGTGTTGATAATTCACTTGAAGTTCGTGAAAATAAGTCAAATTCTGATGAACTTGATCAAATTGGTGCAGGTGACCAAGGTTTAATGTTTGGTTTTGCGGTTAAAGAAACTCCAGAACTAATGCCTCTTCCAATTTCTTTAGCACATAAGCTTATGAAGAGAGTTGCTATACTTAGAAAAGATAAAACTCTAGAATGGCTTCGTCCAGATGCTAAGGCACAAGTTACTGTCGAATATAATGAAGACAATATGCCAATGAGAGTTGACACTGTAGTTATTTCAACTCAAACTGATGATGAAGTATCTAATGAAGAAATTCGTCGAGCAATGATTGATCTCGTTATTAAGGAAGTAATACCTGAAAAATACTTAGATGAAAAAACTAAGTTTTTAATTAATCCATCTGGGCGTTTTGTTATTGGAGGACCTAAGGGTGATTCAGGTCTTACCGGACGTAAAATTATTGTTGATACTTATGGTGGCTATGCACGTCATGGTGGTGGTGCATTTTCAGGAAAAGATGCTACTAAAGTTGACCGTAGTGCAAGTTATGCTGCAAGATATGTTGCTAAGAACATTGTGGCTGCTGGCTTAGCTTACCGTTGTGAAGTTCAACTTGCTTATGCAATTGGGGTAGCTCATCCAGTTTCTATTATGATTGATACCGCAGGAACAGGTAAAGTTAGCGATGAAGTGCTTACTGAAGCAGTTCGTAACATTTTTGATTTAAGACCTGCTGGTATAATTGAAATGTTAGACTTGCGCCGTCCAATTTACGAACAAACTGCTGCATATGGTCATTTTGGTAGAACTGATGTAGATTTACCATGGGAGCGAACTGATAAAACTCAAGATTTACTTGATTTTGTAGAAGAGCATAAATAATTTTAAGGGGTAAACTATGAAAAAAACAAACGTGAAAATAGTCACGCTTGCGATTTTTATGACGACTTTTATGACCGCGATTGAAGGAACGATTGTTTCAACTGCTATGCCAACAATAGTTTCAGATTTAAATGGACTTGAAATAATGAATTGGGTTGTTTCAATATTCCTGTTAATGACAGCGGTGTCGACTCCTTTATATGGAAAACTGGCGGATAGCTTTGGGCGAAAGCCAGTTTTTTTGTTTGGAATTGCAATATTCGTTATAGGATCCTCGTTATGTGGCTTAGCTCACAATATGGTTGAATTAATTATATTTAGAGTAATTCAGGGTTTAGGTTCAGGCGCCGTTCAGCCTGTAGCAATTACAATTATTGCTGATTTATACACTTTAAAAAAACGTGCTAAAATGTTGGGGCTTAATTCAGGATTTTGGGGTGTAGCTTCAGTTATTGCACCTCTTTTAGGAGGCTTTATTGTCCAGCACTTATCATGGCATTGGGTCTTTTATATTAATGTACCAATTGGAATTGTAGCGTTTTTATTAGTTTTATTATTCTTTAAAGAGAAAAAAACAAGTTCTACATCTAAGTTAGATTTGAAAGGAACAATTTGGCTTGTTATTTTACTTTTAAGTTTAATGTTTTTCTTGCAAGAATTAGGTTCTGGAATCAGTTGGGTTATAATGGCAGTTTTGGCTGCAATAATTTTAATAAGTGTAGTTGCTTTCTTTAAAGTTGAAAAACGAGCACAAGATCCAATTATGCCGCTTTCAATGTTAAAAGATAGAGAATTCTTAGCAATTAACTTAATTACGCTACTTATTTCGGGTGTTGTAATTGGTTTTGAATTTTATATTCCAACTTGGATGCAAGGGATTAATGGAACTAATGCATCTTTAGCAGGGTTTGCAGTAACTCCAAGTTCACTAATGTGGATTGTTGGATCTTTTCTAATTGGTGGAATGTTAGGAAGATGGGGCATTAAAAAGACTTATGATATTATGTTAGCCTTGTTAGTGGTTACTGATTTAGCTTTGATAGTGGTTCCTATTTATACGCCATTTTGGGTATTTTGCATCATAGCTGCTTTTAATGGAATCGCTTTTGGTGCAATTACTACAGCTTCTCAAGTTCGTTCTCAAGTTATTGTAGGTAAAGAAGATATTGGAGTGGCAACTTCTTTTAATACGTTAATGAAGTATTTGGGACAAACAATGATGGTTTCTATTTATGGAATTACTTTTAATACAATTATTGCTCATCAATTATCACTTCATCCAGGACTAACCCAAAATATGATGAATAAGATTGTATCTGCGGAAAAAGCTAAAGAGTTAGCGCCAAATTTGGTACCGCAATTAAGACAAGTTTTATTTGCTGGATTAATTGGTGTATATGTGGTTTCATTAATTGTTATCATTATTTCAATAATTTTGAATAGAACTTATAAAGATTATCAAAAAGTATAAAAATAAGCTTCGTGAATGCTCACGAAGCTTATTTTTATGAACGAGTTTTTCGTTTAAAATTATGGTTTGCCATTTCAGGTTCAATATAAAAATGGTAAAGAAAAGAATAACCAAGTAATACAAATGTAATTCCTTCAATCCATCCTCCAAAAACATCTGAAGGATAATGGACATGTACAAAAATTCTGGTATATCCTATTAGAATTGGAAACAATGCCCAAATTATAATTAATAGAGTTTTCCAAAATTTATTTTTAACTAGTAAAATAGTTAAAAAAATTAAAATTCCAAATAAAGCAGCACTTCCGACTGAATGCCCTGATGGAAAACTATATCCATCTGCATATACTAAATGATGAACTGTAGGTCTTTGACGCTCAATTGCATGTTTAATTATCCAATTATAACCATTTGCTGCAATCATTACACCTGCGGTAAACCACGCATAAGCGAACTGCTTAAATAAAAGTAAAATCACAACTAGAATAACTGTTTCAACTACAATCGTGCTAGTATTACCAAGGTTAGTAAAAGTCTTAGCAAAGGCAACATTGGCAGGATTATTATTGCAAACAACAGAAATAATAGTTTTATCAAATTGATGAATAAGTTCAGAACCTGTAGAAACTAAAATTGCCCAAATAACGTAAATTGTTAAAAAAACAATTCCCCATGGCAGAGTATCTCTTGGCGGACGTTTTGTATTAATCAAATTTTTCCTCTCCTAACAATTAACACTTGTTTTTTTTAGCATATGTGGTAAATTATAATCATTATCCATTAGAAAATAAAGGTTAGGAAGTAGTAGCAGGTAATTTTTTTCAGAGAGAGACTGGTAGCTGTGAAGTCTTACTAAGAACTTGTGAACTTGTCCTAAGATAAGCCTATCGTATGCTAGCCGCGTTAAGGAGCAATTGAGTGTCGCGCTTAAGCGCGAAACTTAGGTGGTACCGCGAAAAATTCGTCCTATGATTATTTATCATAGGACTTTTTTATTTAAGGAGAATTTATGTATAATCACAAAGTTGTTGAAAAGAAATGGCAAAAATATTGGGAAGATCATGATACTTTTAAGACAGGAACAGATCCTAAAAAGAAGAATTATTACGCTTTAGATATGTTCCCATTTCCTTCTGCTAAGGGCCTTCACGTAGGTCACCCAGAAGGTTATACTGCAACTGATATTATGTCTCGTATGAAGCGAGCACAAGGCTATAATGTTCTTCATCCAATGGGCTGGGATGCATTTGGTCTTCCCACTGAACAATATGCATTAAAGACTGGTGAAGATCCTGCTAAAGTTACCGATGAAAATATTGCTAATTTTAAGCGTCAATTAAACAAGCTAGGTTTTTCATATGATTGGGACCGTGAAGTTAGAACTTCAGACCCTAACTTTTATAAATGGACTCAATGGGTCTTTGAACAAATGTATAAAAAGGGCCTAGCATATGAAGCAGAAGTTCCAGTTAACTGGTCACCTGATCTTGGTACTGTTGTAGCCAATGAAGAAATTGTTGATGGTAAAACTGAACGTGGTGGCTATCCAGTATATCGTAGAAACATGCGTCAATGGATGCTTAAGATGACAGCATATGCTGATAGATTGCTAGAAGATTTAGATGATTTAGATTGGCCAGAACCAGTTAAAGAAATGCAAAGAAACTGGATTGGTCGTTCAGTTGGGGCACAAGTTACTTTCAAGGTTAAAGATAGTGACAAAACTTTTGATATCTTTACTACTCGTCCAGATACTTTATACGGTTGTTCATATACTGTGCTTGCTCCAGAAAGTAAATTAGTTCAAGAAATCACTACTCCTGAACAAAAGGCTGCTGTAGAAGAATATATTAAGAAGATCGAATCCAAGTCAGACCTTGAAAGAACCGACTTAAATAAGGATAAAACAGGTGTATTTACAGGAGCTTATGCAATTAATCCAGTAAATGGTGAAGAAGTTCCTATTTGGATTTCTGACTATGTTTTAGCAAGTTATGGTACAGGTGCAGTTATGGCTGCTCCAGCCGGTGACCAACGTGATTATGAATTTGCTAAAAAATATAATTTACCTATTAAGCCTTTTATCGAAGGAGCTGATCTTTCTAAAGAAGCCTTTGGCGGAGATGGTAAACATATCAATTCTGGCTTTTTAGATGGTTTAAATATTGAAGAAGCTAAAAAGAAGATGGTTGACTGGCTTGAAGAACACCATGTAGGTAAAGAAAAGGTTAACTACAAACTTCGTGATTGGGACTTTAGTCGTCAACGTTACTGGGGTGAACCAATTCCTGTAATTCACTGGGAAGATGGAGAAACTACATTAGTTCCAGAAGATGAACTTCCACTTCGTTTGCCACATGCTACTGATATTAAGCCATCTGGTACTCCAGAAAGTCCACTTGCTAATTTAACTGACTGGGTAAATGTAGTTGATGAAAATGGTCGAAAAGGTAAGCGTGAAACTAACACTATGCCAAACTGGGCTGGTTCTTCATGGTACTACTTACGTTATATTGACCCACATAATGATAAGGAACTTGCTGATTATGATTTATTAAAGCAATGGCTTCCAGTTGATCTTTACATCGGTGGAGCAGAACACGCTGTTCGTCACCTTCTTTATGCAAGATTCTGGCATAAGGTACTTTATGATTTAGGTGTTGTTCCAACTAAGGAACCATTCCAAAAACTTTACAATCAAGGTCTTATTTTGAAAGATCATGAAAAAATGTCTAAATCAAAAGGTAATGTTGTAAACCCAGATGAAGTAATTGATGAATATGGTGCTGACTCTTTGAGAATGTATGAAATGTTCATGGGTCCACTTGATGCTTCAATTGATTGGGATGACAATGGTCCAGCATCTACTAAAAAATTCTTAGACCGTGTTTGGAGAATGATGGTAAATGATTTAGACCTTAAAGCAATTCCTAATGAAAAGATTGTTGACGAAAATAATGGCGAACTGGATAAAGTCTATAATGAAACCGTTAAAAAAGTTACTGAAGACTTTGAAAACATGCACTTTAACACAGCTATTAGTCAAATGATGGTCTTTGTAAATGCAGCCCAAAAAGCTAAGACTATTCCACGTGAATATGCGGAAGGTTTTGTAAAGCTTTTAGCACCAGTTGCTCCTCACATGATGGAAGAAATTTGGTCAGTATTTGGTCATGATGAATCAATTACTTATGCTAAATGGCCAGAATTTGATCCTGCAAAATTAGTTGAATCAACAGTTGAAATCATGGTTCAAGTTAATGGTAAGTTACGTGGTAAGTTTGAAATTGCTAAAGATACTGATAAAGATGAAGTTCAAAAACAAGCTTTAGCAATTCCACATGTCCAAAAATTCTTAGAAGGCAAAGATGTTAAAAAAGTTATTGTGATTCCTAATAAGATTGTTAACATTGTTGCTAAATAAGTTTAATTTTTCCTAAAAAGAGAGAAAAAGATATTGTATCTTTCTTTCAAAAATTTCAAAATAAATTAGTTAGTACTTTGAATTAGGGAAATTAAATGGAAGAAGAAAATGAATTAAATGCAAAAAATTCGCAAGATACCTTTCTAAAAGGATCTGCGTGGATGACAATTGGTTCGATTACTTCTAGAATTCTTGGGGCACTTTATATTATTCCTTGGTATGCCTGGATGGGAAACTATGGGAATATTGCAAATGCTTTAACTGCAAAGAGTTATAATATTTACAGTATTTTTATTTTAATTTCTACCGCAGGGATTCCAGGAGCAATTGCGAAGCAAGTGGCGAAGTATAATGCTTTAAATGAGTATGGAATTGGTCGACAGCTATTTCGTAAAGGATTGATATTGATGACAATCTTAGGAATAGTTTCGGCAGCAATAATGTATTTTGCGGCACCGCTTCTTGCAACTAATGATGTAATGGGTGCTTTGATGCACGGTGCTAAAAGTGACCCGCGACAAGTTGCAGTTATGCGAAGTTTGTCGTATGCAATCTTGATTATACCGATATTAAGTATTATGAGAGGGTATTTTCAAGGATATGCTGATATGATGCCATCAGCCTTATCTCAGTTCATAGAGCAATTAGCGCGTGTTATTTGGATGCTTTTGACGGCGTTTGTCATTATGCAAGTGCAGCGTGGTTCATATGTCCATGCTGTTGTTCAGTCAAACTTAGCAGCAGCTATCGGTGCTTTATTTGGAATAGGAGTTTTAGCATGGTTTTTATTTACTAGAAAAAACCAATTAGATAATTTGGTAGAGAACTCTAATAATAAAATTCAGGTTTCTACTAGTTCATTATTTGCTGAAATTATTGAACAAGCTATTCCTTTTATCATTATTGATGCCGGAATCCAATTATTCTATTTAGTCGATCAATATACCTTCCACCCAATGATTGCAGGGATGGTAAATGCTAGTTCAGACATGATTGAAAGTTGGTATGCTTTATTTGCTTTGAATGGCAATAAGCTAATTATGATTATTGTCTCATTAGCAAGTGCCATGGCGGTTACTGCGATTCCTTTGTTATCAGCTGCTCATACACAAGGTAATTATCGCAGTATTGCGAAGCAAATCAGTAATATTTTAGATTTATTCTTGTTTATTATGATTCCCGCTTCATTTGGAATGGCAGCCATTGCAACACCAATTTATACCGTGTTTTATAGTTATGATCCATTAGGAAGTAGTGTTTTATATTTATCATCATTTACTGCAATAAGTTTAGGCTTATTTACTGTTTTAATGGCGATTTTGCAAGGATTGTCAGAAAATGGTCTAGCTATTAAATATTTGGTTTTAGGATTGATTATCAAAATTCTTTTCCAATATCCTATGATTAGTTTATTTAAAGTCTATGGACCATTAATTTCGACAAATCTAGGAATGATAGCAATTATTTTCTTAGCTTTGAAACATTTAGAGGTAAGTTATAATTTTAATTTATCTAGAACTGGTAGAAGATTTGTAGGAATTACTACTTTTTCTATTGGAATGTTCTTAGTAGTTGCTGGAGTTCAGAAACTATTGACAGTTTTCTTAAGCCCAGCTCGTCGTATGCCAGCATTAACAATTGTGGTAATTGCAGTTATGGCAGGAGTAATCTTTTATGCTTATATAACTTTAAAAACACAATTGGCCCAAAAGATTCTAGGAAATAAAGTTGAGCGAATTTTAAATAAATTGCACATAAGAATATAAGAAAAAAGCCCGAGATAACTCGGGTTTTTTTAGTTAAATTAATATGGGTTAACGATTGATAATGTGATAACACCGGCAAGTTCTACTAATAAGAAGCTACCGCCGATAATTGTTGAGACCATCATTGTGGCTCATCTCCTTAAGTAAATATACGATTCGGTTTTCTTTACACATTTAATATATCATGAATAAGCACACTATGGAAGCGTTTGCAATTATAAATCAAGAAAATATTATTGGGAGCTTTTTTGTTGGTGTGGATTATGTTTTAATTAAATATATAAAAAGAAAGCGAATAAACTTATGGGATATTTATTAACGGCTGCATTATTTATTGTAATCGGCAGCTTTTGTCTTGTATTTGGCCTTGACAAAACAAGACCAGCTAAAACACGCAAGCATCTCCTTTACGCAGCTTTAATTTGCGTTTTTATTGTATGGGGATTAGCTACAGCAATTATGATGAATCCATTGAGGTAAAATATGTCAAAAATCAAAGTTATGACTGTATTTGGTACTCGTCCTGAAGCTATCAAGATGGCACCATTAGTTTTAAAATTAAAAAAAGATGATCGATTTGAAGAAGTGACAGTCGTGTCAGCACAACATCGTGAGATGTTAGATCAAGTTTTAGAAATCTTTAAAATAAAGCCAGATTATGATTTTAATATTATGCATAAAAATCAAACTTTAGAAGAAATTACTTCAAAAGTAATGATTGATTTGGCAAAAGTTATCAAAGAAGAAAAACCTGATATCGTTCTTGTGCATGGGGATACTACTACTAGTTTTGCGGCTGGGCTTGCCACTTTTTATGAACAAACAACTTTGGGACATGTGGAAGCAGGACTTCGTACTTGGAATAAATATTCACCATTTCCAGAAGAGATGAATCGCCAAATGACAGACGATTTAGCTGACTTATATTTTGCTCCGACTGAACTGAGTAAGGCAAATTTAATTAAAGAAAATCATAATGCAGCTAATATTTTTGTAACAGGTAATACTGCAATAGATGCTCTAAAAGAAACAGTTCAAAAAGATTATCATCATGATGTGCTTGATGACATTATGCCATCTAGTCGTGTGATCTTAGTTACTATGCATAGAAGAGAAAATCAAGGTGAACCTATGCGTAGGGTTTTCAAAGTAATGAAACAAGTTGTAGATACTCATAATGATGTTGAAATTATTTATCCAGTTCATTTATCTCCGCGCGTTCAAGAAGTAGCCAAGGACGTATTAGGAGGAGACTCGAGGATTCATTTAATTGATCCTTTAGATGTTGTAGATTTTCATAATTTAGCTAAACGTTCTTATTTTATTATGACGGATTCAGGAGGAGTTCAAGAAGAAGCACCTAGCCTTGGTAAACCAGTACTAGTGCTACGTGATACAACAGAGCGTCCAGAAGGTGTAAAAGCAGGCACCTTGAAACTTGTTGGAACTCAAGAAAAAGTAGTGCGAGAGGCAATGATAGAGCTCTTAGAAGACAAAAAAGCCTATAACAAAATGTCTAATGCTAAAAATCCATATGGGGATGGTCATGCAAGTGACAGAATTATGGATGCGATTAGTTATTATTTTAAAATGGGTAAGCGTCCGGCAAACTTTGAATAATGGGATATAAAAAAGCAGACAAATTACTTGTCTGCTTTTTGTTTATGAGCTTGAAGGCGCATTTTTGCACGTTCAATCATTGTATGCTCTTGTTTTTGAAATACGGAACGAGTTGTTAAGTAGTTAAAAATTCCTACTAAAACTTGGTCAATTATTTTTACTAATAGGGCATTTAAGTGAAGCCATGAAAGTCCAACTAACATAATTAATGTATCTGGAATTAAACTAATGATGCGATAAGTAAAAAATACAATCAACTTATGCCACTCTGAGTGGTCATGGTCAACGTTATTAGTAAAAACTGCTTTTTGGTTGAAGAAAAATGAAGCTAAGTTAGAAATTATAAAGGCTGCAGTATTAGAAATAACCATCGCACTGTGCCACCATTGGTGTAAAATCATGAAAGCAACTGTATTAATTAAAGCCGCTAAGAAACCAAAAAACATATAGGCCCAGAGATTACGATGACGCTTAACTAATTTTTGTCCTAGTTTTCGGATATTAGCTTCATCAGAAACAACCACGTCTTGATTTTTTTTAGCCATTTAACTTATCAGCCATTTCCTTTGCGGCAGTGTCAATTTTATCAATTGCTTCATCATCTGGGGCATTTTCAATAGTTACTGGAGCAGTAATTTCGCTGGCACCAAGTTCTTTAAAAGCTTTTTCAAAGTCAAAAACATTTTCACAGAAGTGTTCACCATAGGTCTTGTCTCCAGAACCCATTACAGCAAAATACTTCCCAGTAAGATCTATAGTTTTTAGTTGGTCATAAAAATCAGCAATTTCATCTGTCATTTTGCCTTCGCCATAAGTGTAAGTAATGAAAATACACAAGTCACTATCCAAGTAATCACTTGCATCAGAAAAAGTTACATCACTTGAGTCGACCTCAAAGCCATAATCTAATAAATCTTCTTCTAAAATATCTGCCATATCTTCATCATTACCAGTCATGCTAGCGTAAACAATTTTTGCTTTCATTAAATCTCTTCAACCTTTCTTTAATGAGTACAATTTAATATTATACATTATTTTCTTATTTTATCGTATTACTTTAGCAAAGTTAACAAAAACGTTATAATTAAAGTATCTATAATTTTTTATAAAAGGAGAAAATATTTTGATTACAATTAAATCAGTTCGTGAACTTAAAGGAATGCAAAAATCAGGTCGATTACTTGCATCAATGTTTGAAGGCTTGCGTGATGTTATTAAACCAGGAATTTCTACTTGGGAAATTGAAGAATTCTGCCAAGACTTTGTTTCAAGTCGTGGAGGACGTCTTTCAGAGCAAGGCTTTGAAGGATATAAATATGGTACTTGTATTTCAGTAAATGATGAAATTGCTCATCAAACCCCAAGAAAAGATCGTATTCTTAAAGAAGGCGATATTGTTAAAGTAGATGTAACTTGCAATCTTGATGGTTATGAAACTGACTCATGTACTACTTATCCAGTAGGAAAAATTTCTAAAGCTGATGAAGATTTGATTGAAACTACTAAAAAAGCAATGTATTTAGGAATCGATCAAGCAGTACTTGGTAATCGTATTGGGGATATTGGTGCAGCTATTCAGCATTTTGTTGAAGTTGAACATCCATATGGAGATGTTCGTGAACTTGTAGGTCATGGAATCCAGCCAACAATCCATGAAGATCCAGAAGTTCCTCACTGGGGTAAAGCAGGTCATGGTCTTCGTCTTCGTGAAGGGATGACTATTACTTGTGAACCAATGGTTGAAGCTGGAGGAGATTGGCATATTGATCAACGATCAGTTGATGATCCTAATGATGATTGGATTTACTACGCAACTCCAGATGGCTCAAATGCTGCTCAATTTGAACATACTTTTGCAATTACTGCAGATGGTCCTAAAATTTTGACTTTGCAAAAACCATACGATGGTCTTGAAAAGTACATCCCTCACTTTGATGAAATGGATGACTAATGGGTGAATTATTATAAAAAAAGAAGGTATTTTACACCATCTGAAAGAATTCTATCCAGTACTTTCAGCTAAAATCTCTAAAGGTGAAATTACTGTCAGTTCCATTGTAATTGCTTATTATATTTTGTTTTCAATATTTCCAATTATCATTATTGTGGGAAATATTTTACCCTTATTTTCTATCGATATTAATCCCATTGCAGATTATATAAGGATGGTTTTTCCAGATCGAGTGGCTGAATTTATTATGCCAATAGTTAAGTCTTTGCTGAAAAGTAATTCTACAGGATATATTTCCTTTGGTATTATATTCGCTATTTGGTCATTTTCATCCTTAGTTAATGCGATTCGGATTGGAATGAATAGAATTTATGGAGTACATAAAACAGAACTTAAACAAAATTTTTTGATGGCAATTTGGACTCGCGGTTTTAGTGTTTTTTTAACTACATTAATGATCGTTATTTTTACAGCTGCTGCCTTGATTTTTATTTGGGGACAGTACATCTTAGAAAATTTGAAACCTTATCTTGCTTTTTCTGTACAAGAAATTCAAAAAATTTTGAGTTATCGGTATCCAGTAGTGATGATTATTATGATTTTAGCAGTTTGGTATTTAAATTTTGCTTTGCCAAATATCCGCTTGAAAAAACGAGTGATTTGGCCTGGAGTTTTAACAACTGTGGCTGGTTGGAGCATCTTATCTTACTTGTTTGGTTTTTACTTGAATAATTTTAAAATTAGCTGGGAAAATTATGGTATAGTTGGAACTTTTATTATTTTTATGCTATATCTTAACCTTAGTTCATTATTATTGTTATTTGGAACTTGTATAAATGCTACGATTATTCAATTGCGGGTTGGTCAAGTGCCTTATTCACCGGGAAGATTGGCAGAATTTATTTATTACCGTAGACACAATAAAAGGTAGCTGAAATATAAACATTTTGGTAAGATAAATCAGAGGGTAGAATTTATGTAGAAAGTGTGTGTTATTATGAAGGTCAGAAAAGCAGTTATTCCAGCAGCTGGTTTAGGTACTAGATTTTTACCAGCAACTAAGGCTATGCCTAAAGAAATGTTGCCAATCGTTGATAAACCAACTATTCAATTTATTGTTGAAGAAGCTAAAAAATCAGGAATTGAAGATATTTTAATTGTTACTGGTAAAAATAAGCGTTCAATTGAAGATCATTTTGATGCAAATCCTGAACTTGAACAAGATTTGGAAGAAAAAGGTAAAACTAACTTACTGCATTTAACTCAAGCAATTACTAACTTGGGAATTAACTTATACTTTACACGTCAACCACATCCAGCAGGTCTTGGAGATGCAATCTTGCGTGCAAGAAGTTTTGTTGGAGACGAACCATTTGCAGTTATGCTTGGCGATGATTTAATGGATGATAAGACTCCATTAACTAAGCAATTAATTGATCGCTACGATAAAACTCATGCCTCAACAATTGCAGTTATGAAAGTTCCTCATGAAGAAGTTTCTAAATATGGTGTAATTGCTCCGAGTGATGAAATTGAACCTGGATTGATTAATGTTGATTCATTTGTAGAAAAACCTGAAGTAGATAAAGCTCCAAGTGACTATGCAATTATTGGACGCTATCTTTTAACACCAGAAATTTTTGAAATTTTAGCAAATCAAAAACCAGGTCGTGGTGGAGAAATTCAATTAACTGATGCTATTGATACCATGAATAAGACACAGCGTGTCTTTGCCCACGTATTTAATGGTGAACGTCATGACGTAGGTAACAAAGAAGGATATCTTGAAACTTCTATTGAATATGGTTTGACTCACCCAGAAACAAAAGATGAACTTCGTGAATACATCATTAAGTTGGGTAATGAACTTCAAGCTGATTCTAAGAAAAATAATAAAAAATAATATTAAAACTAAAACTCGTAAAAGTGGCCTAAATATTAGGCCGCTTTTTATATTTTTTAAGATTTTCTATTATAGCATGTTATAGCGTTGCAACTTTTATTTAAACTTAATAAAATTAGCTTGTTATAAGTTAATACAAAAGGGTTTGAATAAATAAATGAAAGATATTTATATTGTTGCCGCAAAACGTTTACCATTTGGTAAATATCGTGGTTTTTATCAAGATAAAACTGCTGTAGAATTAGGAACTATGGCATTAGTTGAAACACTTAAGCAAACTGAAATTCCGAAAGACCAAATTGAAGCTGTTTTTATGGGGAATGTTATTTCTGCAGGGCTTGGTGAAAATATGGCTCGCCAAGTTGCATTGAATAGTGGTTTACCAGAAACGACTGTAGCAACTACTGTTAATGATGTCTGTGGTTCTAGCTTGAAGGCTTTGAGACTTGCTCAAGGACAGATGGTGATGGGGGATTTAGGTTTAGTTGCTGTAGGTGGGAGTGAAAGTATGACTAATGCCCCATTTGTGGTTGAAAAAAAGTATAAAGATGAAGCAGGGAGTCATTTACAAAATACTCTTTTAAAAGATGCTTTAATTGATGCTTTTTCTGGTAAACATATGGGACTAACTGCTGAAAAAGTAGCTGAAAAATATCATGTTTCTAGAAAAGAAATGGATGATTTTAGTTTGAATTCCCATCAAAAAGCAGCTCGCGCTATTAAAGAAGAAGCTTTTAAGAAAGAAATTTTACCAGTTGAAATTAACGGTGAAAAATTAAGTCATGATCAAACTGTCCGCCCAGATACAAATTCTGAAGCTTTGGCAAACTTAAAACCGGTCTTTAAAGAAGATGGGGACGTAACTGCTGGTAATGCATCGCCATTAACTGATGGAGCTAGTATAATAATTTTAGCTACTGCTGAAAAAGTCAAAGAATTGAATTTAATTCCAATAGCTAAATTAGGAGAATTTGCGGAAGCTGGTTTTGATCCAAGTTTGATGGGTTATACTCCATATTACGCAGTTAAGAAATTACTCAATAAAACTCAATCAAGTATTGAAGATTATGATGTAATTGAAATTAATGAAGCGTTTGCTGCACAAGCAGTTGCTTTAAAACGTGATTTAAATATTCCAGATGAAAAGCTGAATATATTAGGAGGAGCTATTTCTTTAGGACATCCTTTAGGAGCAACAGGTACAAGACTAATTGCAACAGCATTAAGTGCGCTTGATAAAGTAAATGGCAAAAAAGCTTTAGTCACTCTTTGTATTGGTGGTGGCCAAGCAATTGCTTATGAAATTAAGAAGTGATATAAAAGATGAAATTTTACCAATTATCTCCTAAACAACGGAGATCTATTTTAGAGCAAGAAGGAATTGAATTAGCTGAAATTGATTCCGATATTTTAAATAAACTTGATCAACTAAGTGAAAATGTCGTTTCCGGCATGTATTTACCAGTTGGTGTAGTTCAAAACTTGATTGTTAATAATAAAAGATATTTAGTGCCAATGGTAACAGAAGAGCCATCCGTCGTAGCTGCTGCTAATCATGCAGCTAAAATTTTTGCCCAAAATGATGGTGCTGTTTCAATAAGTCAGCGTGAAGGAATTTATGGTCAAATTGTAATGAAAATCACGCCTGACTTTAATTTAGAAGAACTAAAAAAACAAATTCCAAGTTTGAAAAAGGATGTAAATATCGAGTTTTCTTCTTTAATTAAACATGGTGGCGGCCTTCAATCAATTGAAATGGTAAAAAAAGATGCCAAACAATTTAGTGAAAATGGTGAATTGCTATTTGTAAAGGTACTAGTTGACCCAGCTGCTGCAATGGGAGCAAATAAAGTTAATTCTATTTTAGAATTTTTAAAAGATAAACTATTAACTTTTTCGGGTATTCAAGAGAAGCTTTTCGCTATTTTGTCTAATTATCCAAGTCAACTAACAACTGCAAAAGTTGAACTTGATCCTAAAACTGTTGGTGGCTTAGAAGTTGCTAAACGAATGTGTTTATTATCTGCAATAGCAGAAGAGGATGTTTATCGAGCAGTTACCAATAATAAAGGAATTATGAATGGGGTAGACAGTGTTTTAATTGCGACTGGACAAGATTTTCGTGCAATTGAGGCAGCTGTCGGAGTCTTTGCAAGTCGCTCAGGAAAGTATCGTAGTTTGAGTGAGTGGAAAATGAAAAATGGTAAGCTTGTAGGTGAATTGACTCTTCCAATGGCTATAGGAGTTGTAGGTGGTTCAATTAAGGCAAGAAATGATGTTCAACAAGCTTTTAATATCTTGGGTCAAGATATTACTGTAGCAGAACTAGCCAATATTATCACTACGATTGGGTTGGCTAATAATTTATCTGCAATTTTAGCAATTTCAACAGTTGGTATTCAAGCCGGTCATATGCGGCTTCAAGCTAGAAATTTAGTGGCTGATTTAGATGCAAATCAAAAAGAAAAGAATAAAATAGTTCAAGAATTGGTAAAAAATAAGAATTACACTAAAGATTTTGCACTACAAATTTTAAATGAATTGAGAGGAAATAATTAATGCAAGTAGGAATAGATAAGATTGGCTTTTTTACTCCTAATAAGTATGTTGATATGGTTGATTTAGCGAATGCTAGAGGAGAAGACCCTAACAAGTTTTTGATAGGAATTGGTCAAAAAGAAATGGCGGTTGCCGATGCAACCCAAGATGCAGTTTCGATGGGAATTAATGCAACTATGCAATATCTTGATAAAATTGAAAAGGATAAAGTAGGGTTGTTAGTATTTGGTACTGAAAGTGGAGTTGATCAATCTAAATCTGCATCACTTTTTGTAAAGTCTGCTCTTAAATTAAAGCCAGAAGTCAGAGCTTTTGAAGTTAAAGAAGCTTGTTTTGGTTTAACTGCAGCCTTGATGATTGCTAGAGATTTTGTGCGTGTGCATCCAGATCAAACAGCAATTGTGATTGGTAGTGATATTGCTCGCTATGGAGTAAATACTCCAGGAGAAGTAACTCAGGGAGCCGGTGCGATTAGTTTGCTCGTTAAAAAAGATCCTGCAATTCTCTCATTGAATGACGGACATAGCGCATATAGCGAAGATATTAATGATTTTTGGCGTCCAAACAACTCTAAAGTGGCAATGGTAGATGGCAAGTATTCTACGCAAGTGTATTTAGACTTTTTTACTAATACTTTTGAGGGATATAAAAAACAAAAGAATTGGAATACACGTGATTTTAATGCTATTCTTTATCATTTGCCTTTCACAAAGCAGGGGCTTAAAGCAAATAGATTAGCTATAGCTGATCAAGACGAAGCAACTGTTAAAAGACTTGAGGATAGTTTTGAAGCTTCTAAGCAATTAAGTATGCGTGTTGGTAATATTTATACTGCATCTCTTTATATGAGCTTACTTAGCTTGCTTGAAAATAAACAATTAGAACCAAATTCCTTAGTAGGGATGTTTTCTTATGGTTCTGGTGCTATGGCCGAATTCTTCTCTGGAAATATTGCTGATGGTTATGAAAAGGAAGTTAATGTAAATAAAACTAATGAAATGTTAGATGGGCGCACTCAACTTTCAGTTGATGAATATGAAAAAATATTCAATGATGCTTTGATTGATCCAATTGATGGTCAAGAGCTCACAAGTGATGAAAAGTCTGGAGTATGGTATTTTGCCGGTACACAAAATCATATTCGACAATATCGTCAAAAATAATTAAGTATCTTTCTTAAAAGGTGGTTGCTTTGGCAACTGCCTTTTTTCACATTATAATAATTCGAGAGTTCTTTAATGAAATTTGAATTCCGTATACTGATAGTAAAGAAGAATCTTTTATCAAAAGAGGAATACCGCGTTTGCGTAAGTTTTTTACTATTTTTATTAATTGCTTAATCGTTAAAGCCTCATTTCCAGCTAAGAGCAGACAATTATTAGAAGTTATTTGAATTTTACCTAGTGGTAAAATATTTTCTTTGATTTTTAAATAAATAAAATAATCAGGATTTAGATTCTTAATTAATTGTAGAAAATTAGTTAAAGTCATTCTATTTTCCTCTTTTATCTATATGAATTCGAGTATTATACTTATTTATATTTGATTTTGAATAGAATAGAGAAGGAATAATGAAACATAGAAAATTCTGGTTATGGATAGTGTCAATTATAGCAGTAATTAGTGTAATTTGTGTGGGGGCAGGTTTTTACTTTTTTAATGTAGCCTGTGTTCCTTCACACAAGAGTTTTATCAGTGCAAACTCTGATGTAGTTAAGAAAACCGACCCTTTATATAAGCAGAAAAAATGGTACTATGCAGAAAAAAAGCAAAAGTGGTACATGATGTCTGCAGATGGAAAATATAAATTGGATGCTAATTATATCCCGAATAATAAATCAAACAAAACAGTAGTTCTATTGCATGGGTATATGAATAATAAAAATACAATGGCACCATATGCATTTCTTTATCATAAGTTAGGCTACAATGTCTTATTACCTGATGCACGTGCTCATGGAGAGAGTCAGGGAAAATATATTGGTTATGGCTGGATTGAAAAGAGCGATGTAGCTAAATGGATAAAAAAAGTCATAAAAAATAATGGAATAAATAGTAAAATTGTAGTTTCTGGTGTAAGTATGGGTGCAGCTACAACAATGATGACAAGTGGTGAAAAGTTACCTAATCAGGTGAAAGCCTTTGTCGAGGATTGTGGTTACACTAGTGTTAAAGATGAAATTGAGCATGAAGCCCAAGACTTATATAGTATGCCAGCTGTGCCTCGTTTTCCTTTGGTTGAAATATTAAGTGGAATTAATCGTGTAAAAGTTGGTTATTTCATGGCTGATGGTTCAAGCGTTAAGCAGTTAAAGAAGAATAAACGTCCAATGCTATTTATTCATGGAAATAAAGATACTTTTGTGCCTACAAATATGGTTTATGAAAATTATCAAGCTTCTAAAGGTCCTAAAGAGCTTTGGGTTGTTCCAGGAGCTAAACATGCTAAGAGCTATGCAACTCACCCACGTCAATATGAAAAGCATGTATCAAGCTTTTTACATAAATATGTTTAAATTTTATACATAATTCTTGTAAACGGTTTCAATTTTGGTATAATAAAAGTGTGGAAGAGGTAAGTACTAGTTGAAATAACAATATAAGTAAGTTTTTATCTCCAAAAAATGAATTGTATTATTTTTTAAAAGGTTCTCTAATGAATAGAGGTGTCAGCCTATTAAGAATACTCTTGTAAAGAGGCTGTCCGCAAAGATCCAATTTATTTAAATTACGCAAAAAGCGTAAAACCCGAACAAGTGAATGTTGATGTTGGTTGCGAAGAGCCTTAGCTTGATTGTAAATATCAACATATATCATCGTAACTATCAATTGATAAATTACCTCGTCCGCTAGATCAAAAAACAGCTGCCTTAACTTGGCAGCTGTTTTTATTATTTTCTCAAAGTTAATTTCACGATACACTCACAACGTGGAGTTTGTGGAAGCATATCAATATTTTCAATTAAGCGAACATCGTAAGTTTCAGTTAATAAAACTAAATCTTGAGCTAAAGTTGATGGATTACATGAAATATATACAAAAGTCTTAGGTTTTACGCGTAAAATTGTTTTTATTAAACTTTTAGCAAGACCTGTTCGTGGCGGATCTACAATTAAAGCATCAACTGGAAGGCCGCCTTTTTGAAGTTCAGGTAAAATCTTTTCTACGCTGCCTTGGAAATATTCAGCGTTTTTAATATGATTTAATTCTACATTGTGTTGTGCATCTTCAACCGCTTCAGGAATTGTTTCAATACCAACTACTTGTTTTACTAAATCAGCAGCTAAAATACCTAAGGTTCCTACACCACTATAAGCATCAATTAAAGTTTGCTCTGGAGTTAAATCTAAAAATTTTAAAGCTTCAGAATAAAGATTTACTGTTTGTACGGGATTCAATTGGAAAAAGGCACGAGGAGATAGAGCGAATTTTTTACCTAAAATTTCTTCAGTAATTTGATTTTTACCCAAAAGTTTTTCAGTTTTATTTCCCCAAACTTGTGGATTTTTCCAATCAGTTTCATTTTGGTAAACACTAACTACATTAGGCAATTTCATAATTTCTTTTGCTAATGGAATAAGATTTTTAATTTTATGACCAATTGTAATCAAAGTTACTTGAATTTCGCCACTAGCTTCTGATTGACGAACTGCAATAGTTTTAATTCCACCTAAATGTTTATAAACATTTACAACTGGCACGTGAAGTTTATCAATTAAATGTTTAATTTCACGTTCAGTTTTTTGCGTATCTTTATTTTGGGTAGGCATTACTGGAAGATCGATTAAGCGATGAGAATTAGGCGCAAAAAGTCCCAACTTGGTTTTTCCATGATCTTTTTCGATTTGATATTGTGCTTTATTGCGGTAATGCCATGGATTAGGAGCAGGGATAGTGTTTTTGACTTTATATTTATTATAACCACGTGGATGGTATTTTTTCAGTGCTTCTAAAACATTATCTTTTTTAAATTCAAGTTGTTTATCATAAGCAAGGTGTGCTAATTCTAAACCACCAATTTCAGAATTTACCTTTTCAGGGAAGTCCACACGATCAGGACTTTTTTCTTTAATTCGTACTAACTCGCCTTGAATATAGTGAGGATAATCCTTGATGATTTTTGCAACTACTACTTCACCAGGAAGAGCGCCTGGAATAAAGATAATCTTCTTTTTATAGTAGCCGATTCCTTCACCATTGATACCAAGACGCTTAATTGTGATAATAACGTCTTTTTCTTTTGCTTGAGCAAATTTCTTTTTGTTAAAATTTTTCTTCATTTTTATTCTTTCTACTAAAAACTAACAATTTTTGCTAATTAATTGTACAACGGAAGAAAAGTTCTTAGCAAGCAAAAGAAAAATTTGTTAGCATTAAGGAAAAAGTGTAGAAAGGACTAAATATGGCAATTATTACAAAAATAAGTGCACAAAAACGACCAGGACGCTACAATATTTTTTTGGATAATCAATATGCATTTTCATTAAGTGAAAAAACTGTTGCGAACTTTGTTCTTTTAAAAGGAAAAGAATTAAGTAATGGTGAAATTGAGAAAATTAAAAAATTTGACACTGATGCCAAAGCAAGTGAATTAGCTGCGAAATTTCTCAGTTATGAACCACGTACAGTTTACGAAGTTTTGCAATATTTGAAAAAATATGAAGTTTCAGATGATTCGGCTTTGTTAGCGGTCCAAGAATTGTCAAAATTGGGATATTTAGATGATCAAGAATATGCTAAGCTTTTTATTAGAAATGATTTACAAGTTGGAGTTGATGGACCTAATAATTTGAACCGAAAATTAACCCAAAAAGGTCTTGATCCTGAGTTAATTCAAAATGCTTTAGAAGAAACAAACGAAGAGGAATTTATTGAAGTAGGTAATCGCTTAGTTAAATCGCTAATAAAAAAAGCTGGAAAATTATCAGAGCGAGAAATTAAAAATAAGATGAAAATTAAGCTTATTAATCATGGCTTTTCATCTGGATTAGCTAATGAAGTGGTGGCAAGTTTTGACTTATCTTTAAGTGAAGATGAGCAGATAGAAGCCTTAAAAAAGCAGGGAATTAAAGCATATAAAAAATTTAGAAACTTTGATGAACGAGAAAAATACTTTAAAATAAAGAAGTATTTATTTACCCATGGTTTTTCATCTGAAGAAATTGAAGCTTTTTTAAATGGTGAAATCACTGATTTAGATGAACTATCAGAATATTAGAAGGAGAATATTATGACTAAACAAGTTGAAAAGAAAGTTTTTGTAGGAACTCCATTTCCAGATGGTATGATGGATGCACAAAAGAGTTTTGCTGAATCAAACAAACTAGTTGAAAACAATGATACTTTTAAAAAGTTTTTGGAAGACAATAATTTAGAAAATAAAAGAAGTGCAATGATTGTCTTTGGTCCAGAAAACTTTATGTACTGGTACGGTGTAATTACTGATGGAAGCTTAGAAGTTCCTAAAGGATTAATAAAATATGAGCTTCCAAAGGCAGAAGTAGCTGAAGAAATTATTGAAAACTCAAATCCTGTATTTTTTGATTTACCACTTAATTCAGTTTTACCAGAATTTATTAAAAAGATCACTGAGAGTGGTGTTCAAGTTTATGAAAATATTGGTGATAGTCCAGTTCCATACATTGTAGAGGATATGGATTTAGATAATAAAAAACTGACCCAAATGCTTTACGTTAAGGCCAGTGAGTAATTAATGTTGCTTAGGATCTATTGAAAGATTGTCATATTCTACATAGGCTCCAAGACAAGTTGAAATGAGCATTACAAGCATTACAAATCCTGTAGAAGTGCCAACAATTTGATCTAACGTCAAAAAACTTCTAACTATAACAGTTGCTAAAATACATAAAACAAAGTCAAGTATTACATTTGCTACTAACAAGAAATATCGACGTCGAATACTAAAAAAACGAAGCAGTTGCTTTAATAAGCCATCATTTGTTTCCATGGCAAGTAAGTCAACTGGACGCTGGATGGTTGCTTTAATTCCAAACATAACTATTGAACCAACCAAGGCTCCTATCATAGTTCTAAAAATATCTGCAGAATGCAAGACTAACGCATTATAACCAATTCCAATAATTAGAAGGCTACAGATATATGGAATTAATAGTAGAAATGTAAATACAAGCAATACGTGACTTTTCTTCATTTTAAAACCTCGCTTCTTAATGGTATTTTAGCATATTAAATTTAACTATATGCTATAATTAATTTATTTAAAGAAGATTTTAGTTTTAGTATTTATATGAACTAAGAAAGAGAGAAAAAACTATGAGTAGCGATCCTGCTGCTGAAAATTTATTTGATAAATTACGTAATAAATTTTCTGGTGAAAATGAAGTAAGGACCAGAGATCATTTAAAAGAAGAAATAAATACTCTTCATAAAAATGATAAGATTTCTGATACAGAATTTTCAATGTTAGAAGGAATTTTAGATTTTCAAGGTAAAATGGTGCGAGAAGTAATGGTGCCACGAACTGATGCTTTTATGATTGATGCGTCAATTCCATTTCAGGATAATTTGGATGAGATTTTACGTGAACCATATTCTCGTGTACCAGTTTACAATAAAGATAAAGATAAAATTATTGGAATTATCCATATTCGAACAGTATTACGAAAAGCTCGTAAAGTTGGTTTTGATAAGTTAGACTATAATGATGTAATGAGTGAGCCATTATTTGCTCCTGAAACTTTAGACTTGGGAGAGCTTTTGGTGGAAATGCAACAAACTCAACGACAACTTGCCGTTTTAACAGATGAATATGGTGGTGTGGTTGGCATTGCAACAATTGAAGATTTAATTGAAGAAATTGTTGGTGACATTGATGATGAAGTTGACCATGCCGAGGTCTTGTTTAATCAAATTGCGCCTAATAAGTATGTAATTTATGGTAAGATGCCGCTTGATGATTTTAATGAAGAGTTTGGTACTGATATTCAAATGGAAGATGTTGATACGGTGGCTGGCTTTGTCATTAATACATTGAAAATGATACCTGCTAAAGGAGAAAAATTAAGCGTAAAGTTAGATAATGGAATGACTTTGACTACAAGAAGAATGAAAGGCTCACGTCTTTTAACAGTATTGCTTACAATTCCAGAGAATTTAGATAATAAGGAAGAATTAGAGGATTAATGAATAAAGAGTTATTAGATAAAGTTAAGAAGAGAAGAACATTTGCAATTATTTCACACCCAGATGCTGGTAAAACCACGATTACTGAACAATTACTTCTTTTTGGTGGAGTAATTCGTCAAGCCGGAACTGTAAAAGCTCGTAAAACTGGTAATTATGCAACTAGTGACTGGATGGAAATCGAAAAAAAGCGTGGTATTTCTGTAACTAGTTCTGTTATGCAGTTTGAATATCAAGGTAAGCGTATTAATATTTTGGATACACCTGGTCACCAAGATTTCTCAGAAGATACTTATCGTACTTTGATGGCTGTTGACAGCGCTGTAATGGTTATTGACTCAGCTAAAGGTATTGAGCCACAAACTAAGAAACTTTTTAAAGTTGTAAAACAACGTGGTATTCCAATTTTTACTTTTATGAATAAGCTTGACCGTGATGGTCGTCCACCACTAGATTTAATTGCAGAGCTTGAAGATTTGCTTGGCATTGAAGGTGTAGCAATGGACTGGCCGATTGGTTCTGGGCAAACTTTGAAAGGGCTATATGACATTGCTAATAATCGAGTTGAACTTTATCATAAAGATGGTGAAGACCGTTTTATTCCACTTAATGATGAGGGAAAATTGCCAGATAGTGAAGAATTAAGTCATGATCCACAATTTGAAGAAACTTTAGATGAAATTGATTTAATAAAAGAAGCTGGAAATAAGTTTGACCGTGAAAAGATTGCAATGGGGGATCAAACACCTGTCTTCTTCGGTTCTGCTCTTACTAACTTTGGTGTAGAAACTTTCTTAAATAGTTTTGTGGATTTAGCACCAGCTCCAGAAAGTCATACAGTTAATGGGGATGAAGAGTTAAGCCCAGAAGATCCAGAATTTTCAGGATTTGTATTTAAAATTCAAGCTAATATGAATCCTCATCACCGAGATCGTATTGCTTTTGTACGTGTCGGTAGTGGTGAATTTAAAAAGGGTCTTGATGTAACTTTAGCACGAACTGGTAAACCAATTCGCTTAAACAACGCTACAGAATTTATGTCTAGTGAACGTGTACAAGTTTCTGATGCGGTTGCTGGTGATATTGTCGGATTATATGATACTGGTAATTTCCAAATTGGAGACAGTATTTATTCAGGTAAGCGTAAAATTGTTTATCCTGAATTACCAGAATTTACGCCAGAATTATTTATGAGAGTAACTGCTAAAAATGTTATGAAACAAAAATCATTCCACAAGGGAATGAATCAATTAGTCCAAGAAGGTGCGATCCAACTATATCGTAATTATCAAACTGATGAATATATTTTAGGGGCTGTAGGACAATTGCAGTTTGAAGTATTTAAATTCAGAATGATGAATGAATATAATTCAGAAGTTGAAATGACACCAATTGGTAATAGAGTTGCCCGTTGGATTGATCCAGAACAGCTTGATCCTGCAATGTCTAATTCAAGAAACTTATTAGTTAAAGATAGATATGATAATCCATTATTCTTGTTTGAAAATGCATTTGCGGAAAGATTTTTCCATGATAAATATCCAGATGTAAAATTAACTGAAAAATTATAAAAAATAAGGATTGAGTTTTCCTCAATCCTTATTTTTATTTATCGATATGAATCTCAACGACATGACGACTTTTATCTACGGTGAGAGTATAAGAAGTGTCAGTATTTTTTACCAGACGCTTAATTACGAATTCAACTTCATCTTCACGGATACGACGATCATGGTTTTCCAAGACGATTCCAATTGAATTCTTGTTTTCAGTGTAAATAACTGAAGTATTGCCTAATGAGTAAACCTTTACATAAGTTGCTCTGGTTGTGTTAAGTTGACTGTGAACTAGGTCAGAATAACTGTTAGTTACATCAATTAAATGCATGGATTTCACCCGTTTCTGTACTATTAACTTCCATCTTTAGTATACCTTAAATAGAGAATTTAAGCATAAAAAATCTCCGAGATTTTGTTAAATAACAAAAGGAGATGACTTACATCCCCTTTTTGTTATTTGTATATATTTAGAAAAATTTACAATTTAGTCCTAATTACTTTTCTTTGATAACAATTTCATCGCTTACTAAATCAGCTACCAAATCTTTTGCTGTTGGATTATCAAGCTTGTAGTCGGCAACTTTATCTTCAATTTCTTCTTGAATAGTTCTACGAAGTGGGCGAGCACCCATTGCTGGGTTGAAGCCTTCATCAACAAGCTTTTCCTTTGCTTTTTCAGTAACGTCAATATGCAAACCTTGATCTTTAACCATATCGTTAGTCTTGGCAAGCATTAAGTTAACGATTTTAATCAAGTCATCCTTAGTTAATTCATTGAATTCAATAACGTCATCTAAACGGTTCAAAAATTCTGGCTTAAAGAATTGAGTCATGTTATTTCGTGCTGAATCTTTTTCTTCTTTTTGATTTTCAGCTGCAAAACCAACACTTGCATTCTTGATTCCTTGTCCAGCATTTGAAGTCATGATAATAATTGTATCCTTGAAAGATACAGTTCTACCTTGTGAATCCGTTAAGCGACCATCATCTAGGATTTGTAAGAATAAATTCATAACATCAGGATGAGCTTTTTCAATTTCATCAAGTAAAATCAAGCTATATGGGTTATGACGTACTTGTTCAGTTAGCTGTCCAGCTTCCTCATATCCCACATATCCGGGTGCAGAACCGATTAATTTAGACACAGAATATGCTTCCATGTATTCTGACATATCAAAACGAATCATGCTGTCGCTTGAACCAAACATTTGCTTAGCTAGTTGCTTGGCAAGTTCAGTTTTACCAACACCAGTTGGTCCTACAAAGAGGAAGGAGCCAATTGGACGACCTGATTTATTAAAACCAATTCTATTTCTTCTAATTGCACGAGCAACTTTTTCAACAGCTTTATCTTGACCGATAACTTTACCCTCAAGATCTTTAGAAAGGTTTTGTAATTGATTTTCTTCTTGTTTTTGAATATCACCAACAGGGATGTTAGTTTTTTCTTCCACAATCTTATTCATGATCTTATCAGTAATCATAGGGGATTTATCTGGATCAACGTTTTGATTTTTCATTTTATCGTATTTTTCGATTTGATCACGATAATAGGCTGCTTTTTCGTAGTCTTCATTCTTTAAAGCATCTTGCTTTAATTGTTCAGCTGCAGAAATGCGTTCTTGCATCTTTTCTTTATCGATATATGGAATAGTTAAATTCATACGTGAACCAGCTTCATCCAAAAGGTCGATGGCCTTATCAGGTAAAAATCTGTCTTGAATGTAGCGAGCAGAAAGTTTAGCTGCACTTTCAACTGCAGAATCAGTATATTGAACATGATGATAATCTTCGTAACGTTTTTGAATACCTTTCAAAATGCGAATGGTTTCATCAATAGTAGGTTCCTTAACTTCGACTGGTTGGAAGCGTCTTGCTAAAGCAGAATCTTTTTCGATTTCACGATATTCTTTAATTGTGGTAGCACCAACTAATTGAAGCTCACCACGAGCTAAAGCTGGTTTAATAATGTTTCCAGCATCCATTCCACCTTCAGCATTACCTGCGCCGACAATTTCATGGATTTCATCGATAAAGAGAATTACATCGTTTCTAGATTGCAATTCTTTGATAAGTTGTTCCATTCTCTGTTCAAATTGTCCTCTAATTCCGGTACCTTGAACTAATGAAACAACATTTAATGAAATAATCTTTTTGTCTTGTAGTTTTGCTGGTACAGAACCATCAACTATTTGTTGAGCTAAACCTTCAACAACTGCTGTTTTACCAACACCAGCTTCTCCAATAAGAACAGGATTATTTTTGGTTCTTCTATTTAAAATTTCAATTACTCTAGCAATTTCTTTATCACGACCAATGACCGGATCGATTTTTCCTTTTTTAGCAAGAGCTGTTAAATCTGTTCCATATTGATCTAAAAGAGAGCGATTATTTCCACCTTGAGGTCCTCTTGGACCGCCACCCATTTGCATATCTGGTCCTTGATTGTTATTTGAGGCGTTTCGATTATTTCCATTTAAAGCATTAAATAAATCATCAAAGTCGCCAAAAATTGCATTATTATCGTTATTCATATTTAAATTTCCTTGTTCATTTTTTAATTCTTGATAACATTGTTGGCATAAATCAACTTCACGGCTTTGGCCATTCACTTTAGTAAAAAGGTGAATAGAGGCAGGCCGTTGGTGACAATTTTGACATAACATTGTTCTTACCGCCTTTCAGTTTCAAACTTTAATAAAATTGTATGATTAGCACTCTAAGATGTCAAGTGCTAAAGCTTATGAACTTATTTTTTGTAAGAAAAACTTAAAGATTTCTTGTGATAATGCTTTCAAAAAATATTAATATTTCATAAAAGGGAATATATAAAGTAGAATTTTATAGCAAAAAATTATACACTCATTAAAAGTGTGGTGATAAAATGGATTACCGAAAAGTTCTCGACCAGTTAGTCGATGGTGAATTGAAAGAGTTTAAGGTTGAACCTAAAGAGGCCTTTGATTTTCAACGAACTTTAAGAAATTACGAAAAAAGACAATCTATTACTGGACGCGCAATGCGTGGAGGTTCAATTATTTATTCGGCGGTAAATAGTGTCAAATAAATAATGTAAACTGTTACATAATAGTTGTTTATTTCGTTAAAAAATGATAATCTATTACTCGAATGGGTATTTATTACCAGTTTAATTTTTCAATTTAAAAGGAGATATTCAAAAATGGAAAAACGCGATTTTCACATTATTGCAGAAACAGGTATTCACGCACGTCCAGCAACTTTGCTTGTACAAGCTGCTTCAAAGTTTGGTTCAGACATTAACTTGGAATACAATGGTAAGTCAGTAAACTTGAAGTCAATCATGGGTGTTATGTCACTTGGTGTTGGTCAAAATGCTGATGTTACTATCACTGCTGATGGTGACGATGAAAAAGATGCATTGGATGCAATTGCTGACACTATGAAAAAAGAAGGTTTAGCTGAATAATGACCAAGACTTTAAAAGGTATTGCTGCAAGTGACGGTATCGCTGTTGCTCCAGCTTATCTTTTGGTAGAGCCTGATCTTTCATTTTCTAAGAAATCAATTTCTGATGTTGATAGTGAAGTAGCTCGTTACAAGAAGGCTATTGAAGAATCAACTGCTGAAGTTGAAAAAATTCGTGATGTTGCAAAAAAGAGCTTGGGCGAAGAAGAAGCACAAGTTTTTGATGCTCACCTCATGATTTTGAATGACCCAGAATTTACTGGTGCCATTGAAGATGAAATCAAGAACCAAAAGATTAATGCAGAAGCTGCTCTTGATGAAACTGCTCAAAAATTCATTACAATTTTTGAAAGTATGACTGATAATCCTTACATGCAAGAACGTGCTGCTGATGTACGCGATGTTTCAAAGCGTATCATGGCTCATTTATTAGGTAAGGAATTGCCAAATCCAGCTTCTATCGATCATGAAGTTGTTGTTGTAGCACACGATTTAACTCCAAGTGATACTGCACAACTTAACAAGAAATATGTTAAAGGCTTTGTAACTGATGTTGGTGGTCGTACTGCTCACTCAGCTATTATGGCTCGTTCACTTGAATTGCCAGCTGTTGTTGGTACTGATTCAATTACTGAAGACGTTAAAAATGGTGAAACTTTAATCATTGACGGCTTAGATGGTGATGTAATCATTAACCCAACTGATGAACAAATTGGTGAATATGAACAAAAACGTGAAGACTTCCTTAAACAAAAAGCTGAATGGCAAAAGTTGAAGGACCAACCTTCACTTACTGCAGATGGTAAGAAATTTACTATTGCAGCAAATATTGGTACTCCAGATGATATGCCAGGTGTACATGAAAACGGTGCTGAAGCTATTGGTTTATACAGAACTGAATTTTTGTACATGAATTCCTCAGATTTTCCAACTGAAGAAGCTCAATTTGAAGCTTATAAGAAGGTTATTGAAGGAATGAATGGTAAGCAAGTTATTATTAGAACTTGTGATATCGGTGGAGATAAGCACCTTGATTACTGGGACTTGCCAGATGAAATGAACCCATTCTTGGGTGTTCGTGCTATTCGTCTTTCACTTAAGAGCCAAGAAATTTTCCGTACGCAATTAAGAGCACTTCTTCGTGCTTCTGCTTATGGTAGTTTAGGTATTATGTTCCCAATGATTGGTACTTTAGGTGAATTGCGTAAAGCTAAGGCAATCTTGGCAGAAGAAAAGAACAAGCTTACAAAAGACGGTGTTAAGATTGGCGACAACTTACAAGTTGGTATGATGATCGAAGTACCGGCTGCAGCTGTTCTTGCCGATCAATTTGCTAAAGAAGTTGACTTCTTCTCAATTGGTACTAATGACTTGATTCAATATACTATGGCTGCTGACCGTGGTAATGACAATGTTTCATACTTGTACCAACCATATAATCCATCAGTACTTCGTTTGATTAAGCATACTATTGATGCTGCTCATGATAATGGTATTTGGTGTGGTATGTGTGGTGAAGCTGCTGGTGATAACGTTATGTTCCCAATTTTACTTTCTATGGGACTTGACGAATACTCAATGAGTGCAACTTCAATCTTGCGTATTAGAAGTTTGATGAAGAAGCTTAATACTGCTGACCTCAAAGAATTAGCTAATGAAGCTTGTTTTGTTTCAGAAACCTCTGAACAAAATGAAAAGTTAGTTAATGACTTAATGGCAAAGTTAACTAAGTAGTTAACTCAACAAAAAATAGACTAAGCGTTAGCTTAGTCTATTTTTTGTCTATTATTCTTATAAGTTATTAAATAAAAAATTCACAAATAATTCACGTTTTACCTTTATTATTAGATGTAACGTAAAAGTTAACAGTAAATAAAAAATGGTCACTTACAAAAAAGAAGTATTTATGATATAATTATTTCAGGCTGAAGGAAGAAATAATGTCTGTTTCAAGGAGCGTGAATTAAATGGTAGATTTATACGTATCTCCAAGTTGTACATCATGTCGAAAAGCAAAAGCATGGTTAAAAAAGCATGATATTCCTTTTAAGGAAAGAAACATCTTCTCTGAACCTCTTTCAAAAGAGGAACTTACTCAAATCTTACGCATGACTGAAAATGGAACTGAAGAAATTATTTCCACCCGTTCGAGAGCTTTTCAGGAGTTAAAGGTAAACTTAGATGATTTATCAATTGATGAATTACTTGACTTGGTTGAAAAGAATCCAAGTTTATTAAGAAGACCGATTATCATGGATGATCGTCGCCTTCAAGTAGGATACAATGAAGATGAAATTCGTCGATTCTTACCACGTAAAGTTCGTAGATTAGAACTTGCAGAAGCTCAAAAGATTGCTGACTTATAATTGAGTTAAACTGATAATGGCGTTAGTTTTTGAGACTAACGCTTTTATTTTTTTGTTAAAGTAGGTTACAATAATAACAGTATCACTGGCATGGAGGTGACTATTGTGCAAGTTGATCATATTGATGAAAATACAATTCGTGTACGGATTACTAAGCAAGAGTTAGAAAAAAGAGGGGTTAAAATTTTAGATTTATTAGGCGATAAGTCTAAGATTCAACAATTTTTCTATTCTATTCTTGATGAAATCGACACAGACCATAGTTTTGCAGATAATACGCCTGTTACTTTTCAAGTTATGCCCAATAATGGTGGGCTAGATTTATTGATAAGTAAGGTTCCAGGAATGAAACCAGGTACTTTTCCAAAACTAGATGGTACGGATGATAGTCAGGATAGTTTTTTTGATTTAAATGATAAGGTATCTAATTCTAAAAAGTCTGATTCTGGCAATGATTGGAAATTGCAAAAGAGACAAGCTTATCGCTTTAACGATTTAGGAGTGGTTATTGAGTTAGCTGATAGCCTTAAAGTTAGTGATTTAGCAGCAAGTCTTTATTATCTTAAAGGACAATATTATTTAGATTTAGCATTTTTAGATGAGGATTATGCTGAGCTTACTCCAGCAGATGCATGGACTATTACTAATGAATATGGAATTCATGTAGAAAATAGTGAAATGGATTTTGTTAGAAGAACCGGTAAAATTATCTTTAAACAAGATGCATTAGGAAATATTCGCCAATATTTTTGTAAAGCATAATAAATAAAAAAAGGACGAGCAGTGCTCGTCCTTTTTTGCGTACTTAAATTTGGGTGATAATTTTGTATGCAGCACTTTTAAATGGAAAATTAGTATTAGCAAAAAGCGAGGCGTACCTTATAACTATAGGGCAGAAAAAAATAAATTATGAAAAATATTGCTGTCCGCATTGTAAAAAGCGAGTAATTTTAATCGTTTCGCAGAAAAAGACTGCCTTTTTCAAACATTTTAGATCTGTTGATAATTTACTAGGAGAAAAAGAAGAACATCATACTTCTAAACTTCTTTTAAAAACGGCGTTAACTGCGGCTGGATTTGATGCACAAGTAGAAATTCCACTAGCTGAGAGACAATTAAGAGCAGATGTTTTAGCATCCCCTAAATTGGCGTTTGAAGTTCAATGTGCACCATTAAGTGAAAAAGAGTTTAATCATCGACATAGTTTATATCGTCAAATTGGGGTTAAAGATATTTGGATTGTCGGAAGAAGGCATTATTTAAATCATAAAATAAAAAAAGCCCAGTTAATTTTTATGAGAGAAAATCAACTGTGGCAATCTTATTATTTAGAAATTGATCCAATGAACCAACTACTTCGCTTAAAGTATAATATTGTTCAAGAACCAATTACTCGGGTAGTCTATTACCAGACACAAGAATTTTTGCTTGATGAAATCGGAATAAAAGAGTTTTGGCGTTATCAACCTAATTTAAAAAACTATCAACTTAATCCAACTGGTCAAAAAGAATATTTGAGACAGCAGATTAAACAAAAAAGTAAAATAGGCCTGCAAATTGCAGAAAAACTTTATCAAAAACGAATTTCCTTAGATGAATTGCCCAAGTCTTTATTTACAAAATGGAGAAGACCTGGTGAAAGAAATACCATTGAACAGTATTTAGACCAAACGTAAATGTTTGTCGGCAAAGATATCAGGAAATAGAGTTTTTCTTTCAGGTTTTGAAGATAATAAATCAATTAATTCTTTATAATCTAAAGACCCTTCAAGAAGCATTCCACTTCCTTCTTCATCTTCATTAAAAATTACAGTGGTAGGTGTGCTGACAACATTCCATTGTTCTGCTAGCTTTAAATCTTGTTTAATAGAATCATCAATGTAATTACCATTTTTGGCGGCATTGATGTTTTTTGGATTTAAACCAATTTCTTTTGCTACTATTGTTGGCATATCTGCACAATAAAGAGAGCAATCATTGCTTAGTTTTTGTTGAAGAGCAAAGATAAACTTTCTTGCTTTTTTATTGCCATATGCTAGTTTAATTGCATGATAATCTTGTAAAGCACGATTAGTTGCAATTGTATATCTGGTAATATCAATTACCTTTTGTGCGTCCTTACGTCTACGCATGATATCATCTTGAATTACATTCATACTTGTAATTGGAATAAAGTGATAACATGCTTCTACTCCTAATTCATTAATTGCATCTTGGATTTGTTTTTCGATATCATAACAGTAGATGCCTATTGGATTAATGAAGAGAAAAAACTCGAACATAATTTTAAACTCCCCTAATTAAAATGACTTATTGTTACTTTAGCAAACAACAAATTTAGAAACAAAAAATATGCTTTTCTATTCTATTTCTATATCTATTTCTATTTCTTATGGGCAAAAGCGCGACCAATTTTACTTTGATTGGTGCGATTTGCTGCTTGCTTGAAATGATACTCTTTTTCCAACTGAATTAAAACTTTTTTGATTAGAGCGGGATTTGAGTTTTCAATTTCAAGCTCATAATCGCTATATCCATCAGGATATGTCGTTTTATCTAAGGTTAATTCGCAATTTTGCGGACCATTTAAAAGCCTGCGGTGAGTTTTACTCCAGGTTTGAAGCAAGAATATTTGGTCTGTAAAATTCTTAGATAAATAAGCACCGACGCTGCCCGTAAATTTAATTGCTTTACCAGCTTCTGCTTGCTTAACTAAGGACTTTGCATCCCGTACTTCTAGTTTATCATTTATTTCAATTACTTCATGAAATTTGACTTGGAGAGGATTTTTTTCAGGTACTTTTAAGGTTTGTTCAGCCTTATCTGAAAAAATACGAATTCTTCCTGCAATGTTATTGCTTTTTAACGAATGATTTAGACTATCAAAATAATAATTGGTTTGAACAAAATCTTCCTTATTAAAAAATGCATTAACTAACTTATTAAAAATATCTTCGGTTAAAATAGTTTTAGATTCAATTTCACGATTTTTCGACATTTGTGAGTCCTCCAGTCTGTATATTATTATTATATGTTAAAATGAATGTGTTTGGTTCAACGAAAGGAAAATTTTCTCTATGAACATTGAATGGGATAACTTTTTATGGCCTTATAATGAGGCAGTACGAGAACTTAAAGTAAAATTTCGCTCACTTAGACAAGGTTTTTTAACCAAAGGAGAGCATTCACCGATTGAATTTGTGATTGGTCGAGTTAAGACAGTAGATTCAATTAAAGAAAAAATGCAAAGACGTGTAATTAGTCCTGATGTTATTGAAACTGATATGCAAGATATAGCAGGGATAAGAATAGTTACACAATTTGTCGATGATATTTATAAAGTTGTAGACATGATTCACCAGCGTGAAGATATGGAAGTAGTTGAAGAACGTGACTATATTCAAAATGCCAAACCTTCGGGCTATCGTTCATATCATATGGTGATTTCTTATACGGTGTATTTACCAGAAGGACCTAAAACTTTAATTGCTGAAATTCAGCTTAGAACTTTAGCGATGAATTTTTGGGCTACAGTAGAACATACTCTTAACTATAAATATCAAGGCTCTTATCCTGATGATATTTCTAAAAGACTTAAATCAACTGCAGAAGCTGCATATAAATTAGATGAAGAAATGTCTTCAATCAAGGGAGAAGTGCAAGAAGCGCAGAAAATTTTTACAAAAAATAAGGGTAAGGAAAAACTATGAGAGTAACAATTGCGCATAATAATAATAAAAATACACTTGAAGTTGCGAAGAAATTAAAAAAATTACTTCAAGAAAAAAACGTGGTTTTTGATGCAAAATATCCTGATGTAGTAATTACTGTAGGTGGAGATGGTACTTTAATCAATGCTTTTCACCGTTATGAAAATCAAGTTGATTCAATTCGCTTTATTGGAGTCCATACTGGACACTTAGGTTTTTATACAGATTGGCGCAGTTATGATTTGAATAAAATGGTAGATGCATTATTACTTCGTAAACCAGAATCAGCTAAATATCCGCTCCTTGAAGTAGATTTGATTACAGAGTGTGGTGAAAAGAAACGTTATTTAGCTCTTAATGAATCTGCTGTTAAGAGAGTTTCGCATACTTTAGAGGCTAATGTATATATTGATGATCAATTATTTGAAAATTTTCGTGGGGATGGCTTATGTGTTTCTACTCCTACAGGTTCAACTGCATATAGCAAATCTTTAGGAGGAGCAGTCATTCATCCAGGCCTTAAAGCTCTTCAAATGACAGAGATTGCATCCATTAATAACCGTGTTTTTAGAACCCTTTCCGCTCCAATTGTTATTGCTCCTGATCAATGGATTACGATTGTACCAAATTCAGATCATTTCGTAATGACAATAGATGGAGAAAGGCTCGATGTGCGCAATGCTAAAAAAATAGTATATAAAATTTCAAATCATTCGATTCAATTTGACCGTTTTGGTCATCATAATTTTTGGAATCGAGTACAGAATTCATTTATTGGTGAAAATGATGACAGTATTTAAACTAATTGTAAAAGAAAAGGACCCAAAAAAATTGGGCTCTTTTTTAATGAAAAACGGTTTTTCAAAACAGGCTATCAATAAATCTAAACATCACGGTGGCATGATTTTAGTAAACCATAAACGAAGATATACAAGTTTTAATTTAAATCAAGGCGATGAAGTGTTTTTTATTACGGGACAAGAAAAAGAAAATCCTTGGTTAAAACCTTCAAATAATCCAATTGAAATTGTTAAAGAAACTAAGAACTATATAATAGTCAATAAACCAGCCGGAGTACTCTCTATTCCATCTCGTTATGAAGATTCAGATGCTGTAGTTAATCGGTTAATGGGTTACTTTCAAATAAAAAACGAAGATGCCAAACCTCATGTTATTACGCGCCTTGATCGAAATACATCTGGATTAGTGCTTGTAGGAAAAAATGCGGTAGCTCATGCTCGTTTTAGCAAGTATGATAAAGATTTATTTGTTAAAAAATATCATGCAATTGTTCATGGCAAGTTTAAAAACAATATAGGAATAGTTGATAAACCAATTGGTAAGAAGGGAAATGGTGTAAAAAGAGCTGTCCTATCTAATGGAAAAGCTGCCCAAACTGCTTATCAAGTTTTGAAACAGAAACAAAATGCTAGTTTAGTAGAGTTAAGACTATTCACAGGAAGGACTCATCAAATCAGAGTTCATATGCAGTCAATCGGGCATATATTATATGGAGACGAGTTATATGGTGCACAAGATAGTTTTAGTCGGCAGGCATTGAATTGTTTTTATTTGAAATTTCCAGATCCATTTACAAATAAAATTGTTGAGATAAGAATTGATGATCCTAATGATATGAAAGAACTTTGGACTAGTTTAAACTAGTCTTTATTTTTTAGTAAAGATATATGTTTTTAGATATGAATTGTTGAATTGTGAAAGTGTTTCCAATAAAATATAAGTAAGAAGTAAAAAACTATACTTATACAGAGAAGAGGACTACTTATGTATTATTCAAATGGAAACTATGAAGCTTTTGCTGATGCTCAAAAACCAGCAGGAGTTGATAATAAATCAGCTTACATTATTGGAAGTGGTTTAGCAGGGCTTGCTGCAGCAGTATTTTTGATAAGGGATGCTAAGATGAAAGGAGAAAGAATTCATATCTTAGAAGAACTACCAGTTGCAGGTGGCTCTCTTGATGGGACTGACCGACCAAATGCAGGTTTTGTGGTTCGTGGTGGTCGTGAAATGGAAAACCACTTTGAATGTTTATGGGACATGTATCGCTCTATTCCTAGTTTAGAAGTGCCAGGAGCAAGTTATCTAGATGAATATTATTGGCTTGATAAAAAAGATCCAAATTCTTCTAACTGCCGATTAATTTATAAACGTGGCAATCGCGTGCCAACAGATGGAACTTATGGATTAGGAAAGTACAGCAAGGAAATTGTTAAATTAGTTATGACTCCTGAAAATGAATTGGGGGATAAGACGATTGAAGAATTCTTCAGTGAGGGCTTTTTCAAGACTAATTTCTGGATTTATTGGTCAACAATGTTTGCTTTTGAAAAATGGCACTCACTTGCTGAAATGAGACGCTACTGTATGAGATTTATTCACCATATTGATGGATTACCTGATTTTACCGCTTTGAAGTTTAATAAGTATAATCAATATGAATCAATGGTTAAGCCTGTTTTAGCATATTTAAAGGATCATGGTGTAAAGATTGAATATGATAGCCATGTTGAAAATGTAATTGTCGATCATGATGGCGATAAAAAGATTGCTAAAAAAATTATTCTTAAGCAACATGGAAAAGATACTGAGATTCCTTTAACTGCAAATGATATTGTTTTTGTAACCAATGGTTCAATTACTGAAAGTTCAACTTATGGTAATCAAACTACGCCAGCCAAAATTACTCATAAAAAGGGTGGCTCTTGGAAATTATGGGAAAATTTAGCTAAACAAGATAGCAGCTTTGGTCATCCAGATGTTTTCTGTGAAAATATTCCTGCACGTAGTTGGTTTGTTTCAGCTACTACTACCATGAAGAATAAAAAGTATGCTCCTTATTTTGAACGATTAACTAAGCGCAGCCTTTATGATGGGCGAGTAAATACAGGTGGTATTATTACTGTTACTGACTCAAATTGGGGGTTGAGTTTTACTATTCATCGTCAGCCTCACTTTAAGAGTCAAAAACCAAATGAAATTGTAATTTGGATTTATGCGCTTTATTCTGATGTTAAGGGGAATTATATCCAAAAGAAAGTTGAAGATTGTACGGGACAAGAAATTTGTGAAGAAATGCTCTATCATTTAGGTGTTCCAGAATCTGAGATTAAAGAAGCTGCCAGTGAAGAGAACATGAATACAGTTCCTGTTTACATGCCTTATATTACTAGCTACTTCATGCCAAGAAAGGCTGGAGATCGTCCAGCAGTTGTACCTGACAATTCAGTTAACTTAGCATTTATCGGAAACTTTGCTGAAAGTCCAACTCGTGATACTGTATTTACTACTGAATATTCAGTTAGAACCGCTATGGAGGCTGTATATACTCTATTAAACGTGGACCGTGGAGTTCCTGAAGTCTTTGATTCGATCTTTGATATTCGACAACTTTTGCGTGCAATGTATTATATGTCAGATAAAGAGAAGTTGGTTGATCAGGAAATGCCATTACCTGAAAAATTAGCGGTAAGAAGTGGACTAAACAAGATTAAACGAACTTGGGTTGCCGAACTTCTTAAAGAAGCTCATTTAATTTAAATACAAAAAATGTCTGAGACACTATAAGTTTCAGACATTTTTTGTATGTTTTTTGATTTTTCTAGTAATCAATACTATGATTCCTGCAATAACAATAATTGCAACGATAGCAATCACAGCTTTAATTAATCTCGAACCGTTAAGCCGTAAAATTGAATCTCCTCCATAAGCATAGAGATATGCGAAAGGAATTGTTCCAATAGCAATTGGAAGAATACGCTTTTTATTGTTTTTATTAATTAGTAAATTTGCATATGCAACAGTAGCGCTAGGAATAAAAGGAATCATGTAGCCAATTGTTAAAACTACTTGTTTAAAATCAGAGGTAGTAATTATTTTATAAATTTTGCTATGCTTAAATTTGTCAGGGTTATATAGTTTTTGAAGTAGGAGCATTAATATAATTTGACCTAAAATATCCCCTACCCAATTAATTGCAAATCCTGCCTCAGGACCATAAAGAATACCGTTAAGTACACAAAAAATGCCGTTAGATAATCCAGGAATTGCTACACAAACCACATTCAAAATAAATAAAAATGCAACATCTTCAATTCCGTGGCTACGAACCATTTTAATAAGAAGCTCCTCGTTATGATTATTAAAATGAATCAATAGTTTTAATTCAGGTAAGTAGCTCAAATATAATTTATATAAAACTAAGAGACCTAGAATTATACCAATTATAAATAAAATTATTCTAATTGATTTTTTATCTTTCAATAAATCCGCCTCCTTTTAGTTTTATTTGTTATATTCATTTTAGCGTAGAAAAAAAGCTATGACTAGTATGTCATAGCTTTTAGTTGATAAAATTAGTTTTCAAATAAAACGCGAGTTCCTTCTGGTACATTGATATCTTTTTGAAGGGGAGTTAAACTTCCGCTAATATTATTTCTGCTATAAAGAGTTGCGTTATTAGTATTTTGATTTGCGACAACTACATATTGTTCATTTTCGTCCCAATTAAAGTCACGAGGAAACTCTCCAAAAACTGAAATTCGTTGAATTAGTTTTAAAGTGTGATCTTCTTGAACTGCAAAAACAGCAATTGAATCATTGCCACGATTAGAAACATAAATGAATTTTCCATCTTTAGAAATTCGAATCGCCGCTGCTCCATTGTGGCTATTCCAGTCTTCAGGAATAGTTGAATAAGTAGCAATACTTTCAAATGACCAATTCTTTTCATTAAATTTGACCACGTTAACTTTACTGGAAAGTTCACCTACTACATAAAAATAATTTCCATCTTTTGAAAAAACAATATGACGACTTCCGAAGCCGCTTTCATTTTTATATTGAGCAAGATGTTCAAGGTGATTGTCTTTAAAACGATAAAAATCAACGCTATCGTTACCTAAATCACAACTAACAAGATTGCCTTCAGGAGTTTCATCAAAAAAGTGTGGGTGAGGTCCATCTGTTTGTTCAGGACGAGGACCTAAATGTTCGACTTTGTGAGTGATACTATCTAATAAAGTTAATTTACCATCATTATCATATGAAAATATAGATAAAACTGCGGTATGATAATTAGCCGTATAAAGCAAATGTTTTTCTGGATTAATTCCAATATAAGCTGGTGAAGCACCTACAGTTAAGTAATCATCTACTTTTTGATAGTGATCATTTTCTTTTTTAAATGAACTAATACCTCCTTTTTCTCCGCTGTTATTGATTGCAAAAATCAAATTACCATCTTTTTGAAAATAGGTTGGTCCACCTATTTCGATAATGTTTTTAGCACTTGTTAATTGTGCCTTATCGTTGCTATTTAAAAAATCTAATTCGTAAATTCCTTTTGAGGTATGTTTTGTATATCCACCGATTAATATCTTCATTATGAACCTCCATAAACACATTGAATAATTCAAGTATAACATGCATAATTATCCAAAAAATTAGTAATTATTAAAAAATAACCAATAATATTAGTTTAGCGTTTTCAGATATGCTACAATTTTAAGTAAAGGAGCGATTACTATGAAATGGATATCAACTATTAAAAAAATCGGTAAAAAAGCCGTTGATTCTAAAGACGGTATGGTAATTTTATTTGGTGAAGGTGCTAACAAGGATTTAGAAGATGTTTCTGTAATCCAAAAATTTGATGCCTCAACTCCAATTAATACTTTTGTTTTTAAAAAGGGCGATACTATCACAATTGATGGTCAAACTTATGTAGCAAACTTTGTTGGACCAATGGTAGAAAGCAATATGAAAGCTTTAGGTCACGCAACACTGTTCTTTAAGCGTCCAGTACCAAAAGCTCCCCTTGCTAATGCGGTTTACTTTGATCCTGATGTTCAACAGCCACTTCCTAATTTTAAAGTTGGCGATGAGATTGTTTATGAACACATTTAAATAGGATGGTCCATGGAAAAGAAAAGACATAAAAGACAAACTGTTTTTGAAAAATGGTTCTTAAACAATCGTTTTAGTGTTATATTATTCAATATCTTATTGTTCTTCCTAATAATTTGGGTGTTCAATAAGATATCTTTTGTTTTAAACCCTGCATGGGTATTCTTTAGTGCTATTTTTCCGCCACTATTATTAGCAATTATTCAGTTCTATATAATGAATCCAGTGGTTGATTTTTTAGAGAAAAAGTTTAAAGTTCCTCGAGCTTTAACTATTGTTGGATTGTTTATAATTGTAGTAGTAGCACTTATTTGGATAATCAATACATTAATTCCAATTGTTCAAGGGCAAATCAATTCTTTGATTAAAAATTGGCCTCATATTTGGGATGATGCTGTAAATGTAACACAAAAGGCTTTAAAAGATCCTCGGCTTCATAGTGTAAAGGGTAATCTTCAATCAATGATTGATAATACAGAAAATACGATGTTTAAGTCATGGCAGAATACTTTTAATACTGCTATTGGAAATATTTCATCAGCTGTAAGTATTGTTACTATGATTGGAATGACGCTTCTTACAGCACCATTTATTTTGTTCTTTATGCTAAAAGACGGTCATCAATTAAGACCATATATTACAAAGTTTGTTCCGCAAAGATGGCAAGAAAGTTTTAGCCAACTTTTACATGATATTAATTACGCTTTGGCATCATATATTCGTGGTCAAATTACAGTTGCATTTTGGGTAGGCGTAATGTTTGCAATTGGTTATAATGTAATAGGATTGCCTTATGGAACTGCCTTTGCAATCTTAGCTGGATTTATGAACTTGATTCCGTATTTTGGAACATTTATTGCATTTATTCCAGTTTTAGTGGTTGCAGTTATGACTCCAGGTTCTATGATAATTAAAGTTTTAGTTGTATTTGCAATTGAACAAACTATCGAATCTCGTTTTGTGAGTCCTTTAGTTATGGGAAGTAAAATGGAGATGCACCCAATTACAACAATTTTGCTTTTGATTGGAGCAAGTTCTGTTTGGGGACTTTGGGGTGTGATTTTTGGAATTCCTATTTATGCAGTCTTGAAGATTATTGTCTCTCGCGTGTACAATTATTATCGAAGAGAATCTGAAGTTTTTGACGATATAGCTACTGCTTCTTCGACCACGGGAGAATCGGAAGTAGACAAAAATTTAACAGATAATACTAAAAAATAAAAAAACGTGGTTTAGTTTGACCACGTTTTTTGGTTAGGAGAAAAAATTATGACAAACCATGTTGTTCTTTACGAACCACTTATGCCAGCTAATACTGGAAATATTGCAAGAACTTGTGCAGGAACTAATACTGTTCTTGATTTGATTGAGCCGTTAGGTTTTCAGCTTGACAATAAGAAAATGAAACGAGCAGGTCTTGATTATTGGGATAAAGTAGATGTAAGAAGACATGATGACTTAGAGGCATTTTTGAAGACTTTAGGTCCAAATGATGAGATGTACTTGATTTCAAAATTTTCATCTAAAAATTATGTTGATGTTGATTACACAGATCCTGATAAAGACTACTATTTTGTTTTTGGAAAAGAAACTACTGGTTTACCAGAAACATTTATGCGTGAGTATTATGATCGTAATTTACGCATTCCCATGTCTGATAATATTCGCTGCTACAATTTATCAAATTCTGTAGCGATGGTACTTTTAGAAGCGCTTAGACAGCAAGGCTTTCCAAATATGGAAAAAGCGCATCACTATGATAATGATAAATTGAAGGATGATTATAATCGTCCTCAAAGATATGAAAGAGATTTAGGAGAAGAATAATAGATGGATTTTGAAAAAATTACTCCAGTCATTGTACGCGGTTTTCACTACGATATGAATGATGAAGCTGAAGTTCAAAATGAAGTGAATGTAGCGATTAAAAAAGTAAACAGAAAATTAGAAGATGGTTCTACTGAAGCTGATCCAAGAGAAGGTGCATATTATGAAATTGGAGTGGTTTTTGAAGTGGCGCCAGCTCCAGGAGAGTTTACAGTTAGTGGCTTAATTACGCAAATTGTTCAATTAAAGGGTTATCATGGCAAAGGCGATGATCTTGCAACAAATGACTATAAGATTTTATCTCGACCTTTAGTTGAATATATTGAAACTTTAACTTATGAAGTAACGCAAGTTGCATTAGATAAGCCAGTTAATTTGAATTTTCAAGCAAATTTTGATTAGGTGATTGAGTTTATGCCTAAGAAAAAAAGAAAAGTTACTAAAAAGAACACCACTAAGCGTGCTAAAACTAAGCAAGAAGACTTATCTTGGGCAGTTGTTGGAATTGTTGGGATTTTAGTAGCGATTTTGGCAATTACTCGAGTAGGGATGCTAGGTAAACAGGTTGCTAATTTAGTGCGGATTTTTTTTGGCAATTCATATTTGTTAGCTAGTGCATTAATTGCTTTGTTTGGATTAGTGATGTTGATATATAATCAACCTCCTCATTTGAAAGTTAAACGGATTATTGGACTTATTATTGCAATCTTTGGAGTTTTAATGATTCAAAGTAGTATGTTCTTTAATCAAGAAGCTGTTAATACTGGGTTTCTTAATGCTTTTTGGACAGCAATGGGAAGTGAGTTTAATAGAGCAGCAATCACGGAGTCTGTTGGGGGTGGCTTAATAGGAACAGTAGGTTTTCAAATTTTTTATCCGTTATTAGGTCAAATTGGAATTAGAGTAATTGCTGTTTGCTTAGTCCCGATTGGAATAATGATGTTCTTTGATATTAAATTTAGAACGATTGTTGAAGAAGTTCAAAAAATTGGGCAGGCATTTATTGAAAAAAATAAAGATATTGCACCAAAAATTAAAACAAAGTATGCAGAAATGCGTGAAGAACAGTTAAAACGCAAGCAAGTAAAAACAGAAAATTCATCGCGTCAATTTAAGGATCCATTGGATCAAACTGATATTATTTTTCCGAATACCGATGACTTTGAAAATCAAGATGAAATGAAGGATACTAAAATTTCTTCTTCAAAATCAGAGCCAGAGATGGAGCCAAATTTAAAAGATGATTCAATACCAGAGCCTGAAATTCAGATGCCTGAGCCAGTTGAAGAGATCAATGAAAGGCTAATCTCAGAAAATAGTTCGAAAAAGGAAACTAAAGTTGAACCTGAAAAGCAATATCAGCCAAGTATTTTGCCAAAATCGCATGCTTTTGAAGATGAAGATAAAAAGTTAAAACAAAACTTATCTCAAGTAAAACATGATTCTACAAAAACATCTGCACCAATAATCAATCCAACTTATAAAAAACCCCCTCTTACTTTGCTTGACCCAATTAAAAATATGGATCAAAGTGCTGATAGAGATCTAATTAAAAAGAATACTCAAACCTTGCAAGCAACTTTTAAAAGTTTTGGGGTTGATGTAATCATTAAAAAGGCTATTTTAGGTCCAACCATCACTAGATATGAAGTTCAGCCTGCAGTAGGGGTTAAAGTAAGTCGGATAGTCAACTTATCTGATGATTTAGCATTAGCTTTGGCTGCAAAAGATATTAGAATTGAAGCGCCAATTCCAGGTAAGCCATATATTGGAATCGAAGTTCCTAATAAAACTACTTCAGTTGTTTCGTTTAAAGATGTTATGGAACATCAAGATGACCAAGCTAAGAAAGATATTATGGAAGTTCCTCTTGGCAAAGATGTTGCTGGAGCTACAATTTCAGCTAATTTAGCTAAAATGCCTCACTTGTTAATTGCTGGATCAACTGGATCTGGTAAGTCAGTAGCGATTAATACTATTTTGACTAGTATTTTAATGAAGGCTCGTCCAGAAGAAATAAAATTAGTTTTAATTGATCCTAAAATGGTTGAGTTATCTGTTTATAATAATGTACCTCATTTGCTTATTCCAGTTGTGACTGATGCAAAGCTAGCTTCAAAATCACTTCATAAAGTTGTGAAAGAAATGGAACGCAGATATAAATTGTTTGCTGCTAGCGGTGCTCGGAATATGGGAGAATATAATCAAAAGGTAGAGCAAAATAATCAAGATAAATCTAAACCAGCTATGAAAAAGCTTCCATATATTTTAGTAGTTGTAGACGAACTCAGTGACTTAATGATGGTTGGTGGTCATGATGTAGAAGGAGCTATTGTGCGTTTAGGCCAAATGGCAAGAGCTGCTGGTATTCATATGATTTTAGCTACTCAGCGTCCAAGTGTGGATGTTATTACGGGATTAATTAAAGCCAATGTTCCATCTCGGATTTCTTTTGCAGTTTCAAGTGGAGTAGATTCTAGAACTATCTTAGATCAAACAGGTGCTGAAAAGCTTTTAGGGCGAGGAGATATGCTCTATATGCCGATTGGTGCTTCTAAGCCTGAACGTATTCAAGGGGCTTATATTGCTAGTCATGAAGTAGAAAAAGTTATTTCATGGGTAAAGGAGCAGCAGCAAGCCAAATATGATGAAGCAATGATTCCTCAAAATAGCACTGATAATTCAAGTGAAAATGAAGATGACCCAGAAGATGAGCTTTATCCAAAAGCTGTAGATTTAGTTCGACGTCAGCAAAGTGCAAGTGTTTCAATGTTGCAAAGACGATTTAGAATTGGTTATAATCGGGCAGCAAGAATTGTTGATGAGATGGAAGCAAAGGGGATAGTTGGTCCTTCTGAAGGGTCAAAGCCACGCGAAGTTTTGCTTCCTCCAATTAAAGATGAAGAAGGAAAATAGATGTTAAATAATAAAGATGTGACAGACATACTTAATGATCTGTCTGATTCTTCTTTAAATGAAGATAGTCCAATTATTATAAAAAATGAAAAGTTTTCAACAGCGGCTTTAGTTTTTTCAGTAAGAATGCCTCTTACAGGGCATAATTTAGCATATGCAAGTTTACTTGCAAGAATGCAGATGAACGCTAGTGCAAGTTATCCAACTTTAAGCGCTCAACAAGTTATACTTGCAGATTTATATGATTTGGACTTTGCAGTAGTTCCGCAATTATATGGTAATAAACTTGTTTTAAGCTATATTGCTAATTTTATTGAACCGCGTGAGATTTTGGATCCTGATTATAATTATGAACGAATTATAAAGATCTTAACTGACATTATTCAACATCCATCATTTGATCAGGAACTATTAGATTTCAGCAAAAAACAGTTAACAGACAGCTATCGTGAATTGATGGAAAGTCCGGCTAATCGAGCTTTAGATAATTTCTTCCGTTTATGGTATAAAGATAACCCTGACTATGCAAATAGTTTTATGGGACCAATTGAAGAAATTGAAAATGCAGATTTAGATTCAATTAAAAAATATGCTCAAAATTTGCATCAAGCTCCAGCACTTATTTCTGGAATGGCTCGAGATAAGAAGTTTGTAAGTAAATTAGCTGAAAAAGGTTTTAACTTTGCAGGTCTACTTGATGAATTTTGGAGCATTAATAATCAAATTCCAGCTCCTAAAGATGTAATTGATAAAGTTGAAAATCAAGGAAATATTCAAGCGCAGCTTTATATGGGGTATGGCTTCCATGATAAAAGTATGACGTTTAAAGAGCAGGCTGCTGGATTAGTTTTAGTACAATATTTGGCAGGAGACCAATCTTCAAAATTATTTACAAAAATTCGTGAAGAATTAGGTGCTGCTTATGCTGTTGATGCAAATAATTATGCAAATAACTCTTTGTTTTTAATTAATGCGGGGCTTGATCCGACACTTGTTGATGCGGCTAAAAAAATTATTAATGAAGAAATTGAAAAGGTTAAGAATGGCGAAATAGATAGTGATTTGTTTGCTAAAGCTAAGAAATCTATTCGTAATCTTCGTTTGATTCGTGAAGATCAGGAAAGTTTTTACTTGGCTGAAATTTTGAAAAAGTCTTTATTTGTATCTTATTCAGATATTGATTTTTCAAAATTAATAACTCAAACAACCACTAAAAGTTTGATTGATTTTACGAAAAAATTATCTCTTAATGAAAGTTATGTGTTGAAATGATATCACCAAAAATAATTAAACATGAATATGACTCAGATTTTAAATCTGAAATCGTTTTAAAGCCACACTTTAATCAAAAGTTCTTTGGTATAATAGTTGATTTCGGTAGTAGTGATAAACAAAAATTAGCTGGAAGTGCCCATTTTTTAGAGCATAAATTATTTGCTAAAAAAGAGGGGGATATTTCGCAAAGATTTGAAGACATTGGCGCGGATGTAAATGCTTTTACTTCATTTAACGAGACAATGTTTTATTGTATTGGTGTTAAAAATACTAAGAAGCTAGTTGAACTACTATTTGAATTAGTTGGGGACTCTCATTTTACTAAAGAAAATGTTCAAAAAGAAAAACCGATTATTCAGCAAGAACTGGCAATGTATCAAAACGAGCCTAATTGGAGCGTTGGAAATGCTATTATGAAATCAATGTTCGGTGACTCTAACTTAGGAATAGATGTAGCAGGAACTAAAGAATCGATTTCAGCGATAACTGCGAAAACTTTAACTGAAACCTATGAGAAAAATTATTTTGCCTCTAATATGCGATTTATTGCTTGTGGCGACTTTTCAGATAATCAAGTAAAAACTATTAAGCAGACAGTTAATAAGTTGCAGAAAAAGTATTTTAAAGACTCTCAAAATATTGAAACAGTTTCTCATCCTTTAGGAAATATGAAGAGTTATGTTTTAGAGGGAAATGGTAACTCTAATATATTTGGTATCGGTATCCGTTTGAAAAACTTTAAGAAAGTGTTAGCAAGTAAGGATTTGGCTCAAACATTACTTGAAATAATGTTAGAATCAAGATTAAGTGTAATGACTCCTTGGTTTGAAGAAATGAGAAATAAAAATTTAATTTCTACTCCTCTTCAAATGTCAGTAAATTATACTAGACAAGGCGATTTCATTACTATTTTTGGAATTAGTGAGGATGCCCAGAAACTAATTTTAGAAATTCAAAAACAACTTCAAAAGGAACTTGATGAGAATGAATTAAGATTTGCTAGTCAAATTTTTGAATTGCAAAAAAAAGAGTGGCAAGCTCAAAGTGCTCGCAGTTTAGATAATCTTTCTTATTTAGCAATTGAATTGGCAGAAGAAAGCTTAGATAATGAAGATTTTTTCAAAAATGGAAGAATTTTACAAACTATGAGTTTTGATAATTATGCTAAAAATTGTCATGAATTAATGAAAGATGCTGAATTTTGCTCTGCATATTTAAAAGCTGTAGGTGAGCAATAATGAAGCGGGCAATTATTTTTGGTGCGACTGGCGGGATTGGTCAAGGGATTTGTAATGAACTAGCTAAAAATGGTTGGTCATTATACGTTCATTGTAGTCAGAATTGGGAAAAGGCAGTAAATTTAAGCCATAGTTTAATGAAAAAATATCCTAAACAAGATTTTATGCCAATTAAATTGGATTTCTTGGCTCAAGATACAGAATTAAAAAAATTTGTTAATAATTTATTGCCTGTTAATGCGGCAGTTTTTGCACATGGAATAACTGATTATAATTTTTTAGGCAGTCAAAGTTTAAAAACTATTCAGAAAATTATTCAAGTTAATTTAACAACCCCACTCAAGCTGACACATTTATTAGAAACTGTTTTAATACGTCAAGAATATAGTAGAATTGTATTTTTGGGATCAGTATATGGAGGCCAAGGCAGCGCTATGGAAAGTGTCTATAGCTCAACTAAAGCTGCTTTGAGTCGATTTAGCCAAGCTTATGCAAGAGAAGTTGCTTCAACAAAAATGACTGTGAATGTTGTCGCACCTGGAGCAGTTGATACACCAATGAATGCAATGTTTTCTAAAGAAGTAATGCAAGAGGTTAAGGATGAAATACCTGCCAACCGTTTAGCAAAAAGTGAAGATGTCGCATATTGGGTAAATGCTTTGCTTAATAAAAATAGTGGCTATTTAACAGGACAAACTATCTATGTAAGCGGTGGCTGGTTGATATAAGCAAGTCTTAAAATAGATTTTGTGGTATACTCACTATGTTAATCTAAATTTCGAAGAGGTAAATATGGCAGATATTGGAGATAAATTACGTAGTGCTAGAGAAGCAAAGGGTCTTTCAATTCAAGATATTGAAAAGGCAACGAAAATTCAAAGCAGATATCTTACTGCTATTGAAAATGATGAATTTGATAAGCTTCCAGGCGATTTTTATGTTAGAGCATTTATTAGACAATATGCACAGGTTGTTGGGTTAGATGGAAAAGAACTTCTTAGTGAATATCATCAAGATGTTCCAGAATCCAAGCCTGATGAATATGTTGAAAATTCTATTGATAATAAACAAGAAGAAGTTCGTGAAACTACTAATAACAAAAAAGATTTATGGCAGAACTATCTTCCTAAAATCGGTATTGGCTTAGGAATTATTGTAGCCATTTTAGTTGTTTATGTACTGTATGCACGTTTATCATCTGGCAATCAACGCAATGATAATGCAAGTAATAATGTGACGGTTTCTTCTCAAACTAGTTCTTCTTCAAAGAAAAAGACTAAACCTGCAGTTAAAACTAGCAGTGTTAAAGTTAGTCGTTTAGGTGAAGATGAGTTTAGAATTACTGGTTTGAAGAGTAACCGTAAGTTAGTAATTAAGGCTGGTAATCAAACTGTTACTGCATCAGTTTCTGTTAATGGCAATAGCCAATGGTCTCAAACTTTGGCTGCTAATGGAAAGCACACAATGTCTATTCCAGAAGATGCAAATACTGTAGTAGTAACTATGAGTAATGATACTGATTCTCAAGTGACTGTTGGTGGAAAGAAGATTCCATATACTAAAAAGGGTAGCAATTTGACTCTTACTTTGCTTATTGGTAAGACTGCAAAGCGTCACTCAAGTAGTAATAATTCAACCACTACTTCAAGTGAAAGTACTGAAAATAATACTACAACTAATACCACCCCTAGTCATTCTACTAATACGCAATCTCAGACTCATCAAAGTTCTCAGTCTCAAACTGAAACTCATCAAAGCAGTCATCAAGAACAGACTCATGCTCAATCAAGTACTCCTACGCAAAGTAGCCGTCAAGAGCAAACACAATCAAGTTCTACTCGCCAATCTACTACTCAATCAAGCAGTGCTGAAACTACTAATAATGCAAACAACACTGAAAACACTAATACCACTAACAATACCAACAATGGTGGAAATAACTAAAGCAGGAGAAAGTTAAATGAATTTACCTAATAAATTAACTATGTTCAGAATCTTTATGATTCCAGTTTTCATGTTATTGATTATTTTTAGAAGTGCAACGGGTGGCTATACTGCTCCTGTAGGAGTAGTCCAAGGAACAACTGTTTCCTGGCTTCAAGTTATTGCAATGATAGTATTTGCAGTGGCTTCTGCAACTGATTGGCTTGATGGTCATATTGCTAGAGCAAGAGGTTTGGTGACAAACTTTGGTAAGTTTGCAGATCCACTTGCCGATAAGATGTTAACGATGACAGCATTTATCTTTTTGGTTTCTTTAAATTTGGCTCCAGCTTGGGTAGTAGCTATCATTGTTTGTCGTGAATTAGCTGTAACTGGCCTTCGTTTGATTGTAGTTGAAAATGATGGAGAGGTTATTGCTGCTAAAATGCCAGGTAAAATTAAAACAACAGCACAAATGCTTGCAATTATTTTCTTATTACTTGGTGATCCATATTACATTGGTACAGTATTACTTTATATTGCATTAATTTTTGCTATTTACTCAGGAATCGATTATTTCCGTGGTTCATGGAGTGTATTCAAAGGTTCAATGTAAAAGATTTAAGGAAGCGCTATAAAAAGTGCTTCTTTTTTTACAAAAAATATTAGTTTTTATGCGTATTTAAAAAACGATAAGAAAAATAAAAAACACTAGTTTGCTTTTTTCTTGCCAAATTATAGTAAATCAAAGTATAATTATTAAGATGTATTTTTTAGGAGGGGGATAATTTTGGCCAAAGATGAGAAAAAAGCTGCTTTAGATGCAGCTCTTAAGAAAATTGAAAAGAACTTTGGTAAGGGTGCAGTTATGAGAATGGGCGAAAAAGCAGATACTCAAATTTCTACTGTACCTACCGGATCACTTGCTTTAGATGCCGCTATTGGGGTAGGTGGCTATCCTAGAGGAAGAATTGTAGAAATTTATGGCCCAGAATCTTCTGGTAAGACTACAGTTGCTCTTCATGCTGTTGCTGAAGTTCAAAAGCGTGGCGGAACAGCTGCTTATATTGATGCAGAAAATGCGATGGATCCAGCTTATGCAGAAGCATTAGGTGTTGATATTGATTCCCTTATTTTATCTCAACCTAATACTGGTGAAGAAGGACTGGAAATTGCAGATACATTAATTTCTAGTGGAGCCATTGATATTGTAGTAGTTGACTCAGTAGCTGCATTAGTTCCTCGTGCTGAAATTGAAGGTGATATGGGCGATGCTCATGTTGGACTTCAAGCCCGTCTTATGAGTCAAGCACTTAGAAAGCTTTCAGGCACTATTTCTAAGACTAAGACAATTGCATTATTTATTAATCAAATTCGTGAAAAAGTTGGTGTAATGTTTGGTAATCCTGAAACTACACCAGGTGGACGCGCACTTAAATTTTATTCAACTATTAGATTAGAAGTTCGCCGTGCTGAACAAATCAAGCAATCTGGAGATGTAATTGGTAATCGTGTAAAATTAAAGGTTGTTAAAAATAAGGTTGCTCCTCCATTTAAAGTTGCTGAAGTTGATATTATGTATGGACATGGGATTTCCCAAAGTGGGGAACTTCTTGATATGGCTGTTGAAAAGGACATTATTGATAAGGCTGGCTCTTGGTATTCTTACAATACTGAAAGAATTGGTCAGGGTCGAGAAAATGCTAAGAAGTTCTTAGAAGATCATCCCGACGTTTATCAAGATGTTAATACTCGTGTTCGCCAAGAATTTGGTATTGATGAGCAAGCAGTTGAAGATCGTGAAAATCCTGAAAAAGTAAAGGAAAAACGTGAAGAAGCTGAAGAAGCAAAAAAAGATAACAAAAAATAATTAAGAAACCTTGGTTAGAAATTTCCAAGGTTTTTTTCTTGCTAATTGACATGTGCTTTCAGGTTCTTTATTATTAAAGTTGGTGTGAATAATCTAAAAAAAGGCGATAGTAATCATGATAAATACAATTTTGATTCCCGCCCTAGTTGCTATTGTTTCAATTGTTGTAGGTTCTGGTATTGGATATAGCATTAGAAAGAACGTTTGGGAGAAAAATGCTCAAAACGCTCAACAGGATGCTGCCCACATCTTAGCAGATGCTAAATCACAAGTTGCTGCTGCTGAAGCAGAAGTTAATGCGCAAAAGCAAGCCGCTGAAGCCATAAAGCAGGCTGCTGAGAATACTAAAAAAGAAAAAATTCTTGAAGCCCAAGAAGAAATCCATGATTATAAACAAAAAACTGAAGACGAACTGAATGTAAAGCGTGATGAAATAGCTCGTCAGCATAATCGTCTTCAACAGCGTGAAGATACGTTAGATCATAAGAATTCTTTATTGGATGAAAGAGAAGCCGGACTCACACAAAAAGAAGACAAACTAAAGCAGCAAAAAGCTAGCTTAGATCAAAAACTAAGTGATGCTGATGAATTAGTTGAAAAGAGAAAGCAAAAACTTTATGAAGTTGCTAGTCTTGATAAGGAGAAAGCTAAAGAATTAGTTTTAAGCAACTTATCAGATGAACTTGTTAAAGAACGTGCTGAAATGATTAGAAATAGCAATGAAGAAGTTCAAGCTAAAGCTGATCATTTTGCTCATCAAGTAATTGTCGATGCTATTCAAAGTAGCGCTGCAGATACTGTAGCTGAAACAACAGTTTCGGTAGTAGATTTACCAAATGAAGAAATGAAAGGTAGAATTATTGGTCGTGAAGGACGCAATATTCGATCTTTTGAGGCTCTTACTGGTATTGATTTAATTATCGATGATACACCAAAAGTTGTTACCTTGAGCGGGTTTGATCCGATTAGACGTGAAATTGCTAAAAGAGCAATGGAGCGTTTGATTAAAGATGGTCGAATTCATCCTGCTCGAATTGAGGAAATGGTTGATAAGGCCAGAAAAGAAGTAAATGATGATATTTATGAAGCTGGTGAAAGCGCCTTAATGGAACTTGGGATTCATAGAATGAATCCAGAATTAGTTAAGGTATTAGGTCGACTTAAGTATCGTACTTCATATGGTCAAAATGTCCTTGCTCACTCAATTGAAGTTGGTAAGCTTGCTGGTACTATGGCTGCAGAACTTGGCTTAGATGAAAAATTAGCAGTTCGTGCGGGATTATTACACGATATTGGAAAAGCCATCGATCATGATATTGAAGGTTCTCACGTAGAAATAGGTGTAGAATTAACTAGAAAGTATCATGAACCTGACTTGGTTATTAATGCGATTGCTGCACACCACGGAGATGTACCAAAATTGTCGTATATTGCAGAGCTAGTTGTTGCTGCAGATACATTGTCTTCTGCTCGTCCAGGAGCTAGAAGTGAGAGTTTGGAAAATTATATTAGACGTTTAACAGAACTTGAAAAAATCGCTAAAAGCTATCAAGGTGTTAAGGAAGCCTATGCTATTCAAGCTGGACGTGAGGTTCGAGTTATGGTTGAACCTGATGAAATTTCAGACGATCGCACAACGATTTTGGCACGAGATATTAGAAATCAAGTAGAAAAAGAACTTGATTATCCAGGTAATATTAAAATTACTGTGATTCGTGAAAAACGTGTAGTTGCAGTTGCAAAATAAAAAAGCTAGATCTTTATGGATCTAGCTTTTTTATTTAATTTGAATTTGTGCAAAATTGTCTCTACTTGTATAATTAAGGCTAGCATTTATAAAGAAAGTAGCAAGATATGTTTAAAATTATTGTTGAATTATTCTTTTTAGTTATCATTCAAGCGGCTATCACGCCTTTTATTAGGCGTTTAGCATTTGTGCTTGGAGCAGTTGATAATCCTAATGCAAGAAGAGTTAATAAAAAACCGATGCCTACTATTGGTGGTTTAGGGATTTTTGTAACTTATAATATTGGGGCATTTGTTTTATTAAGGGATCAGTTTCCTACGCATGAGCTTTTTTCAGTATTATTGGCATCTAGCGTTATTGTATTAACAGGGATGATTGATGATATATTGGAACTTAAACCTCGCCAAAAAATGATAGGGATTTTTATTGCATCTTTAATTATTTATTTTTTAGCTGGAATTAGGATGAATGTTTTAAATGTTCCTTTTGTTCATAAAGAAATTCAGCTAGGGTGGTGGAGTCTGCCGATAACTATTTTTTGGATTTTGGCATTAACTAATGCAGTTAATCTAATTGATGGCTTAGATGGACTTGCTGATGGTGTATCAATGATTTCACTAACAACTATGGGAATAGTTGGTTATTTCTTTTTACATACTCATCAATTGTATGTTCCGATTGCTTGCTTCATGATGGCGGCATGTTTACTTGGATTTTTGCCTTATAATTTTCATCCAGCTAAGATTTTTTTAGGGGATACTGGAGCGCTTTTTATTGGTTTCATGATTGCGGTATTGTCTTTAAAAGGACTAAAAAATGTAACTTTTATTTCTTTACTTGTACCAATTATAATTCTAGGAGTTCCAATTACAGATACCGTGTACGCAATGATTCGCCGCTGGCTAAATAAAAAACCAATTTCCCAAGCTGATAAGCATCACCTTCATCACCAATTAATGAAGATGGGACTTACTCATCGACAAACTGTTTTAACGATTTATGCATTATCGTTGGTATTTTCATTCATTTCACTTTTATTTTTGCTTTCACCAACTTGGGGAATTTGGCCATTAATTGTTGCATTATTATTTGCTTTGGAACTCTTTGTGGAGTCAATTGGGTTATTAGGTGAGAGATATCACCCTTTAATGCATATAATTCAAAAAATGATTAATAAAAAGAGCAAAGTTGACCCAACAGTTGAGGTTTGGCATTTGGGAGAAGAAAAACCTAATCAATTAAAGCAGCATAAAAATAATAAATAAAAATGGACCTTATGGGTCCATTTTTTATTGTTCATGATAATTTGTATTTTCAACTGGAATTTCGTTATAGCGTTTTTCTCCTTTATTAAATTCCACTTGTCCTGATAAAAGATTAATAATATCAGCTTCAAATTGACTTACATCACTTTCATCAAGAAAAACGCTTATTTTTACATCAACACCATATTCTGTATTTGAAATAAATACTTTATTTTCTTTTAAATAATGATCCACTTCATCAAAACGATTATATGCAACTGAAAAAATTAGCTCTTGTTGCAAAACTCGTTTTACTACGCCAATTTTTTGAACTCCTTCAGTCACACTATTAGAATAAGCGCGAATTAAGCCACCTGCACCAAGTTTAATTCCTCCAAAATATCTGGTAACCACTACTACAACATTTTTAATATTCATCAATTGCAAAGCCTTAAGCTCAGGAACACCGGCTGTTCCGGAAGGCTCGCCGTTATCGCTGGCTTTTACTTGGTCATCATGAAGGCCGATAGTATAAGCAAATGTGTTGTGATTAGCATCGCGATATTTTTTTGAGATTTCTTGAATAAATTCATTAGCTTCTTCTACAGATGTTACTCGAGCTAAACTAGCGATAAATTTACTCTTTTTGATAATAATTTCATGATTGCCGTTTTCCTTAATAGTTAAAAAATTTTCTTTTTCTGACAAAGAACTCGCCTCTTTTTACGTAAATATTATTGTGAAAGTATGAGGTGAAAAATTATGCAAGATTTGACACCATTAATTGGTCGCCAATGGCTAACCAGTCAAGAGGATTCTAGCACATTTGATGGCTGTATGAAAATTCCTGCAATAAAAAATAATTATTGCCAACGTTGCGGTGCAAATGTTTATGCAAAGTTACCTAACCAAAAATTATATTGCAGAGAATGTATTGGAATTGGCAGAATTGTAGAAGGGGATACAATAGTTGGCTATCAAATAGAAAAAGATTTTAAAAAAATACTAGATGGCGGTCTTTCTTGGAAAGGCACATTAACTCCTTTACAACAAAATATTTCTACTAATCTTGTAAATAATTATTTATCAAAAAAGAATAGTTTGGTTCATGCAGTAACGGGTGCAGGAAAAACTGAGATGTTATTTGAATTGATTGCAAAATGTATGAGTTTAGGTAAGAGAGCTTGTATTGCTACACCAAGAATTGATGTGGTAAATGAGCTTTATCCTAGATTTTGCCAAGCTTTTGAAAAAATAAAAATTGGTAAATATCATGGACGAGAATTTAATGAGGCAAGTTTTGATCAATTGACTATTTGTACTACGCATCAATTATTAAAATTTTATCAAGCTTTCGATTTATTAATTATTGATGAGGTTGACTCTTTTCCTTATGCAGGCGATAGGCAACTGCACTTTGCTGCTAAACATGCTATAAAAGTGTCTGGTGTGAGAGTATACTTAACAGCAACTCCAACTGATGATTTACTCAAAGAAGTGAAGGAAGGAAATTTAGAAGTCTTAAAACTAAATAGACGTTTTCATGGAGGATTATTGCCAGTACCAAAAGAAAAATTGTTTTTGCGACCATTTTTGCAAAAAGATAAGATTCATCCAAAATTATTAAATGAAATTATTACAGTTATTAAACATGGACATCCGCTTTTGCTATTTGTGCCACGAGTTGAACAAATTCCAGTATATTTACAAGCTTTAAAAAAGAATAGTCAACTTCAAGAAGTTAAGATGGATGGGGTTCATGCAGCTGATAAAAGGAGACTAGAAAAAGTACAGGAGTTTCGTGAGAATAAATTACAATTATTAGTTACGACTACTATTTTAGAACGTGGGGTAACTTTTAAGCATGTATGGGTAATTATCGTAGCAGCAGATGACGAAATTTATACCAGTGCAAGTTTGGTTCAAATTGCTGGGCGCGTGGGAAGAGCAAAAGATGACAAAACTGGACTAGTATTATATTGCTATCATAAATATACTAAAAATATTAAAGCTGCTATGAAGCAGATAAGGAAAATGAATCAATGATTTGTTTATTATGCGGACAAAGTTATGCGCCTGAAATATCTTATTTGAAGATTTTTTCTTTAAATAATTATACTCAAACTAAATTATGTCCTCATTGTTTAGCAAAGTTTGAGCGATTATCATCAATTCAATGCAGAATTTGTTCAAAAAATTTGGAAAAAGAAGGTATATGCTCTGATTGTGAGTATTGGCAGAAAAAATATCATGGTAAAACATTAAAAAATCATGCTATCTTTCGTTATAATTTGTATTTTCATGACTTAATGGTCCAATATAAACGTTATGGAGATTATATATTGAAAGATGTATTAGCAGAGTTATGCAAAAAAGAACTTAAAAAATTAAAGGCAGATTTATATGTTCCAATACCAACTTCTCCAGAACATCAAAAAAGAAGGCAGTTTGATACAATTAGTGCAATTTATGCTGATATTTTGCCTTTAACACCACTTTTAATTAAAGAGGCTGGACTGGATAGTCAGGGCGAAAAAAACAAACAAGAGCGCTTAAAAACAGGCCAAGGTTTTTTGCTTGCAAAAAAAGTTCAAATCAGAGAAAATTTAAATATAAGGAAAATTGTATTGCTGGATGACATCTATACTACGGGAAGAACGCTTTATCATGCTCGAGATAAGGTATGGGAGCACTTTCCGGATTCTCAAATTGAGAGTTTTTCAATTTGTCGATAAATAAGTTGGAAAATATTGTAAAACGCTTACATATTCTGCTATAATAAATATGTAAACAAAAAACCGTACAATCGGTGGAAGGAGAATCTTATATGTTAAAGTACAATGTTCGTGGAGAAAATATCGAAGTAACTGATGCTTTAAGAAGCTATGTTGAAAAGCGCTTAAATAAACTTGAAAAGTATTTTGAACTTGATCAAGATGTAATTGCTCATGTTAACTTGAAAGTTTATCGTGATCGTACTGCTAAAGTTGAAGTTACTATTCCATTACCATACTTAGTTTTAAGAGCAGAAGAAACCACGGATGATATGTATCGCAGTATCGACTTTGTTTCTGAAAAGCTTGAACGTCAAATTAGAAAGTACAAGACTCGCGTTAATAGAAAGAGCCGTGAAAAGGGTCTTCAAGATTTCTTCGTTGAAACTACTGAGGAAGAAGAAAAGAAGCCAAACGAATTTGATATCGTTCGTAACAAGCAAGTTGATTTAAAGCCGATGGATCCAGAAGAAGCAATTTTGCAAATGGATATGCTTGAACATGATTTCTTTGTATTTCAAGATGCAGAAACTAATGGCACAAGCATTGTCTACCGTAGAAACGATGGACGTTATGGTTTAATTGAAACTAACGAATAAAAATAAAATCAAACTAATGAATATGAAGGCCTCGCATAAATTTATGCGAGGCTTTTGCTGGTTTATTTTCCATTTTGGAATAATCATGTTAAAATTAATCTGTATTTCTAGACTTTACGATATATAAGGATCGATTGAATGGCAAACATAATAAAAAAACTATATAACGCTGATAAAAGAGAACTGAAAAAATTTGAAAAATATGCAGAAAAAGTAGAAGCATTATCAGATGAATACAGTAAGCTTTCTGATGATGAATTAAAAGCAAAAACACCAGAATTTCGTGAACGTTTGCAACAAGGTGAAACTTTAGATGATATTTTGCCAGAAGCGTTTGCGACTGCCAGAGAAGGGGCTAAACGTGTCCTTGGGCTTTACCCATTCCACGTTCAGATTTTAGGTGGTATTGCGCTTCACTTTGGTAATATTGCAGAAATGATGACTGGTGAAGGTAAGACTTTAACGGCTACTATGCCAGTATATTTGAATGCTTTAGAGCAAAAGGGTGTACACGTTGTTACTGTTAACGAATACTTATCAAGTCGTGACGAAGAAGAGATGGGTCAGCTTTATAAATGGCTCGGTCTTACTGTAGGTCTTAACCTTAACTCTATGTCACCTGATGAAAAGCGTGAAGCTTATAATTGTGATGTTACTTATTCAACAAATTCAGAACTAGGTTTTGATTATTTACGTGATAACATGGTAGTTTATAAGGAGCAGATGGTACAGCGTCCGCTTAACTACGCAATTATCGACGAAGTTGACTCTATTTTAATTGATGAAGCTAGAACTCCATTGATTATTTCAGGGGAAGCTGAACAAGCAAATAGTGATTATATTCGTGCTGATCGCTTTGTTAAAACTTTAACTGAAGATAAAAGTGATGATGAAGAAGAAAGCGATGAAGATTTTGGCGATTACAAGATTGACTGGCCAACTAAGACTATCGCTTTAACTAGATCAGGTATTGCTAAAGCTGAAGAACATTTTGGTCTTAAAAATTTGTATGATGTTGAAAATCAAAAGTTAGTTCACCATATTGACCAAGCTCTTCGTGCTAACTATATCATGTTAAAAGATATTGATTATGTTGTTCAAGATGGCGAAGTAATGATTGTGGACTCCTTTACTGGTCGTGTAATGGAGGGACGTCGTTATTCAGATGGTCTTCACCAAGCTATTGAAGCAAAAGAAGGTGTAAAGATTCAAGAAGAATCTAAGACACAAGCAACAATCACTTACCAAAACTTCTTTAGAATGTATAATAAGTTGTCTGGTATGACTGGTACAGGTAAGACTGAAGAAGAAGAATTCCGTGAAATCTATAATATGCAGGTAATCACGATTCCAACTAACCGTCCAATCGCTAGAAAAGATATGCCGGATATTCTTTATCCAACTCTTGATTCAAAGTTTAAGGCTGTTGTTAAAGAAATCAAAGAACGTCATGCTAAAGGACAACCAGTTTTAGTTGGTACTGTAGCTATTGAAAGTTCTGAAAGACTTAGCCATATGCTGGATGAAGAAGGAATTCCACATGCTGTGTTGAATGCTAAAAATCACGCAAAAGAAGCTCAGATTATCATGAATGCTGGTCAAAAGGGTGCTGTAACTATTGCTACTAACATGGCTGGACGTGGTACTGATATCAAATTAGGGCCTGGTGTAAAAGAATTAGGTGGATTAGCTGTTATTGGGACCGAACGTCATGAATCTCGTCGTATTGATAACCAGCTTCGTGGACGTTCTGGTAGACAAGGAGATCCTGGATATACAAGATTCTATCTCTCGCTTGAAGATGATTTGATGAAACGATTTGGTGGAGATCGGGTTAAGACTTTCTTGGATCGTTTATCAGACAATGATGATGATAAAGTTATTGAAAGTCGCTTGATTACTCGTCAGGTTGAATCAGCACAAAAGCGTGTTGAAGGTAATAACTATGATACACGTAAGCAAACTCTTCAATATGATGATGTTATGAGAATTCAACGTGAAATAATTTACGGCGAACGTATGCAAGTAATTGAATCGGAAGATACTTTAAAACCAGTATTAATTCCAATGATTCATAGAACTATTGATAGTCAAATTGCAATGTTTACTCAAGGTGAAAGAAAAGACTGGCGTCTAGACTCACTTCGTGACTTCATCATTTCTAGTTTAACTTCAGAAGAAGAAGCTGATAAGATTGACTTTAAGACGATTACGCCTGAAGAATTGAAGAAAAAGCTCTATGACATTGTTGAAGCAAACTTTGAAGAAAAGGAAAAGGCTTTAGCAGATAAGTCCCAAATGCTTGAATTTGAAAAAGTAGTTATCTTACGTGTTGTTGATGATCGTTGGACTGATCATATTGATGCTATGGATCAATTACGTCAATCAATTGGGCTTCGTGGCTACGGACAACTTAATCCACTTGTTGAATATCAAGATTCTGGTTATAGAATGTTTGAAGAAATGGTTTCTAACATTGAATTTGATGTAACTCGCTTATTCATGAAGGCAGAAATTAGACAAAATCTTAGTCGTTAAGGCCAAAAGAGGAGGTGGAGAACTTCCTCTTTTTTTAAAGAATAAAAGGTGAAATTTATGGAAATTAGTGAAATTCAAAGTGTGCTAGATGAATTAAATAAGCGTCTAGATCACTTTAGGGGGTCTCTTTGACTTAGATGCAATAAATGAAAGCATCGAAATTAATGAGGCAAAGATGGCGGAGCCAGATTTTTGGAATAATCAAGAAAAAGCTCAAAAATTAATTGCGGAAAATAATCTCCTTAAGGAAAAACGTGATTCATTTATGAAGCTTGAAAATGATTACAATGACGAAATTGCTGCTCTTGAGTTATTACGTATGGAAGAGGATCCAGAATTGCAAACTGAAGTTGAAGAAAATTTGCAAAGTTTGCAAGAGAATTTCCACAATTATGAGTTAGACTTACTTTTATCCGGAAAATATGATGGACATAATGCATTAATGGAAATTCACCCAGGTGCCGGTGGTACTGAAGCTATGGATTGGGGGCAGATGCTCTTTAGAATGTATCAGCGCTATTGTGATGCTAATGGATTAAATTTTGAAATCAATAATTATGAACCTGGTGAAGAAGCTGGATTAAAGAGTGTTAGCGTCAGAATTAGCGGAAAAAATGCATATGGGATGCTCAAATCAGAAAATGGTGTTCATCGTTTAGTACGTATTTCACCATTTGATTCCGCTAAAAGAAGACATACTTCTTTTGCTTCGGTCGAAGTCATTCCAGAAATTGATGATAGTATTGAAGTTGATATTGATCCAAAAGATTTGCGTATAGATGTGTATCGTTCAAGTGGTGCCGGTGGTCAGCATATTAATAAAACTTCAAGTGCGGTAAGAATTACCCACCTACCAACAGGAATTGTTACAACTTCACAAGCTCAAAGATCTCAACTGCAAAACCGAGAAACTGCAATGAATGAATTACGTGCGAAGCTGTTTCATTTAGAAGAAGAAAAGAAACTTAAGCAAAAACAAGCCTTAAAAGGTGAACAAAAAGAAATAGGTTGGGGTTCACAGATTCGGTCATATGTTTTTCATCCTTATAATTTGGTTAAGGATTTACGTACAGGCTATGAAACCGCAGATACAAGTGGTGTAATGGATGGAAAGTTAAATCCATTTATTTATGCATATTTGCAGTGGTTATTAGCACAAGAAAATCCAGAGTAGGTGATAATATGTCTTTAACAGGAATTATTGTTCTTGTATTAGTTGCAGTAATAATTTTAAGTATGCTGTTTGCTTTATTTCATATATTTATTATGCTACTTCCCGTGGCGGCAGTAGCAGTGGGTATTATTTGGTTATTGTTAAAATTATCAGCCAAAAAAGGGAATAATATGCCTTCAAATGGTAATTTTACTAATAAAACACAATCTAACTCCGGTCGTAAAAAAGCACGTAATGTGACTACTAAAGATGTAGATAAATAATTGAGGCATAAAAATGGTAGAAGCAGTTCAATTAAAAAAATTAATTCGTGATAATAAAATTATTCATGTTTATCAAGGTGAACATGTAGTTGATGAAAAAGAAATTTCAGTTTCAGATATTTATCGTCCTGGTTTGGAATTAACAGGTTATTTTGATTTTTATCCTAAACAACGTATTCAGCTTTTGGGTCGAACTGAGATTTCCTATGCAGCGAGATTAGATCATGAAACTCGAATGCGAGTTTTTACAAAAATGTGTACTGATGAAACTCCATGTTTTTTGATTTCGCGTTCTCTTCCAGTTCCAGAAGAATTAAAAGAGGCAGCAGATAAAGCGGATATTCCAATTTTACAATCTCCTGAATCAACTACCTATGTTTCTAGCATTTTGACAGATTATTTACGTGAACGCTTAGCAAAAAGAACTAGTATTCATGGAGTACTTGTTGAAATTAAGGGTATGGGGGTAATGCTTATTGGAGCATCTGGTGTCGGAAAGTCTGAAACAGCTTTGGGCTTAGTACATCGCGGACATCGTTTAATTGCCGATGATAGAGTTGATGCTTATCAAAAAGATCACGACACTGTTATGGGAGAAGCACCTAAAATTTTACGTCACTTGATGGAAATTCGCGGAATAGGTATTATTGATGTAATGAATTTATTTGGTGCTGGTGCTGTTAAAGATCGAACAGAAATTCAATTAGTAATTAAGTTAGCTAATTGGAAAGATAATGAAAATTATGATCGATTAGGTTTTAATGAAGATACACGTGAAATTTGTAATGTTCAAATTCCACAAATTACTATTCCTGTTAAAGTAGGTCGCAATATTGAAAGTATTATTGAAGTTGCAGCAATGAATTTCCGTGCTAAGAAGATGGGATATGATGCAACTAAGGTATTTGATAATAATTTAGTTAATTTGATTGCGGATAACTCAAAGCAGGATGCAAAAGGGAAAAAATAAATGCAATTAGTTTTAAATCCAATTGCTTTTCATCTAGGAAACTTGAGCGTTAAATGGTACGGTATTATTATGGCCATTGCAATTATGGTCGCAACCTGGATGGCAATTAGTGAAGGAAAAAAAAGACAAATTGCTAGTGATGATTTTATAGATTTATTATTGTGGGCAGTTCCATTAGGTTATGTGGGAGCAAGAGCCTACTATGTAATATTCGAATGGAATTATTACTCGCAACACCCTGATCAAATAATAGCTATTTGGAATGGTGGGATAGCAGTTTATGGAGGATTAATTGCAGGATTACTTGTTTTATTGATATTTTGCCATAAACGAAACTTACCCCCATTTTTAATGTTAGATATTATTGCTCCGGGTGTAATGGCTGCTCAAGTAATTGGACGCTGGGGTAACTTTGTTAACCAAGAAGCTCATGGTGGTCCAACAACTTTGCACTTTTTGCAAAGTTTGCATTTGCCAGAATTTATCATCCAACAAATGAAAATTAATGGGGTTTATTATCAACCTACATTTTTGTATGAATCATTTTTTAATTTGATTGGTTTGATTTTGATTTTAAGTTTACGTCATAAAAAACATCTCTTTAAACAAGGCGAAGTTTTTATGAGTTATTTGTTATGGTATTCGGCAGTACGGTTCTTTGTTGAAGGATTAAGAACGGATAGTTTATATATATTTGGAGTAGTTCGTGTTTCTCAGGCCCTTAGCTTAATATTATTTTTTGCGGTAATTGGTTTATGGATTTACCGGCGAAAAGTAGTTAAGCCTAAGTGGTATCTTGAAGGAAGCGGCTTAAAGTATCCATATACAAGAAGTTAATTAATTCAGTTAGAAAGTTTGAGATAGAAATAAAATGACAAAAATTGCAGTTTTAGGTAACGGTTCATGGGGTTCAGTTCTTGGTTCAATGCTTGCTGATAATGGCAATGATGTGACTCTTTATGGAAATATTGAGAGTGTTAATGAAGAAATTAATGCTCATCATACTAATTCTCATTACATGAAAGATTGGTCACTTAATCCAAATGCCAAAGCAACTGGTGATTTAGAAGAAGCTTTAGAGGGTGCAGAAATTGTTTTATTTGTATTGCCAACTAAAGCTGTAAGAATCGTTGCTAAAAATGTGCGCCAAATTTTAGATAAAACTGGAGCAACACCTTTATTAGTAACTGCTACAAAAGGAATTGAGCCAGGCAGTAAGAAGTTGATTTCAGAAATTTTAACTGAAGAAATTTATCCAGAAAACAGTGATAAAATTGTGGCAATTTCTGGACCAAGTCACGCAGAAAATGTAGCTCAAAAAGACCTTACTGCTATCGCCTGTGCTTCTACAAATGAAGAAAATGCTAAGCGTGTTCAAGAAATTTTTTCTAATAATTATGTTCGTTTCTACACTAACGATGATTTAATTGGGGTTGAAGTTGGTGGTGCTGTAAAGAATGTTATCGCAATTGCAGCAGGTATTTTAGTAGGTAAAAAATATGGTGATGATGCAAAGGCTGCTCTTATGACTCGTGGACTTGCAGAAATTACTAGACTTGGTGTTAACTATTTTGGTGCTAAACCAATGACATTTAGTGGACTTTCTGGAATTGGTGACTTGATTGTAACTTGTACTTCACCTAATTCACGTAACTGGAGAGCTGGAAAGCAACTTGGAGAAGGTAAAACTTTGAACTACATTTTAAAGAATATGGGACAAGTTGTTGAAGGAGCAACTACAGTTAAAGCGGTTCATGAATTGTGTGAAGAAAAAAATATTGATATGCCAATTAGTGAAGCTGTTTATCGCGTGCTTTATGAACAAACAAATGTTGATGATGAAATTACTAGGATGATGGGTAGAAGTCCAAAACCTGAAATTCGTTTATAATATTTGCTTTTCCAACTGCTTAGAGTTATCATTACTTACGAAAAGTAAGAATAATTTATGCAAGAGGTAAATTTTATGGCTAAAGAATATGATGTAATCATTATTGGAGCTGGTCCTGGAGGCCTTACTGCTGCTCTTTACGCAAGTCGAGCTAACTTATCAGTTTTATTGCTTGATAGAGGTCCATATGGCGGACAGATGAACAATACTGATGCAATTGATAATTATCCAGGCTTTAGCGAAGTTAAAGGGCCAGAACTCAGTGAAAAAATGTATCAATCTGTAATGAAGTTTGAGCCTGATTTTGAATATGGCGATGTTCAAGATATAATTCTTGAAGGTAATAAAAAAATAGTAAAGACTGATACATCTGAGTATGTAGCACCTGCTGTAATTATTGCTACAGGTGCAGATCATAAGCATTTAAATGTACCAGGAGAAGAGGAATATTCTGGTCGCGGTGTTTCTTATTGTGCCGTTTGTGATGCAGCATTTTTTAAAGGAGAAGATGTTGCAGTAATTGGTGGTGGAGATTCAGCTGTTGAAGAAGGAATATATCTTTCTCAAATGGCTAAGTCAGTAACTATTATCCATCGCCGTGATAAATTACGGGCTCAGCCAACTTTGCAAAAGCGTGCATTTGCCAAAGATAATATTAACTTTATTTGGAATGCACAAACCGAATCAATTGATGGTGATGGTCAAAAAGTAACCGGCATTACTTACAAAGATAAAACAACTGGTGAAGTAAAAACATTACCAGTTGCTGGAGTATTTATTTATGTTGGAGTACTAGCTCAGACGAAGCCATTTGAGAACTTAGGTATTTTAGATAGTCATGGTTGGATTCCAACTGATGAACATATGAAAACTAAAATTCCTGGAGTTTTTGCTTTGGGAGATGTTCGTCAAAAAGATTTACGCCAAATTGCTAATGCAGTTGGAGATGGAAGTATTGCTGGTCAAGAGGCATATAACTATCTTCAGAGCTTAAATGATTAAACTATATGAAATATTTTTAAAGAGTACCATGCTAACAGTAGCATGGTACTCTTTTTATGTTTTGTTGTATTCGCTTACATAAATTAGTGAAAAAGTGCACTAATAGGTTTATAATGAAAATATTGACGATGACTTATTTGCACTATATAGCTACTATCCTATATAGAGAATCACTTTTATTTAGAAAGTTGGGTGACAAAATAAAGTGGATGTTAATAAACGTCTCGATTCATTTTTATTAGGTAATGAATTACATGCTCAAGATGTATTAGGATGTCATTTTTATGATAATAAATATTTTTTTAGAGTATGGGCTCCTAAGGCGCAGCAAGTTTGGCTTGTTGGAGATTTTAATAATTGGGACAAGTCTCTAAAAATGACAAACGAAAATGGCATTTGGAGCATTTCAACTGAATTACCTCAAAAAGGTCAATTATATAAATATTTAATAAAGCAGGCAAATGGGCGAGAAGTAATGAAAATGGATCCCTTTGCTATTGAGCTTGAGCCGCGTCCAGGAAATGCAGCAGTTGTAGTTGATTTGCCTAATAAAACTTGGCACGATGAGCATTGGAATAATCAAAATAAACGCGAAAATCATTTTACGAAGCCTATTAATATCTATGAAGTACATGAAAGTTCTTGGAAAAGACATTCTGACGGATCCTTGTATACTTTAAAAGAATTGCAACAAGAATTAATACCTTATGTAAAAAAGCAGGGATTTAATTATATTGAGTTTTTACCACTAACAGCTCATCCTTTAGATGCTTCTTGGGGTTACCAATCAATTGGATATTTTGCTTTGGAAAGAACTTATGGGACTCCAGAGGATTTGCAGAATTTTGTAGAAGCTTGTCATCAAGAAAATATAGGAGTATTCACAGATTGGGTTCCCGGTCATTTTTGTAAAAATGATGATGCGCTAGCTTATTATGATGGGAGTGCTTGTTTTGAATTTGCTGAAGGATGGCGTGCAGACAATAAAGGTTGGGGGGCATTAAACTTTGACCTAGGTAAGCCTGAAGTACAATCTTTTTTACTCTCTAGTGCTCTTTTTTGGTTAGAATTTTATCATTTAGACGGTTTAAGAGTTGATGCGGTATCTAATATGCTTTATCGTGACTATGATAGAGGGCCCGGTCAATGGAAACCTGATAAATTTGGCGGAAATCGTAGTTTAGAAGGAATTGACTTTTTACAAAAACTAAATCGCACTGTTAAGGGACTTCATCCAGAGAGTTTAATGATGGCAGAAGAAAGTTCAGCACAAGTTAAGATTACTGGTCGAATTGAAGATGGTGGATTAGGTTTTGATTTCAAATGGAACATGGGGTGGATGAATGATATTCTTCGCTTTTATGAAATGGATCCATTATTTAGAAAGTATAATTTCAATTTAGCTACATTTTCTTTTATGTACCGAATGAGTGAAAATTTTATTTTACCTTTGTCTCATGATGAGGTTGTTCATGGTAAACGTAGTTTAATGAATAAAATGTTTGGTAATCGTGAAATGCAATTTGCGCAATTGCGAAATTTATATACTTTAATGATTACATATCCTGGTAAAAAACTTTTATTTATGGGCAGCGAGTATGGTCAATATTTGGAATGGCGATATAACGAAGGCCTAGAATGGTCTGAATTAAAAGATCCCTTAAATAGAAAAATGTTGTTATTTGACCGGCGATTAAATGATTTTTATTTAAAAGAGCCAGCTTTATGGCAACTAGAACAAAAAGAAGATTCCGTAAAAATTATTGATGCGGATAATAAGGATGAATCAGTCTTAACCTTTATTAGACAAGGAAAAAATCGACATGATTTTTTAATTATAATTTTAAACTTTACTCCTGTTGAACGAAAAGATTTTACTGTAGGAGTTCCTTACGGTGGACAATATCATGAAGTTTTAAATAGTGAAAAAACAGAGTTTGGTGGAAAGTGGCATAAACGTTCACAAAAAGTTAATAGTAAACATGAATCATTTAAAGATTTTGAATATCAAATTCATATAGATCTTCCGAGCTTCGGGGCAATGATTTTAAAACCTGAAAATATTCAAATAAAGCAAAATAAAAAGTAGGAGAACAAGATGAATGTAAAAATGCTGGGATTAATTTTAGCTGGTGGAAAAGGAACTAGATTAGGAAAGCTTACTAGTGATCAAGCCAAGCCAGCTGTACCTTTTGGTGGTAGATATCGTATTATTGATTTTACTTTAAGTAATTGTGCTAATTCTGGTGTACGTAATATAGGAATTATTACTCAATATCAGCCTCTTTTACTTAATAAACATATTGGTAATGGTGCTAGCTGGGGACTAGATGGTTTAGATGCAAGTGCTACTATCTTGCAGCCATATACTGATAATGCTGGAAGCAAGTGGTTCAAAGGAACTGCACATGCCATTTATCAAAATATTGATTACATTGATAGTCAAAATCCTGAGTATGTTTTGATTTTATCAGGAGACCACATCTATAAGATGGATTATGAAGCAATGCTTGAAGAACATCGTAAAAATAAGGCTTCTTTGACAGTCGCAGTAATTGATGTTCCTTGGAAAGAAGCACTTCGTTTTGGCATTATGAATACTGATGTCAGTGGTAGAATCATCCAATTTGAAGAAAAACCAAAAAAGCCAAAAAGTAATCACGCATCAATGGGGATCTATATTTTTAACTGGAAACGTCTTCGAGAAGTATTAACAACTGCATTTAGTACAAATGATGATATGATCGATTTTGGTAAGGATGTAATTCCTTATTATCTTAAAAGTGATGAGCGTGTATTTTCATATCAATTCTCAGGTTATTGGAAAGATGTAGGAACTATTGATTCTCTTTGGGCTGCTAATATGGAATTTTTAGATGGTAGTGATGGTTTGAATTTATATGATAGATCTTGGCGCATCTATACTAAAAACCCAATTGCACCTCCTCAAGTGATTACTGACCATGCTTCAATTAGTAATTCAATGATAGTTGATGGCTGTTATGTTGATGGGAATATTAAACATTCAATTTTGTCAACTAATGTTGATGTTCAACAAGGTTCAGAGATTGTTGACTCTGTTATTATGCCTGGAGTAAAAATTGGCAAAAATGTCAAAATTAAACATGCAATTATCGGTGAAAATGCCAAAATTGGTGATGGGGCAGTAGTTGAAGGCAATGATGAAGAAATTGAAGTAGTAGGAAATTCAGAAAGAATTGGGGTTTTACCAAATGAAAACTAATAAGATGGCTGCTATTTTTAGCAATCAACATGAATACACTGAGTTGCGTCCGTTAACTGATGAAAGATCCTTATCTACTTTATATTTTGCAGGAAAATATCGCATAATGGATTTTTCATTGTCAAGTATTGTAAATGCTGGAATTAATAATGTCTATACTTTAATCAATGAAGAAAAAGTTCGCTCTTACCTTGATCATTTAGGTGGAGGAAAAGAATGGGGTCTTGATACTATTGGTTCTTATAAGTATTTAGACTTTTATCAAAAAATTATGCAAGCTCAAGCAGCTGGTGAAGGATATTTTAATGATGTAATTAATTTTCTAGAAACATCAAACTATCCGTATACTGTATTTATTGAAAATAAAATGGTAGCCAATTTAGATTTACAGTCGGTTCTGCATTTCCATCAAGAAAATAATAATAAAATCACTGCAGTCTTTAAAAAAGTAGGTACGGATAATGTAGCTGCAGATGATAGAATGTTTATTTTAGATGATAAAAATACCATAGTGTCCTGCCAGCAAATTATTGATGCTCAAAAGCAAAATTCCTATAATTTAAGCCTTAATATTTATATAGCAAATACCAGCTGGCTGATTTCAGAATTAAAACGTGCTCAAAGAAGTGATGCTTCTATTAATATTGGTAAGAGATTAGCGAATTTAGCAGCTAAATACCGGACTAGCGCTTATGAATATACAGGATATTTACATAATATTCATGACATTCCAAGTTACTACAAGGCTAACATGGATATGATTGATAAAAATAAGCGCGATCTTTTGCTTTATGGTAATCAAAAAATAATTACTCGTATTCGTAATGAGGTTGGAACATATTTTTCAAATGATTCTAAAGTTAGAGATTCAATGCTAGCTACTGGATGTAAAATAAAAGGTGAAGTTGATAGCAGTATTATTTCTAGAAGAGTAGATATTGATCATGACAGTAAAGTTTATAAGTCAGTTATTATGGCTAACTGTAATTTAGGTAAAAATAGTCATATAGAATATGCAATTTTAGATAAGAATGTTGTTGTTGACGAAAATGTGACGATTAAAGGTACACCTGAAAGACCAATTGTGGTTAAAAAAGGTGCAGTTGTAAGTAAAGATTTGATTAATGAATAAGGAGTTATCTTGCGAGTTCTATTTACAGGCGCAGAATGTGCACCATTTTTCAAAACAGGCGGCTTAGGAGATGTATTGGGTTCTTTACCTAATCAATTAGCAAAAAGCGGAGTAGATGTTGGGGTGGCATTACCGCTATATCAAGATTTGCCTCAAAAATTTCGCGATAAGTTGCAATATCAGGGTAACTTTATTGTTCCAGTTGGCTGGAGAAATCAATATTGCGGAATTTTCACTTTAAGAAGAAAAGGTGTAACCTATTTCTTTATTGATAATGAATATTATTTTAAGCGTCCGGGCGTATATGGATATTACGATGATGGTGAACGGTTTGCTTACTTTCAACAAGCAGTCATTATGATGATGGAGCGTTTTAACTTTATTCCGAATATATTACATTGTAATGATTATCATACAGCTTTTATTCCATTCTTATTAAGAGAAAAGTGGGGATTTGTTCAAGCTTATCAAAATATCAAAACAGTTCTAACAATCCATAATTTGGAATTTCAAGGAAAATATAATGCGAAAACTTTGCCAGACTTCTTTAGTTTGGGCTATGATTGGTTTGATAGCGGTATCGTGAGAATGGATAATGATGTCAATTGGATGAAGACTGGTATTTTGTATGCAGATCGAGTAACCACAGTTAGTCCATCATATGCTCGAGAAATTCAAACTCCTGAATATGGTCAAGGACTTGATGGGATACTTAGAATGTGCTCCCATAAATTAACAGGAATTTTGAATGGAATTGATTTTGATAAGTACAATCCAGAAACTGATCCAGACATTCATACACACTATAATGTAAAACGCTTACGTAGAAAAGATAAAGACAAACGTGCTTTGCAAAAAGAAGTAGGATTGCCAGTGAAGTCTGATGTGCCGCTAATTGGGATGGTTTCAAGACTAACTGCACAAAAGGGATGCCAGCTTTTAGTTGATGAATTAGATAATATCTTACAATTTAATGTTCAAGTTGTAATTTTGGGTAATGGCGATCCTTATTATGAACAACGCTTAAGTGAAATTGCAAATCGTCATAGTGACAAAATGAAGCTAATTTTAGCTTTTGATGTAAAACTTGCTCAGCGAATCTATGCTGGTGTTGATAGCTTTTTAATGCCATCTGCATTTGAGCCTTGTGGATTATCTCAACTTATTTCGTTAAGATACGGTGTTTTGCCAATTGTTCACCAAATTGGTGGCTTGGCTGATACTGTATGGGTTTATGATAAGACAAAAAACGAAGGAGATGGCTTTGGCTTTAAAGAGTTTAATGGTTATCAAATGGTACAGGCTATTAAGAAGATGTTAGTCATGTATCAACAAAAAAATAATTGGCAAAAAATGCAACGCACAGCCATGAATTCTGATTTTTCTTGGAAAAATTCAGCCGATAAATATAAATGGATGTACGGCGAGTTAATAGGTTAAAAGATGATCAAATGCAAATAACAAAAGAAGAATTTAAAAATCGTTTAGAAAAAGAATTAGACGATCACTTTGAAGAAGATATTTCAGAAGCTAGTAATCATGATCTTTATGTTGCAATTAGTTCAATTGTTAGAGATGGATTTGCTCCTGAATGGCGCCAAACTAGAATTTTGGAAAAGCAAGAAAAGCAAAAACAAGTTTATTACTTTTCAATTGAATTTTTGCCTGGAACTTTACTTAAGAAAAACTTGCTTAATTTAGGTTGGCTAAAAACAGTACGTGAAGCTCTAGATGATATGAATTTAAGCCTTGATAAGATTGCGGAATCTGAACCTGATATGGCCTTAGGTAATGGCGGCCTTGGTAGATTAGCTGCGGCTTTTATGGATTCATTAGCTTCTACTGGATATACCGGCAATGGTAATGGAATCAGATATAAGTATGGTTTGTTTAAGCAAAAGTTTGTAAATGGTTATCAAAAAGAACTTCCAAATGATTGGCTTAAAAAAGAAGACAGTTGGGAAGTTAGAAGAGAGAGTAAGTCAGTTCTAGTTAGATTTGGCGGAAAAGTTAACATGATTGATGATGATGGATGGCTTGTTCCTCAATATGAAGGAGAACGGGTTGTCAGAGCTGTTCCTTATGATGTAGCTGTAGTCGGCTATCAAGATGGAATAACCAATACTTTACGATTGTGGGATGCAGAAATTCCGTCAGAAAATGAACTTGATTATCCAACGATTGCTGATAGAAGAAAAGTCGAAGATATAACTTCAATTCTTTATCCAGATGATTCTAATTATGAGGGAAGATTGCTTCGACTTAAGCAAGAATATTTCTTCGTTTCTGCCGGGATTCAAAGTATTTTGAATTATTATACTCAGGATCTAAAGCAACAAAATTTTGAAAAGTTACCAGATTATGTAGCTATTCATATTAATGATACTCATCCTGCAATGGCAATTGCGGAAATGATGCGTCTGTTAGTTGATAAATATCGAATTGATTGGGATGTAGCTTGGCAAATTACGCAAAAAACAATGAGCTATACCAATCATACAATTATGGCAGAAGCAATGGAAAAATGGGATGTCAATATGATGTCTGAACTTCTTCCTAGAATTATGCAGATTATTACAGAAATTGATAGACGTTTTTGTGAAAGTTTAAAAGGAAAAGTTAATGATGATGTAATTGATAGAACTAAGATTATTAAAAATAATCAAGTTCAAATGGCTCATTTAGCAATTATTGGTTCTCATTCAATTAATGGTGTAGCCGCATTGCATACTCAATTATTGGAAACAGAAGTTTTAAAAGACTTCTATAACTTATATCCTAACCGCTTTAATAATAAAACGAATGGAATAACTTTGCGTAGATGGCTTCAATTGGCAAATCCTGACTTATCTGGTTTATTAGATAAAACAATTGGAAAAGGTTGGCGTAAAGATAGTTCAGAGTTATTAAAGTTTGAAAAATATCATGATGATGACCATGTTTTAAAGGAATTAGGAGATATTAAGCTTAAAAATAAGGTTAAACTTGCTGGTTTTATTAAAGAAAAAACGGGTATTACAGTTGATCCTAAAGCTATTTTTGATGTGCAAATTAAACGTCTCCATGCTTATAAACGCCAAACTTTAAAACTATTACATATTATTAGAATGTATCTTGACTTAAAACAAGGAATTGATCATCCAAAACGTGTAGTAATTTTTGCTGCAAAAGCTGCTCCAAGTTATGTGTTTGCTAAACAAATTATTAAGGTCATTAATGAAACTGCCAAGATGATTAATAATGATCCTGATATTCATGGCAAATTGAAAGTTGTTTTTCTTGAAAACTATAATGTATCTTTGGCTGAAAAAATTATTCCAGCAGCAGATGTAAGTGAGCAAATTTCTACTACTACTAAAGAAGCCAGCGGAACCAGTAATATGAAATTAATGGCAAATGGGGCTTTAACAGTTGCTACAATGGATGGTGCAAATATTGAAATTAAAGATGCGGTTGGTGAGGATAACATTTTTAGTTTTGGTTTGACTAAAGATGAAGTTTACAAATATTACACAACTCATTCTTATCATCCAAGACAAATGTATGAAGCCGATAGTGTAATGAAACAAACTGTAGATGCTTTAATTGATGGTACTATTCCAAATTGTTCAAGTGAAGCTCAAGCTTTGTTTAATAACTTCCTTGGTGATAATGAAGTATTTATGGTTTTGGCTGACTTTGAAGCATATATCAAAATTCAAGAAGCAGTTGAAAAACTCTGGCAACATAAAAAGACTTGGAATCAGAAGTGTTTGGTTAATATTGCTCATTCTGAACGATTCGATGTTGATAAGACTATTGAACGTTATGCTCAAGATATTTGGCATTTAAATAAGCTAAGAATTGAAAAAAGTAAATAATCATGCAAGTAAAATATAATTCTTGGTATATTCAATATAAAAAGCCTTTTGGTGCTATCTATGCTGGACAAACTGTTAGATGGGCAATTGAAGTTAATGAACCAATTCAAGAAGTTATTTTATGGCTAACTAAAAATAGTGAAGATCATGTTCCGTATAAGATGGAGTATGATAGCGACTCAAAGAAGTTTGTCGTTCGGGTTACTATTGAAAGTTCAGGTTTGTATCATTATTATTTTGCAATTAAAAGTAATAATCAGGAATATTATCTTGAAAAGGGACCCTTTGGAGTTGGAAAGCTAACTCAGAGTAATTATAATTTACAAACTTTTCAATTAACTTGTGCTGATTGTAAATTACCAAATGAAGATTGGTATAAAGCTGGAATAGTTTATCAAATTTTCCCTGATAGATTTTATAATGGTAATCCTCACCATGAAATAACTGGTCGCAAAAAAAATACATTTTTATATGCGACTGAAGAAGATACTCCTTACTACATAAAGAAAGCTGATGGTGAAATTGCCAGATGGGATTTCTTTGGTGGAAATTTATTAGGAATTCAGAAGAAAATCCCCTATTTAAAAGAATTAGGGATTAATACTGTATATTTAAATCCAATATTTTTAGCAAAAAGTAATCATCGTTATGATACAGTCGATTTTACCAAAATTGATACACTGCTTGGCACTGAAAATGACTTAAAAAACTTAGTAGAAGCTCTTCATAAAAATGGGATGCACATTATTTTAGATGGTGTATTTAATCATGTTGGTAAAGACAGTATATACTTCCAAGATGCCATCTCTAGTCCAAGTAGTCCATATTATCCATGGTTTAAATTTAGCCATTATCCTGACCAGTATCAATCATGGTGGGGAATTAAGACAATGCCTGAAGTTGATAAAGAAAATAAAGACTATCAAAACTTTATCTATGGCGAAAAGGGTATTTTAAGCAAATGGACTAGTTTAGGGATAGACGGATGGCGCTTAGATGTAGCTGATGAATTACCGATGGATTTTTTGAAAAATATTCGCCAACGCCTTGCACAAAATAATTGTCATGTATTAATTGGTGAAGTATGGGAAGATGCTTCTCATAAATTTGTTAATGGACAATATCGCCCATATACAACTGGTTATAACTTAACTGGTGTGATGAATTATCCAGTTCGTTTATTTATTATTAATTTATTAAATGCTAAAAATTCAAGTAATGAAGAAGATGCGATGAATTCTTTAGCAGCAATAGTTGAGAATTATCCTACTGATTTTTTACAGAATTGTTTAAATAATATTGGAACTCATGATACCGAAAGAATTAAAACCATTATGAATAATAATGAACAAAAAGTAGCCATAGCTTTTGGTTTATTATTTATGCTGATTGGTGTGCCGTGTATTTATTATGGTGATGAAGTTGGGTTGATTGGGGGAAAAGATCCAGATAATCGACGATATTTTCCATGGAATAATCAAAGTCAATTTCTTAAAAAAACAGTTAGAGATTTAATTGCTTATCGTAAAAATTGTTCAACTTTGATTAATGGAAAAATTGCTTTCATCCAGATTAAATATGGCATTAATGCAATTGTTCGATATGATAATGAAAATATTATTGTTTATTGTTATAATTGCACACAAGATGATGTTGTTTTAAGTAGTGATGAGTTCATTTATCATTGCTTGTCTAGTGACTTATCTTCTCGAATAGCTGCTGTGTTAAATCAAATGCCTATTAAGAAAGAGAGTTACTTACTAAAAAAGTTCTCAAAAAACTAGTAGAAGCATTCAAAATGTAGATAAAAAACAGTAAAATAATGCTAGGGAGAAATTAAATTTTATAATTTAAGAATTGAGGTTCAAATGAACGCACAAGAAACTTTTGAAAAGTGGCAAAAAGCTACTAATTTACCAGACTATTTACAAGATCAATTAAATACTTTGGGTAAAGATGAAAAGTGGGTTGAAGACGCTTTTGGTCAAGATATTAATTTCGGTACTGCAGGTATGCGTGGGAAGCTTGAACCAGGTACTAATCGAATTAATATGTTTACAGTTGGTCGAGTAACTGAAGGGTTAGCTCGTTTAATTGATGAAAATGGCGAAGAAGCAAAAAAACGTGGAGTTGCTATTTCTTTTGATTCACGTTATCATTCACGTGAATTTGCTGAACATGCTGCTCGAATTTTAGGAGCACATGGTATTCATGTATATCTATTTGATGATTTAAGACCTACTCCAGAGTTATCATTTGCGGTTCGTTATTTAAATGCTTTTGCAGGAATTAATATCACCGCTTCTCATAATGCTAAGCAATACAACGGCTACAAAGTTTATGGTGAAGATGGCGCACAAATGGCTCCAGAACATGCCGATCGTTTATTTGCTTATGCACAAAAAGTAGAGGATATCTTTGATGTTAAAGCAGCCCCTGTGGCAGAACTTCGTGCAAATAATACTTTGCAACTTATCGGTGAAGATGTAGATGAAGCTTATCTTAATGAACTTAAGACTGTTAACATTGACAAAGATATGATTAAGCAAAATGCTGATAAGCTTAAAATTATCTATACTCCTCTTCATGGTACAGGCAAAATGCTTTATGATAGAGCATTTAGAGAAGGCGGTTTTGACAATATTATTCCAGTTCCAAGTCAATCAATTATTGATCCGGAATTTCCAACTACAATTAAACCAAATCCTGAATACAGAGATGTTTTCAAGCCTGGTTTTAAATTAGCAGATGAAGTTAACGCTAACGTAATTATTGCAACTGATCCTGATGCTGATCGTATGGGAGCTGCTGTTAGAACTGAGAATGGTGACTTCCAAGTTTTAACTGGAAATCAAATTGCTACTTTAATGTCATACTACTTATTAGTGCATTTAAAGGAAAGTGGAAAGCTTACTAGTGATTATGAAATTGTAACTTCAATTGTATCTAGTGCTTTGCCATTTAAGATTGCAGAAGACTTTGGTATCAAGACTAAGCATGTTTTAACGGGATTTAAGTATATTGGTGAAGAAGTTGACCGAATGAAGAAAGCTGATGATGGTAAATTCCTCATGGGCTTTGAAGAAAGTTATGGTTACTTGTTTAAGCCATTTGCTCGTGATAAAGATGCTATGCAAGGAGCAATAATGTTTGCGGAAGTAGCAAGTTACTATGCTTCAAGAAACATGACAGTCTTTGATGGTTTGAAAGAAATCTGGAAAAAGTACGGCGTTTCTTATGAAATTACTCGTGCTATCGAAATGCCAGGAATTGGTGGTCAAAAGAAGATGGCGGAGCTAATGAATAAGCTTAGAAATGAACACTTAACTGAAATTGCTGGTCATAAAGTTACTAAGATTCAAGATTTCTTAAAGAAAGAATCTATTGAAGATGGAAAAGTTTCTGCTCTTGAAGGTTTCCCAGAATCTAATGTTTTAAAGTACTTCTTAGATGATGAAACTTGGGTAGCACTTCGTCCTTCTGGTACTGAACCAGTAATTAAAGCTTATGTTGGTGTTAATAAGAAAGACATTGAAACTGCTGAAAAAGCGGCAGAAAACTATCAAGATGCCTTAGCAGAATTACTAAAATAAAGTAAGCAAAAGACGTGCGAAAGCACGTTCGTGGTAGTAAAATATAAATATGATATTTGGAAGTTGGACATTAATTTGGTCCAACTTTTTTGTGCGAGGTGTTTTAGATGATAAAAAAACAAAAAAATCGAAAGTTTGAGTTGGTTTCTAAATTTAAACCAGCAGGAGATCAAAAACAAGCTATTGATAATTTAACTAATGGTTTTAAAAAGGGATATAAAGAACAAATTTTAGAAGGAGCTACTGGTACAGGTAAAACTTTTACCATGGCTAATATTATCGCCAAACTTAATAAACCTACTTTAGTAATTTCACATAATAAAACTCTAGTAGGTCAACTATATGGGGAATTTAAGGACTTTTTTCCGAATAATGCAGTAGAATATTTTGTTTCTTATTATGATTATTATCAACCAGAAGCCTATGTACCTCAATCAGATACTTATATTGAAAAAGATTCTGCGATTAATGATGAAATTGATCAGCTTCGCCACGCTGCTACCAGTGCTTTAATGGAACGTAATGATGTTATTGTAGTAGCTAGTGTGTCTTGTATTTATGGGTTAGGGGACCCTAGAGAATATGCTAAAAGTGTACTGACTCTTCATGAAGGAGATGAGTATGAAAGAAACACTCTTTTAAGGGATTTAGTAAATATTCAATATGATCGCAATGATATTGATTTTCAACGTGGAAGGTTCCGGGTTCGCGGAGATGTGGTTGAAATTTTCCCTGCAGGAAATTCTAATCATGCTTACCGGGTAGAGTTTTTTGGGGATGAAATTGATCGTATTGTTGAAATTGATTCTTTGACTGGAGAAGTTATTGGAGAACGTGAAACTATCTCACTTTTTCCAGCTACTCATTTTATGACTAATGATGAGCAACTTAGACGTGCTCTTGGAGCAATTTCAAAAGAAATGGACTTGCAAGTTAAGAAGTTTGAAGGAGAAGGCAAACTTCTTGAAGCTCAACGTATTAAGCAACGGACTACCTATGATATGGAAATGATGGGAGAAGTTGGCTATACTAACGGCATTGAAAACTATTCTCGTCATATGGAAGGCCGAAAGGCAGGAGAGCCGCCATATACGTTGCTTGATTTCTTCCCAGATGATTTTTTGATTTTAATTGATGAATCTCATGCTACAATGCCAGAACTTCGTGCGATGTATAATGGGGACCGCAATCGTAAAAAAACTTTAATTGATTATGGGTTTAGATTACCATCAGCTCTTGATAACCGTCCGCTTAAAATTGAAGAATTTGAAAAACATGTTAACCAAATCTTGTATGTTTCCGCAACACCTGGAGATTATGAATTAGAGCGTACAGATAATAAGGTTGAACAAGTAATTCGACCAACTGGTTTACTTGACCCAAAGGTTGAAGTTCGACCAATTGATGGGCAAATTGATGATTTGGTTGGAGAAATCAATAAACGAATTGAGCGTGACGAACGAGTATTTGTTACGACTTTAACTAAGAAGATGGCTGAAGATTTGACAGATTATTTAAAAGATTTAGGTATCAAAGTTCGCTATCTTCACTCTGATATTAAAACTTTAGAGCGAATGCAAATTTTGCGTGATTTACGTTTAGGTAAATTTGATGTATTAATTGGAATCAATCTTTTGCGTGAAGGAATTGATGTTCCTGAAGTTTCTCTTGTAGCTATTTTAGATGCTGATAAAGAAGGATTTTTACGTGCGTATCGTCCACTTGTGCAGACAATGGGACGAGCAGCTAGAAATAGCAACGGAGAAGTTATCATGTATGCTGATAAAATCACTGATTCTATGAAGATGGCGATTGATGCTACTAATCGTCGTCGCAATATTCAAATGAAATTTAATGAAGAACATGGTATTACTCCCAAAACTATCATTAAACCAATACGTGATATTATTTCAGCAACTAAGCCAGTAAATGATACTAAAGAAAATAGTGACAGTTTTGCAGATCTTAACTTTGATGAATTAACTGCTAAACAAAAGACAACAATGATTAAAAATTTACGTCAGCAAATGCAAGAAGCTGCTAAAAAACTTGATTTTGAAGAAGCAGCAACTCTTCGTGATGCAATTATGGAACTTGAAAATTCATCAAGAAAACCTATTAAAAAGAAAGGTAAAAACATTTAATGGTAAATGATAAAATTGTAATTCGTGGTGCACGTGAACATAATTTAAAGGATGTTGATATAACCATTCCTAAAGATAAATTAGTTGTTATTACTGGTTTATCTGGATCTGGTAAAAGTTCTTTAGCTTTTGATACCTTATATGCTGAAGGACGAAGAAGATATGTGCAATCACTTTCTAGTTATGCTAGACAGTTTTTAGGGCAAATGGATAAACCAGATGTTGATTCAATTGATGGTCTTAATCCTGCGATTTCTATTGATCAAAAAACTACTTCTCACAATCCACGTTCTACTGTTGGAACCGTTACTGAAATTAATGATTATTTGCGACTTTTATGGGCAAGAGTAGGTACGCCAGTTTGTCCAAATGATGGTACTGTAATTGAAAGACAGAGTGTTGACCAAATGGTTGACAGAATTATGGCGCTTCCTGAAAGAAGTAAAATTCAACTATTGGCACCAGTAGTGCGTGATAAACGTGGAGAACATAAGGAAGTTTTTAAGCGTATTCAAAGAGCTGGCTATGTGAGAGTCATTGTTGATGGAGAAATGCATGAAATTGACGAGGACTTTAAATTAGAAAAGAATAAACGTCACTCAATTAGTATTGTGGTTGATCGTCTGATTATAAAAGAAAGTATTCGTTCTCGTTTATTTGACTCAGTTGAAGCAGCTCTTCGTTTATCAGATGGTTACATGAATGTTGATGTAATTGGGTCAGAAATGATGAATTTTTCTGAATATTATGCTTGTCCTAAATGTGGCTTCACAGTAGGTGAAATGGAACCAAGATTATTTTCATTTAATGCACCATTTGGCGCCTGCAGTGCATGTGATGGGTTAGGAATGAAGTTATCGGTAGATGAAGATTTAGTTGTTCCGGATAAGACTAAATCATTAAAAGATGGAGCTTTAGCACCTTGGCAAAGTTCCAAATATTATACTGGAATGCTTGAACAAGCTTGTGCTGCTCTTAAAATCCCAATGGATAAACCTTTTAATAAATTAACAAAAAAGCAGAGAGAAACAATTTTATTTGGATCGAAAAAAGAAGTTAAATTTCATTTGGAAGGTGATTTTGGGGTAAATGATACTACTCAACCTTTTGAAGGAGTAATGGTTAATGTGGAACGGCGTTATCGTCGTCCGATGTCTAAATTTATGCGGGATGCTATGGCAAAATATATGACCGAACTTACTTGTTCAGTTTGCCACGGTAAACGCCTTAATGAAAAAGCATTAGCTGTTAAAGTAGATGGTAAAGATATTGCTGAAGCGTCAGATCTATCAATTAATAAAGCGCTAGATTTCTTTAAGCAAGTAAAGTTTAATGAGCAAAAAACTACCATTGCTAAACCAATCCTGAAAGAAGTTCGTGATCGATTATCATTTTTAGATAGTGTAGGCTTGGACTATTTAACTCTTTCTCGTTCAGCTAATACTTTGTCTGGTGGAGAAGCCCAACGCATTAGATTAGCAACACAAATCGGATCTAATTTATCAGGAGTTATGTATGTTTTAGATGAACCTTCAATTGGATTGCATCAACGTGATAATGATCGTTTAATTGATTCACTTAAGCGAATGAGAGACTTAGGTAACTCATTAATTGTAGTTGAACATGATGATGAAACTATGCGTCAGGCTGATTATCTTGTAGATATGGGACCTGGTGCTGGTAGTTATGGTGGTCAAGTAATGGCTGCAGGAACTCCAGAAGAAGTTGAAAATAATCCTAAATCTTTAACTGGACAATATTTATCAGGTAAAAAATTTGTCCCAGTTCCATTAAAGCGAAGAAAAGGTAACGGAAAAAAGATTACTGTTAAGGGAGCTCAACAAAATAATTTAAAAAATATTGACGTTGATTTTCCATTAGGTAAATTAAATGTGGTTACCGGAGTTTCTGGTTCTGGAAAGTCCACTTTAGTTAATATGATTTTAAAAAGGGCGCTTGCTCAAAAATTAAATAATAATTCTTTAAAACCAGGAAAGTATAAATCAATTACTGGTTATAAAAATATTGAAAAAATTATTGATATTGATCAAAGTCCAATTGGCCGAACTCCTCGTAGTAATCCAGCTACTTATACTAGTGTATTTGATGATATTAGAACTCTTTTTGCTCAAACTAATGAAGCAAAAATGCGTGGCTATACTAAAGCAAGATTTTCTTTCAATGTTAAAGGTGGACGTTGTGAAGCTTGTCATGGAGATGGAATTATTAAAATCGAAATGAACTTCTTACCCGATGTTTATGTTCCTTGTGAAGTTTGTCATGGAACTCGTTATAATTCTGAAACATTGGAAGTTACTTATCGTGAAAAAAATATTGCTCAAGTTCTAGATATGACAATTAATGAAGCTGCTAAATTTTTTGAAAATATTCCTAAAATTCAACGTAAGCTTCAAACTATAGTTGATGTAGGACTTGGTTATGTAAAACTAGGTCAATCAGCCACTACTCTTTCTGGTGGAGAAGCTCAAAGAATGAAATTAGCAGCTGAACTTCAAAAATTATCAACTGGTAAAAACTTTTATATTTTAGATGAACCAACTACTGGTCTTCATACAGATGATATTAAGCGTTTGATGGAAGTTTTACAGCGTTTAGTGGATGAAGGTAATACAGTTTTGATTATTGAACATAATCTTGATGTAATTAAGTGTGCTGACTGGTTGATTGACTTGGGTCCTGAAGGTGGAGATGGTGGTGGTCAAATTGTCGCTACTGGAACTCCAGAAGAAGTGGCTCAAAATAAAGAAAGTTATACTGGCAAATACCTAAAACCGGTATTAGAGCGGGACACTAAATTGACAAAAAAATTAGAAAAATAGTCTCATTTTATTTTTAAAAGAATCTTAAGAAGTGTACAATATTATCCAAGGAGGACAAATTTATGGATAATTTTTCTACTTCAAGAAGAGATGGCGGATTTGATTGGGGCGCTCTTATTGCTGGTGTCCTAATGGTTGTTGTAGCCTTTCTTTTAATGAGACACCCTGGTAAAAGTTTACATGCTTTTGTACTTTTATTTGGTATTTTGTCAATTGTACAAGGGTTTGTATGGTTTGCTGCTTACTCCCGTTTTCGTGGATTCTTTTCACGCAGCTGGGTAACAATAGTTTCAGGAATTTTAGACATTATTATTGGTGTCTTATTCCTATGTTCATATGATATTGGTGCATTAACTATTGCTTACTTATTTGCAATTTGGTTCTTTGTTGACTCAGTAGTTGGAATTGCTTTTTCGTGGCACTTGAAAGATATTTCAACTGGATATTTTGTATTCAGCTTGATTATGAATATTTTGAGTTTAATTATTGCAATTTTCTTGATTTTTAATCCAGTCATTGCAATGATTAGCTTGGTATGGTTAGTGTCATTCTGGTTACTAGTATTTGGAATCAATGAAATTGTAACTGCATGGATGCACCGTTAGTAAAAAAGCCGAAGGGCTTTTTTTTATTGCTGAAAATGGCACACCCGGTATGTTATAATATTTTGGAAGGAGGCTATTTTCATGGCTGAAGAAAAAAAGCAATTGCTTATTGTAACTGGGATGAGTGGTGCAGGAAAAACTGTTGCTTCTCATGCTTTAGAAGATATGGGATATTTTGTGGTTGATAATTTACCGCCGACACTTCTTGGTAGTTTTTGGGATTTGATGATTAATTCAAACGATTACCAAAAAGTAGCTGTTGTAATTGACCTTAGAGTTAAAAGTTTTTACACGGATTTACTCGATGAAGTAAATTCTCTTGAAGATAATGGAAAAGTTCAAGCTACGATTGTTTTTCTTGATGCATCTGATGATACTTTGGTTGCAAGATATAAAGAAACACGTCGTTTGCCTCCACTTGCCGCTAATGGCAGGTTGCTTGATGGAATTTTAGAAGAACGCCGAATTTTAAATCCAATTAGAAATCGTGCTAACTATATTATTGATACGTCTAAGCTTTCAACTAAAGAATTAAGACAAAAGTTAATTAACGAATTTAGTGATTCTGAGCGTCAACCATTTTCAATTGAAGTAATGAGTTTTGGTTTTAAATATGGTATGCCAATTGATGCCGATATTGTAATGGATGTACGTTTTTTGCCAAATCCATTCTATATTCCTGAACTTCGTCCTTTTACTGGGCTTGATAAGCGAGTTTTTGACTATGTCATGAATAAAGAAGAGACTAAAGTATTTTATGAGAAATTATTAGATTTATTGAAAACGGCAATTCCAGGATATATCAAAGAGGGAAAAGAAAAGCTAACGATTGCAATCGGCTGTACAGGTGGTCAACATAGAAGTGTGTCAATTGCTCAAAGGCTTGCACGTGACCTTGCTAAAGATTATCCAGTAGATATTACTCACCGTGAAATTAGCCGTTATATTAGAAAGTAGGTGTAGCCACAATGTCTTATGGTGAAAATCGAATTATTCGAGTAATTAAAGCGCGCCGTCCTAAAGTTGTGGTTATTGGAGGCGGTACAGGACTGCCAGTTATTTTAAATGCTTTAAAAAAGCAAAATGCGGAAATTACAGCTATTGTTACTGTATCAGATGATGGTGGTTCATCTGGTTCAATCAGGAACTTTATTAATGTAGTTCCACCAGGTGATATTAGAAATGTTTTAGTTTCACTTAGTGATATTCCTAGAGAAGAAAAAAATATTTTCCAATATCGCTTCGATTCATCCGATTCATTTTTTTCTGGACATGCAATTGGTAATTTGATTATTGCAGCTTTAAATGAAATGCATGGAAATATTTTTGATGCAGTTCAGTCATTATCAAAAATGATGCATGTTGATGGTCATGTTTTCCCAGCTTCAAATGAGCCTTTGACTTTAAATGCAGAGTTTGTAGATGGAAGTTTTGAATCTGGAGAAACTGAAATCACTTCTAAGGATAAACGAATCAAGCGTGTATGGGTAACTGATTCAAATTCTGATGAAGAACCAACGGCTGTATTACCCGTTCTTGCAGCAATTATGCAAGCTGATGCTGTAGTTTTAGGTCCAGGAAGTTTGTTTACTTCAATTTTACCTAATTTAATGATTTCTAACTTAGGAGAAGCAGTTCGTGAAACTAGCGCAGAAGTAATTTATATTTGTAATATTATGACCCAACGTGGTGAAACTGATCACTTTAGCGATAGTGATCATGTTAAGGTTATTAATGATCACTTAGGAGGAAATTATATCAATACCGCTTTAGTTAATGGAGCAAAAATTGATATGAGCAAGTTTCACCCTGAAGATTATGATGAGTATTTAGATCCTGTAAGCAATGATTTTGCTGGATTAAAAGCACAAAATTGTCGCGTGATTACTGATGATTTTATTGATCAGCGCCATGGATTAGTCTTTCATGATGGTGAAAAGGTAGCCAAAGAAATTATAAGCTTGGCATTTGAAGCTATGTCACGCAGAAGAATCGCTGATAATAATGGTTAGTTATGCAAGTGATGTAAAAAAAGAGCTGACTTCGCTTCCTGTGCATCCAGAACACGCCAAAGCTGAGTTAGCTGCTTTTTTACGTATGAACGGTGTTTTAAATCTTCATAATCATGAATTTAGTTTAGATATAACTACTGAAAATCCTGCTATTGCTCGGCATATTTTTTCATTGATTAAAGTCGCTTATGGTGTTGAGCCTTTGTTAATTGTTTCAAGAAAAATGAAACTTAAGAAAAACAACCAATATTTAGTGCGATTGCAACACAATGTACGCGAAATTATGGAAAATTTGCAAATTTGGGATTCGGAAAAAGGTTTAGTTACCAGAGTTCCAGATAGAATTATGAAATCTCGTGAAGGAGCTATGTCGTATTTAAGGGGAGCATTTTTAGCAGGTGGGAGCGTTAATAATCCAGAAACTAGTCGTTATCATTTAGAAATTTATTCTACTTATGAAGATCATAATAATGATTTAGCGGAATTAATGAATACATATTTTTACTTAAATGCCAAAAAAACTAAGCGTCGTAGAGGCTATATTGTTTATTTAAAAGAAGCTGAAAAAATTGGTGACTTTTTACACATCGTTGGTGCTCTTAATGCGATGCTTGCGTTTGAAGATTTAAGGATTATGCGTGATATGCGTAATTCTGTTAATCGTTTGGTGAACTGTGATACTGCAAATATGAAGAAAACCGCTTCAGCATCCGCAAAACAAGTGGAAGATATTCAGCTAATTGAGGAAAAACAAGGTCTTGACTCACTTCCTGAAAAATTGGAAAGTTTAGCTCGCTTTAGATTAACCCACCCAGAGCTTCCATTGAAAGAAGTAGCAGCGCAACTTCCAGATGGTCCTATTTCAAAATCAGGGGTTAATCACCGCTTTAAAAAGCTTCGTGATTTAGCAGATAGTTTAAGAAATTAAAAAATGATGACTCATTGAGTCATCATTTTTGTTATTAGAAGATTATTTCTTTTGGTTAACCATGATTTCATCAATTAAACCATATTCCTTAGCTTCTTCAGCAGTTAAGTAATTATCACGTTCGGTATCTTTTTGAATCTTTTCAATAGGTTGACCGGTAGTTTCATGTAAAATTTGGTTAAGCTTTTTACGGCTCTTCAAGATTTCTTGAGCTGCAATTTCAATTTCGGTTTGTTGACCTTGAGCACCACCTAATGGTTGGTGAATCAAAACAGTTGAGTTAGGGAGTGCGAAACGCTTTCCCTTAGCACCACTTGTCAAAAGAATAGATGCCATTGAAGCAGCCATACCAATTGCAATAGTTGAAACATCTGACTTAATAAAGTTCATAGTATCCATAATTGCAAGACCGGAAGTAATAACACCACCTGGTGAATTGATGTAAAGAGAAATATCTTTAGTATTATCTTGTGCGTCAAGGAATAATAATTGGGCGATAATTGAGTTGGCCATTTGGTCATTGATTTCGCCACTAAGCATGATGATTCTGTCTTTAAGTAAACGTGAGTAAATATCGTATGAACGTTCACCACGTGCTGTTTGTTCAATAACTGTAGGTACGAGCATAATTAAATAGCCTCCTATATATAAAAATGTATAATTAGCACTCATAAGAGTACAGTGCTAATTAAATCACTTACTTTTATTCATGTCAACTAATGAGACTTAAATTTAACACTTTTGTCTATCTTTTTAATGAATTTGTATTATTTATGAGCGCGATTTCATATTATAATACAAGTAGTGTTTTTAATTGTGGAGGGAATTTTTTGAATTATACAAAATTACTAACTTGTGCATCAGCTTTAGCTGCAAGTTTTGGACTTTTAGTAAGTTCTGGCAATACTAGTTTTGCAGCAACTAAAACTGCACAAAAAACTGTTAAAAAAGCCGCAGAAAAAACTGATGCAACTGATGAAAAGAAAATTAGCTCTGATGAGCCAACTGATAATAAAAAGAAGCAACCTGTTCAAGTAACTACTAGTTATGAAATTATGACTAAGGTAGCTGGCGATAAAAACTACAAAGTTTGGCAATCAGTATCAGGTGGAAAAGTTCATAAAAAAGTAGCAGATGGAATGAATTTCCGCTATGCTCATATTCAATCTAATCAAAGTATTAAAACTAAAAAGTATACTTATTGGCTAATTTATGTCAATGGTCGCCGTGTAGGGTGGGTTAATGAAAACTACTTTGCAAGAAATGTTATCGAAGCAGCTAAGAGTGTTACCTTAGTTAGAAATGATAGTCCAGATGGTGACTATAGTACTCAAAATGCGATTAGTTATGCAACTGATGCAACTGGTACAGTAGTTGACAATAAAGATGTTGCTGTTTCTAAAACTAAGATTGATGCTTCTAAGCCTAAATCTTACAATGTAAAATATACTTATGGTTCAGCTAAGGCTACTGTTAAATTTACTGTTAGAAAGAGTACTAAAGAAGGTATGGATAATAGTGCTGACAGTGTAGTTGCTAAGAAGGGACCAAGTAATTATGATTCATGGTCTAAGCACTATGGAGCATCAATTAATTACTTAAGTCCACAAGAATCTACTCCTGAAACTAAGTTACATACTTATTCAGCTAATGGATTAACTTTAACTACTAAACTATATCAACCAGTATTTTTAAGTGTCCAAACAAGTGCTGATGATGGTCCAATTAACCGTGTTGGTCATATTCCAGAAGGTGTTACTGTTTCAAATAATTGGGCATATACAAGTCTTTTAAGCACTACTGAAGATATGAAGGGGCATATTGTTGGATATGATTTAAGTAAGTTAACAGATCCATATGATCCACAATATTTAACTGATACTTCTAAGATGAGTCAGAAGAGATTTAATGAATATGTAAAGAACATTAAAGTGAGTCCATATATTCCAGTAGGACATGGACAAGCACTGGGTTCAACAGATAAGTATGTATATGCATTAGTTAATGACCATACTCAACATCAAACTGATTTTTCAGAAGAATTAGTTCAAATTCGAAAGAGTGATATGTGCATCAATAAGATTTGGACTATTAAAACTTGGAATAATGGTAATTCAGAAGATTCTCGTTATTACCAAAACGCGGTAGTTGTTGATGATCATACTATGTATGGTTTGTACTTCGATAAGAATAAGAATCAATATGAATATTGGAAATTAACTCGTAAAGGAGATAACTGGTATTCAGAATTGGTTGGTGCAACTGAAGGTACAATTGTAAAGGACAATGCTCCGGTTCAAGGATTTACTTATGATCCAGTAAATAAGAATTTCTACATTGGATTTAACGATGTAATCGCTAAAATTGGTTACGATGGTACTTTTAAAGATGGCTATCAAATTAATACTGGTCGCGAAATTGAAGGTTTGTCAATTTCTAATAATAGATTATATGTGAACTTAGCACAACGTGCAGAGCTTCTTGAAAGTAATAAGTTAACTAATTAAACAAAAATAAGAGTGAATATTCACTCTTATTTTTTTAGCTTAATTTGACAATTAGGACAAAGTCCGTAAATTTCTAAATGACTAGTAGAAGCAATAAAACCAGTCTGTTCTTCAGCATTTTTACGCATTTCATTTTCTATTTGATCAAAATTAGGATAAATTACATCTGCAATTTTTCCACAATTTTTACATATAATATGGAAATGTGGTTTTACAAAATAATCATAGTGAGTAGAATTATCACCATTTTTGATTTCAATAATTATTCCTACTTCCGATAAAGCATTTAAAGTATTATAAACTGTTGCGCGATTAATTTCTTCATTTAGAGCATGGTAAATCATTTCTACCGTAGGATGATTATGATGACTCATTAAGTAGCTTAGTATTTTAAGACGAGGCTTAGTTGCTTTTAAGTTATAAGTATGAAGCAGGATTTCAGCTTTTTCTTCTAAATTTGTATCCAAAAAAATACCTCCTGTTTGTTTTATGAATTTAGTTTATCACGATTAAGCAAAAAACGCTCCATTTGGAGCGTTTTAATTTAGATTATTTCTAAATTGCCTAATCAAGTAATGCATTTTCACCATCTTGACGTTTTTTAATAGCGGGTAAGATGAGACCTAATGCAACTAATACAATTGGAGTAGCAATGTTTAAAAATAGAGTAAATGGATCTGGTGAGTAAATTCCTAAGATACAACATGCAGCTGTAACTGTAAAACACCAAATTCCAGCAGTATAAGCTAATCCTTGATTTTTAGTCATTTGATAAGAAGTCGCGAACTTTGCTTGTTGTTTTCTAAGAGCAATATAAGCGGCAAATACCCAGAGATAACGCATTGGCATAGTAGTTGAATTTAATTTAACTAATTGTGCCATTACACTTTGTGCATCAGGTAAAAGGGCTTGAGCAATAATTAATCCACCTGAAAGAATTACAACCATCCAAATACCATTAATATAAGCGCCATGCTTATTTAGTTTTAAAAGTTTCTTTGGAATAAAAGCTTTTGCTTCTTTACTACCCAAGAGCATTCTAAGTGGAGCATCAATACTAATTACTAAGGTAGAAAATTGACCAATTACATTGCACCAAGAATAAATGTACATGAATAAGCCACCGACATGATAATATTCACCTAATCTTTGAAAGGCCATGTAAGGACCGTTTGAAATGTATTCATTTAAATGATTATTAACAATTTTTGGATCAAACATCATTGCCATGGCAAATGTACCTAAAATTGCAGAAATCATAACCATAATTGCTAAAGCCATCATTGCTTTAGGGAAGTTTTTAGATGGATCTTGAACTTTATTTACATATGGTGAAATTTTTTCACAACCACCAACTGCAAACACTAAAATTGAAAGTGATGTTAAATATTTAACATTAAAAGTTGGCAAGAGGTTTTTCCAATTAAAGTCAATTGATAGATAACTTGCATGTGGATTAAGAGCAGGTGCTGCAAACATCATAACAATAAAAAGAATTGACATGATAAACATAGAAGAACCAGCTACAGTTGCCAAGCTCTTAAGTACTGGTACTCCACGACTGGTTACCCAACAAAAGAATAAAAATACCACTAAAGTTGCAAGTTGGGTCCAAGCAGTAGGAATACTGTCATACCAGTTCGTATTACCAAAGATTCCCCATGACATTGCACGCAAGCCGCCAGTCCCTTTGCTAGAGATATAAACAATGTGACAAGCCCAGTAAGTCCATCCTGCATAATAAGCCCATTTGGCACCCATAGTTGCATTTACCCATGAAGAAACCCCACCTTCAGCATTTTTGAAAGTTGCTCCTAATTCTCCAACCATTAAAGCATATGGAACAAAATAAAGCAGGAACATTAATACCCAGCTAAAGACAACTTTGGTTCCATCGAAGTAGACGAAACCGTTAACAACATTACCAAATCCCCATACAGTAGAAAAGGCCATCATCGCTAACGTCGACCACATCATTTTTTTGTGTTCGTTTGTAGATTCGACCATAAAATTGTTTCTCCTTAATATAATAAACAATGTGAACCCTTCCATTATATACCAGAATAATTGGTTTGCGGTGTAGACTAGTGATATTATTTTTTTATTATTAATTAAACTTGCGAATACGAAATAAAATGGATTATTTATATTTTTGGAGTAAAATATTTCATTGGATAAAATAGTAATGTGAGGAGAAGAATTTTGAAAAAATCGTTTAAATTTACATTAGTTGCCAGTGCAATTTTGGCTAGTGGCGTAATTGCTGCTGGAACGAATCTAAATAAAGTTCAAGCAAAGACTTATTCTAGGGCTGTAACTAAAGTGGCAGGGAGTAAAAATTACGCAATTTATCACAATGTGTCAAAGAATGGACCATCTGGTAAATTTACTTCTACTAAGTATTTTAAGCATGGTCAAATTCAATCTAAAAGTTACGTTTCTACTAAGAAAGGTAATTTCTGGGACATTTATGTTGATGGGCGTCATATTGGTTGGGTAAGTCAAAACTTCTTTGCTCGAAATCAAATTTCTGTTGCAAAAGATGTTTCACTAGTTAAAAATGCCGCTTATAGTTTTAATCCAAAAGATGCCATTAACTATGTAACTGATGGTCAAGGTACTGCTATTGATCCAAATAAAGTCAGTGTAAACCATAATTCAGTGAGTTCTGCTAAGTCAGGCAGTACAAAGGTTAACTATAGTTATGGTAAAGCAAAAGCATCTGTTAACGTTACTGTAAGAAATAATGATAATGAAGCAAATAATGTGGGAAATGCAGTTCCAAAGAAAGGCTTTAAAGCAGTTAGTGCTTGGAAGGGTGGGTCAAAAGGATCATCACGCAATTGGAATGCCGCTCATCATTATACTTCAGAAACTAGTGGAAATAGTTTTAGCAATAATGGCTTAACTTTAAAAACCCGACTTTTCCAGCCACGTTTTGTTAGTTTGGGATATGGTCAAGCAGCAGATAAGATGGGACAAGTTGGTGTAAGTCCAGAAGGTATTACAGTTAACGGTGGAATTTTTACTACTTCAATGTACTCTAACCCCAACAGTGATCATGCTCATTTAGTTTCATACAATTTAAATCATATTAAGAGTACAACCGCCGCTCAAAACTTAACCACTATGTCATGGAGTACTTTTAAATCATATGCTAATAATATTAAAGTAAGTCCATATATTAAGTTAGGTCATGGGCAATCACTTGGTTCAAGCAGCAAGTATATTTATGTTATGGCAAATGATAATAAATATAACAATGGTCCAAAGTCAGAAGAAATTCTTCAAATCCGTAAGAGTGATATGAAAATTAATAAAATTTGGACATTTAGAATTGCTGAAAATCGTTATATCCATAATGCTACTTTTGTTGGCGATAACACTATGTATGCATTATTCCATAATGGTGGCTACAACAAATATGAATACTGGAAATTAACAAGAAATGGTGATGAATGGGATGCTGAGCAGGTAGGTGCAACTCAAGGAAGTTTTGTCTCAAATGGTTCACCAGTTCAAGGTTTTGCATATGGAAATGGTAATTTCTATATTGGATTTAATGATAATATCTTCAAAGTTAGCGAAAATGGAACTGCTAAAAAGCATTACAAGTTTAATACTCGCCGTGAAATTGAAGGAATGTCTGTTTCAGGTTCTCAGCTTTATGTAGAATTTGCTCAACGTGCAGAATTAACTTCTGGAAGAATTTAACTAGTATTTTTATGATAAAAGGGTTGTCTAAGGAAATCTTAGGCAACCTTTTCATTGGAAGAGTTTAAAATAAATATATAGGATAGATATAGATGAAAATAATAAAAAGCAGCTTAACAATATACGTTCTTTTTGCAATTTTTGCTATAGTTAAACCACAAAAAGTTCAAGCAAAGACTTTTTCAAGTTATCAAACTAAGATTATCAATAATAAAAACTATGGTGTATATACTAACTTAACTAAAAATGGACCCAGAGGATGGCGTGTTAATACGCAAACTTTGCGTTATGCAAATTACCAAGCTAGTCAAATGAGACGAATTGGTAAAACTAATTATTGGTATGTTTTAATTGATGGCCATTTAGCTGGTTGGGTAAACGAAAATGCTTTTGCAAAGAATAAAATTTCTGTAGCTAAAAATATAAGTTTAGTTTATAATCCTGAATATTCTTTTCCGACAAGGGATGCAATAAATTATGCTACTGATGCTCAAGGAACTTCTATTGATGTAAAAAAAGTTCATGTATCTAAAAATAGTATAGATTCAGCCAAGGTTGGTAAGCATAAAATTAAGTTTACTTATGGAAAAGGTCATGCTAGTGCAACTGTAATTGTTCGTTCTAATAAAAAAGAAGGAATTAAAAAAGGAAAAGCTAAGCCTCAATCAGGTGGAACTACCAAGACTTGGCTTCATCACTATAAGACTTCTGGAAATTGGGGAAAAGGTGCAAGTTATGCTCCAGAAACAAAGCCTCATACTTTAAGAAGTAAAGGTTTAAATTTAAAGACTGTTTTTTATCAGCCGGCTACTTTAAGCCAAGGTGCGACTCCAACTGGTGCAATGGGCCCTACTCCTGAAGGAATGGTAATGTCAAATGGTGTTATGTATGCCAGTATGTATTTACATCCATATTTAGAGCGCGCTCGAATTGTTAGTTATAAAATGAATGCAATTCCGGATAAATATGTCATGCAAAAACTTCCATGGATTGAATGGAATCAGTTTGTTAATTTGGCCAAGGACATAAAAATTAGTCCATATATTAAATTAGGTCATGGACAAACTTTAAGTGCAAGTAAGAATTATTTATATGTAATTGCTAATGACCATAATTTAAAGAATAGTCCACAATCAGAAGAAATTATGCAAATTAGTAAAAAAGATTTACAAATTAAAAAGATTTGGACATTTAAAATTTGGAATGGCTCAAAAAATAAGCCTAAATATATTCATAATGCGACATTTGTGAGTGATAAAAAGTTTTATGCTGTACAACATAACGGAACTGAACATCAATTTGAATATTGGGAAGTAACTCGCCATGGAAATGAGTGGCATCCTAAGCAAATAGGGATTACTAAGGGTGAATTTATGAAAAACGGGTCACCTGTACAAGGATTTACTTATGATAGTAAGAAGAAAGAGTTTTATCTTGCTTTTAATGATTGCATTATGAGAATTGCTAAAAATGGTAAACTTTTAAGTACTCATCATTATAATACAGGACGTGAAATTGAAGGAGTAAGTGCTGTAGGTAATACGTTGTATGTAGAACTTGCTGAACGACCAGAATTAATGTCTGGAAAAATCAGTTAACTTTAATGAAGACGTTTTTTAAACAGACGTCTTCTTTTTTGTGATATTATAAGAGATAATGCTATGCAAGGATTGAATTAAAATGGAAGTTATGCGAGAAAAAATTCAAACTTTATTTAAAAATGAAGATTTTATCCAATTAATCAAATATGGATTAATTGGTATTATAGGTTTATTTGTCGATTTTGGAGTATATGCTTTATTAACTTTGATTTTACAATTTAATCCAGAATTGGCTAATTTTATATCTTCTAGTTGTGGTTTAATAAATAACTTTTTTTGGAATAGTTATACTAATTTTAAAGTAAAAGACCATATGGTAAGACGTTTTGTGGAATATTATATTGTAGGTCAAATTACGACTTTGTTTACTACAGCATGTTTATTTGTTTTTGTTACTTTACTGCATCAAGATAAAATGATTGTAAAGATGCTAGCTACTATTGTTGCCACTCTTTTACAGTTCGGAGTAAATAAAGCTATAACTTTTAAAAAATAGGGAAATAGCATGAAATACTTAAGAAAAAATAATTTGCAAAATTGGTTAGAAAAGTTATGGCCATATTTTGCTATTTTAATAGCTATATATTTACTTATGAAAATTCAGTTAAGTAATCATAGAGTGGTATTAGATATAGATACCATGTTTCACTATAATCGATTTTATGATATTGTTGAACAATTTAGGACTGGAAAATTTTCTTATTTTCAAAGTAATTTTGGCTTTCAGCAAAGCGGACGAATCATTAATGCTTTATATGGTCCTTTATTTGCTTATTTAAATGGATTTTTGGTGTATGTATTAGGTTCATGGTATAACTATCAATTAGCTTCATACTTCATTATAGGAATTATTGGTGGATTTGGGATGTATTTATTAGCTCAAAAATGCCAAGCTAATAAAATCATTTCCACAATGATTGCTATTTTATATATTAATATTGGGGGCATTCAGACTTGGTTTGATCACACTAACTTGATGGCGTGGGGAGCAGCATTTGCACCATTTGTATTTATTGAAGGCGTAAATATGCTTCAAAATAAAGACCATCCTGTTCGCTGGGTTAGGTTAATGTTAATTATGAGCATTATTGCTCAAACTCACTTACTCAGTACAATTTTGTTCACGATTGCTTTAATTCCATTTGTAGTAATTTCTTGGATAAATAGTCCCTATAAAAAAGAATTACTAATTAACTTACTTAAAGCAGTTTTAGGTACACTATGTTTAACTGCCAATGTATGGGGAAGTTTATTATTAATTTTAAAAACTAACAATATATCACCAACTTTGAGTCATCAATTAGCGATAAATGCGTTAACTATCAGTGATTGTGGAACTCTGAGAAACACCATTTCAAAAATCACTCTAATATTGGTACTAATACAAATAATTTATGCTTGTCTAACTTGGAAAAAATCTAAGATAAACTTTATAGTATCAATAGAAGGTGGCTTGTTTTTATTGCTATCCAGTGCGATAATTCCTTGGAAAATTGTGCAAGCTAAAGCAGAGTTTTTGACTAATTATTTGCAGTTTCCACATAGGTTGTTGATTGCAGCTTATCCACTTATATTGTTAGGGATTGCAATCTCAGTTACAGAATTAAGTGATGGTAGTCTTGTTAAAAAATTGGCTTTATGTTTTGTGGGGTTGGTAATAATTGAAAATTATGCTGCTAACTATGCGCGTATCGTTCAGCGAACCACTTTTAATCATCGTGCAGTTTATGAAGTAAAGTCTAAAAAATATTTCACAGGTAAAAATATGTATAAACAAGAAAAATATTATGATTTTGTTTATGGGTTGCATGGGAAATATCAAGCAAATGGTGTAAAAGATACAAATCAAGGCAATCTTTATGTAAAAGTTGCTACACGAGGAGATTATTATAAGAATACGCTGGATTTAACTAAAGTTTGGCATTTAACCCATGATGCTAATCAAAAAGGAGAACTGTTTAATACGATTATTAAAGTTAATCCAGATTATTTACCCACATATCATAAAAAGATGACAGGATCATTAGTTGATTATTACTATATCAAAGATGTAATAGATCCTTATTTGACTCATAAATTTTCTTATCGAGTATTAAATAATGGAAGACTAGAGCTTAAGTGGAATAGTGAATCAACTAAAAAAATAACATTACCAATTATCATGTATAAACAATCTAGATTAGTTTTAAATAAAAAAGTTGTTTCGCCTCAATTAAGTTATATTGGAAATCCGCGAATAAAACAAAAATATGGTGAAAATATTGCTATTTTACAGTTTATTTCTCCAATTTGGTTTACAATATTATTTATGCTTACAGTTGTTTCCTGGATATTATTAGTGAGTTATGGAATTATTAAGATTTTAAGAAATGAAAGAGTGATATCTTGAAGAAATTATCAATAGTTGTACCTTGTTATAACGAAGAAGAGATGATTCCTCTATATTATCCAGCAACACAAAAAGTTGTTGAGCAAATGGATGTAGAAGTTGAATATTGGTTTATTAATGATGGTTCAAGTGATGGAACTTTGGATGAATTGAGAAAATTACATCAGCAACATCCTAATGTTCATTATATTTCTTTTTCAAGAAACTTTGGTAAAGAAGCGGCTTTATATGCTGGGCTCAAAGCAGCTACTGGAGATTATATAGTTGATATGGATGTAGACTTACAGGATCCGCCTGCGTTTTTACCTGAGATGTATAATTTGCTTGAAACTGGTAATTGGGATTGTATTGGCACTAGAAGAGTAGATAGAAAAGGAGAAGCGAAGTTTAAGTCCTTTTTGAGCGATATGTTTTATAAGTTTATTAATCAAATTTCTAATACTCAAATCTTGCCAGGAGTTCGGGATTATCGAATGATGACAAAACAAATGGTCAATGCAGTACTTGAAATGAAAGAATATAGTCGCTTCTCTAAGGGGATTTTTTCATGGGTAGGTTTTAGAACTAAATATTTAGACTATCATAATGTCGAAAGAGCAGCTGGTGAAAGCGATTGGACAACATGGAAATTATTTAAATATGCTTTTGATGGAATTGCCGACTTTTCCCAATTTCCTTTAAGTATTGCTGTATGGATTGGTAGTACATCGTTTGTATTAGCAATAATTGGCTTGATTGCTGTAATAGTTAGAAAAATAATTAATCCAGCGGCTGCAGTTTTTGGTTGGGCTAGTTTGGTAAGTATTATTTTATTAATTGGTGGATTGCAGTTATTATGTATTGGAATAATTGGCAGATATATTGGTAAAATATTTTTACAAGTTAAGAATAGACCAATTTATATAATTCAAGAGAAAAAATAAGACGAACTCATATTAGAGCTCGTCTTATTTTAGTATGGGTCCCCTGGGAGTCGAACCCAGATTTTAAGAACCGGAATCTTACGTGCGATCCATTACACTAAGGACCCACAACATGCAAGCTATAGTATATCAAAAAAACATTAAAAATAAAAACCTTTTCACTTGATTTAGAATATTTTTAATTTCAATCAATTTTTTCTTGAATTACTAAAAATAGATTGTTATACTAACAGTGTCGATTGGGAAATGTACGAATGAAAAACATGGTTCTGCGTTTCTCTTATATTTTTAAGCAATCTGGGACGGAAAATGACACAGATATGGTCGAATGATGTCCCAGGGGAAGGAGGGAGCTTATGAACTCGGACTTTTCCCTGCTCGAAGCTCTAGTTCCCGATGTTTTAAAGATTCTTCGACAAAGATATCTTGTTCTTGAGCAAATATCACTTAATGCTCCTGTTGGACGTAGAAGTGTTGCTCAGCGTTTAGGGCTTTCAGAGCGAAATGTTCGAACTGAGACTGAATATTTAAAAAATCTTGGTTTAATTGAAATAAAGAGTTTTGGAATGTTCTTAACTGAAAAGGGCGAGAAGACATTGCAAGATGCAGCTCCAGTAATTGATCGTTTGTTCAATGCAGGTGAAACTGAATTAAAGTTAGCAAAAAAACTTGGAATTGAACGAACTATAATAGTTCCTGGTAATAGTGATTTACAAGATCGTGTTTATCAAGAAATGGGGGAAGCTTTAAGTTCAGCGCTTAATCTGCTTTTACCATTAGGTAAGTCTATTATTACTGTTTTAGGAGGGTTAGCACTTGCTAAATCTGCAACTTATTTATCACCGCATTTAGGTGATAATCGTCAATTAGAATTTGTTCCTGGTCGTGGAGCTTTAGGTGAAAATGTTTTGACTCAAAGTAATACCATTGTTCAAGAAATGGCAGCCAGGACTTCTGGTACTTACAAGACTTTATATTTGCCAGAGCAAGTCTCTTCAAGTGCATATAAGTCCTTGATTAGAGAAGATTCAATTAGTGATTTGTTGCAAGATATTTCCCAAAGCGATGCTGTGATTCATGGAATTGGCTTGGCTCAAGAAATGGCACAGAGAAGAGGGTATAATTCAATTAAACTTTCTGAACTTCGTGAAAAGGGAGCTGTCACCGAATGTTTCGGGTGTTTCTTCGATGACAATGGAAAGATTGTTGACCGCATCACCCAGGTTGGATTGCAGTTTGAGAATCTAAAGAAAATACCTCACATATTTGCATTTGCTTGTGGCGCAAGAAAAGCAGAAGCAATCAAAGCTTATATGCCCAATGCACCTCGTCAAACCTGGTTAATTACTGATGAGGGTGCCTCAGATAAGATTTTAAAGAGGAAGTAACATTCCTGTTTAAAATAAATTGTTGTTTATAGTTCTTAAGGAGGACTTTAGGTTATGACAGTTAAAATTGGTATTAACGGTTTCGGCCGTATCGGTCGTTTAGCATTCCGTCGTATTATGGACTTGGGCGAAAAGTCAAAGGACATCGAAGTTGTTGCAATCAACGACTTGACTACTCCAGCACTTTTGGCACACTTGCTTAAGTACGACTCAACTCATGGTACTTTTGACCACGAAGTTTCAGCTACTGACGACTCAATCGTTGTAGACGGCAAGAACTACCGTGTATACGCAGAACCACAAGCTCAAAACATTCCTTGGGTTAAGAACGACGGTGTTGACTTCGTTCTTGAATGTACTGGTTTCTACACTAGCAAGGCTAAGTCACAAGCTCACCTTGATGCTGGTGCAAAGCGTGTATTGATTTCAGCACCTGCTGGTAACGACTTGAAGACTATCGTTTACTCAGTAAACCAAGACACTTTGACTGCTGATGACAAGATTGTTTCAGCTGGTTCATGTACTACTAACTCATTGGCACCAATGGTTAATGCTTTACAAAACGAATTCGGCATTGAAGTTGGTACTATGACTACTATCCACGCTTACACTTCAACTCAAATGATCTTGGATGGTCCTGTACGTGGTGGTAACTTACGTGCTGCACGTGCTGCTGCAATCAACATCATTCCTCACTCAACTGGTGCTGCTAAGGCTATTGGTCTTGTAATTCCAGAATTGAACGGTAAGTTGAACGGTCACGCACAACGTGTTCCAGTTCCAGATGGTTCTGTAACTGAATTAGTATCAATCTTGAACAAGAAGGTTACTGCTGACGAAGTTAACGCAGCTATGAAGAAGTACGAAAGTCCTTCATTTGCTTACGAACCAAACAACGTTGTTTCAAGCGATATCATTGGTATGACTGCTGGTTCAATCTTTGACCCAACTCAAACTATGGTAACTACTGCAGGTGACAAGCAATTAGTTAAGACTGTTGCTTGGTACGACAACGAATGGTCATTCACTTGCCAAATGGTTCGTACTTTGTTACACTTTGCTACTCTTTAATTAGTAGTTTAAACTGATTAACATTAAGTAGTAATGAGAAGGCGGAGGGAGATTCTTTCTCCTTCCGTCTTTTTTTAAAGAAAAAATATAAAATATTAAAATCAATTTCGGAGGGATTTTGATGGCTAAATTAATCGTTTCAGATCTCGATGTTAAAGGCAAAAAAGTTTTAGTTCGTGTAGACTTTAATGTTCCTATTAAGGGTGGCGTTATTGGTGATGACAACCGTATCGTTGCTGCACTTCCTACTATTAAGTACATCATTGAACATGGTGGTAAGGCAATTTTGCTTTCACACTTGGGTCGTATTAAGTCAGATGATGACAAGAAAGAATTATCACTTAAGCCAGTTGCTGAACGCTTAAGCGAATTACTTGATAAGCCTGTAACTTTTGTACCATCTAATGAAGGTAAAGAAGTTGAAGAAACCATCAACAACATGAAGGATGGCGACGTTGTTGTTCTTGAAAACACTCGTTTCCAAGATATTGATAACGACTTTGGTAAGCGTGAATCAGGTAATGATCCAAAACTTGGTGAATACTGGGCAAGTCTTGGCGATATGTTCGTAAATGATGCATTTGGTACTGCTCACAGAAGCCACGCATCAAACGTAGGTATTGCTACTGCTATGAAGAAGGAAGGTAAGCCTGCAGCTGCTGGATACCTTCTTGAAAAGGAAATCCAATTCTTAGGTGATGCTGTTGAAAACCCAGTTCACCCATTCGTAACTATTCTTGGTGGTGCTAAGGTATCAGACAAGATTGGTGTTATCGAAAACTTGATTCCTAAGTCAGACCACATTTTAATCGGTGGTGGTATGGCATATACTTTCTTAGCCGCTCAAGGTCACAAGATTGGTAAGTCACTCTTTGAAGCTGATAAGGTTGAACTTGCTAAGGAATTGCTTGAAAAGGCTGGCGACAAGATTGTTCTTCCAGTTGACAACGTTGCAGCAACTGAATTTTCTAACGATGCTTCACACGAAGTAGTTGGTGATGATATTCCTGATAACGAAATGGGTCTTGACATCGGTCCTAAGACTGTTGAAAAGTTCAAGGAAATCTTAAAGGATGCTAAGACTGTTGTTTGGAACGGACCAATGGGTGCTTTCGAAATGCCTAACTTTGCAGAAGGTACTTTGGAAGTTGGTCGTGCACTTGCAGATCTTAAGGATGCTGTAACTATTATTGGTGGTGGTGACTCAACTGCTGCTGCTAAGCAATTAGGTATTGCACCTAAGATTAGCCACATTTCAACTGGTGGTGGTGCTTCACTTAACTACCTTGAAGGTAAAGAATTGCCAGGTATTGCCTGCGTTTCAGACAAGTAATTAATTAGGAAAGGATACTAATAAATGCGTACACCAATTATTGCTGGTAACTGGAAGCTTCACATGAATCCAGAACAAACTGCTGAATTTGTTGAAGCAGTTAAAGGTAAGTTGCCAGACCCAAGTAAAGTAGAATCAGTTATTGCTGCTCCAGCAGTTGACCTTTACGTTTTAAAGAAGAGTGCAGAAGGTTCAAACTTGCATACTGGTGCAGAAAATGCATACTTTGAAGTTGAAGGTGCCTACACTGGTGAAACTTCACCTAAGGTTTTAAGTGACATGGGTATTAACTACTGCATTATCGGTCACTCAGAACGTCGTGGTTACTTCCACGAAACTGATGAAGACATTAACAAGAAGGCTAAGGCTTTATTTGCTAATGGTGTAACTCCAATTATCTGCTGTGGTGAATCACTTGAAACTCGTGAAGCTAACAAGCAAGATGAATGGGTTGTTGGTCAAATCAAGGCTGCTCTTGAAGGTTTGAGTGCAGAACAAGTTTCAAAGCTTGTTATTGCTTATGAACCAATTTGGGCAATCGGTACTGGTAAGACTGCTTCAAGCGACCAAGCTGAAGAAATGTGCAAGACTATCCGTGAAACTATCAAGGACTTGTACAATGAAGAAACTGCTGAAAATGTTCGTATTCAATACGGTGGTTCAGTAAAGCCTGCTAACGTTAAGGAATTAATGGCTAAGCCTGATATTGATGGTGGCTTAGTTGGTGGTGCTTCACTTGATCCAGAAAGTTTCTTAGCATTAGTTAACTACCAAGACTAATTATTAAAAAACTCTCGCACTTGCGAGAGTTTTTTGTTTTTCAAAAGCAAGTTTTTAAGGTGTTATAAAATAACAATTGCTTTCTTAAAAATGGGTGAAAAAGCCCGATATAAATTACTTTTTTATAGCAAAAAATAACTTTAATGCTTGAATTTTTACTTCAATGAAGTATAATAGCATATGGAGGTTGAAATCAGACGTTGAGGAAGACCTCCAAAATTCAGTCTCTGCCAGTTCCTTATTACTCAAAAACTATTATGGCAGAATACATCTATATCTATATCACTTTCTTGATGGACAGCTATGGGAAATCTCCCATGGCTGTCTTTCAATTTATGATAAAATTTAGTTGAGGTGTTATTTATGATTAGAAAAGCTAAAAAATCAGATTTTACATTTATTTATTCCATTTTAAAGCAAATTTTTGAAGAAATGGATATGGAAAGTATTAAAAAACTTCCAGAAAGTCAATTTTACGATTTAATGCGGTTAGGTTTTATCTCGGAATATTATCGTTATTCTTATACAAGAATTTGGGTTGTAACTGATAGTAGAGATATTCCTATTGGAATGATTGATATGTATTCTTATGAAGATCAAAAAATAATTGATTTTGCTTTGAAAAAAGAATACGTAAAAGTTGGCTTACCTCTTGATACAGTAATTTTTGATGATCAAGAAGCATGGCCCGATGAATGGTATATTGATGCTTTGGCCGTGGATCCGGAGCATTGGGGAGAACATGTTGCTAGTCGCCTAATGGATTTGGCACCTAAGATAGCCAAAGAACGAGGATATAAGTATATTAGTTTAAATGTAGACAAGGAAAACCCCCGTGCACGTAGATTATATGAACACAAGGGGTATAAGAGTATTAAAGAAATGACAATTGGTGATCGTGTATATGATCACATGGTTAAAGAAATTAATTAATATCTGGAGAAGTTTTTCTGGAAATCGGCGGGAATGTTGGCAACTTCAATGGTGTTACATGCCACTGAGTAAATAAAATTGAAATTAATAAAATAAATGGAATGTCTTCAGGACGCTGAATGTCACAAACCAATACCACACCGGAATTACCCATAATTGTTTTGACATTTGCAACATTTTTGACACCTGCTCGAAATGTGTAGGTGCCTTTTTTTATACTTCCAGTGACAAGATAATTTAATCGTGTGACATAAAATAAATTGGTCATAGGAGTATTAAATTTTTTTACTCGAACAAGGGAGTGATTAACAACATCTACGATGAATGAGGATATAATACCGCTGCTATCAGCAAAAAGTCTCCCAATTTCAGTATGGTCTGTGCGGCTCAAATAAAGAGTATGATTAGGGTTATCTAAATTTCCTTTTATGATATATTCAATTTTTCCGCTAGGACCAATAATGGGAATTTGACCATAAGCTTTATTTTGATTTAATTCAAGTAAAAAACGCATGGGGCTTCACCTCCGCTTTTAAGCATTATCTTTTATAAATTTGTTTAAAATATACGCAACTCCATTTTCATTGTTAGTTTTTGTTTCAATTTGGGCTAAATGTTTAATAGCTGGAATTGCATTACCCATAGCAACTCCAATCCCAGCATCGCGAATCATGCTTTCATCATTTAAATTGTCACCTATGGCTGCAACTTCTTCACGTTTTATTCCATTGAGTTTAGCGTAATCAAGCAAAGCAATTCCCTTTTGAGCATTAATATTATTAATTTCAATATTTGATGATGAACTTGAAGTAATTACTAAATCACCAATAGCTTCAATATCTTTTTTGATATCAACAAAAGCAGCTGGTCCGCGAGAATCAAAGGCTATAATTTTCATAATTTCTTCGGAACTATCTAAAAGTTCATAAAAATCATCAATCATTGTCATATTCATAATGGACTTATTTGCTGCAGAAATTGCTACTGCTTGTTTAAATGTCATTCCTGGATTTAAATCAACCATTAAATGAGCAATGTTCGAAATCCGCGCATTGAGGTCTTCAGAGTAAACATTATTAGTTGTTAGAATTTCAAAATAAAAATTATTTTTATGGAGTAAATCTATAATTTCTTTGGCTTTGTTTTTTGAAATTGAATGCTTAATTTTCAAATGTCCTTCTTTATCATAAACCAAGGCACCATTTAAATTAATAAATCCAGTATGGATATTTGCATCTTTTAATAAAACTTTGGATTCTTTAGGAGCACGACCAGTTGCAACTAAGAATTCAATTCCGTTTTTTTGAGCATTATGGATGGCTTCTGCATTTTCTTTTGATACAATCATATTACTGTTAAAAAGCGTCCCGTCTAAATCACAAGCGACTAATTTTATCATAAAATACCTCCCAATAATTCTTAAATCAATGATACCATAGATACAGAATAGAAAAGAGGTCGGTATTAGGTGAAAAAATTAATTGGCAATGATTGGGATAAAATATTGAGTCCAGTCTTTGAAAGTGAAGAATATCGTAATTTGCATAACTTCTTAAAAGAAGAATATTCAACGAAGCAAATTTTCCCTGATATGTATCATATTTTTACAGCATTTAAATTAACACCTTTTTCTAAAACGAAGGTTGTAATATTAGGACAAGATCCATATCATAATCCAGGACAAGCAAATGGAATGAGCTTTTCGGTAATGCCTGGAATAACTTTACCTCCATCATTAAGAAATATCTATAAAGAGCTCTATGATGATGTAGGAGCTAGACCTGTTAACCATGGTTATTTAAAAAAATGGGCTGATCAAGGTGTGTTACTCTTAAATGCAGTTTTAACAGTTCCTTATGGCCATGCAAACGGTCATCAAGGTAAAGGCTGGGAAGCAATTAGTGATGCAGCAATCAAGGCATTAAGCAATAGAGGGCATGTAGTTTTTATTCTTTGGGGTAAATTTGCTCAAAATAAAATCCCTTTGATTGATGAAAGTAAAAATTTTATCATTAAGTCATCGCACCCAAGCCCATTTTCAGCTGATAGAGGATTCTTTGGCTCTCGTCCATTTTCACGTTGTAATAAAGCACTTGAAAATTGGGGGAAAAATCCAATAGACTGGCAATTACCAGAAACAGTAACTAATAAAGATTTAGCATAAAGAAAGGATCACAAATGAGTGTATTTGAATTATTTAAGGAACAAGTAAAAAAAGCTAAAGTAAAACCAAGATTGGTTTTTCCAGAAGGAGAAGATATTAGAATCTTAGACGCAGCAACTCGCTTAGAAGCTGAAGGTTTAGTAGAGATTATTTTACTTGGAAATAAAGAAAAAATTCACGAAATTGCAAAAGAAAATGGTTTTAAATTAACTGATATTAAAATTATTGATCCAGAAACTTATCCAGATTTTGAAGAAATGTGTGAAAAGTTCGTAGAAATTCGTCACGGTAAAAATACTTTAGACGAAGCAAAGAAAATGCTTAAAACCACGACTTACTTTGGCACGATGCTTGTTAAGATGGAAATAGCAGATGGAATGGTATCAGGAGCAGCTCATTCAACGGCTGATACTGTTAGACCTGCTTTACAAATTGTGAAAACAGCTAAGGGGATGCACCGAGTAAGTGGAGTAATGATTATGGAACGTGAAGATGAACGTTACATTTTTTCAGACTGTGCTATGAATATTGATCCTGATAGTGATACTTTAGCAGAAATTGGTTATCAGGCAGCTAAAGTAGCTAAGATGGCAGAATTAGATCCTAAAGTTGCTTTTTTAAGTTTTTCTACTAAGGGTTCAGCTTCAGGAGATATGGTTACTAAAGTTCAAGAAGCAACTAGAAAGTTTCAAGATTCTCACTCTGACATTCCAGCAGATGGAGAGTTACAGTTTGATGCGGCATTTGTGCCAAGTGTTGCTAAAAGTAAGGCTCCTAATTCTAAAGTTGCTGGACATGCGAATGTATTCATTTTTCCAGAGCTTCAATCAGGAAATATTGGGTATAAGATCGCCCAACGACTTGGAAACTTCAGTGCAGTAGGTCCAGTACTTGAGGGATTAGCTGCTCCAATTAATGATTTATCACGTGGAGCAAGCAGTGAAGATGTTTATTTAATGGGTATTTTGACAGCTGCTCAAGTACTTGCAAAGGATGAATAAGATGAAATTGGAAATTAATTCTGCACAAGAAATGCAAAAATTAGGCAGTAGTTTAGCAAAAACTGCTAAGCCTCATGATTTGCTTTTGCTTAATGGAGATTTAGGTGCTGGAAAAACTACAATGACTCAAGGTTTGGGACGTGAGTTAGGGATTAGGCGTCCTGTTAAAAGTCCTACTTTTACAATTGTCAGAGAATATCGTGAAGGAAAGATGCCACTTTTTCATATGGATTTTTATCGCTTGGAAAATGATGACTTGTCTTCAATTGATTTAAATAGTTATTTAGCTGAACCTGGATTAGTTGTTATTGAATGGCCACAATTGATTATGCACGATTTACCTGATGATTATTTGCAACTTGTGATTACTCGTGTGGATGATAGTTGGAATTCTACAAAGCGTGAAGTAGAATTTAATGTAAAAGGTAAAAGAAGTGAAGAATGGCTTCAAGATACACTAAAGGAATTTCATAATTAATAAGTGTAATCTTTTCCTCTTAGGCATAGATTGGATTACAATAGTGATGTAAACGGTTTATAAATAGGAGGTTATTTATGAAGTATCCAAAAACTGAAGAAATTTTGAATCAACTTGTTGCAGACTTAACTCAAGCTCACATGGTTGTTCACCAACACCATTGGTATATGTTGGGACATCGTTTTATTAAGATTCACTTTTATTTGGACCATGTGATGGAAGAATTAGCCAATCAGCAAGACACAGTTGCAGAAAGATTGATTGAAATCAATGGTAGTCCAATTTCTACTTATGAAGAAGTTTTGGGATTAACTAAGATTCCAGATCAAGCAGGTAGTTGGGATATGCCAATGGATGAAAGAATTCAATTGATTTTAAACGCATATAAGCAACTTCGTGATGATTATGAAAAGGGAATCAAAATTAGTGCCGATGAAGGCGATGACTCAACTAATGATATGTTGATTGAATTCCATACTGCTATTGAAAAGCGGATTTGGATTTTAGCAGCAGAAATTGGTCAACGTCCTGGCGAAGGCGAATAAAATAAATTGATTATAAAAAATGATTCGATACTTATGTACCGAATCATTTTTTATAATTGATAAATTAAATTTTTAATAGCTTCATTTCCAAATTTTTGGTTCTGCTTAATTAATATTCCAGCACATGCTTCGCTATCGCTTAATGCATTATGATGATGCCAGAGTTTAACACCAAGGGCATTTGAAACAGTATCCAATTTATGATTAGTTAAATTGGGTTCAAAAGTTTTACTAGTTTTCAAGGTATCTATAACTAGGTAATGGGGTTCGTCAATTCCATAACGCGCTAATGACTTCTTCATTACATTTGTATCAAAGCGAGCATTATGCGCTGCTACTAACATTCCTGGCTGATATAAGTCTTTGATTTTTGACCAGACTTCTGCCATTGTAGGGGCATCTTTAACATCATCAGCAGTAATATCATGAATTTTAATATTACGTGCATCAAATGGCATTTGAGGATTAATTACCGTGTAAAAACGATCAACAATCTTATTATCTCTAACCATTACTAAAGCGAGTGAACAAGCACTTTCAGGGTAACGATTCGCAGTTTCAAAATCCATTGCAATAAAATTCATAAAAATCTCCTCTAAAGAAGATTTTAGCATAATTAATGAGGTAAAATATATAGGAAGAATGAGGGAGGGTCTATTTTTGAAATTACTTGATTTAAAAAAAGACGGAATTGATATTCAAGAACAAATTCCGCTTAGCAAATATACATTTACTAAGACTGGTGGACCAGCTGAATTTTTAGCTTTTCCTACAAATATTGATGAATTAAAGAAACTACTTAAAGTTGCTAAAGAAAACAAAATTCCATTAACGGTGATTGGAAATGCATCAAATTTAATTATTCGTGATGGTGGAATTGATGGTTTAGTAATTATTTTAACCAAAATGAATAAAATTATGGTTAATGGCGAAGAAGTTGTGGCTGAAGCTGGTGCAAAAATCATTGATACTGCTTTTACTGCAGCACGTGCAGGTTTGAGCGGAATGGAATTTGCGGCAGGAATTCCAGGTAGCATTGGAGGCGGCGTTTTCATGAATGCTGGTGCCTATGGCGGTGAAATGCGCGAAGTAGTTGAAAAAGTTGAAGTCATTACTCCAAATGGAGAGATGAAGTCATATTCAAATGAAGAAATGCAATTTTCTTACCGTCATTCCTTAATTCAAGAAAATGATGAAATTGTTTTGCAAGCTACTTTTAAATTAAAACCAGGTAAAAAGAGTAAAATCTTAGATGAAATGGAATATTTGAATGCTTTGCGTCGTTATAAACAACCTTTAGAATATCCATCTTGCGGCAGTGTGTTTAAGCGTCCTAAAGGTCACTTTGTAGGACCAATGATTATTGAAGCAGGTCTTCAAGGAAAACAAATCGGTGGAGCACAGGATTCAACTAAACATGCTGGCTTTATCGTTAATAAAGGTGGCGCCACTGCAACTGATTATCTTGATTTAATCCATTTGATTCAAAAAACAATTAAAGAAAAGTTTGACATAGATTTGCATACAGAAGTAAGAATTATCGGTAATAATAAAGAAAATTAATGACAAGCTACAGGCTATTTAGGCTTGTAGCTATTTTTATGTATGGAGAAAAAAATGGCACTTATTGAATTGAAAAATATAAATAAGCGTTATGATGATGGGTTTATAGCGTTAAAAAATATTAATTTAAAAATTGAATCTGGAAAATTTTATTCGCTCTTAGGACCAAGTGGTTCAGGAAAATCTACTATTTTACGGATAATAGCTGGTTTTAGTCAGCCAACTGAAGGAGAAGTTTTATTAGATGGGAAAAATATCACAGATATGGATCCTGCAAAAAGGCCTGTAAATACAGTGTTTCAAAATTATGCGTTATTTCCGCATTTAAATGTTTTTGAAAATGTGGCTTTTGGATTAAAGATAAAAAAAGAAGCCATGAATAAAATTAAACCGGCAGTTAAAGCAGCTTTAAAAATGGTACGTCTTGATGGCTATGCCAATCGTGAAATTTCAGAACTATCAGGTGGTCAGCAGCAACGTGTTGCCATTGCAAGAGCAATTGTTAATGAACCCAAGGTTTTACTTTTAGATGAATCTTTATCTGCATTGGATAAACGATTAAGAAAAGAAATGCAATTTGAATTGCGTGCTATGCAAAAAAAGTTAGGGATTACTTTTATTTTTGTTACTCATGATCAAGAAGAAGCTCTTTCAATGAGTGATGAAATTTTTGTGCTAAATGATGGAAAAATTCAGCAGAGTGGTACACCCGTAGATATTTATGATGAACCAATTAATGATTTTGTAGCTCGTTTTATTGGTGATTCTAATATTTTACCAGGACGAATGATTAAAGATTATGAAGTAGAATTTGCTGGTAAAAAGTTTGAATGTGCTGATGCTGGTATCAAAGCGAATGAAAAAGTAGAAGTAGTAATTCGACCAGAGGATCTTGATATTACTACTCCAGAAAAAGGCAAGCTTGTTGTTACTTCACTTAGCCAATTATTTTTAGGAGATCATTTTGAAATTAAAGCGGTTGATATGGATGAGAATGAATGGCTTATCCAATCTACTAATGGTGTGAAAATAGGTAAAAGAATTGGACTTTATTTTGATCCAGAAGATATTCATGTTATGAGGATGCATGAAAGTCAAGCCGAGTTTGATGCAAGACTAGAAAGTTATGAGGGAGGAGAAAATTAGTGAAAAATAAAAAAGCACTGTTTCTTATTCCGTATTATTTGTGGATTTTGCTTTTTGTAATTTTGCCAATTTTATTAATTGCCTGGTATGCCTTAACAGATAGTAATAATCACTTTACTTTAAATAATTTTGTACAATTTTTTAAAAATGGTACCTTTTTAAGGATGATGTTTAATTCATTTTGGTATGCTTTTTTGATTACATTGTTAACTTTAGTAATTTCATATCCAGCAGCTTATTTTTTAACTAAGGTAAAAAATCAACAACTATGGCTGTTATTAATCATTTTACCTACATGGATTAATCTCTTACTTAAAGCTTATGCTTTTATTGGAATCTTGGGTAATGATGGATTAGTAAATAAATTTTTACATTTATTTGGAATTGGACCAGTAAATCTCTTGTTTACAGATTTTGCTTTTATTTTTGTTGCAACTTATATTGAAATTCCATTTATGATTTTACCAATTTATAATGCAATCAAAGAAATTAATCCAGCAGTTATTCAAGCTTCTGAAGATTTAGGGGCTTCTCATTTTCAGACTTTCTATTATGTACTTTGGCCCCTTTCTAAGCCAGGTGTGGAAAGTGGAGTCCAAGCTATTTTTATTCCATCTTTGTCTTTATTTATGCTTACAAGGTTGATTGGCGGTAATCGCGTAATTACATTGGGAACAGCAATTGAAGAGTATTTTATGACAACAATGAATTGGAATATGGGAGCAACTATCGGGGTTATCTTAATTATTTTAATGATAATTGTTATGCTCTTAACAGGAAGCAAACGAAAGAAAAAGAGGGTTAATTTATGAGAAAAAACGTTATAGGAAAAATATATTTAACTCTTACTTTAATTATTCTTTATGTGCCAATTTTTTATCTTATATATTTTTCTTTTTCTAGTGGAAAAAATATGAATAAGTTTGGCAAATTTACTTGGCAGCATTATCAGACTCTTTTTCAAGATAATCGTTTGCTAGCTATCTTTTTAGAAACGATTCTTTTAGCGCTGTTGTCAAGTTTGATTGCTACTATTATTGGTACAATGGGTGCATTTGCAATAGCCATGGCAAGAAAAAAATCTCAAAAGAAAACTTTGTTAAGTTTGAATAATGTGTTAATGGTTTCTCCTGATGTAATTATAGGGGCGAGTTTTTTAATATTTTTTACTGCTTTAGGCTTTGGTCTGAATTTTGGCTCCGTCTTGCTTAGTCATATTGCGTTTTCAATACCTATTGTGGTTTTAATGGTTTTGCCACGATTAGAAGAAATGGATTTTTCTTTAATTGATGCTGCACGAGATTTGGGAGCTAATTCTTATCAAGTTTTTAGTAGAGTAATGCTGCCTGTATTAATGCCGGGGATTTTTTCTGGATTATTTATGGCGCTAACGTATTCTTTAGATGATTTTGCAGTTACATTTTTTGTAACCGGAAATGGTTTTTCAACTCTTTCTGTTGAAATATATTCACGAGCAAGACAAGGAATTGATTTAGAAATTAATGCTTTGAGTACAGTTATGTTTTTATTTGTTTTAGTTTTAGTAGGAATATATTATTTTTTGACTAAACAAAAAACACGCAGAAAGATTGGAGGGTTGATTAAATGAAAAAAGTATTGTGGATTATTACTGCAATTTTACTTGCTTGCATGGGGTTAGGATATGCAGCAGTAAAGCTCGATCAGCCTGCTATCAAAACTAAAAAGCAAAATCTAATAATTTATAATTGGGGTGATTATATAGATCCAACTCTAATTAAAAAGTTTGAAAAAAAGTATGGATATCATGTGGTTTATGAAACTTTTGATTCCAATGAAGCTATGTATACTAAAATCAAACAAGGTGGAACTGCATATGATTTAACAATTCCATCAGAATATATGGTGACTAAAATGCGAAAAGCTAAGTTGCTTGCTAAAATTAATACTAAAAAAATTTCAAATATGAAATATATTGGAAAGAGCTTTTTGCATAAATCATTTGATCAAAATAATGATTACTCAGTACCTTATTTTTGGGGAACTTTAGGAATTGTATACAACGACAAGTTTGTTAAAAGAGGGACTATTAAAACTTGGAACAATTTATGGAATAAAAAGTATCGTCATCAGATTTTATTAGTTGATTCGGCAAGGGATGCTATGGGAATGGCGTTAGCCTCATTGGGATATTCAATGAATACAACTAGTAGCTTAAAATTGCATTTGGCTCAAACTAAGCTAGATGCTTTAGGTCCTAATATTAAAGCAATTATTTCAGATGAAATGAAAATGTATTTAGTACAAAATGAGGCAGCCGTTGGGGTAACATGGTCTGGAGAAGCTCACGAAATGATGGAGCAAAATCCTCACCTGCATTATGTAGTGCCAAGTGAGGGATCTAACTTATGGTTTGATAATTTTGTAATTCCTAAAACTGCAAAGAATAAAGAAGCAGCATATAAATTTATTAATTATATGTTGGAGCCTAAAAATGCGGCTAAGAATGCTGAATATGTGGGGTATGCGACTCCAAATATAGCAGCACAAAAATTATTACCTGAAAAAGTACGTGATGATAGACAATTTTACCCCAATCGAAATACATTAAATCATTTACAAGTATTTAAAGATTTAGGTACTAAAAAAACTCAAGAGTATAATGATTTATTCTTAGAATTTAAAATGTATGCTCGTTAATAAAGAAGTTAGGTATAATTAATAGCTAGAAAGGAGAAGCTATGAATTTTAACCTATCAAATGTTCTTACTTGGAATAATTTAGCAGTTATTTTAGATATTTTGATTATTTGGTATCTAGTATATCGTTTGATAATGCTTATTAAGGGTACTAAAGCTGTTCAACTTGCTAAAGGAATTGTCTTTATTTTTATTGTAAGAATTGTTGCCGGCTTATTGCATTTGAATGCACTGACTTATATTGTCGATCAAATAGTATCTTGGTCAGTTGTCGGAATTATTGTGATTTTTCAGCCTGAAATTAGACGTGGATTGGAAAAGCTGGGTCGCACTCCGCTTTTTGGTGGCAGAGAAGGAAATGCTCATGATGAATCGGTTAAGTTTATTAATGAGCTTGATAAGGCAATTCAGTATATGTCTAAGCGTAGAATTGGGGCTTTGATTACAATTCAGCAAGAAACTGGTCTTGATGATTATATTGAAACTGGAATTAAACTTGATGCCGATGTAACAGGAGAATTATTGATTAATATATTTATTCCTAATACTCCTTTGCATGATGGTGCTGTAATTATTAATAAAAATCGTATTGCAGTTGCAGCTGCTTACTTGCCTTTATCAGATAGTACAATGATTCCTAAACGTTTAGGCACTCGTCACCGGGCAGCTGTAGGAATTTCAGAGGTAACAGATGCTATTACTATCGTTGTATCTGAAGAAACTGGTGGAGTAACTATTACTCGGAATGGACGCCTGCTTTTAGATATGACACGAGAAGAATATATGAAGTATTTAACTGCGGAACTTGTACCCAAGAAAGAAAAAGATAATCGTTGGTATCAACGACTATTTAATAAAATCTGGAAATGGGGTGCAGGCAAGTGAAAAAGGATTTTTGGAGTAGACCCTGGGTCTTAAAAGTTGTGTCATTACTTATTGCTATTTTAATTGTAGTTTATATTGACTCTACCCAACCTGGATTTTTAACTCAAGGAGAAAATAAGGTCACTCAGCAAACCGCTAGTGAAACTCAAACTGTAAAGATTCCTCTACAAGTTTCAGTTGATACTGATAAGTATTATGTGGTAGGCTATCCTGAAAAGGTAAGTGTAACTTTGGAAGGTTCTAATGCCTTAGTTACCTCAGCTGTTAATACACAGAATTTTCGTGCTTATATTGATTTAACCCATAAAAAAATCGGTAAGCATACTGTTAAGGTTCAGATTAGTGGTTTAAGCAATCAATTGTCATATTCAGTTAATCCTAAAACTGTAAATATTGATATTGAAAAAAGAAAATCAACTACTATGCCTGTTCAAATAGAGTATAATAAAAATGCTGTGGCAAATGGTTATAAAGTTGGTAAGACTTCTGTAAATCCACAAAAAGTTGAAGTAACAGGAGCAAATGCAGAGGTCAATCAAATTGATCAAATAGTTGCAAAAGCTGACTTACCTAATAATATTGACCATGATTATGAACGCCAAGTAATTTTGCAAGCCTTGGATAAACGAGGTCATCAATTGAATGTTGTTATTCAACCGTCAACTGCAAAGGTGACAGTTCCTATTTCAATTGCTAGCAAGAAAGTAAAGATTGATTTAGACTCCAAGAATGAAGAAAGTAATAAAGTTTATTCCGTTACCGCAAGAAGTGACGAAGTAACTTTATTTGGTGATAAAGAAAAATTGGCAAAAATTAATCGTTTGAAAGTTGCTGTTGATTTGCATAATGTAGATTCTTCAACAACTAAGGCAGTTCCGATCAAATTACCAGCTGGAGTAGTGCGATCAGATCCAAGTGGCGTGATAGTTCAAATTAAGGTAAAAGATGCGTCAACTGCAAAATAAAAATAGAAAAGTTATTTTAAAGAGAGGTTATTTTTAAATGTTAAAGTATTTTGGAACTGATGGTGTACGTGGAGAAGCTAATAAAGGTTTAACCCCTGAAATGGCTTTTAAATTAGGTCGTGATGGAGGTTACGTATTAACTAAGGAAAAAGATAATGGAGAACAAGCTAAAGTATTAGTATCTCGTGATACTCGTATTTCTGGTCAAATGCTTGAATATGCATTGATTTCAGGTCTTCTTTCAGTAGGGATTGAAGTTCTTGAAGTTGGTGTGATTTCTACTCCAGGTCTTTCTTATTTGGTGCGTGCTCAAGGTGCTGATGCAGGTATACAAATTTCAGCTTCTCATAATCCTGTAGAAGATAATGGTATTAAGTTCTTTGGTAGCGACGGATTAAAGCTTTCAGATGCGATGGAAGAAGAAATTGAAAAATTAATTGATGCTGAAGAAGATATTTTGCCAAGACCATCTGCAGAAGGGTTAGGTGTAGTAACTGATTTCCAAGAAGGTAGCTCTAAGTACTTGCAATTCATTAAAAATACTATTCCAGAAGATTTAAGTGGTATTAAAGTAGTTATTGATGGTGCTAATGGTGCAGCAAGTGACCTCATTTCTAGATTATTTGCTGACTGTGGCGTAGACTTTACTACTATTGCTACTCACCCTAATGGTTTAAACATTAATGATCATGTTGGTGCAACTCATACTAAGAGATTGCAAGAAGAAGTAGTTAAGCAAGGTGCCCAACTTGGCTTAGCTTTTGATGGGGATGCAGATCGTTGTATTGCCGTTGATGAAAATGGTAATGAAGTTGACGGTGACCATATTATGTATGTAATTGGTACTTATCTTGCAGACCATGGTCGTCTTAAGAAAAATACTATCGTAACTACTGTTATGAGTAATTTAGGTTTTACTAAAGCCCTTGAAAGAAAAGGTCTCAAAAATGTTCGTACTCAAGTTGGTGACCGTTATGTTTCAGAAGAAATGCGCGCTAACGGTTACAACTTAGGTGGTGAACAATCAGGACATGTTATTATGACTGATTATCATAATACTGGTGATGGAATGCTTACTGGACTCCACTTAATGCTAGTTATGAAGAAGACCGGTAAGAGTTTATCAGAATTGTTAGAAGACTTTAAAGAATACCCACAATGTTTAGTCAATGTTCCAGTAAAGGACAAAAAGAGTTGGAAAGAGCATCAAGCAATTCTTAATGTTATTAAAGAAGTCGAAGATGATATGGGGGGAGATGGTCGAGTATTAGTTCGTCCATCCGGTACTCAAGACTTGCTTCGTGTAATGGCAGAAGGTCCAACTCAAGAAGAAACTGATGCATATGTTGATCGTATTGTTAAGGTTGTAAAAGAAGAAATGGGCAAATAATTAGGTTATATTAAGTAATAGATTCAGATTTTTTCTGAATCTATTTTTTCATGTTAAAATAATAGACCAATTTTAGAAGTTTATTCTTGACCGATTTTATAAAAAGAGCTATGATTGCACTTGTAACAATAAATATTAACTAGTCCATTCGTATGAATTGCGCTAGACCAAAGGAGAAAAATTATGTGCGGAATTGTTGGTGTTGTTGGCAAACCAGCTAGAGATATTATTTTAAACGGCTTAACCAATCTTGAATATCGTGGTTACGATTCAGCTGGTATTTACTTAAATGATTTGAATGGTCATGAATATTTAACTAAGGCTGTTGGTCGTATTTCAAACTTAAAAGAAAAACTTACTCCTGAGGAGCAAGGTGTAGTAGGTATTGGTCATACTCGTTGGGCTACTCATGGGCAACCAACTGTTGACAATGCTCACCCTCATTTTGATGAAACTAAGCGCTTTTACTTAGTTCACAATGGTGTTATTGAAAATTACACTGAACTAAAAGAAAAGTATCTCCAAGGTGTAAAATTCAATTCAGATACTGATACTGAAGTTGTTGTCCAACTTATTAGCAAGATTGCTCGTGATAAAAACTTAGATGGTTTTTCTGCATTTAAAGAAGCCTTAAAGCTTGTTAAGGGTTCTTATGCATTTTTATTGATTGATAATACTGAACCAGATCATGTATTTATTGCAAAGAACAAATCACCAATGATGCTTGGACTTGGGGATGGTTTTAATATTATTGCTTCAGATGCAATTTCTGTTTTAGACCAAACTAAGACTTTTGTTGATCTTCAAGATGGTGATGTAGGTGATATTACTAAGGATTCATACACTATTGAAAATGTTGACGGTGAAAAACAAACTCGTGAACCACATGTCTTAAATATTGATCCTAATGCTGCCTCAAAAGGTGCTTATGAATTCTACATGCTTAAAGAGATTGATGAACAACCAGGTGTTATGCGTCACTTGTCACAAGATTATTTAGATAAGGATGGTCACCCAATTGTTGATAAGGACATTGTAGATGCAATGTCTAAAGCAGACCGTCTTTACATTTTTGCTGCAGGTACAAGTTACCATGCAGGTCTTGTAGGTAAGGCATTGTTTGAAGAATTTACTGGTATTCCTACTGAAGTTGGATATGCTAGTGAAGCAGGTTACCACTTCCCAATGATGAGTAAGAATCCTTTCTTTATTTTCTTATCACAATCTGGTGAAACTGCTGACTCACGCGTTGTTTTAAAAGAAGCTAACAAGAGAGGCATTCCTTCACTTACTATGACAAATGTTGAAGGTTCAACTTTATCACGTGAAGCTACCTACACTATGCTTTTAGAAGCTGGTCCAGAAATTGCTGTTGCTTCAACCAAGGCTTATACTGCACAAGTTGCTCTTCAAGCTATTTTGGCAAAAGCAATCGGTGAAAACTTAGCAAATCCAAATGCTAGAAACTTTACAGTAAAAGAAGATTTAGCACTTGCTGCTGAAGGTATGCAACAAATTGTTGACGGTAAAGAAAAAATTAAAGAATTAGCTGATAAATACTTGGTACCATCAAGAAATGCTTTCTACATTGGTCGTGGAATTGATCATGCTGTTGCTCTTGAAGGTGCACTTAAGCTTAAAGAAGTATCATATATTCAAACTGAAGGTTTTGCTGCGGCAGAACTTAAGCACGGAACTATTTCTCTTATTGAAAAGGGAACTCCAGTTATTGCTTTAATTAATGATCCAATAACAGCAGATCTTACTCGTGGAAATATTCAAGAAGTTGCTTCTCGTGGTGCTAGTGTAATTACTATTGTAGCTAAAGATTTAGCAAAAGAAGGCGATACTTTGGTATTACCAAATATTGACTACTTCTTATCACCACTTTTGAGCGTTGTTCCAACCCAACTTTTGGCATATTACGCTTCAAAAGATAAAGGCTTAGACGTTGATAAGCCTCGTAACTTGGCTAAGAGTGTAACTGTTGAATAATTAATAATATATCTTTTTAAGAAGGTAGGTTTAAAGACCTGCCTTCTTTTTTGTATAATTGAAGAAAACGGTTTTATGGAGTTATAGTTATGATACTTACACAAAGACAAAAAGATATTCTTTTACTATTTTTAACAAATCGGGAAGTAAGTGTAAAAGAAATTGAAAAAAGAGCAAATATTAGCAGAAGGACAGTCTATCGAGAATTTAATGAACTTAGACCAATTTTAGCTCAAGAAAAATTAGAATTAGCAAGTAAAAAGCGAAATTATACTTTAGTGGGAGATAAAAAATCACTAAAGAAGCTGCAAACTTTACTTAAAACTACAAAAAGCCAAGTGATTTTAGATATTGAACAAAGAAAAAATGCTCTAGTTAGTAAACTCTTGTTAGCTGATCAGCCTCAAAAAATAATTAATTTAGCAATGGATCTTCAGGTAAGTGAAGCAACTATTCAAAATGATCTTAATACTATAGAAGGAATTCTTAACGAATATAAAATTACACTCTTACGAAAACCAGGTGTTGGAGTAGCTATAAAGAGCTTAGAAAGCCAAAGAAGACAAGTTTTAGTAGGAATTCTGTTAAATGAAATTAATGATTATGATTTTTTTCATTATTTAAGTAAAACCGAAAGAATGGCTAATAATTTCTTTTTACAATTATTTCCTAAAAATCTTCTTTTAACAGTTAAAAATTTACTAGAAGAAACTGTTTTTCCTAGTATTAGTTTAGATTCTGATCATCAGATTATAGAATTGATATTGTCATTTGTGGTTTCAATTATGCGAATTAAACAAGGTTTTTCAATTGAAAATATTAAGCCAACTGTTGATTCGCTCAAGTATCAGGGATTAGTATTTAAATTTATGGCAAAATTTGCTGCTAAAACTGATTTAAATATTGAACAAACTGATATTATCTACTTGGCTAATAAAATTATGGCATGTGATAACACTCAAATTGATTTTTCTTATGATAGTGATTATAAGATTACAACTTCAATTAAAGTTAAAAAATTTGTAGAAATTGTTTCTGAGCAGGTGCATTGGAACTTTCAAAAAAATCCAAATTTTATCAAACGACTTAATCACCATATAATGAGTTTAATAAATCATCAAGTAGTATCTTTGCCGAATACTAAAATCGAGACCTTGGTAGGTTTAAGTAAAAAATTCAAAAAATTATATATAGCAATTGAAAATGCATGGAACAAAGAATTTATTGAAAATAAAATTACAAAGTCTGAAATGCAATTGTTATTGCTGTATTTTGCAAATGAATATACTAGTGCAAAAAATAACCAACAAATTAATGCTTTGGTTATTTGTGAGAATGGTATTGGTACGTCTGCAATTTTACGAGCACGATTAAAACAAGAATTACCTGAAATTAAAAATATTGATTTGAGCAAAGTAGCAGATTTAGCCAATGAAAATTTACAAAAATATGATTTGATTCTGTCCACGCTAGAATTAAAGGGATTTTCTAGAAAGTACTTATTAGTAAGTCCGCTTTTGTTAAACGATGAAATTAATCGAATAAAGAACTATTTGAAAGAATATGAACGAAAATTTCCAATCGTAGAAAATAAAAGAAAGAAGCAAGACTTTACCCATTCAACGGAAAAACTAGTGAAAATTTCAATTGGAACTTTATTTTGTACAGAATTAGTGAATAATATTAAAGTTACTAAGCTAAAAAATAATTCTACGGATTTAATTGCAGTGGTTCAAGAATGTTTGGCCCATACTAAAGGGGTGATTAGACGTCAGCAACCAATTGCTAAAAAGATCTTAAAACGAATAAGATTAGCTCCAGTAGGGATTCCTAATAGTCAGTTAGCACTTTTACATACAAGTGATAAACATGTTAAAAAATGCACATTCTTACTTTTTGATTTGGATAATAAGTTAACGATGAAATCGATGGATCATGCTGAAATTCAGGTTAAAAGAGTCTTATTAATGTTAGGACCCGCTAAAATGTCATCTTTGGAACAGGAAGTCATGAGTATGATTTCAAGTATGATCATTATGAATGATGAAAATTTACAATTGTTTACTGAGGGAAATCAAGCAGAAATCAAAGATGCAGTTTCGGCACAATATTTATATGAACTAAATAATAAAATTTAAGTGAATTGATGAGCAAACTCTGGCACTGAAAGCGGTGCCAGAGTTTTATTTTCATTTCATTGTAAACGGTTACACTTTGCTTTACGATAAATATGTAAGTTAAGAGAGGAGAGAATGATTCATGGCTCAAGCAAAAAAATCTTCAGTTAAAGTGAAGGTTCAAAAATTTGGTACAGCTTTATCAGGAATGATTATGCCAAATATTGGTGCAATCATTGCTTGGGGTCTTACTGCTGCAATCTTTATGACTCCAAATGGTTGGTTTCCAAACGCCCAAATTAATAAATTAGTTCAACCAATGCTTATTTACTTATTGCCACTGTTAATTGGTTATACAGGAGGAAGAATGGTTGACGATGAACGTGGTGCCGTGATTGGTGCAATTGGAACACTTGGAGTTATTGTTGGTACAACTCAACCAATGTTCTTAGGTGCCATGATTATGGGACCACTGAGCGGTTGGTGTCTTAAAAAACTAGATAACCTTTGTAGAGATAAAATCAAATCTGGTTTTGAAATGATATATAACAACTTCTCACTTGGTATTTTGGGAATGATTTTAGCAATTTTTGCTTACTTTATTATTAACCCAATTATGATGTGGGGTAGTCATTGGGCAAGTGTTGGTGTTGATGCAATTATTCGAGTTCATCTCTTGCCACTTGCTAATATCATCATTGAACCAGCTAAAGTATTATTCTTGAACAATGCAATTGGAAATGGAATTTTGGTTCCACTTGGTATTCAACAAGCTTCAGAAGTAGGAAAATCTGTGCTGTTTTTGATGGAATCAAATCCAGGTCCCGGTCTTGGAATTTTGCTTGCCTTTATGTTCTTTGGTAAGGGTAATTCTAAGAGTTCTGCTCCTGGTGCAGCAATTATTGAATTCTTTGGTGGCGTTCATGAAATTTATTTCCCATATGTTTTGATGAAGCCAAGTCTGATTATTGCAGCAATTTGTGGTGGTGTGACAGGAACAGCTTTATTTACTGCACTTAATGGTGGATTAAAGGCAGCTGCTTCACCCGGTTCTATTTTGGCAATCTTACTTGTTTCAGCAAAAGGTTCATATTTTGGAAATATCATTGGTGTTATTGGAGCTGCAATTGTTTCGTTTATTGTTGCAGCAATAATCCTTAAAAATGATAAAGGCGATGGTGATCTTGCAGCTAAGCAAAAAGAAATGCAATCAATGAAGGCTGAATCAAAAGGACAACAAATGCCTAGTGAACAATCAGCACATGAGTCAGTTCAATCTTATGCCGATATTAATAAAGTGATTTTTGCTTGTGATGCTGGAATGGGTTCATCCGCAATGGGAGCTTCACTTCTTCGAGATAAATTTAAGAAAGCTGGTATTAAGATTCCAGTAACTAATACGGCTGTCAGAAACTTAAAAGATGAACCAGGACTTTTAGTAGTAACTCAAGAAGAATTGGCAGACCGTGCTTTGCAAAAAACACCAAATGCCATGCATGTTGCAGTAGGTAACTTCTTGAGTAGTCCAAAATATGATGCAATTGTTGCTAACTTTAAAGCACTTACTCAAGTAAGTGATAAACCTAAGCAAACTAAAAAAGAAAAACCAGCAGGGTCTATTGATAATGTTGATTTTAGTAAAGTTAAAGAAATTGACTTTATTCGTCATGACCAGCATATTGGCTCTTCTACAATGGCAAGAAGTTTATTTGAAGCTGCGATGAAGAAAGCTGGCAAAGATATCCCAGTTAAAGCAATTAGAATTAATGAATTAGATGATGATCCAAGTCATTTAGTAATTGTTACTCCAGCTGCTAAAAAGAATCTGGCAGTTAGATATAGTGACATTCAAATTGTAGTTGTAAATGATTTGCTTAAAGATAAAAAGCTTCAAGAAATAATTGAAAAATTAAATTAGGAAGGCGATGAAAATAATGCAACTAGATCCCAAAATGATTAAGTTGAATCAAGATGTGCCTACACGGGATCAAGCAATTCGAATGGCAGGTCAATTATTAGTTGATGGCGGGTGTGTGGAGCCTGGATATATTGATTCAATGATTGCAAGAAATGAAGACGTTTCTACTTATATGGGAAACTTTATCGCCATTCCTCATGGAACTGACGAAGGTAAAAAACATATTAAAAAAACTGGAATCTCCGTTGTGCAAATTCCAATGGGTGTTGATTTTAGTGATGCGTCTGATGATACAGAGCAGCTTGTAACAGTTGTTTTTGGAATTGCGGGACTTAACAATGAACACTTAAACCTTTTATCACAAATTGCAATTTTTTGTAGTGATGTTTCAAACGTTGCAAAACTTGCAGATGCACAAACACCACAAGAAGTTATTGATTTATTGAAAGAAGTAGGAGAATAAAAATGAGAGCAGTACACTTTGGTGCAGGTAATATTGGTCGTGGTTTTATTGGAGAAACTTTGGCAGATAATGGTTTTGGAATTGACTTTGTTGATGTCAATGAAACAATTATTGATGAATTAAACAAGCGTGGTGAATATGATATTGAGCTTGCTGCACCTGGTAAAAAGAAAATTCATGTTTCAAATGTAGATGGAATTAATAATGCCAAAAGCCCTGAAAAAGTAATCGAAGCAATTAAATCAACAGATATGATTACGACGGCAATTGGACCTAAGATTTTAGCAATTATTGCTCCTCTTATTGCACAAGGGTTAACAGAAAGAATTAAGTCTGGTAATAAGCAAGAGCTTGATGTTATCGCTTGTGAAAACATGATTGGTGGCTCCGAACATTTAAAAGAAGAAGTTTATAAACACTTGGATGATGATATTAAACCTGAAGTAGATAAGTATATTGGTTTTCCAAATGCTGCTGTTGATAGAATTGTTCCAATTCAGCATAATGATGACCCATTATTTGTTTCAGTAGAAGACTTTAAAGAATGGGTCATTGACGAAAGTCAAATGAAGAATAAAGATATTAAATTAAAGGGCGTTGATTATGCTCCTGACCTTGAACCATATATTGAACGAAAACTATTCTCAGTAAATACTGGTCACGCAACTGTAGCTTATACAGGTAAAAGTTTAGGTTATGATACAATTGGGGATGCTATTAAAGATCCATTTGTATTAAAGCAAGTTAAGCGTGTATTAGCTGAAACGCGTTCTCTTCTTCACAATAAATGGAATAAAGAATTTACTGAAGAAAGTCTTGAAGAATATCACAATAAGATTTTAAGTAGATTCCAAAATCCTTATATTTCTGATGATATTGCCCGTGTTGGCAGAACTCCTATTAGGAAATTGGGATATAATGAAAGATTCATTCGTCCAATTCGTGAGCTAAAAGAGCGTGGCTTAAGTTATGATGCTCTGATGGAAACAGTTGGTAGAATTTATCATTTTGATGAACCAAAAGATAGTGAAAGTGTCAAGCTTCAAAAGATGCTTAAAGATAAAGACTTAAAAGAAGTAATTATTGAAACAACTGGACTTAAAGATGATGCAGAATTAGTTGATAAAATTATAAAATCATATCATGATGCAGATCATACCCAAAGAATTGCTTAATTCTTAAAAAGTAAATATATACAAAAAACGTGAGTCTTCTCACGTTTTTTTGTATAATTAAGATTGAATGTTTAAATTTTTTATAAAAAAGGGATGAACTAAATGGCTATTAAATTAATTGCAATTGATTTAGATGGGACGCTTTTAACTTCAGGAAATACTATTTCACCAGAAACTAAAAAGACTATTCAAGAAGCACATAATCAAGGAATAAAAATTGTATTAGCTTCTGGTAGACCTTTGTCTGGGGTGTTACCCTTTGATGAAGAATTGGGCTTAGAAGGAGAAAATGAATACGCTGCAGTATTTAATGGAGCAGTAGTTCAGAACTTGGCAGGGAAAGTTTTAATGAGTCATGAGATGGACTATCGTGATTTTAATACAATGCTTCGTTTGCAAAGACTTAGTCATGTGAATCTTCATTTTGAAACTACAGAATGTTTTTGGACTTTGGATCGTGATATTTCAGTACAAATGCAGATAAATGCGGCTTACACTAATAATGAAATTAAAGTCAGAAATCGTGATGAAATTTCTAAAGATTTTACTTTTAATAAAGTTGGTTTTACTTGTGCTAAAGATAGTGACCAAATTTCAAAATTGTGGGCTTCAATTCCTGAATGGGCATTTCAATCGTATGATATTGTACATAGTTTAGATAATTGTATTGAATTAAATGCAATTGGGGCCTCAAAAGGAAACGCTATAATGGATTTGGCAGAACGGCTAAAAATTGATCAAAACCAAGTAATGGTCTTTGGAGATCAGGGGAATGATATGTCCATGTTTGAAAATCCTGAATTTAAGAAAGTTGCTATGGGTAACGCTATCAGTGATATAAAAGAAAGGGCGGATTATATTACTGATGATAATGATCATAATGGAATTGCCAAAGCACTTAAAAAATTTGTTTTATAATTTAGAAAGAGAGCGATATTGTGTCATCGCAAGTAAAAAATTATTTTAGTATTGCTGTTTTTGCTTTTTTTGGTGGAATTGCAAGAGCTAGTTTAAATATAAATTTTCATTTTTATGGAACTTTTTGGGGAAATATCATCGGATGTTTCCTTTTAGCATTTTTTACGTATCTATTTTTTGAGTTTAAAGATTTTTATGAATGGTTGAGTGTTGGAATTGGGACCGGCTTTGTAGGAGCATTTACTACTTTTTCTACCTTTAATTTGGAGGTCTTAAAAAATTTTGATGCTCATTTAACATCTACTGCTTTGATATATTATTTTAGTTCTATCATATTTGGATTTGTTTTTGCTTATATTGGTAGTCATATGGGTGAAACAGTTGCAATGCTAATTAAAGCTAGGGAGGATTAAAATGGAGCTGTTATTTGCAGGAATTGGGGCCTCTTTAGGTGCAATGTTAAGATTTTTTATTACAAACTATGGAAAGAAACATTGGGAGAAAATAGGTCGAAAATATGCTAATTTACCTACTGCAACATTAATTATTAATTTAACTGGAACTTTAATATTAGGAATTTTATTTGGTTTGAAGGTAAATATGTTCCTTTATGCTCTTGTTGGAACTGGTGTTATGGGAGGATATACTACTTTTTCTACTTTAAATACCGAGTTGGTAGGGATGTATCATGACAAAAATTATCGTGGATTAATTTTATATGCTTTAGTTTCTTATGTTGGTGGATTAATCTTAATTTATGTCGGATTTTATTTAGGACGTGTATTATAATGAGAAAAATATGGATGATTATTTTACGCGTTACTTCTGTTTTATTAGTAGTCTTATCTGCTTATCTTATGTTAACTAGTAATATTCAACTAAGAATTAATAATACTCACGCGATGACTAAACATATAGTTCGAGAAGTTGTTCAAGATTCTGATAATACTGAATTGGGCTTAGCTACAAATTTCCTAGAAGCAACGGGGCTTGAAGATGAATTGTTAAAAAGTTTTCCTAAAAAATATCATTTAGATCTGTCATATGCTGATTTATATAAGTTGAGTACAAAATATGATGAAACAGGAGAATTGACTGCTAAAGATTTTAATTTGAGTAGTAATAATCGTTTAGGTCAAATTGTAAATCAATATATTGTTAAAGAGATTAATAGACAATTAAAAGAAGATTCCAGAGAGGTCTATCATGTAATTACAATTTATCGCTACTCAATTTTTGTAGTTATTTTAATTTATCTATTGGCAGCTCTATTAATGATTTTTGGAAAGTATTGGGCTTCAATTCCTCTTTCTATTGCTACAGTAGGAGTATTTGGAATTTTATGGTATTTCACTGGTGAAGCCACTAATGCTTTACAAGAACAAGTTTATCATGGAATTTTTGTTAATATGACTCAAGGAATTTGGGCAGGTTTAATAATAGGAGTCTTAGTGGCGTTGATTTGGCCAATTTTATTAAAAAGTTTAAGTAAAACTATAGATAGAAGTGAAGGAATAGAATCATGAAAATTTTATTTGTTTGTCACGGTAATATTTGTCGATCACCGATGGCTGAATTTGTTATGAAAAACTTGTTAGCAAAAGAAAATATTAAAGATATTGAAGTTGATTCTAAAGCTACTACAAGTGATGCGATTCATAATGGTATTGGGATGCCGATGGATATAAGAACGCGAAGAGTTTTAGATAAAAATCATATTCCCTATACAGTTCATCAAGCTAGCTTAATGACTAAAGATGACTATCAGAAGTATGATTATTTGATTTGTATGGATGAGGAAAACTTTATGGATATGAATCGAATAACTGGTGGTGATCCAGAAAGAAAAGAATATAAGTTGCTTTACTTTATTGATAAGAGTGATGACATAGATGATCCTTGGTATACGGGAGATTTTGATGAGGCATATTGTGAAATTGCTACAGGATGTGAAGGATTGTTAAAGAAAATAAAGAAATAAAAAAACGGGACCAATCCCGTTTTTTATTTTGTTATAAGTAGACGAGTAATGTTTTCAGTAGTTCTAGTTACATTTTTCGGTCCATTTTTGAGAGCTTCGTCTAATGTAGTAGCTTTATCAAGAATACCAAAAATAGCTGTAAAACCATATTGATAAAGTTGCTCAATTCCGGTTCCTAAATAACCTGCAAGAGAAATTACAGGGACATCGTATTTTTTTGCAATTTTTGCTACACCATATGGTGTTTTGCCATATTTAGTTTGAAAATCCGTTCCACCTTCCCCTGTAAAAACATAGTCGGCATTTTTAATTGCTTCTTCTAGGTGAGTTTCTTGGGCAACAATTTCTACACCTGAGTGAATTTTACTATTAGTAAAAGCTAATAAGCCGCCTCCTAGTCCGCCTGCAGCACCGCTACCTGGAATTGAGGAAATATCTTTATTAAGAACTTTTTTTATGATGTTTGCATAATGGGTAAGATTGCTATCTAATAATTTTTGAGTAGAAGCATCAGCCCCTTTTTGCTTTCCAAAAACATAAGAAGCACCTTTTGGCCCAATAAGGGGATTAGTTACATCACTGGCTAAAATTATTTGACAGTTCTTTACTCGAGCATCAAGTTGAGAAATATCTATATTTGTAATTTTATTTAATTTTCCTCCAGATAGTTTTGAGATAATTTGGCCATTTTTATCAAAAAATCTAACACCAAGCGCTTCAGCCATGCCACTACCACCATCATTTGTGGCACTGCCGCCTAAGCCAATGATAATTTTAGTCACATTATGTTTCAATGCATCAAGAATAAGTTCGCCGGTACCATAAGTAGTAGTTTTTAAAATATTAACGGGTGTTTTTTGATTTTGTTTTAAATAACTAATTCCACTAGCTTCTGCCATTTCAATAATTGCTGTCGAACCGTCCCCAAGCAGTCCATAGCTTGCTTTAGCTGGCTCATTTAATGGACCAGTGACAGTTTTTTGAATATAGTTACCTTTAGTTGCATCTACTAAAGAAGTCATTGTTCCTTCACCACCATCTGCCATGGGAATTGGAATAATTTTTGCATCAGGTATCACTTTTTTGATGCCTGATGCCATTGCTAAGCAGACTTCTTTGGCTGTCATACTTTCTTTGAATGAATCTGGTGCTAAAACAAATTTCATTATTAGTCCCTCCATACAATTTATTATAAGTTAAGTCGTGAAAATTGTTATTGTAAATTTTTTCGCTTAAGATAAAAGTGAGAATAAATTAATAATTATTGAGGTGAAAATTATGACAAATGTTTTAATTATAGGTGCAACAAGTACTGTTGGTGAAGCGGTTAGAGAGACTCTTTTAAGAGAAACTGATGATATTCTAACGCTCTTTTCTAAAGATGCAGGTGAGCTAAATATTGATAAAACTCGTGAAACCAAAATTTCTGGCAATACTGAAAACGAAGATGAATTAGCTCAAGCTATGGTAGGGCAAGATGCTGTTTTTGCGTCAATTGGTGGTGAAGATGATGAATTTGTAGAAAATATTATTTCTACAATGAATAGAAATAATGTCTTGCGCTTGGTATTTGTAACTTCGATGGGAATTTTTGATGAGATTCCGGCTCCTGAAAAATTAGAAAACAACTTAGACTACAATGAAATGTCAGTTCCGTATAACGAAATGATAGATGAAGTAGAAGAGTCTGATTTAAATTATACTGTGGTTCGTCCAGGATGGTATACTCAAGGCGATGTAAATTATGAAATAACTGAAATTGGAGACACTGTTCCATCTAATGGTGTTACAATTGCTTCAATTGCAGATTTTGCTAAATGTTTATTACAAGATCCAACTTTGTATAGTAGACAAAGTGTGGGAATTATTACTCCGCAATAATATAAAAAATAAGGCGTTGTTATTAATTACAAAAAAGTTACTAATATTATTTTTTAGTAACTTTTTTAATGAAATCTGATAAAATATCCTTTGTTAATTGTTGTAAATTTATAAGTGGATTTAGAAAAGAAGATATAATGGCAGAAAAAATCAAGTTTGTGCCTGGTTCTTATTCCGCCAAGACCGATTCTCTGGCTCATATTACAGCAACAGTAATTGTGAATGATGAAAAAATCATTGATGTATCTTTAAAGAGTCAGCCAGGTGAACGTGAGATTGAACCGGCACTTGAAGAAGAGTTTAAAGGACAAATTTTGCAGGCTCAATCAGTAAAAATTGATGGGATAGCTTCAGCTAGCGTACTTACTAAAGCAGTAAAAACTGTAATTGGGGAAGCTCTAGCTGAGGCTCGCACCCCCCCAAAATGAAAGTAGGCGCTTCCAATGCAGAAGAAACTATTACTTCTATCAACCGGTGGAACTATTGCTTCCGTCGTATCTGATTCTGGATTAGTTCCCAAAGAATCAGGAGAAGATCTTCTTAAGTTATTAGGTCAAATGCCATACGACATTGATGTAAAAGACATTTTGCAATTAGATTCTTCTAATATGCAACCTGAAGAATGGAAATTTATTGCAGAAAAAATTTATCAATATCGTAAGGATTATGATGGAATTGTTTTATCACATGGAACTGATACAATGGCGTATACAGCATCAATGCTGACTTTTATGCTTCAAAACATTGAAATTCCAGTTATCTTGACAGGTAGCCAAGTGCCAATCAATGTGGTATTAAGTGATGCGCCAGATAATTTACGTTTAGCTTTTGCTGCAGCAGCAAGTTGTCAGCCAGGAATATATTTAGCATTTGATCGTAAGATTATGTTGGGATGTAGGACAGTTAAAGTTCGGACAACCAATTTTAATGCTTTTGAAAGTGTAAATGTTCCACCAGTAGCTAAAGTAACATCAGATGGCTTGATTTTTAATAATCAAAATAAAAAGAAGAGTAATCTTCATTGTGTATTAAATACTAATATTAATCCCCATGTATCGCTGGTTAAATTATTTCCAGGATTTGATCCTAAATTATTATTTGCAATGGCTGATAGTGGTTGCAAAGGGATTGTTATTGAAGGTTATGGTTTAGGTGGAATGAATTATATTCGCCGAAACACTGTTGCCGCAATTGGTAAATTAATTCGTCAAGGAATTCCTGTAATTGCTAGCAGTCAATGCTTATATGAGCGTAGTGATTTGACTAAGTATGAAGTTGGAAGGTTAGCACTTTTAGAAGGTGCGATTAGTGCACGTGATATGACTTCTGAGAGTGCAATTACAAAGCTTATGTGGGCATTAGGTCAAGGCATGGATGTACATGAAGTTGCAGAATTCTTTGATACTGATGTTGCTAATGAAGTTACAATTGAATAGAAAAAGCTTGAGGATTGAAATTCCTCAAGCTTTTTTAGTTTAATTATTATTTTTTTCAGCTTCATCGAGATATTTTTCTAATACTTGTAAAACACCACTCTCGTTATTGCTTGGTGCTTTATATTTTGCTAATTTGATAATTTCAGGGTTACCATTTGCCATTGCATAGCTATAGCCGGCTAATTCTAACATTTCTTTATCGTTTAATCCATCCCCAAATGCAATCAGTTCACTAGGTTCAAGTTTAAAATAGCGTAAAAAATATTTTATTGCCTGTGCTTTATTGACACCATAAGGTACAACATCAATATCGTCAAAGCCACTAGTTGTACAATGAATTCTTTCTGTATGGTCATGATTAAATTTAGTTTCAAGTTCGTTGGCAAGAGTTGCATCAACATTTAGAGTTAATTTAATGACACGCTCACTGCTGGGAATTTCATCGAAATTGTTAAGACCAATATTATCAGGATAATAAAAATTCATTAACTTTTTAAAAGCAGTAGGATATGAATTAAGATAATATGAGCCTTCTTTTCCACTAACGCAAATGTAGGCTTGAGGATAGTGAGTTTGAACAAAATTTATTAATTCCTTACCAGTTTTTGGAGTTAAATAATGGCTAGAAATAATATTATTATCTTGTACAAGGATAGCTCCATTTTCTGCAACAATATCAATTCTATCAAGAAATTCAGCAAAGTCTCTCTTAAGTCTAGATAAGGGACGTCCACTTGAAACAATAAAATGAACACCATGATTGCGTAAACGAGTTAAAACTTTATCAAAGCGTTCATGGTCATAAGTTAAGTCGTCATTCATGAATGTGCCGTCCATATCTACTGCAACGGCTTTAAATGGAATTTTAGTCATAATTTCCTCCTCAAAATTATATACTTACATTATACAGTAAGCGCTTTAATTTTGCTTGATTAATATTCATTCTTGATGAAAATTAAAAAATCAGGTACCGTAAGGAAAGAATAATGATAGTGGAGGAAACTTATGGAAAGTTGGTTATTTTTAGCATTAGTATTAGCAATAGCAATAGTTGGAAAAAATACTTCTTTAATTATTGCAACAGGGGTAGTTATGGTTTTAAAATTGTTGCCATTTACTACTAAGTGGTTGCCTGTGATTCAATCTAAAGGTATCAATTGGGGTGTTACAGTAATTTCGGTTGCCATCTTAATTCCTATTGCTACAGGCCAGATTGGTTTTAAAGATTTGTTTCAAACATTTAAGACTCCGGCTGGCTGGATTGCGATTGCAGCTGGAATTGCAGTTGCTATTTTATCACGTTATGGGGTAGATCAATTGGCAGCAGTTCCACAAGTAACCGTAGCTTTAGTTTTAGGGACAATTATTGGTGTAGTAGCATTTAAAGGCATTGCAGCAGGTCCAGTTATTGCAAGTGGGATGACTTTTGTAATAGTTAGTTTATTTAATTTACACTTTTAACTAAAAAAACTAAGGATTATATCCTTAGTTTTTTTAGTTATTCTTCTTCGGCTTTAAAGCCATCAGCCAAGTTTGGTTTTTTGCGACCAATTAGCCATACAACGATTAAGGCAATAATTCCTTCAATTGCAATATAAAGTCCACGTAGGGCAATCTTGGTTCCTCCAAGGTAAACCCCAAGAATAATTGCAATAATAATTAGAGAAATCATTGTAATCCACTGCAGCTTATCAAAGGCAATTCCATATTCGATTTCACGTTTTCTAATTCCAGGTAAAATTGCACCAAGGCCAATTAAAACAATTACAGCAACAATATTGATAATTAGTTCATACCACCATATTGATGAGCCTTGGGGTACATCTTGAGGCGTAATACCCATAATAGTTGCAATTGCAGTTACTAATAACAGGAATAAGCCCACACTCCAAGCAACTTTATCATTTTTGATAAAGACATATTTACTTGGAAACTTCTTGGAATTCTTTCTAACTCTCATAAAGGAATAGAAAATCCAGCAAGTTACACCAGGTGATACAATTCCGTTTAAGTTTAATAACCAGTTAAAAATATCATTCATATCTGGTAAGAAAATGCCCAGAATCATGATGAATGAAGAAAGAGAAACAGTTAAAATGTAACCGTTGATTGGAAGACCATTTTTGTCTTTTTTACGTAAAAGCTTAGGCATGTAACGGTCACCAGTATCAGAAATTAACATTCTAGTCATTGCATCAAGTAAAACCGCTAAAAGTGCGCAGTTAAAGAATACTGAAGTCCAAGCCCAGAAATAAAGAAGTCCTTTACCCATGCCATATTGATGACCAATCATGTCAAATACGTAATACGCACCATTCATTTTCAAGTCATTTGGAATATGATAAGCATTGAAGTAAATTCCAAGTGAAAATGAACCCAAAATAGTAAGGAAACCAGTCATTGCAGCTAAAGCAATCATGGCTTTAGGGAAGTCATATTGTGGTTTCTTCATTTGAGTAACATAAGGAGCAACTAATTCAGCACCATTCATAGCATAAATAAGCATAGCAATGGTTGAAAAGTAGTGCCAATTAAAGTCTGGCATCATTGTTTTCCAAGTAAATGGCTGAGTTGCCATATGACCACCAGACTTTATAAGTCCAATAAAGGCCATTATTACAAGTAATACTGTCATGATCATCATTAATCCTCCTCCAATAGTGGAAAGAAGCTCCATTGAACGGGAGAAGTGATGTTCAACAACAATAAAGATAATAAACATTGCAAACGTTAAGATTGCAAAAGTGGTGTTTGACATTTTATCTTGGAACTTTTCAGAACCTGTTAAAGCCCAACCAACATCAACAATAATTTCATTTGCTGAATCTACTGCATATGGAATTGAGGCTGCCCAGTATGTCCAAGCAGTAAAGTATCCAAGAAATTCACCATCAGTTCCTCTAACCCATGATGATAGACCTCCGCCTTCTTTATTGAAGACACTTCCAAGCTGTCCTACCATCAATGAATATGGAATAACATAAAAAATAACCATTACCACCCAAGAAAAAATAACTGACATTCCTTGGTTTTGAAAATTATACATGATATCGTCAATACCGATAACAGTACAAAGAGCCATCAAAAATAAGGTTTGCCAAGAAATATATTTCTTATCAGGATTTAATTCTTGTATTTCGTCCACTTTTTAATATCCTTTTCTAGTATTCAATTTTCATGTTTGACTAGAATATTTTGCAGGCGATTTATTTTTGAATTTTACATTCACGTAAAAATTCCTCTCCAAAATAGCTTAACGACTACATTTTACAGATTATGGAGTATTTTTACCAGTGTGTAAGCGATTGCGTTTTCAAAAAATAAAATTATGCTTTTTGCTTTACTTATTTTTAGTAAGAAGGTATAATTATTAACGAAAAGTAAGTAAAGTAGAAAAATCGGAATAGAAAAGAGTGTAACCCTGTTATGACAAGTCAAATTATCGCAATTGGAATTATATTATTATCTTTGGTTGGCTTAACTTATCATCCTAAGCCTGCGCCAGAGCGTATTAGAAAGCATAGATAAAAGGAGTTTTTATGGCAAAGACATCACAAATTATTAGAAATCATCAAGAAGCTAAGTTTTCTTCTCGTGAATACACACGTTGTGAACGTTGTGGAAGACCGCATTCAGTTTATCGTAAATTCGGTTTGTGTCGCGAATGTATGAGAGAATTGGCTCATAAGGGTCAACTTCCAGGTGTGAAGAAAGCAAGTTGGTAATTTTAAAACTGCTAGTTAATAACTAGCAGTTTTTTCTTACTTCAAAAATTGTTAAGATAGGACATAAGAATTTTTAGATAAGGAAATTAAGATGGAAAAATTTAAATTTACTAAATTTGAAAAAGTTTGTTTATTTTTAGCTTTTTTAGTTTTATTGATGTTATTCATCTCAAGTTCAATGACCTATCATGAACAAGAAATGAAGCCGGGATTTATCCATACTCATTTATATTTTATTGAAGAAATAGTTGGAAATTTAAATATTTATTATGCAGGTCATTGGCATAATAAAGTTTCAGATGGTGGAGTAGCAGGAATGACTCAGTTTTTTGTGAGAAAACTTGCACATTTTACTTCTTATTTCTTTTTAGGAATATTTAGTTATTTAGGTTTGCGTAGTGTATTTAAAGTTAATTGGATGGCTCCAATGTTTATTTGGTTTGCTACGATAGCTTTTGCTGCTTTTGATGAGTATCACCAATATTTAACTGGAGATAGAACTCCTAGTGTCCATGATGTAATGCTAGATGGAGCTGGGGCATTAGTAGGAATTGTTATATGTATAATAATTTTAGCAATTAAAAATAAATTGCAGAAAAAGTCCAGTTAAATCATTGATAGCATTGAATTTTCAAGCTGTGTGAGTTAAGATTATAAACGTTAAAGATTATAAATAAAAGAAAGAAGGATCCTTTATGTCAGGACATTCAAAATGGCACAATATTCAAGGCCGCAAGAATGCGCAAGACGCTAAGAGAGGTAAAGTTTTCCAAAAATTATCTCGTGAAATTTACATGGCTGCAAAGAGTGGTGGTCCTGACCCTTCAGGGAATCCTACCTTGCGTATGGTAATGGATAAGGCCCGTGCAGCTAACATGCCTAAGGACAACATCCAACGTGCGATCAAGAAGGCTGAAGGTAATTCAGAAGAACACTATGATGAAATCACTTATGAAGGTTATGCTCCAGGTGGTGTAGCAGTCTTTGTAGAAGCCTTAACTGATAACAAGAATCGTACTGCTTCTGCTGTTCGTGTTGCTTTTACTCGTAATGGTGGTTCACTTGGTGCTACTGGTTCAGTTGCTTACATGTTTGACCGTAAAGGTTACATTGTAATTGACCGTTCAACTACTGATGCAGATGAAGATCAAGTATTACTTGATGTAATGGATGCCGGTGGTGACGACTTACAAACTAGTGATGATGCTTATGAAATCTATACTGATCCTAAGCAATTTGCTCAAGTTCGTGATGCTCTTGAAAAGGCTGGTTACAAACTTGCAAATGCGGAATTAACTATGATTCCACAAAATACCACTCCAGTTCCTGCAGATAAGAAGGAACAATTTGAACATTTAGTTGAACAACTAGAAGATGACGATGATGTTCAAAATGTTTACACTGCAGCTGCAGATGAAGACTAATAATATTAAAGAGTCATTTAGCATTTATGCTAAATGATTTTTTATTTTAAAAATAAAATCCTCTTTTTTGACGTAATTAATATTGAGCAGTCAAGAAAGGGGACTTTTTTTATGGAAACAAAGCAGATAGTTGATAAATTACTTGAAGAAGCAATTGCTAAAAAAGCAAGTGACATTTTCTTTTTGATTAAAGAAGAAAATGTACAAGTTAACTTACGATTAAGTTCAGGAATTGAAAGTTTGACTAAATATAATCAAAAACAAGGAATTGAAATTATTAATTTTTTTAAATATGCTGCTCAAATGGATATTTCCGAACATCAACGTCCGCAAGTTGGAGCAATTGAGTATGATTATCAAGAACAAAAATACTATTTAAGATTATCTAGCTTAGGAGATTTTGCTGATAAAGAATCTTTAGTAGTGAGAATAATTTATCAAATTGAAAATAGCAATTACTTTTTTACTGAACAAATTAAACTACTAGAAAGCTTATCAAAAAAGCGAGGCTTAATTATAACTAGTGGTCCTACTGGATCTGGTAAAACTACTACTATGTATGAATTAGCTAAAAAAGTTAGCCAAAATAAAAAAGTAGTAATGACGATTGAAGATCCCGTTGAAATTCATGAAAGTTCTTTTTTGCAGTCACAAGTTAATAGTGAAGCGGGAATAGAATATCTTGATTTACTTAAAGCGGCCCTGCGCCATCGTCCAGATATTTTAATAATTGGAGAAATACGAGATGCAAATACTGCTCGTGTAGCTCTAGATGCTGCTCTTAGTGGCCATTTAGTGTTTGCAACTGTTCATGCTCAAAGTACTTTTCAAACCATTTCTAGATTAGAAGGACTAGGTATTCGTAAAGACGAACTGGCAAATTGTTTAACAGCTATTTCATATCAGCGTTTGTTACCAACTAAGTCTAATGTGGCTTGTCTACTTGATATTGCTAGTGGAGAAAGTTTAAAAGAAGCGATTAATAGTCAAATTCGGTCAAACTTTGTAGACTGGCAAAATAATTTGAATACTTTGAAGAAAGGAGGACAAATTAACGATGAAACGTATAGTTTCTACCAAGAGGGATAACTTAAAAAGCGATGAACAGCTAGAGTTTTTAGATTATTTAAAACATAGTTTATCAAATGGTTTTTCTCTTAATAATAGTATTGAGTTAATGCCAGTTTTATGGCCTAAAAGAAAGCAAATGATGGAAGATCTAAATTATGCTATGAAAAGTGGTGCTAAATTTTCTCAGCAGCTTTTGAAATTAGGTTTTTCAAAAACTACAGTAACACAGATTAATTTGGCAATGCAGCAAGGAAATTTAGTAGAATGTTTAGATCAATTAGCTACTTTAACAAGATTGAAAAATGAGCAAATAAAAAAATTAAAAGCTGAACTTTCTTATCCATTTGTTTTAGCAATTATGATGGTATTACTTTTGGCATTTATGCAAACGTTTATTTCAGCTCAATTTTCTGATTCTGGTGAGCACATGGGAGATGTTTTATTAATCGGATTGATTCTTTTTGCTTTGGTATTTATCTATTATTTTTCAAGAATTTTAAATTTATTAGCAAAGCAAGATTATCAAGCTTTGAAAAAGCTATGTCATGTACCCATTTTAGGTTCAACGATTAGAATTTATGTTAATTATCTTTTGGTATACGATATTGGAATGCTTTTAGCAAGTGGTTTCTCACTGCAAAAGATGTGTGAATATGCTTCTCAACAAACTAAAGGCTCACTTCAACAAGTCTTAGGCGAAAAGATTGGTCGAAAGTTAGCTAATGGTGAAAACTTAAATGAAATAATTGAAAAAGAAGAGTTTTTACCGGATACATTATTGATATTGCTAAAAACAGGCTCCAAAAGAAAAAGCTTAAGTAGTCGTTGTCTGATTTTAGGAAGAAGCTTATTTAGTGAATTAACTGCAAAAATTGAAAAACTAGTAGTTAATGTTCAACCAGTATGTTTTGTTTTAATAGGAATTTGTATTGTTGCAATGTATATGAAGTTACTTCTGCCGATGTATACAATGATGCAAGGAATATAGGAGATAGAAATGAAGAATAAAATGAAAAAATATTTATTAAATATTTTAGCTAAAAATCGCAATCAACAAGGTTTTACCTTGATTGAAATGGTAGTAGTTATTGCAATTATTGTACTTTTAGTATTGATTATTGCACCTAATTTGATGAAACAAAAAGGAAATGCAGAAAATAGAACTTCAGATGCATTTAAATCGACTTTACAAACGCAAGTAGAGTTATACCGAGATGAGAAAAAATTAGATGATAATAAATCCGTTTCTTTTGAAGCTATGGAAAAAGAGGGTTATTTGACTAAAGATCAATTGAAAAAATCGCAAAAATACGATTTTAACCAAGATGGTACAGTTGTAGCTAAAGATGCAGCGAAATAGTTTAAGTGCATTTACAGTTTTAGAAAGCGTTATTACACTTGCAGTTTCATGTTTATTAATTTTTATAGGAAGTTTGAAAATGGAAAGCTATGAAAATCAATTGCTATTGGTAAATACTGAAAAACAAGTTAAGACTGCAATTGAACAAGCGGCTAGAATTAGTACAGTTCAACATGAATCAATAAGTGTAATGTATTTGCCTGATTCGTCATATTTACAGTTTAAGGGAAGAAAATATTCCAAAAAAGTGATAATTAATAAAAAAATAAAACTTACAAATCCGACTAATTTTCAAATATCTAGTAAAGGTGCAGTAGCTCCTAGAACAATTACCTTTTCAAATGGCAAAGATAATAAAAAATTAAAATTACAAATGATGTGGGGAAGGGCGATTGATGAGTAAACAAAAGGGTTTTTTGATAGCTGAAAGTTTAATAGGTTTAACAATTGCTATCTTAGGAGTAATTGTGATGGCAATTACGTTAAGTGGGATGCACAAAACTGAACGAGTTTTAGAATTAAAAACTGATAGAGCGTATGCATGGCATGTAATGAAAGAGAATAATTTAAAAGAAGTCATGGTTCATGATAGGATTTATAAAATGACAGGAAATAATCATGTTTATGATTCACAAGAAAAAGAAGTTTATAAAATTGAAAAGTAAAGGATTTACTTTAGCTGAAACTATTTTTTCAATTTTTATTTCAATGTTAGTAATATTAATTCTTCAGAATTTATTAACAAATTTGAAAACTGTAAATAAATCTAGCCATCGTACTGATGATATTGCTTTTGCTTATGTTCAATTTAATCGCTTTTTACATGAAGATAGTGGGGTTGTATATGCACTGGCTGATTCTTCAAATTCTTTTAAATCAAAACTTGTTAAAGTAAAAGGAAGCGGAAAAAAGAAGATTGAAAAAACGTATATTTTAGAAAAATATAAGCATATGATTCGTTCAACTACTGATGAGGGCGGTCATATGCCACTTTTATTAAATGTACAAGCAGCATCGTTTTCTACTAAAGATGGACAAATAAAAATCACTGTAATTGAAAAAGATAAAAGAAAATCTGAATTGTATTTTAAACTTGATCCTAGACCAAAAGAAAAAAGTAAAAAAGATGAAGAAAATAAATCTCAGAGTGAAAATACGACTCGAAAAAATAAAAACTCTCAAAGCAAGCGCTCTTCTAAGTAGCGTATTAGTATTAACAACGTGCTTATTGTTTTTAGCAGTATATAGACAAATATTTCATGATAGTATGGAAAACAATATTATGATTATTGATTATCTAATCTCAGATTGATATTTCTTGCACCATTTCTCACCTTTCTTTAAAATTGTAAGTAAGATAAAAAGAAGGGTGAATTATGGAAAATATTGAAAAATTTGAAAAAATATTTAATCAGTTTTTAGCTTGTGTGCAAACTTTACAAGAAAGTTTAAATGTTTCCTTTGCAGAGGCCTTGGTTGAAACTTTTGACAATCTAGAAAATGGAAAAATCAAAGTTGAAATGGGTGCTCCAGATAAAGAAACAGTTGCTAAGCTAAGTAAGATGTATGAGAAGTTAGATTATGATCATCTTCCTCAAAAAGTTAAAGTTCAAGTATTTACTTATTTAACTTTAAAGGCAATCAATGATGATAATAGAGATGCTAATCAAATGCCAACACCTCCTATAATTTCTACTTTAATTGCACTAATTATGCAAAAATTATTGCCTACAGATAAAGAGCTGGAAATTGTTGATCCAGCTATGGGAACAGGTAATTTACTTTATGCGGTTATTAATCAATTAAAATCTGAAAATCATTCTAAGGATCATTATAAATTGATTGGTATTGATAATGATGAAGAAATGTTGAATTTAGCTGATGTTGCTGCTCATTTAAATAATATTAATATTGAACTTTTTTGTCAGGATGCATTAACTCCTTGGATGGTTCCAAGTCCCGATGCAGTGGTTAGTGATTTGCCAATTGGATATTATCCAGTTGATGAAAATGCTAAAAACTTTGCTACAAAGGCAGAAAAAGGACATTCTTTTGCTCATTTACTCTTGATTGAACAAATTATCAAGAATTTAAAGCCAGCTGGGTACGCATTTTTGGTAGTTCCTAAATCAATCCTATCAGGAAAAGTTGGTGCTGACTTTATGCCGTGGCTTACTAAGAAAGTTTATCTAAAAGCTATTGTTGAATTACCAGATAAGATGTTCCAAAATAAATTTAATCAAAAATCTATTTTAGTATTTCAGAATCATGGTGAAAACGCTACCAGCAGTGAGGTTTTGCTTACTAAATTAGAATCTTTGAACGGCCAAGATGCGCTTGTAAACTTTAATGATAAGCTAAACGAGTGGTATACTAAAACTATTCATTAGTTTGTTAGAAACAATCAACAATTTATGTGGAGGATTTTGTCTTATGGATAAAGTTTTAGCAATTAATTCAGGTAGCTCATCATTTAAATATAAAATCTTTTCACTACCTGATGAAAAAGTATTAGCTGAAGGAATAGCTGATCGTGTTGGACTTGATGGTTCATCATTTGAAATAAAGTTAGCAAATGGTGAGAAGCATGTTGAAAAAGTAGCAATTCCAAACCAAGAAAAAGCTGTTAGTTTATTATTAGAAGCTTTGAAAAAATATGATGTTGTTAAGAATCTCAATGAAATTGTAGGTGTCGGTCACCGTATTGTTGCAGGTGGCGAATATTTTAAAGATTCTGCGATTATCAATAAAGATAATTTACAAAAAATATTTGATTTAACTGATTATGCCCCACTTCATAATCCTGCTGAAGGAAAAGGAATAGAAGCCTTTATGAAGTTGTTGCCAGGAGTACCTGAAGTAGGAGTATTTGACACATCATTCCATCAAACTTTAGACCCTGTTCATTACATGTACTCTGTACCTTATGAATGGTATGAAAAATATCGTACTCGTAAATATGGTGCTCATGGTACTTCTGTTCGTTATGTTTCGGAAAGAACTGCAGAATTATTAGATAAAAAACTAGAAGACTTGAATCTTATTGTATGTCATTTGGGTTCCGGTGCTTCAATTACAGCTGTAAAGAATGGTAAATCATACGATACTTCAATGGGCTTTAGTCCACTTGCCGGAATTACTATGAGTACACGTTCAGGAGATGTTGATCCATCACTTTTAAGATTTGTAATGGATAAAGAGAATATTTCTATTGATGATATGATCAGTATTTTGAATAATAAGTCAGGACTTTTGGGTATTTCTGGAATTTCACCTGATATGCGTGATTTAGAAAAGAATAAAGATAAGCGTGCAATTTTAGCACGTGAAATTTTTGTTAATCGTGTTGTTCGCTATATCGGTGCTTACATTACTGAAATGAATGGTGCTGATGCAATTATTTTTACTGCAGGTATTGGTGAACATGATCAACACATCCGTAAAATGGTGATGGAACAATTGGGTATATTTGGAGTAGTTCCTGATCTTGAAGAAAATGAAACTAATGGTGAAAAGACAATAACTAAACCAGATTCTAAGATTCGTGTAATGATTGTTCCAACCAATGAAGAATTAATGATTGAACGTGACGTTGTAAGATTGGCTCATTTAGAATAAATAAGCAAATTGCTTCGCATTTCATGTAGTCTATGCTATAATAAAAACATCTCAAGGGGATGTTTTGGGATTCGACAGGCGTAGACTCGCATTGACTGCGATTCGTAGGTCACGTCTACGTAAAAACGTCACTTATAAATTTAACTGCAAAAAACAGTAATTCTTACGCAGTAGCTGCCTAATTAGGCGCCTGTGTTGCCTTTAGTTGGTTTACTCGTGATTAACTATTGGTATCAACATTAGCGAGTTACGTTTAACTACCTCACCTGAATAGTTAGAAAGAGTCTTAACAGGTTAGCTAATTCATATTAGCCCTGTTATATGGCGTTGTGAATTAGTGAAGTTCAAATAATATAACTATGATCGTAGAGGTCAGTGACGAGATGCGTTTGGACAGGGGTTCAATTCCCCTCATCTCCATTTTTATAAAAGTCTTTAGTATTTAATGCTTTGAAAGTGTTGGTACTAAAGGCTTTTTTGTTTCTCTGGTTAAATCTGGTTTTTAAAAAATGGACAAAAAAGGAGGTAATATAATAATAGAAAAGTGTTGATTTCTAATATAACTAAAAGTTATTTATTAAAATCAAGTATAAATATTAGATGTTAATGTATAAAACTCCTATACTAAATGTGATTATAGATTTAGTGAGGAGTTTTTTATGCGAAATTATGAAGATGAATTTTTCGAAGGCGAAAGAATTTTATATGGATTAAAAGATGCAAATCTTAATGAAATAATATTTGGCAAAGGGGAATCTCCGCTTAAAGAAGTGAAAAATATTAATATTGAAAACTCAGTATTTAAATGGAAATATCCTCTATGGTACGATGAAAATATAAAAGTTAGAAATACAGTTTTTGAAACAATGTCGCGTAGCGGTATCTGGTACACAAAAAATATTTCAATTAAAGATTCAGCTTTACAGGCTCCTAAACTGTTTAGACGCTGTGAAAATATAAGTTTAGATAATGTTCATTTTTCAAATGCTGAAGAAACCATGTGGACATGCAAAGATATAAAAATTAGAAATTCACAAATTAATGGTGATTATTTTGGTAAAGATAGTGAAAATATTTATTTAGATAATGTTTCAATTATTGGAAATTACTGCTTTGATGGTGGCAAAAATATTGAAGTTCACAATTCAAATTTTGTTTCTAAAGATGCGTTTTGGAATTGTGAAAATGTAGTAATTTATGATTCAACTCTTGATGGTGAATATTTAGCATGGAATACTAAGAATTTAAAATTAGTTAATTGTATTATTCAAAGTAAACAGGGACTTAATTATATTGAACATCTAGAAATGAAGGATTGTAAATTAATTAATTCAAATTTAGTTTTTGAATATGTTTCTGATATTAATGCCGAGATTACTACTAAGATTGATAGTATAAAAAATCCAATTTCTGGAAATATCACTGTACCTAAAATTACTCAATTAATTATGGATCCAACTAAGATTGATCCAAACAAAACTATAATAAATTGTGATACGGTAGAAATAAGAACTGAAGAGTCAGATACAAATCAAAAAGCAAAGAAGGCAAAATATGAAGTATGATTTTGAAACTGTGCCAGATAGACGCAATATTGATTCAATTAAATGGAATGTAAAACCAGGTCAGCTTCCAATGTGGATTGCCGATATGGATTTTAAGGTAGCACCAGAAATTGTCAAGGCAATGGAAAAGAAAATCCAGCTTGGAGCTTTTGGTTATGAATGGCCAGGAGATGATTATTTTAAAGCTGTAATTAATTGGCAAAAACAAGAACATGGTCAAGATGCTAAAAAAGATTGGATGATTTTTACAACTGGAGTTGTGCCAGCGATATCTTCAATTGTTCGCAGAGTTGCACACACTGGTGATAATGTACTCGTTCAAGAGCCTGTTTATAATATTTTTTATAATTCAATTGAAAATAATGGTCGTCATGTTTTATCCAATGATCTTATTTTTAATGGAAAAGAATATCAAATTAATTGGGAGGATTTAGAAGAAAAATTAGCCAATCCATTGACAACGTTGATGATTTTTTGTAATCCACATAATCCAATTGGAAAAGTTTGGACGAAAAATGAAGTACAAAAAATTGCTGAGTTATGCTATAAGAATCATGTTGTATTGTTATCAGATGAAATTCATGGCGACTTAGTCAGAGAAGGAATCGACTATACTCCAGCTTATAGTGTAGAGGGCAAAGCTCAAAATAATGTGATTTCTTTAGTTTCACCAAGTAAAACTTTTAATGTGGCAGCTCTTCATTCAGCTACTGCAATTATTCCGGGCGATAATCTTCGCAATGTAGTCAATCGAGGACTAAATAGCGATGAGATTGCTGAACCAAATCTTTTAGCTATTCCAGCAACGATTGCTGCATATGAAAAAGGACATGAGTGGTTAATGGAGTTGAAGTTACAATTGCAAAAAAATTTTGCTTATGCTGGAGAAGAAATTAATGCTAAAATACCTGAAGTATATATCATTCCTTCAACTGCAACTTATTTGATGTGGTTGGATATAAGTAAAATTACTAGTGATAGTCAAAAGTTAGTTCAATATCTTAAACAAGAAACTGGACTAATAGTTTCAGCCGGTAATATTTATCGTGGGAATGGTTCTAGTTTTATTAGAATAAACTTAGCTTGTCCAATGAAGCTTGTTGAGGATGGAATAAGCCGACTAATTAGTGGTATTAAAAAGTTTCAAAAAAATTTATAAAAATAAAGAAAGTGGTTTCATTTATTTGCCGAAAAAGTATATACTTTATGTGAGGTGATTTTAAATGGAACCAATTTTTTTAACGCCATATTTTAGACCAAAAATTTGGGGCGGTCGTAAATTAGATACAATTTTTCATTATGATATTCCAGAAGGAAAAGTTGGAGAAGCGTGGATTATTTCTGGCTATAAAGATGATGCTTCAACGGTAACTTCAGGGCCACTTAAGGGAAAGAGCTTAAGAGAAGTTTATCATGAACATCCAGAATTATTTGGCAATCCTAAGTCAAAAGAGTTTCCATTGCTTGTTAAATTCTTGGATGCTAATGATAATTTATCTGTTCAAGTTCACCCAGATGATGACTATGCTAATAAAGTAGAAAATGATTCTGGTAAAACTGAGAGCTGGTATGTGTTACAAGCAGATCCCGGTGCATATTTGATTTATGGTCATCATGCAAAAAGCAAAGCAGAACTTACGGAAATGATAAAAAAAGGTGAATGGGATAAGTTACTTCGCAAAGTTCCAATAAAAAAAGGAGCCTTCTTCTATGTACCAGCAGGAACTATCCATGCTTTGACTAAAGGTAGTTTAGTTATTGAAACTCAACAATCAAGCGATGTTACTTATCGTCTTTATGATTATGATAGAGTTGATAAAAAAACAGGAAAAAAGCGAGAACTCCATACTCAAAAGTCGATTGATGTAACAACAGTTCCGCATCAAGATCCTAAATTAGATATTCATACTGAAAAAGTACAAGATGCGGAAATTAAGACATTAGTTGAGCCACCAGTTTCACCACATTTTTATTTGTGGCAAATTGATTTAGATGGAACTTGGCAAACCAGTCTCAATAATCATCCTTATTTATTAGTTTCAGTAATTGATGGTAAAGGAACTATTGAATCTAATGGTCAAAAATGGAATTTAAAGTTAGGAGATAATTTAATTATTCCAAATGAGATGAAGAATTTCACTTTCACTGGTAAAATGAGAATTGTTATGTCTGCTCCAGATGAAGAGCAAGAATAAAATTTTCAAAAAGGAAGTGGCCCTTGATGATATATATCGCGTGTGGCAGTGTAATGATGGTAGTAGGATTTATTTGGTTGATAAGTCCTGCAAAAAAGCCTAATCGTCTATATGGTTATCTATCATATCTAGCCCAGGTAAATTCGGAGAGCTTTAAATATGCTCAAAAAATTGCTAGCTATTGGCTTTTACTATTCGGTACAATTCAGGTAGTATTAGGTATGATAATTCATTTTTTGAATTGGGATCGCTACTTTCTTTTATGGCTGCTAACTTTTTATTTGTTTATTTTGTTTCCAATTGTTTGGACTGAAAAAAGTTTGAAATTGTTTTTGCAAAAACGTGGTCAGCTTCCAAGAGATTATGTCGATCCTGATAAAATTAAGAAAACAAGAACAAAAGGATTTAAGGATTGAATATGAATTTAAAAATTTTAATGGTTGAAGATGACAAGTCTGTTGCAGAAATGATGGGGATGTTTTTCAAAAAAGAAGGTTGGGAGCAAGTTATTGCGGTTGATGGTGAAGAAGCTGTCAATAAATTTGAACAAGATCCAGCTAGTTATGATTTAATTACGCTGGATCTTAATTTGCCTAAAAAAGATGGTATTCAAGTTGCTAAAGAAGTTAGGGCTATTTCTCCTACTGTCCCAATTATTATGCTTACAGCGCGTGGAAGTGAATCTGATCAAGTGTTGGGTTTAGGCGTAGGAGCGGATGATTATGTGACAAAGCCCTTTAGTCCTTTGGCTTTAATTGCACGTATCAAGGCTCTTCATCGTCGAGTAATGATGGATGATTCTAAAGGTGATGAAAGCGAAAATATACAAGATTATGATATCAAGACAGAGCATCTAATGATTTCAACTGCTAGACGTGAAGTTAGTTTTGATGGTCAACCAGTTAGAAATTTAACACCAAAAGAATTTGATTTACTGTTTACTTTAGCACAAAAACCTAAACAAGTTTTTTCACGAGAACAGTTATTAGAACTTGTGTGGGGTTATGAATATTATGGTGAAGAGCGAACGGTTGATGCTCATATTAAAAAACTGCGTCAAAAATTAGAAAAAGTTGGTCCTCAAGTTATTCAAACTGTTTGGGGTGTAGGATATAAATTTGATGATTCTAAGGTTGAATAATGAAGTTAATCTATCAACACATGCTCGGATTTTTGATAATAATAATTACTACTATTTCAATTATTGGCTATGCGGAAATTGATTATGCTAAAAATCAAGCTTATTCGCAAAATTATCACCGTATGGAAAATTATGCAGATTCTTTGGGACAGCTTGCAATTAATGAAGGAAGAAATGGAGAAGCTGTTTTAAGCGATAATTTTTTAACTCAATTGCAATTTGTTTTGCAAGGAGATGATATGCAATTTAGGATTTTTAATGGTCAAAATGAGCAAATTTATCCTAAAGTGCCTAATCAAGTAAAATTATCTAAAAAAGTTTTTGCCACTTTGAAAAAGGGACAAGAAATTCGAATCAAAAACAATAATGTTGGTCGTTCTTATATTGGTAAGACTAAAGATGCTTATACAGGCGTATTAATGCCGTGGATGAATGGTAAAAAACTAGTTGGTGTTATTTGGCTAGGATCAAGAGTAAAAAATGTTGAAAGACCCATTATGATGGCAAAGCACAATTTGATGAACGCTTTAATTGTGACTTTAGTTGTAGGATTGGTATTAAGTTTAATTATTTCGTATTATTCAACAGCTAAAATTAAGCGTTTATCAAGAGCCACTAAAAAAGTTGAAGCAGGAGACTTTGATGTTCATCTTGAACATAAAAATAGTGATGAAATTGACCAATTAGCTGGAAACTTTAATCAAATGGTTAAAGCTCTAAAAGAATCTAATGAAGAAATTAAAGCTCAAGAAAAACGACGCGACCAATTTATGGCAGATGTTGCTCATGAAATGAGGACCCCTTTGACCACTATCAATGGGATTCTTGAAGGATTACAATATGATGCAATCCCTGAAGAATCCAAGCCACAGTCGATTTCTTTAATGAAGCATGAAACTAAGAGACTCATTAGGCTAGTTAATGAAAACTTAGATTACGAAAAAATTCGTAGCAATCAAGTTTCTCTGTATAAGAGTGAGTTTAATGCGGCAGATGTATTGCATGATGTGCAAACGCAGCTGCAACAAAATGCTAAAAAGGCAAATGATAAATTAATTGTTGAATGTCCTGAAAATTTGCCAATTTATGCGGATAGAGATCGCTTCACTCAAATTGTAGTTAACTTAACTCAGAATGCGATTCAGTTTACACATGATGGTAAAATAACGCTTTTAGGACGCAGAATTGACCATGCAGTCCAAATTCAAGTAAAAGATAATGGAATTGGAATGAGTAAAGAACAAATGAAATATATCTTTGAGCGTTTCTTTAAAGCGGATCCTTCCAGAGCTCGTTTAGGAACTGGTGAGTCTGGGTTAGGATTAGCAATTGTATATTCACTTGTTAAACAGCATGGAGGAGAAATTTCTGTAGAATCTCAACCGAATAAAGGCGCTACTTTTACTGTGATTATTTATGATAACGGTTATGAGAAAAATAATAATATATGATTTTTTATAGATTAAAAAAGCTGACAAAATGTCAGCTTTTTTGCTTGATTTTTTATTTATTTTTAGTTTGAGTTTCTTTTTGAGAGGTTGACTTATTAGTAAGGCTGTTGTTTTTAACAGTATCAGGAACTTCGGTAATTTCTTTTTGACGTCCACGTAATTCTGCTGCATCAGTTTTATATAAACTAGTAGTTGAGCCATGATGTTGAGAGTAAAGTGAAGTTGATTTTTCTTTTAATTTTTGTCTTAATTCTATCATCTGTTCATAATTTGTTAAGTAATCAAATTGAGCTGGATCAACCGGTTTAAAACCAATTGGAGTATAGAATCTAAGTAAGTTATGATTATTCAATAAGTCAGAATATTTTAATGATTGTTTGGCTTCTTTTGCTAAAGAGGTGATTTCACGCTTTTCTTGTGAAGTAAAGTTGATGATTTGTTTTCCGCTCTTTCGGTCATAAACTACCCCCTTAATTCCTTTACCACCGATAATGACATATTTGCCACTTACAATTGTTCCATTTCTAAAGACTATCCAATCTTTATATTTAGGGGAAAGCATATCACTACCAAATTGAATATAATTTTTATTTTTAATACCTAGTAAGTGGAGTAATGTAGGTAAAACGTCAATTTCACCCCCAACCTTATCTTTGATTTCACCTTTGAGATTAGCAGCATGAATCATAAACGGAACACGTTGCATTTGTACATTATTGAAACTATTCCAAGTATCTGAACTTTCACCAATAATCGGTGCTAAAGTTTCATTTTCACTATTTGATAAACCATAATGATCTCCATAAATTACAATCATGGTATTTTTGTATAGTCCAGAAGCTTTTAAATAATTGAAAAACTCGCGAACGGCTTGGTCTAAATAATGCGCAGTTTCGAAGTAGTTATTAATGGTTTCGTCTCTAGTATTAGTTGTCTTGAACTTAGGGTCTAAATCCTCTTTATCCATTGAAAAAGGAATGTGATTAGTAACAGTAATATATTTAGCATAAAATGGCTGTTGCATTTGTTCTAAATATTTAACACTTTCAGAAAAAAGTAATTTATCTTTTAAACCGTAACCAATTTTATCGTTAGTTTTGTTACTGAAATAATTTTGGTCAAAGAAATAGTTATAACCAAAATTTTTGTAAACTTCATTACGATTCCAAAAAGTTCCGACATTTCCGTGAAAAACTGCTGAAGTATAACCATCTTGACGTAAAATTTGAGGGGCTGCTTGAAATGTGTTTTCAGAGCCTAGAGAAGTAAAAAGTGACCCATCTGAAATTCCATAACTACCTGTTTCAAGCATGGTTTCTGCATCACTTGTACGCCCAAGTCCTACTTGGTGATAAAAGTTTTTAAAGCTAATGGTATGAGGATTTTTATAAATAGAATTTAAAAATGGAGTAACTTCTGTGCCGTTAATTTTTAAATTAATCAAAAATTGCTGGAAACTTTCAAGGTGAATAATAACTACATTCTTTCCTTTTTCTTTTCCAAAGGTTGTTCCAGCTAAAGCATGGTGTTTTTTGGTATAGTTGATTATTTTATTAAGATCTGATGAGTTGGCATTCTTGTTTACTTGTACTGTTTGAGCATTTTTAATGCCGTCGTATACCGTATAAGTATCTAAACCAAGATACTTAACAATATAAGAACGATCAAAAGTATTTCTTAATAAACGTGGTCTTGATGATTCGGCCAAAAACATATTTAAAGTTAGCATAAATGCTCCAAATGAAGTGATGGCAAATGGTGTTGAAAGACCATAAGACTTTGGATCAATTTTAATTTTTTTAGTAATCAATAAAGCAATGATAATAATTAAATCTAACCAAATGAAAATATCACTAGGATGAAGTAAACTAACTGCACTTTTACCTAAACCGGGAGCAACTTTTCCGGCATTGGTGATGGTCTTCATTGTAATGAAGTCAGAAAATTGCCGATAGTATAAAATATTTGCAAATAAAAGGACCGTATTTAAAAAGTCCATTACCAACATTGCAATGTATGATACTAGTGGACGAGGAAAGTAAAAACCGATACCAATCAATAAGATTGCTGTGCCGATTGGACTTGTCCACATGATTATATGTTGGTAGGGATCGCTAAGACCTAAATTAAAATCAACATAGGCCGCAAAAATATATTTGATCCAAAATAAAACTACCAGTAACGTAAAAAATCCAGTACGGGTTTGAATGAAATTGAGTAGTGTTTTTTTCATAATTTCTCCTTATTAACTTCTTCATTTTAATGGTTATAAAAAAAATAGACAATCTTTTAGTGAGAGTTAGTAGTTTTTTAATAATTTTTGATCAAAATTGAGTATAATTTAAATTAGACATTAAAAATTTAAGGGATTTATTATGGTATTTTTTGGACCGCTGTATAATTTATTAGTTAAACTGTATGCAACTAGAATAAATCATTTTCCGTTGATAAAGTTATCACTAGTTGCATTAGATAAAACTGTTTTTTATTTTTTGATTTTTGCTGTAATTCGTTTGATTTGGCTACTTTGTGTTCGTAGAAGGAGATCGATAAAATCTGAAGCTACTGTTTGGATTTTTGCATTTTATATTATTTTAGTTTTAATGCTGACAACATTTAGGGATACATATTTTCCGTGGCAAATTCAACTGCATTTAAAAAGACCGCTTAGCGACATAAATTTGACATTTATGGAAGAGACATGGAAATTAATTTATGCGCAAAGTAGGGTAGATTTTATTTATAATTCATTTGGAAATGTTTTATGTTTCGTACCGATTGGTTTTTTGGCGCCGATAGTTTTTTCAAAAAAGCAAACTTTTTGGAGAGTAACTTTGTTAGGGATGCTGTTTTCGATTTGTATTGAAGTTATGCAATTCTTTTTAGCAACAGGAGTTAGCGATATTGATGATGTATTTTTTAATACTTGTGGTTGTATAATTGGTTACGGTTTCTTTATGATGTTTAAAAGAATTAGGCGGAATTTTTAAATTATAATAAGACTGGTATTTATGTAACAAAATTGCTAAAATAGGTCTTGTGAAATAAATATTTTATCTAGTTAGGAAGCAGATTTATGAGTTTAATTAATTTTGATAGTAGTAAATTAGCTCCATTTGTTCACAAAAACGAATTGAGCGAAATGCAAGCTATGGTAAATGCTGCTAACACTGAACTCCGCGATGGTACTGGTGCTGGTAGTGATTTTCTTGGTTGGCTTAACTTGCCAGTTGATTATGACAAAGATGAATTTGCACGCATTAAGAAAGCTGCTAAGAAGATTCAAAGCGATTCAGAAGTATTGATTTGTATCGGTATTGGTGGTTCATACCTTGGTGCACAAGCTGCAATTGAATTTTTGAACAGTAACTTTTACGGTAAGGAAAAGAGCGATTACCCAACTGTAGTATTCTGCGGTAATTCACTTTCAGGTTCATACCTTTACGACTTAATTGAATGGCTTGGTGATAAGGACTTTAGTATCAATGTTATTTCTAAGTCAGGTACAACTACTGAACCATCAGTAGCATTCCGTATTTTTAAAGCTAAGCTTATTGAAAAATATGGTAAGGAAGAAGCTGCTAAGCGTATTTACGCAACTACTGACCGTAAGAAGGGTGCACTTAAGACTGAAGCTGATGCAGAAGGCTACGAAGAATTTGTAGTTCCAGATGATGTTGGTGGTCGTTACAGTGTTCTTACAGCTGTTGGTTTGCTTCCAATTGCTGCAAGTGGTGCTGATATTGATGAATTAATGAAGGGTGCAGCTGACGCTCGTGCAGACTACACTGACACTGATTTATCAAAACCTACTCCATACCAATACGCAGCAATTCGTAACATTCTTTACCGCAAGGGTTACACAACTGAAATTGTTGAAAACTATGAACCAAGCCTTAGAATGTTTGCTGAATGGTGCAAGCAATTAATGGGTGAATCAGAAGGTAAAGACCAAAAGGGTATTTATCCATCAAGTGCTAACTTTACTACTGACTTGCACTCACTTGGTCAATACATTCAAGAAGGTCTTCGTAACATCTTTGAAACTGTTATTCGTGTAGAAAAGCCACGCCATGATGTTAAGATTCCAGGCGACAAAGAAAACCTTGATGGTCTTAACTTCTTAGAAGGTAAGAGCTTAAATTACGTAAATGACCGCGCTTATGAAGGTGTTGTTTTAGCTCACACTGATGGTGGTGTTCCTGTAATGACTATTAACATTCCAGATCAAACCGCTCATACTTTGGGCTACATGATTTACTTCTTCGAATTAGCAATTGCTATTTCAGGTTACTTGAATGGTATTAACCCATTCAACCAACCAGGTGTTGAAGCTTACAAGCGCAATATGTTTGGTCTTCTTAACAAGCCAGGCTATGAAGACTTGCATGACGACTTAACTAAGCGTCTTTAATAATAAATAATCTACTTAGTATAATTGATGGTTAACAGATGATTATACAGCAGAAATAAGCTAATTTTAGCTAAAGAAAGAGTAGAAGCTTTTTGCTTCTACTCTTTTTCATTGAAAGGGAATGTGTTTGTGAATAAAGAAACGAGTAGTAAAAATGTACTTGCAGTTTTAGCTGCAGCTTTTATGTCTTTTGTGGGAATTTTGACAGAAACTAGTTTGAATGTTACTTTTCCAACGATGATGAAACAATTTAAGGTAAGTTTAGATACAATTCAATGGACGACTACGGGCTATTTATTAATGATTGCAATTGTTATGATTACTTCGTCTTATTTGAATGAAAGATTTACCGCTAAACAGCAATTTTCTGTAGCATGTATTGGTTTTATCATTGGGAGTTTAATTAGCGCAGTTGCACCTAATTTTGTAATTTTACTGTTGGGGCGTCTGGTATCAGCTCTTGGAGCAGGATTAAGTACGCCATTAATGTTTAATATGATTACTGAAATAATGCCTAGAGCTAAATGGGGCGTTTATATGGGAATTGCCGGATTAGTAATTGCGATGGCCCCCACTCTGGGTCCAGCTTTTGGAGGCGCTGTAACTTATTATATGAATTGGCGCTGGATTTTTATAATTGTAGTAATTTTTGCAGCTATGGTATTTATTATGGGAATATTTGTAGTTGGAAAATATCATGAACAAAAAGATAATGGCTTTGACTGGTTGAATTTTATTATTTTATCTGGGGCTTTTGTGAGTTTAACAATTGGTATTAACCAAATTAGTCATGGATTAGCTAATTGGAAATTGTGGGGGTTGTTATTATTAGCAGGAATATTATTTTATACTTTTGCTAAACTTTCCAAAAAATCTACTAAAAAATTATTAGATTTAGCTGTTTTCAAGCAAAAAGCTTTTATTTATGGGGCTCTCGCATATTTTCTTTTGCAATTCATTAATATCGGAACTAGTTTTGTTTTGCCAAACTATGTTCAAATTGTTAGTCACCAAAGCTCACTTGTTGGAGGGCTAATTTTATTACCAGGAAGTATTATTGCTGGTTTACTTAATCCATATTTTGGAAAATTATATGATAACATGGGAGCAAGATTGCCTCTTTATTTAGGAGGAGGCTTAATGACAATCAGTAGTATTTTATTTGCTATTTATGGATTAGATTTAACTGTTATGATGATAATGATAATCTATGGGATTTTAATGTTAGGTCACAGAATGGCTTTCAGTAATACTTTAGCTGAATCGCTAAAGCTTCAACAAGGTAACTTACGTGCAGATGCTACGGCTGTATGTCAAACTAGCCAACAATTAGCAGGATCTATTGGAACTGCTATTTTGGCATCAATTATTGCTATTTCTCAAAATAAAGGTGGGGCATCATATGCGGTTTTGACTGCTAAAGGAAGTCAAATGGCATTTTGCTTTACAAGTATATTAGGTCTAATAATTTTAGGATGCTACTTAAGACTCTTTAGATTAGAAAAAATCAAGACAAAAACTAAAAAATAGACTATAATTATAGTGAATGATTGAAAATAAGTGAGATTAAAAAGGCGACTGAACACCAGTCGCCTTTTTCTTTATTTGGAGTTTTCCTTTAAAAAGCTTTGGATAATCTTTTCTCGCATAGCTAAAAAGATTAAATTATGACTTGTGGGATGAACACGATTTGTTAAAAGTACTAGACCTGATTTTTTAATTCTATCAAGAATAATTAAAGTCCCGGTAAAGCCAGTATGTAAAATTATTGGATAATTATATTTAGGGTCAAAGCGTAAATCCCATCCCCATGAACGCGGCTTTACAGTTCGTGGATTTTTGTTATCAAATAATTGTTCAACTACGTTTTGGCTATAAGGTAAAATATTTTGATTTAATCCTAAATATCCTTGACTGATGTGGATTAAATCTTCCATTGTAGAAAATAATCCCGCAGAACCGCAATCACTTCCAAGCTGTCTGGCTTTAGGATCATGTGGGATACCTTGAAGTATTTTTCCATTAACTAAAGCTGTAGGTACACAAAATTGGGGCTCAGGCCAAAAAGATGTATGAGAAAGTCCCATAGGTTCAAATATTTCATCCATTGCTACTTCTTGAACCGGTTTATTGAAAATACTTTTAATAACTAAACCTAGTAAGATGAAGTTAGTATCTGCATAGCGCATTTTAGTTCTGAATTCATCAGTAACTGGTAAATTTACTAACGCATCTAAAAGCTCGTCATGATTTAAATTATCACGGTTTTCAATCCATCCTCGAATACCACTGGTATGAGTAAGTAAGTGAAATAAACGAACTTGAGAATTTTTAAATTCAGGAATAAACTTCGAGACCGGTTCACTAAAATTCAGTTTACCTTGATCATATAATTTTAATAAAATATTTTCAGTTGCCAATACTTTGGTTAAACTGGCTAAATCGTATTCAGCAAATGGACTTAGCTGAGTTACTTCAGGATAAATACTGGCAAAACCAATGGTTGAAGTGAAAACTTGACTTTTTTTGATAAAAGCATAGTTCACACCAGGTACAATTCTTTCTGAAACCATTGATTCAATTAAATGTTGTGTTGTAGAATAATCAATCATAATAAATAAAGAATAATGCTTTTTTCTTAATAAAACAACTTGACTTTTTTATAATAAAAGTCAATAATATTTATTGTTGATTCGCCCGTTGGTCAAATGGTTAAGACGCCACCCTCTCAAGGTGGAGTTATGAGTTCAATTCTCGTACGGGTGATTTATTGAGATATAGCCAAATTGGTAAGGCACAGGATTCTGGTTCCTGGATGTTTGGGTTCGAGCCCCAATATCTCAATTTTTTAGCAAGTCTTTAGCATTAAATGCTTTTAAAGCATTAATGCTAAAGGCTTTTTTGTTTCTCTGGTTGAATGTGGCTTTTTTGTTTCTCTGGTTGAATGTGGCTTTTTTGTTTCTCTGGTTGAATGTGGCTTTTTAAAAATTTGGGTGAAAAGGGAAAATCTTCTAAAAAAATATAACTCTCTAATTAGAGAGTCATAAGTATAGATAAAAAACACTGATTTTTGGAATAACACCAAAACGAGCATTAAGTTGAGTTGTGCCAATTCCTGAATTAACGTACATTTTTTTAATATTGGAATTTGGTAATGAATAAATTCCATTAACATATTTTGTAGAGTGATGAGTTCTATGGAGGATTTCATAATTGATACCGGGAATATTAATTTGTCCTCCATGACTATGGCCTGTAAGAGCAATATCATAATTGAAGCCAATATAGTTCAGTACTTGTTCGGGTTCGTGACTAAGCAAAATTTTATATTTTATATTTGAAATATTATTATTGGCAGGAATATAACTATTACCTAAAATCCAATCATCAAGTCCAGTAAATAATACTTTAGAACCATTTTTGGTAGTAAGGTAATAATTTTGATTTTGCAATAAAGTAAAACCGCTTGAATTTATAATATTTTGATATTGGGCTGGAAAACTACGATCATGATTTCCGAATACGGCTAGTTTTACATAGTTTGCTTTTATCTTTTTAAGTTCTTCAATTACATGTTGGTCATCATTATATTTGTCATAATGATCATATAAGTCACCACTGTAGATAACAACATCAGGATTTTGGTCATTAATTTTTTTAACAATTTTATCTAAATCATGATAGGTAAAATTACTTTTAACATGCACATCAGAGAACTGAACAATTTTTAGTGGACGACTACCATTGTTTTGATTAAGTGAAGTATGGTCAACTGTTAAGCGATGCGGTTCAATTTTTATTGCATAAAACATGCAACAAGTGATAATCAATATAAGAACTAAAAGTAGCGAAAGAAATTTATGTTTTTTCATAATGTGTGAAATCCTTTCTCTATTAATAGTACTAGTATAGAAGGTTATTGAAAAAATTGAGTAATATTCATGAAGTTTAATTAATTTTTATTTTTTAGAAAATTAAAATGGTTCAAGTACGAAAACTTGAACCATTATTTTACATACCAGCTTTAATAATTTTCTTTTCAGCCATTGTTTTTCTAAGGGCTAGCATAGCAGTATAAGTTGATAGAATATAAACTTTTTTAGTTGGTAATTTACTGATTTCTTCAATCAAGCTATCATTATCAGGACTTGTGACCATCATTCCAGGATCAAAACCAGCAATTTCAAGTCTAAAGCCCATGTCGTGCCAGCGTTGACCTCCAACTAAAATTTTCTTGATTTTACTCTTGTCCAATCCTTCGAAATCGGCATCCCAAATCCAAGAAGTATCAATTCCATCTGCATGATTGGCGTTCAATAGAGTAATTAATGAATAGTTATCTTGTTCAGTGTTAAGCATATGAAGCACTTCATCAAGGCCAACAGGATTTTTCACTAAGATAAGATCAATATCTTTATTGGCATATTTAATTAATTCCTGACGTCCAAAAATACGTTTATTTTCGGCAAAACTTTCAGCAACCTCTTCATCGCTTAAACCAAACTCTCGAGCAACTGAATAAGCAGCTAAAGCATTATAAATATTGTAAGTACCACCTATACCAATAGAATAATCTTTATTTCCCATTTGGAATTTTAGACTATTAGGAGTTTGATCAATGATTTTGTTGACGGTATAAGTAAGGTCTGGTCTATGATAACCGCAGTTAGGACAGAAGAAGTCACCTAAGTTAGCATAAATACGTTCGTGATAATGAAGTACATGGTCACATTCAGGACATAGAACGCCATCCGTATTTACAGGTGCTTTAAAGTCATTTTCTGCCTTATCGTTTGGTAATTTAAAACCATAAAATACTTTAGGATTTGGTAATTTTACTGATGAAAAAATGCTGGCATCGCCATTCGCAATAACTTTGGCTTTAGGCTCTAATTTTATGCCGTTCACGATTTTTTCATAGGTTGTATAAATTTCTCCATACCTATCCATTTGATCACGGAAGATATTAGTTAAAACAAATGCACTTGGATGAAGCAATTTAGTAACCATTTTAACATTTGCTTCATCAACTTCTAAAACTGCAATCTTGCGACTAACCTTTTTATTTTTATGTGCTAAAAAAGCAGTTACAATTCCTTGTTGCATGTTAGAGCCGGATGGGTTAGTTAAAATATCCCCATATTTTTTCTTTAAAGCTTCAACAATCAAAGCAGTTGTCATAGTTTTACCATTAGTTCCAGTTACGATAATTGTTTCGTAGCCATTAGCCAATGTATTTAATACTTCTGGGTCGATTTTCATTGCAAGTTTTCCTGGAAAACTGGTTCCACCTTTTAAAACGTTGTGTAAGAACCAATATGAGGATTTTCCGGCAACTTTTGCAATACCTGATTTAAAACTCATTTTTGATAATCCCTCACTTTAAAACTAGTTTTTATATTACCATATTAAATGCAAGAAAACGATATTTTTAACGTTGACCACTGCACAAAAATGAAAATTCTTATATACTAGAGAGCGGATATTTTTATAAAAGGGAGAAAAATACATGGCGCAATTATTTTTTCGATATGGTTCAATGAGTAGCGGTAAAACAATTGAAATTTTAAAAGTAGCTCATAACTACGAAGCGCAAGGACGAAAGATTGCACTTTTAACAAGTGGCCTTGATAATCGCAGTGGCGTAGGAACAGTAGCTTCTAGAATTGGTCTTCATCGTCAAGCAACTCCAGTAAGCGATGAAATGAATATCTTTGAATATGTAAAAAGTAATAGTGAAAAAGATATGGCAGCTGGAAATGGAAAAATTGCTTGTGTACTAATTGATGAAGCACAATTTTTAAAAAAGCATCATGTCTTAGAATGCGCTAAAATTGTAGATGAGCTAAAAATTCCAGTTATGGCTTTTGGACTCAAAAATGATTTTCAAAATCATCTTTTTGAAGGCAGTGAAAATTTATTGATTTATGCTGATAAAATTGAAGAGATGAAAACTATTTGTCATTATTGTGGTCATAAGGCTACAATGAATTTGCGAATTAATAATGGTGTGCCTGTTTACGAAGGTGAACAAGTACAAATTGGCGGCGATGAGAGTTATTACCCAGTTTGCCGTTTTCATTATTTTCACCCAAGTCAAAATAGATAAGTTTAATTAATACAGAAGGGGTAATTAGATGGATAAAGTTATGGCGCAACTTGAAGGATTAGTTGCACACTATGAAGAATTACAAGAAATGATGGCTGATCCAGAAGTCATCAATGATACCAAGCGCTACATGGAAATTTCTAAAGAAGAAGCAGATTTGCGTGAAGTTGTTCAAAAATATAACAAATATAAGAGCGACAAAAAAGAAATTGAAGATAATAAAGAAATCATCTCTAATGAAAGTGATTCTGATTTAGTTGAAATGGCTAAAGAGGAAAACTCTGAATTAGAGGAAGAAGTTGTTAAATTAGAAGACGAAATAAAAATTTTAATGCTTCCAAAAGACCCTAATGATGATAAGGATATTATTATGGAAATTCGAGGAGCAGCCGGTGGGGATGAAGCTTCCTTGTTTGCTGGCGATCTTCTTAGAATGTATGAAAAATATGCTGAAACTCAAAATTGGAAAGTTTCTCTTATTGATTCAGAAGCTACTGAAGTTGGTGGATATAAGCGTGTTGCTTTAATGATTACCGGAGACAAAGTATATTCAAAATTGAAATATGAAAATGGCGCTCACCGTGTTCAACGTGTCCCAGTTACTGAGTCCCAAGGTCGTGTTCATACTTCAACTGCTACCGTAGCTGTTATGCCTGAATATGAACAAGTTGATATTGATATCGATCCAAAAGACATTCGTGTTGATGTTTATCGTTCAAGTGGTGCTGGTGGTCAGCACATTAACAAAACTTCCAGTGCTGTTCGAATGACTCACTTACCTACTGGAATTGTAGTTGCAATGCAAGACCAACGTAGTCAACAACAAAACCGTGAAAAAGCAATGCAAATTTTGAAGAGTCGTGTTTATGATTACTATGAAAGCCAAAACCGTGATCAATATGATGAAAAGCGTAAAAATGCGGTAGGTACAGGTGACCGTTCAGAACGTATCAGAACTTATAATTACCCACAAAATCGTGTAACTGATCACAGAATTGGTTTAACTATTAATAAGCTTGATCGTGTAATGAATGGTGAGCTTGGTGAAATTATTGATGCTCTTATTCTTTACAACCAAACTAAGCAATTAGAGGAGCTTGCTGACCAAAATGCCTAAAACTTTAAAAGAGATTAGAACTTTAGCTGGAGAAATTGCTACTAATGCGCGTCCAGAAGATATTGATTATCTTTTGTCTGAGAGGTTAGATTTAACTCCTAGTGAGTTTGAATTAAAGCAGGATATGGTATTAGAGGATAGTCAAATTAAACAAGCTCAAAAAGATATTAAAAAACTTGCAAAAGGAGTTTCTCCGCAATATATTTTGGGCTATGCTTGGTTTTTGGGTTATAAAATTATGGTTCAGCGCGGGGTTTTGATTCCTCGTTTTGAAACTGAGGAATTAGTTGAATGGACGTTAGAAAATTTAAACGATAATGAAACTATTCTTGACTTGGGAACCGGTAGCGGTTGCATCACTGTTGCCTTAGCAAAAGAAGCAGAAAAAAAGAATATAAAAAATCTTAATTTCTATGCTTCAGATATTACAGATAGTGCGTTAAGAATTGCTGAAGAAAACTTTTTAACTTATGAAGTTGACGCAACTGTTAGAAAGGCTAATGTTTTAGTTGGATTAGGGAAATTTGACAAAATAGTTTCTAATCCCCCATACATTAAAAAAAGTGAAACTAGCGTAATGGATCAAAATGTCCTTCAAAACGAACCTAAAGAAGCCTTATTTGGTGGAGAAGATGGTCTTGAATTTTATAAAAGGTTTGCTAAACAAGTGCGTGAGCATTTGAATAGTCATGGTGAATTTTTCTTGGAATATGGTTTTAGTGAAAAAGAAGAATTGGCAGATCTTTTTGCACATGAATTGCCAGATTTCGATATTAAATTCAAGAATGATATGGCCGGTAAGCCCCGCATGGTATATGGAAGGTGGCAAAAATAATGGATACCAAAATTTTTACAGAAGATCAATTAGATGATGCAGTAAAATTACTCAGTCAAGGAGAGTTGGTAGCTTTTCCAACTGAAACTGTATATGGATTAGGGGCAATTGCCACAAATGAACGCGCTGTGAAGGGAGTTTATGCTGCTAAAGGCCGTCCTAGTGATAATCCGTTAATCGTTACAGTATCTAATGAAAAGATGATTGAAAAGTATGCAAAAAGTGTTCCAGAACGTGCTAAAAAACTTATTAAGCATTTTTGGCCTGGCCCTTTGACAATTTTGCTTTATGTAAAACCAAATGCTTTGCCAGAAGCTGTAACAGGAGGTCTTGATACAGTTGCTTTTCGCTGTCCAGATCACAAGTTGACTCATGATTTAATTGAAAAACTAGGTTATCCAATCGTAGGCCCATCTGCCAATACTTCAACCAAACCCAGTCCTACTACAGCAGAACATGTCTATCATGATTTAAAAGGAAAAATTGCTGGTATTATTGATGGTGGGGAAACTCGCGTAGGACTTGAATCCACAATTATTGATTTATCTGTAGATACGCCAATTGTTTTGCGTCCTGGTGAAATTACTCCTGAAGAATTGAGTGAAGTATTAGGAGAAGAAGTATTAATTAATACCGGAAAAGTTTCTGATAAAGAAATTCCTAAGGCTCCTGGGATGAAATATCGTCATTATGCTCCGAGTGCTCCAGTTGTAGTAGTAGATAATAGTGATGATTTTTCAAAAATTGATTTTGAGAAAGATATGGGCGTAATGGCACTAGATTCAATTTTAGAAGAAATTGATTTACCTGAAGAAAATAAATTTAGTCTAGGTAAAAATTTGGTTGATGCAGATCATAATTTGTTTGGTGGATTGCGTTATTTTGATGATAAAAATAATATTGACCGTATTTTTGTTCAAGGGTTTAATCAGGGTCAAGAAAGCCTTGCGTATATGAATAGATTGAATAAAGCTGCTGGTGGACATCATTTTAATTAAAAAAATTAAGACAAGGGGTTTAAACCCTTGTCTTTTTTGATAAAATAAGTTGTGACATTACTTTAGTTTATACAGGAGGCAAACACAAATGGGAAAGTTTGTAGTTTTGGATCACCCATTGATTCAACACAAATTGACAATTATTCGTCGCAAGGAAACTGGTTCTAACGAATTTCGTAGAATTGTTGGTGAAATTGGTGGTTTGATGACTTATGAAATCACTCGAGATTTACCACTTCAAGATGTTGAAATTGAAACACCAGTTGGTAAGACCACTCAAAAAGAAATTGCCGGCAAAAAATTGACTATTGTGCCAATTTTACGTGCGGGTATGGGAATGGTTAATGGTGTTTTAGAAATGATTCCGTCTGCAAAAGTTGGTGTTATTGGAATGTATCGTGATGAAGAAACATTAATTCCTCATGAATATTTCTGTAAGATGCCACAAGATGTTGCAGAACGTGAATGTTTAATTGTTGACCCAATGCTTGCCACTGGTGGTAGTGCAAACATGGCAATTGACGCTCTTAAAAAGCGTGGTGTAAAAGACATTAAGCTTGCTGTTTTGGTAGCTGCTCCGGAAGGAATTAAGGCAGTTCAAGAAGCACATCCAGATGTTGATATTTACGCAGCTGCAGAAGACGAAAAATTGCTTGACAATGGTTACATTTTCCCAGGCTTGGGAGATGCTGGTGACAGACTATTTGGTACAAAATAGTTACCCATTCGTAAAAAAATAATATTTTAAATGCGCTTACAATTTTCACAAAGACAAATTTTGGTGTTAAGATAATAAGCGTGTTCGAGTTTATTCAGCACGAGAAGGGAGGTCACGAAGTAATGGAGAAATCATTTGTTATCAATTTTTTAGGATTGAACTTTGATATGACAGGCGTTATAGGTTCAACCTTGATGGCATTAGCAGTATTATTCGTTTGTATCTGGCTTTCACGTAAAGTAGAACTCAAACCTAACAAAAAGCAAAATGTGCTAGAGTATCTATTGGACTTTACTAACGGAATTGTCCGGGATAACGTTGAAGATGTAGATGCTCAAAAGCACTTATCGCTTTATGCTTTTGTTCTATTTCTCTTTATTTGGTTTATGAACCAATTGGGAATGTTCATGGAAGTTCAAGTCGATGAATTTATGGTCGTTAAGTCACCAACTGCTGATCCGGTAGTAACAATGTCATTTGCAATGATGACTCTGCTTCTATCTTTCTCATTTGGAGTACAAAAGTTTGGAGTAGGTGGGTATTTAAAAAATTATACTGCACCGGTTGGATTCTTACTTCCAATCAATGTGATTGAAGAGTTTACCAATTTCTTAACATTGGCACTTCGTTTATATGGGAATATTTATGCTGGTGAAGTTTTGCTAACTTTGATTGGTGGTAGATTAGCTCAAAGCTTTGGTATATCAACTATGATTTTAGCAGCTCCATTGGCTATGATTTGGCAAGGGTTCTCTGTCTTCATTGGCTCTATCCAGGCATATGTATTTGTAACTTTGTCAATGGTGTACATTGGTAAGAAGGTTACCAAAGAATAATTTTTTGGAGGTTTATTTATGTCAGAAGCTTATAAATATCTCGCTGCATCAATCGCAGCTGGTTTAGCAGCCTTAGCTGCATCCTTCGGTAACGGTAAGGTTATTTCAAAGACCATCGAAAGTATGGCTCGTCAACCTGAAAGTGCCGGCAACTTAAGAGCAACTATGTTTATTGGTGTTGGTTTGATTGAAGCCGTTCCAATTTTGGCTATCGTTGTAGCCTTCTTGATTCTTTTCCTTTAATTTTTGAAAATAAAAATAAATTAGGATAAAAAGAGGGAAGGGCAGTAAATGACATTTCAAACATTATTTGCAGCCTCACATCATATTTACCTAGGTAATGCTATCTGGTATCTTGTTGTTTTTGCCATCTTAATGCTTTTAGTTAAGCATTACGCTTGGGGACCTGTCTCCGATATGATGGAAAAGCGGCGGCAAAAAGTTATTGATGATTTGGATTCTGCTGAAGCTAACCGTAAAAAGGCTGAAACTTTAGCCAATGAACGTGAAGCTGCACTTAAGAATTCAAGACAAGAGGCAACTCAAATTCTCTCTGACGCAAAAGAAAATGCACAAAAAACTAGCAAAGAAATTGTAGCTAATGCTAATGACGATGCTGCATCTATTCGTAAAAAAGCTGAAGCCGAAGCTAAAAAAGCAAAAGCTGAAGCTCTAGATGATGCTCGTGGTCAAGTTGCGGACATTTCTGTAGCAATCGCTGAAAAAGTTATTGCTAAGAATTTATCTGCTGAAGATCAAAAAGATTTAGTCGACCAATTTATTAAGGGGCTGAATGATTAATGGCTTTAAGTAGAGAAGAAATTGCTGCACGCTACGGCGTAGCACTGTTTGGCTATGTGCAAGATATGAAGGTTTTAGACTCTGCGCATGAAGAACTTCAAGCACTTAAAAAAGCAGTTGAAGAAAATCCTGCAATTATTGGAGTTTTAAGTAATCCTGTACTCAATAAAGATGATAAAAAGAAAATTCTAGCTGAAATTGAAAAAGATTTTTCAAATGAAGTTCAATCTTTTCTTAACTTATTACTTGATTACAATCGTTTTGGCGATTTAATTGGTATTATTGATTACTTTAATAACCTTTATGATAATGAGAAGTCGATTGCATCTGGAAAGGCAACTACTGCAGTTAAACTAGATGATAATCAACTTAAGCGTTTAGGTGAAAGCTTTGCTAAGAAGTATAACCTAAAGGCTGTGCGTCTTGAGAATCAAGTTGATCCAAGTATTTTAGGCGGCGTGATCCTTCAAGTTAAGGATCTCGTGATCGATGGTTCAGTTAAAACTAAGCTGAACAAGATCCGTGCGCAATTAGTTGATGAAAATTAAAAGAGGTGAAACCATTGAGCATTAAAGCGGAAGAAATTAGCTCTTTGATCAAGCAACAACTTGAACATTATGACGATAAGCTCAACATTGATGAAGTTGGTGTTGTAACTTACGTAGGTGATGGTATCGCCCGTGCTCACGGATTAGACAATGCGCTTTCTAACGAATTGTTAGAGTTCGACAATGGCTCTTACGGTATCGCCCAAAACCTAGAATCAAATGATGTAGGTATCATTATTTTAGGTACTTTTGACGATATTCGTGAAGGTGACCGGGTTAAGAGAACTGGTCGAATCATGGAAGTTCCAGTCGGTGACGCACTAATCGGTAGAGTTGTTAACCCTTTAGGTCAACCTGTTGATGGTTTAGGTGAAATTAAAACTGATAAGACTCGTCCAATTGAAACAAAGGCTCCGGGTGTTATGGACCGTCAGTCTGTTGATCAACCACTTCAAACTGGTATTAAGGCTATCGATGCTTTAGTTCCAATTGGTAAAGGTCAGCGTGAATTGATTATCGGTGACCGTAAAACTGGTAAAACTAGTTTAGCAATTGATACCATTTTGAACCAAAAGGGTAAAGACGTAATTTGTATTTACGTTTCTATTGGTCAAAAAGAATCAACCGTTAGAACTCAAGTTGAAACTTTAAAGCGCTTCGGTGCAATGGATTATACTATTGTAGTTGAAGCCGGCCCAAGTGAACCAGCACCAATGCTTTATATTGCACCATATGCTGGTACCGCAATGGGTGAAGAATTTATGTACAATGGCAAGGATGTATTAATCGTATTTGATGACCTATCTAAGCAGGCCGTTGCTTATCGTGAACTTTCCTTGCTTCTCCGTCGTCCGCCTGGTCGTGAAGCTTACCCAGGTGACGTGTTCTACTTACACTCACGTTTGCTTGAACGTAGTGCTAAGCTTAACGACAAGTTGGGCGGTGGATCAATGACTGCATTGCCATTTATCCAAACTGAAGCTGGAGACATTTCTGCATATATTCCAACTAACGTTATTTCAATTACTGATGGGCAGATTTTCTTACAAAGTGATTTATTCTTTGCTGGAACTCGTCCAGCCATTGATGCGGGTAACTCAGTTTCTCGTGTTGGTGGTAGTGCCCAGATCAAGGCGATGAAGAAGGTAGCTGGTACTTTGCGTACTGACCTTGCTGCATATCGTGAACTTGAAAGCTTTGCACAATTTGGTAGTGATTTGGATCAAGCTACTCAAGCTAAATTGAATCGTGGTCGTAGAACTGTTGAAGTTTTGAAGCAGCCACTTCATGATCCAATTCCAGTTGAAAAGCAAGTGTTGATTCTTTATGCATTAACTCACGGCTATCTTGATTCAATTCCAGTCGAAGATATTTCTCGTTATGAACAAGAAATTTACGACAATTTTGATAGTAGTCACGCAGACTTGCTTGAACATATTCGTAAGACTGGTGAATTACCAGATGAAAAGAAGTTGCAAGCTGCTATTGAAGAATTTAATGATAGTTTTTCACCAAGTAAGAATTAGGAGGTAATTATATGCCTGCATCTCTACTTGAGTTGAAGAAAAAGATTGCTTCAGTTAATCAAACTGGTAAAATTACTGAAGCCATGAGAATGGTTTCTGCATCTAAATTGAACCAAACTGAAAAACATGATAAAGGTTACTCAGTTTACAATGATCATATTCGTGAAACATTATCTCGCATTGTAAGTTCTCAAGTAGTTGACCACTTACGTGAAGAAAATGCAACTGTTGATGAAAAGAATATTGCTAAACTTGATTATGCCAATGTTTTTGGATTAGGTATTACATCTGACTTAATTCAAACCCGTAAGAATATCAAATCAACTGGTTACTTAGTGATTACTGGTAATCGTGGCTTAGTGGGTTCTTACAATAGTTCAGTAATTAAGAATATGATGGGACTTTTTGAAGATTCAAAAGCTGAAAATAAAGATGTTAAAATTTTAGCTGTTGGTTCAGTTGGGGCACAATTTTTTAAAAAGAATAATTTAAATGTTGTGTATGAAAATGACAATATTACGGATGTTCCAACTTTTGCAGAAGTTTTACCAATTGTTTCAACTGCTATAAAGATGTATATGAATGGCGTTTATGATGAATTATATGTTTGCTACACTCATCATGTTAACTCGCTTTCATCTGCATTTAGAGTTGAAAAAATGCTCCCAATCGTTGATTTAGATATCGGCGTAAAGGAAGCTGAAGCACATCAAGAATTAGAATATGATATTAAACCAGATATCAATACTGTATTGACATCACTTTTACCACAATATGCACGTTCAACTATTTATGGTGCAATTCTGGATGCAAAAACTGCCGAACACGCAAGTTCAATGACAGCTATGCAAAGTGCGACTGACAATGCAAAAGATTTGGTATCGAATTTAACTACTAAATTAAACCGTGCAAGACAGGCACAAATCACTACTGAAATTACTGAAATTATCGGTGGTGCTAATGCCTTAGAATAGATAAAAGAAGGAGGTAGATGTTTTGAGTGAAGGTGAAATCGTTCAAGTAGTCGGCCCAGTTGTCGACGTTAAATTCCCATTGAACAAGGAACTACCTGATATTAATAATGCTTTAAACGTTATTAAGTCTAAAGATGAAACAATTACACTTGAAGTTACACTTGAACTTGGTGATGGTGTACTTAGAACCATCTCAATGGAATCTACCGATGGTCTTCGACGCGGAATGAAAGTCGAAGATACTGGTGGTCCAATTTCTGTTCCAGTTGGTGAAGATACTTTAGGACGTGTGTTTAACGTTTTAGGTCAGCCAATTGATAATGGACCAGAATTTCCAAAGGATCATCCACGTGAAGGTATCCACAAACAAGCACCTAAATACGATGAATTAACTACTAGTCGTGAAATTCTTGAAACAGGGATTAAGGTTATTGACTTACTTGAACCTTATGTCCGTGGTGGTAAAGTTGGTTTGTTTGGTGGTGCCGGTGTTGGTAAGACTACCATTATTCAAGAGTTAATTCACAATATTGCCCAAGAACACGGTGGTATTTCTGTATTTACTGGTGTTGGTGAAAGAACTCGTGAAGGTAATGACCTTTACTTTGAAATGAAGGCTTCAGGTGTTTTGAGTAAAACTGCCATGGTATTTGGTCAGATGAACGAGCCACCTGGTGCCAGAATGCGTGTAGCTTTAACTGGTTTGACTCTTGCTGAATACTTTAGAGATGTTGAAGGACAAGATGTATTGCTCTTTATTGATAACATCTTCCGTTTCACTCAGGCCGGTTCAGAAGTTTCAGCTTTGCTTGGTCGTATGCCTAGTGCTGTTGGTTATCAACCAACTTTAGCAACAGAAATGGGTCAATTGCAAGAAAGAATTACTTCAACTAAGAAGGGTTCAATTACTTCAATTCAAGCCGTTTATGTTCCAGCCGATGACTATACTGACCCAGCTCCAGCTACTACTTTTGCTCACCTTGATGCCACTACTAACTTGGAACGTAGTTTGGTTGAGCAGGGTATTTATCCAGCTGTTGATCCACTTGAATCTAGTTCAAGTGCGCTTGACCCTGAAGTAGTTGGTAAAGATCACTATGAAACTGCTACTCGTGTACAACACGTTTTGCAACGTTACCATGAATTACAAGATATTATTTCTGTTTTGGGTATGGATGAATTATCTGATGAAGAAAAACTTATCGTAGCTCGTGCTCGTAAAGTTCAATTCTTCTTATCACAAAACTTCTTTGTTGCTGAACAATTTACTGGTGTTCCAGGTTCATACGTTCCAATTAAGGATACTATTGCAGGCTTTAAGCTTATCTTGGATGGTCATCTTGATGATCTTCCAGAAGATGCCTTTCGTGGTGTAGGCCCAATTACTGATGTTTTGAAGAAGGCACAAGAAATGGGCGTTACTCCAAATGATCCAGAAGCTAAAGCATTGCTAGAAAAGTAGGGTGATGTCATATGGCAGATCCAGAAAAGCTTTTTACAGTAAATGTTGTAACTCCTGATGGCTTGATCTATTCTCATCGCACAAGCATTATTGATATGCGTGCAATTGATGGTCAGCGTTCAATTATGTATGGTCACGTGCCAATTCTAACTCCTCTTGCAATTGGTGATGTTAGAGTTAAGCGCAGCCGTGAAATGAACAATAGAGTTGATCACATTGCTGTTAATGGTGGTTATATGGAGTTTTCTAATAATACCGCTACAATTATTGCTGATAGTGCAGAACGTGCTAGAAACATTGATGTTTCTCGTGCTCAAGCAGCTAAAGAACGTGCTGAAAAGCATCTTAAAGAAGCTCGTGAAAAGCATGATGAACGTTCACTTGAGAGAGCTCAAGTTGCGCTTAGACGGGCTACTAACAGAATTAATGTTTATAATTCTAAATAATTAAGCCTATATTTAAGACGGACGCATTTAGTGCGTCTGTCTTTTTTTAAGGAGAAATTTATGGTTCAATTAGGTATTCATGCAGTAATTAGTATTATTATTTATTTAATTACTATTGGTTTTTCATTTCAGGCAATGAAATCATTACAGGTTGAAAAATTTATTCGTAAAGGTCGTACTTTTGAAGCACAAGTTTTAATACTATTTATGGCAATTGGATTAGGATTTTTAGTAGGACAATTTTTTGTTACCTTAATTGATACATCAATGCAATTAAGTAATTTCTTTTAAAACTTAGTAAAGTATATAATACTAAGGGCATCTTTTCGTCATTTATGGTAAAATGGACGATGAAATATACATGGAGGGTTATTGTGGCACGAAATATAGGAATAGATTTAGGGACAGCAAATGTGCTTATCAATGTCTCTGGAAAAGGTATTGTATTAAATGAACCTTCTGTTGTAGCTGTTAACACATCAACTAATAAAGTGGTTGCAGTTGGATCAGAAGCTTATGAAATGGTAGGAAGAACTCCTGGTAATATAAGAGTTATTCGTCCATTGAAAAATGGGGTAATTGCTGATTTTGATATTACAGAAGCGATGCTTTCATATTTCATTCAAAAATTGAATGTTAAGGGATTTATGTCAAAACCAAATATTTTGATTTGTGCACCTACTGGCATTACTTCAATTGAGCAGAAAGCAATTATTCAAGCTGCTGAAAAATCAGGCGGCGGAAAAGTCTATTTGGACTTTGAACCTAAGGTTGCAGCAGTTGGTGCTGGTCTTGATATTTTTAAACCTCAAGGTAACATGGTTATTGATATTGGTGGTGGTACTACAGATGTTGCCATTTTATCAATGGGTGAAATTGTAACTAGTCAATCATTGCGTTATGCAGGGGATAAGATGAATCAAGCAGTTATTTCTTATATTAAGAATAAACATAACTTGCTAATTGGTTCTCGTACTGCTGAACAAATTAAAATTGAAATTGGTAGTGCTTTTGAACCTGATGAGAATGCGTCAATAACTGTTCGAGGACGTGATGTTGTTGATGGATTACCTAAGCAGACTACTGTTACAGCACCAGAAATTCAAAAAGCTTTAGAAAGTGGCTTGCTCGATATTGTTGCAGCTGCAAAAGAAGTTCTTGAAACAACTCCACCGGAATTATCTGCAGATATTATTGATCGCGGAATCATGTTAACCGGTGGTGGTGCAATGCTTAAAAATATTGATAAACTCATTTCTTATCATTTACAAGTTCCAGTATTAACAGCTGACCATCCTTTGGAAGCTGTTGCACTTGGTACAGGAACTTTGCTTAAAAATATTGAAAAGCATGAGCGTCATTAAAGTGAGGGGATTACTTGCGTAAGGTTTTGATCTTTTTAGTTAAAATTTATCAAACTGTTATTTCGCCGGTACTGCCAGACAGTTGCCGATATTACCCAACTTGTTCGACGTATATGATTGATGCATTAAAAAAGCATGGTCCAATATTAGGATTAATTATGGGAATTTGTCGTATTTTACGGTGTAATCCGTTTGTACGAGGCGGAGTAGATCCGGTTCCTGATAAATTTACTATTTTTCGAAATCCGCATCCTGAGCGTTATGAAGATCCAATAATTGCGGAAAAATTTCACTCAGATAGCAAGTAGGAGGAATTATGTCAAAAAAATTAGTTAATATCGATGTTGAAGTAAATGAACTTAAGGGTAAGAGCCTTCCAACTTGGGAAGTTGTTATCCCTAATAAGAAGTCAATTGGTTTAATTGAAAAAGTAGAAGGTCGTTACCGCGCCACTACTACTAAGACTAGCAATGTTTTATTTGCTAAGAGCTTAGAAAGTTCTATTAATGACTTACTTTCATACTTTACTTTACACGAAAAGTAAAAAATAAAGCAGTGATTATTTAATGGTAGAAGTACAAAATAAAACAAGTCTAATTGATAGAATAGCTTGGAATATTGTTTTTCCAGTTATTGCACTTGCACTGATAGGACTATATGCAATTTATGTTGCAGCAACTAATGATACTAGTCATATAGGTACTCCAACCAGAGCAGTTATTATGCAAGGGTTGTGGTACTTAATCTCAATTGCAATTGTTATTTTTGTAATGCAGTTCGATGCGGAGCAACTTTTTCGAATAGCACCATATATTTATGGGATTGGAATAATTTTACTAATAGCAGTTTTATTCCTTTATAATCGAAGTGTTGCTGCAGATACTGGTGCTAAAAGCTGGTTCAAGTTGGGACCATTAACTTTTCAACCGTCTGAAATTATGAAGCCGGCATTTATCTTAATGCTAGCTAGAGTAGTAAAGGATCATAATGAAAAATATGGTCATACTATTAAGTCTGACTGGTTACTTATTGGTAAAATTATAGCTTGGCTTGCACCTGTTGCCATTTTATTAAAATTACAAAATGACTTTGGTACTATGTTAGTATTCTTTGCTATTGTAGGGGGAGTTATCTTAGTATCTGGAATAAGCTGGAAAATAATCATTCCACTTTATGGTACGGTTATCGTATTAGGTGCATTAGTCATTACGATGGTTGTTACTGCCGGTGGTAGAGCATTTTTAAGTCACTTTTTCCAAGCGTACCAATTTGCGCGAATTGATTCCTGGCTGAGTCCTGCCACTGATACTGGTTCTAGTGCCTATCAGTTATGGCAAAGTATGCAAGCAATTGGATCTGGACAGATTTTTGGTAATGGTTTTGGCAAAATCAGTGTTTATGTTCCCGTTCGTGGTTCTGACATGGTGTACTCCGTAATTGGTGAAACCTTTGGTTTTGTTGGAAGTGTTGCTGTAATTTTAATTTATTTGTATTTAATTATTCAAATGGTAAAAATATCGTTTGATACTCGTAATGCATTTTACTCATATATTTCAACTGGAGTAATTATGATGATCTTATTCCATGTATTTGAAAATATTGGTATGAGTATTGATCTTTTGCCCCTTACTGGTATTCCTTTACCATTCATTTCTCAAGGTGGTTCTGCCTTAATTGGAAATATGATTGGTATAGGTATGATTTTATCAATGAAATTTCATAATAAAGATTATATGTTCAGTACGGCTGGCGACTTTTAGATAATAAAAAACCTTCAGGTTTTAAGTGGTTAATCGCTTAGAACTTCTGAAGGTTTTTTATATGTATTATTCACTAAGAGCATCTTGAATTTCTTTGCTGCGACAAACGAGTACATCGCATCTAGCAGTACGTGTTACATATTCGGTAACACTACCAATCAATAATCGTTCAACAGCATTAAGACCAGTTGCCCCAACTACAATTAAGTCAATGTCATGTTTCTTAGGGAAGTCCATGGCAATGATAGTTTTAGGAGAACCAAATTCAATATGATAGTCGACATTTTTGATTCCGGCTTTAATTGCACGGCTCTTGTAGTCTTCCATTCTCTTTTTTGCATCTTCTGAAACTTGCTCAACCATTGCTGAATCAAAACTTGAAACGTTTTGGAATGAGCGAGTATCAATAACATGTAAAATTTCAAGGGTAGCTCCGTTACGCTTAGCAATTGCAGCAGCTTTGCTGAAAGCTAAGTCAGATTCTTTAGATCCGTCTACTGAAACTTGAATATGTTGATATTGTGTAAGCATTTTCTGCACCTCTTTCTAGTGTTTATTTTACCAAATTTAAGGCAAAAATATTAATCCTTTTGATTAATTGATAAACTAAATATCAAAATAGTTATTGAACCCAGTAATAAGGTGATTAAATTCATATATTTGTTTGCCAAAAATAGAATAAATACTCCTAAAATGGCTTCGAGCATTAATGCTATAGAAGTCCACTTTAAAATACTACCTAAACGAGGATTTCCGCCAACATCATAAATAATGAAGTGACCATTCCTTCTATGCCACATATACCAAGAGGTAAGAGCAAGGACAATAATAAAGATTCCCATTACAATCTTAATAGCCATTAATTTTTAACTCCAAACATAAAAAGAACGACCTTTGTAAAGGTCGTTCTCGCTAAAATTCAAAAGAAATCCGAGTTGACCAAACATAGCATAATGACGCTTGTTGAACCCGCAATGTTCAAAATTTGAGTTAATGTCGCAGCGAATATGGATCCTGGACAAAAATGCCAGTATTCCGATTCGGTAGTTATTCACTAACTCCCACGTCTTATAGTTTGATCGGTCAACTTTATACATTTAAGCTTGTCGATCAACTCAGATCACTTATTATAATACGCAATCTCAACTTAATTGTCAATCATTGAGCTTTTCAAATTGCATTTTCCGTAAAATCTCGTATTGCTTTTTGAGAGCTTTTTCAATTTTTGAATTACCTTTAGGTGTGAAATATTGTTTACCCATTAAATTATCTGGTAAATATTGCTGAGCAACCCAGTCGCCCGGATAATCATGAGGATAAATATAATCAAGACCTCTACCTAATTTCTTAGCACCTGAGTAATGAGCGTCTTTTAAATTATTAGGAATTTCTCCCAATTTTTTATTATGGATATCATTTAAAGCTGAGTCAATGGCAGTAATTGCGCTATTGCTTTTTGGGGATAAACATAATTCAATTACAGCATTAGCTAAGGGAATTCGAGCTTCAGGGAAACCGAGCGTCTGTGCAGCTTGAATAGCAATAAAAGCATGTTGGGCAGCCGCTGGATTAGCTAAGCCAATGTCTTCATAAGCAATTACTGTGAGTCTGCGACAGATAGAGATTAAGTCACCAGACTCTACCAACCTAGCTAAATAGTGAAGGGCAGCATCAGTATCAGAACCACGAATAGATTTTTGAAAAGCAGAAACTAAATCGTAGTGGCTGTCACCATCTGCATCGAAGTTTTGATTTTTCATTTGAATTGAATTAGCCATTTCTTCTTGAGTAATGGTGAAACTTGAGGAGTCGATATTTTTATCTATGAGTTCTTGTTTAGTAGATAAAACTGCAAGTTCTAGACCATTTAAGGTGGAACGTAAATCACCATTTCCTTTATCAATTAAAAGTTGCTTTGCATCATCACTGATAGCAGCATGATATTTCCCTAAGCCGTTTTCTTCATCTTTTAATGCGCGATCAATTGCAATTGAGGCATCTTTGTCAGAGAGAGGTTTAAGTTCAAAAATCTGACATCTTGAACGAATTGCAGGAGAAATAGAAATATATGGATTTTCTGTGGTAGCACCAATTAAAATAATCTGTCCCGATTCTAGTAGTGGCAAAAGAAAATCTTGTTTAGTTTTATCTAAACGGTGTATTTCATCTAGCAGCAAAATTACCGTGCCACTCATTTTTCCTTCTTCAGCTACCTGTTGCAGTTGCTTTTTACCATCGGTAGCAGCGTTAAGTTTCCTAAAAGCATATTTAGTAGAACCGGCAATAGCACTAGCGATGCTTGTTTTTCCAATACCTGGAGGTCCATATAAAATCATAGAGGAGAGCAGGCGAGCTTCTACCATTCGTCGGATTATTTTTCCTCTACCGATTAGATGCTCTTGTCCAACAACTTGGTTTAAATTTTGTGGACGCATTCGATAAGCTAATGGTTGCATTTACTTATCTCCATGAAATAGATGATGAAAAAAGTCATGCTTTTTTTCTGGAGCTGCTAATTCTGTTTTTGGCATCTCAGGAGGATAAACTTGACCGATTTCAACTCGCATTTTATTGATAGCATTTTTAGAGACTACTAAAATTGCAGTATCTTCAGGACCAGTTTTGGCAGTTTCATTATTTACTAAAGTAAATGGAATATTATTTTTACTACATGCTGATTCAACTTTTCCTAAAAAAGCATCATCATCAATGTTTCCGTTGATTAAAACTGTGTAACCTTTGTAATCATTGATATGTTCTAAAAACAATTTATCCAAGTCAGCATTATGAATTTCGGTATTATTCATTCTAACAAGAACTCGTTCTCTTAAAGACCCTAAATATCGGCGTCTTTCATCTGGTTTAGTTTGAGGACCTGCTCCTAAAGATGATTGTTTAAGTCTATCGTTTAAATCTTCTGTCATAAGATAAAACCTTACTTTCTATAATAAAAAAACCTTTCCCAAACACGGGAAAGGTTTTTTGAAATGAAACAAGAAATTAAAGTAACTTGTTGTACCATTCAACAACGAGTGCTTCGTTGATTTCTGGGTTCATTTCGTCACGTTCTGGTAAACGTACAAGAGTACCTTCCATCTTGTTGTCATCGAAAGATACGTATGCTGGACGAGCAGTAACTGCTTCCAAAGCATCCTTAACTTCTTGTAAGTTCTTTGACTTATCCTTCAAACCAATAACTTGGCCTACTGAAACTTCGTATGAAGGAATGTCAACACGCTTGCCATCAACAGTGATGTGACCATGGTTTACCAATTGACGAGCTTGACGACGAGTAGTAGCCAAACCTAAACGGTAAACGATGTTGTCCAAACGACGTTCAAGTAAAATCATGAAGTTAGTACCGTGTTCGCCTTCACGAATCTTACCAGCACGTGCAAACATGGTTCTAAATTGACGTTCGTTCAAACCGTACATCCAACGAAGCTTTTGCTTTTCGTGTAATTGTTCACCGTATTCTGACAAACGACCACGTTGGTTAGGACCGTGTTGACCTGGAGCGTAGTTACGACGAGCAAGTTCCTTGCCAGTACCTGAAAGTGAGATACCTAATCTTCTTGAACGCTTCCAACTTGGACCTGTATATCTTGACATAAAAAATATCCTCCAATAAAATCTAAATAATAATTTTTGGAGTAAAATATTACAAATAAGTTCAACATTCGTGCATCTTAATTTTCATTTTCGCCCGTTGCAGCGTGGGTTACTCATTCACTGGAAAAAGCGTATCAAGATGTTGACGTTCTTGTCACTTATTGCTGCAAATATTTTACACGAACTCAATTATATAGAGCTTAGAAGAATAAATCAAGAAAAAGCGCATCTTTTATCCCGCTTTTTATGTTGTTTTGGTATAATTGACTTAGTTTTGGAGGAAAAGCATGTCATCAGTTGAAACTCTAATTATTATTTCAGTTATTATTTTAATTATCGTCGTCGTTGCCTTCATGTTAATTATGAATCGTAAACAGCTGCATCAAATCGAAATACTAGATAAAGTAATCGAAAAAATTGAAAAGATGCATCTAGAACGCGATATAGACCGTTTAGACAAAATGGATTTAGCCGGTGAAAGCTTAACTACACTGAACACATGGCGCAAGAGTTATCAGGAAAATTCAACAATTAAACTTCCTGAAGCACGTCATTTAGTAGAAGAGGCTGCAGATCAAAATACCAGCTATCGTTTGTTTAAGGCTCGTAAAAACATTAAGAGGGCACAAGAAATTATTAAGCAAGTTTATGAAGATGCCAAAAATACAAAGGAAGTCTTTACAGAACTACTTGAATCTAATCGTGAAAACCAGGTGCAATATGATGCACTTATTAAAAATTATCGTGAGATTAGAAAAATGGTTTTGGCAGATTCATTTGATTATGGTGTCTCACTTGAAGAAGTTGAAAATGAACTTTCCAGTATGGATAATGATTTTGATCAAGCTAAAAATTTATCTTCTCAAGGAGACCATGTTGAGGCAAAACGCGTATTATCAAAGATTCGCAATGATTTAAAAAACTTGCAGGATGAATTACCTAAACTGCGAGAAGGTCATCATCAAATTGAATCTGTCTTTCAAGATCAGTTGCGTGAGTTATCAAATACTTATAAAAATATGATTTCAGAAAAATATTATATTACTGAAATCAATATTTTTGATGAAATTAAGAAGATTCATGTTGAGATTGATGCAGCTCGTAATTTGTTAGCTGGTTTAAAAATTGAAGAATTAATCAAAAAGAATCAAGAAATTTCTAAACAGATTGATGGTCTTTATACTGTTTTAGAAAAAGAATATAAAGCACGTCCATTTGTGGAAGAAAATCGTGATAAAATGCTTTCGCTTATTACTCATCAACAAGTTGCTTCTAAAAAGCTTGTTGAAAAGCTCAACCATATTGATGAAAGTTATGAATTAACTCATGGCGAACTAGAAGAAAGTCAGAAACTTGAAAAAGAAGTTAATGATATGAGCCGTAAATATACCGAGGAAATTCAAAAGATCACTGATGGTAAAGGGGTCTATTCAGAAATTCAAGATTCATGGTTGGCAATGCTCGATAGATTACGTGAGATTGATGCAGAACAAAAGAAGATGTCACAAGATGTTGATGGGTTGTATGAATCAGAAAACGTTGCTAATGATTCAATTGCTCAATTTAAACAAGAAGTATCTTTAGTCTATCGCAGACTTGAACGGCGTAATTTACCAGGTAATCCCGAATCATTTGTTCAAATGTATACTCTAGTGGTTAATGAAATTGGACATGTAAGTGAGGAACTTAGTCGGGTAAGAATTAATATGGAAAGAATTTCTGACGAATTAATTCAAATTTCAGATGATGTTGAACGTTTAAAGCGTGAGGCCGATGATATTATTAATTCTGCTAACTTGGTTGAACTTACTATGCAATATTCAAATAAATATGCAAAACAAGAATCAATTAAGCGAGCACAAGAAAAAGCACTTAGATTTTATCAACAAGATTATGATTATAAAGGTGCTTTAGATATTATTGCCACTGCTATTGAAAAAGTAGAGCCAGGTTCGTATCAACGTCTAGAAAATTCATATTACTCTGAAAAAAATCATAAAGAAAACGAAGCTTAAAAGATTGAAATTAGAGCAATTTCTAGTTACAATTAGTAAGTATTGTTAAACGGTCAATCTGACCGTTTTTTTAAAGGGGTTAATGTATCGTGATATATTTTGATAATAGTGCAACAACACAGATTAATCCGGAAGTTTTAGCAACTTATAATAAAGTAGCTACTGACATCTGGGGCAATCCATCTAGTTTGCATAAGTTGGGTGATCGGTCACACCAGTTGCTTGAAGCTTCACGTAAGCAAATTGCAGAATTATTGGGCGTAAAGCAGCATGAAATTTTCTTCACTTCTGGAGGTACTGAGTCTAATAATACTGCCATTAAAGGTACAGCCATTCAAAAGCGAGAATTTGGTAAGCATATTATTACTTCTAGTGTTGAACATGCTTCTGTTGCTAATTCTTTTACAGCTTTAGAAAACTTAGGCTATCGCGTAACTCGTCTTCCTGTTGATAAAAAGGGTCGAGTTAATGTCAATGACTTGCGTAATGCTCTTGATTCAGATACTACACTGGTTTCAATTATGGGTGTTAATAATGAAATTGGTACTATCCAACCTATTGAAGAAATTAGTGACTTATTAGAAAATTATCCAACTGTTCAATTCCATGTTGATAATGTTCAGGCACTTGGCAAGAATATTTGGGAGCAAGTTTTTACGCCACGAGTTGACTTATCTAGTCTCTCAGCTCATAAATTCCATGCACCACGTGGAATCGGTATTCTTTACAAAAAAGAGGGTAAAATGTTAACACCACTTCATGATGGTGGGGGACAGGAAAAAGGTCTTCGTTCAGGAACTGAAAACTTACCAGCTATTGCAGGCATGGCAAAAGCAGTTCGTCTTCTTTTAGAAGATGAACCTGAAAAAGCAAAAAGAGAATTAGCAATCAAGCAAAAAATTACTGATTATCTAAAAGATAAGCCTGGGATTCATATCTTTTCACCAATTGATGGTTTTGCACCACATATTTTATGTTTTGCATTAGAAGGAATTCGTGGCGAAACTTTAGTTCATACTTTAGAAGAGCAAGATATTTTTGTATCAACTACTTCGGCTTGTGCTTCTAAGACTGCCGATGAAGCAAGTACATTAGTTGCTATGAAAGTTGATGATAAAATTGCAACAAGTGCAATTCGTCTTAGCTTTGATGAAAGTAATACAATGGAAGAGGCAGATAAGTTTATCGAAGTATTTGATAAGATTTATAAGCACTTTGCAAAAATTAATCACTTAGGAGAAAATTAATGGTTAAATACACAGAAGTTATGATTCGCTATGGTGAATTGTCAACTAAAGGTAAGAATCGAAAGGACTTTATTGGACGTTTAGCAGGAAATGTTACTAAAGTCTTGAAAGATTTTCCAGAAGTTGAAATTCATCCACGTCATGATAGAATGCATATTGTTCTTAATGGCGCACCTTTTGAAGAAATTGATAAGCGTTTAAAGAAAGTTTTTGGTATTCAGACTTACTCACCTGCTATTAAAGTACCAAAAACATTAGAAGATATTGAAAAAACATCTTTAGAATTGATGCAAGACACATTTGAAGATGGAATGACTTTCAAAGTAAATACTAAGCGCAGTGACCATAAGTTTGAATATGATACTAACCAATTAAATAGAATGGTTGGGGATTACTTATTTGATAATATGGAAAACTTAGAAGCTGAAATGAAACATCCGGACTTAGTATTGAGAATTGAAGTTCGTCAAGATGCGGTTTACATTTCTAATCAGTTGCTTCATGGTGTGGGAGGGATGCCAGTTGGTACTGCTGGAAAGGCAGTTATGATGTTATCTGGTGGTATTGACTCACCGGTTGCTTCATACCTCGCACTTAAGCGCGGTGTTGATATTGAAATGGTTCACTTCTTTAGTCCACCTTATACCAGTGATAAGGCTTTGGCTAAGGCAAAGGAACTCACAGGAATTTTAGCAAACTATTCTGGTAAGATTAACTTTATTGCTGTTCCATTTGCAGAAATTCAAGAAACTATTAAAGAAAAATTGCCAGAGGGCTACTTAATGACTATTCAACGTCGTTTTATGCTTCGTTTAGCTGATCTTATTCGTCAAAAACGTGGTGGACTAGCAATCTTTAATGGTGAGTCAGTTGGTCAAGTTGCGTCCCAAACTTTGGAATCTATGGTTGCAATTAACGATGTAACTACAACACCAGTTCTTCGCCCTGTTGCTACAATGGATAAAACTGAAATTATTGAACGCGCTCAAGAAATTGGTACTTTTGATCTTTCAATTGAACCATTTGAAGATTGTTGTACAATTTTTGCGCCACCTCGTCCAAAGACTAAACCAAAGCTTGATAAGGCACGTGAATACGAAGCCCGTCTTGATGTTGATGGTCTTATTCAAAGAGCTCTTGATGGTATTGAAGTAATGCCAATTTATCCAAATCAAAAGTTCTTAGATGATAAGGCTCAAGAAGACGCAGATTTATTGTAAAATAAAAACGCTAGGAAAAAACCTAGCGCTTTTTTCTTAGATTAAAATAGGAACGTAGTATGAGAATTGATAAATATTTAGCCAATATGAATGTTGGTTCGCGTAAAGATGTTCATAAGTTGATTAAACAAGGAATCGTAACTATTAATGGAGAAATTGTTAAAACACCAAAGCAAAAAGTAGCAGATACTGATGAAGTGATGGTAGGAGAAGATGTAGTCACTTATCAAAAGTATCATTATTTTTTACTTAATAAGCCTAAAGGGGTCCTATCTGCGACAGAAGATCGAAGTCAGCGAACTGTAATTAGTTTGCTTAGACCTGAAGATCGTTATCAAAATTTAGCACCAGTAGGTCGACTTGATAAAGATACGACAGGACTACTTTTATTAACTAATAATGGTCAGCTTAATCATGAGCTCTTAGCTCCTAATAAGCATGTTGATAAGGTTTACCAAGCTAAAATTGCAGGAGTAGCAGATGAAGAAACTATAAGAATTTTTGCACAAGGGATGACATTGGGAGATGGCACTCAATTAAAGCCTGCTAAATTAAAAGTTTTAAGTCAAGATAAAGTAAACGATAGTTCAGAAATTGAAATTAAAATTCAAGAAGGAAAATATCATCAAATTAAGAGAATGTTTGGTGCTTGCGGGATGAAAGTGGTTGAACTTCATAGAATTTCAATGGGAAATTTAATTCTTGGTAATTTGCCTCTAGGTGAATATCGTGAATTAAGTGGAGAAGAAATAAAAACAATAAAATAGTTTGGATAAGAAGATAAAAAATAATATAATATTCTTAGAGAAAATAAGTGAGAGGAGTTGTTTGAAAATGAAGAAAAATATCAAATTTGGAGCAATTGCAGTTGCACTTTTAGCACTCGCTCCAGTATTTTCAAGTACAACTATTGTTAAGGCTGATGTTCAAAAAGCGGTTACTGAACAAAGTGTAGTAACTAAACAAAATACTGGCGATATAGTAAATGTTACTATGAAGCGTGGTGGCTTCATTTATGACCAAAATGGTGACTTTGCAGTTAATAACCAACGTTACATTTTCTTTAAAAAAGGGAAAACTTTAGGTGCTTGGAATAAAGGTAAGGTTGTAATTATTAATGGAGAAAAGTTCTACCAAGTTGGTGAGAATGAGTATGTTAAGTTTGACTGCATTAAATCTAAGAAGAATAAGAATGGTCAAAAAAAGCATTTGAAGAAAGCTAGTAAAAAAGCTATCAAGAAGAATAAAAATAAAAGAATCAACAAGAAGCTTGCTAAGAAGTTAGCAAAGAAAGTTATCGTTGTTGAATAAAAATTTGAGGATGTAAATCCTCATTTTTTGTTTGTATATCTATTGTATGTTATAATGACATACAAAGGAGCTGATAAAAATGAGTACTACAACGATTCGATTAGATGATAATCTAAAAAAACAACTAAGTAAGCAATTAAAAGCTACCGGTTTAAGTATTAATGCATATTTTACTTTAGCTGCCAAGCAACTTGTTATTCAAAAAAAGGTTCCGTTTGAAATATTGACAGAACCTGATATTCCTAATGAAACTACTAGAAAGGCTATGTTAGAAGCTGAGGCAAAAGCAGAAGGTTTAATTCTGGATAATTCTCCTCGCTTTGATAATATAGATGATTTAATTGAATCATTAGATAAAGAAGATTAATGTATATTTTAACTTATGACTCACAATTTAAAATTGACTATAAAAAATTTAAAAAAGAACATCCAGAATTAAAGCCTGATTTAAAAAATGTCTTAGAACAATTACGTAATAAAGGAACCGTAGAAGCCAGTTATCATCCACACATTTTGAATAATTGGGGTGGAAATTATAACGGTCATTATGAATTGCATTTAAGTGATGGTAAAGTAGATGTGCTGGTACTTTATTTGCCTCATAAGACTAATCCAACTATTAGGCTAGTAAGATTAGGATCTCATGGGGAACTTTTTCAAGGTCCTGCTAAGTAGTTATACAAAGAATTGATTTATATAAAAAATGGGGATGTAAATCCTCATTTTTTATTAGGGATAGAATAATGAAAATAATTAAAAAAATGTCTTTTATATTAGTATTGCCATTTTTGTTTGGTTTTACTAATATTGCCCATCGCGGTGATAATGGATTAGGACGCTATACTGAACATAGCTTTCAAGCGTATGATCATGCAGTTATTAATGGAGCGGATTATTTGGAGCTTGATTTACAAAAAACGCATGACAATGTTTTGGTAGTTAGTCATGATAATAATTTGGGACGAGTTTTTGGAATAGATCAAAATATTGAAAAGAGCAACTTTCAGGATCTCCGAAATGTAAAAAATCGAGCTGGTGAATCACTTCATTCACTTCAAGAAGTATTTACTCGTTATAAACCTGATAAAATCAAGTTCATGATTGAAACAAAAGACGGTCAAATTGGAATGGAACAAGTTCTAGTTAAGTTAATTAAGCAAAATGGTTTAGAAAATAGAATTTTATTTGAATCGTTTTCACTAAGTTCGCTTAAAAAGTTAGCCAAACTTGCACCAAACATTCCTAGAACTCAGCTTGGTGGAGATTATCACGATATTAGCAACAATCAATATTTTTCAAATGGTTTTTATGATAAAAATGCGGCAGAATATTTAAGAAAGCATGATAAAGGTTATATCTTATGGGGCGTTGAAAAATCATCTATTATGCAAAAGATGATAGCACACGGAGTTACTGGCTTAATTACGGATTTTCCTGAACGATTGAAAAATGTTATGTGGCAAAAAACAGTATTACCAGTGCATGCAATTGATGCTGTAATGAAAGTTGAGAAACCTTTTGCAATTGTGAAAGATAGTTATCAAATTTTGCCAAAAGGAAGTTTAGTAAAAGTAGATAAGCTAACTTTGCAAAATGGTAAACTAAAGTATGGCTTTAATAATGGCTGGCTTAGTGAAGTTGATGTTACAGCTATAAATAGGGATGCGCCATATAGTGAACAAGGGAAAATATTTTTAACACGTTCTGCATCATTGTGGCGTGATCCATTGGGAGATAAGAATTTAGATAGAAGTTTACGAGCAAATAGCAAGTGGAATTATTTTGCAGTAAGCAGCGTGAGCGGGCATAAATTTTATAATCTTGGTAGTAATCAATGGATTGATGGTAGGGATGTTAGTGAAGAGAGGAGGTAATTTATGGAAACTTCTGCAAGTACAATGTATTAAATTTAATTAGCAGCTTACATTAGTAAGCTGTTTTTTTAGTGAATTAAAAAACAAATTTTCGAATACGAAAGTTCGTGGACTCTCAACTCTTTTCTTTATAAAATCAAGTTGACATTTGGAAAGGTGAGAGAAAACGAATGACAATAGGAGAGGCATTGAAGTCAGTAAGGCTTGAACATGGATTAACACAAAAAGAAATGGTTGCTGGTTTTACAACTGAATCGTTTTATTCAAAAGTTGAACACAATATTCATAAGATAGATGCAGAAGTATTGCTTAATATTTTGGTCGCAAACCATATTGATTTGGAAGATTTTTTTGATAAAATTTTAAGTCAAGATTCTAAAAAAAATCCATATTTTGAATTAGAAAATCAATTGAAATTTGTTCAAAATATAAAAGATATTACAAAATTAGATAAACTTGCAGAAAATCTTAAAAGTAATATTCCAGAAGTTTTTAAAGTAAGGTTAGAGGAAGCATATGCGTGGATTTTGCATTCAAATGCACATGCTTCAATACAGTTAAAGAAGAAGGTTCGAAGACAATTAACTAAATGTGAGTGGAATAAGTTTTCGTATACGTTTTTGAGTCATGCAATAATATTGCTTGATATTGAGGATGCATATAAGCTAGTTGATTCCGCATTTAAAGCTTATGAACGTGATCCGCAGACGGATGTTTATACGCTTCAAGCTATTAGTCAAATTTGTATAAATTTTTTGAATTGTTGTTATCACCAAAAAGTAAAAAGAAAATATATTTATAGAGCATTAATTATGCTTAAATCTTTACCAGCTAATTTAGCAATTGGATTAGAAAAAATTATTGGTGAGTATTATACAGCCTTATTCAAAAATAATAAGCAACAGCAAAAAGAAATTGTTAAATTATTAAAGTTAGTAGGATATTATCAACTTATTGAGGATACAGTGGAGGAATAATAATGAAGAAAAAAATTGTTTTTTTGATGAGCTTGTTAGTAATTTTAGGAATGGGACTTAGTTTAAGTAAGCAAACAGCTAATGCAAGTTTTGCAAGTAAGTATCATCTTAAGGCATATATAATGCCTAAGAAATATCGTGGAACTTGGCATCATGGAAGAAATAAATTAAAAATCTCTAGCCGTAGAGTTAATGGATATTCATTATACAAGTTTCCACAACACTCTGTAATTCCATATAAATCTAAAGTTTACTTGGTACAAAAAGATGGAACTGGTATTACTTTAGCAGCTCCACAAGTGGATGGTTTTGGATTGAAGAGAAGTGGTAAGTTTTTAATTTGGCAGGCTTTTGGTTCTAGAATTAAATATCATCGTTAAAATAATTATTATTTCTAATACGAAAAAAGATAGAAATCATACGTTTGATTTCTATCTTTTTTGCTATAATAATTGCTTGGAGAAGTGAAACTATTTCAAAATACAAAATACTATGGTAGGGATGAGAAAATGAATAAAACAAAGTTATTTATGGGTACAACTATGCTTTCAGTAGTAGCAATGACACTTGCTGCATGTGGTAAAAGCAATAAGAGTGCTGAAACTAAAACCATAAAACCAACTGAGATTTCTGCACTTAAAACTTCTGTTCCAGAAGCTCCCACAAAACAAGGTGGTACTGTAAAAACCGCTCTTATTTCTGATAGTCCATTTACTGGGATTTTTATTACAGAATTGCAGACTACAACTGTAGATACTGCTGTATCACAATACGGTATTGAAGACCTTTTTGGTATGAATGACCATTATGTATTTAACAATAATGGTCCTGCAACATTAAAGCTTGATCAAAAAGCTAAGACTGCAACTATTAATATTAAAAAGGGTGTTAAGTGGTCAGATGGCAAGCAAGTGACTGCACGTGACTATGTGTATGCTTATGAAGTTTTAGCCAATCCTGAAGCACAAAATCCTAAGTATAATGGTAGTTTAACTAATATTATTGGTATGGAAGATTACCATAATGGTAAGAGTAAGACGATTTCTGGAATTAAGATGCCAGATGGCGCTAATGGACGCAAGATTGTGATTCATTTTAAAGAAATGAAGCCAGGAATGAAGCAATCTGGTAATGGTTATATTCATGAAGTTGCTCTTCCATACCATTATTTGAAAGATGTTTCATTTAATAAGCTTATTTCAAGTGATAAAATTCGCAAAAAGCCACTATTTTATGGCCCATATCAAGTAAAAGATATTGTTCGCGGAGAAAGTGTAACTTGGGTACCTAATAAGTATTACTGGCGTGGAACACCAAAATTGTCTAAGATTGAAATTTCAGTAGTTTCTTCAACTTCAGCGACCGAAGCTCTTAAAGCACATCAATTTGACGTAATTCAAGTTCAAAGTTCTAAGTGGAATGATATAAAGAAGACGAAGGGCTTTAATTTTGTTAAGGGAACAGTCCCACAATATACTTATCTTGGCTTTAAAGTTGGTAAGTGGGAAAACAACAAGAACGTAATGGATAAGAATTCTAAGATGAATAATAAGTCTCTTCGTCAAGCCATTGCTTACGGAATGAACATTGAAGGAACTTATGGCAAGATGAGTAATGGAGCTGCATTTAGAATTCCAACTTTAATTCCAACTCAATTTGGTGATTACTCTGATAAAAATATCAAGGGTTACACTTATAACATTAAAAAAGCTAACCAACTTCTAGATAAAGCGGGATATAAAAAGAAGGGTACTTATCGTATTCAGCCAAATGGTAAGAAATTAACTATTCGCTTGGCTGCAATGGGAAGCGGAGATGCTGCCAAGAATCCAGTAATTCAAACTTTTATTCAAGATTGGAAGAAGATGGGTTTGAATGTTAAGTTAACTGATAATCGCTTACTTGATCAAAATATCTTCTTAGATAAACTTCAACACGATGACTCAAACATTGATATGTTTATAAATGCTTGGAATTTAGCAACTGAACCTTCTCCAGCTATGGTATATGGTGAAAAGACTCCAATGAACTATGGTCGTTTTGTAACTAAGAAAAATAATCAACTAATTAAAGAAATTGATTCTCAAAAAGCATTCAATCATTCTTACCGTGTAGATAAATTCCATGAATGGCAAAAGTACATGAATGATGAAGCTTATGTTGTGCCAATGTATAATGCTTATCAAGTTACTGCAGTTAATAGTAAGTTAACAGGGTATTCAACATCTCCAAGTAAGTCAATGGGTAATAAGTTGCCTAACTGGTATTATGTAGGATATAAGAAATAATAATTTAAGAATAAGGCTGTTTAAAGCAGCCCTATTTTTTTATTGAAAATAAAATTTTCGAATACGAAGATTTGTGGATTTTTAGAAATTAAAAGCATATTGTTATTCTTGTATTTTGTATTTTGGAAAAGTTAATAAAAACTAGAGGAAGTAATACAGACATGAATAAAAAGGTTAAAATTACAAGTTTAGCTACTGCAGCTCTTGCAACAGTTGTATTGGCTAGTGCAAATTTGAATGATGAAGTTAAAGCAGATTCTCAAGTATCAGGAACTACTGCTAAGGCTAACTCTGCAGTTGATAATGCTAAGGCTAATGTTGATAGCGCTCAAAAAGCAGTAAACGATGCACAAGTTAAGGTTAATGATGCCAAAAGTTCACTTGATTCTGCCAATAGCAATGCTTCAGCACCAGATAATGCATATTCAACTCAAGCAGACGTTGTTGCAAAAGACCGAGTAGATGTTAAAACTAAGAGCGATGCGGTTGATAATGCAACAAAAGAACAAGAAAAGCGCCAAGACTTAGTTAATGAAGCTAAAAAGCCAAATGCCATTGATAATGCTAAGAAGGCAGTTAGTGATAAGAATGATGATATCGCTAAGAAGCAAGATGCTGTAAAGACTGCTCAAAGTAAAACCCCTGCAGCTGAAAAAGCAGTAAATGATGCTAAGAGTAATTTAACTGATAAGCAAAATGTTTTAAATGATAAAAAGACTGCTAAGTCAGATGCTGATAAAGCTGTCAAGAATGCTCAAGATGCTTTAAATGGTACAGGCATTAATGAAGCACAGGATGCTGTTAATAAAGCTAATAAGGCAGTTGATCAAGACAACAAAGACAAGAAGCAAATTGATACTGATGTCGAAAATGCTACAAAGACTAAGAATGATATTGATAAAGCTAAGCAAGTAGCAGATAAGGCCAAAACAGAGGCAACTGCTAAGCAAAATGATGCTCAAAAAGCTTATGATACTGCTAAAAAATCATCTGATGAAGCTAAAACTAAGGTAGATTCAAAGAATGTAGATATTTCTAACTTGAAGGATCAACTTTTAAATTTGAAAAATATAAGTATAAATACTATTGATCTTGGGGATGTTAATAAGTTTAAAAAAGCTTATATGGATTATGCTTTAAAGGGTAAGTTAACTCAAGATGATATTGATTATGTAAATTCTGCTCGTAGTAAGAATAACTATATATCATCAGAAGATAATGAAACAATAAATTATAATGATATGTCAAAGAATCAAATTCAAGATATATCATTATTTGCTACTAATGTTTTGAATAAAGTTAGAAGTCAATTAGGATTAAAAGTATCAGATGATGAAGTAAATCCTGCCATGGTAGATTTTGCTCAAAAAATAGCTAAAAGATATAATACTGATTTAGCTAAAAGATCATGGGTACCTGGTTGGCATGATGCTACTGGAATAAATGATGAATCTAAAAATAGTGGACTTGAGTCTAATGAAAGACCAGATAGATCAGTATGGCAAAGATATGAAGATTTAAGTACTACAAACTATGGTTATGAGGCTAATCCTACTGGTACTATGAACGAATTGAAAAGTCGAGTATATAATGCCATTTTAACAATGCTTCTTCCAGATGGAAACGGCTATGATGATCCAAATAGTGATAAAAGTTATGAAATGGGCCATGCTGGTGGTTTATTAGGAATCACTGTAAATAAAAATAGCATTGAATACTTAAACAAAGCTAAAAATATGTATGAAAGTGCTAAAAAAGATATTGAAAATGAGCCTGGAACTCAAACGACTATATCTAATGATGGTAAAGAAGAAGTTTATAACCTACATAATATTGATGTACTAAATACAAAAATTGAAAAACTCACACAAGATTTAAATGATATAAATAATGGTAAGCTAACTGATGATTTTATTGAATCAAAGCAATATCTTTCAGCAATAACTACATTTTATTATGATCCTGTTTCACAAATGGATGTTTTCCAAATTCACTTCTTAAATGTTTCCCCTAATAATGTAAAAGATGCTACTAAGTTTGGTGATACTAAGGCTATTCCTTCATATGATGACCAAATCAAGGATTTACAAAAGTCAATTAGTAACGAAAATAACGTATTAGTCCAATTAACTAATGACTATAATAAAAAACAAGCTACAACTAATACTGCACAAATCAATCTGACTAATGCACAAAATGACTTGAAGTCTAAGACAGAGGCTGCCGAGATTGCTCAAGAAAACTATGACTCTGCAGTTAAAAAATTAAGTGAAGTAACTACTAAGCAAACTCAAATCAATCAAAAGTTAACAGCTGATCAAAAGATTCAAAACTCTGCTCAAGCTCGTCTTGCTGCATTAACTGCTTCAAATGAAGAAAAGGCAAAGAATTTGCAAACAGCAACAGCTACTCAAGCTAAGGCAGAAGAAGCAGTTAAGACCGCTCAAGAAGCTGTTAACCAAGCTCAAAGTAAGCTTGAAAATGCGCAAAAAGTCCAATCTGACTTAAACAAGGACATTGCTGCCAAGCAAGAAGCAGTTAAGAAGGCTCAAGATGAACTCAAGACTTTAGAGCAACATGTATCAGATCTTGAAAATGCTCCAGCAAACTTAGATAAGGCTAACAAGGAATTAGCTACTGCCAAAGATAATCTCAAGACCGCTCAAGATGCTTTAACTAAGGATGAAGCTAAGCTTAAGGACTTACAAGCTGCTAAGGATTCTGCAGATAATGCTGTTGCAACTGCCCAAGCAAATTATGATCAAGCACAAAATGAACTTAAGACTGCTCAAGACAAGCTTACCCAAGCACAAAATGAGTTGAAAACTATTCAAGATAAGGAAGCTTCAAAGAGCAATATCAAGACTAATACAACTACCAAGAAGTCAACTAAGAATGAAGCTAAATCAACAGCTAAGCAGACTTTAAGTCAAAAAGCTCGTGTCTACGATAAGAATGGTAAAGCTATTAAGAAGAATGGCAAGTTTGTAACCTACAAGAAGGGTGCCAAGATTAATGGCAAGCTTGTTACTATTAAGGGTAAAAAATATTACCAAATTGGTAAGAATGAATTTATCAAGGCTGGCAATGTGAAAGTTAATAAGACTACTAAGAAATCAGTTGCTAAATCAATTAAACTTACTCATACTGCATTTGTTTATGACAAAAACGGTAAAATTGTAAGAAAAGGTCTTAAGATTAACTATATTAAGCGTGGTAAAACTGTTAAGGCTTTGAAGACTGTTACTATCAAAGGTAAGAAGTATTACCAAGTTGGTAAGAATGAATTTATTAAGGCAGCTAACGCTAAGTTTACAACTCAGGTCATTCACTTAACTGCAACCATCAAAGCTAAGAAGAATAGTAAGGTTAAGACTTATGCACGCAGCGGTAAACTTAACAAGCATTACGTACTTGGCAAGAAGAGTTACAAGTTCAATGAGAAACTTACAATTAATGGTAAGACTTACTACAAGATTGCTGGTAAGAATGATTGGGTTCCTGCAAGTAAGCTTAACTTAAAGAAATAATCTTTTTCCTCTTTGAAAAAATAGATAATAAAGTATAATTCAAAAAATAATTTCTACCCTCAAAAGAAGTCACGAAAGTGGCTTCTTTTTGTATTAATAATGCAAAACATGGTATCATTTAAGTATCAAATAGATACCAGAAAGGATGAATATTATGACTACAACAGCTTCTACAATTAGATTAGACTCTGACCTTCGTAAAGAATTAAATAAAAAATTAGATGAGGTTGGTTTAACCTTGAATGGTTATTTTACTTTGGCTGCTAAGCAATTTTTAATTCAAGGGAAAGTTCCATTTGAAATAAAATCAAAGCCTGATATTGAAAATATAACTCTTAATGAGAAGACTCGTAAGGCAATTATTAGAGCATATGCTGAAGAAGAAGGTGTAATTCCAAATACTGCTAGAGAGTTTGATAATGCTCAGGATATAATGGAGGACTTATTCGGTGACAAGTAAAGAATGGAAAATTCATTATGATTGAGAATTTAAAGCTGATGTTAAAAGATGGAAAAAACAAATTCCTGAACTTCAATAGGAAATGAGAGCTATTGTAAATTTTATTTTAGAATTTGGCTATATTCCAGATGATTATAATCCGCATTCTTTAAATGATCCTACATTGCCTTATTATGGGAATATGGATTTTCATCTTTTTGATGGAAGGCTTGATTTAGTAGTTATTTATACTGAATTTAATAAAAAGAAAGTTTTCAGATTTATTCGTTTAGGTTCTCATAAAGAATTGTTTAGTAAAAAATGAAATATAAAAAGAAGTCACGAAAGTGGCTTCTTTTATTTATGAAAATAAAATTTTCGAATTAGAAAGTTTGTAGATTATTAATTTATAAAAGCATAAAATTATTTAGTATTACAAAAAGTGGAGGGAAAAGTTTGAAAATAAAAAAAGTAAAGTGGGATAAAGTTGGTTTAAGTGTATTACCTTATCTTGTTATTTTGCTTACAACCTATGTTATGTTGCGTTACCAAATTAGAGCACATGCGACTTTTATTACGAGTGATCGTTTTTTGCATTTTTCAAGATTTTATGATGCTAGTATGCAAATTAAAACTGGTAATTTTTCGTATTTCCAGATGAATTATGGCTTTAATGAGTGTGGAAGAATTTTTAATGCTTTATATGGTCCATTATTTGCTTACTTAAATGGTCTTGCTTTAATACTTTGTCGTAATTGGTATAATTATTCGCTATTAACTAATATAGCTGTATGTTTAGTTGGCGGAATTGGAATGTATCAATTAGGCTTAAAAGGAAAAGTTAATAGAACTATTTCTTTATTATTAGCAATTTTATATTTGCAGTTTGGAATCATTATTGGAATGATGCGTGCTAATAATTTTATGGCATGGGGAGCAGCGCTTGCGCCATATGTTTTGATTCAAGCTGTCAATATGATGCAGGATAAAGAGCGTCCAATTCATTGGCTAACTTTAGGAATTGTTATGGCTGTAGTTGCTCAAGTACATTTGTTGTCAACTGTAATCTTAGCTGTAACTTTGATTCCATTTGCAATATACAGTTTTGTTGAAAGTGATAATAAAAAGCAGATAGTTATTGATATTATAAAGGCTATAGGAGTTGCAGTTGTTTTAACAGCAAATATTTGGGGTGCGTTTATATATGTTTATGCTTCAAATAAAATTGCAACACCAAATATCTATTCATTAAGAATCCATGCAATTCACACCAGTTTAATGGGGCGCTTTTATCAACATGGACACATTGGTTTTGGATTTTTCTTAATGATGGTATTTCAATTCATATATCTTCTGCGCTATTTTAAAAAGTCTCATCTTAATACATTGGCAACTATTTGGAGCTTAATGATTTTTGTAGTATCTTCAAAATTAATGCCATGGGATGCAATTCAGGCTAAATATGCAAATCTAGGATCAAGTCTTCAATTTCCATATAGATTAGTTGTTGGTGCAATTCCATTAATGCTGATGGCGTTTGGAATTAGTGCAACTCAAATTTGGGAGCAAAAAAATTATCGGGAAGTAAAGAGAAACTTTATCCTTTTTGCAATTTTAATTGTAATTTTTGAAGGTTTAGGTAGTAGTGTTGCTATGAATTATAGCTATGCAAATACATATGCTAATTCCAAGCGTGTGGTTAGCATGGATAGTTATTATACTATTTCTAAAAACCGCAAAAAATTCAGACGTCTTACTCGCAAGACTAATAATGGTGAATTGTTTAGAAACCTAAGTCATGCAGAACCAGATTATTTGCCAAAACCAGTATCTAATGACTTTTATGGAAATTATGTTATTAAAGCACGTAAAAAGTTTAAACATAGTGTTAAAGGTAGTAAGTTAACTATTACGTGGAAGAGCAAAAAAGCTAAAAAGATGATATTGCCATTAATAATGTATAAACAATCTCAATTAGTATTGAATGGTAAAAAAGTTTCTCCAAAACTAATTAAAAATGGTCAACCGCAAATATTAGCTCGAAAAGGACAAAATAGTGCTACTTTAAGCTTTAAGGTTGCAACTTGGTTCTGGATTTTACTTATTATTACAATTCTTGGTTGGATTGGATTATTAGTATATTGGATTATACTTCTAAGTAGAAAAATAAAATAATGAAAAAGTCTCAAAAGAGGCTTTTTTATTTGGGCTTTAAAATTTTGTTATAATATCTTTTGGAGAAATGAATTAGTATTTTGAGGGGAGATTTTATGACAATTGGTGAGGCTCTGAAATCTTTAAGACTAGAAAATGGATTAACTCAAAAAGAAATGACAGGTGGTTTAGTTTCAGAATCATTTTATTCTAAAGTAGAAAATGGAATTCACAAAATTGATGCAGATTTATTGATAGATATTTTATCTTTACATAATTTTGATATAGTAGATTTTTTTACTAAACTTGCTCATCAAAAAAGAGAAAGTAAGCCAAGTTTTGAATTGCTTAGTAGGATTATTTTTGCACAAAATAAAAAAGATATTAAAGAACTAGATAGAATTTCAGAAGAAATTAAAAATGGGGGGGTAATCAGCTTGACTATTCCACTGTAAAGAGAAAGTTAGAGATAGCTTATGCTTGGGTATTACATTCTAATAGTAGAGTGTCAAGCCAGTTAAAGCGGAAAGTAAAGACTGTATTAGGTAAAAATAGATGGAATAAAGTATCTTATACATATTTAAGTCAGGTAGTAGTTTTGCTTGATATTGATAGTTCATATATATTCTTTAAAAAAGCTTTTCAGTCGTTTAAAAATCACCCTTCCAATGATACATTTACTTTACAAGCATTGGGGTATTTAGGAGTTAATTTTTTAATGTGTTGCTACTACTATGATGCACCAAAAGAATATTATCAAACTGCAATTGAAGCGGTACATTCATTGCCTATTGAGCCTGCAATTGGAATAGAGAAATTACTTACTAATTATTTTGAAGCGTTAGTTAATCATGATAAAACAAGAAAAGCTAGAATAGTACAAGACTTAAAAGAGACCGGATATTATTCAATTATTAGAGATATTGATAATCAAGAAAAGGGATGCTAAAAGGCGTCCTATTTTTTATACAAAAAATTAATTTCGAATACGAAGATTTGTGGATTTAGCATTTTATTTGGAATATTATCATCTACGTAAATTGATTTTTTGGAAAAGTGAGGATATAGATTCATGAAAAAATCTTTGAAATATAGTGGAGCTATCGTTGCTGCTCTTTTAGCAGTTGCACCAGTTGTTGTAAATAATAGCGCAGTAGTTAATGCCGACAGTACTACTCAAGTTGCTAAAAAGGGTCAACCAGGTGATAGTAAGGATAATCCAATAAAGTTAACCTTGCGCTATGATGTTTCAAACATTAAAGCTGGTGATCTTATGGATATTAACCATGAAAATAATGTAGATATAGTTGAAAATAGCGCTCATCTTTATGCTGATGGTCAATTGTTAACTAAGGGAACTAATGGTCGTCAAAATTGTATTGATGGTGGAGATTCAATCAGTCCAAAAGATAAAAAAGATATTGATGATTATATTTTCCGTGAGGGTCATACTTACACTATTGAAGGTGGAAATATTTCACAATTAAAACCAAATACTTGGTACACTTGGACTGATAATTATAGAGGAAAAACACATACCCAACAAACTGATAGTGATGGTTACATGGTTGCTCATGACGAATTAGGAAACGTTAAAGATTTTAAAAATTATGAAAACTATGGCATAAGTAGTGATCCTGTAACTTTTATAGTTGGTAAAAATGGCAGTAAAGTAATTAACGAAGATCAATCTAAAGATAATAATACTAACTCATCAACTTCAAAAGATGATCACAAGTCAGATAGCACAACTAACATTTCCCCTTCAACTCCTGCTACTGATGCAAGCTCATCTTCAAAGAGTGACAGTTCAAAAGACACTTCATCAACCAGCACTTCTACAACGACTCCTTCAACTTCTCATTCTACTGTAGATAGTAATTCTGAAATTTCTAGTTCAACTCCAATTTCTAATCCATCAATTGATAAAAAGAATGAAGTTACTTCAAGCAAGTCAGATAATGAACCTGCAGCAGAAGTTTCAGATTCAAAGACTAAGACTACTGTTAAGACCTCATCAACTAAGCGAGTTTTAGTACATAATGCCTATGTTTACACTAGTAAGGGTAAGCTTGCTAAGAAGAATAAGAAGCACATCTTGCTTAAGAAAGGTGCTACAGTTGATACTTTTGGCAAACAAGTACCTATTAAAGGCAAGAAGTTCTACAAGATTGCTAAGAATCAATATGTAAAAGTTGCTAACTTTGTAACTGGTTCAAAGGCTATTAAAGTTAAGGTTACAGCTACTGTTAAGGGAAAGAAGAATGCAAAAGTTTCTACTTATACTTCAACTGGTAAATTAACTAAGAAGCATGTTTATGGTAAGAAGACTTACAAGTTTAACCAAAAGAAGACTATTAAGGGTAAGACTTATTACAAATTAACTGCTAAGAATCAATGGGTATTGGCAAACAAGTTGGCTTTGAAGAAATAATTATTTGGAGAAAAAAGTTTTGAATAAAAAGAGATATTTTGCATTAGCTGCAGCAGCACTTTTAGCAGTAGCACCGATTGCTACAACAAGTTTTGTTTCAGGTCCGATGATTGTTAAGGCGGATTCAGTAGCATCTATGGATCAAATTAATGATACATTTTATCAAGATGCACGTAAAGAATATTCCGATTCAGACTATTCTTTTATTAAATTAACTAAAAAAACGCCTTATATTGTTGGTTATAATAATCAAACTGTTAAAAGTTTTGCTGGTCAAAGAGTTACTGATGTAACTTCTAACATTGGAAGAGTTAATAAGTTAGTTAAGATTTATGTATTTCCAGCTATGGATAATGGTATGCCAGACTTTGGTAATGTTTTACATCAAAGTGATAAATTAGAATTGGGTAAAAATTATGTTGCATTATTATCATGTAATGTTTCGTTTAGTAATGATGATGGCAAAGTAATTATTCCGATTAGTACTGATTATTATGAAGCTGATGAAGCACCTAGATCAGAGAGAAACTATGTTGATTCGAATGATATTGGATTATTTGTTCCGATTAAGGTTTCCAATAAAAAGGCTCCGTCATCAACCACCAAAATAAACGCACGTGGTTACGTAACTGTACGTAAAGGTCATAAAGTACGTACTTACACTTCAACTGGTAAGTTCAGTAAGCATTATGTTTATGGTCACAAGACTTACAAGTTGAATCAAAAGAAGAACATCAAAGGACATGGAACTTGCTATAAGATTTATGGCAAGAACCAATGGATTCCAAGTAAGTATTTGAAATTTTGATTTATATGAGATTTTAAAATGAACAAAAAACGATTTAACTTAATTTTATTAACAATTGTTTCAATCTTTTTTGGATTATCAATTAATACCAATAAAGTTTCTGCAGCAAAGTATGGTGCAAGTCTCTATACGACTCCCAAAGCAATGCGTGGAACTTGGTATTTAAAAAATACTAAAACTATGCCAAATACTGGTGTAAAGTCAGATGTATTGCACCCATACAGCAAAATAAAAATTGGTACACATACAATTATATTTACTAAAAAACGTGGTAAACGTGGACTGAGTGGTAAATATACTTTGTATAAAACTCCTAAGAACGTTGCAAAGTTTTCAATTAAGAAGATAAATGCTGCTGAAAAATATGCTGCAAAGCATAGATGGCTCGCACCTGATAATATTAATTCTAGAGGTTTTGAATTTAGAAAAGAAACTTGGCTTCGCTCATATAGTTCAACTTCTAATGGTGCGCTTTCTGTTAAAGGACGTACGTTAACTTTTGAAAATATTTTCATGAAAGATACATTTAGAAAATAAGATTAATACTCAACTTTAAGGGATTAGAGTTGAGTATTTTTATTTTGTCAAAGAAATAATTTCGAATACGAAAATTTGTGGATTTAGTATTTTATTAGGAATATCATCAGTAAGTAAATTATTTTTGGAAAAGTGAGGAAACAAACATGAATAAAAAGGTGTTAATTAGCTTGGCAGGAGCTGCGTTGATTTCAACAGGTTTGGCAACAATTGCAGTTGAAGGTGGCAACACTGTTGATGCTGCGAAAACTAGCTTAGTAAAGGGAAAGACTAAGAAGCTTGCTCGCAATGCTTATGTTTACAACTCAAAAGGTAAGCGTGTTAAGAAGCGTAGCTTAAAAAAGGGTAAGAAGATTAAGATTCTTGGTTTCAAGACTATCAAGGGTAAGAAGTACGTTCAAATTGGTAAGAACGAATACGTTGTAGCTGCTAACTTTACTCCAAAGAAAGCAAAGAGTAAGCCAAAGAAGAACACTAAGAAAAATACTTCAAAAAAGGTAGCTCCATCAACTGAAAATGAAGATGATTCATATCAAGAAAAAGCCCCATCATATGCAAATGAACCTGAATACAAGAAGTATATGGAGTGGGTAAAAAAATATAATGATGGTAAGGGCGATATTGTTGCTATTAAAGGCACTACTGCTAGAGCAATCCAAGATCCAGGAAATGAAAATGAAGATGGTTTTGGTAAAGATCCTAAAGAACTTTGGGATATGTCTGCTAATTTTGCTCATCCAATAGAAAAAGGTGAGAGTGTAAATTCATTAGTTGCTGGAGAAGAAGTGAGTGATTTCGGCGAGGTTGATTTGGAGTTAGCTCGTGTACTTAAAAGCTCTGACGGTACATATTATCTCCAAGGTTTTCCTGATATAGGCTTAGGATATTATTATTTCCCAGCTACTGATTTTAAATTTGTTGAGAAGAATATGAAAAGATAAAAAGTGAGGATATAGATAGATGAATAAAAAAGTATTAATTGGCTTAGCAGGAGCTGCGTTGATTTCAACAGGTTTGGCAACAATTACAGTTGAAAGTAGTAATACTGTTAACGCTGCGAAGACTACTGCAACAAAAGGTAAAAAGAAAAAGGGATTAAATATCCATCCTAAGACTTTGCATGAATATGATAAATTATATAGTCATGTAAAGTATATTACTCCGCTTAAGGATTTGAAGATTTACTTTGGCAAGAATAATGAAAACAATAGAACCTTTAAAAAAGGAATATTGTACAATATTGATGATGAAGCATTTGTAGAAAAAATAAAAGGTCAATATTATTTAACTTTTAGTTATAAGAGACAAATTGATGAAGATATTTATACTAAAAGTGCAAGAATTAATATAAAGGATATAAAACCTTTAGTAAGAGACTCAAAATATAATAAATATCATAATTTATTTAAGAAAAAATCTTTTCCAGTTAATTATGATGTAAATCCTAAGGCAAATATTAATAAACATTTAGCTATTAAATTTAAGAAAAAGACAACTTTATACTTTCCAAAAGATGATTCACAATATGAATCATTTTCACAAATGAATCCATTTATGAAGGGAACTAAAAAAATGTCTGTTACCCCAAATAGAGTAATTGCTATTCAACCAGAAGCTAATGATCCATATGTAGTAGGATTAGTAGATGCTTTCCCATATAAGGGAACTTATTACTATAACTTCGAAGGAACTAAACTTAAGAAAGATAAAGATGGAATTGTGCAATCATTACCTCAACAATTTTATGTTAAGGCTGATGATGTAACATTTACTACTATTAGTAGTAATAATGCTGAAAAAATGAAATATAATTTCCGTTAATGTTTTAATGTAGTAAGGATATATAAATGAATAAAAAAGTATTAATTAGTTTAGCAGGAGTTGCTTTAATTTCAACAAGTTTGGCAACTATTGCAGTTGAAAGTGGTAATCCTGTTGACGCTGCGAAGACTAGTTTAGTAAAAGGAAAGACTAAAAAGCTTGCCCGTAATGCTTATATTTATAACTCAAAAGGTAAGCATATTAAAAAGCATAGCTTAAAAAAGGGTAAGAAGATTAAGATTCTTGGTTTCAAGACTATTAAGGGGAAGAAGTACGTTCAAACTGGTAAGAACGAATACGTTGTAGCTGCTAACTTTACTCCAAAGAAAGCAATGAGTAAGCCAAAGAAGAATACTAAGAAAAATATTTCAAGTGCAATTGATCCAGCATCATATAAAAATGAAGCTGAATATAAGAAATATATGAATTGGATTGAAAGTAATGGTTATATTGTAGCTAAAAAAGCTACGGATACGATAATACCTTTTAATTCATATAAAGGTGATATAGATAGAATTCCTGAAAATGATTATGAAATTGGAGAAATATATAAAGGAACAAGATTGGTAGATCCAGAGGGAGTATTTAAAGGCTCAAAAGGTAATTATTATATAAAATCTTGTGATTCCGTGGATCCAACTCTTACAGGATATTTTCTTGCTAAAGACTTTGAATTTAAGCCAGCAAACTATGAGTCATCTACAAGTAAAGTAGATTTAAGAAATGATTTACAATTAAAAAAATATAATGACGAATTAATTAAACGAGGTAAAGAGGATGATACTAATCTTTACATTGTGGTAAACCAAAGAACTTCAATTTATAAAAATACTTTAGATCCAGAGAAAACTCCTGATATAAAGCTAAGCGAAATTGATAATGTAGATAAAGATACTTGGATTGATGGTACGACCCAAGTTGATGGAGACGATTATACTAAAGTGATTAAGTATAATGGAGAATACTATTATGATTTTAGTTCAGGATATATTAAAGTTTCAGATACTACATTACTTCCTGAAAACAAGTTAAATGAAAGATATCCTGATGATATGCCTAACTCGTACTTGGTTGAATATGATGATTAATTAAAACTAGTCTATTAAAGAAATTGGCCTAAATACGCCAATTTCTTTTTTTGTAAAAATAAAACTTTCGAATTCGCAGATTTGTAGATTTTGTAAAATAGGTGGACTACAATGTGATTTGCTGTGATTATTTAAGCAAATCTTAAACATTTTGCTTAATTGGTCAAATCTAAAGTGATATAGAAGGAGTAGAAAGTACAATGGTCGAATCAAACATCACTGCAAATGAAAACGATAAGTTTTCAGTAAGTTTATTAGCATTTTGGGTAAAGGGAGTATTAAAGGTTGATAGTCGTTTTGTACATATTGATCTTCCTAATACTGTCTTATGGGGATTAATTCCAGCAGGAAAAAATATGCAGAACGTTCCATTAACTGGTATTACAAATGTAGCAGTTTCAAATTCATATAAGTTAGGTGCTATGTTCTTAGGTATAGTTCTTGCGTTTTTGGGATTCGGAATGTTCAGTTCATCATTTTTAGGTGGATTAATTATTTTATTAATTGGAGTACTTTGTTTCCTATCTGGGATTAAAACCAGTCTAACTTTTGAAAAATCAGGTATTATGCAAACTATTGCTGTACCTTTTTTTGAAAGTACTAAAATTAGAGATTTTGCAAATCAAATTAATAACAGTATTGCACAACGTCAGGATGATACTAATGTAAGAATGAATACTGATCGTCAAATTAATGCAACTCAAATGAGTTCACAAGTAATTGCTGATGCGATTAGAAGTCAAAATACTGCTGCACCTGTTACTAATTCAGTTGCTAATAATGTTCAAGCAGGAAATACTAAGTTCTGCTCAAACTGTGGTAATAAGGTAACTACTGATTCAAAATTTTGTACTAACTGTGGTGCTAAACTTAATTAAGTGATATAGAAAGTGGGATAATGTGAAAAAGTTCTGTCCAAATTGTGGTAAACCTTTAAAAGATGGCGCTGCTTTTTGTCCAAATTGTGGAGCAAAAATTACTCAAAATACTGCTCCAAAAACGCCTCAATCTGCACCTCAGCAAATGCCAACTAGAAGCGTACAACGCAAGCCTGTGCAACATAAGCCAATGAGCAAAAAGAACAAAATCATTTGGTCAATTGTTGCTGCTTTTGCCGTAATCTTCATTGGATTATATATATTTGGTAACCAATACTATAGTAGAGATCATCAAATTGCTAGAATTGTAAATGCTGTCAAGTCTTCAAATAGCGACTTGTCTAAATATGTGATTGCAGATGATTCAAATGTCAAGATAACAGCCGAATCTGTTGAACCTTACAAAAAATTACTTAATACTGAAAAATCAGATAAATTACAATCAAATTTAACTGATGAAAATTCAGTTACTAATGGTGAATTAGTTGAAAATGGTAAGTATTTCTTATTGTTTCCAAAATATCAGCTTAAAGTACAAACTTATCAACCTAAAGTAACCACTAATCATGCTGATTCTGTGCTTTATATTAATGGAGATAAGTCTGGTAAGTTTTTAGATGATAGTGATAATAATTACTACAATAAAGAAAACAGACTTTTAGCTGGTAAGTATACTTTTTTGGTTAAATCAAAAATTTCTGGACGTGACTTGCAAGCTTCTTCAACTGTTGATGTCTCAAAAGGAGATATCGACATGGGGATTGAAACACAAACTTTCATGGTTAAGAGTATTCCAGATGCTAATATTTTCATTAATGATAAGAAAATTGGCACAGTAGGACAAGATGGTAAGGTAACTTTTGAAAATTATCCAATCACTAAGAATATGGATTTCTATGTAACTACTAAAGTAGGAAAGAAAGATTTACCATCGACTACTATTCATAATTTTGGTGAAGCTGTTTCAGATAATTACAATGGTTCATCAGATCAAGTTGATACTTCAGATGATGATGTAGTTGTAACTCCAGAATGGCCTGGAATGATTAGTGATGATGATGCTAAGAGTTTGTTCCAAGATACTTTTGATGATCCTGATTCCGATGACTTTGTAAATGGCTCAAGTAATACTACTTACAAGGATATTACGAAGATGGAGAAGGGATTTGATGATAATGATGATATTTCAAATGTAGATTATGAAGTTGAAGTTGAATCTATTACTCCAGCAGCAGATGAAACAAGTAAGGTAGATTATAAAGTCACTTATAAGTTTGACCATGATGACTATACTAATACTCAAGTAATGGAATATAAAGGTGCCACTGTTAAAAAAGATGGTGACAAGTACAAGATTGATTACTTAGGTAATGGTAAGCTAATTAGTTCAAAAAAGACAGACAATGATGATTAATTGGAGGAATAAGAATGAAAACATGTCCAAATTGTGGCTCTAAAATGGAAGCCGATGTAAACTTTTGTACGGTATGTGGTACTAATATTAAAGATGTTCCACTTGATGGGGCACAGCCAGTAGAGCAACCTGCTCCTCAAGTTCCAGTAAATCCACAACCTCAACCACAAGTAAAGGCAGAACCACAACAGATTCAATCACAAGTACAGCCTTCACAACAACCTCAATCAACTGATTCAAATACAATTCAATCTGAACAAGCTGCTAGTCAACCTCAAAGTTCACAACCTCAATCTAATCAGCAACCACAACAAATTAATGATACTTTTTCAAAAGTTTCTTCACAAATTACAACTGCAGTTAAAAACTTTGATAAAGAAAGTCTTTGGAAATGGTTTGTTACTTCTTGGAAGACTCCAAGTGCGCAGCAACAAGGTGAGAAGTGGTATGGGATTGCTACTTTACTTGTAGAAATGATTTTGTTCTCATTTGCTGGGATGTCTGCAATTAAAAAGATAACTTATGAAAAAGTTTCTGATCAAGTTGCAACTTCAGATTATTCTGGTGTATCTCAATACATTCAAAATAAAATTACACAATTAGTTCATGGTCTTGGATTTGATTTATTCTTATTCGTATTTATTTCTGTAATTGGTTTAATTGCAGCTTCATATTTTATAAATAAATTTGTACATGGTAAAACTGTTTCGGTTTTTGACTATATTAATAAAATAGTTCAATTAAGTAATATTTCAGTCTTTTTAGTAATTGCTATATCGCTTGTATTATTTATGAATCCAATGAACTATAAATTAGCCTTTTTTGGATTGTTAACATTAGTTAACTGGTTATTTATATTTGCATGTGCATTTTGCATTAAAGATGGTCCAGAAACTAATAGAGATTATTTTTATGGAGTTATTCTTTATATTATTGTTATGGTAGTTATAGTCTTTATTGCATGGGAAATTGTTAAGGGACAAATGGTTAGTCAATTTCAAAGCATTTTAAATGTGGATATTAGTCCATATTTAGATTTGATGAAGATGTTAGGATTACAATAATTTTAGATGATGTTAAGCTGAGTGAAAGCTCAGCTTTTATAATGCAAGGAGAAGAAAATGAAGAATTTTTGCCCTAAATGTGGAAATTCATTAAAGCCAAATGCTAAGTTCTGTCCCAAATGTGGGACTAAGATTGAATCAAAAGTTAGTCCACGTCAAAATATGACAGAACAAGTTGTACAACAAGTGTCTAAAAAGCCAAAGAAGTTTAAAAATTATAAAGCTTTCATTATTGCAATGGCAATAATTATTGTGGCGATTGCTGGAGGTTTTGGTTTTGTAATTTATCAAAAAAATAGCCAAGCTTCAAAAGCAACTTCTGTATTAACTCATAAGAGTAATAAAGCAAATGCTAAGAAAACAAACAATGCTGCACAAAATGCTGATCAAAGTGATAATCAATCAGCAAGTCAAAATGATTCAAATTATTCAACTGATGAATGGATGCTTATGGGTTACATGGCTTATGCACATGATAATTATGTTGAAAGTCGCCATATTAGTGGAACTTCAGATTTGGTAGAAGATGTTGGCGAAGATATTGCTAATAGTGATTTAAAAGTAGATAGAAATTCAGACACTTCATACACGTTAACCAATAAGTTTGGTAGTGTTGATGTTGATGTCGATTCTAATGATGTTAAAGTCAAAGCTGATAATGGCGATGAAGTAACTACTGATAAGGATAAGCTAGAAGATACTTTTTCTTCTTATAAAGGTCAAATTCAGAAAATGACTAGCTATATTAAGAATGGGGATTCTGATTCGAAAGAAGATAATAATAGTGACGCTGCTAAGAGTGACAAAAAATCTAATGACTCTGATGAAGAATTTAGTAATGAAGAATATGTAGTAGCTGCCTTTTTATCTGCTAAAGGTACTCCTCAAGAAGAAATTAATCGTGTTGAAAAATTACTTGCTCAAAAATTAGATGCACCAAACGATGATTATTTAACTGGTGTTAAAAATCCGTCAGATAATTATTATTATGTAGCATTTAATGCATCCACTAGTCAATATGAAAGATATACTATCGAAGATAAATATGTTATAGGTCAGCCATATGGAGGCGGTGTATCTGGTCAAAAGAAAAAATATGATAAAAAAACTTTAGTAAATAATTTTAAATCATATAAAGCAGATCTTGATAAAATTTTAGCAGGTTTTAAATATAATAATGCTCATTTAGACGACTTTAATGATAAGGTGCGAGGTGAATAAATGAATAAATTCTGTCCAAATTGTGGGAAGCTAGTTCCCCAAAATACCCGCTTTTGCCCAAATTGTGGGCATGACTTTGGAGCAAAGGAAACTACAAAACCAGTTTCACAACCGACTAACAATCATAACTCCTTTTCGCAACCACAAAAAACAAAAAAGCATTTTAATAAAAAAGGTCTAATGTGGACATTTATTAGTATTATAATTGTGATAATTATAGCTATTGGTGGAATATTTATTTATGATTTTCATCAAGATCAAGAAGCCGCAGTTGCAATCAATCACATGTCTAAGAAAAAACTAGCAGGGATGACTCTTGCTTATGTGCATTTTAAATATCCTAAGGATCATGCTTGGAATGAAGTCTATGATGAAGCACTTAATTCCGGAATAAGAGTAACTAAACACAAATCATATAATCTGAATGGTTATACAGTGAAGGCAGCAAGAGGAAACAATGTCTATATTATTAATGATAAAGTAGCTTTCACAATTAGTAATGAACAAGAGCCTGCCAAAGCTACGTTGGAACTGGCTGATGGTAAGAAAAATCTTGGTACAGTTAACGCTGTTAAAGCTTATAAGACCGTGATGAAGGATAATAATTCTGCTTCAGTAATGAAAAAAATCAATAGTAAATCTGGTGTGAGTTTGACTAACACACAATTAGCTATTTTGGTTGGTTTTGCTCATAGTGGAGACCGTGATTTTACTGAAGAAATTCAGATGAATAAAAGAACTAATAATCCAGATTATTATGAAGAAAGTGAAGATGGGTTTCATCAATTGCAGATGGGTGCAGATGGTCCGTCAGCTATTTTCTTTAAACAAGTAGGACGAAAAGTTATTGTCAAGTTCCAAGATGTAAATAATGCAAAAGATGCAGCTGATGCGCCTGAAAAGACAGTTGAATACTCTATTTCGGACTTAATCAATAGGTATTATTCAACTGCAGATCAACAACGAAAAGTTGATGATTTAGCTGAGCAATTAATTGTAAGAAAATCAGATGAAGATGATATTGATGATGAAGATGAAGCATCAAGTTCTTCTAGTGAGAGGGATGAGGATAGTGAAAATTCATCAACTAAGAAATCAAATTTAGCTGGTAAATACAGTAATCTTCCATTAGTAAAAATTCCATCTGCAATGCAAGGAACTTGGTATGCGGCAGGGCTACTATCATCAAAATTAGATGAAAGAGTTAATTTGGGAACGAGTACTATTGACAACAAAAAACTTTATTACTTGGCAAAGTCTCCTAGTGATTCACAGTCGCTAAAGGAACTTAAAGAAGAGCATAAAAATGATTATATTATGTTGGAAAAGCCGCGTGGAACTCATATTTCGTATACTTTGGCTGGTACACAAACTGATGCTACAGGATATGAGCTGATTAATTTAGAGGGAATACCATGTCTTGTTAATGTTAGTGGTGTACCCTCCGGAATCTACTTTAAAAGTTCTGAAATAGCTAAAAAGTTTACAAACAAGTACAAAAATGATAAAAATCTTACTGAAGAAATAATGGATAAGTTAGAATAATAATTTGACTAAATTATTATGATTCTATTAAAGGAATAGTTGAAGGATGATTTGAGATAATTTTATCAATCTACTTTATTCTTAAAGGGCATCATGCTAAAATAGTAGACAAAGCAATTAGTCAAGAGTAGTCGCTTCATTATTTAACAGAGAGGGTTCTAGAGCTGAGAAGAGCCAATTAGAAGTTGACTTGTAGCTTGATTAGCTGACTTGTTGAACCAAAAGTAGGCAAGTCCGGACACTTCAGACGCCGTTATTGTCTTATTAAGAGAGATGTTTTTAACATCTAACTAATTAGGTGGTACCGCGGTTAGTAAATCGTCCTAGACAATAAGTCTAGGACTTTTTTTATGGAGGAATTTTAATGACAGATTTAGCACCTAAATACAACCCAACAGAGGTTGAAAAGGGTAGATATCAAACTTGGCTTGATGAAGATTTATTCAAGCCATCTGGTGATAAGAAGGCTCACCCATATTCAATTGTTATTCCACCACCAAATGTAACAGGTAAGTTGCACTTGGGTCACGCATGGGATACAGCAATTCAAGATACTTTGATTCGCTTGAAGCGTATGCAAGGCTATGACACACTTTACCTTCCAGGTATGGACCACGCTGGTATTGCTACTCAAGCTAAAGTTGAAGCAAAATTGCGTAAACAAGGCAAAGACCGTCATGAAATGGGTCGAGAAGCTTTTGTTAAGCAAGTTTGGGACTGGAAAGATGAATATGCAAATATCATCAAGAGCCAATGGTCTAAGCTTGGTCTTTCACTTGATTATTCACGTGAACGCTTTACCTTAGATAAGGGACTTTCAAAGGCTGTTAAGAAAGTTTTTGTTCAATTATACAATGAAGGTCTTATTTATCGTGGTGAATATATCATTAACTGGGATCCAAAGCTTGAAACAGCTCTTAGTGATATTGAAGTTATTCACAAGGATGATAAGGGTGCTTTTTACCATATCAAGTATCCATTTGCAGATGGTAGTGGTTTTGTAGAAATAGCAACAACGCGTCCAGAAACTATGTTTGGTGATACTGCAGTAGCCGTGGCTCCTGGTGATGAACGGTACAAGGATATTGTAGGTAAAGAACTTATTTTGCCAATTGTTGGTCGTCACATTCCAATTATTGAAGATCAACATGTTGATCCAGAATTTGGGACTGGACTTGTTAAGATTACTCCAGCTCATGACCCTAATGACTTCCAAGTAGGTAATCGTCATAATCTTGAAAGAATCAATGTTATGAACGATGATGGTACTATGAACGAAGAAGCTGGTAAATATGCTGGTATGGATCGTTTTGAAGCACGTGATGCTTTAGTTGAAGATCTTAAGAAGGAAGGCTACCTTATTAAGGTTGAACCAATTGTTCACTCAGTTGGTCACTCTGAACGTTCAGGTGTTCAAGTTGAACCTCGTCTTTCTAAGCAATGGTTTGTTAAGATGAAGCCACTTGCTGAAAAAGTTCTTGAAAATCAAAAGGGCGAAGATAAAGTTAACTTTGTTCCAGAACGTTTTGAACAAACTCTCAACCACTGGATGGAAGACGTTCATGACTGGGTAATTTCTCGTCAATTATGGTGGGGCCACCGAATTCCTGCTTGGTACAACAAGAAGACTGGTGAAACTTATGTAGGCATTGAAGCTCCTAAGGATATTGAAAACTGGGAACAAGATCCAGATGTATTAGATACTTGGTTCTCTAGTGCTCTTTGGCCATTTTCAACTATGGGTTGGCCTGATACTGAAAGTAGCGACTTTAAGCGTTACTTCCCAACTAATGCATTAGTTACTGGTTATGATATTATCTTCTTCTGGGTTTCTAGAATGATTTTCCAAAGTCTTCACTTTACTAAGGAACGCCCATTTAAAGATGTTGTTTTGCATGGGTTGATTCGTGATGAACAAGGACGTAAGATGAGTAAGTCTTTGGGTAACGGAATTGATCCAATGGACGTTATTGACAAGTACGGTGCTGATGCTCTTAGATGGTTCTTGTTAAATGGTACCGCTCCTGGTCAAGATACTCGTTTTAGTTATACTAAGATGGATTCAGCTTGGAACTTTATTAACAAGATTTGGAATGCAAGTCGTTTTGTAATTATGAACTTGCCAAGCGATGCAAAGCCTGCTCATATGCCAGATACTACTAAGTTTGATTTGGCTGATAAGTGGATTTTTGACCGTCTTAACCATACTGTAAAGGAAGTTAACCGTTTATTTGATGAATATCAATTTGGTGAAGCGGGACGTATTCTTTATAACTTTATCTGGAATGACTTCTGTGATTGGTACATTGAAATTTCTAAGGTTGCATTAAATGGTGATGATGAAGAGCTTAAGGCAAGAAAACAAGAAAACTTGATCTGGATTCTTGATCAAATTTTGCGTTTAATGCACCCAATCATGCCATTTGTTACTGAAAAGCTTTGGCTCTCAATGCCTCATGATGGCGAAAGTATTATGACTGCTTCATATCCTGTTGAACATAAAGAGTTTGAAAATGAAGCGGCAGATGAAGATATGGACTTCTTAATTGAAGTTATTAAGGCTGTGCGTAATATCCGTATGGAAGTTAATGCACCAATGTCTAGTCAAATTGACATTATGATTAAGCTTGATGATGAAAAGAATAAACGCATTTTGGATGAAAATGTTGACTACGTTGAAAACTTCTTGCATCCTAAAGATTTGACGGTTTCAAGTGATATTGAAGCACCAAAACTTGCTAAGACTGCTGTGATTACTGGCGCTCAAATTTTTGTTCCATTGACTGAACTTGTAAACGTTGATGAAGAACTTGCTAAGATGAAGAAAGAAGAAGAGCGTTTGATGGGTGAAGTTGAACGTGCTGAAAAGAAACTTTCAAATCAAGGCTTTGTTGCTCATGCTCCAGAAGCTGTTGTTAACAAGGAAAAAGAAAAGAAAGCCGATTACGAAAACCAACTTGCTGGTGTTCGTGAACGCATTCAAGAATTGAAGGAAAGCAAATAGATTTGAAGTTTACTAATGCAAAAGAAGTAATTTCACATCTTTATTCATTGCCTAATCTTCATGCCAAAAATGATTTATCATATATCAAAAGAGTTTTGGCTGTTTTAGATAATCCGCAAGATAAGGTGAAGTCAATTCACATCACCGGAACTAATGGTAAAGGTTCTACTTCTTATTATCTGAGTAATCTTCTCAAGAAGGCCGGTCAAAAGACTGGTCTTTTTGTCTCACCATATATTTATGAATTTAATGAAAGAATTCAAGTTAACGGTGAAAATATCCCAAATGACGATTTGGTATTATTAGCAAATGAAGTTGAAAAAGCTATTGCTACAATTAAAAAGCAGGATTCAAAGTTTGCTTTAGTGACTTTTGAATATGAAGTTGTAATGGCTTTTATCTATTTTGCGTGGCAAAAATGTGATTACGCAGTGATTGAGGTTGGAATTGGTGGTCAGCATGATAAAACTAATGTTATTACTCCAGAAGTATCTATTATTACTACTGTTGGATTAGATCATGAAAAGATTATTGGACCAACCATTCAAGATATTGCTCGTGAAAAAGCTGGCATTATAAAAAAGGGACGTCCAGTTGTTGTTGGAAATGTTCCTAAAGAAGTTTTGCCTATTATTGAAAAAAAGGCTTATGACGAAAAAGCCCCTTTATATTTATTATGGCGCGACTTTACTGTGACTGATGATGAACATATTACGTATGCTTGTGGAAATTATCAGTTGAGTTTTAAGACACGGCCAAGAGTAGAAAGTTATGATATTGCTGTGGCAATCTGTGCTTTTCATTTGCTTGATTTACCTCTTTCTTCGGATAAAATAAGAAGTGCAATTGATAATACTTTGATTCCGGGGCGTTATCATTTGCTAAAAAGTAATCCATTAATTATTCTTGATGGAGCGCATAATATTCAGGCGATGAAGAATCTTCTTGAGTTTATGCATGCGCAAAGGGAAAAGCGTAAAGGTACTATTCGAGTGCTGATTACAATGATGAAAGACAAAGATTTAGAAGAAGTATTTTCATTATTTGATAATGAAGATCAAGTAGTACTAACAACCATCCCTTATCCACGTGCTGCAAAACTTTCAGATTTTCCTAGTGATATTCAAAAGCGTTATCCATATGAAGAAAATTGGCAAAAGGCTTTTGATAAAATGAAAAAAGAAAGTCAAAAAGATGATATTTTATTAGTAACTGGGTCTTTTTATCTTGTTGGGGCGGCACTCAATATGGAGGAAAAATAATGAAGGTTCAAGGAATAGATGAGGAAATCAAGGGTGTCATTTTTGACATGGATGGACTTCTTGTTAATTCTGAAAAACTTTATTGGGATGCAAATATTCAAGCTGCTAAGGAATATGATTTAAATCTTCCTGAAGACACTTATCTTAAGCTAGCAGGTACCACTGCTAAGGATATGGAAGATTTTTATCATAAGCATTTTAAGTCAGCTAAAGAACGTGATGATTTTATTAAACGTACCGATGACTTAGTATGGCAGTGGACTGATGAAGGAAAATTAAAATTGAAATCTGGTGTTCAAAAAACATTAGATAAATTTCAAGAATTGAGTTTACCAATGGCAATTGCTTCAAGCAATTATGAAGATGTTGTAGAACATGTGATTTGGACTACAGGAATTAGAAACTATTTCAAGTTTCACTTAAGTTATATTGATGTTCAAAAGGGTAATATACAACCAAAACCTGCACCAGATATTTACTTGTTGGCGGCAGAAAAATTAAAGATAGATAAGAAAAATTTGCTAATTTTTGAGGATTCGCCAACTGGAGTAAAAGCTGCAAAAAATGCAGGTATTAACTGTATTATGATTCCTGATATTATTGAGCCAACGGCTAAAGAAAAACAAAATGCAACAATGATTTGCACTGACTTTTTTGATTTTTTAAAAAGAATATAAATCTGTTTTTACGTATTTAAGTAATGAAAGGAGCGATTTTTTTGAAAATTGCAAAAATGAATCATTACTTAGTAAGTACAGATCAAGAAGTGTTATTGCGTTTGTTTGAAGAGCTTGAAGAAAATGGTATTATAACTTTAAGTGATTTAATACAAAAAATGCAGACACTCAATATAACAAGTTTTAATGAATTATTAATATATGCTTCCGGCCCAGATTGTGATAGTCACGTTGCTATTGCAATTGAAGAAGTGATTGAACGTCTACGATTAGCGAATATAAATCGAGAGGCAATTTTTACTTCAAGTAAGGAAGTAGGAACTTATCTTGCCGATAAATTAGCAGGAAGAAAGCAAGAGGAGTTTTGGGCTATATATCTTGATAATGGTAATCATATTATTGCTGAAAAGAAACTGTTTCAAGGAACTTTGGATAGAAGTGTAGCACATCCAAGAGAAATTTTTCGTTGGGCTGTGATATATGGATGTTCAGGAATTTTTGTGGTTCATAATCATCCAAGTGGCAAACTTTTGCCATCAAATAGTGACTTTAAATTAACTCGTGAATTAAAACAGGCAGCTGATTTAATGAAAATTGATTTTTTAGATCATTTTATTGTCGGAAAAGGGCATTATTTGAGTATGAAAGAGAATGAATTGTTTTAATTTCTTTAAAGTTCAACTGAAAATCGGTTTTATGTTCAGATTATGCTATAATTATTCAAGATTTAGATACTGCAACAATTAAGGAGAGATTTTCGTGTTTGGATTAGGTACAAAAAATATTGGTATCGACTTAGGTACAGCCAATACACTTGTTTATATGGAAGGCAAGGGTATTGTCTTAAGAGAACCATCAGTAGTCGCAAAGAATACTCAAACTGGGGATGTTATTGCGGTTGGTTCTGAAGCTAAAGAAATGATTGGTAGAACTCCAGGTACAATCGTAGCAATTCGTCCAATGAAGGATGGAGTAATTGCAGATTACGATACTACTGCATCAATGCTTAAGTACTTTATGGAAAAAACTGTTGGTAATTCTAAGCCATCAGTAATGATTTGTGTACCAAGTGGTGTTACTGAAGTTGAAAAGCGTGCAGTTATTGATGCTGCTCGTGTTGCTGGTGCTCGTGAAGCATTTGTAATTGAAGAACCATTTGCAGCTGCTATTGGTGCAGGACTTCCAGTAATGGACCCAACTGGTTCAATGGTGGTTGATATTGGTGGCGGTACTACTGATGTAGCTACTATTTCACTTGGTGGTATTGTATCATCATCATCAATTCGTCAAGCAGGTGACAAGTTTAATAATTCAATTATTAATTATGTTCATTCTAAATTTAACTTGCTTATTGGTGAAAGAACTGCTGAAGATATTAAAATTCAAATTGGTTCTGCATCAGTGGAGAAAGCTAAAGAAATTGAATCAATTAGTATTCGTGGACGTGATTTGGTAACAGGTCTTCCTAAGTCTGTTGATGTTGAAGCAGTAGATGTTGCTGAAGCTATTCAAGATGTAGTTCAAGATATTATTGTTGCAATTAAAGAAACTTTGGAACAAACTTCACCAGAAATTGCAGCTGATGTTATTGACCATGGAATTGTTTTAACTGGTGGTGGAGCTCTTCTTAAGAACTTACCAGAAGTTATTTCTGAAGCAACCAAAGTTCCAGTATTTATTGCACAAGATCCACTCGACTGTGTTGTAATTGGTACTGGCGAGTCACTTAAGAACATTGAAGTAATGCGTAGAAGTCGCAAATAACAAAAAAGCCGGCTAATGCCGGTTTTTATTTAGGTAAATTTACGAATGAAAAAGTTTCTAGAAAATAAAAAACTATTATCAGCATTTATTATTGTAATTGTGATTCTGGCTGTGCTAGGTGGAAGTGTAAGTTTAAGAAATAAGCATAAAGCTCCGCTTCTTGTACAAAGTTTTGGGAATGATGTTGTTGCAATCGGTTCTAGAATCGTGGATATTCCATTAGGGTTGGTCTCTGATGGATTGAACAATGTTAACCAAATTTTGAATGCTCAAAGTGAAAATGATCATTTAAAGAGTCAAGTCACAAATTTAGGTCAAACTAAAGCTCGCAATTCTACCCTTGAAGCAGAAAACAAACAATTAAGATCAGCCTTGAAACTAAAAGATACTTTAAGTGGTTATAGTTTAGTTGATGCTTCAGTAATTTCACGCTCTTCAGATACTTGGTCAGACCTTTTAGTGATTGATAAAGGTTCTACTTCAGGTATCAAGAAAAACATGGCTGTAATGTGTGGCGGTGGTGTTATTGGTCGCGTTATTGAAGTTAGTGCTGCTTCTTCAAAAGTGGAACTAATTACTACTAGCGATACTTCCGCAAATCGTTTTTCAGTTCAAGCAACTGCTTCTAATGGTAAAAGTGTTCATGGAATTATCACTGTTACTTCAAATGGTGGATTAGCATTTACTCAAGTAGTTGACAGTAGAAAATTGAAGCAAGGCACACGTGTTTATACCAGTGGTATGGGTGGTAACTCTCCTAAAGGCTTATTAATTGGGACTGTTGCTGAAACCACTCGTGATAGCTTTGGATTGTCTGATTTGATTAAAATTAACCCAGCTGGTGAAATTAATGATCCTTCTGTAGTTACCGTAGTTAGAAGAAAGGTGGCAGACTAATGCGCATATTTCGACAATGGATTTTGGCGATTGCATTGTTTGTAGCATTGGTTTTAGATGGGTCACTTGCACTTTATTTACATCAATTCATGAACTATGGAGATTATGGATCTGCTGCGTGGCTTATGCCAATTGGTGTTATGCTTATTGGATTATTTGATGATACAAATCCAAAAGAATTATGGCTGGCATTTGGAGCAGGACTTGTAGCGGATATTTATTCATTGGGGATAATTGGCGTTTATACTGTGTTTTTGCCACTTGCTTGTTGGACTTGTCAAAAAATAGCACGTTTTTTGCCAGAAATATTTTGGGCACGCCTAATAGTTGTTTTATTAGGAGTTACAGCGCTGGATATTTATAGTTGGATAATTTTGAGTATGGTGAATTTAATTAATGTCTCCATTCATATAATGCTCATTAGCCTAGCTTTTAATCTTGTATGGTCTTTGGTATTTACAGTGCTCACATATTGGATATGGGGTAATTTAGCACAAGATTATCCGTATTTAGTAGATATGCAAGCATATCGCCAATAACAAAAAAAGAACGCGATTTCGCGTTCTTTTTTTACTCAAATATTCCTATGTTTCCAAGTACTTGAAATACAATTCCGGCTAAAGTTATAATTGCCATTAATAACGCCATCACAATTGTGATTTTTTGAAAAACTGATTTCTTTTTCTTTCTGCGAGCCATCAAATATCCTCCTATTCTTGAAGAATATTTTATGCTTATTAGCGGTTTTTTTCAATTACAAAAAATAGTAAAATTGTATTTTGAGATGGAGGATACTTTTATGGTATGGATTTTTGTATTGCCAGTAATTGGCCTAATAATTGCAATTTTACTTGATAAAGTTTTTCCGCGCGCACAATTTAGCGGAAGAGATATATTGCCATTTTTTTTAATTATTGCTTGTAATTTGATTACGCTTAATAAAAACTTGCCATCTTTTTTGCCATATGGATTTTTATTATATTTTATTTTAGCTATTGGAGTTTCACTTAAAGCTGCAATAATTAATAAAAATATTTCTTTGGGCAAAACTATTAGGCAACTATGGGATTATTTAGATCTTTGTAGTATTTTTTGGTATTTTGGTTTGTTAATTTGTATGGTGATTTATTGATTATCTTTGACCTCTGAACTTTAAGTTTGGAGGTCTTTTATTTGGATTTTTTTAGAAAAAATGTAAGAAAAAATAAAAATACAAGCTTTTTTTATTGATAGTGTGGTAGGAAGTGGGGATTTGTGGTAAATTAATGTACGGAAGGGAGGGCTAGACCATGTTCATGGGTGAATATCACCATAATCTGGACAGCAAAGGTCGCCTAATTATACCGGCTGATTTTCGCAAGCAGATTGGTAATAAGATGATATTCACTAAAGGTATGGATGGCTGCATTTTTGGCTATACTGAAGAAATATGGCAAAAGTTGCAGGCAAAATTAGCACACCTTCCATTGACTAAGAGGAATGCGCGTAAATTTACGCGATTATTTTACTCTGGTGCGATGGAAAGCGAGTTCGACAAGCAAGGGCGTGTTAATCTGACCACGACATTAAAACAGCATGCCGAGCTTAAGAAAGAATGTGTCATTGTAGGTGTAAGTGATCGAATTGAAATTTGGTCGCTTAAAAATTGGGAAAGCTTTGAAGAAGAAGCAAATTCTGACTATGATGACATCGCAGAAAATTTGGACGACATTGAACTATAAAATTATGACATTCAAACACACCAGTGTACTCTTACACGAAACAATAGATAATTTAAAACCAAAAAACGATGGTCTTTATGTAGATGCAACGTTTGGTGGAGGCGGACACGCTAAATACTTATTAAGTAAAATTAACTCTGGAACGCTGATTGGTTTTGACCAAGATGAATACGCAATAAAGTCAGCACAGTTAAACTTTGCTGATTTATTAAAAAAAGATGCTGATCCCAAGTTAGTGTTAGTACATGACAATTTTAGTCACTTAGAAGATAACCTGGTTAAGCTAGGTTATACTGAGGGAATTGATGGCATATACTACGATTTGGGAGTATCTTCGCCACAATTTGATCAGGCTGATCGCGGTTTTTCTTACCGTTTTGATGCTAGATTAGATATGAGAATGGATCAAAGTCAAGAACTTGATGCTTACCAGCTGGTTAATACACTTAGCCAAAAAGAATTAGCGAATATTTTATATAAATATGGAGATGAAAAATTCTCTCGTCAAATCGCCCGTCAAATTGTTGAAAAACGGAGAAAAAAGCCAATTGAGACTACGTTTGAATTAGTAGACGTGATCAAAGAAGCAATTCCTGCATTTGCACGACGGACTGGGGGACATCCAGCTAAGAAGACTTTTCAAGCTCTTAGAGTGGCTGTTAATCATGAACTTGATGTCCTAGAAGAATCCCTAAAAGAGGCCATCAAGATTCTTCGACCTGGCGGTCGAATCAGTGTGATTACTTTCCAGTCTCATGAAGATAAAATCGTCAAAAAGATTTTTAAGCAATACTCGGAAGTTGAAGTTCCACGCGGAATGCCTATGATCCCAGATAATTTAAAGCCGACACTTCGCTTGGTTAATCGAAAACCAATCGTGGCTTCATCTTCTGAATTAGAGAACAACAACCGCTCACACAGTGCAAAATTAAGGGTTGCAGAGAAGATATAAAGAGGAAAGTGAAATGGCTGATAGCTCAGCAAGAAGAGTAGAATTTGAACCAAATAAGAAAATAAAGTCTGAACAGAGACAACGAATTGTTGTAGATCCGCGAAAGGTTCCTTGGACCGGTTTAGAAAAAACTTTACTTGTGCTAGGAAGTATTATCACACTTTGTATGATGATTTTCTTAGTGTCTTCTAGTATTTCTGCAACCTCGGCTCAACATGAACTATCGGATATTCAACAATCAACTACAAAAAATCAAAATCAAATAACTGATTTACGTCAAGAAATTGGCGAGTTAACTTCTAGTGCACGACTTAATAAGGTTGCACGTCAAAAAGGTTTAACATTGATTGAAAAAAATATTAGGACAATTCGTTAATGAAAAAGAAAAGTAATTTAAAATTACAAAAAACCAGAGCCCACGGCTACCGCTTTACGGTGGGGAGAATTCTCCAGCTAGCCGTGGCTTTGGTTTTTCTTGTATTTATAGCTAGATTTATATATATCGGAGTTTCTAAAAAAGTTAGTGGACAAGATTTGTCAGCTAGAACTCATCAGCTTTATAAGCGTAATCAAGTTCTAAAAGCTAACCGAGGAACTATTTTTGATAGAGATGGCTTGGCAATTGCAGAAGATTCGCATTTATACACGATTTATGCAATTTTAGACAAGTCATCAATTAATTATAAAAACAAACCAGAATATGTGGTAAATAAAGAAGAAACTGCTAAAAAATTGGCAACAGTTTTACCGCTTTCAAAAAAACAAATTTTAAAATATTTAAATCCAAAGCAAAAAGCCTTTCAGGTACAATTCGGAAGTGGTGGAAGTAATCTTACTAAAGCGCAAAAGCAAAAAATAGAAAAGATGAAGTTGCCGGGAATTAAATTCTTAGAAACCCCATCTCGACTTTATCCTAATGGTAATTTTGCTGCTCATATAGTTGGTTTAGCACAACCAATATACAATAAAAACGGCAGTCAAAATTTAGTAGGAACAATGGGTCTGGAATCTTGGTTTAATAGTACTTTGAAGGGTAAAGATGGATATCGAATTTCATCAGTAGATGCTTCTGAAAACCAATTGCCAAATGGTAGTCAAACATATAAAGCTGCCAAAAATGGTAAAGATATTTATTTGACTATTGATTCTCAACTTCAAACTTATCTTGAAAGTCGTTTGGATTATGTTCAAAATAAATACGATCCCGTTAATATGACGGCTGTTGTTGAAGATATGAAAACAGGAAAAATTTTAGCAGCTGCTCAAAGACCAACATTTAATCCTCAAACTAAAAAGGGATTAACTAATTCATATCGAAATATTTTAGTTCAAGATACTTATGAACCAGGATCGGTATTTAAGATTTTAACTTTGGCAGCAGCTGCTGACAGTGGTAATTATCACCCTAATGAATATTACAAGTCTGGTTCAGTTACCATTGGTGGTGCTACTATCCATGACTGGTTAACTTCTGGATGGGGAACAATTCCTTTATCTCAAGCTTTTGCGCATTCAAGTAATACCGGTTTTGTAAAAATTGAACGTGAAATGGGTGCCAAGACCTGGCTTAAGTATCTCAAACGATTTAGAATTGCACAAAAAACTGGTGTAACATTGCCAGGTGAACAAGCTGGAATTTTGTCCTTTAATGGTCCAGTAGATCAGGCTGTGACATCCTTTGGACAAGGTGTAAATGTTAATGTAATGCAAATGATGCAGGCATTTAGTTCCTTAGGTAATAATGGACAGATGGTTAAGCCACAATTCGTTGATAAAATTACTGATTCTGAGGGTAAAACTATTCAAGGTTATCAAATCAAAAAAGTTGGTAAGCCAGTTTATTCAGCAGCAGCTCGTAAAGTTGTTACCGATAATATGAAAAAAGTTTTGAATAAACAAATTGGTACAGGGTCAGCTTATAGGATTCCCGGAGAAAGTATTGCGATTAAGACAGGTACTGCTCAAATCGCCAATCCTAAAGGTGGAGGATATTTAAAGGGTGATTCAAACTATATTTTCTCAGTAGTAGGGGTCACTCCAGCAGATAATCCACGCTATTGTATTTATATAACAATGAAGCAACCTCGCAGAATGAGCAATTCGGCAGAAAAAATTCTTGCCTCAATTTTTAAACCAGTTATGAGTCGAGTAATTTTAATGTCAAAGAATGCTAAATCAGCTTCAACTAAAGTTAAAACACCTAATTTAAAAGGTATGACTTATGAAAGAGCTAAGCAAAAGGCACAAAGCGTTGGTTTAAATATTGTTAAAATAGGTAACGGTGAAAAAGTTACTAACCAATTATATTCTAAAGGACAAAAACAAGAGTCAGGCTCAAGGATTTTTGTTTTAACGTCTGGTAAGATAACTTGTCCTAATATGACAAACTGGAGTATGGAAGATGTACACCAATTTGCAAATCTTGCTGGCATTAAAGTAAGTGTAGAAGGAAGCGGCAGCGTAACTGGCCAAAGCATTAAAGCTGGTAGCGTATTAAAAGCCGGAGATACAATAAAAATCAGTTTAAAGGAGTAGCTATTATATGATTAATGGTATTATTGCATTAGTAAGCTCGCTTGTTTTAACGGCGATCTTTTTACCATGGTTGATTATTTTTATGCATTCACACCATGAAGGTCAGGAGATTCGAGATGAGGGTCCTAAGTGGCACCAGAAAAAATCCGGAACTCCTACAATGGGAGGAACAATTTTTGTGTTAGCTTCAGTTATTTCAACTCTTTGGGTAACTATTTGGCAACATGATTTAGATAAAACAATTTGGATTTTGCTTGTTAGTTTATTGGGATATGGAATTATTGGTTTTCTTGATGATGGAATCAAGCTTTACTTTAAACGAAACCTAGGTCTTCGTGCTTGGCAAAAGTTGTCTCTTCAAATTGTAATTGCTGCCATCATTGTTTTGATTGCGGCAAGTGATCATTTCAAATTTAATTTATTTATTCCATTCATTGGCAATATTAATAGTGTTGTATTATTTACAATCTTTATTGTTTTCTGGCTTGTAGGATTTTCAAATGCTGTTAATCTTTCAGATGGATTAGATGGGTTAGCAACTGGACTTTCAATTGTAGCTTACGGAACCTATGCTTATATTGCATATCAGCAAAATAATATTCCAATTTTTGTATTTTGTATGAGTGTCATTGGTGGGTTAGCTGCCTTTCTTGTGTTTAATCATAAACCAGCAAAAATTTTTATGGGAGATGCTGGAAGTTTAGCACTTGGTGGAGGACTTGCTGCAGTAAGTATTTTCTTGAATCGACCATGGTCACTTCTCTTAATTGGGATTGTGTTTGTTTGTGAAACAGCTAGTGTGATTTTACAAGTTATTTCATTCCAAACAACTGGTAAGAGAATCTTTAAGATGACTCCTATTCACCACCACTTTGAAATGCTTGGTTGGTCTGAATGGAAAGTTGACATTGTCTTTTGGATTGTTGGTTTAATTGGTAGTATTTTGTATTTAATAATCTGGGGTTAAAAAATGAAACAGATTGACACATATAAAAATAAGAATGTTTTAGTATTAGGTCTTGGTAAAAGTGGTTTTGCGGTAAGTGAACTTTTATTAAAGCTTGGAGCAAAGCTTATTTTAAATGATAAGGCTGATTTAGATAAAAATTCTAAGGCTCAAGAATTAAAAGAAAAAGGTGTTCGAGTAATTGGTGGTCATCACCCAACTGAGCTTTTAGAAAAAGAACATTTTGATTATTTAGTTAAAAACCCAGGTATTCCTTATGAAAATCCAATGGTTGCAAAAGCTGAAGAATTAAAAATTCCAATTATTACTGAACCAGAGGTAGCACTTAGTGTAAGTGAAGCACCATATGTATGTGTTACAGGATCAAATGGTAAAACTACTACAGTTATGCTTACACAAAGAATATTAGATCATCACCTATCTAAAAATGGTCACCATGCTTATGCAGTAGGTAATATTGGTGTACCTATTTCTGAAGTAGTAACTAAAGCTACTAAAGATGACATTTTGGTAGTAGAAATTTCTAGTTTCCAATTAATGGGTGTAACTGATATTGATCCAAAAGTAGCGGCAATAGTAGATATTTATAATAATGTTCACCTTGATTATCACAAAACTTTTGAAAATTACGTTCAAGCTAAACTCAACGTTACTCGTTTTCAAAATGAAAGTGATTACTTTATTGCCAACTTTGACCAAAAAGATATTTTGAAAAGGGAAGTAGATTTGACTAAAGCCCAAATTCAAACTTTTTCTGAAATGGATGATAGTGCTGATTACTTCATTAAAGATGGATATCTTCAAAGTCAAAGCGAAAAATTAATGAAAACCAGTGATATGAAATTGCCAGGAATTCATAATCAACAAAATGCTTTGGTAGCGATTGCAATTTCAAAAATTATGGGTGCAGATAACGAAGATATTAAAGCGGTTCTTGAAACTTTTACTGGTGCAAAACATCGTTTGCAATATGTAATGACATTAGATGGACGCAAGATTTATAATGATTCTAAGTCAACTAATATTGAAGCTGCAAGTGTAGCGATTCCATCTTTTGATGAACCAGAAGTTCTTATTGCTGGTGGACTTGACCGTGGATTTACTTTTGATGAGTTAATTCCATACTTTAAAAAGCATGTTAAGGCAATTGTTTTATATGGTGAAACAAAATATCTGTTAGCCGATAGTGCAAGAAAAGCTGGTATTAAGGATATTGTGATTGAAAACACTTTGCAAGAAGCAGTTCCAAAAGCTTACGAATTAACTGAACCTGGAGATGTATTGCTATTTTCTCCAGCATGTGCATCTTGGGATCAATTTAAGACTTTTGAAGCACGTGGCGACTATTTTGTAAAATTTGTAAAGGATTTAAAGACTAAATAAAATGAGAGTTATATTTACAGGCGGTGGCACAGGCGGCCACATTTATCCAATCATGGCAGTTATTGAAAGATTAAAGGAACGCAAAATTAGTACTGATGATGAAATTTTGTTTGTTGGTACTCAAAAAGGACTCGAATCTAAAATTGTTCCAGCGGCTGGTGTTAATTTTAAAACAATTAAAATTCAAGGCTTTAATAGAAAACATCCTTTGAAAAATTTTGAAACCATTGATTTATTTATTAAAGCTACTAAAAGAGCCAAAGAAATTTTACGAGACTTTAAGCCAGATATTGTAGTAGGTACAGGTGGATATGTAAGTGGTGCGATGGTGTATGAAGCTGCTAAAATGCATATTCCAACTATGATTCATGAATCTAACTCAGTTGTGGGACTGGCAAATAAGTTTTTAGGTCATTATGTAGATAAGATCTGCTATACCTTTGATGATGCTGCTAAACAATTCCCTGAAAAGAAAAAGTTAGTACGTACAGGTAATCCACGTTCACAACAAGTTTTAGGTTTAAATAAAACTCCAATCGACTTGAAAGAATGGGGATTAAATCCACAAATGCCTACAGTGTTGGTATTCGGTGGTTCACGAGGAGCTTTGGCAATTAATAGAATTATGCTTAAGAGCATTATGCAACTTAAGGATAAGCCATATCAGATTATTTGGGCAACAGGTACGCTTTACTATGATTCAGTTGAAGAAAAACTTAAGAATGTTGACTTAGGGAATAATATTAAAGTTTTGCCTTATATTAAGGATATGCCAGCATTGCTTCCTGAAATGACCTGTGTAGTATCTAGATCTGGTGCGACAAGTATTGCAGAATTTACCGCTTTAGGAGTTCCAGCTATTCTTATTCCAAGTCCTAATGTTACTCATAATCACCAGATGAAGAATGCACTTGATCTTGAAAAATCTGGTGCTGCCCTTGTAATTCCTGAAGATGATTTAAATCCTAATAATTTTGTTTCTTCAATTGATCATATTTTACTTGATGAAAAATATGCTGAAGATATGAGTAAAGCATCTAAGGAATTAGGTGTTCCTGATGCATCTGATCAAGTCATTAAAGTGATGGAAGAAATTACACATTAGTGAGGAGGTGAGGCAGATGCCAAGAAAACGAGTTACTAAGATTGACCCGCGAAAAGAACTATCGCCATATATTAATCATCAAACTAATCAATCTAAAAAGCGTAAAAGACGTAAAAATAAAAAGACTAAAGTTTCTGCCTCACTTTCTGGTTTACATAAAGAGCGACGAAAGTCATTATTTAAACGTTTAGGTTTAATTGTTCTTGTTTCATTAATTGCGATTATCTGTCTAGGCTACTATATATCGCCATATGCAAATATTAGTGGAGTTAGTGTTAAAGGTGCAACTGATATTCCAAGTAAAGAAATAGTTAAAAGTTCTGGAATTAAAGCAAGTGACAAGGTTTTTGATTATATTTTTGATAAAAATAGTTTGAAACAAAAATTAATCAAGCATTATCCCGAAATTAAAGATGTTAATGTTAAATTAACGCATATTAATCAATTAGTATTAGAAGTTGATGAATATGGAACTTTAGGTTACATTAAGTCTGGAACAAAATATAAGAGAATTTTATCAAATGGTAAAATTGGTACTCAATCTATAGCTTGGAATAAGATTCAGCAAAGTAAACCTTTATTCATAGGATACAAGCGAAATGCTGCTTTAAAAGATGAGTTACAACTATATAATAGTTTTCCACAATATTTTAAAAATGAAGTTAAAGTATTGAGCGGTAATACTCGTCGACCTTCTCAAATTGTATTAGTAATGAAAGATGGTAATGTTGTTATTGGTAATATTACTACTCTTAAAAACAAAATTAAGTATTATAATGCAATTAAAGAAAAAGCAGGCAAGCATAGTTTGATTGATTTAGAGGTTGGAGCATTTAGCAGACCTCTTACTACTAATGAAATGAAGACATATGGTATATCATAGGCTGAATTTGACGCTTTTTTATGTTAAAATTTTTTCATGGCAGATAATAATGGGGGCTAAATTTTGGATAATTCAAATCTTTTAGTGGGACTTGATATCGGGACCACAAGTATAAAAGCCGTAGTATCTGACTCAGGGAAAGTAATTGGCGCAGTTACTACCCCAAATACAGGTATGCGGCATGGTAAAATTGTAGATATCGATCAAACTGCTGCAGCAATTAGTCGAGCATTAAAAGAAGTTGCAGAAAAGACTAATGCAACAATTTATCGTGTTGTAACAGGAATTCCAGTAGGGATGCTTCAACTTGAAACTGCTACAGGACTTACTAATGTAGGTGAAAGCGGTCAAGAAGTTGGCGATGAAGATGTAAAAAGAGTATTACAAGCAGCTGTTAAATCAGCTGTTAAAGATGGTCGTGAACCTATATCATTTTTACCAAGCCGATTTATGATTGATGGTAAAACTGATGTAGATGATCCACGCAAGATGATAGCACATTCACTTTCTGTATATGGAATATTGTTAACTGCGCCATCTGGGTCTCTTCATAATATTAAAAAAGCTATTGAAAGAGCTGGTTATAATAATAATTTCTTCATTCCGACTCCTTTAGCAATTGCAAGTGTAGCTTTAGATGAAGGAGAGCGCACTTTTGGTTCAATTATTTTGGACTTAGGTGGGGGCGATACTACTGCTACTGTTATTCATGAAGGACAAATTAAATATGCAAATATTGATTTGGAGGGTGGCAGTGATATTACCAATGATATTTCTGTGGTTTTGAGTACTTCTAAGAAAGATGCTGAACAAATTAAACTTGATTATGGATTTGCTGATCCAAGTTTAGCTTCTGAACAAGATAAGTTTGCAGTTAATAGTGTTGGATCTAATGGTCAGCAAATGGTGAGCGAAGTTTATCTTAGTGAGATTATTAATGCTCGATTGGTTCAAACAATTAATCGAATCGGCAAAGGTTTAGCCAAAAATGAGGCTTTGAAATTGCCAGGTGGAATTGTTATAACTGGTGGAAGCAGTCTTTTACAAGGAATTGATGGTTTAGTTGCAAATAAACTTGGATCAAAAGCACGTATTTATCAACCAGATCAGATGGGAATGCGTAATCCAATTTATGCAGCAGCTTATGGCATTGTTAATTATGCTGATAAGATGTCAGATATTGATTATTTGGTTGTCAGTGCAATTTATGGTAACGATGTTGCTGTTAAGCGTGAAGAGATTGCACAAGAAAAGCCAAAGATTTCAAAAACTAAGCCTTCTACTAGTGAAACTAAGGCAAAAGAAGATTATAATAGACATAATGTGTCTGAAGATGTCGAAGCTTCAGAAGATAAAAAAGAAAGCAATAATCAAAATAATACAAAGGGCATCAAGAATTTCTTTAAGAAGTTCTTTGATTAAAGGTGGTTAATTACATGGATTTTACGTTCGATTCAGATGACAATAAAAATGCTGTCATTAAAGTTATTGGTGTAGGTGGCGCCGGCGGCAATGCTGTCAATCGAATGATTGACGATGGTGTACAAGGCGTTTCATTTATTGCGGCAAATACCGATGTACAAGCGTTAAATAGCAATAAAGCTGAAAATAAGATTCAGCTTGGACCAAAGTTAACTCGTGGTCTTGGTGCTGGTTCACATCCTGAAGTTGGTCAAAAGGCTGCAGAAGAAAGTGAACAAACTATTGAAGATGCTTTAAAAGGCGCAGATATGATTTTTATTACTGCTGGTATGGGTGGCGGTACTGGAACTGGTGCTGCTCCAGTAGTAGCAAAAATTGCCCGTGAAACCGGTGCTTTAACTGTTGGGGTAGTTACGCGTCCATTCAGTTTTGAAGGTCCTAAGCGGTCAAAGAATGCTGCCGAAGGTATTACTCAATTAAAACAGTATGTTGACACTTTAGTTATTATTGCAAATAACCGTTTACTTGAAATGGTAGATAAGAAAACTCCAATGATGGATGCCTTTAAAGAAGCAGATAATGTCTTGAAGCAAGGTGTTCAAGGTATTTCTGATTTGATAACTTCTACTGACTATGTGAACTTAGACTTTGCTGATGTTAAGACTGTTATGGAAAATCAAGGTGCTGCTTTAATGGGTATTGGCCGTGCTAGTGGTGAAAATAGAACCGTTGAAGCAACTAAGCTTGCTATTTCTTCACCGCTTCTTGAAGTTTCAATTGATGGTGCTAAGCAAGTTCTTTTAAACATTACTGGTGGACCTGACTTGACTTTATTTGAAGCACAAGATGCTTCTGAAATTGTTTCAAAAGCTGCTGGCGATGATGTTAATATTATTTTTGGTACTTCAATTAATCCTAACTTAGGTGATGAAGTAGTTGTTACTGTAATTGCAACTGGTATTGATTCAGCCGCTGAAGAAGCTGCTTCAAAACAACTTCCAGGAAGAAGTCACCAAGTAAAGGCACAACCTGCTAGACCAGAAAAAAAGCAGGAAGAGCGTCCAGTAGTAGGAGCAGATAGTGTAAATCCAACTTCTTCACAAAATAAAGCTGATTCACAACCTTCTCATAAACAAGAAACTATGGTTGATCCAACAAGTGTCTGGGGCTTAAATAATGCTGATCAATCTCAAAGAAGACCGACACAACCTGATTCTCAACAAAAAGATGATAGCTTTGATTCATACAACAATGATGAACAAGATAGCATTTCACAAATTGAAACTAGTGCTCAAAGCGATGATGATACAGAAGATATTCCATTCTTTAAGCATCGTGGAGAAAACTAGTAGGAGGTAAGGAACATGGCTTTTGATAAACTTGGTAGATTCTTCGGAATTTCAGATGATGAAAGTGATATGCTGGACGAAGAATATACCGATAACCGTGAGACAGAAGAACATAATGAGATTCCGCTCAATACAATCAATCGCGATAACATTGTTTCTATAAAATCAGGAATTAATGCGGCTAAAAGCAGAATTGTTTTGTATGAACCGCGTGTTTTTTCAGATGCTAAAGAAGTTGCACAGAATTTACTCAATAATAAAGCTGTTATCATCAATTTTAGTAGAATGGAAGATAGTTCCGCTAAAAGAATCGTTGATTTTATCACAGGAACCGTATATGCCTTGAATGGTGAGATTCAGCGCATTGGTGATAAAATATTTTTGGCTACTCCGCCTAAATTCACCACTGATGGTAAAATTAGTGATTTAGTAGATAAGAAAGATAATTTAAGTTAATGGTAAGCATACTACTTAGTTTATATAAAATTATCCAATGGATTTTTTGGTTATATAGCTTATTCATTGTAATTAATGCTATTCTTAGTTGGGTGCCAATACTGAATAATTCAGTTATTGGCGAATGGCTCAATAAAATTGTTAATCCATATTTGAATTTATTTAGAAAAGGACCGCTTGCACGTTTAGCATATTCAACGGGAATTGATTTTTCGCCGATTATCGCTTTATTAGTTCTTTATTTTGTTCAATATTATGTTCTTAGATGGATTTTCAATATTTTGTTTAGGTTATTTGCCTGATGGAACGCCGACAAGCGAGTAGTTTTTACCCACATTTTGAACAAGAAGAAAGACCAACAATTGATAAGTTTGTTGGTCTTTTTAATCAGCTAATTTTTAAACAAAAAGCAATTTTAACTGATTTTTTAGACCCAGGCAAGCGGGAAATCTTGAAAACAATTGTGGGTAATGATGCATTGATTCAAGAATATGGCGGTTATAAAAACGCAGAAAAAAAGCGAGTATATTTAAGTTTAGATTGGGAAAATTTGAGTCCAGAAGATTATCAAATTACTCCCATAAATATTGAATATCCGATGAAGTTTGAAAAAATAAGGCATGGTTCAATTTTAGGTTCCCTTGCTAATTCAGGAGTTGACACTGATACTTTTGGTGACATAATTACGGATGGTGAAGGAAACTGGCAAATTTTTGTTAAAACCGAGCTTAGAGACTTCTTTTTAGAACAAATCGATCGTATTGGAAAGGTTCGAGTAAAATTACGAGAGATTTCTTTTAAAGAAATTCTTATTCCAGAAGATACTTCACTCCAAAAAACAGAAATTATTGCCTCTTTAAGATCTGATAGTGTTTTAGCAGGTATTAGTAAACAGAGCAGAACACAAATTAAAAAGCTAATTGAGAATAAAAAAGCTAAATTAAATTGGCATGATATTCAAGATTCTAATATAATTATAAAAGTAGGAGATGTACTGAGTTTACGACATTTTGGTAGAGTTGAAATTACAGACATCTCAGCAACAAAAAAAGGTAAATATAAGGTGGTGCTCAAACTTTGGCGGACAAGAAATTAACCCCAATTGATATAAATAAAAAAGAATTTACTAGACGTGGACGTCGTGGGTATGATCGTTATGAAGTTGATTCATTTTTAGATCAAGTTGTTGAAGATTATGGCAATGTTTTAGATAAAAATGCAGACTTAAATAATGAATTAACACTTACTAAAGAAAGATTGAATGATTATAAGGCAAAGGCAGAAGAATACGATCAAAAAAAGTCAGACCTTAATCAATCAATTATTTCAGCACAGGAAGCCGCAAAAAAAATTAAAGCCGATGCTCAAAAAGAAGCAGATGAGTTATTGAATAATGCGCAAGATCAAGCCAGCGTTGATACAAAATATGAAAAACAGCAACAAGAAGTTTTAAATAGTGATTATCAACGTTTAAAGCAAGAAGTTAACGAATTTCGTAATCATATTCAAAATTTGCTGCAAAAGCAGATTGATAGTTTAAATGATGAAGATTGGCAACATGAGTTAGATAAATATTTTGGTACAGATCGTTTTTATCCTGAAGATGGGTCAGAACCTATTCCTTCTGTTGATTCTGATGAGGAATTTGATGAAGATGATGCCGATTTTGATGATGTACAGGTTGACAATTCACCTCTTGATGACGTAAACTCATACCAAGACCCTCATGATGATGAAAATACCTCTCATCCATTAATAGGGGATAGTCCGAGTCAAGAGACGGTTAATGTTGAAAAGCCAAAGCCTAAAAAGCATACTGGTACAACAATAGTCTTTCCGGATACTTATAAAAAATAACAAATTTTAGACTGGTAGTAAAACTTGAAGACGGTTCAGCGAGCTAATGTTGGTGCGAGATTAGTAAAAAAGGTCTAATGGTTGATCAGCTATCAAGATAAGTCTAAGCGTTTTGACTACACGATACGTAGTTATTAAGTGGAGTTTTAAACTCAATTTAGGTGGTACCACGGTTAACCTCGTCCTAATAATGGACGAGGTTTTTCTATTTAAGAAAGGAATTTATTGAATGAGAATCAAAGATACTTTGAATTTAGGTAAGACTAAATTTAAGATGCGTGGAAATCTTCCTGTTCGTGAAGCTGAATGGCAAAAACAATGGGAAGACAATGATTTATATGAACAAAGATTGAAATTAAATGAAGGTAAGCCTCGTTTTGATCTACATGATGGTCCTCCATTTGCTAATGGTAATATCCACATGGGACACTCTCTTAATAAGATTTCTAAGGATATTATCGTTAGATTTAAAAATATGAACGGTTATTATGCACCATATGTACCTGGTTGGGATACACATGGACTTCCTGTGGAACAAGCCTTAGCTAAAAAAGGTATTGATCGCAAAACAATGGACAGAGCTAAATATCGTGAGCTTTGCCGACAATTTGCTCAAGAACAAGTTGAAAAGCAAATGGCTGACTTCAAGCGTCTTGGTATTATGGCTGACTGGGATCATCCTTATATCACGCTTCAACCTGAGTTTGAAGCTGAAGAAATTCGTGTATTTGGAGATATGTTCAAAAATGGTTATATCTACAAGGGTAAAAAACCAGTTTATTGGTCATGGTCAAGTGAATCAACTTTAGCAGAAGCTGAAGTTGAATATCACGATGTAAAATCTCCTTCAATCTATATTGCTTTCCCAGTTAAAGATGGTAAGGGAATTTTAGATGAAAAAGATACTTACTTTGTAATTTGGACAACTACTCCTTGGACTATCCCTTCAAACCAAGGTATTACAGTAAATCCACAATTCGACTATTCAGTAGTAGAAGTAAATGGTAAGCGTTATGTTGTTGGAACTACTCGTTTAGATGCAGTTGCTGAAGCTTTAGGGTGGGAAGACTATAAAGTTGTGCAACACCTTAAGGGTAGTGATATGGACCGTATGGTTGCTAAGCATCCACTTTACGATCAAGATAGTTTAGTAATGAATGCTATGCACGTTACTGCAGATGATGGTACCGGATTAGTTCATACTGCTAGTGGATTTGGTGAAGATGACTATAATGTAGCACAACGCTATAACTTGCCAGTATTTAGTCCAATGAATGCTCAAGGTCGCTTTACTGAAGAAATTCCTGATCCAGACTTAGTGGGAATGTTTTATGATGATGCTAATAAAGTAGTTAGTGAAAAACTTGAAAAATCTGGTGCACTATTAAAGCTTAGCTTCTTTACTCACTCCTACCCACATGACTGGCGTACTAAGAAGCCTGTAATTTATCGTGCAACTACTCAATGGTTTGCTTCTATTGCTAAGTTCCGCGATCAAATTTTAGATCAAATTGAACAAGCTAACTTTATTCCATCATGGGGTAAAACTCGTCTTTACAATATGATTAAAGACCGTGGCGATTGGGTAATTTCACGTCAGCGTGCTTGGGGTGTTCCACTTCCAATTTTCTATGCAGAAGATGATACTCCAATTGTTACTCCAGAAACTATTGAACATGTAGCACAAATTTTTGAAAAAGAAGGATCAAACGCTTGGTATACTCATACTGCTAAAGAATTACTTCCAGAAGGTTTTACTTCAGAGCACTCACCACATGGTGAATTTAAGAAGGAAACTGATATTTTAGATGTTTGGTTTGATTCAGGAACATCATGGGCTGGTGTAATGAAGAAGCGTGGAGGTCTTAACTTCCCAGCTGACCTTTACTTAGAAGGTAGTGACCAATATCGTGGTTGGTTCAACTCAAGTTTAATTACTTCTGTTGCTACTACTGGTTTAGCACCTTATAAGCAAGTTTTATCACAAGGATTTGTTCTTGATGATAAGGGTCACAAGATGAGTAAGTCACGTGGTAATGGAATTTTACCAGAAGACGTTATCAAGAAGATGGGTGCTGAAATTATTCGTCTTTGGGTTGCACAAGCTGATGCTACTTCAGATGTGGCTGTTTCATACGACATTTTACGTCAAGCTTCTGAAAGCTATCGTAAGATTAGAAACACTTTCCGTTATATGCTTGCAAATACTAGTGACTTTGATCCTAAGGAAAATCGTGTGGCCTATGACAATTTAAGATCAGTAGACCAATATATGGAAGTTAAGCTTAATGATGTTATTAAGGATAGTTTAGCTGCATATAATGAATATGACTTTAATAATGTTTACAAGAATATCTTTAAGTTTATTTCAAATGACTTATCAGCATTTTACTTAGACTTTGCTAAGGATGTTTTATACATTGAATCAAAAGATAGCCATGCACGTCGTTCAATGCAAACAGTAATTTATGATGCAACTGTGAAACTCGCTAAGCTTTTGACGCCAATTTTGCCACATACTATGGAAGAAATCTGGGGCTTTTTAAAAGAAGACGAAGAATATATTCAACTTACTAATATGCCAGAAGCTCAAACTCACTTAAATCGTGAAGAGCTTATTGAAAATTGGGCAAAATTCATGAATTTGCGTGATGATGTATTGAAGGCATTAGAAGATGCTAGAAATAATAAACTTATTGGTAAGTCATTTGAAGCAGCTGTAACCATTTACCCAGATAAAGAAACCAAAGAAATGCTTAAAAATCTTGAAGCAGACTTTAGACAAATCTTGATTGTTTCTAAATTGACAATTGCTGATGGGGATGCTCCAGAAAATGCTGAACAATTCAACAATGCATCAATTGTTGTTGAAAGAGCAGATGGTGAAGTGTGTCCACGTTGTCGTATGATCAAGACAGATATCGGTGCTGATCCAAAGCTTCCACAACTTTGTGCACGCTGTGCAGAAATTGTTGAAAAGGATTATCCAGAAGCAGTTCAAGAAGGATTTGAGGACTAATGCGTTTAGGTACTGTAAAACAGTTTGATGGCAGTTATGGTTTCATTGATGATGATTTAAATCATAAATCATATTTTGTATTTTATACTGCTATAAAAGAAGATGGTTATAAAAATCTCGAAGTTGGTCAAAGAGTGAAGTATCAACTTGCACAAGGGAAAAATGGCCTACAATGTGTGAATGTCTATTTAGCAGAATCACAAGAAAGGATCTAAATGGATTTAAAAGAAACTGAAATTTCTTCACAACAGATATTTAAGGGCAGAATTGTTGATTTATCTGTTAGAACTATTAAGTTGCCAAATGGTGAAACTGCAACTCGCGAAGTAGTGAAACATCAACCAGCAGCTGCTGTAATTGCTATTAATCAAGAAAATAAAATGCTTCTTGTTAAACAATGGCGTGAACCAATTAAGCAATTAACTTTGGAAATTCCAGCAGGATTAATCGACCCAACTGATGCAAGCCCCTTAGATGCAATGAAGCGTGAATTAAATGAAGAAGGCGGCTATAGGGCAGAATACTGGGAAAAAATTATAGAATTTTATTCTACTCCTGGCTTTACTGATGAAAAAATGTATTTATTCTATTGCGATACTTTAACTAAATTAGAAGAAAAAAGGGACTTAGATTCTGATGAATTTTTAACTTCTAGTTGGTATAGCTTAGAAGAATTAAAAAAATTAGCAGCTGAAGGTAAGATAGTTGATGCCAAGACACTTTATGCGATGTCTGTTTGGGAAAATATGCTTCTTACTGGAGGTTCAAAAGAAAATAATGACTGAAAAAAGATCTGATTACAGAAAAAAGCAATCAAAATCTTATACAAAAATTTTTGATAAAATTAAAAGTGCTTTCATTGACAATCAAGAATTTAGTCAAAATGATCAGTCTGAATTTAGTAATTCTAATAAAAAAGAAGAAATGCCAAAACTACGTAGCTTAGAAGGTAATGGTCAACCTACTGAGCCGGCGGCAAACTATAATTTAAATAGAAAACAATCTTTTCAGAATGAAAAAGGATTAAGGCTCAAGAAGAGATTAAATTGGACTATTTTAATATTGATTGTTTTAATTGGCTTGGTCTTACTGGCATTATTTCATTTATAAATGAATTGATATAAATGAATTGAGGGAAATTATGAAAATTGCAATTATTGTCCCAATGGAAATTGAGGCAGCATATTATAGAAATAATTTCCGCTCTGAAACCAAGGAAATGTTCGGCTCAACTGAGTTTGAACATTTTTCTGTTAATGGTAATGATATTTATCTTGGTTTGAGCGGAATTGGAAAAGTTCAAGCAGCAATGAATTTGTCTAGCTTATTGAGTAATGTAGATATTGATATGATTTTTATGACAGGATCTGCTGGCTCAATGAATGAAAATGTTCATAAGGAAGATTTGATTTTACCATCAAGTTTTACTTATCATGATGCTCATAATACTGCTGCAGGAGATTATGTTGAAGGACAGATTCCACAAGAACCAGCAGAATTTAAATTAGATAGTAAAAAGCGCAATGATTTTAAGGCTTATTTAGATCAAAAGGGTATTGATTATAAAGAAGGCTTAATTGTTACTGGAGATTCATTTATTGCTTCAGAAAAACAAAAAGAAGAAATTAAGAAAAACTTTCCTTCCGCTCTAGGTGTTGAAATGGAAGGTGCAGCTTTTGCACAAGTTGCATATCATTTTAATAAGCCACTAATTGCCATGCGTGCAATTAGTGATAATGGGGATGAAAATGCAGATGAAGATTTCGAGACTTTTGTTAAAAAAGTAGGAGCAAAAGCTGCTAAGCTAATTAGTGAGTATGTTGAGGAAATCAATTAATTAATTCAAAACAAAAGGGTTGCTTTCAAAAAGAAAGTGGCTTATTATTAGTAAGTGAGGAATATTATGGCAAACACAGTTGTGATTAATGGTGATAACCGTAAGTTTACTTTAAGTCCAGATATTAAGCTTTATGCTTTAATTGATGCAGGATTTGTGAGAACTAATAAAGGAAACTATAATTATGAGCATCCTTTATACAATGACTCTCCTTATAATGCTCCAACTAAGCTTAAGATGACTATTAATAAGGATTTAGATCGATTAACTATGGTTATTACTGATCGGAATGGTTTGCAAAAGGTAAATATATTTAAGAACAAGCAATTAGCGCCAACGGTTGAACTTTTAGACTATATTTTAAAAGATTTAGAGGAGCGCAATATTTTGCTTGAAGCAAAGGATTGATTAAATGGTGGACAATAGTAAAATCAGAGTTGTTGTTGGGATGAGCGGTGGAGTTGACTCAAGTGTGTCAGCCCTGCTTTTAAAACAACAAGGCTATGATGTTGTCGGAGTTTTCATGAAAAATTGGGATGACACCGATGATTCTGGTGTTTGTACTGCAACTGAAGACTATGATGATGTAAAAAAGGTCGCTGATAAGATTGGTATTCCATATTATTCAATTAATTTTGAAAAGGAATACTGGCATCGCGTTTTTGAGTATTTCTTAGATGAATATAAAAAGGGAAGAACTCCAAATCCAGATGTGATGTGCAATAGTGAAATTAAATTTAAGTCTTTCCTTGAATTTGCTATGAATTTAGATGCAGATTATATTGCTATGGGTCATTATGCTAAAACTGTCAAGGATGCAAATGGTGTGACTCATATGATGCGTCCAAAAGATGGTAATAAGGATCAAACTTACTTCTTAAGCCAACTTAGCCAAGATCAAATCAATAAGGTTATTTTCCCACTTGCTAACTTAACTAAGCCACAAGTTCGTGAAATTGCAAAAGCAGCTGGTCTTGCTACTGCTACTAAGAAAGATTCAACTGGAATTTGCTTTATTGGTGAGAGAAACTTTAGAAAGTTTTTAAGTGAATTTTTACCAGCTAAGTCAGGAAAGATGGTTACTCCAACTGGTAAAGTTGTAGGTGAACATGCTGGACTTATGTACTACACTATTGGTCAAAGACAGGGTTTGGGACTTGGTTCAACTAAAGAATCAACTGATCCATGGTTTGTAGTGGGTAAGGATCTTAAGAAGAATGAATTGATTGTTGAACAGGGCTATGATAGCAAGCTTTTATATGCTACTGAATTAAAGGCTAGTGGTATGTCATTCTTTACCGGAGCCCCAGATCATGATGTAGAATTTCATTGCACCGCTAAATTCCGCTATCGTCAAGCAGACGTAGGTGTTACTGTAAAATATAATGCTGCTGATAATACTGCAGATGTTTTCTTTGATGAACCTGCACGTGCAGTCACTCCAGGTCAAGCTTTAGTACTTTATAATGGTGAAGAATGCATCGGCGGAGGCAATATTGATGAAGCCTTCCAAGGTGAAAAGCAATTACAATTAGTTTAATTTATTAAAAGAGTTGGTTATTCAACTCTTTTTTCTTTTGCCATGAAAATGATAAACTAGGTATAATGATTATTTATATTGTTTATTAGGGGGCTAAAAAATGCAAATTTATTTTGTGCGTCACGGAAAAACAGAGTGGAATTTAGCGAGTCGTTTTCAAGGTGGACATGGTGATTCGCCATTGTTACCACAAAGTTTAGAAGATATAAAAAAATTAGGAAAACATCTTAAAGGGACACAGTTTCGCGGAATTTTTGCTAGTCCTTTAAATCGTGCATTTAATACAGCACAAGGCATTGATGATGCAATGAATGCAAATTTACCAGTAGTAATTGATGAAAGGCTCAGAGAATTTAATTTGGGTGATATGGAAGGAATGAAGTTCTCAGAAGCTAAAGAAAAGTTTCCTGAACAAATTGATAACTTTTGGAACCATCCTAACTTATATAATCCAGCTCAATTACATGGTGAAGATTATCCTCATGTGATAGCTCGAGGTAAAAGTTTTGCTCAAGAAATGGCACAAAGATTTCCAAATGAAAATGATAAAGTACTAGCAGTAAGTCATGGAGCAGCTCTCTCAGCTATTATGGGTGGTTTATTGGGGTATCCATTGGCAGAAGTGCGCAAGCGTGGAGGCCTAAGTAATACTAGTTTAACTATTTTGGAAACTTTAGATGGTGGAAAAACTTTTAAACCAGTTGTGTGGAATGAAACAGATTTTTTAGGTAGAAAGTTATCAAAAACGGACTCATTATAATGGACAAACAAATTTCAAATTTATATGATGCAGGTAAAGTACAAGAAGCGATTCACAAGTTAATTGAAAAAATTGATAAAAATCCACAAAAAATAGAAAATTATTTACAACTTTCAACGTATTTAATGGAGCAAGGTAGCAGCGACCAAGCTGCTAAACTATTGGAAGAAGCAAAGCATCTAGTTAAAAAACCACAAGAATTAGATTATAATTTAGCGGTTTGCTACTATATGCAAGGTGATTTTGATAAATCCCTGACTCTTCTTGAAAAAATCCCTAATGATGATATATCTTTATATCAAAAAGCTTTAGTGTATTTAAAACTTGGTCAAAGTCAAAAGGCTTTAGCATATGCTATGACTATCAAAAAAGTGGATAATCGAACTAAAGAATTGCTAGGTGATATTTGGTTAAGCCTTGGAGATATAAAACAAGCCGAGAATACATATCGTCAAATTACAGAAAAAGAACGCAATAGTAAGGTTAACTTTTTAATTGGGATTTGTTTATTAGAAAATAATCGTGATGAAGCGGAGAGGTTTTTTGCATTGTCAAAAAAGCAGGATACTAAATATTTTGAACAAGCTAAAAATCAATATTCTGCAATCATGAAAATGATAAATGATAAGGAAAAGAAAAATGGTTGAGTTTACTGGTAAAGTTAATGGGATTGTGTTTGAAAATAATCGCGATATGTTTAAAATCTTAGATGTTGAGATTTTGGGTAAATTAGATGATTATGATGAACAAGAAATAAAAGTTACTGGAAATTTTGGTGAAATAGATTACTCTAGTAGCTATCATTTTGAAGGACAATTAGTAATGCATGAAAAGTTTGGCTTACAATTTCGTGCTACTAGTTACCAACAAGTAATGCCTCATGAAGTAGGAGGACTAGTAAAATATTTTAGTTCAGATAAATTTCCCGGAATTGGGCAAAAAAGTGCTAATACCATAGTTGATGAATTAGGATTAGATGCATTAGATATATTAAAAGATAATCCTGATAAAATAAAAACTTTATCTTTGTCAACTAAGCAAAAGAAAAGTCTATTATCCGGAATAAGCGCGATGGATTCATATGCAGAAGTAGCGCTTAAACTTACACAATATGGAATTAGACGTCCAATTGCTAATCGAATTTATCAAATATATCGTGGTGAAGCTATTGAAAAGCTACAAACAGATCCATATAGTCCAATTTCAGAAGTTCATGGTTATGGATTTAAGTCTGCAGATTTAATTGGAAAGGAATTAGATATTCCTAAAGATGACTCTCGTAGAATTAAGGGTGCGATTTTTCAAATTTTAAGTGATAAATTGCAAAACAATGGTGATACTTATGTTGAACTTGAAGAGTTATTAACTGAAGCCAATGAACTATTAAAAATTAATAGTTTTGATCTAATTGCTAATAATATCAATGATTTGCAACATGCTGATAAAATAATAGTTGATGATAATAAAGCAAGTTTACAGAATATTTTTAAAACTGAATCAGATATTGCACAAATAATGAAAGATTTAGTAAAAAAGAAAAATATTACGGAAACTTTTTCTAATGAAGATATTCAACAGGCGATTGAAGAAGCTGAACAAGAATTAAAAATTAAATACGATGATACTCAAAAAGCAGCTATTAAAAATGCTTTAAACAATCCGATTTCTATTCTGACAGGAGGTCCTGGAACTGGAAAAACAACTATTATTAATGGAATTTTAATTTCACTGAGAAAATTAGCTGCCATTCCTGCTTCAGCTCTTTATAGTGATGATCCACCATTTTTACTTGCTGCTCCAACTGGTCGAGCTGCCAAAAGAATGAGTGAAATTACAGGAATTGCGGCTAAAACGATTCATAGAATGCTAGGAATTGGAATAGGTAATAATGAGGATGAAGAGCTTAATGAATTAAATGGGGAAATATTGATCATTGATGAGATGTCAATGGTTGATATGTTTTTATTTAAAAAACTTATTTCAAGCATCAATGATACTGTTAGAGTTGTGTTTGTAGGTGATAAAGATCAATTACCATCAGTAGGGGCTGGGAATGTATTTAGTGATTTAATCAAATCAGAAGCTTTTCCTACAACTATTTTGAAGCAAATCCATCGTCAGGGTGATGATTCAACTATAATAACCTTGGCTCACAGTGTTAATGAGGGAAATAATCAAGAAGAAATTTTTAAAAAGACTAAAAATTACTCTTTTATTCCATGCAGACCCGACTTGGTGGGGGATGCAGTGGGACAAATTGTTGAACTTGCCATAAAAAAAGGCTTTTCAAAAGATGATATTCAAGTTTTAGGTGCAATGTATAACGGTAATGGAGGAGTAAATAACTTGAATGATATTATTCAAGAAATTATGAATCCTGCCGAAAAACATACTAAAAAAATAGAAGCTCATAATGAAATCTTTAGAATTGGAGACAGAGTTTTACAATTACAAAATAATCCAGAAAAAGATATCTATAATGGTCAAATTGGAAAAGTAGTAGGGATTGATGAAGAAAATGCCAAAAGATGTTTAATTACTAATTTTGATGATCGAGAGGTATCTTTTTCAAAGAAAGATTTGAGTGATTTAACACGAGCATATGCTATTACAATTCATAAATCACAAGGTTCAGAGTTTCCTTTAGTAGTTTTAAACTTAACCATGCAAAATTATGTTATGTTAAAAAGAAATCTACTTTATACAGCTATTACACGTGCTGAGAAGAATTTAGTCTTGATAGGTGATCCACGCGCTTATCAAGCTGCTTTAAATACTCCAGGCAATGATCGAAAAACTACTTTAGCTGAAAAGTTGCATCAGATTTTAAAAGTTTCTGCAGGAAAGAATTTAGAAAATGAATCAAAATTAAACTCTCAAGATTATCATTTGACTCCCGAACTGATTTACTCAGGTCAAATTGATCCCATGATTGGTATGGAAGGTGTAAAATTAAAGGGTAAATAAAATATCTTCATATATAATTTAATTTAAAATTTGCAAGAAAAGCATAAGCTTATTCAAGTCTCTTTTTCAAACTTTACTTTCAAATAGTAAACATAGATTTTATTATAGGCGATACGTAGGCAATATCTCGTAATCGCTATCATATAACTATGTCACTATGTTAGCATGAAAAGTATTTAGAGGTAAGAAAAGGTGGACTGGTTGTAGTGGATATTCGAGTAACTAATACCAAGAATCGAATTCAACAAGGCTTGCTAAAATGTATGGAAGAAAAACCCTTTCGTGAAATCTATAGTCGTGATGTTATAAAAAAGGCGGAAATTAGTTCACGTACTTTTTATCATTATTATTCAAATAAAAATGAAGTTTTGGATGATACAGAAGATGAATTAGTTTCTGGATTAAAAAAAGCAATGGAAGAGGATAGATCAGGAGTCAAAAGACGAGACCATTTTGCTACAAGTGAAGAAATAATTCATGATTTTGAAGAAGATTTTAAGGCTACTATTAATTTTTATATTATAAATAAGTCTATGGTATTAACACTTTTATCTGAGAATGGTGATATTGGTTTTTTGAAAAAGATATATAAAACAACAGAAAATGAAATTTTAACAAGAATCAAGCTGGCATATGGTTCAGATAAAAAAATTAAACAAGACCATAATTTTTTATTTAGTATTGCATTGAACAATTATGTAAATTCTATTATTAATATAATTTCTAATCTACTTCAATACGATGATAAGCTGTCACCACATCAAATTCGTCATATTGTGGGTAAAGTTGAAGTTAATTCACCAGTTCAGCTTATGCAGGATCAATTTTAATAAGATGGAATGATGAATACTCATCATACATTTCATGCTATAAGTCATATTTGTTTTATTTTTCTTAAAAATGCGCTACAATATTTAACAACTAGTATTATAAGAAAGGTTAAAAGTAATCATGAACGAAGATCCTTATCCGAATGATAAATCAATTAACAAAGCCATTGAGGTGCTAACTTATGGCGATTTAGAAAGAATAAGTAATTTAACTTATATTGCCCAAGATTCATTAGAAATGTATGCTCGGAATCTTGATATGGCTTACACGATTAATGAGCCGACTTTAGAGAAGTTAAGTGAGGCTCATGATGTGATTTTCGGATAATTTTTGAGATGGCATTTGATTAAAAATGCCATCTTTTTCGTTTATAATAAGAAGTAGCAAAATTATTAGATGGAGGACTACTTAATGAACGAGATGCAAAAATATATTAAAAAAGGCATTGGGGATTGGGTTTCAAATAATACCGGTGTAGTTAATGTAGATAATGATACACTTGAAATTGCCACTACTCAAATTGATGCCTATGGTGACACTGTTTACTGCTTTGTAATTGATAAAGGTGACTATTATGAAGTAAGTGATGATAGTCATATTTTGTTTAAACTTGATCCTGGTGAAACTGACGCTGATTTATATCGTACGGGTGCTCAAGTTGCTATAGGTGCTGGTTTTAACTTTGATGAAGATAGTTGTGAAATTTTTGTGGAAGTTGATAAAGAAAATTTGGCACAAGCAATTATTCGTCTTGCTCAATTACAAGTAGCGATTTCATATTTAGGTTAAAATAAAAAAGCCTAACTTAGGCTTTTAGTGAATAAGATTAAAATGGTCAATCTGGAAAGTGATTCGGAATGACCGTTTTTTTGTATCTTCACCATCCATTTGACCATATTCTGGAGTATAAGTTGAAATTTGAAGTTCTTTGGCCTCAATATTATGAAAATGTGGGTCATTAACATGAGATCCATCTTTTAGTAAATGGACAAATAAAATGAGAAATTTCCTAAGAGATGGTTTTTCAACAACTACTGCATTTAAAACATGACTATGAATATTTGCTGATGGTAATATTGGAATTCCACCACCAAAATAAGGATGATTAGTAGTAGTTACAAAATAAGTATTGTTAAAATGATATTCTTTAGCAAGGGTTTTAACATTGATTTTAAAATTATTTTGATTATGTAAAGCACTGACTAAATTAGAAACATAGACTAACTTGCCAAGTTTGATTTTATTAAGGATTTTTTTAAATGAACCGTGATTGCTTTTATGAACTATGTAAGCATCAAAACCAATTCCAAAGTTATTTACAAAATATTGCCATTTATGTTGGTCAAGAGTAAACTTTCCGCAATCTACGATTTGTATTTGTGGACCAGAGCGGAGCGAGGTTATAATTTTTTGGGGATTGGAAGATAATTTTGCGGCTCGTGCAAAATCATTTCCTGTACCAGCAGGAAGGTAGGCGATAGGAGTATCAGGATTATTAGATTTTTTTACGCCGTTTAAAGTTTGATTGAATGAGCCATCACCACCAATTACTAATAAGTGTTCCTTATTTGAATGAGCTTGATTAGCATATTTTTGAGCAAGTAAAATTAATTCTCCAGGATAAGTACTTTCTAATACAGTGTAGGGGATATTTTTACTATTTAAAATTTTCTTTGTTTTATTAAAGGTGATTTCTGCGTTGCCATTTCCGGCGGTTTTGTTAACTAAAATTGTGATTTTTATATTCATATGTTCAAAATAAAAAGCCCTTTAAGGGCTTTTTTCTATTTCTTTTCAATAATCATTGGCAAAATCATCGGACGTCTTTCAGTCTTAGAGTAAAGGAAGTCTGAAAGATTTTCAACTATTGCCTTTCTAACGTCGCTGTCTTTTGGTCGATCAGATTTAGCCATTTCATTTCTGAGAACGTGATATACGTGTTTTTGAGCTTGACTAATTAAATCTGTAGATTCACGCATGTAGACAAAGCCTCTGCTTAAAATATCAGGTCCAGCTAGCACGCGCTTACGTTTATAATCAACGGTAGCTACTGCAACTACTAAACCTTCCTCTGAAAGGATTTGACGATCATGTACTACTACATTACCAACATCAGCAGTACCTGAGGTATCTACATAAATATCTCCAGCAGGGATATGACCTGCAATTCTAGAACCTTCCGGACTAAAGCAAACTACTTCGCCATTATCTAAAACAAAAGTATTTTCTTTAGGAACTCCAGCTTCCTGAGCAAGTTGAGCATGAATAACCTGCATTCTATATTCACCGTGAACTGGAATCATATATTTAGGCTTGACTAAACGAACCATCATCTTTAATTCTTCTTGACCACCATGTCCAGAAGTATGAACGTTGTTAACACGTCCATGAATTACATTAGCGCCACCTTCCATTAATTTGTTAATAAGGTGGTTAACACTTAATGTATTACCTGGAATAGGATTAGATGAGAAAATGACAGTGTCATTTGGTTGCAAACTTATTTGGCGGTGAGTCCCATTGGCAATTCTAGAAAGGGCTGCAAGTGGTTCACCTTGAGAGCCGGTACAAAGAATCATTGCCTTTTCAGGTGGAGTATTATTAATTTCATCTGCATCGACAATTAATCCATCTGGAATATCTAAATATCCTAAATCAATACCGTTTTGAACGCCATTTTCCATACTCCTACCAAAAATAGCTACCTTACGACCAGTGTCCATAGCTGCTTTTAATGCAGTAGATACACGATAAAGGTTTGAAGCAAAAGTCGCAAAGATAATTCTGCCATCAATGCCAGTTATCATGTCATGAATTGATTTAGCAACAAATCTTTCAGATTTAGTAAATTGCGAAACTTCAGCATTGGTTGAATCTGAAAGAAGTGCTAGGACACCTTCTTTACCAATTTGAGCCATCTTTTGAAAATCTGGTGCTGGTTGATTCATAACTGGAGTTAAGTCAAACTTAAAGTCACCAGTAAAAATCACAGCTCCAAGTGGAGTATGAACAGCAATTCCCAAAGTATCAGGAATGGAGTGGGTAGTTCTAAAGAAACTAACAGTTAATTTATTAAATTTTAAAACTGTGTCTTCGTGTTCTTCATGTAATTCCGTGGTTTTTAAGATTCCATGTTCTTCTAGTTTTCCTCTAATAAGAGAAAGAGCGAATGGCGTTGCATAAACTGGAATTTCTGGAATTTTTTCTAATAAAAATGGAATACCACCGATATGGTCTTCATGACCGTGACTAACCACTAGAGCTTTGATTTTTTTGCGATTTTTAATCAAGTAAGAGTAGTCAGAAATGACATAATTGATACCTAAAAGGTCATCTTCAGGGAACTTGATACCGCAGTCCATGATAATAATTTCATCTTGGTACTGCACACAATACATGTTTTTACCGATTTCGTGTAAACCCCCGATTGCGAAAACGGCTACTTCATTATTTTTGATTCGCACTCTTTATTACTTCTTATCCTCGAACGTCGTTAATTTAAAATCAGCGTGTTCTTTTTCGTATTTTAAAGAGTTACCAGTTAATTCTTGGATGAGTTCAATATTGTAGGGGGTATTATCCTCAACCAATTCTCTAGCTTGAACATAGTTGTCAGCTTCCATGTAAAGAGTTTGAGTGGTTTCTCTACGTGGGTTAACAATCTTGTCCTTTTGATACAAAACTTTGTAGATCATATTTGTATTCTCCTTTATTATTCAATTGTTAAAAAACGTTCTCATAAGTGAATATTGAAAAATATTCAACAGCTAATGAAAATTTTATCATATTTACAATGTCAAGTATAGCCTAATGATTATCGGAAAAATAAATTTTAATATAACTGCTAAAAATAAAATTACTAATACCATTGACTTAAAATAACATTAGCGATACTATAAAAGTGTAGTAAATGGCTTTTAAAAATCATTTGCTTATAAGAAGTCTCTTCAATCTTCTTAATTCCCAATTTTATGACTGTCGGCTTAGTCACCCGGCAGTCTTTTTTATTTTTAATAAAATAAAAAAGAAAGATTAGATCTAATCCTTCTTTTTTATAACAAATTTTTGCTTTTAAAATAACATAACTAAGAGATAACAATAGTGTCATCTTTTAAAGAAAATGGATTTTCTTTATTGATACGATCATAGAAAAGGTGACCATGTAAGTGGTCGATTTCGTGAGAAGCAACAATTGCTGGGTAATCTTTTAAACGAATAGTTTTTTCTTCGCCATCAACTGTAAAGTAGTGAATAGTCAATTTATCAGGACGAGGAACGTATCCGTTGATAACCTTATCAACGCTAAGGCACCCTTCGCCTTCACTTAAGCAAACTTGACGAACTGATTCTGACAAAATTTCAGGATTTACGAAAGTTTCTTTAAAAATAATATTTCCTTCATCATCTGGAACAAGTAATGATGCCATTTGAACGCCTTCACCAACTTGAGGAGCGGCAAGCCCAACTCCAGCACGCAATTGATGCTTTTCAGCGATTTTTGGATCTTGTGAGTTGATAAGATATTCCATCATATCTTCAGCAAGTTTTTTGTAATGATCACTTAATGGAAAAGTGAGTGGTTTTGCTACATTACGCAATACGGGATTTCCGTCGCGTGTAATATCTTTCATTAAAATCAATTTTGATTTCTCCTTTTAAAAAGTCTTTATATTATTTGTACCATAAGTTGACAAATCTTGCCTATTTTTTGGATATAATTTTAAATAAAAAGTTAAGTTCCGCTAAATCGTTGACCCATAACGACTTAGGTGGTAAAATTTAGGAACGAAATTAACTAATAGAAAACACTTCGATTCGCGCCTTTCGCGCCACCGAAACTGTGACAGGGTCACAGTTTTTTTATTGAGGAGTGGGGAGGAAATTACTTTTGTCAGATAAAAGAAGAGAAGACGTAAGAAACATTGCAATCATTGCTCACGTTGACCACGGTAAGACTACTTTGGTTAACCAATTGCTTAAGCAATCAGATACTTTACCAGAACATATGAATTTGGAAGACCGTGCAATGGACTCAAACGCTATTGAACGTGAACGTGGTATTACTATTTTGTCAAAGAATACTGCTGTTAAGTACGGTGATACTACTATCAACATCTTGGATACTCCAGGACACGCTGACTTTGGTGGTGAAGTTGAACGTATCATGCACATGGTTGACGGAGCACTTTTGCTTGTTGATGCTTATGAAGGTACAATGCCACAAACTCGTTTTGTTTTAAAGAAAGCATTGGAAGCTGGAGTTAAGCCAGTTGTAGTGATTAACAAGATTGACCGTCCAGGTGCTCGTCCTAAGGAAGTTTTAGATGAAGTTCTTGAATTATTCATCGAACTTGGTGCTAATGATGAACAACTTGACTTCCCAGTTGTTTACGCTTCAGCATTGAATGGTACTTCTTCATATGAACCAGATCCAAGTACTCAAAAGGAAACTATGGATCCAATTTTTGACACTATCGTTAAAAATATTCCAGCACCACTTGATAATGTTGATGAACCTTTACAATTCCAAATTACTATGCTTGACTGGGATGACTATGTAGGTCGTATCGGTGTCGGTAGAATTTACCGTGGTCAAGTTAAAGTTGGCGACAACATTACTGTTATGAAACGTGATGGTTCAACTCAAAACTTCCGTGTAACTAAATTATTTGGTTACTTTGGTTTGAAGCGTAATGAGATCAAAGAAGCTAAAGCTGGTGATATTGTTGCAATCAGTGGTATTGATGATATTTACGTTGGTGAAACTATTGCTTCTGCAGAACAACCAGAAGCTTTGCCACTTCTTAAGATTGATCCACCTACTCTTCAAATGGACTTTGTTGCTAATGACTCACCATTTGCAGGTCGTGAAGGTGACCAAGTAACTCCTAAGAAACTTGAAGATCGTTTGATTCGTCAAACTCGTACTGATGTTTCACTTAAAGTTGACCCAACAGACCAATTGAATGCTTGGACTGTTTCTGGTCGTGGTGAACTTCACTTATCAATCTTGGTAGAAGAATTGCGTCGTGAAGGTTTTGAATTGCAACTTTCTCGTCCAAAGGTTATTTACCGTGAAATTGATGGCACTATGTGTGAACCATATGAAGCTGTTCAAGTTGATACTCCAGATGAATATGTAGGTTCTGTAATTGATTCACTTTCACAAAGAAAAGGTGAAATGAAGAACATGGAATCAACTGGTAATGGTCAAACTCGTCTTGAATTTTTGGTACCTTCACGTGGACTTATTGGTTACAACAATGAATTTATGTCACAAACTGGTGGTTACGGTATTATGAACCATACTTTTGATTCATACAAGCCAGTAGTTAAGAACTGGGAACCAGGACGTAGAAATGGTGCTTTGGTTTCAATTAACCAAGGACAATCAACTACTTACTCACTTCAATCAGTTGAACAACGTGGTGTATTGTTCATTGGAGCAGGTGTTGAAGTTTATGAAGGTATGATTGTTGGTCAATCAAGTCGTGAACGAGACATCGCTGTTAACGTAACTAAGGGTAAGAACTTGACTAACACTCGTGCTTCTGGTAAAGACCACGCAGCTGCAATCAAGACACCTAAGAAGATGACTTTAGAAGAAGCTATTGAATTCTTAAACGATGATGAATATTGTGAAGTAACCCCTGAAAGTATTCGTCTTCGTAAGAAGATTTTAAACACTTCAGAACGTCAAAAGTTTGACAAGAAGCGTAATCGTAATAATTAATGAATTATAAAAAGGTCGTCACTCAATAGAAGTGATGACCTTTTTGTTTTATAATAAACTAGATTATATTTAAAAAAGGGGACGGCTGTAGTGCGTCGAAAAATACATTATCTTGATTATCATATTTTTATCCCATATCTAATTTTAGTTGTAATGGGGATTATTATGGTTTATTCAGCAAGTTCAAACATTCTATTAATGAATGGCTTTAAGCCGGCTACTTATGGAATAAGACAAGCTATATATGCTGCAGTAGCATTTTTTGGCTTTGGAGTTCCTATTTTTGCATTAAAGTTGGATGTATTTAAAAAGCAAAAATTTGTTATCTGGTTTATGATGATTAGTTTGATTATGCTAGCTGTTTTAGTTGTAATGAAAATTTTTAAAGGTTCTAGCGTTGCTGTTAATGGAGCAGTTGGTTGGATAAATTTGGGCTTCATTAATTTACAGCCTTTAGAAGTGGCAAAACTTGCATTAGTAATATATTTGGCATATATGTTGGATAAGCGTGATGGGCAGCTTGTTAAAGGGCAAATTTGGAAGCAATTAGGGCGTCCTGCAGCAATAGCGGCTGTAATGATGGCTTTAGTTATTGTTGAGCCAGATTTTGGTGGGACTGCTATTTTATTCATGATTGTTTTAGTCATGTTTTCTGTTTCTGGAGTACCGACTGCAATCGCCTTAAGATGGTTAGCGTTTATAGTGATTTCGGTAGCTGCGATTTTTATTATCGTAGTTACTTGGAATCCTAAATTTTTACAAGAAAGTTATCAATTTCAACGATTGATGTCATTTCTTCATCCATTTCAATTAGAGCGTAAAGGTGGAGCACAATTAGTAAATTCTTATTATGCAATTCACAATGGTAATATTTTTGGTGTAGGATTAGGAAATAGCATGCAAAAGCGTGGCTATTTACCTGAACCTTATACAGATTTTATTTTGTCAATTACTGCTGAAGAATTGGGGGTTGCAGGAGCTGGATTGATTTTAGTTTTACTATTTTATTTGATGTGGAGCATCATGGAAGTAGGATTACATGCAAATTCACAATTTAACGCCTTAATTTGCTTTGGTGTGACTACTATTTTGTTTACCGAAACTCTTTTTAATGTTGGTGCAGTTTTAGGACTTTTGCCGATTACTGGTGTTACACTGCCGTTTATGTCATATGGAGGTTCATCTATGATTGTACTTACGGCTTCGGTTGCTTTGGTTCTTAATATTTCTGCAAATGAAAAAATGGCAAAAGAGGAGTTAGAAGTGATAGCATGAGTATAAATTTTGATTTAAAAGATAGCCCTCTTGTTCAAAGAACAGGATTAATTATTTTTTTAAAAAATGCAAGTGATCAGTATAAGTTACGGCGTTATGGTGATATTGTATATTTTTCTAAAAAAATGTGTTATTGCGTTTTATATGTTGATAGTAAAGATGCAGAAAATGAATTAAATGAAATTTCAAGTTTAGATTTTGTAAAGTATGTTGAATATTCTCAAGATGAAAAAGTTGATCTTTCTAGTGAACATCTTGAAAATCAAATTACAAATTTAGCTAAAAAGGCAGAAGATAAACTTTTAGAAAATCAAAAAGAAAATGAGGGTAAACTAGAATGAGAATTATTTCAGGAAAGTATGCTAAGCGAAATTTGTATACACTAAAAAGTAATAAAACTCGACCAACCAGTGATAAGGTAAAGGAATCATTATTTAATTCCTTGGGGCAATTTTTTAATGGCGGTCAAGTACTCGACCTTTATGGTGGAAGTGGTGCTTTAGGTATTGAAGCTGTTTCTCGTGGATATGATCATGCAACAATTGTGGATGTTAATTATGCAGCTTGTGAAATAATTAGAAAAAATGTTGATTTAACTAAAGAGAAAAATCGCTTTTCAGTTTATAAGATGCCAAGTAATAAGGCATTAAATTTTTTTGAAGAACAAGGTCTTAAGTTTGATTTAGTTTTTTTAGATCCGCCTTATGCTAAGCAACGCATTATTCAAGATATGAAAAAGATGGATAAATTAGACTTACTAAATGATGAGGCACTTATTGTTGCAGAAACTGATGATCAAACAACTTTGGACGAAGTTCCAAACTTTGAACTCATTAAGGAACATCACTTAGGTAAAACAATTGTAAGAATTTATCGAAAGGAAAAATAATGAAAATAGCACTTTTTCCTGGAAGCTATGATCCTATAACAAATGGACATGTAAGTGTTGCTAAAAAAGCTGCTGAAATTTTTGATAAAGTTTATGTTGTAGTTATGACTAATACTTCCAAAAATTATATGTTTTCTTCATCTGAAAGAAGTCATTTTGCAAAAGATGCTTTAAAAAATATCCATAATATAGAAATTCTAGAGCGACCAGAAGAACTTACAGTCAATGTTGCTCATGAATTAGGAGCAAGCGCAATCGTAAGAGGAGTTAGAAATAGTGATGATTTTCGCTATGAACAGCAAATTGCGGGAATCAATGAAAAGTTGGCTCCTGATATTCACACTGTTTTATTGTTTACTGATCCTGAACAGAGTTTTGTAGCTTCAAGTATGCTCAAAGAAGTTGCTAAATTTGGTGGGGATGTTTCTAAATTTTTACCAGATTCAGTTGAAAAAGCATTAACTCAGAAAATGAGGGATATAAATGCATAAAGCTAAAAAACAAAGTAAAGCTCTTAAATGGATTGTTGGTTTATTAATTATTGTAGTCTTAGCAGTGATAGCAATTTGGCCAACTAATTATTATATTGAAGAACCAGGGCAAGCCTTCTCTGTTGGACAATTTCTTGAAGCTAAAGGAAAGAAACCTAAGAATTTTTATTTAGTAACTGTTAGTGTAACCAGACAGCCAGCATCGATTTTGCAGTATTTGTGGAGTTTTACACAAAAATTTGATAGTCGAATATCTAGTTCAGAATTATTAGGTGACCAATCTAATAGTCAATATGAAGAGCTTCAAAATTGGTATATGGAAACTAGTCAGCAAAATGCAGTTTATTATGCCGCTAAAAAAGCAGGCTTGAAACCTAAATTAAAATATCAGGGTGTCTATGTAATGGATATCCAAAAAAGTTCCAGTTTTAAAAATAAGCTGCAAATAGGAGATACAGTCTTAGGTGCGAATGGGCATCGTTTTCATTCTACTGAAGAGATGATGTCTTATTTACAAAAGCAGAAGATTGGGTCTAAAGTAAAAATTACGGTTTTACGAAATAATCAAAAACGAAACTTTACTGGAAAGATAGTGAAAGTTTCAGGAACTAAGCGTGCGGGGATAGGTATTCAACTAGTTGAACGAGTTAGCGTAGAAACAAAGCCTAAACTAAAAATTAGTGCAGGAGATATTGGCGGTCCATCGGCAGGTTTAATGTTTACTTTAACCAGTTATGAATATTTCACACATCATAAATTGGCTAAGGGTCATAAAATAGCAGGAACTGGTACAATTGCTCCAAATGGTAAGGTAGGAATTATCGGTGGGGTTGATAAAAAAGTAGTGGCGGCTGACAAGGCTGGAGCAGAGGTGTTTTTTGCTCCAACTGATTCAACTGGAGTTAAAAAATCCCAAACCAACTATGAAATAGCAAAGAAAACTGCAAAACAAATTGGAACTAAAATGAAAATAGTTCCGGTTTCTAATTTTGATGATGCTCTTAAATATTTACAAACTCATTATTAATCAAAAAGTCCAGAAATAAATCTGGACTTTTTTCGTATTTAAATAATGAGGTGATTAAATGAATTTAGAGAAAATCAAAGAATTTGTTTTAGAAAAGAAACAATATTTTATTATTGGAGTTGTTGTTATTGGTATTTTCTTTTGGATGAAAAAGGATAATTCATCCCTAGTAGATAATTCTAGTGTTTTAAATGAAAAAACGGAGCAATCTAGTGAGAGATTGGGGGCTTCATCTAATCAATCAAGCTCACCCTCTCAAGCTGTCTCGCAGTCTTCTATTCAGTCTAAAACTATTACTTGTGATATTACAGGGGCTGTTAAGCATCAAGGTGTTTATACTTTGAAAAATGGTGCACGTTTACAAGAATTAATTGATGCAGCTGGTGGAGCAAAAGAAAATGCTCAATTAAAAGCTGTTAATCGAGCTGTTTTATTAAAAGATCAAGATAAAATTCACATTCCTTATAAAGGTGAAAAAGTAGATAATGCTACTTCAGTTTCATCATCTAATGTAACTTCTTCAGAATCGTCAGTTTCCCAGTCTGATAATAGTGGTGATAAGGTTAATTTGAATACTGCTAGTGCACAAGAATTACAAAAATTAAATGGAATCGGTCAAAAAAGGCAGAGCAAATTATTGCTTATCGTGATCAAAATGGACAATTTAAAAAGATTGAAGATTTGACTCAGGTTTCAGGAATTGGAGAAAAGACTTTTGCAGCTCTCAAAGATCAGCTTACCATTTAGAATTTCTCAACCGGGATACTTATTTTTATTAGCCTTATTAATGACAGATTTATCTTTTGGGATTTACCAAGGAAAAAGCATAGTTCAGAAAATAGTGATAATTATCATTGCTTGTTATTTAGTTTTTTTAATTTTAAAAAAATATCCTACTTTAAAAATAATTACTGCATTAGCTTTTGTAATAGGCTTAATAAGTATAAAAATATTTTCTACTCATAAAGATCTTCAATTAACGGCTAATACAATTGTAAAGGTTTATCCGGATCAAATTAAAATAAAAGACAATTGGTTATCAGGAATTGGAAATAGCAATGGACAAAAAGTTTCAATTTCTGGAAAAGTTAATGAAAGCCAAGAGAATATTATTAAAAGGGGATACCCAATTTATTTAACTCGGCTTTCTGGAGAAATTAATGAAATAGAAGGAGCTACTAACTTTGGACAGTTTGATTATCAAGCTTATTATGCTGCCAAAAATATTTTCCAAAAAATAAGATTTAAAAGTTGCACCATTGAGACTACATCAGTTTCATATTGGGATAAAATGCATTATTTTCGCTTTGAATTACAACAATATTTTAAAAAAATGCCTAAATTATTGGGATTTTTTGCTAGTGAATTAATTTTAGCAGAAAATAATTCTTCAGATAATCACGATGTATTAGATAATTATCGAGATTTAGGTGTAATCCATTTATTAAGTATTTCTGGTTTACATGTAGGAATATATACTTTAGTAATTGCAAGTTTATGCTACTTTTTTAAAATTACTCAAGAAAGGGCATTTATTTATACTATAATCATTTTATGTTTAGAAATATTTTTAAGTGGGGGTCAAGCTGGATTTATTCGCGCAAGTTTAACATATATTTTAGGAAAGGTATTTAAATTTAAAAATTGGAAAATATCAGGGATAGATTTATTAGGATTAACATGTTTAGTACATTTATTATTTATTCCGCGATTGTTTTTAGGAATTGGAGCAATCTTAAGCTATATTTTAGTATTGGGATTGCAATTGACAAATAATTTATCTAATTTTAAGCAATCAATTTTGTTGAATTTGTTTTTAACGCCCTTATTGTTGTTTTATTTTTATCAAGTAAATATACTTACTGTACTTTTTAATATGCTAATAGTGCCATACTTTAATTATATTGTGTTGCCAATTACATTTTTTAATATAGCTACATTTGGACTAACTAATAAATTTGCAGTAAATTTAGAAAACATACTAGAGACGTGTGAAAAAGTTATAGGTCAAATTTCTGAAACTCAAGCAGGGATGCTGTTATTTGGTAAGATTAATTGGTGGGAATGTCTATTATTGTTATTGATAAGTGCAGGATTATTAGTATGTATTAATGAAAAAAGTGAAAATAAAAAACTAAATATAAGGATTAGCAGTATTATTTTCACTATATATGCAAGTATTTTTTGTTTAATTCATTTCCCATTACGGGGACAAGTAACTTTTATTGATGTTGGTCAAGGAGATAGTATTTTAATAACAACTCCTTTAAATAGACATGTATATATGGTTGATACAGGTGGAAAATTGAATTTCTCGGGCGAGAAAGTTAATCCTCAGATAAATAGAATTACAATTCCTTTGCTAAAAGCACAAGGAATCAGTAGAATTGATGGCTTATTTGTAACTCACCAAGATGCTGATCATGTAGGTGATTTAGGTCCTTTACTTGAAAAAGTACAGGTAGATAAATTATATATGGCAAAAGGGCTCATTGATAATCCATCATTTCAGAAAAGAATATATAGCAAAGTTTCTCATACTAAATTAGTGGAATTGCTAGCAGGGATGCAAGTAAAAGAAGCAATAAACTTTAATGTTGTTTATCCTTTTAAATCAGGCGAAGGTAAAAATGAAGATTCGCTTTCTCTTACCTTTAAGGTGGCTAATAAAAGGTGGCTTTTTACTGGTGATTTAGGACAGGAAGGCGAGAAAGAGATTATAAATAAATTTGATATTAAAGCAGATTATTTCAAGTTAGGGCATCATGGAAGTAAAACATCATCTAATCCTGAATTTTTAGCAAAATTAAAACCAGAATTGGTATTTATTTCTGCAGGAAGAAAAAATCGTTTTGGTCATCCCCATCCTGAGACTTTAAATACATTAAAATCTTTACATATACCATGGGTATCTACACAAGACTATGGTATGATTAGCTGGTATTATGGTTGGAGACAACCGAAGTTTAAGACTTTTCTGGAGTGATATTATGACATTACTTTCATTATTTAAAAATTCTGATTTTAAAAATCCTCAAACTTTAATCTGGAGTGATGATGATTTTGTTAATGATTATTTAGCACGTTCATACGCAGCAGAAAATAAATTTAAAGATCTTGATAAGGTAACAGTTGATTGCGAAAGTGATGGTTTAGATGAGTTGATTGCAGATTTAACAGAGTCTAGTTTATTTAGTAAACAAAAATTGATAATTGTTAAAAATCCATTCTTTTTAACTGCAAAAGTTGCTCAAAAATTCCAAAAACAAATTAAACAGCTAGAAGAAATATTTTTACATATAAATGAAATTGAAGATATTGTAATTTTAATAGCTTCCTATGATAAAATAGATCGACGAAAAAAATTAACAAAATCAATTATTTCTAATTTTAATGTAGTTGAACCGAAAATTAAGTCGTATGAAGTTGGGGCGATTACTAAGTCGATTATTAAAGAAGAGGGTTACACTATTTCTCAGTCTGCTCTTCAATTACTAATTGAACGCAGTGATCAAGTAATGAATACAATATTGAGCAATTATATAAAATTAAAGATGGCGTCTGAAGATAATCGGATCACTGAAAAAGCTGTTATCCAAAATGTTGATTTATCGCTTGCGCAAAATATATTTGCTATTCTTGATTCAGCAATTAATAAAAAATACTCTGAAGCACTTAATAGATTAGAAGACCAATTGCATGAAGGTATTAATCCAATTCAATTAATAGCTGTTTTTGAAAATCAACTTGAGTTAGTACTAGTAGCAAAAATTTTAGCCAAAAGAAATAGAACAGAAACCCAAATTGTTAAAGAGTTAGGTGTGCACCCATATAGAGTAAAATTAGCCTTGCAAAATAGGCTAAGTATTGAAAAATTAGAAGAGCTATTAAAAGAGGCAATTAAATTAGATTATAATTACAAAAATGGAACTTATACAGAAGATAATTTCTTAAAAATGTTTATTTTAAGGGTATAAAAAAACGAGGATAAAAATCCTCGTTTTTTTGGTTGATTACTTAGCTAATTTAGCCAAACGACTCTTGTCACGGTTAGCCTTGTTCTTGTGGATTAAACCTCTTGAAACGGCCTTATCTAAAGCACTTTCTGCTTCAACACGCAACTTGGAGGCGTCTTCTTCACCAGCTGCAACAGCTGCCTTGAACTTCTTAACAGCAGTTCTGAGTTCGTTCATTTGAGCAGCATTGTGCTTTCTGGTAGCATTTTGTGTCTTAACACGCTTAATTGCTGATTTAATTTGTGGCATATGAAATTCACCTCCATTAACTTGGTAATTTTACTTAATTGATTATACTTAAGAATTTGCTGGGATGCAAGGTAAATTGTACTTGCTTTTTAAAAAAAATCTAGGTATTATATTTAGTGTTGTGAACCATTAACGCTGTTATTTCGCTCACACCTGACGATTAACGTTGTTAATGGCAATTAGTTTATTTGAAAGGTGAAATATTTATGGCTATTTCAAAAGCAAAGAAAGACGAAATCATTAAAGAATACGCAACTCACGAAGGCGACACTGGTTCAGTTGAAGTTCAAGTTGCAGTTTTAACTGCTGACATCAACAACTTGACTGACCACATGAAGAGCCACAAGCATGACCACCACTCATACGTTGGTTTGCTTAAGAAGATCGGTCACCGTCGTAACTTGCTTCGTTACTTACAAAATAACGATATCGAACGTTACCGTGCATTAATTAAGAAGTTAGGTTTACGTCGTTAATTTCTTTTTTGCATTATAAAAAAGTTAGTCCATTTGGACTAGCTTTTTTTGTTTTTGTCATATCTATAACTTTTATGCTAAAATTGATTAAGATTCTTTTTACGTTGTGATCGAAAGATCCATAAAAAATAAAAAATAGAATAATTAATTTTTAGAAAAGGAAAAACTATGACTGATCAAATTAAAGTTATGATTTTGAGCGGTGTACGTGAACAAGGAAAAGATATGTTTGCCGTTCAAGTTAATGATGAAATTTTTGTCCTTGATGCTGGATTAAAGTATCCAGATAGTTCGTTATTTGGAATTGATGTTGTTATTCCAGATTTAGATTTTTTTGCTCAATATGGTGATCAAGTAGCTGGAATCTTTTTGACACATGGACATGCTGATTCAATCGGTGCACTACCATATATTTTGCGCCAATATGATATTCCGATTTTTGGTTCTGAATTAACTATTGAATTAGCCAAAATTGAGGTAAAACGTGAAAATAAACATCTGAAAAAAGACTTGTTTCATGTCATTGATGCCGATACTGAAATTGATTTTAAAAATGCAAGCATTTCATTTTTCCATACTACTCATTCAATTGCTGGATCTCTTGGAATTGATGTCCATACTCCTGAAGGTGAAATAGTATATACAGGAGACTTTAAGTTTGATCCCACAGCAACTGAAAATTATCGGACAGATATGGATCGTTTAGCAGAAATTTCTCAAAAGGGTGTATTAGCTCTGTTAAGTGATTCATCAAATGCTGAAGCATCATTTCCAAATGCTTCAGAACAAGATATTGGTGAATATGTAACTGATGTCTTTAGAAATGCTAAGGGTAGGATAATTGTTGCTGCTAAGGCTTCAAATTTAAATCGTGTTCAAGAAGTTCTTAACGCAGCACATGCTACTGGAAAAAGAGTATTATTAACTGGTCGTGATGTAGCAAAAATTGTACGTACAGCTATGAAATTGGGCTATTTAAAGGTGCCTAAAGGTCTTTTGATGCGAGTTAAAGACCTTAAGACAACTCCAGATAATAAGACTGTAATTTTAGAAACTGGTCGAATGGGAGAACCATTAAATTCTCTTCAAAAAATGGCTCTAAAGCGTCATAGCATGATTACTATTCATAAAGGTGACTTAGTATTTATTGCTACCACTCCTTCTCATGCTGTTGAAACAATGGTCGCTCAAACAAGTGACTATATTTATCGTGCAGGCGGAAGAGTCATTGAACTTGGCAGAAATATGCATACCAGTGGTCATGCTACTGGAAGAGACTTACAATTATTATTAGATACTTTGAAGCCTAAATTCCTAATTCCTGTAATTGGAGAATATCGTTTACTTGAAATTCATCAAAAATTAGCTGTAAAGACTGGTATGCACAAAGATGATGTTTATATTACCAAAAATGGAGATTGCTTAAAATATGACTATAAAAAGAAGCGTTTCTATTTAAGTGATCCAGTTCCAGGAGAAGATACCATGATTGATGGTTCTGGTGTAGGAGATGTAGGTAATATAGTATTGCGTGATCGAGAAGTGTTATCTGATGATGGTATCTTTATTGCGGTAGTCACTATTGATCGTAAAAAGAAAAAAATTATTGCCCAACCTCAAGTAACAAGCCGTGGGTTTGTATATATCAAAGCAAATCATCAACTAATGCGTGATTCAATTGAGGTTATTAAAAAGGCAATTGATGCTAATTTTGAACATAAGAAGTTCGATTGGTCAGAATTGAAGCAAGATATTAGAAATGACCTTGAAAAGTTTTTATATAAAAAGACTAATCGTCGTCCAGTTGTCTTGCCAGTAGTGATGGAAGTTAACCAGAATCGTCATCGTGCTTTACAAAAGAAAAATAGTAAGCAAGAACATCAAAATAAGAAGAACGTTAAAAAGGATCAAACAAGGGATACAAAAAGTAAGTAAATATGGAATCATTAAGTCAAAAGAATTTAATGAAACTTGCTAAGCAAAATGAAGAACAAGGAAATATTGGTGAAGCAATACAAAATTTAGAAGAAGCTTTACGTATTTCTAATTCTTTAGACATAGTTCTAGAACTTTGTCGTTTGTATCGAAAAAATAAGCAAGAAGATCAGGCTTATGCGCTTATCAAGGCTCAGCCTGATCTTTTTTCAAATAAGCAAGTTTCTGAAGAGTATTTTAAGATTTTGCAGGCTAATAATTTTTTGATTGAAGCATTGCAGCTAGAGAATATCTTAGGAGAAAAAATACCAGTTAAAATAGAACCCGTTGATGTAGAAAAGCAAAAAAAGATTATGGAATTGTTTAAAAGCAAAAAACAAATTAGTCAATTTGACTATGAACAGCTCCTTAAACTTGATTTGGTAAATTATAAAAATTTTGCTCAAAGTTTGTTATTGGATCCTACGCAAAATTTCGCTGTTAGATTATCTTTATGCGAAGATTTAGTTAGACTTGGTATTAAAGAAAAAATTAAAGTTTGGGTTTTAGGTCATCTTGAAGAATTTATTCCTAAAAATACAACTTTATTAGAAAAAAATCCTATTTATCAAGAGGTGATTTCAAGTATTGGTAGTCGCTATCGCAATAATCCAAGCCAGTTACCTGTAATGCTTGGTGAAGCTAATTTAGCCTTAGGGAGTTTATATCCTCAAATTTCAAAATACATTACAAATCCAGATAATTTTGCTAAAGATTTAACTTCTTATCTTGAAAAAGGCAATGGAGAAGGGAATCAAGAACTTTTAGAAAAAATTTATGCAAATTTACCAAATAATTGAGCAAAAAAGGTTTACTTTTTTGGTGGATTTAGTATAATTAGCAAAGGATATTTTCATTAGGCATGGCACTATGCGTGTAAAACACTAGGCATTTGCCGATGAAAGTAGTACAATATTCAACAGAGAATTATCCGTTAACTTATCTCGACGGACTTCTTGCAAATTTACAGGAGGGTCATTTTAATGGCAGAAAAAGAACATTACGTTAGAACTAAGCCACACGTAAACATTGGTACTATTGGTCACGTTGACCACGGTAAGACTACTTTAACTGCAGCTATTACTACTGTATTAGCTGAAAAGGGATTGGCACAAGCTGAAGATTACTCACAAATCGATGCTGCTCCAGAAGAAAAGGAACGTGGTATTACTATTAATACCGCCCACGTAGAATACGAAACTGAAAATCGTCACTACGCTCACATGGACGCTCCAGGACACGCTGACTACATCAAGAACATGATTACTGGTGCTGCTCAAATGGACGGTGCTATCTTGGTAGTAGCTGCAACTGATGGTCCTATGCCACAAACTCGTGAACACATTTTGCTTGCTCGTCAAGTTGGTGTTAACTACATCGTTGTATTCTTGAACAAGTGCGATTTAGTTGACGATCCAGAACTTATCGACTTGGTTGAAATGGAAGTTCGTGACTTGTTGACTGAATACGATTACCCTGGTGACGATATTCCAGTTGTTCGTGGTTCAGCTTTGAAGGCTTTACAAGGCGACAAGGAAGCTCAAGAACAAATCTTGAAGTTGATGGACATCGTTGATGAATACATCCCAACTCCAGAACGTCAAACTGACAAGCCATTCTTAATGCCAGTTGAAGACGTATTCACTATCACTGGTCGTGGTACTGTTGCTTCAGGTCGTATCGACCGTGGTACTGTTAAGGTTGGTGACGAAGTTGAAATCGTTGGTTTGGTAGACGACGTTAAGAAGTCAGTTGTTACTGGTTTGGAAATGTTCCACAAGACTCTTGACTTAGGTGAAGCCGGCGATAACGTTGGTGTATTGCTTCGTGGTGTTGACCGTGACGAAATCGTTCGTGGTCAAGTATTGGCTGCACCTGGCTCAATCCAAACTCACAACAAGTTCAAGGCTCAAGTTTATGTATTGAAGAAGGAAGAAGGCGGTCGTCACACCCCATTCTTCTCAGACTACCGTCCACAATTCTACTTCCACACCACTGATATTACTGGTGAAATTGAATTGCCAGAAGGTACTGAAATGGTTATGCCTGGTGATAACACTGAATTCACTGTTACTTTAATTAAGCCAGCAGCCATTGAAAAGGGTACTAAGTTCACCATCCGTGAAGGTGGTCGTACCGTTGGTGCCGGTCAAGTTACTGAAATCCTTGACTAATTTCTAACGATATAGTTAAAAAGATGCACTTCTTCATGGAAGTGTATCTTTTTTTACTTCTTATATTTGTTTTTTGTTTTAGTTTACGGTAAGATAACTTAGTATGCATAAGCAAACTCAAAAATGACATTGGAGGTATTTTATTAATGTCTGTTAAATGGGAAAAAACCGGTAAGACTACTGGTGAATTAACTTTTGATATTTCAAAAGATGAAATTAAATCTGGTTTAGACCGAGCTTTTAGAAGAGTAAAGAAGAATTTACGTGTTCCTGGTTTTAGAAAGGGTCACGTATCTCGTGTAATCTTTGACCAATACTACGGTGAAGAAGCTTTATATGAAGATGCTTTAAACTTAGTATTGCCTAAGGCATACTCAGATGCAGTTAAAGAAGCTGGAATTAAAGCTGTAGGTCAACCTAAAATTGAACCAGTTTCAATGAACAAGGGTGAAGATTGGACTATGAAGGCTACTGTTTCAATTGAACCAGAAGTTGAATTAGGTGACTACAAGGGTGTTGAAGTTCCAAAGCAAAACACTCGTGTTTACGCAAAAGATATTGATGCTGAACTTGAAAAGCGTCGTGAACAAAATGCTGAACTCGTTCTTAAGAAGGGTAAGGCTGAAAAGGGCGACACTGTTACTATCGACTACAAAGGTACTATTGACGGTGAAGCATTTGACGGCGGTTCAGCTGACAACTACTCTCTTGAATTAGGTTCAGGTACTTTTATTCCTGGTTTTGAAGATCAATTAATTGGTCACGAAGCTGGTGATGATGTTGATGTTGTAGTAACTTTCCCAGAAGACTACGGCGCAAAGGACTTAGCAGGTAAGGAAGCTCATTTTGCTACTAAGCTTCACGAAGTTAAGGAAAAGCATCTTCCAGAATTAGATGATGAATTCGCAAAGGATGTTGATGATTCAGTTGAAACTCTTGATGAATTAAAAGAAGCTATCAAGAAGAACTTGAAGAGTCAAAAGGAAGCTGCATCTAAGGACGCTATTGAACAAGCTGCAATCGAAGGTGCTGTTAAGAACGCTAAGATTGATGAAATTCCAGATGCAATGATTCAAGAAGATGTTGATACTCAATTAAATCAATACTTGGGTAACATGCAACGTCAAGGTATTGACCCACAAACTTATTACAAGTTAACTAACACTAACGAACAACAACTTCGTGCGCAATTTGCTCAAGATGCTGCAGAACGTGTTAAGACTAACTTAGTTCTTGAAGCAATTGCTGCTGCTGAAAACCTTGAAGCAACTAAGGACGAAATTGATAAGGAAATTAAGGACTTAGCTAGCGAATACAACATGGATGAAAAGGTTGTTCGCAACACTTTAAGTGATGATATGTTAACTCATGACATCACTGTACGTAAGGCAATGGACCTTGTAACTGACAATGCAAAGCAAGTTGCAAAGTCAAAACTTAAGGAAGAAAAAGACGACAAGAAGTCTGATAAGTAATCTTGCTTTTACAGAATAAAAAGGCAGCTGTAAATCAGCCGCCTTTTTATTTATATGAGCAAAAATCCTTTATTATTGCCAATTTTATGATAATCTAAAACTTGGTAGATATTAGGAGGAATAATATGGCAACACAGTTTACAGATCAAGAAGAAATTAAATGTTCTTTTTGTGGTAAGACTCAAGATCAAGTCAAGAAAATGATTGCAGGTAATAATGCTTATATTTGTAATGAATGTGTTGACTTGTCTAAACGAATAATCGATGATGAATTACGAGCAGATTCACTTAAAAAAGCACGTGATTTACCAAAGCCAATAGAAATCAAAGAACAGCTTGATCAATATGTCATCGGTCAAGATAGAGCAAAGCGTGTGCTTTCAGTAGCTGTATATAACCATTATAAGCGTATTAGTCAAATGGATGTTGATTCATCAACTGAACTTCAAAAGTCTAATATTGCTATGATTGGACCTACTGGATCAGGTAAGACATACTTAGCACAAACTTTGGCTAGAATTTTAAATGTTCCATTTGCAATTGCTGATGCCACTACCTTAACTGAAGCAGGTTATGTGGGTGAAGATGTTGAAAATATTTTATTGAAATTATTACAAAACGCTGACTATGATATTGAACGTGCGCAACGTGGGATTATCTATATTGATGAAATTGATAAAATCTCTAAAAAGTCAGAAAATGTTTCAATTACTCGTGATGTTTCAGGTGAAGGTGTTCAACAATCACTTCTTAAGATTTTGGAAGGTACTATTGCTTCAGTTCCCCCTCAGGGTGGACGTAAGCATCCTCAACAAGAAATGATTAAGATGGATACTTCTAATATCCTCTTTATCGTTGGTGGAGCATTTGATGGTATCGAACAAATAGTTAAGAACCGTTTAGGAAAGAAAACTATTGGTTTTGGAGCTGAAAGTTTTGCAAATAAAGTTGATGCTGATGATTGGACCCATCATTTAACTACTGGGGACTTAGTAAAATTCGGAATGATTCCAGAATTTATTGGTAGAATTCCAATTATTACAACTTTAGATAAGTTAAATAGCCAAGATTTAGTGAGAGTACTTACTGAACCTAAGAATGCATTAGTTAAGCAATATCAAAAATTATTATCGCTTGATGATGTTAAACTTAAATTTACTGATGGTGCACTTGGTGCAATCGCAGATTTAGCAATTGAACGTAATATGGGAGCTCGTGGTCTTAGAACTATCATTGAAAATTCTATGATGGATATTATGTATAAGACTCCAAGCGAAAGTGACATTGAAGAAGTTGAAATTACTAAAGATGTTATTACTAAGGGTGCTGAACCTAAAATAATTCGCAAATCCGCTAAAAACTCTGATAAAGCAGAGGTAAAAACAAATGATAATTAAAAATAGCGATTATGCGGTTAGTGCGGTCAAAGAAAGTCAATATCCAAAAGATAATTTGCCTGAGATAGCTCTAGCAGGCCGCTCAAACGTTGGAAAGTCTAGTTTGATAAATACCTTCTTAAAGCGTAAAAACCTTGCTAGAACTTCTTCTCAGCCTGGTAAAACGCAAACTCTAAATTTCTATATTGTAAATGATGAATTTTATTTAGTAGACGTTCCAGGATATGGTTATGCACGAGTATCACAAAAACAGCGTGAGCAGTTTGGTGAAATGATTCAAGATTATTTAGAAACTCGTGCCAACTTAAAGGGTTTAATTATTTTAATTGATTCTCGTCATGCACCAACTAAAGACGATATTGCAATGTATGATTATGCGCAATATTTGAATCTACCAATTTTAGTAGTTTGCACTAAAATGGACAAAATTAAAAAGAGCCAGACAAATAAAGTGATGTCTGAGCTAAAGAAATATCTAGATTTAAGTTATGAAAATGTTTCGGTGTTAACTTTTAGTTCAGTATCTAAGCTTCATGTTAAAGAACTTGGAGATTGGATTGAAGAACATTTATAAAAATATAAAAGGACATAAGCTTTAAAGCTTATGTCCTTTTACTTTGCTCTTAAGTTGTTAAAAGTAGGAAGTGAAGCTACAAAATTTTCATAGTCTTGTTGTTCATTAGTATTTATTACCTGAGCATGAGAAAAGTTAAAATCATAAAGAGATTTTTCAGGAAGATTAATTATTTTAGTAAATGTGGCATTTCCAATTAGCTCCATCCAGTAAGTTGAATCGTGATGTACGATAACTTTAACCATTCCTCCAGGATTGTAAACGTTGATTGGGGTTTCAAATTTTGCCCATTCCGGATGAGTTAAACAAAAAGCAAGACTAGTTGCGGACATTCCAGTTCCACAAGCGTTGGTAAAGCCAACTCCGCGTTCGAATGTACGCACAAAAAGCTGATTTTTATCTAAAATTTGTGCAAAATTAACATTTACCCCATCTGGATAATAAGGGTTTGGAGAATTTAGATAAGAACCGACATCTTTTAAAATATCACTTTCAATTTGTTCTTGACTTATGAAGCTTATCAGATGAGGATTAGGAACTGCAATTGAGGTAAATTTAAGTCCAGGATATATTTCTGGTAAAAATGTATCGATGATTCTTTCATGTCCTAAATTATCAAAGGGTAATGAAGCTTTATTAAAGCTTACAGGAGAAATTTCAACTGCAAAGGTATAAATACCCTTAGCAAGATTTTTTTCTCTTCTAACGCGTAAATTTGCGTTCATAGTTTCGACGGCGAAAGAGTCTTGACTAAACTTTTCTGATAAATAACGTGCAACAGTTCTCAAACCATTTCCACACATTGATGCTTCACTACCATCAGAATTAATTACACGCATTTTTGCAATTGCTTTTGATGTAGTAGCCTCAGTAATTACTAAAACGCCGTCAGCACCTCCTAAAGGATTATTAGGGGAAGTTATTTTTTGAGTGAATGTTTTTAAAAGATCATCACCAAGAGGAGCTGATAATTGAGTTTCATCTAAGATAAAAAAAGAATTTTGTGAACCGTGAACTTTAATTAATTTCATATAAAAACCTCCATTAAAAAAATTCTTGATAAATAGTTTTGACTGCTAATTTAACTTCTTCGTTTTTGGTTCCAATCATGATTGAAATTTGTGAGGCTCCTTGATTAATCATTTGTGGTGTGATGTTTTGTGCTTGAAGAGCAGAAAGAATAGTAGCACTAATACCAGAATGCTTCTTCATTCCTTCACCTACAACCATGATTATGGCATAATCATCAATCCATTCTAATTGGTCAGGATTGATTAAGGCTTGAATCTCATTACAAATTAAATCAATTAGTTGATCTGTTAAAAATTTACGATTAAAAATGATAGTAATATCATCAATTCCAGAAGGCATATGTTCATAAGGAACGTGATACTTATCTAAAATCTGTAAAATTTTCAGTGTGAATCCAGCTTCTTTATTTAATAAATATTTATGAAGATATAATGCTGAAAAGTTTTTTTGACTTGCGACTCCGGTAATAATTCTGTCAGCTGAAAAATTTCTATTAGGTAAAATCATAGTTCCTGGGTCAGCAGGAGCGTTGGTGTTTTTTACATTAATGGGAATATCACCTTGAATAGCTGGAATTAAAGCTTCATCGTGAAAAACAGAAAAACCAGCATATGATAATTCACGCATTTCACGATAAGTCATTTTTTTGATTGATTTAGGAGAAGGAATAATAGCTGGATTCACTGAAAAGATACCACTGACATCTGTGAAATTTTCATAAAGATCACAGTGCATCCCTCTTGCTAAGATAGCTCCAGTAATATCAGAACCTCCTCTAGAAAAGGTAGCAATATGACCTGAAGGTGTGATTCCAAAAAATCCCGGAAAAACTATTTTTTCATCATCAAAAATTTTTAAATGATCTAAATTTATATAGCTTTCAGGATTTACTAAGGCATCATTAGGTTCTCCAGTAACAATTAATCCAGCCTCTATTGGATCAAGATAACGACTTTTAATTCCCATATGGTTTAAAATTAAAGCGATTAATCGTGCATTAAGTCGTTCACCATGAGCTTTAAAGGCTGCTAAAAGATAATCATTATTAGGATAATTTTGCTTAGGTAAATTTAACAAAATATCATGAATTATTTCCAATTGAGCAGATTCAATTCCAAAGTAGTTACCAATTTCTTGATAACGATTGAAGATTTTGGACACAATATCATTTGTAGGATTCTGATGTAAAAAATCCTCAGCATATTGAATCAATAAATCTGTTACTTTAATATCTTTTGAAAATCTCTTACCTGGTGCAGAAACCACCATTACTTGGCGCTCTTTTTCTGAAGTTAAAATATTAATAGCATTTGAAACACTTTCTCCAGAAGCTAAAGAGCTTCCTCCAAACTTAACTACTTTCATAATTTAAAACTTCTTTCATGTTTTTGGAATTTTAATTTTTTAAAAGTGCACTGTCAAAATTAATTTAATTGAATTTTAACATGCTTTTTTATTCTTGCAAGGCGAAATGTTGATAAATAAACCTTTTTAAAGATGGCATAGATAGTAATAAAAAAATAAAATTAAATTTTATGAAAAAAGTATTGACACTAATTTTAATAAAATATACAATTTACTCAAATCGAAGAGGTGCAATCAACATCAGTAACTCTTATGAAGCAAGACAATGCTAGTGATTGGAGTGAAAGGGAAGATTGCCGAAGCTATAGTATTTGTCAGTGCTATTGGCTGGGTCGTAATTGAATAAATTACGGACTGTCGCGAAAAATACTCGCGGAGCGCTATCGACCATAAGATTAAAAATAATTTAATCCATTGTTTGTTTGGCGCAAGCAATGGATTTTTTTATTGGCGCTCCTACCAAGGAAAGTAGGAGAAAAATGAATTCACAAATTAACTCAGAAGAAATTAATCAAGAAGGTCATTTAACTATTGGTGGTGTTGATGCTATAGAGTTAGCTCAAGAATATGGAACCCCTTTAGTGGTTTATGACGTAAGTAAAATTCGTAATCAAATTCGTAATTTTGAAACAATTTTTGAAAAAGAAAAAGTCAACTATGAAGTTAGTTATGCAAGCAAGGCTTTTTCAGCAATTGCAATGTATCAACTAGCAAAACAAGAAGGAGCTGCCATTGATGTGGTTTCAGCAGGAGAATTGTATACTGCGCTTAAGGCTGGCTTCCCAATGGAAAAGGTCAATTTTCATGGAAATAATAAATCTCTTTTTGAACTTGAAATGGCAGTTAAAAATCACGTTGGTAGAATTATGATTGATAATTTTCATGAAATTGAGTTGTTAAGTCAAGTTTTAAAAGAAAATAAAACAAATATTGATGTTGTTTTAAGAATTACGCCAGGTATTTCAGCTCACACCCATGAATATGATCAAACTGGACAAGTAGATAGCAAGTTTGGGTTTGATTTGGATTCAGGACAAGCAGACGAAGCATTAAAGCAAGTTTTAAATGAGCCACGAATGAATCCTTTAGGACTCCATGCTCATATTGGATCACAAATTTTTGAATTAAATGGTTTTAAAATGGCTGCAAAGAAATTAGTTCAAGTCGCTGCCTTATGGCGTGAAAAATATAACTTCATAGCTCAAGTGATTAATGTCGGAGGCGGATTTGGAATTAAGTATGTAGAAAAAGATGAACCATTAAAGCCAGAAGAATTTGTAAAAGCCATCATAGCAACGATTAAAGAAGAAACGGCAAAAGTTAATTTACCAATGCCGGAAATTGATATTGAACCTGGTCGTTCGATAGTAGGTCCAGCAGGATATAGCTTATACACAGTGGGTAGTAGCAAGGTAGTTTCAGGTTTAACGCCTTATGTAACTGTTGACGGCGGTATGGGAGATAATATTCGACCAGCTCTTTATGGCGCAGAATATGAGGCTATCCTTGCAAATGATCCTAATAAACAAGCAGATGAAGTTATTAATTTAGCTGGGAAATATTGTGAGTCAGGTGATATTTTAATTAAAAATGCTCTTTTACCCTCACTTCACACAGGCGACATTATAGCAATTTTAGATACTGGGGCATATGGGTATTCAATGGCTTCAAATTACAATCGTAATCCTCGTCCTGCTGTTGTATTTGCAGAAAATGGTAAAGCTAAATTAGTTATAAAGCGAGAAAGTTTAGAAGATTTAGTTCATTTAGATCAATCTTTATAGCATAAAGTCTGGAGGAAAAATATGACAAAATTAGACGCACAATCAATTATTAATTACATTGGAAATGCTCCAAAGAAAACCCCTGTTAAAGTTTTTATTAAAGGGGATTTAGAAAATTTGACTTTTCCAAATGAAATTGAAGATTATGTTGATGCTAAAAGCGGAGTGATTTTTGGTGATTGGAAAGATGTAGAAAGTTTTTTAAATAAAAATAAAGCAAAAATTATTAGTTATCATATTGAAAATGATGCTAGAAATTCAGCAGTTCCTCTTCTTGATTTAAAAAAGTTTAATGCCAGAATTGAACCTGGTGCCATAATTCGGGATCAAGTAGAAATTGGTGATAATGCTGTAATTATGATGGGCGCAATTATTAATATCGGTGCGGAAATAGGTTCAAATTCTATGATTGATATGGGGGCAGTTCTAGGTGGACGCGCAATTGTAGGGGAAAACTGTCATATTGGAGCAGGAACTGTTTTAGCGGGAGTGATAGAACCTGCTTCAGCTGACCCAGTCAGAATTGATGATAATGTTTTGATTGGAGCTAACGCTGTAGTGATTGAAGGTGTTCATGTAGGCGAAGGTGCAGTAGTTGCTGCTGGCGCTATTGTAACTCATGATGTTGAACCACATACAATGGTTGCCGGCGTTCCAGCCAAGTTTATTAAACAAGTAGACGAACAAACCGCTCAAAAAACTGAATTAGAAGACGATTTAAGGAAGATTTAAAATGCTGAGTGAAAATGAGTTAATAAATATTAGAAGAGATTTGCATCAAATCCCTGAATTAGCCCTCCATGAAATACAGACTCATGACTATTTAATGGATGTAATTGAAAATTTTAAACAAGATAATTTAGAAATTCGAGTTCCACATGCACTTCCTACAGCAATTTTAGTTCTAGTTCATGGCAAAAAGCCCCTAAGAACGATTGCTTATCGTACAGATATAGATGCACTACCTGTTGAAGAGCAAACGGGTTTGGACTTTGCTTCTAAAAATCCGGGTGTAATGCATGCTTGCGGGCATGATATTCATATGACGGTCGCATTAGGCTTACTTAGTTACTTTAGTGAAAACCAACCACAAGATAATTTGTTATTTTTCTTTCAACCTGCAGAAGAAAGTGAAAGTGGAGCAAAACTAGCTTATGAAGAAGGGATTTTCCAAGGAAAATGGAAACCTGATGAATTTTACGGATTGCATGATAATCCTACTTTGCCAGCGGGAGCAATTGGGTGTCGAAAGGGGACTCTTTTTGCAGGAACTACAGAAATTAATATTGATATCTATGGAAAAGGTGGTCATGCAGCTTTTCCACAAGATGCAAATGATGTAGTAGTGGCGAGTGCAAGCTTAATTATGCAAATTCAAACAATCATTTCTCGCAGTATTGATCCTATTCAAAGTGGTGTTATAACTTTAGGAAAAATTAAAGCTGGAACGATTCGCAATGTAATTGCATCTCATGCACGAATTGAAGGTACGCTTCGAGGATTAACTCAAAAAATGATTCTTAAAATTGATCAGCGCTTGCAAGAAGTATGTGATGGAATTGCTAAAAGTTATGGCGTAGAAGTGAAATTAAATTTAAACCAGGGCGGTTATTGGCCTGTAGAAAATAATCCTGATTTAACTAAAGAGTTTATTTCTTATATGAAGAATAATTCAACTGTAACTTATATTGAGACAGAGCCAGCAATGACAGGAGAAGATTTTGGCTTTTTACTCAATAAGTTCCCTGGGGTAATGTTTTGGTTAGGAGTTAAAGATGATTCTCAACTTCATTCTGCGACATTAACTCCAGATGAGACTAGTATTTCTCGCGGTATTGAAGCAATTAAAGGTTTTTTAATTAATAGAATGGAGAAATAAAATGGCAAATTTAATTGATGCAGATTTAATCACAGCACTTATTACTCCGTTTAATGAAGATAATAAGATTGATTTTGATAGTTTAGAAAAGTTAACGAATTACTTAATTGATAATGGATCTAATGGTTTTGTAATTGGTGGGACAACTGGAGAAACACCTACCTTAAGTCATGATGAAAAAATTGAACTATATACTAGATTTGGACAAATTGTGAATAACCGTGTCCCAGTTATTGCAGGAGTTGGGTCTAATAATACGGTAGAAACAATTGCTTTTGCTAATGAAGTGGCAGGTATTGATGGGATTGATTATGGATTAGTAGTAGTGCCGCCTTATAATAAGCCTAATCAACGAGGGATGGTTGCTCACTTTACTGCAGTAAATGATGCAAGTCAATTACCACTCATTATTTATAATATTCCTGGCAGAACTGGAGTAAAAATGGCTAAAGAAACTGTTGTTCAATTGTCGCATTTAAAAAACATTAAAGGAATCAAGCAGTGTGCATCTCTTGAAGAATTAGAATACATAATTGATCACAAAGACCAAGACTTTCAAGTTTTTACTGGAGAAGATGCCCAGGCTTTAACTGCACGTTTGTTAGGAGCAAATGGTGTAATTTCTGTTGCAGAACACATTTATCCAACTCAAATGCGTAAAATGTATGATGATTTATACTCGGGTAATTATTCTGAAGCAGCCTGTCTTCAAAGATGGCTTACTCCAAAAATGGCAGCTTTATTTATGTATCCTTCACCAACCCCTGTAAAGGCTGTTTTGAATGCACAAGGCTTTAAGACGGGAGGAGTTCGTTTACCTCTTGTAACTTTAAATGATGAAGAAAAGGTAATACTAGCACAAAAATTAGGTTTAAAAGATAATGCATTAATGGGAAAATTACCACTAAATTTGGAAGAGGAAAAATAAAATGAATAAACGAGTTTTAATTGCTGGTTTTACTGGGGCCATGGGAGCAGAAACGATTAGATTAATTGCTTCATTAGAAGGTTTTGAAGTAGTTGCTGGATTAGCTCCCCATGCTCAAAAAGACCCACTTAAGTACGGCTTGAATAAGAATGTGAAAATTTTTAATAGTTTAGCTGAAATTCCAGCTAATGTTGCGGATATTTGGGTAGATTTTACTAGTCCTAGCGCTGTTTTTGAAAATATAGAATTTGCTTTAAAACATCATATTAGACCTCTTGTAGGTACAACTGGTCTAAGTGAAAAACAAGAAACAACACTAGTTAAACTTGCTCAAAAAGAAAAGCTTGGTGGTTTGATTGCACCAAACTTTGGAATGTCAGCAGTTTTATTAATGAAATTTGCACGTGAAGCTGCAAAATATTTTCCTGATGTTGAAATTATTGAAATGCACCATGCGGACAAAAAAGATGCTCCTTCTGGGACTGCCTTAGCTACAGCTAAATTAATAAGTCAAGTTCGTGAAGCTCATGAAAGTGCGCCAAATGAAGAAACTTTGGAAAATGTACGTGGTGGTGATTATCAAGGGATTAAAATTCATTCCGTTCGTTTGCCGGGATATATTGCTCATGAACAGGTTTTATTCGGTGCAAAAGGTGAGGCTTTAACTATTCGACAAGATTCATTTGATCGCTCATCATTTATGAGTGGAGTTAAAGTTGGTTTAGAAAAGATTATGAATCTCAAGCAGTTAGTAATTGGATTGGAAAATATTTTATAGATTGAGGTGGATTTATGCCACATTTAGCACAAGACTTAAGTCTTAGTCAAAAAATAAAGAATGTAAAAGCTTCTGGGATTAGAATTTTTGATAATAAAGTTTCTACGATTCCAGGAATTATTAAATTAACTTTAGGTGAGCCGGATTTTAATACTCCAGAGCATGTTAAAGAAGCAGCTATTAAAAGTATTCGTGATAATGATTCTCACTATGCTCCACAAAAGGGAAAGATAGAATTGCGTCAAGCTATTAGTAAGTTTTTAAAAAAAGAAGTGGGAGTAAAATATAATCCCGAGGAAGAAATCGTGGTTACCATTGGTGCTACTGAAGCTATTAATGCAGCGATTTTTGCACTTACTAATCCTGGAGATAAAATCTTAATTCCTACACCAGTTTTTTCACTTTATTGGCCAGTGGCATATTTAGCAGATGCTTCTTATAAATTAGTCGATACTTCAGATGAAGATTTTAAATTGTCAGCAAAAAAACTTGAAAAAGAATTAATAAAAGATCCATCAATTAAAGCCGTAGTTTTAAATTATCCAACCAATCCAACCGGAGTTGAATATAGTAAAGATGAAATTCAAAAACTAGCTAAAGTAATTAAAAATCATCACTTATATATGATTACTGATGAAATTTATAGTTCTCTTACTTATGGAGTTGAACATTATTCAATCGCTCAAGAAATTCCTGAAAGAACTTTATATATTTCTGGCTTTTCAAAATCACATGCTATGACCGGTTATCGTTTGGGATATATTGCCGGTCCTAAAGAAATTATGGAACAAATAGGAAAAGTGCATGGTTTAATGGTTACCACTGCTAATGATTCGGCTCAGGCTGCAGCTATTGAAGCTTTAGTTAATGGTCAAAATGATCCAAAAGAATTTTGCAAAACTTATCAAAGACGAAGGGACTTTGTTATTAAGGAACTGAATAGATTAGGTATCAAAACTGTTGATCCTCAAGGGGCATTTTATATATTTGCTAAGATTCCATCTAGCTATGGTCAAGATGATATGCAATTTGCATTAGATTTAGCATTTAAGGCAAAGGTTGGAGTAACGCCAGGGAGTGCATTTGGTCCTGGCGGAGAAGGATATATTCGTTTGTCTTATGCATCATCTGATGAAGATTTACAAGAATCAATGAGAAGAATTAGTGATTTTTTTAAAGAGGAAAATGAAAATAATGAATAGAGAATATAATGTTGCCATTCTGGGTGCAACTGGTGCAGTAGGTCGAAGAATGATTGAACAACTTGAACAATCAACGATTCCAGTAAAAAGTGTAAAGTTATTAGCATCATCAAGATCAGCGGGTAAAAAATTAAAGTTTAGAAATGAAGAATTAATTGTTGAAGAAACTACCCCGGAATCTTTTGATGGAATTGACTTGGTTTTATCTTCTGCAGGTGGAGCTGTTTCTAAAAAATTTTTACCAGAAGCAGTTAAACGCGGAGCAGTTTGTGTAGATAATACTAGTGCATTTAGAATGGATCCAGATGTGCCACTAGTTGTTCCTGAAGTCAATCCAGATGCTTTAAAATCTCACCATGGTATTATTGCTAATCCAAATTGTTCAACTATTCAAATGATGATGGCTTTGGAACCAGTTCGCCGTAAGTTTGGTTTAAAGCAAATTATTGTGTCTACTTATCAAGCTGCTTCAGGCGCAGGACAAGCAGCAATTGATGAATTGAAAAAGGAAGCTCAAGACTATCTCAATGGTCAAAATATTAAGGATGATGCCGAAATTTTACCAACTAAAGGTGATAAAAAACATTATCCGCTAGCTTTTAACTTGCTTCCTCAAATTGATGTTTTAGAAGATAGTGGCTACTCACATGAAGAATGGAAAATGATTCATGAAACTAAGAAAATTATGCTTGGTGATATGAACTCTAAAGATATTAAAGTAACTGCAACTTGTGTTCGAGTCCCAGTAGTAATATCTCATGGTGAGAGCGTCTATTTTACAGTTGAGGATGAAAAAGCTACGGCACAAGACATTAAAGATGCAGTGGCAAGTTTTCCTGGAAATATTTTACAAGATGACATTAAAAATCAAGTTTATCCTCAACCGCTTAATGCTGAAGGAACTAGAGAAACTTATATTGGACGAATTCGTCCTGATTATGAAAATCCAGGTGCGTTTAATATGTGGGTTGTAGCTGATAATTTATTGAAAGGCGCTGCTTGGAACACTGTAGAAAATGCTGAATATTTGGTAAAGATGAATTTACTATAAAAACAAGCTAGAAGTTATTGGTAACTTCTAGCTTATTTTCATCTATGTTTAGTTGGTAATTTTTTGCGTTGTTTAAATAACTCATCTACAAGCTTAAAGAAACCGTAAATGATGAGCAAAATACCTACAATTATAATTGATTCCTTATTAAAATATTTAGGATTTACTACAACAATTATTCCCAATGCAAATGCAATAATAGCTTCAATACAAACAATTATCTTTTGAAATACTCCAACCACTGCTCGTAGTATAACTTGCCGTAATCGAATATATGAATAAACCACTAAAAATATTCCTAAAAAATAGTGAGCTAAAAATATTAGTAGCCGATTATTGGAAAGAAGGGCAATTGAAAGTGCGAAAATTAATAGATAGCTAATAATGAAAGATTGTTTTTGCTTTTTTTGCAAGGCAGTATTAGCGGTTTTTAAAATTTGCTGAACACTAAAACCAATCCCAGCAAAAGCTACTAAGGCGCCAAACGCTCTAATAGCATATTGGGGAGCAGTTAAACTAACAATCCCTAAAATTACCATTACCCAACCAACTATTGTGTCGCGAGTAAAGAGAGCCTTAATGATTTCCATATTTTTAATGGTTTGCCATAAAGTGGTGAATAAACTTCCAACAACAAAACGAGTTTTTCTGGAAGAATTGGCAAGAGAAATTAATATTGCTCCAAAACCTCCGAAACCATTTTTGCTTAATTCGTTAATTTTAGTTGCCCCACTGGCCGCAAAAGCACCAAAAAGGTCGTTTGTTAAAGCTTCTCGTTCTTCTAAACTAGCATCTCCGATCCATTCGCTGATAATTTGGTTATAAATTTTAGCTTGGGGATTACGATGTCGTCTGGTTACAAAATGAGAACCCGTAACTTCCCAACTGAATGCATCATGCTGACTTAAAGTTTTGCGACTGCTTTCTACGATTGTGGCAGTGATGCCATCAGGCTCAAAAAGTCGTCCAATAATACTAAATTCTGGAACATAACGATGAAGAGTCTTTTTTAAATAGTCATCAGGAATTTGATTTCCAACTTCTTGAGCAATTCCAGGAGAATCGAAGGTATATATGCGAGTAATGCGTTTTCGTAAGTCTGCACTCACATTAAGTGCGGCATATTCTGCTAAGTTTCCGCCTTTTGAGTGACCACCCAGCATATAATTTTCATTATCGTGATTCATAATGGTAGTTAGATAACGTACAGCTTGTTCTTGAGCAATTGTTGTTTTAAAACTAATTTCAAAATCTTCTTTCCATCCAACCAAAGAATCATCGGTACCACGAAAAGCAATAAAATTAATTCCATTAGTTAATTGAATTTTAATAGCGCTAAATTGAGTCTGATCGGTTAAAGTATTAACGTAATAAGAGAGTTTAGCATTTTTGAAACGGTTAGCTTCCGACATTAATTTAAATAATTTTTGGTAATAACTATGGTCACTTCTGTAATAGTTAGGTGAAAAATATATCTTAGCAGCCTCTTGAACTGTAATAGTTTTAGGACCATCTGAAACGATATTAGGCAAATTCAAATAAGAGAAGATAGAAAGCACCAAAGCATCAATTTCATTAAAGGGTGCTTTTGCTAAATCAATATCGCCACGCCACTTAAGATATGAGTACATATTATTATCAGGATACAAAAATTCCACCTCCAATTAAGTGTCTATGATAATTTTACCTTAAACTGGAGAGTGGAGTTAATAAAATAAATAATTTTACGTTTTTTTCAAAAAAATATAAAAATATTATAACATTCGTTATATTATGTGTTATAATAAAATCAGGTAGAAGGGGATTCAACTACCTGATTGAAGGGGTCATCATAAGGACTTATAGATTTTTCGAGACCCATACAGAGTATATCAGTTATTTATAAAAAATGATATACTTTCTTCAATTATCTTTATATCTTTTTATCAAAAATTCTTGCTTCGGCAGGAGTTTTTTCTTTATACAGAATTAATTTTCTAAAAAATAATAAACTATTACTAATTTTTATAGATTTTTGACTAGAATTTGATAAAATAACTTAAATGTATTTTTATTTTGGGAGGAAAAATTTTTGATTACAGTTTCTGACTTAAGTCTTAATTTATCTGGTCGTACATTATATGAAGATGTCAACTTAAAGTTTACGCCAGGCAACTGCTATGGAGTTATTGGTGCCAATGGTGCTGGTAAGTCTACTTTTTTAAAATTATTAGAAGGAAAGCTTGAACCAACCACTGGTAATATTTCAATCGATGCAAATGAAAGAATGTCTAGTCTTAACCAAGATCACTTTGCTTTTGAAGATTACACAGTAATGGATACAGTTATTCAAGGGCATAAAGAACTCTATAAGGTAATGCAAGAAAAGGATGCACTTTATTCAAAGCCTGATTTTAGCGATGAAGATGGGGTAAGGGCAGCCGAGCTTGAAAGTAAATTTGCTGAGCTTGATGGTTGGAATGCGGAAGCTGACGCAGCTAAGCTTTTACAATCTATGAATATTCCAGAAGATCTTCACCAAAGCAAGATGAGTGAATTGCCAGAATCTGATAAAGTTAAAGTGCTTTTGGCACAAGCGTTGTTTGGTGATCCCGATATTCTATTATTAGACGAACCTACTAACGGTCTTGATGTTCACACAGTAGATTGGCTTGAGAACTTTTTAGCTGATTATCCTAATATTGTTATTGTCGTATCTCACGACCGTCACTTTTTGAATCAAGTATGTACACAAATGTGTGATGTTGACTTTGGTAAGATTCAGCTTTATGTTGGTAACTACGATTTTTGGTATGAATCAAGTAAATTAGCAGCAGAACTTGCAGCTAATCAAAATGCCAAAAAAGAAGAAAAAATTAAAGAACTGCAAGAATTTGTGGCTCGTTTTTCTGCTAACGCCTCTAAATCTCGTCAAGCAACTTCTCGTAAGAAGCAACTTGAAAAAATCACTTTAGAAGATATTCGTCCATCATCTCGTAAATACCCATTTGTAAAATTTGACTTACACCGTGATTTAGGAAATGATTTACTTAAAGTAGAAAATGTGTCTTACTCAGTTGATGGTGAAAAGATTTTAGATAATGTTTCTTTCATTGTTCGACCAGGTGACAAGGTAGCATTCTTGTCACGCAATACTTTAGCTACAACTGCTCTTATGCAAATTATTGCAGGTAAAATCAAACCTGATACTGGAACAGTAACATGGGGGCAAACTACAGCATTTAACTACATGTCAAGAGATTTGAATGCTAACTTTAACAATGATGATTTAACTATTTTAGATTGGCTTCGTCAATACGCTACCGAAGAACAAGATGATAACACTTTCTTAAGAGGATTCTTAGGTAGAATGCTCTTTAGTGGGGATGAAATTGAGAAAAAAATCAAGGTTTTATCTGGTGGAGAAAAAGTACGCTGTCAATTATCTAGAATGATGCTTCAACCAGCAAATGTCTTGGTAATGGATGATCCAACTAATCACTTGGACTTAGAATCAATTACATCATTAAACGATGCGTTAAAAGATTATAAGGGCTCAATTTTGTTTACTTCTCACGATCATGAATTCATTCAAACTATTGCAGATCATATTATTGAAGTGGGACCAAAGGGTACTATTAGTCGTGCAGACACCACTTATGATGATTTCTTAGCAAGTGAATCAACTCAAGAACAAGTAGAAAAAATTTATTAAGTAAAAAAGCTGCCATATTTGGCAGCTTTTTTATTTTTGAGACTTTTTATCTTTTTTATCTTCAGTATCGTTTTCTTCATCTTTTCTTCTGTCTGCTTCTGGTCCATGTCCCTTAGGTACCGGCTTTTTAGGAGTCTTTTTAGGATCTGGAACTACAGCAAATTTATCTAACATTTTGTTTAAGTTGTTAGGATTGTCAAAAGTTAAACCCATATATATCATTCCTTTCGTTTTTATTGATTATAGATGATTTTATCAAATTCTACCAGTTTTTAACTTAAAAACTCTTAACTTATTTTGAAATAACATTTATAATGAATAGAAGTTAATTTTTAATAAATAGATTAACAATGAATCCAAAGAAGGAGATAGGTATTTGCCTATCTTTTTCTTTTTTAGAAGGGAAATTAAAGTGAAAGTTACATATTTCTTTTTAGCGTTGGCAATTATAACACTAATAGTAATTCTATTTAAGTCTGAAAATAAATTTCAATTTTTAAAAGCAGCTATCTTATTTAGTATTCAGATTATATTTTCAACAATTAACTTTTTGATATTTTTTGTGATTTCAGATTTATTAATGGATAATCAAATACATATTAAATTAGGAAATTTGTTTTTACTATTAGCAATGTTTGTGGTTTTATCAGGAATATTGCTCTTTTGGGGGATGCTTGGAGCTGCAAAGATATTTAAGTTTTCTGCTACGACCTTAACTTTGGTTGAATATTACATCCAATGGAGCTTAATTTATGTAACAGTTTATCAGGCAATTTTCAGTAATATTAAAAAAATTAAGTCTATTACTAAGTTTATCGAAGTAGGAAATTTCTTAAATCCAGATTTAATTGTAGTTTTAGTTTTGCCATCTTTTATTTCAGCATGGATTGCAGTTATTTTGTATAAAAAACACATAAAGGTAATTTAAATATTCGCAAATTTTTAGTATTTCATGAGATAATAAAAACAAGGGAGGCAATATTATGGCAGAAATTTTAGTAACTACAACTGAACGTATTCCTGGAAAAGATTATGAAATCATTGGAGAAGTATTTGGAGTAACTACCCAGTCACGAAATGCTATTTCTGATATTGGAGCAGGGCTAAAAAGTCTAGTTGGTGGAGAAATTAAGGCTTATACTAAGATGCTTACCTCTTCTCGTGATGAAGCAATTGAACGAATGAGAGATAAGGCTAGAGATATGGGAGCCGATGCAGTTGTGATGATGCGCTTTGATACAGGTTCAATTGCAGGAGACATGCAGTCAGTTGTAGCATATGGTACTGCAGTAAAATATCTTTAAATTTAACTAGACCCTAGGGTCTAGTTTTTTATTTAATAATAACCGATTTTTAAATAATCATATTTTTCCTTATGAAGAGCTGTAAAAATAAATGTATATTAGTATAATTTTACAATAAAAATGTAAGCGATTACTTGATAAAATAAATGCAAAGTGTATGATGAATTTGTGAGATGAAAGCGGTTAAACTTAACGAAAGGAAAAATTATGAAAATTAAAGCTGCTATTGTTGAAAAAATGGGCGATCCATTTGTAATTAAAGATGATATTGAATTACATGATGTAGGTCCAACAGATGTTCAAGTACACGTTGTTGCAAGTGGTATTTGTCACTCGGATGAAGCAATTAGACGCGGCGATGCAAGTTTAGGCTATCCTGTGATTTTAGGACATGAAGGAGCTGGCATTGTTGAAAAAGTCGGGTCAGAAGTTAAGAACTTTAAACCAGGGGATCATGTGGTAATGGCATTTTATGCTGATGGTCTCTGTGATAAGTGTTTAGAAGGAATTCCAACTCAATGCCGTCATTATGCTGACTATAACTTATCAGGAGTAAGATTTGATGGTGATGATCAATTCCAAGAAAATGGTAATCACATTTCTGATATGTTCAATCAGTCTTCATTTACTTCAACTACTGTTACTAATCAACGTAATTGTGTAAAGATTGATAAAGATGTTGATTTACGTAAAGTTGGTCCTTTAGGTTGTGGTTATATTACAGGTTCTGGTACAGTATTTAACACCTTAAAACCTCGCCCTGGTCAAACGATTGCAGTATTTGGGACTGGTGCAGTTGGCCTTGCAGCAATGATGGCTGGTAAAATTTCTGGTTGTACTAAAGTTATTGCAGTAGATATTGTTCCATCTCGTCTTGAACTTGCAATGGAGTTAGGTGCGACGAATGTGATTAATTCTAAAGAAGTAGATCCTGTTGAAACCATTAAAGATCTTACTCATGGCTATGGTGTAGATTATGTGGTTGATACAACTGGCTTGCCAGCAGTTATGAAGAATGGACTAGATAGTTTGGCTCAAGGAGGAACTGAAGCAGCAATTGCAGTTACCCCACATGAATTTGAATTTTCAACTTGGAATGACCTTTGTGTAGGTGATAAAAAGGTTATTGGTGTTAATATGGGGGATGCAATTCCTCAAATTGATGTACCAAGACTAATTGACTTTTGGAAGATGGGAATGTTTGATTTTGATAAGACTGAAAAGTTTTATGATTTTGAGGATATTAACCAAGCTAATGCTGATTCAGGCTCTGGTAAAACTATTAAACCAGTCTTAATCATTGATAAGGATTATCGACCAAAAGAATAGTTTTGAATTAAGTAATAAAATTTTAACTTTAAGAAGACCTAATTTTGAGAAGGGTCTTCTTTTTTGCTTCTTAATAGTAATCGCTTACAAAATTGTGTATACTAAAGTAAAAGGGTGATAAGTGTTTCGACTAAATAACTAAAAGGAGATGTTTTTATTGATTAACAATAAAGTTGCCTCAAAACAAGAAAAAATTTTTGCAAAATTACATGCTCAAGATGGTAGCCCTAAACAGGTTGCTGAAGATAGGGTGAGTAAATTACGTAAATTAGATTTAACCGATGAAGAAATATTTATTAATTTAAAAAAAGATTTTTGTAAACATTTTTCTGATGAAGAAATTCACGAAATTATTGATGAATAAAAAAATGCAATGTTTGTAATTGGTATGAAGTCCGATTGTTATAATTTTAGAGTTCATATCAATTAAGTGCAAACATTGCATTTTTATATTTATAAATATTTTAATCGTCTAGATTTTCACCATTAGATTCAATAACTTTTTTGTACCAGAAGAAGGAATCCTTACGTGAGCGGCTTAAATCACCCTCACCTTGGTCATTTTTATTTACATAAATAAAGCCGTAACGTTTGTCCATTTGACCAGTTCCAGCGCTAACTAAGTCAATTGGTCCCCATGGCAAATAGCCCATTAAGTCGACGCCATCTAATATTACTGCTTTTTCCATTTCTGAAATGTGATGTTTCAAGTAACTGACTCTGTAACTATCATGAATGGATCCATCTGCTTCAACTTTATCGTATGCTCCTAATCCATTTTCTACAATGAATAAAGGAAGGTGATAACGGTCTTGAAGCTGATTTAAAGCGATTCTTAAACCTTTGGGGTCAATTTCCCAACCCCAGTCATTACGTTCAAGAGTAGGGTTTTCAGCGACAGCTGCTTCAAGGTCGGTTAGTTCATCAGGCTTAACTTTTTTACTGGAAACAGTAGTTGTTTGATAATATGAAAAGCCAACATAATCTACTGTACCTTCTGACAAAACAATTCGATCTTCATCAGTTATATCTGGACGAAAGCCTTTACGTTCAATATAGGTTTCAACTTCATTAGGATATTTTCCAAAAACATGAACATCAGAGAACCAATCACGACGCTGTTCAAATTTATCTGCTAATAAAACATCATCTGAAGAAGGGGTGAGAGGTCGAACTGGTGAGTAGTTTATCATGCATCCAATTTGAAAATCAGGATTTATTTTATGTCCCATCTTAACAGCTAAAGCAGAAGCCACTAATTCATAGTGACCGGCTTGATACATTGCAGCCTCTTTGTCACGTTCACTCATTCCGTCTTTAAATAAAATTCCAGAGTTAGTTGCCATTAAGAAATCATTGTTAAAGGCAGTTTGATTATCAATTTCGTTAAATGTCATCCAATACTTAACTTTATTTTTATAACGTTTAAAACAAGTTGTTGCAAATCTTACAAAGAAGTCGATCATCTTTCTATTAGTAAAACCACCATATTCTGCGATTAGATGATATGGGATTTCAAAGTGAGAGAGTGTTACAACTGGTTCAATACCGTATTCATGACAAGTATCAAATAAATCATCATAAAACTTGAGTCCTGCTTCGTTAGGCTCAGTCTCGTCACCTTCAGGAAAAATTCTAGTCCAAGCAATAGAAGTTCTAAAAGCTGAAAAACCCATTTCTGCCATTAATTTAATATCTTCTTTATAATGGTGATAAAAGTCAATTGCCGAATGGTTAGGATAGTTTTTTCCTTTAATTACACCATCTGTAATTTCACGAGGCTTAGTTGCTGAACCAACTGTCATTACGTCAGCAACAGACATTCCTTTGCCATCTTCGTTCCAAGCACCTTCTAATTGGTGAGCAGCTACTGCGCCGCCCCACATAAATCCATTAGGCATTTTTGCTGAATACATATAAAAACCTCTCTTTCACTGTATGTATTTGGAAACGTTTACATATAATATTGTAAACATAATTTTATTCAATAGGCAAGAGGAGACTTAAATTTATAAAAAACTTTTACTATTATTTACTGTCAGGGCGCCACGATCGTAGCGATTGCGAGATTCTGAAATTTCAAAAGGTGTACCATCACTAAGATAAGCTTTTTGATGAACACATAGAATGGGGTCATCTTTTGCACAATCAAGGTACTTCATATCGTATGCGTCAGATTTTTCAGCAGTAATTACTCTGTCGTCTTTGCCTATTTTAAGTCCAAGAGTATCTTGAATATAAGCATAAATTGACTTATGTAAAATGTCGATTGTTAATCCTGGGATTCGATTAACAGGCATAACCGTATATTCTAACTTGGCAGGCTGATTGTTTAATATACGCTGACGGATAATATCATAGACTTTTTCATCAGGTGGTAAATTAAGAGCACGTTTTTCTTCATCAGTTGGTTTACGAATATTAAAAGAGACCACATGACTTTTTATAAAACCAGCACCATTAATATGACTAGTAAAACCATCGTTTTCACTAGCGCCTGAATTTAAAAATATATCTGGAATTGCCTTGGAAGTTATATATGTTCCGTGACCTTTAACTGTTTTAATTAGCTTTTTACTTTGTAAAACTTTTAATGCATGAACAATAGTGACACGACTTGTATTATATTTTTGGGCTAAGATCACTTGTTCTGGAATACGACCTTGATATTTCTTTTCAATGATATTTTTTTCGATGTCATTAGCAATTTCTAAATAGAGACTCATATTTTCCTCCTCTCGCTTGTAAATCAAAATAATAACATTGCACATCAATTATACCGCTAATCAGAAAGCGCTTTCTATATTTTTGCAAAATATATTCATATGTAAAGCAAAATTAGTACATCTCTACAAAAGTATATATTTTTATAAAAACTTAAGAATTCATGAGCACTACAGCGAGTAAGAGTTGGATTAGTTAACAGTTAGCGTAAACTTTATATATCTAAAAAAGCGTTTACATTAGATTGAAAACGATTTATAATAATTTGTGTAGATAAGGCAAGTCTATATGAAAAGAAAATACAACTCAGAATTTTAGGAGGAAACAATTATGGCTGAACAAACTATCATGTTAAATTGTAGCGCAGGTATGAGTACTTCACTTTTAGTAACTAAGATGCAAGAAGCTGCTAAGAATGATGGTATAGATGCAAAAATTTTTGCATGTCCTGCTTCTGAAGCTGATCAACACCTTGAACAAGAAGAAATTGATTGTGTTCTTCTTGGGCCTCAAGTAAGCTACATGAAAGGTGACTTTGAACATAAAGTTGCTGGTAAGGGCAAGGATGGCAAAGATATTCCATTAGGTGTTATTGATATGCAAGCCTATGGCATGATGGATGGCGAAAAGGTATTAAAGCAAGCTGAAGAAATGATCAATGGCTAATTTAGTCTTATCAAGACAATAGAAAGTGTAAGATTTGTATGGCAGAAGAAACTAAACGAACGAATGAACAAAAAGAGCAAGATGCATTAATGGCTGCAATGGGCTTAATTGCTAATGGTGGTAATGCAAAAAGTTTAGCTTTTGAAGCAATTAAAAAAGCTAAAACTGGTGACATTAAAGGTGCTCGTGAAAAATTGGAAGAGAGTGATAAATCACTTCTTGAAGCTCATAACTCTCAAACAAAAATGTTAACTAAAGAAGCTCAAGGAGACCATATGAAGGTGACATTGCTAGTAGTTCACTCACAAGATCATTTGATGAATGCCATTACTTTTAGAGACTTGGCCGGAGAAATGGTGGATCTTTATGAAAAGCTATACAAATCTGGCACACTTAAACAAGAATAATCAATTAACTAAAAGTAAAAATAAACTTGGCTTATTTGCCAAGTTTATTTTTGTTTTTAATGAAAGAGTTAAATAAAATGAAAAAGAAAATGTCTGTTAAAGAACAAAATATAATCAATGCTAAAAAAGCACATAAAGATAGTATTAAGTATTTGTATTTTGGAAGATATTTAATGGTTAGATATTGTACAACAGCATTATTATTTGCAAATCTATTTTGGCTAATTTTTTGTTTTCCATATCATAATAATGCTCTGTTAGGAATAATTTTAGCGTTGATAATGACTATTTATGCAGCAGGAGTTGCCATTGAACAATTGTCTAAAATGCATAATAGAAAACCAGATATTCCCATAACCAGGGTATATTTATTAGTACAAATATTTGTAAACTTTATTTTAGGAATAAGCGTACTTACTCCTTTGAGAAAATATTTATTGCCATTTATTACTGATGCTAGTTCAACTTGGGTAATTGAGGGGATACTATTGATTGGAGTTTTGCTTTGTATAATCTGTGAAGTGAGAATTAATAATATCATTGATGGTAAAGATAAATATTTAAGAGTGATTAATACTTTTAAGAAAAATAATTAAAGTTTTAGCGATAAAAATAAATATTTTTATCGCTATTTTTTATGTTATTTATTTTGTGATTTTAAGTAGACAAATTAGTCTAGAAGGCTATAAATAACAGGATTGCAAAAGAAAGCGCTTTATTAAAAAGAAGTATAACAAGTTATTAATAGCGTATGTTAAGCTAGTATGTAACGAAAAGCGCTTACATATAAAATGGATTTGGACTATAATGTGGTTGTTGGATTTGATAAGTGTTTCAGAATATACGGGGGAAAGTAATTATGTCTGATACAAAATCAAGTTCTTTCAAAGAGAAAATGGCAGCAATGGCTGGAAAGTTTGCCGGTTCTCGCTTTGTTAGAGCAATTATGGACGCAGGATATAGCGTTATCTCGTTTTCAATTATTGGTGCAGTTTTTTTAATTTTAACTGTTTTACCTCAAGCATTTCCAATTCCAGGTTTTGCAAGCTTTTATGCAAATACAATTGGTCGCTTTAATAATTTATTTCAGGTTGTATATAACTCAACTATGGGTATTTTGGCTTTGATTTTCGCTGGTACTTTTTCATACTCTTATGCAAAAATCTATCAACAAGAAGAAAAAATCAATATCGTACCTATGAATGCTTTGTTAATGTTTTTAATGGCATTCTTTATCACTGTTCCTGAACTAATTTGGAAAAATGGAACAGTTCAATTTGTACAAATCTTCACTAAAACTAAGATGGTTGCAGGTGGTTATGAAGCTTCAACATCTGGTATTACTAGAATTGCCTCAGTTGGTATTTTTACGGGGCTTGTAATTGCATGGTTAACGGTACAAATTTATCGTTATACTGTTAAACATAATTGGCAAATTAAAATGCCCGCAAGTGTTCCAGCAGGAGTTTCTAATTCATTCAGTGCAATGATTCCAGGCTTTTGTATTGCAGTTGTTGTTGCAGTACTTAACTTAATTTTGGTGATGATTGGAACTGATATATTTAAAGTTTTATATATCCCATTTTCATTCATTAGTGCAATTGCTGATACGTGGTGGGGATTCTTAATTATTATCTTCTTAATTCACTTCTTATGGTGGTTTGGTATCCACGGAGCTACAATTATGAGTTCATTCTATACACCAATTGTCTTGGCAAATATGGCAGCAAATGTTCAAGGAGCTAATCACTTCTTTGCAGGTGATCCACTTAATTCATTTGTAATTATTGGTGGTTCTGGTGCAACTTTGGGTATGGCAATTTGGCTTGCATTTGGTGCTCGCTCTAGTCAGTTAAAAGAAATTGGTAAAGTTGAATTAGTTCCTGCCATCTTTAATATTAATGAACCAATTCTGTTTGGATTACCAATTGTTTATAATATTAATTTAGTAATTCCATTTATTTGTGCACCACTTGCTTCTGGACTAGTTGGTTATATTGCAGTTACTTCACATATCGTTCCAAAAATCATTGTTCAGCAACCATGGCCTACTCCAGTTGGACTTAGTGGTTTTATTGCCACTGCTAGCTGGAAGGGTGCAGTTTTATCAATTGTTTGTGCGTTAGTAGCATTTGTGATTTGGTATCCATTTATTAAGCATTATGATAATGTTTTACTTAAAAAGGAAAAAGCAGATAGTGCTAAGGCTTAATAAGTAATTATATGGTATAAAAAATCTTTCAGCGTATAATTAACTGAAAGATTTTTTGTTATGTTATAATTAGTCCAAAATAGATAATAAGGATAGTTGATAATAGATGGAAAAATTGCTAAATGATGATTCAGAACGTAAAATAGCTTATATTAAGTTTGTTGATACCGATAAGTATAATTCTCAATCAAATAAACAAGTAGGAGACAGTATAAGCTTACAAGGAAGAGCGGGAGAAACAGTCTCTTTAAAAATTACTCTTCCTAAAAAATATGAATTAGCTAATAACTATTCACTTCCAGCTACTTATACTTTTCTTAAAAATCAAAAAAATATTTTGGTGATTCCGCTAGTTCATAAAAAAGAAGTTGAAGAAATTACTCTTGTTGGTAAAAGAACTATTAATTATAAAATTGTGAGTTCTACTGGAATAGTTAATAATCTTAATGATGGACGTCAAAAGTTAGAGTTTAAAGCTAAAAAGACAACTGATTTATTAACTGGGAAAGTTTATTTTGACTGGCAAAAAGAACAAGATAACTATAGTTCAGTAACTACTCCTATAGAAAAAGGATATTATGCCAGTCGTATACAAGCTGATGATAAAGAAATCTCAATTGACAAAATTATTACTAATCAGCAAAAAATTGATGAGCATGTTTTGATTATTTATCGTCCTCTTGGTGCAATTATCCAGCAAGATATTAATGGAAAAGAACTTGCTAGATTTAACTATGATAATGCCCTAGATTCAACTAAAGCAGCTAAAATTTCAATTCCTGAAACGCCTAATGGTTATCAAGCTATTAGTAAATTGCCACTTTCGTTAATTCCGAGCAATCCAGAAGCAGATACTGTTTTGACTTATCGACCAAATAATAATAGTCAGTTTCGTAAGGTTACAAGAATGGTAACAGAAATTCAGACTAATGGTGTTAAGAAAACTCATTTACAAGAAGTTGAGTTTGAAAATGTTAATGGGGTATGGAAACTTGCTCCTGGAACCAAATTAAAATGGAATATCATTACGCCTGATATTCCTGAAGGATATACAGTTTGCTCAATTAAGAATGCAAATGGTCAAGACTATGATAAAGTTATCAAAAAAGAAAATGGTAGTATATTTGCTGTTGATGCCGTTAAGCCTAAGTTTGATACTCCAAATGAGGATATAACTATTTTTATTAAGCCCGACTTACAAAAAACTTCAATTGATTTTATAGATTTAGACAGTCATGATAGAAAAGTTATTAAAAGTATCCCTTTAGAAGGAAGAACAAATGAGACTGTTGCATTTGAGATAAGTCAGAGGGATGTACCTGCAGGATATGAATTGATAAATAGAAATAAAATTCCAACAAGCTATAATTTTAAGGCTAAATATAATAGTGCAATTATTGTTTCAATAAAAAAAGTTGAAACTAAAAAACAGAGTTTAAAAATAAAACTATACTAAAAGCGGTGATTATTTACCGCTTTTAGTTTTGCATATTTGTGTATACATTTTTAGCCATTTTATTTAGCTCTTTTTTTGCTCCATGCTTTAATTGAACATTGTATAGCCAGTTATTAAATGAACCATGTTTAGATGGATCATAGCTTTTGATTTCTTCTGAAAAGGTAATTTTAACACCTTTACTTACATTAATTGTTTTATAACTTATTACAATATCTATGCGATCATTTTTAAAATGTGCTTCATAAAGCTTACCTCGTTGATAAGTAGTAATCTCTGTATCAATGTCACCTTGAGTGTAACGAGTGCCAGAAGCAAGTTTAACAGGTAAATTATTCCCGCGTGCAGTTTTGATGGCTGATAGTAGTTGTTCATCAAGATAATCAAAAAAATCTTCAGCCGTAAAATTAAATTCTTTACTAATAGTAATCATAAAAAGCCCTCCTAATAATAAGTATATACTTATTATTAGGAGGAAGCTCTATTTTTTATAAAAATCAAAATCTATTATTTTCTAAAATAGTATATGTACGTTGATCGTAACGATTACGGCTTTCTGAATATTCAATTGGCTGACCGTTACTTAACCATACTATTTGTTCTAGTTCAAGCATTGGATCGTCTTGAGCTGCATTTAAATATTTTTGATCATAATGATTGGACTTAGCTGCTCGAATTTTACGATAGGCATGACCGAATTTAAGTTTGAGCTTGTGATGAAGATAGTTATAAATAGAATCATGTAAAATATCCTCATCAAGGTCTGGCACTAATTTTACGGGCATGTAAGTATGCTCAATAATTAAAGGCTGATCATCAACGATTCTAAGACGAACAATATTATAAACAGGTTCAGTTTTCTTTAATTCTAGATTTTTTTGCATTTGTTCATCAGGAAATTCAACTGAAAAGCTTAAGACTTTACTCCGGACGTTGTCAGATTTAAGCTGATTTTTTAAACCAGAAAAGACATTAGCAGGGGAATCTTTTTTATCTTTAATAGGAATGTCACTTGATACAAAAGTTCCTAACCCTGATTGTTTATAAACGCGCCCTTGACGCTCTAGTCCATCTAGGGCTTTTTTAACAGTTAGACGACTAACACCTAATTCTTTAGCTAAAGTCTCTTGATCAGGAAGAGGCTGACGAGTCTTATAAGTTCCATTATCAATACGATCAGTAATAATTTTCGCGACTTCTAAATATTTCGCTTGTGTCATGATTTATCATCCAGTTTCTATTAATATTTAATTTTATTCTTTATATTATACACAAGAAAAGACGCTATCATCTATATCTATCTTAGCATGATGATAACGTCTATTCAGCTATAAAGCATTGGGATTAATTACTTTCTTGAGCAGCTTTTTCAGCTTCTCGTTTACATAAAACTTTATCGTATTTTCTTGCAAATGACCAATATATTGCAGTAGAAATTAATAACGTACATGCTTGCCAGATAGCCATTTTCCAACCTCCAATTAAAAATCCTGAAATAATAGCTGGAGTTGTCCATGGCGCTGCAAAGCCATTTAGAGGAGGAACAATACCAAATTTAATTACACAATAAGTAGATATTGAAACTACTACTGGTGTCAAGAAGAAAGGAATTGCTAAAAATGGGTTCATAACAATTGGTAAACCAAAGAGGAAAGGCTCATTAATATTAAAGATACCTGGTACTAGTTCCAGTTTACCAATTGATCTTAATTGGGCAGATTTTGCAGCAACTAAGATAAAAATAATTAATCCAATGGTAATACCAGAACCAGTTAAATTAATAAAATTGTTATAAAATTCATTAGTTACAACATGAGCACCATTAGCAATAGTTAGTTTACCAGCCTTATATAATTGGGCATTTTCAAAAGAGTTTGCTTGTAGAAGAGGACCAGCTAAAGAACCAACAATCAATCCACCATGAACACCAAAGAACCAGAAGAATGGAACTAAGAATCCAATTGCAACTGCACTACCAAAGGAATCTGACATTCCCTGAAGTGGAGTTTGAACCGTTTTATAAATCCATTGTAGAAAGTCAGTATGTGCGAAGATGTTAAATCCGGCATAAATAAACATTGAACTGATTAAAATAAGTCCAGCAGGAATCATTGCTGTAAATTGGTTAGCAACAGCAGGGGGAACTTGCTTTGGTAACTTAATTGTCCAACCTCTTTTAACAATAGAACTATAAATCCAGCCAACTAAAAGTCCAATAATAATTGCGGCAATCATTCCGTCGCCACCTAGCCAAGTCATATTGATAACGCCAGTAACTGGAGCTTCAATATAACTTTGAAGAGCATGTGGCAATTTATCAATATTTTCGGTAACAGCTTTGGCACTCATTACAACAGTATCACCATTTTTGATACCACCACTAAGTGCTGTTTTAATAGGACTAGCAATATTGAGTGTTTGAAGCATTAAGAATACTGCGCAAGATGTAAGTCCCGGAGCTAGTGGTTCATAGCCTTCATTTTTTACATAAATATAAGCAATACCAATTGATGCCCAAAGTGACATCACTGAAAAAGTAGTTACATAAGCTTGATTAAAGAATGCTCCCCAACCAGAGTTATTGATTGCAGTCGCAACTGCTGGAATTGGAATATTTCCTAAAATTAGGAAAATTGATCCAATGATAATAAATGGTAAAGTGTAAATCATACCGTTTTGCAGGGCGACAATTGCTTTAGTATTAACAAATTTCATTACAGGTGGCAAAATTTTGCTATTAACAAAGTTGCTAAAGCTTGATTTTTTATCAGTCATTATAATTCATCTCCATTATCTTTAAACACTTTCTGGAACCAATAGAAAGATTTCTTTGGAATACGTTTTAAATCCTTTAAATCATGGTTAGAGCGATTAACATATACTGCTCCGTAGCGTTTTTCCATATCAGCATGTGAGCTGGGAATATCAATTAAGCCCCAGCCAAGATATCCTAAAACTTTTGCCCCATCTAAGAAAACAGAATCTTTTAAGGCTTTTATATGGCTTTCATGATACTTGATTCGTTCATCGTCTTGAATTTCATGGGTGCCGTCCCAAGATTCTTTAAGTCCAATTCCATTTTCAATTGGAAAAATTGGCAGGCGATAATGATTATACATTGTAGTAATTGCGTTTCTGAAGCCAAGTGGATCAATAGCCCAACCCCAATCATTTGTTTTGACGTATTTGTTTGGAACACCACCATTATTTAGGTAGCGATTTGGAGCTTCGCCTTTAAGAATTTTATCAGCTGAAATTACCCATGATGAATAATAGGAGAAAGCAAGGAAGTCGGCTTGTGCTTTGTTCATTATTTGTTTATCTTTTTCAGTAATATCCATGTTTAGATTATGGTTTTTAGCGTATTGCAATACTTCAGGAGAATAGCCTTGGCCAGTATCAGCATCATAAATATTATAATTTAAAAACTCCATTACTTGTTTAGCTGCCCAAACATCTTCGGGCTTACTAGTTTCAGGATAGATTTGCTGATAAGCAAGCATCCCGCCAATTTTTATATCATTATAATTGTCATGAATATAATTGGCTAAACTTGTGTGACAGACCATTGTATGATGGAAAATACGATACATATCATTTAATGTTTTATCGCCTTTTTCATAGCCTGAAATATTGAAAACTTCATCTTGAAAATAAAGATTATGTTCGTTGAAGACAATCCAGTATTTAACTCGATCAGAAAAATGATCAATCATTTTTTTACCAAATCTGATAAAGGCATCTACAACATGGCGAGACATAAAGCCATTATATTCTTTAGCAAGATGTAGTGGCATATCAAAATGATAAAGACAAATCATTGGTTCAATTCCGCGCTTAAGCATTGCGTTGATTAACCGGTCATAAAAATCGATTCCTTTTTGATTAAATTCGCTGTCACCTTCAGGACAAACACGTGACCATGAAATTTGGATACGGTACATATTCATATTCATAGCCTTCATTAAATCTAAATCCTCTTCATATCTATGATATTCATCGATGGCAACATGCCAATTCGTAGTATTTTTAGTTGCTGGTCGAATATCATAGACTGATAATCCTTTGCCATCTTCATTCCAAGCACCTTCAGTTTGCATACTAGAAACTGAGTTACCCCAGAAAAAAGAATTAGGTAATTTACGAGAATCAGTCATATCTTCCTCCTTATTGTAAGCGCTTTCAATTGATTACATATAAAATATAACATTTATTTTTATAAAAATAAAGCTAAATTATAATAAAAATATATACTTTTATAAAAGTGAAAAATAAAAGCCTGATTTAATCAGACTTTATAGTTAAAAATTATTAATTATTTTCTTGTTCAAAATCCGCAACTGCTCCCCGTAAATTGGCATCACTTCTTAATTTACATGGGGCTAAGAGTGGTTTGACACTGGCAATTTGCATTTTAGAACGTAATTTTTCAATTTCTTGATTTAAGAGTGGGATTAACTTAGGATTATTAGAAATTCCACCGCCCAAGATGATTTTTTCTGGATCAAAACTATGCTGAATATTAAAGATTGCAATTGCTAAAGAATGAAGCAGGGTGTCACGCTCTTTTTCAGCAATTACATCTCCTTTATCAGCTAATTCGAATATAGTTTTACCATCTAAACTTTTACTAGTTTGTTCATTATAACGTCTTGCCATGGAAACTGGAGAAGCTAAACTGCTAAGTTGCTTGCCATTGATTACCATATATCCAAATTCTCCGCCAAAGAGGTGAGCTCCATGCCAGATTTTTTGGTTAATAATTATTGCGCCACCAATTCCAGTTCCAATTACAAAAAACGCTAAACTATCATGTCCCTTTCCACTTCCAGCAGCAAGTTCTCCAAGGGCTGCGGAATTTGCATCGTTTTCAATTGAAATAGGTAAGTTAAATCTTTTTTCTAATTCACTAACGATATTAAAGTTATGAATATAGGGAAGAGCGCTAGAGCCACCGATAATTCCAGTTTTTTTGTTTACGGCTCCAGGAGAGGAAATTGCAACTCCTTCTATGGGGATGTTTTTTTGAATATTTTTAACTTCAGTTGTCAAAATATGATAAAAATCTTCCAAGGTTGATGGAGTTTTGATACTGTGTTTATTTTGAAGTTGATTATTTTTCCAAGTAGCAAACTTAATAGTAGTTCCGCCAATATCAATTACTGCTAAATTCATGATTTTCTCCTTAATAAAATATATACTTTTATTCAAGAATAGCTTTATATGTAAACGCTGTCAATAATAATTTTTTTGAACTTTTTTAAAAAATAAGCTAGTATTTTTTGGATTTTGGATTATAATTTTAGAGAAATATATTTATTTAAGAAAGGTTGTTTCAGATATGAAATTGAAAAAAGTTACATTATTCTCAGCAGCTGCAGTGCTAGCTTTAGCTCCACTTGCATCCTCAACTGTTCACGCAGCAGATACAAAGGAAGCTGAAGTTGTTGCAACTCAAGCAACTAAAAAGACTGCAAAAAAGGCAGTAAAGAAGACTGCTGCTAAAAAAGCAACTAAGAAAACTACCAAGAAAGCAGCTAAAAAGTCAGAAAAGACTGCTAAGAAAGCTGATAAGAATGCTGCTAAAAAGACCGTTGCAAAGAAGACAGCTAAAAAGACAATCGTTTTAACTAAGAAAACTGTTGTTGTTGACAAGAATGCTAAAACTACTAAGAAGACCTTGAAGAAAGGTGAAACTGTAGAATTATTTGCTAACACTCTTGTTAAGATTGCTGGTAAGAAGTACTACCAAGTAGCAAAGAATGAATTTGTATTAGCTAAAAATGCTAAGCTTGTAAAATCAGCTGTAACTAAAAATGATGCAAAATCAGTAAAAACTACTGATGCCGCAGAAAAGAAGGCAACAACTGATTCTTCAGCAAAAACTACTGCTGAAACTAAGTCAGAAAAGACAGTTAAAAAGTCAGCTAAAACCGCAAAGGTAACTAAAAAAACAGAAAAAGTTGCTAAAAAAGCTGATAAGAAGCTTGCTAAGAAAGCTGTTGCCAAAAAGACAGTAAAGAAAGCAACTACTAAGTAATTAATATTTTTGAAAAGAATTGAATTATATTTCAATTCTTTTTATTTTTGCACAAATTATATAATAAAAGAATATTAAGTGCTTTCATTTGCTAACTATACCTTATAGCAATAAACTAAAGGCGTATTAAGTAAAAGATATGTTTTAGGAGGCATAGTATTATGGCAGATTACGAAAAAAGACAATTAAAGGCATTGGACAGATTAGCAAAGAAGATTGCTGATGCCGACAGTCACTTGACTGAAATTGAAGACAGTATGGATGACAAGAAGCACCACACTGCTCAACATGAAACCATCAAGGATATTAAGTCAATCTTGAAGCATGCTCGTAAGGTTGATAAGTATCAAGACAAGATTATTCAACATGAAGGCGAAGGTCGTAAGGGTTCTATTGAAGATCACTATGTATACATTGAAGATGAAGAACCAGTTATTAAGGACCTTAAGAAAGAATATGCTGAACTTGCAAAGAAGCTAAAGGGCTTGAACAATGTTGATGGCTACAAGATCAAGGCATTTAGAGCAGAACATGACTATATCAAGAAGTCAAAGGAAATTCTTGAAAAAGCCGGCAAGTTAAAGTAACTTAATACTAATTCCTAAAATGAGCTGAACTCATCTTAAGAGTCAAAAGAGGAATCTATCACCATAGTGGTAGGTTCCTCTTATTTTCTTCCTTGTTTTCTTTCAAAATAGTTTATAATATAAATAGAATTATTTAGATAAAAAATCTATAGATGTGGAGCCAGATTTAAATGAATAAAAAAATTTTGGTAGGAGTATCAATAGCATTAGTAGCTGGAACTTTAAGCGGTTGTGGGATACACTTTGATAAAGAAGGAATAAGATTCGGTTCACAAACCAAATCTGAAAAAGTAAAGCCACAAAAGCAAAGTTCAAATAAGATAAACCAATCTTCAAGTTCGCAATCCAGTTCAGAAGATAAAAAGACAATCAAGAAAGAAAAATTAAAAAAGACTAAAAAGAAAACAGTTAAAAAATCAACTAAAAAGAAAATTACTAAAAAAACTAAGAAGAAAAAAAGCAAAACTAGAAATGTTACTTGGAATGCAACTAAAGATCAAGCATTAGCTGATTTTATAACTAATTGGAGTGCAGGGATTAATCAAGCATATCAAAAATACGATGGTGTTCAAGCTCTTAAAACTAACGTAGGAACAATTTATCCAGATGTTTTATCCCAGCGCCAATTCATAATAAATGGTCAAGCTGTTACTTTAAGCTGGAGTCCTAATTTAACTGGAAATGCAGAATATAAAGTAGTTGCAATTTATAATGATAATTTTAAAGAAGCTAATATGCACTATACATATTTATTCTGTTTCCATAATAAAAAGCCGATAGTACTTTTAGATCAAGGTGGAAATACAAATCCGATTACTTTGATTAAAACTAAAAATTCTAATTTACAGGCTGGTTTTAAAAAAATAGCAAATAGCTAAAAAGGATGAACCTTCTGAATAGGGCTCATCCTTTTTAGTTTTCTAAAATATTGTTAGAATTTGTGTAGATCATTTTTTTAGTTTTTTGCATTGGTAGAATAAAAAGCTTGGGCTTTTTAGGTGGCTTTTTCTTAGGTGGCTTATATGTGAATTTTGAATTAACTTGATGGTCAACAACCTTGATAGTTTTAACAGGAGAACTAGGTGAAAGTGGCTGAGTATGATAACTGCAAGCACTAGATCCCATAGTTAAAGCTAGTAATATACTTATTATAATTTTTTTCATTTTTTACTCTTCCACTATATAATGTTACTATTTATTTTTGAGGATGAAAGATGAAATTAATCTATTTTATTTTTTAGAAGGTAATATTATGAGAATAGCAGTTTATATTACAGGTGGAATTGCGGCATATAAGGCAGCGATAGTTGTACGTGGTTTAGAAAAAATGGGTCATGAAGTGAGAGTTATCATGACTAAAAATGCAGAAAAATTTGTAACAAGACAAACTTTTGCTACTTTAACTAAGTATCCAGTTTTGGATGATTTGTGGTTAGCACAAAATGAAGCAAAAGTTCCTCATGTCCATTTGGCTAAATGGACTGAATTAGCGCTCGTAATTCCAGCAAGTGCAGACTTTATTGCTAAAATGGCTAATGGACTTGCTACAGATGCGGCTTCTACTACAATTTTAGCAACAGCATCTCCTAAAGTTATAGTTCCTGCAATGAATGATAATATGTGGAATAATCCAGCAACTAAAAGAAATATTGCTCTTCTTATGAAAGATGGAGTAAAAATTATGGAACCGGCAGTAGGGATGCTAGCTGAGGGTTACAGTGCTAAAGGAAGAATGCCAGAACCAGAAGAAGTATTAAGCTATCTAGACAAATTTTTACAACGTAATCAAAATTTAATAAATAAAAAAATAGTGATTACGGCTGGAGGAACTATTGAAGCAATAGATCCAGTTAGATATATTGGGAATAATTCTAGTGGCAAAATGGGAATTGCCTTAGCAGAAGCTGCTGCTGAAGCTGGTGCTTGTGTAAGTTTGATTTATGGTAATATCAGTATAGAATTACCTGAGGATAAACGTATTCAAAAATTCCATGTAACTAGTTCAGAAGATATGCTTGAAAAAGTTCAAGAAGAATTTAAGGATGCTGATGCTTTGATTATGGCAGCTGCAGTAGCTGATTGGCGGATGAAAAAAGTAGCAGATCATAAACTTAAAAAACAAGAAAATCAGAATGAATTACATTTAAGCCTAGTTAAAACTAAAGATATTTTAAAAGAAATTGCTTCTAAGAAGAAAGATAATCAAGTTATAGTTGGGTTTGCTGCAGAGACAAATGATCTTTTAAAGAATGCAAATAGAAAGTTGAAAGAAAAAGAAGCTGATTACATTATTGCTAATGACGTTTCTAAGAATGTTTTTGGCAACGATGAAGATCAAGTTACCATTTTGCAAAAAGATAGTAAAAATCAGAATTGGCCAAGAATGAGCAAGCAACAAATTGCCAAAAAAATAGTTAATTTATTGTCTAATGATTTGTAACAGAAGTGTAATATAACATTAAAAATAGTTATTTTAGAGCTAAATCTGCATAAATACTAGATTTGAAGGAGTTTTATAACATAACTTTTGTTATAATTGTATAGTTTATGCTTGTTTTATTAGTTAAATCTAGTATCATAAGTTGTGGGAATTAAGAGACTGAAGGGAAAGAGTTGACGGTAATTTTGTCAACCCTTTCTTTTTTATTAAAAATATAATTTCTTCGTAGTATTTTTCTGGGGTTTTATGCATCATCAAAGTGAGATAATGAAATAGAAATTCAAATAAAAAAGTAGATGAAAAAATGACAGATATAAAATTAATTGCAATTGATATTGATGGAACTTTGGTAAATTCACAAAAAAAGATTACGCCAGAAGTTAAATCTTCAATTAAAGCAGCTGAAAAAGCAGGTAAAAAAATAGTTATTTGTACTGGCAGACCTTTATCAGGTGCTCAACAATATTTAGATGAGCTAGGTTTAAATTATCAGGACAATCAGTATATAGTAAGCTTTAATGGAGCAGTTGTTGAATCAACTAGTGGAAATGTAATTTTTAAAAAAGAACTAGATTATCAAGAATATGTTGATTTAGAAGCAATTGCTCGTAAATTGCAGTTGCATTTTCAAGCAATAGCTCTTGATCGTATCTATACTGCTAATCGAGATTTAAGTCCATATACTATTTATAATTCAAGTGTTGTAAAGCTGAATGTATCTTATCGTACGCAAGAAGAAATGCGAAAGATACCGATAATTAAGTGTATGTATATTGATGAACCTGATTATCTTAATAGTAAGATTAGCAATCCGATTTTTAAAGCTATTCAAGATCGTGTAGCCCTTTCTAAGACTGAACCATTCTATTTTGAAGCTACTGCAGCAGGAGTAGATAAAGGAAAAGGGCTAAAAATATTATGTGAGCATTTAGGGATTGCAGCTCAAAATGTAATGGCAATTGGTGATCAAGAAAATGATATGTCAATGATCAATTATGCTGGTATTGGTGTAGCTATGGGAAATGCTGTTCAAATTACAAAAGATAGTGCAGATATGATTACTGCTGATTGTGATCATAATGGAGTGGCTGTAGCAATTAATACAATTTTGTAATAAGATGAATTTAGAAAAAGTGTTTATTACAAAGGAGAAAATTATGGCAAAAGCAAAGGTTTTGGTTTTAGGTGAACTTAGACAAGATGCCTTAGAAAATTTAAAGGAAAAATGTGATGTAGTAATTGGACCTGAAGGTCATAGAATGAAAGATGATCGTCAGTGGGTATTAGATCATATTGCTGCATATGATGGTGTTATTGTTGCAAAAATGGTTTTTGATCGAGAAATGATCGATGCAGCCAAAAATTTGAAAATCATCTCAACCTATGGAGTAGGATATGATCACGTAGATACCAAATACGCAAAAGAAAAAGGAATTATAGTTTCAAATTGTCCTAATAGCGTACGTCGTCCTACTGCGGAATTAGCCTTAACTTTATTGCTTGCTAGTGCAAGAAGAGTTCACTTTTATGATCATTCTCTTAGAGAAGGGGTCTTTTTAAATGTTAGTGAATATGATAATCAGGGTTATACTGTTGAAGGTAAAACTCTAGGAATTTTAGGAATGGGCAATATTGGTCAATTAGTGGCGCAATTTGCTGCAGCACTTGGAATGAAAGTTATATATCATAATCGTCACCAATTAAGTTCTGATGTAGAAAAAAAGTTAAATGCAACTTACGTTGACTTTGATACATTGGTAAAACAAGCTGACTTTTTAACACTTCATGCTCCTGCTACAAAAGAGACTAATCATATTATTAATAAGGATGTCTTTAAAGTTATGAAACCTACTGCGTTTTTAATTAATGTTGCTCGTGGTTCATTAGTAGATGAAAAAGATTTGATTGAAGCAGTAAAACATGGTGAGATTGCAGGTGCAGGTTTAGATGTATATGAAGATGAACCACATATTGATCCTGAATTATTTAAGTTAGATAATGTAGTATTAACTCCGCACGCAGGTTCTGCTACGCACATAGCTCGCTATAATTTATCAAAAGAAGCTGCAAAAAATGTTTATTCATTTTTAGTTGATGATAAAGCAATTAATAAAATTAATTAAAAAAGAAACGTCTTTAAGTGAGACGTTTCTTTTTGCTTGATATTTTAAATTATGTAAAGTTATGCTTCTTCTGCCTTAGAATTTTTATTTTCTAATTGGCTATGATGATAACCGTAAACCAAATAGATGATTGCACCAATTACTAACCAAATAGCTGCCATAATGAAAACATCTTTATTTAACTGGCACATCATAAAAATACAGAATAAACCAGAAATAATAGGAACGACTGGATAACCAGGTACTTTAAAACCAGTATTTGAAATATCAGTCCGTTTTCTTAATCGTAAGATTCCAAAGGATACAAGTGTGAATGCAAATAATGTACCAAAGCTTACTAAATTAGTTAACTGGTTAACTGAGAAAAATGCAGATCCTAAAGCAATAACAACCGTTACAACAAATAAAGAAATTTGTGGAGAATTGTGTTTTTTATCAAATTTACTGAAGTGATGAGGAAGAAGTCCATCTCGTGCCATTGCGTAAATAAGGCGAGAACTTGAATAAATCATGGTAAGCATCATAGTTGCCATACCAACCATTGCGCCAAGAGAAAGTAATTCTGCTACCCAATTTTGATGAACATATTGAAGTGCAAAGGCTACGGGGTTAGCAACATTTAAGTCAGTATAATTAACCATTCCAGTTAAAACGATAGAAACTCCCATATATAAAACTACTGCTACAGCTAAAGTTCCTATAATTCCTAAGGGCATATTCTTTTGTGGCTTTTTAACTTCAGCGGCTGAAGAAGATACCACATCAAAACCTAGAAATGCGAAGAATACAGTAGTAGCTCCCTTAATAACTCCTGACATATGATATGGCAAGAATGGTTTATAATTGGATGGTTTAATAAATTGCAATCCAACAAAAATAAATATTAAGATAATAGCAATTTTTAAAATAACTGCAAAATTATTGATTTTAATTGAACTCTTCATTCCTTGGGCTAGTAAAAGAGCAATTAAAACTACTACAACTACCGCAACTAAATCAAAATATACTCCATTTTTTGGATCAAATGGACCAGAAATAGCTTTTGGCAAACTTAAACCAAATGGTTTAATAAATGAGGCAAAGTATGATGACCACCCAGCGGCAACGGTTGCTACAGCCAACATATATTCTAAAATAAGAGCCCAGCCCATTAGCCAACCAGTGAATTCACCATAAATAATATTACCGTATGAATAAGCACTTCCGGCAACAGGAATTGCAGATGCAAATTCCGCATAACACATCCCAGCAAGAGCACAGATCATTGCGGCCACTAAGAATGATAGACTGACTCCAGGCCCCGCAGTTGTTGCTGCAACGGTACCCGGCAAAATAAATATTCCAGTACCAATTACAGCTCCCACTCCCATCGCAATCAAATCAAAGGCTGATAAAGTACGAGAAAATTTGATATCCTCGCCCAGATAAGTCTTAACATTTTGCTTACGAAAAATATTCAAATTCAAACAACTCCTCTATTTGTATTTTATGCATTCTTAATGCGCTTTTTATACCAACTAATAGCAAAATAAATAAAAGCAATTAGTAAAAGAATAACGACTGCTAATGAGTACTCTTCAAAAATCAAAACGATTTTTTCCCACTTGCTTCCCATATAGGCTCCAAGTGAAATCAAAATGCTATTCCAAATCAAGCTTCCTAAAGTAGTTAAAATTATAAACTTAGTCATAGAAACTTTAGCAATTCCAGCAGGGATTGAAATAAGACTACGCACAACTGGGATGCATCTACCAAAAAGAATAGCTTTTATTCCATGTTTATCAAACCAAGCAATTGATTTTTTAACATCATCTTTTTTAAATCCTAATTTTTTGAAAAAACTATGATTAAATAGTTTTTCTAAGCGTTCTTCATTAAGTAGTGTCCCAACCCAATAAAGAATTAACGCACCAATTAGGGCACCAATAGTTGAAGCAATAATCAATCCTAAGACGTTCATCTTAGTATGTGTAGTCATAAAACCACCAAAAGAAAGAATTACTTCTGATGGAATTGGCGGAAAAATATTTTCCACAGCAATCAGCAATAGGACTGCTAGATAACCAAAATGATCGATCAATGAAAAAATCCAAGCGGTCATTAAATTCTCCTTAATAAATATAAAAAGTTTTATTGACAAATATATCAAAAAAAATGTTAGATAACAATTCTTTAAGCAAAAAATAAATAAATTGTTAAAAGTTGTGCTAAAATTGGAGTGCTAATTTTGAGGAGGGAGCAAAGTGGCAACAGAATTAATTGAAAATAAATTAAAATTACTGCCTGAAAAACCTGGCTGTTATCTAATGAAAGATATTAATGGTAAGGTAATTTATGTAGGGAAATCTAAAAACTTAAAAAATCGTGTCCGTTCTTATTTCAAAAGTAAGCAAGTAGGTAGACGAGCTGAGCTTGTTAAAGAAATTCGCGATTATGATATTATTACCGTTTCCACTGATAAGGAAGCTTTTTTATTAGAGATAACATTAATAAAGAAATATCAGCCTTATTATAATGTTCAACTCAAACAAGGTACGGGATATCCATATATAGAAATTACTAAGGAACATGACCCTCAAACTAGATTAACTAGTGTGATTCGCAAAGATGGCGGCTATTATTTTGGACCATATCCTAATGTTTATGCAGCTCAGGCTACTTTAAAATTCATTCAAAAAGTATTTCCACTTCGTCGCTGTAGTGGTAATCAAGGTAGACCATGTCTTTATTATCATATGGGACAATGTTTAGGAGCTTGCTTTAAAAAAGTACCTAAAAGTGAATACGATTCTCAAATTAAAAAAATTAAGAGTTTTTTGAATGGTGATATTGCAAGCGTTAAGCAAGAGTTAACTAATAAAATGATGACAGCTTCTGAAAACTTGGAATTTGAAAGAGCTGGAGAAATCCGTGATCAATTGAAATATATTGAAGAAACTGTTGAAAAACAGAAAATTATTTCTAATGATGGAACTCAACGAGATATATTTAATTTTTATGTAGATAAATCTTGGATTTCTATTCAAATATTCTTCTTACGGCAAGCAAAGCTTTTACGCAGAGAAACTCGAATGTTCCCTTTAACTGATATTAATGATCCAGAAGATGAGTTTACTTCTTTTATTGCCCAGTTTTATAATCAAAAAAATCATGTTTTGCCTAAAGAAGTATTAGTGCCTGAGGGATTAGACAATGAGAGTCTTGCAGAGGTTTTAAAAGTAGCAGTTAGAACTCCTAAGCGCGGGCAAAAAAAGTCACTGCTTGATATGGCTGAAGAAAATGCTAAATTAAAGCTCGATGATAAGTTTCGCTTGTTGGAACTTGGAAATAGAAAAACTAAAGGAGCACAAAAAGAAATTTTTGATGCTTTAAATTTGCCATATGGTCATATTATTGAAAGTTTCGATCATTCTCATATTCAAGGTGCAGATCCAGTTTCAGCATTAGTTGTTTTTAAAGATGGTGAACCTGATAAGACTTCATATCGAAAATTTAAATTAAAAGGTGAAGTTGAGCATCAAAACATGGCCGATGAATTGCGCAATACTCGTGAAGTTGTTCGCAGAAGATATGGAAGGCTTTTAAGAGAACATAAACGTATGCCTGATTTAATTTTAATGGATGGTGGTCAAATTCAAGTAGAAGCTTGTGAAGATGTTTTAAGGAATGAATTAAATTTAAATATTCCAGTGGCTGGGATGGTTAAAGATGATAAACACCGCACGAATCATTTGCTCTATGGAGATCCAACAAATGGGGAAGAATTTCGAATGATTCCAATGGATCCAAAATCGCAAGGCTTTTATTTAATGACTCGTATTCAAGATGAAGTACACCGTTTTGCAATTACTTTTCATAGGCGTACTCACGCAAAAAACGCTTTATCAAGTAAGCTTGATTCAATTAAGGGGATTGGTCCTAAAAGTCGTAATAAGCTTTTGCGAGAATTTGGTTCTCTTAAGAAAATTAAAGAGGCTTCAATTGACGACTTGCGGGCTGCAGGATTAAGCTTAACTCAAGCACAAACTGTAAAATTAACTTTGTAATACTATAAGAAACTGCCCTTGATGTGGTAAACTAGATTAGTTAGAAATAAGAATTTTAAAGACGGAAGGAGATAGGTAACATGCCAACATTTGTTGATCAAACCAAAATTGAAGTTCAAGCCGGTAAAGGTGGCGACGGCATGGTTGCTTTCCGCCATGAAAAATACGTTCCAAATGGCGGACCTGCAGGTGGCGATGGTGGTCGTGGCGGCAGCATTATCTTTGTTGCTGATACAGGGTTACGTACTTTAATGGATTTTCGCTATCGCAGAAAGTTTAAGGCTGATAATGGCGAAAATGGTAGAATAAAATCTCAATATGGCCGTGGTGCTAAGGACTTATATTTGAAAGTCCCAGTTGGTACTACTGTATATGATTTTAATACGGGCGAAGTAATTGGAGATTTAGTTGAAAATAAACAAGAATTAGTTGTAGCCCATGGCGGTCGCGGCGGTCGCGGTAATATCCACTTTGCTAACAGTGTAAATACTGCACCAGAAATTGCTGAAAATGGGGAACCTGGTGAAAATCGGGTTTTACGTTTAGAACTTAAGATGCTTGCTGATGTGGGATTAGTTGGATTCCCATCAGTTGGTAAATCCACCTTACTTTCAGTAGTAACTAAGGCTAAACCTAAAATTGCGGCATACTCATTTACAACTTTAACTCCTAATTTAGGAATGGTAATTTTGCCAGATGGGCGAGATTTTTCAATGGCAGATTTGCCTGGACTTATCGAAGGAGCAAGCCAAGGTGTAGGATTAGGTATTCAGTTTTTGCGTCATATCGAAAGAACTAAGGTAATTTTGCATTTGGTATCTATGGATCCTAATAATGGACGAGAAGCTTTAGAAGATTACAAGACGATTCGTAAAGAGCTTGCAAGTTATGATGCTGATTTGTCAGATAAGAGAGAATTAATTGTTGCAACTCAAATGGATATTCCTGGTGCTGATGAAAAACTTGCTGAGTTTAAAAAAGCACTTGAAAAAGATGGTATAAATGAACCTGTATATGCTATCTCAAGTGTAACTCATAAAGGTGTAGAAACCTTAATGCAGAATACTGCTGATTTGGTTGAAGAAGTTGAAAAACAAAAAGCTGCTGAAAAGCCAGTTGAAAAGCAAAAAACTCGTGAATACAAGTATGCTGCACCTAAGAAGAATGAATTTACAGTTGAAAAAGTTGGAGAACATGAATTTATCGTTAAAGGCGATAGCCTAGAAAGATTAGTTCAAATGACTAATTTAGATCACCAAGACGGTATTATGCGTTTGGCTAGAAAGCTTAAGAACTTAGGCGTTGATGATGCCCTTCGTGCAAAAGGTGCAGTTGATGGTGATGATGTAGCAATTGGCGACTTTAACTTTGAATTTGTACAATAAAACACTAGTAGAGAAGTTAAAAATATGGCAAAAAATCGGTTTATTACAGGATATTCTGGACTTAGAGCGTTAGCAGTTATTGGGGTCATTCTTTATCACCTAGATCCTAACACCTTTATTGGCGGGTATCTTGGGGTGCCGATCTTTTTTGTTTTGTCAGGATATCTTGTTACAGACCATATGCTTAAATCCTATAAGCATACGGGAAAATATAATAATAAGCATTTTTATTTAACTCGTGTTAAAAAGTTATATCCGCAGATGGTTACTCTTTTGTGGTTATGTGCTGCTTATATATTATTATTTCAACGAAATCTTTTGGCAAAATTAAATCAGATAGTGGCAACTAATTTATTAAATGTATATAATTTTTGGCAAATTTCAAATGGTCAAAGCTATTTTGAAAGGTTTGCAGCTAATGAGTCTCCGTTTACTCATTTATGGACGATGTCTATTGAAGGGCAGTTTTATATTTTATGGCCTCTTGTAATTTTTTTATTAGTAAAGTTTGCTAAAAAAAGAAAACGGGTATTTTGGATATTATTTGGTCTATCTATTGCTTCAGCAATAGAAATGGCAGTCTTATATTTGAGAGGTGCTGATATTAATCGAATTTATTATGGTACCGATACACGCTTTTTTGCATTAGGTCTGGGAGCTGCTTTGGCTATTATTTGGCCGATTGAGAACTTAAAAACAAATATTACTAAATCAGATACTAAATTATTGGACTTAATTGGATTTACAAGTTTAGTAGTAATGCTAGCTATGTTCTTTAGTAAACAAGTTGAAGCCCAATCTGCATTTGTATATTGCGGTGGAATGTTTTTATTTACATTTTTTACTACTGTTTTAGTAGGGGTAATTGCTCATCCGGGAAGTCATTGGAATAAATGGATGACTAATCCAGTTTTTAGTTGGATTGGTTCAAGAAGTTATGGAATATATTTATATCAATTTCCAGTAATGATTTTCTTTGAGGATAAAGTTACCGATTTAGCAGACCATGTCTTTTTATACCATGTAATAGAAATTGGATTAATTTTGATTTTAAGTGAAGTAACTTATCGCTTAATTGAAAAACCAATGAGTAAAATTACTTGGCAAAAAACTAAGAACTTTTTCTTACAAGTAATTGACAGTCGAGAAAAAGATTATGTTAAACGAACTAAAGCAACTTTAGCTAGTATAGTATTTTTATTTGGATCAATTGGAATTCTAGTTTCTCCTCATGCCAAAGCAGTTGACTTTAATAAGAGTCAACTAGCTGAAAGAATTACTGCCAATAAGAAAGAACAAGAGAAAGAGAATAAGCAGTTAATTGCAAAAATGAAGAAACGCAAAAAAACAGAAGCTGATTCTTCAAATATTATAAAAAAAGCTGAAAAAGCTGTTAAAACTCACCCTGTTAACAAATCTTTTGTTAAGTATGGAATTTCACAGCTTGATTTACAATTAGCACAACATGTTCAAGTTACTGCACTAGGAGATTCGGTAATGGCTGGTTCTAGTGATGATTTGAAAAAACTTATGCCTAAAGCTTTAATTGATGCAGCTGTATCAAGACAATTAAATGTAGCATTTGGACTACTAGATGAATACAAAAACGAAAATGTTTTAGCTAATAATGTTTTAATTGGTCTTGGTACTAATGGACCATTTTCTATGGAAGATGTAGATCATTTGATGCATCAAGTAGGGCAAAAACGTCATGTATTTTGGATAAATACACATGTTCCTACTAGACAATGGCAAGGTCAAGTAAATGGACTATTAAAGCAAGCTGCGAAAAAGTATCGCAATTTGACGGTTATTGATTGGTATGGTTATTCTAAAAATCATCCTAATTGGTTCTATGATGATCATACTCATCCAAATCTTAAAGGGTCGAAATACTACAGTAGTTTTATAACAAAGACGATAGTTAAGGAATCAAAGTTTTAGAATAGGAAATACATGGAATTACAATTTTTAGGAACTGGGGCAGGACAGCCTTCAAAACAAAGAAATGTATCAAGTTTAGCATTGAAGCTATTAGATGAACTAAATGAAATTTGGCTTTTTGATGTAGGAGAAGCTACCCAACATCAAATTTTACGGACTAATATTCGTTTAAGAAAAGTAACAAAAATCTTTATTTCCCATAATCATGGTGATCATATTTTTGGTTTGCCAGGATTACTTGCTACACGTTCTTTTCAAGGAGATGTAGGTCCAATTACAATTTATGGACCACCAGGTTTAGAGCAATTTATAAAGACTTCTCTGCGTGTTTCACGCACTAAGGTATCATACCCAATTAAGTTTGTAGAACTTAAAGAGGGGGGCTTAATTTATAAGGGACAAGGGTTTAAAGTTTACACTGAGAAGTTAGACCACCGTGTACCAAGCTTTGGTTATAGGGTTGTAGAAGATTCTCGCCCAGGAGAGCTATTAATGGATAAATTAGCTGACTATAATGTCCCTAATGGTCCTTTATTAGGTAAGCTCAAGAATGGTGAACAAGTAGTTTTAGAAGGTGGGACGATTTTAAACGGCAAAGACTTCCTTGGACCCGATAGACCTGGTAGAATTGTTACTATAATCTATGATACAAGATCAACTCCAACAATTGCCCAATTAGCCAAAGATGCTGATGTATTAGTTCATGAGTCAACTTTTGCTGGTCATGAAGCAAAATTAGCACATTCATATTATCATTCAACAGCGGTTGAAGCTGCGACGATTGCGCGCGATAATGGAGTAAAGCATTTATGTTTAGATCATATTTCTGCTAGGTATTTAGGTGCAAATGCTAAAGCTTTAGAGAAACAAGCTAAGGACATTTTCCCTAACACTAAGTTAGTAAATGATTTTGATGATATTATAATTCCAATGAAAGGTACTGCAGACTGATGAGTGATTCATTAAGAAATAAAGTAGTTGTTGTAACAGGAGCTTCAAGTGGTATTGGACGCTCTATTGTACTTGAGAGTGCAGGACGCGGAGCAACTGTCATTTTAATTGCTAGAAGAAAAGAACGTTTGGAAGAAATTGCAGCTGAAGCTCGTGAATTATCAGGAGCTGATGCATATGTTTTCCCAACTGATATGAGTAAGGCTGATGAAATCGGCGATACTTTTAACAAGATGACTAAAGTAGTTAAGCATATTGATTATTTGGTTAACTGTGCTGGATATGGCAAGTTCGAAAACTTTATGGAAAGCGATATTCAAGATGCTACTAATATGTTCCAAGTAAATGTGTTAGGCTTGATGTACTTTACACGTTTGGTAGGACGTGTAATGATGAGTCAAAAAACTGGTCAAATTGTAAACTTTGGCTCTATTGCTGGAAAAGTTCCAACTACAAAATCAGCAGCTTATAGCGCATCAAAAGCTGCAATTATCCAATTTTCAAATGTTTTACGTTTAGAACTTAAACCATTTGGAGTAAAGGTGATGACAGTTAATCCAGGACCGGTTTATACTAACTTCTTTAATGTTGCTGATTCAACTGGCAATTATGCTAAGAATGTTGAAGAATTTATGCTTGATCCCGATGATGTGGCTTGGCAAGTAGTTCATTATTTTGGTAGTGATAAACGTGAATTGAATTTACCAATTAGTTTAGCAATTTTAGCAAAACTTTATAATTTGTTCCCAACTTTAGGAGATAAAGTTTCATTAGAATTTGCATCAAGAAAGTAGATTTATAAATGGAGGATAAGAAAAAACAAGTTAACTTAATTATCAGCTTAGTAGTAGCTTTAATTGCTGTGATTTTTGTAGTAATGAATACAAGCCCTGTTGCAATCAACTTTGGTTTCTTTAAAGTTAAATTGCCGTTAATAATTGTGCTTGTTGTAATGGTAATTATTGGAGTATTATTAGGCTGGTTTTTGGGACAAGATAAAAATTTTCATAAGAAGAAAAATTAATTAACCTTGATTTATTGATGATTCAATAGTATCATTGAATCACGTGAGTTAATCAGGCTGTTGAATTAGCTTGAGACTTAAATATTATAATAAAGGAGATCAAAATAATGGCAGTTCCTGCAAGACATACTTCAAAGCAAAAGAAACGTTCACGTCGTGGTCACATTAAGCTTTCAGTACCAGCAATGCACTATGATGCAACTACTGGTGAATACCGCTTAAGCCACCGTGTTTCACCAAAGGGTTATTACAAGGGTCGTCAAGTTGTTAACAACGCTAACGGCAATAACTAATAAAAAAGACACCGGTCGGTGTCTTTTTTTATTATATATTTTAGAAAGTTTTTGAAATATGAAATTAGTATTTTTACATTCAAGTGACACACATGGTTTTATGCTTCCGACTGATTATCAAAGCAGAGGAAGATATGATGCGCCGATTGGATTAAGTCGTGTAAGTTCAGCTATTAAGTCTGAAAAGGCGAAATACGGCGCTGATAGCGTAATTGTAACAGATGCAGGTGATTGCTTACAGGGATCACCTTTGGCCTCATATACGCATTCATTAAAGAATTATTCGGGGTTGAGCAAGTTTACTGATGCCTATAATGAAGTAGGGTATGATGCAAGGTGTCTTGGAAATCATGATTTTAATTTTGGTTTAGATTATTTAGCTTATTATATTGATAATAATAAGGCGCCAATGGTAAACGATAATGTTCTTGATGCAGAAACTAATGTGCCAGCTTTTGGACGAGAATATGTAATTATTGAAAAACAAGGGATTAAAGTTGGACTTCTTGGAATTACTACTCAATATGTACCTCATTGGGAACCTAAAGAACATGTTGAGGGATTGAAGTTTGTTTCTGCGTTTGAAAGAATAAAACATTATGCAAAAATTCTGCGCCCACAAGTTGATGTTTTAGCTGTAATGTATCATGGTGGATTTGAAAGTGATCCTATCACCGGAGAAGCTACAGAACCTCATCGAGGAGAAAACGAAGGTTATAAGATTTTAACAGAAATTCCTGAAGTTGATGTGATGCTTACTGGTCACCAACATCGCAGACTTAATTTAGTTACTCGAGACACAGCAATTGTTCAGCCGGGGTATCGCGGTGAAGCAATTGCGGAAGTAATCTTGGATATTGATGATAAAACTAAAAAAATCAAAGAAATGTCAACTAAATTAGTCGATACTAAAGATTATGATCCTGATCCTGAAGTAGTTAATATTGTAAAAGATCTGGATTCTGATACTCAAAAATGGCTAGACCAACCCATTGCTGAATTAAGTGAGTCAGCTCCAATTGAAAATGCTATGAAGGGACGTTTAGAAGGTGCACCGTTTATTAATTTATTGCAACAGATGCAATTATGGTTTACTAAAGCAGATGTTTCTGCAACTGCGGTAATGAGTGAGGTAGCTAGAGGATTTGATAAAACTGTAACCTTGCGTGATATTTTATTAAATTATCCTTATGCAAATCAGTTGTGCCGTGTGAAATTAACAGGTAAAGAATTACGCCATATAATTGAACATAGTGCTAGTTTCTTGGAAAAAGATAATAATGGAAAAATCAAATTCTTAGATCGCTGGATTACGCCAAAGCCACAACTATATCATTTTGATGTCTTTTATCCAGTTAAATATGAAGCTGACATCTCTAAGCCTGTAGGAGAACGAATCCAAAACTTAACTTTAAATGGAAAGTCTCTTGAAGATGATAAGACTTATTATTTAGCTGTTAATAATTATCGAGCTATGGGTGGAGGATTTTATCCTGAGTATAGTGTAGATAAAATTGATATGACTTTGGATAAAGATTATGTTCAGATGTTTACTGAATATTTGACTCATGGTGAAGTTAAGGTAGATACTAAGAAAAATTACAAATTTTATTAAGATAAAAAATAACCAGTTGATGCTAAATTGAGCACCAACTGGTTATTTTCTTTGCTTTTTATCTGTTAAGCTTGCTATACTTGCTCTTGTCCTTATGTGAGCCAGCTGTTATTGCTGGAATGATAAGTGCGAAAAGAACACCGAAAATAACTCCGATTAAAAGAGCTTCTTTAGGTTCAAATACACTTTGAGTTAAAGGAGCAGCGATAAAGCCGATTACGAGCATGTAAATAACGCTCCAGATAATTGTTACGATAAAACGACCCATAGTTATTTCCTTCTTTCATAGATGAATTTTAGCAAAGTTTGAGTCTATTTTCAAACTGAATAAATGGATTTGGTATAATTAATTTAACATAAGAAAGGTGGTTAAAATGAAACTTGCAGCAATTCAAAATCTTAGTAGTTTTTCTCTTTTGCAAAGTCCAACTAAAATAAAAGATTTGTTGACAACAGCAAAAGACAAGGGATATGAGGCAGTTGGACTAACTGATATTAATGTTACTTATGGATTAGTGAATTTTTTTGAAGTAGCTAATGAAGTAGGAATTAAACCACTTTTAGGGATGCAAATTAGAATTAATGGGTTAGTTGATTCTAGTGAAAAATATGATTTGATAGTTCTAGCTAAAAATAATCAAGGATATAAAAACTTGCTCAGACTTTCTAGTGCTATTAATTTGCTTACAGAAAATGGTGAAAATAAAAGAATTTTAACCTTAAAAGAGTTAAGTAAATATTTAGACAATTTAATTATAATTACAACAGCTAATGTTCATAGTGAACTTTTAAGACTATATGAAAGTAACCAAAATCTTGGCAGTGATTATTTGAGAGAGTTAAAAAGTTTGATTTCTACGACAAGCTCATTGTATTTGGGAGTATATGCGAATAAAAATCAACAAGACTATATTAATTACTTACAAAGTTTAGCTAAGCAGTTTAATTTACCCTTAGTTAGTGTAGAGGATGTGCAATATTTATATCCACGGCAGCAATTTTTACAAAAAACACTCACAGCAATTAAAAATAATGACAAACTTCAGAATATCATTCCATTATCTAAACAAAATGGTTCGCATTTTATGATGGAAAGTAGTGAACTGGTAGAGAAGTATCATGAATTTGGATTAGATGAAGCCCTTGAAAATACTTGGAAAATTGCTCAGGAATGTACAGCAGAAGTTACATTTCAAAAGCCAGTTTTACCTAAATATCATCAAACTCAATTTCCATCATCACAAGAATATTTATATTATTTAGCTCAAAAAGGACTTAAAGAAAAGTTTGAAAATCATAATATTCCTATAAAGTATCAAAAACAATTAGAATATGAGCTTAAGATTATTAATCAGATGGGATTTGATGATTATTTCTTAATTGTTTGGGATGTCATTAATTATTGTCATCGAATAAATATTACAACTGGACCTGGGAGAGGGTCTGCATGTGGATCACTAGTGTCATATGCATTAAAGATTACTCAAGTTGATCCAATAAAGTATAATTTGCTATTTGAACGTTTCTTAAATCCAGCTCGTCATGAAATGCCAGATATTGACCTTGATATTCCTGATAATCGGCGTGATGATGTAATAAAGTATATGTATAAAAAGTATGGGATGGACCATGCTGCTCAAATTTTAACTTTTGGTAGCTTAGCTGCAAAACAAGCTATTAGGGATGTAGGAAGAGCCTTTGGTCATAGTTTGGTGGAAGTAGATAAGTGGACTAAAGCAATTCCTAGAGTTAAAGGCAAAATAAGTTTAGACGAAGCTTATGAACAATCTCGTGATTTTCGTATTATAGTAGACTCAACACCAGAAAATAAATTGCTTTTTCAAACTGCTCGAGCTATTGAAAATTTACCAAGACATTATTCTATTCATGCAGCTGGGTTAGTAATTAGTGATGATTCAATTGCTGGGATTTCTGGTCTTCAAGCTGGTCAACTAGGAATTCCTATAACTCAACAAACTAAAAAATATGTTGAATCATTAGGACTTTTAAAGATTGATTTTTTGGGTTTGCGTAATTTAACAATTTTGGGAAATACATTAGACCTAATTCGTAGTCAAGGAATTAACATTGATCCTAATAAAATTCTGCTTAATGATCGTGAAACTCTTGAGCTTTTTCAAAAAGGCAATACAGATGCGGTGTTCCAATTTGAATCTAATGGAATTAGAAATGTTTTAACTAAGCTTCATCCAGACAATTTTGAAGATTTAGTAGCAGTAAATGCCTTATATCGACCAGGTCCTATGAAAAATATTGATTTATTTATTGCTCGTAAAAAGGGTAATAGTCCTATAAAATATCCGGACCCTAGTTTAAAGAGAATTTTATCGTCTACCTACGGTATTTTGGTTTATCAGGAACAAGTTATGCAAACAGCTCAAGTTTTGGCAGGTTTTTCTTTAGGAGAAGCTGACTTATTACGGCGAGCAATGTCGAAAAAACAGCAAGCAATTATTGATAAGCAACGTCAAAAATTTATAAATGGGGTTATAAAAAATGGACATCCTCAAGAAGTCGGTGAACGTGTTTATAATTATATTGAGCAGTTTGCAAATTACGGTTTCAATCGTTCGCATGCTGTAGCTTATACTAAAATTGCATTTTGGTTAGCATATTTAAAGGTTCATTTTCCTGATGCTTTCTTTACAGCACTATTAAATGCTGGAGGAGCTGGTAAAAAAACACAGAGTTATATTGCTCAAGCTCAAGAAGCTGGAATTAAAATTTTGCCACCAGATATTAATAAAAGTATGATTGACTATACGCTTGATAATCGTAGAATTTTAGTAGGGTTAAAAGCGATTAAGGGATTAAGAAATGATTTTATTCAGCAAATTGTTTTATTAAAAAAGCCGATAAAAAATCTTAGTGATTTTTTAAGAAAAATTGATTCAAAATTTTTGCAGGTAGATGCAATTAAGGCACTAATTAAAGCTGGTGTTTTTGATACAATTGAGCCCAACAGAAATAAATTGCTTGAAAATTGTGCAGATATTGTTGAGAATATTCGATTAACAGGGGACAATTTGTCTCTATCAGAGAGTTTAGGCGGAATCAGAATGTCTGAAGCCCATGAAGTAACAGCTAGGGAAAAAGCTGAGATGGAAGAAGAAGTTTTAGGTTTTTCAACTGCTGCTTCACCATTGATTGCTATACAAAAATATGCTCAAAAATTTAATGCTAAACCATTGAATCAGTTTTTTGCTAATGAAACTGGAATTAGTGTTGGTAGACTTATTAAACTAAAGCAAATTAGAACTAAAAAAGGTGATGCAATGGCGTTTGCTGTTTTTGAAGATACAACCACTTCGCAAGATATAACAATTTTTCCGCAAGTATATGAAAAAATCAGTAATAAATTAAGTGAAGGGAAAATATATATATTAGGTTTGCGTGTTCAAAATGATAAATTTGATCCTCAACGTAAACAGTATCTCCTTACCAATTTGCGTGAAGTACAATTTGTAGAATAAATGTAAATTTGTGGTTGCTTAATAGAAGCTGTTTGTAAGCGCAAACAGTAAAAAACATTGATAAATCAGTAAATTAAACCACTTTTTTTGAGATTTTTTAGCAAAAAAATGTTAATATTTATTTGATGTGAGAAATTACACAAATTATCATGATGAGGTGAATTCATGAAACGGATTGGTATTTTAACCAGTGGTGGCGACGCCCCTGGCATGAATGCAGCAATCAGAGCCGTTACCAAGACTGCAATCCATCACGGACTTGAAGTCTTTGGCATTCGTTATGGTTTTGCCGGATTAGTTGCCGGTGACTTTATTCCGCTTACAGCAGAAGATGTCGACCATAAGATCAGCCAAGGTGGTACTTTCTTATATTCAGCTCGTTATCCAGAATTTGCACAAGAAGAAGTGCAAAAAAAGGGTGCTGAACAATTAAGAAAGCATGGTATCGACGCTGTCATCGTTATCGGCGGTGACGGTTCATATCATGGTGCCTTAGCTTTGACTCGTCTTGGTATTAATTCAGTAGGTCTTCCAGGAACTATCGATAACGATATTCCTTATACTGAATATACTATCGGTTATGATTCTGCTTGTCGTACTGCCATGGACGCAATCGATAAGATTCGCGATACAGCAAGTAGTCACCACCGCGTATTCATTGTTAATGTAATGGGTCGCGATTGTGGTGATGTTGCTATGCGTGTAGGATTAGCTAGTGGAGCTGATGCAATTGTTATTCCTGAACGTCCTTACGACATGAAGGAAATTGCAGAAACTCTTAAGCGTGGTTTTGCTGATGGCAAAGACCATGGTCTTGTAGTATTAGCTGAAGGTGTCATGGATGCTGATAAGTTCAAGGATGAACTCTTGAAGTATGGTGACTTTGATGCTCGTGGCAATGTGCTTGGTCATATGCAACGTGGTGGTTCACCAACTGTTGAAGATAGAGTGAATGCTACTAAGATGGGTAATTTTGCTGTTAACTTGCTTCTTGAAGGTAAGGGTGGCTTGGCTGTCGGTATGGAAGGCGGTAAGCTTAATACCCATGACATCCTTGATCTTTTCGATGGTAAGCACCAAGGCGATTTCACATTGTTAGATGTTAATGAAGAAATGACTAAGAATAATTAGTCAATTTTTGGAGAGGATTTTAATTATAATGAAGAAAAAAACTAAGATTGTTAGTACTTTAGGGCCAGCTTCAAACAATATTGAAACTATTACTAAGTTAGCTGAAGCTGGTGCAAACGTATTCCGTTTCAACTTCTCACACGGTGACCACGATGAACACCGTGAACGTATGAACATGGTTCGTGAAGTAGAAAAGAATCTTGGTAGACCACTTGGTATCGCTCTTGACACTAAGGGTGCTGAAATTAGAACTACTGAACAAGAAGGCGGCAAGTTCACTATTAACACTGGTGACATTATCCGTATTTCAATGGATGACACTAAGAAGGGTAACAAGGACAAGATCTACGTAACTTACAAGGGCTTGTACGGTGATACTCATGTTGGTGGTCACGTATTAATCGATGACGGTTTGGTTGATCTTTTGATCAAGGAAAAGGACGACGCAAATCAAGAACTTGTTTGTGAAGCTCAAAACACTGGTTTAATCGGTTCAAAGAAGGGTGTTAACGCACCAGGTGTTGAAATTCGCCTCCCAGGTATCACTGAAAAGGATACTAACGACATTAAGTTTGGTTTGAAGGAAGGTATTAACTTTATCTTTGCTTCATTCGCACGTAAGGCTCAAGATATCTTAGACATCCGTGAACTTTGTGAAGAAGCAGGTGCTGACTACGTTAAGATCTTCCCTAAGATCGAATCACAAGAAGGTATCGACAACGCTGATGAAATTTTACAAGTTTCAGATGGTTTGATGGTTGCTCGTGGTGACATGGGTGTTGAAATTCCATTCATGGAAGTTCCATTTGTACAAAAGAACTTGATTAGAAAAGCTAATGCACTTGGTAAGCCAGTTATTACTGCTACTCAAATGCTTGACTCAATGCAAGAAAACCCACGTCCAACTCGTGCCGAAGTTTCAGACGTTGCTAACGCTGTTCTTGATGGTACTGATGCAACTATGCTTTCAGGTGAATCAGCAAATGGTTTGTACCCAGTTAACGCTGTTAAGGCAATGGCTGAAATTGACGAACGTACTGAACAACAAATGCTTAAGCGTAACACTTTAGCTCTTCAAAGATTTGAAGACTACAAGGGTTCAAACGTTACTGAAGCTATTGGTGAATCAGTTGTACGTACTGCTCAAGAATTAGGCGTTAAGACTATTATTGCAGCAACTAAGTCAGGTTACACTGCACGTATGATTTCTAAGTACCGTCCAAATGCTGATATTGTTGCTATGACTTTCGATGAAAAGATTCAACACTCATTAGCAGTTGTTTGGGGTGTAACTCCAGTATTGGCAGACAAGCCATCATCAACTGATGACATGTTTGAAAAGGCTGCAGAAGTTGCTAAGGCAGAAGGTCTTGTTAAGGATGGTGACCTTGTAATCATCGTTGCTGGTGTTCCAGTTGGTGAATCAGGTACTACTAACATGATGAAGCTTCAAATCATCGGTAACAAGCTTGCACAAGGCTTAGGTGTTGGTAACGGCTCAGTTGTTGGTAAGGCAGTTGTTGCAACTTCAGCAGAAGAAGCAAACAGCAAGGTTAAGGAAGGCGACATCTTAGTTGCTAAGACTACTGACCCAGATTACATGCCAGCAATCAAGAAGGCTGCAGGTTTAGTTGTTGAAGCTTCAGGTTTGACTTCACATGCAGCTGTTGTTGGTTTATCATTAGGTATCCCAGTTGTTGTTGGTACTACTGATGCAACTGAAAAGATTGCTGATGGTTCAACTATCACTGTTGATGCACGTCGTGGTGCTATCTACCAAGGCGAAATCTCAAACCTTTAATTCATAGAATTAAATAGTTTAAATAGCTAGTCTTAAGTGACTAGCTATTTTTTTGTTATAAAGATGCTAACTATTTTAATTTATTGCTTTTTCTCTTATACTATTATTAATGAATCTATTAGGAGAGAATATTTATGCTTGGAACAATTGAAAAAGGAAAAATTATTGATCAAAATGAGGACGCATTTTACGTTCAAATTGATGGTATTACATATGAACTAAAAAAACATGAACTTACTCAAGATGAAATTCCAAAAGTAGGAGATGAAATTCAAGGATTTATCTATGACAATAAAAACCATGATCGTGAAATGACACAGTTTTTACCATTTGCTCAACCAGATCAATATGGTTGGGGAAAAGTTACAGAAACTCGTCCGGGTTTAGGTGTATTTATAGACATTGGCTTACCAGATAAAGACGTTGTTTTATCGATGGATGATCTTCCATTTGATAAAAATCGCTGGCCAAGAAAGGATGATAAGCTTTTAGTTCGTCTTGAAACTGATGAGAAAGATAGAATTTGGGCAAAATTAGCTGATGAGAATATTTTTGAACAATTAGCTGCAAATTTCCCTAAAGACATGAAAAACAAAAATGTCTTTGGGACCGTTTATGCAAGTCGTGATATTGGTGCATTTGTAATCACTAGTGATTACTATTTGGCTTTTGTACATGAATCTCAAATGGGACGTCAATTGCGATTAGGAGAGCAATTTAAAGGGCGCGTAATTGGAGTTAGTCAATATGGACGGTTAAATTTAAGTAATTTACCTCGTGCGTTTGAAGAAATTGATGATGATGCTCAAATGATTTTAATGAGTTTAAGAAGAAAAGAAAGTAAAACTTTACCATTTTACGATAAATCTGATGCACAAGATATAAAAAATTATTTTGGCATATCTAAATCCGCTTTTAAACGAGCACTAGGACATTTGTTGAAAGCAAACTTGATTGTAGAAGATAAGGATGCTGGAACTATTACCATGATTAATGATCCAGAAAAATCTGAAGATGAATAGGTTAAATGATCAAATAAACAGTTACTTAGAATTTGTAAAAATAGAAAAGGGCTTAAGCAACAATACTATTCTAGCCTATAAGCAAGATTTAACTGAATTTATAAACTTTTTGCAGGTTGAAGGTATTAAATCTTGGCCCAGTGATGTTATTGATATTAATGCTTTTTTAGCAAGGCAAAGTCAAGAAAAGTCAGACAGTTCTGTGACAAGAATGATTTCAACTTTAAATAAGTTTTATCAATGGCTGGCAAGACAGAATATTCAAAAACTTAATCCTATGCTGGAAGTTGATGCCCCTGATAGAAAAGTTCAACACCAAACTGCTCTAACTGAAAATGAAATAGTCCAGTTATTAGAAAAAATAGATACTAATAAAAAAAATGGTATCAGAGATAGGGCTCTTCTTGAGGTATTTTATGCTACTGGAATTAAAACTAGTGAATTAGTAAATTTAAGAGTGCAGGATGTTTATAAAGATTTACAGTTAGTCCAGATTCATGATGGTAACAAGTCTCGGTTAATTCCAATTAATAAAAAGGCTTTAAATTGGATTGAAAAATATGAAAAAGAAGTTCGAAATCCTCTTGTGCATAAAAAAGAATCGAGTAGTCAAAATCTTTTTTTAAATAATCGTGCTACTAAGATAACTAGACAAGCAATTTGGCAAATTATAAAGCGTGCTTGTAAGAATGCAAACATAGAAAAAAATGTAACACCTAATATGCTTCGCTATACTTTTACTGTACATTTATTAAATCATGGTGCTGATCTCCAAGTGGTACAGGCGATTTTAGGATATACTGGTAATGATATCTTTCAGAGAGAGTTATCACAAAAAAGAATTTTGGATGTGTATTTAAACTCTCATCCACGTTTATAGGTGAAAAAATGTTAATCGAATATAAAAAAGATAATGAAAAAGTCGCAATGGGACTATTATCCTATTTGTCAGATTTTAAAAATCTTGAAAATCTTAAAGAAGAAATTAAACTTAATCGTGAGAGTGAAGAATTTAAACTATATTTATATAAAAATGAAGATAATAATGTTATCGGAGTAATTGGAACGCAAATCAATAGAAAGTTTATTATTGTACGCTATCTTTCACTAGCACCAGGATTTAGAGAAAAAAGATATGAAATAGCTATTTTAAAAGATTTAGCTACTAGTCATCCTAAATTAACTGTCACAGCAGTTCCAGAATATACATTTTTAATAAAGGACTTGAATAATTCTGATGAATAAAAATTTGACACTAGAATTGCCTAATTTTGAAGGACCATTAGATTTGCTATTACACTTAATTAGGTCTCAAGAAATTGATATTTATGATATTCCCATTGCACAAATTACTAGTCAGTATTTAGCATATTTAAAGCAGATGCAAAGGTTAAATCTACAAATTGCAGGGGAATACTTTGTCATGTCTTCAACTCTGTTAAGAATTAAATCACAGTATTTACTTCCGCAAAATGATTTTATTGATGAAGAAAGTCAAGAAGAAGATCCCCGAGATGAATTAGTTCAGCAATTGGTTCAGTACTCACTTTTTAAGAAAATATCAGGCTATTTCAAGGATAGAAACGATGAAATTCCTATAACTGTTTCTAAAGAGGCTAGTGTATCTACAGATAATAAGGTACAGCCATTACCTTTAGGACAAATTACATCTTCGGAGCTAGCTAATACTTTTGCTTTAGTTTTGCGTCGAATGAAAGTTAAGCATTCAGACAAGGCTATGATTAAGATGGAAGAAATATCAATCGATGATATGATTGTATATTTAAAAAATCGTCTTAACCAAGCAAGGCAAGTGAGCTTTTTTTCTTGTGTGGATAATTTTAATAATATTTCAGATGTAATTGGGCTGTTTTTAGCATTATTAGAATTATGTAAAAACCATCAATGCATAGTAAAGCAAGTAAGAAATTTTGGAGACTTAACTTTAGAAAGAATTGATAATCATGACTAAATTGGCTGAGTTAGAAGCATTGTTATATATTGCAGGCGATGATGGCATTAGTAAAGAATCTTTAGAAAATTTATTAAAATTAAGTCAAACTGAAGTGGATACTTTATTACAGCAATTAACGCAAAAATTATCTGCAGATAGTTCGTCTGGTTTAACATTGCTTCAAATCAACAATAATTGCAAGTTGGCTACTAAGCCAGAAGTAAGTTCTACAGTTGAAAAATATTTTCAAAAAGATGTTTCAAAAACTCTTAGTCAATCTGCATTAGAAATTTTGTCTATTGTAGCTTATCGTCAACCAATTACCAGGGTTGAAATTGATGATATTCGTGGAGTAAATTCTTCTGGTGCTATCCAAACATTAATTTGGCGTGGCTTAATAAAAGCAAGTGGTAAAAAAGATGCACCTGGTCATCCAAATTTATATATTACTACAGATTATTTTTTACAATATTTCGGTTATCAAAGTTTAGCTGATTTGCCAGTAATCGAAGATTTTGAAGATGACCTGGCAGTTGAAGATGAAGAAGTAGATTTATTTGATAGAAATCAAAAGGAGGAAGAATAATGGCATTAGAACGTTTGCAAAAAGTTATTGCAGAAGCTGGTATTGCATCTAGAAGAAAAGCAGAGAAAATGATTGTTGCTGGTAGAGTTCGAGTAGACGGAAAAGTTGTTACTAAATTAGGAACTAAAGTAGAAACTTTTAGTAATATCACTGTAGATGGTGAACCAATAGAAAGAGAAAGTTTGCATACTTATCTTTTTTATAAACCACGAGGAGTTGTATCGACTGCAAATGATGACAAAAGTAGAAAAACTGTAGTTGATTACTTTGATGAAATTCCATATCGGATTTATCCAGTTGGTAGACTAGACTATGATACTTCAGGCTTATTGTTGATGACTAATGATGGAAGTTTGGCTAATAAATTGATGCATCCTAAGCATGAGGTACCAAAAGTTTATGTTGCCAAGATTTCTGGAATTTTGACACCAGAAGAAATTAAGTCATTGACTCACGGAGTAAAGTTTGATGGACATAAAAGTGCACCAGCTAAAGTAAAGATTTTACATACAGATAAGCGTAAAAATACTCAAATTGTACAATTAACAATTCATGAAGGACATTATCATCAAGTTAAAAAAATGTTTAAAGCAGTAGGTCATCGAGTATTAAAATTGTCAAGAGAACGTTATGCATTTTTAGATTTGAAATCACTTACATCGGGACAGTATCGCGAATTATCGCATAATGAAGTTGACAGATTAAAACACTTAGACTAAACTGAAATTGTAATTTGATATTTAAGTTTGTTGTCTTCAGGGCAGGGTGAAAGTCCCGACCGGCGGTGGAAGTCCGCGACCCACTTAGGTGGCTGAATCCGAGTAAGGATACCGATAGTATAGTCTAGATGGAAGAAGACAGGCTTAGTTAAAAGAGGATATGCTTACTTTTAATAAGGTCTGTTGCTGAAGCGACAGACCTGTTTTTATACGGAGGTAAGCAATTATGGAGAACGTTAATAAACGCTCTAGCAGTTTAGCTAATATTATTGCGTATGCATTAATTGGAGCTATTTCATTTGTAGTAATGAAGTTTGAAATTCCAATCATGCCAGGAGTTGGATTTTTAAAGTTTGATTTTTCTGATGTAATAATTACAATAGGGATGTTCATTTTTGGAGCAGTTCCAGGTATTTTTATTGCACTTATCAGATCATTGTTGAGTTTGATTTTTAGCGGTTTTAATCCTATGAGCATTGTAGGACAGTTAGCAGCTTTTTTAGCATCAATTTCATTTGCAATACCATTTTATGTGTTATCAAAGAATATAACAAAAACAAATCGTAAAACTTTAAAAGGATATTTAATGCCAATTTTTGGATTAGTACTTGGTATTGTAGCAATGACAGCAATTTTATCCTTGCTGAATGCTTTTATTTTGACACCGATGTATGCTTTATTTTCAGTTCCTAATCTTCCATCTATTGGAAGTTATGGTGCTTTAATGAATTTTACCGAAAAAGTATATTTAGGACAGTTTTTGCATTTACCATCACTGAATGCCTATATATTTGGGATAATTGTTCCGTTTAATTTACTTAAAGGTGTAATTAATAGTATAGTGGTATATTTACTTTTTGAAGCCACGCTAAAAAACATTAAACCTTTTGTGAGACGAAGATTTAATATAAATAACTAATTTTAAAGATCAGCTTTTGGCTGGTCTTTTTTGGTATTCAAAGAAACAATTAATTGTGCTAAAATTAAGCAGTTAAGTGGATTGGAGGAAATTCCAAATGGATCAAAAACCAAAAGGACCATACAAGCATGTTGAACGACCAACTGAGTCTAGAGTTAATTCCCATGATGATAATATGGGATCAAGTCGTTGGGGTGCAATAATTATAATATTAATTGTCATTATTATTGCCCTGATCCCTATTGTTCATAAATTTGCTTCTGAGCGTCAAAAAAGCGCTGCTCAGCCAGCCAAAACTACTATGGTGGCAAACTCATCTTCTAAAAAGAAGAATGCGTCTAAACCTAAAATAAAGGCTAAAAAGAGCAAAAATAAGCAAACTGCAGTTTCTAGCTCGCTTAAATCAAGTTCGATGAGTAGTTCTTCAAGCTCTGAAACTATGCAATCCAGTTCTTCATCTGCTGAAACTCCGAAGGTTTATGTTGTGCAAGAAGGCGATACACTCTCAAGTATTGCCGCTAAACATGGCATGAGTGTTAGCGCTTTAGCAGATTTGAATGATTTAGATTCAGATTCAGGCGTTAATGCTGGTCAAACACTTAAGCTGCAAGATGAGCAGTAAATTTTGAGAAAGGATAGAAAAGTTGAATAACTTTTCTTATGTGAAATGCAAGTAGCAATTGATGGTCCTGCATCAGCAGGAAAAAGTACAGTCGCAAAAATTATTGCGAAAAAATTGTCATTTGTATATATCGACACTGGTGCAATGTATCGTGCTTGTACCGTCATCGCACGTAATCATGGATTAGATTATGGTGATGAAGCCGGTATTTTAAAGGCAATTGATGAGGATGGAATTGAATTGAAATCTGAAAATGGTGAACAAAAAGTTTATTCAGATGGCAAGGATATTTCTCTTGAGATTCGCACACCAGATATTTCCGCTAATGTATCCCAAGTATCAGCTTTAGCTGGTGTACGTGAAAAGATGGTTGATTTGCAAAGAAATATGGCAGGTCATACTAATGTTATTATGGATGGACGAGATATTGGAACTACAGTGCTTCCAAATGCAGAGGTAAAGATTTTTTTAGTTGCATCTGCAAAATCACGCGCTGAACGTCGTCTTTTAGATTTTAAAGAACGTGGTATTCAAACTGATCAGACAGTTGAAGAAATTGAAAAAGATATCGCGGCTAGAGATTATAAGGATTCTCATAGAAAAATTTCACCTTTAAAAAAGGCAAATGATGCTATTGAGATTGATACAACTAGCATGACAATTGATCAAGTTGTTGATGAAATCTTAAATAAAATAAAAAAATAAATAAAAAAGTAAAAAAATAAGCCAAAACAGTAGAAAAATATCTGATTTTCATTTAAAATGGGACATGATATTTGGGAGGTACATATGTCAGAAAACAGTAATCAATTTTTAGACGCATTAAAGCAAATGCAAGGAGTTGAGGTCGGAGATATTGTCGATGTCGAAGTTTTAGACGTTGAAGACGGCCAAATCGATGTTGGTGTAGAAAACGCCGGTGTTGAAGGTGTAATCACTCGCCGTGAATTCACTGCAGACCGTAATGCAGACTTACGTGACTTAGTTAAGTCTGGCGACAAGTTCAAGGCCTTGGTATTAAGAAGAGCTGGTGGCGATAAGGAAAATGGTGAATTTTTCTTTTCAGTTACTCGCTTGAAGGAAAGAGAAGCTTACGATAAGTTACAAAAGGACTACGAAGAAGGTAATCCAATTGAAGGTACTGTAACTTCATCAGTACGTGGTGGTTTACTTGTTGATGTTGGTACTCGTGGTTTCTTACCAGCTTCACTTATTTCAAACCGTTATGTTTCAGATTTGAAGCCTTACATTGGTAAGACAATGAAGCTTAAGATCACTGAAATCGATCCAAACAAGAATCGTTTGATTCTTTCACACAAGGACTTGATTGAAGAAGAACGTGAAGAAGCATTTGAAAGTGTTGCATCACAATTAGTTGTGGGTGACGTAATCGAAGGTAAGGTTTCACGTTTAACTAACTTCGGTGCATTCATCGATGTTGGTGGTGTAGACGGTTTAGTACACATTTCAGAAATTTCTTACAAGCATGTTGATAAGCCAAGTGATGTATTAAAGGCTGGTCAAGATGTTAAGGTTAAAGTTATCGGTATTGACGATGACAGACATCGTATCTCCTTGTCAATTAAGCAAACAGAACCTTCACCATTTGAACAAGCAACTGCTGACTTAACTGAAGGTGATGTTTTTGAAGGTGAAGTTAAGTCATTAACTAACTTTGGTGCATTTGTTGAAGTTGCTGACGGTATTCAAGGTTTGGTACACGTTTCAGAAATTTCAAGCAAGCACGTTGACAAGCCAAGCGATGTATTGAAGGTTGGTCAAACTGTTAAGGTTAAGGTATTGAGCATTGACCCTAACGATAGAAGAATCTCACTTTCAATCAAGGCTGCAGATCCTAACGCTTCATCAGAAGGTTCTCGTCCACGTCGTTCACGCAATGAAAACTCAGTAAATAAGAAGTACATGAGCAGTGACGACAACGGCTTTGCATTGGGTGACATTATTGGTGACCAATTAAAGGACCGTCAATAATCATATGATAAAAAAGCCGACAATGTCGGCTTTTTTTATTAATTAAAATAATTTATTTAAGGAGGCGGAAATATGGTTTTACCAGTGGTAGCAATCGTTGGTCGTCCAAATGTTGGAAAATCAACATTATTTAACCGTATAATTAATGAACGTTTAGCAATCGTAGAAGATAAACCCGGAGTGACTCGTGATCGAAATTATGCTCAAGCTACATGGTTAGGACGTAAGTTTGATGTAATTGATACAGGTGGGATTACTTGGGAAGATGGTAAGATTGAAGAAGAAATTCGTGCTCAAGCAGAAATTGCCATCGAAGAAGCAGATGTAATTGTTATGTTAACTAGTGTGGTTAATGGGGTAACGGATTTAGATGAAAAGGTAGCTCAGCTTTTATATAGAACTAAAAAGCCGGTTATTTTAGCAGTTAACAAAGCCGATAATCCTGAACAAAGAGCCAATATTTATGATTTCTATAGTTTGGGCTTAGGTGATCCAATTCCTGTTTCAAGTAGTCATGGGACAGGTATTGGTGATTTGCTTGATAAAATTGTGAGTGAATTCCCACAAGATCTGGATCGTAAAGATGATGATGTAATTTCTTTTAGTATGATTGGACGTCCTAATGTCGGAAAGTCATCTATTGTTAATAAACTTTTAGGAGAAAAACGTGTAATTGTTGCTAATGAAGAGGGCACTACTAGAGATGCAGTAGATACTCCTTTTGTAGCTGACGATACAAAGTTTAAGCTTATCGATACTGCAGGAATCCGTCGTAGAGGGAAAGTTTACGAAAAAACCGAAAAGTACTCTGTTTTACGTGCTATGAGCGCAATTGAACGTTCAGATGTGGTTTGTTTGGTTCTTGATGCAAGTACTGGTATTCGAGAACAAGACAAGCACGTAGCCGGATATGCACATGAAGCGGGTCGTGGAATCATTATTTTAGTTAATAAGTGGGATTTGCCGGAAAAAAATAGTACTAGTGCTAAAGACTTTGAAAAAGTTATTAGACAAGAATTTCAATATCTTGATTATGCGCCAATCTTATTTGTATCTGCAAAAACAGGTCAAAGATTAGAACAAATTCCTAAGATGGTTAAAAAAGTATACAAAAATCAAAATCAACGAATTCAATCTAGTGTACTTAACGATTTGCTTCTTGAAGCAAGTAAACTTGTACCAACTCCTTTAGTAAAAGGCAAGAGATTACGTGTATACTATATGACTCAGGTTAAAACTGATCCTCCAACATTTGTAGTATTTGTTAATGACCCTGAATTAATGCACTTTTCATATCAAAGATTCTTAATAAATCAATTACGTGAAAATTTTGATTTCACAGGTACACCTATTAAAATTATTCCACGTAAACGAAAATAGTAATAAATATTGTATAAAAACTTGTTACAGTAAGGTTTTTATGATATTTTTGTTTAGTAATAAAATTTTCTTTAATTATTCGTAATTTAGAAAATTTTTAGGAGGTGAATTGAATATGGCAAATAAGGCGGAATTGATTTCAGAAGTTGTTAATGCAACTGATATGAAGAAGAAACAAGCTACTGCAGTTGTAGATGCAATCTTTGGTGCAATCCAAAAGAACCTTGCAGAAGGTAATAAAGTTCAAATGATTGGTTTCGGTACTTTTGAAGTACGTCATCGTGCAGCCCGTAAGGGTCGTAACCCACAAACTGGTGATGAAATTGAAATCCCAGCAAGCAATGTACCAGCATTTAAAGCTGGTAAAGCTCTTAAGGATGCAGTGAAGGATTAATTTGCTTCTTAATTTAAAAGCACTTGGTTTTGTACCAAGTGCTTTTTTGTGTAAAATATAAACTTGGATGGAGGGAAAATATGACTTACTCAGAACAATTATTAGATGCAATTGAAAATCATGATTTTTCACAAGAAAAGATTTTACTTAAACAAGCACTTGATAACGATAAACCAGAAGTATTAGCTTCACTTGCTGAAAATTTAACTAATTATGGCTTTACTAATTTATCTAAGGAAGTTTATCGTGCATTAATTGCTAAATTTCCTAAAGAGGATTTATTTAAGGTCTATTTAGCTGAAATTTTGTTAAATGATGGTAATGATGATGATGGATTATCTTTGTTATATGATGTTTCTGAAGATTCAGCTGCTTATTTAGATAGTTTATTGATTCAAGCAGACTATTATCAAACTAATGGTTTTATTGAAACTGCAAAAAGCAAATTAGTGAAGGCACTTAAATTAGCTCCTGATGAAGTTGCAATTAAGTTTGGCTTAGCAGAATTAGATTACATGAGCGGTGAATATGAAGAAGCATTAGCTTTATATCAAGATTTGGTAAAAACTCAAAAAACTTTTGGTGAAGTAAATTTAGTTCAGCGTGAGTTTCAAACTATGGCCAAATTAGGTCGCTATGAAGATGCTGCGGAAGTTATTCGCAATAATAGTAGTGCTATTTTGGATATTGATAGTAAGTATCAGGCAGGTCTTGTGATGCTTTCGGTGAATGATGATGATCAAGCTATTAAATATCTTGATGAAGTTATTGATCAAAGTCCAGACTATGTTAATGCTTATCCTTTATTAGCGCAAGCATATCAGTATAAACATGATGATGATCAAGTTTTGCGATCTGCTCAAGCGGGTCTTGCTTATAACGAATTAGATGAAACTTTATATTCGTTAGGAGCTAAAGCAGCTGCTAATTTAAACGATTTATCTACTGCGGAAGATTTATTAAAAAAGGGATTAGAAATAGCCCCAGATAATAGTGATTTGAGACTACAATTATCTAACTTGTATTTGCATGAAAATAAGAATGAAGAAAATTTAGATTTATTCCAAAACTTAAATGATGATGAAATAGAGCCACAGGCTCACTGGAATATGGCATTGTCATATGAAGAAATGGATAATCGTGAAAAAGCAAGGGGAGAGTTCTTGTTAGCTTATCCCGATTTTAAAAATAATTCAGATTTCTTAAAGCAAATGATTGTTTTCTTTAATAATGAAGCTGGTTCAAAAGATGTAGTTAAACAGTTGCTACAAAACTACTTAAAATTAGTTCCAGAAGATGATGAGATGCAAGATTTATATAATCAATATCTATAAAAAATAAAATCTAGCTGATTAGCAGTTAGATTTTATTTTTTTGTTAATATTTTTATAATAAGTTGTTACTAAATTAAAAAACAAACAATAAAAATAAAACTAACAAAAAAAATAAAACTAACAAAAAAGAAGTCACACCCAAAATTAAATAATGCGATATAATAAAAGTTAAACGCTAAATTAATAAGAAAAATGAGTTGGTTTAATAATGAAAATAGAAAATTTACCAAAAATATTTATGCAGGCTATGCCTGTTCTAAAAAAATTAGAAGATGCTGGGTTTGAAGCCTACTTTGTGGGTGGTTCTGTACGAGATTTACTATTGAACAGACATATTCATGATGTAGATATTGCAACTAGTGCTTATCCAGAAGAAGTAAAAGAATTGTTTGAAAAGACAATTGATACAGGTATTAAGCATGGAACAGTTACAGTTTTGTTTAATAGAGAAAGCTATGAAATTACTACTTTTAGAACGGAATCTGGTTATCAGGACTATCGTAGACCTGATCATGTTACTTTTGTACAAAACCTAGATGAAGACTTAAAAAGACGAGATTTTACTATCAATGCTTTAGCAATGAATACTGATGGAGAAGTTATTGACTTATTTAATGGTTTAGAAGATTTGAAAAAGCGTGTTATACGAGCTGTGGGAAATCCCGAGACGCGCTTTCATGAAGATGCTCTTAGAATGATGCGTGCAGTAAGATTCATGAGTCAGTTAGAGTTTAATCTAGAAGAAAATACACAACAAGCTATTAAAGATAATCATAAGTTATTACAAAAAATTTCAGTTGAAAGAATTCGCGATGAATTTGTAAAAATGGGATTGGGACCTCATTCAAGACAAGCCTTTCAAATATTTTTGGATACTAAATTAAGTGAAAATGTACCTGATTTTGCTGGAAAGAGTAACTTATTAGCTGTTTTTCCAAGTTTGAAATTTAATCCTACTTTGGAAACAAGTCTTTGGTCAATTATAATCATTTTATTAAAATTGCCTAATAATAAGATAACTGGTTTTATGCGAGACTGGAAAAACTCCAATGCAACTACTGATTCAGTTGAAAGAATCGTGGAACTATTTGATTTATTGGCAGAAAGAATTCCAAGTGATTATGAACTATTTAAGATAGGGCAAGATACACTCCTTAATACTATTGATGTAGCGCATATTTTAGGTCAACCAATTGATTCAAAAGTATTAGTTGATCGTTATACCTCTTTGCCGATAAAAAATGCTTCTGAGCTTGCTATAGATGGCAGATTTCTTATTCAGCAAGGAGTTCGACCTGGTCCCAAATTAGGGATAATGCTTGATAAAATTAAAGAAAAAGTTGTTTCCAATGAATTAGATAATTCAGAAGTAGCAATCAAAAAATTTATAAAAGAACAAAATTAATAAAAATAAAGAGTCAGGATAAAATCCTGGCTCTTTTAAACATACAGTAAAATTGAAAAGTACATTAAAATCGATCCCAACATTACGAACATATGCCAAATTACATGAATAAATGGTACATTACGCATTGTAAATAATATTGCACCTACTGTATAAGCTACTCCACCACTAACTAATAACCAAAATCCTACTGGACTAAGTCGCACATAAAGATAGCCTCCTGATAAAATTACTAGCCAACCCATAGCGACATATAAAATAGTATCAAATATTACATGTTTTCCACGATTAAAAATATAATATAAAATACCAAAAATAGTTAATCCCCAAATTAATCCAAATAAAGTCCAGCCCCATGCGCCACCAATTGCAACTAAGGAATATGGAGTATAGGATCCAGCAATCAATAGAAAAATAGATGAATGATCAAATATTTGAAAAACATTTTTTGCTTTTGTAAAAATCAAACTATGGTATAAAGTGGAGAATAAATATAACAGAACTAAGCATGAACCATAAATAGTAAAAGTTACAATTCTCATCGCACTTCCTGTATGAGCAGCTCTTACAATAAGTACTACTAATCCAGCGACAGATAATCCAAATCCTATTCCATGAGTTATAGCGCTAAAAATATTGTCTAAAATATAGTATGTTTTGGAGCGTTCTTTTGGTTCTTGCCATAGCTCTTTTAAATTCATAATTATTTTTATCATCCTTTTTCTAGTTTTTTTAATTAATTTTTTTGATATACTAGCTTATATACATGCTTATATTTTATCACAGGATAAAAAAGTATATTAGAATTGAGGGCGAATACATTGTCAAAAATTAAAATTATGACAGATTCATCTGTTCAACTAACACCAGAAGAAATTGAAAAATACAACATTACAGTTGTTCCATTGTCGATTTCTATAGATGGTAAGACTTATATTGATGGAGTAGATATAAGCCGTAGCGACTTTGTACGCAAAATGAATGAAGCTAAAAACCTTCCACAAACTAGTCAACCGCCAATAGGACGTTTTGCTGAAACAATTAAAACTCTTACAAAAGATGGCAGTGAAGTAGTTGGAATTTTCTTGGCAAAAGCACTTAGTGGTACAATTGATGCAGCAAGACAAGCAGCAGAAATTGCAGGACAATCAGACCATGTTCACTTGGTTGATTCAGAGTTAACTGACCGCGCTGAAGGATTTCAGGTTCTAGCAGCTGCCAAAGATGCACAAGAAGGCAAAAGTATTGAAGAGATTCTTAAACATGTTGACGAAATCAAAAAGAGTCAAAAATTACGAATGATGGTTGTTGACTTGAAGAACTTGATTAAGGGTGGACGTCTTGGCGCTTTATCAGGAAAGATTGCTACACTTCTTAATATTAGAATTGAACTTCATATGCCAAATGGACAGTTAATTGTTGCTAAAAAAGGACGTGGCAAAAAATTTTCAAAGGCATTTGATGAACGAGTTTTAGCTGATATTGAAGCAAATAAAGATAGAATCCCAGAAGTAGGGATTTCTTATGTAGATACTCCAGAAGCTATGGAAGAATTAGCTGATAAAATTCGAGCAATTAATCCTAATATTAATGTCTTGGTTCAAGAAACTAGTCCGATAATTGCAACTCACGCAGGAAATGGTGCTTATGCAATTCTTTATTATACGGAGTAACTTATGGCTTATCGAGAAAGTTTTTATCGTTATTTAATGACTCTTAGAGATCCAGATTCTAAGAGTGAAATATCTCAGTTTGCAAATAATGCACAGCATGATATGACTTTTCCTAAGCAGGAACAGGATTATGAAAAACTGTCCGATTATTTAGAACTGAATGGAAGTTATTTAGCAAGTATGTCAGTGTTTGATGAAGCATATAGAATGTATGAAGACAAAATGGCATATTAGAAGATGGTCGTCCTTATAGGGGGGCTTTTTTTATTGAAAGGAGTTACATATATGCAGATACTTTATGGCATAACACTTTTAGTTTTAAGCTCTTGCTTGGCTATGATTGTTCAAAATTGGCTTTTTCGTAAAATTTCAGTAAACTATGTAGCTTTAATGATTGGGATCTTGATAGCATTAATTCCTCAAATTAATACTGAAATATTTATTGGAAATCCAGAAGTGTTTATGGGATTAATTGTAGCACCTTTGTTGTTTTTCGAAGGTCAAAATAATAGCTTATATGCAATTGCTCGACGTTGGAAGTCGATTGTCAGTATTACAGTTGTTATGATTATTATTGCAACTGTGGTAGCAGCTTTTGGAATAAAATGGTTGATAGGACTTGCTTTACCACTAAGTTTTATCCTAGCTGCAATTTCAACTCCAACTGATGCTACAGCTACAGAATCAGTTATCCACGGTCTAAAAATGCCAAGCAAAGTCAGCAAATATTTACAAAATGAATCCTTATTTAATGACGCCTCGGGAATTATTTTATTAGAAATGGCAACAACATGGTATTTATCCAAAAAGCTCGAAATAACACACACTGTAACTAGTTTTTTGTATTCTGCTGGTGGAGGAATTATTCTAGGATTAATGGTAGCAGGTATTTTAGTTATATTTAGACAAAAATTAGTACGTACTGATTTACGGTTCGTAGAGGGAAGCTACAATCCTGCTAATGCTTTAATTGCCATTTATTTGTTAACACCATTTTTATTATATTATTTTGCAGAATGGCTTCATGTTTCAGGAATTATTGCTGTTGTAGTTGCAGGGTTAGTACATCGTGCTGAATTTGAAAGAAGTCGCTTAACTAATGTATACATGATTTATAATAGTACTCAATTAAGTAACTTTATAAGTGATTTTTTGAATACTATTGTTTTTATTGGATTAGGCTTAACTATAGTAAAAACAAGCAACGGAGCTCTTTTGCCTAATAGAATTGACTTAGCAATTTGGATTGGTATAATTTTATACATTGCTAATATAATAGTTAGGTATTTATATAGCTTTTTTGTGGAAAGATTATCAAATAGAGATGCATGGATTTTTGCTCTTGGAGGGATTCATGGAGCAGTAACATTTGCTTTAGCTTATACACTAGATCATACTTTGATTAGTAATAATAACTTTCACTTGATTTTATTTAGTGAAGCTGTTTTGATAATCTTGAGTATGGTGATTCCGACTATATTATTTAAATTTATTTTACCTAAAGAAAAAACCGATTTAGAACAAGAAGAAGAAATAGATAAAATTAGACGAAAAATGGTCGATTATGCATTAAAAGAACTTGATAAAATTTATCTTCCTAAAAAAATTAGAAAACAGATAAAATTTGATCTTAATGCACAAATTAATGAAACTTCAATGCAGGATTTTTTGCGTGAGTTAAAAAAGTCTATTAGAAATCCAGAACTTTCAGCTAATGAAAGAGAATTTCGAGATGAAGTTTATCGATATGCCTTTAGGTTAGAAAGAAATTATTTAGGTCAAATCGCTCAGCAAAAACAAGAATATCGTAGTAGCTTTAGGTCATTGTATAGGCAAATTTTATTAGCTGAAGTGATATTCTTACATGATGAAGAATAGTTTTTAATAAAAAAGGAGAGAGTATTATGGCAACAATTCAATGGTATCCGGGTCACATGAATAAGGCTCGTAATCAATTAGAAGATAAATTAGGGTTGATTGATGTAATCGTGGAAGTTCTAGATGCAAGAATTCCGCAAGCTTCACGTAATCCAATGATTGAAGAATTGGTAGGTAATAAGCCTCATTTGATTATTTTGAACAAGGCTGACTTAGCAGATCCTGTAATGACTAAATTATGGCAAAAGAAATTACAGCAACCAGGAAAATTCGTAATGGCAATGGATTCACTCCATAACACAAATATGCAAGCTTTAATTCATTTAATAAAAAAAGCTGCTAGTGCTAAAACTAAAAAGTTAGAGGAAAAGGGTGCATCAAACCCTACAATCCGAATTGCTCTGGCAGGGATTCCAAATTGCGGTAAATCGACAATAATCAATCGTTTAGTAGGAAGAAATGTTGCTGAAGTTGGTAATAAGCCCGGAGTAACTAAAGGACAAACCTGGTTAAAAACTAAAACTAATATTCAAATTTTAGATACACCAGGGATTTTATGGCCTAAATTTGAGGATCAAGAAGTAGGCTATAAATTAGCAGCATTTGGTGCAATAAAAGACAGTATTTTCCATGCAGACGATGTAGCTTTATTTGTTTTAAAGAATTTGCGCAAGTATTACATGAATGATTTAGTGAAGTTTGCGCGGACAAGTAAAGAAACAATTGAAAATATTAGTGATCCTGATCTTTTGCTGGCTATGACCAATGTTTATGGGATGAGAGATGACTACGACCGTTTTTCACTTTATATGTTACAAAGATTGAGAAAAGGTAAAATTGGTAGAATTACTTTAGATAGAGTAAAAAATGACAATTAAAGAAATAAAAGAGCTTTTAAATAATGATCAAGTTAGTGACGAAGAATTAAAAAAACTTAGCCAAGATTCTAGAAGTGGTGTTCAAAAATTATTGCAAAGCTATATTAGAAAACAAGAAAAATTAGCTCAAAAAAAGGCAGAATTTTTTACTAGATTTAAATATGAAAAAGAATTTTGGAAAAAAGGACAAATTGTTGCTGGCGTTGATGAAGTAGGTCGAGGACCACTTGCAGGACCTGTAGTTACAGCAGCAGTGATTATTGATGAAAACTTTGATCTTTTAGAAGTTAATGATTCAAAAAAACTGAGTCCCAAAAGAAGGTTAGAATTATATCCTAAAATCTTACAACAAGCTGTAGCTGTAGGAATTGGAGTAAAAAGCGCTAAAGTAATTGATAAAATTAATATTTATGAAGCAGACCGTTTGGCAATGAAAGATGCAGTGCTTAATTTATCACAAAAGCCGGATGCTCTTTTGGTAGATGCGATGAATGTTCCTTTGGATGTTCCTCAAACTGAACTTATTAAAGGGGATGCAAAATCTAATTCAATTGCAGCAGCTTCAATTGTGGCTAAAGTGTTTAGAGATAAATTAATGGATGATTATGATAAAATTTATCCAGAATATGGTTTTTCCAAAAATGCTGGATATGGTACTAAGATCCATATTGCAGCTTTAAACAAATATGGTCCAACTCCAATTCATAGAAAGACCTTTGCCCCTGTAAGCAATAAAGTTAAATAGTAATAAAAAAGTCTCCATTTTTTGACGTAATTGTTAATGGAGGCTTTTACCATGAATACTAAAGAATTTTTATTAAGATTAAAATTGCAAAAGGGTATTGGATACGTTAAGATGCTTCAAATCGCAAGTCAGCTCGATACGGACGAAGTTAATATAGAAAATTTAGAACAAATGCAGCTATCTTTTGACTTGCGTGAAAAGGCGATTAATGCGTATCATAATGATGATTATAAAAGAACTATCGAAAGAATAAATGCTCAGTGTAAAGTTGTCAGTTTTTTTGATGATGAGTATCCAGAAAAATTACGTCAAATTTATCAACCACCTTTGATTTTATTTGCCCGTGGGGATGTAAGTTTGCTACAGCAAAAAATTATTACAATTGTTGGAGCACGTGCTGCTACTGTTTACAGTCAAAATGTAATATCTGAACTTACTCCTAAATTAGTTAAAGAAAATTACGTAATTGCCAGTGGATTAGCAAAAGGAGTAGATCGAATGGCACACGAAGCATCCCTAGCTAATCACGGTAAAACAATTGCTGTTGTTGGTAATGGATTAAATCATTATTATCCTATCCAAAATCAAAATCTTCAAAATGAAATTATAAAATCTGGCTTACTTCTTAGCGAATATCTACCTGATACACCACCTAGACCATTTCGTTTTCCTGAAAGAAATCGTATACTGGCTGGTTTGTCTCAAAGTGTAATTATAACCGAAGCTAGGGAACAATCTGGTTCACTAATCACTGCAAATTTAGCTTTACAAGAAAATCGAGATGTATATGCGGTACCAGGTCCAATAACTAATGATCTTTCAAAAGGACCTAATAAACTAATTGAAGCCGGTGCAATTCCAATAGTAGATTTTAATTTAAGAACAGAAAGATTTGACAATTCCAACACAGGTATTTTATTCTCAAACTAGTAGATTTTTAAAATAATATAAATAAAGGAGGCATTTAATGCCTACTAAAGTAAGTAAACCAAAAAAGAAAACAACTAAAAAACGTAAAAAGACACTAGTAATTGTAGAATCACCTGCAAAAGCTAAAACAATTGAAAAATATCTTGGAAGTAATTATCATGTTATTGCTTCAAAAGGTCATATTCGTGATTTGCCAAAGTCACAAATGGGAATTGACTTTGATAATGATTATAAGCCAAAGTATATTTCAATTCGCGGTAAAGGCGATACAATTAAAGAACTAAAAAAAGAGGCTAAAAAAGCTAAAGATGTTTATTTAGCTTCTGACCCTGATCGTGAAGGAGAAGCTATTGCATGGCATGTAGCTCATGCTTTAGATTTAGATGAAAATGCTAAGAACCGTGTAACTTTTAACGAAGTTACTAAGGATGCTGTAAAAGAAAGTTTTAAACATCCCCGCACCATAGATATGGATACCGTTGATGCACAACAGGCTCGCCGTGTCTTAGATAGAATTGTGGGTTACTCATTATCTCCAATTTTATGGGCTAAAGTTAAAAAGGGACTTAGTGCAGGAAGAGTCCAATCTGTAGCATTGAAATTAGTTATTGATCGCGAAAAAGAAATCAAAAATTTCAAGCCTAAAGAATATTGGACAATAGATGCAGACTTTAAAAAGGATAAAAAACTGTTTAAGTCAAGTTTTTATGGAATAGATGGTAAGAAAAAAGAATTACCAAATAATGACGCTGTTAAAGAAGTCTTAAGTAAAATTGATAAAAAGAAAGACTTTACCGTTGAAAAAGTAGTAACTAGACAGCGCCGTCGTCAGCCAGCAGCTCCATTTACAACTTCAACTATGCAACAAGAAGCTAATAAACGTTTAGGCTATCGAACTAGAAGAACAATGAGCATTGCCCAGCAGCTATATGAGGGAATCAGTTTAGGCAAAGAAGGTACAGTTGGTTTAATTACATATATGAGAACTGACTCTAAGCGTACATCTCCGGTTGCTCAAGCTGAAGCTTCGAAGTTTTTACATGAAAATTATGGTGCTGAATTTGCAGCAAAGAGTCAGCGACATTTTAAAAACCAAGAAGATGCCCAAGATGCGCACGAAGCAATTCGTCCAACAAGTGTTTATAGAACTCCGGACTCATTAAAAAAGGTTTTAACAACTGAACAGTATCGTTTATACAAGCTTATTTGGTCAAGATTCTTAGCAAGTGAAATGACACCAGCTGTTTATGATACTGTAAGAGCAGATATTGTTCAAAATGGTGTGATTTTTAGAACCACTGGTTCAAAAATGAAATTCGCCGGATTTACTAAAGTTTACGATAATCAGCATGAAAAAAATGTTGAATTGCCAAATCTTGAAGAAGGCGACAAAGTTCAATTAGATAAATCTGATAATAAACAACACTTTACTTTGCCACCTGCCCGTTATACTGAAGCAAGTTTGGTTCACGCTCTTGAAGAAAATGGGGTTGGCAGACCTTCAACTTATGCACCAACAATTGATACTATTCAAAGACGCTATTATGTAAAACTTGAAGGACGTTCTATCGTTCCAACAGAATTAGGAGAAATTGTTGACAAATTAATTGAAGAGTTTTTCCCTGATATTGTTAATGTTGATTTTACTGCCCAGCTTGAAGATGACTTAGACAATGTTGAAGGTGGAAAAAAACAATGGACTAATGTAGTAGATAATTACTATCAACCATTGAAAAAAGAACTTGACACTGCAGAAGAAAAGATTGAAAAGATTCAAATTAAAGATGAACCAGCTGGCTTTAACTGTGATATTTGTGGTGCACCTATGGTAATTAAGCTAGGACGATATGGTAAGTTTTATGCTTGTTCACGTTTCCCTGATTGTCGAAATACTAAGCCGATAGTTAAAAAAGTTGGTGTTACTTGTCCAAAGTGTGGTCAAGGTGATGTAATTGAAAAGAAGTCTAAACGTAATCGCAAGTTTTATGGCTGTTCACGTTATCCAGACTGTGATTTTGTATCTTGGGATCAGCCAATTGGGCGTAATTGTCCCAACGATGGTCATTTCTTAGTTCAAAAGAAGACTAAAAAAGGATTAGTAGTATTATGCCCAAATGGTGATTATAAAGAAGAACCAGAAGAAGACAACGAAAATTAAATTATAAAAAACGCATTAGGTAAAATTGATTGATTTTTAATTGTTTGAAATCATATCAGTTCTTAATGCGCTTTTTTGCAAAAAAATATTAAAAATAATTAATATTCGTGCAGATAATTATAGTCTTTTTACAATTTAATGATATATTGATAAATAGGAAATTTTTAAGTAAAGGATGAGACACATGCCTAAAAAAGTAACAGTTATCGGTGGAGGGCTCGCAGGTAGTGAAGCTACTTGGCAACTTGCTAAACGTGGCATCCACGTTGATCTTTATGAAATGCGTCCAAAAAAATCAACTCCAGCTCACGAAACTGGGGAATTAGCTGAGCTTGTCTGCACTAACTCTATGCGTTCAAATCAACTTTCCAATGCAGTTGGACTTTTAAAAGAAGAAATGAGACAATTAGATTCTCTTATTTTAAAAGCAGCTGATAAAACTCAAGTTCCTGCTGGAGGAGCACTTGCCGTAGATCGTGATCGTTTTAGCAAATATGTAACAGAGACTATTCATAATTTGGATAATGTAACAATCCATGATGAAGAAGTTACTGAAATTCCAAAGGATGGTATTACTATAGTTGCTACTGGACCACTAACAAGTGATGCTTTAGCAAAAGAAATTCAAAAATTTTCTGGAACTAATAGTCTCCACTTCTTTGATGCAGCAGCTCCAATTGTAGCTGCTGATTCAATTGACATGAATATAGTTTATAAGAAATCACGCTATGATCGTGGTGAAGCAGCATATCTTAATTGTCCGATGGATAAGGAACAATATGAAAAGTTTGCTAAAGAATTAATTAAGGCAGAAACTGCTGAAATGCATGGCTTTGAGAAGCAAGACGTTTTTGAAGGGTGTATGCCAATTGAAGTTATGGCTAGCAGAGGTGCCAAAACTATGCTTTTTGGTCCGCTTAAACCAGTTGGTTTAGAAAATCCTCATACTGGTACTACTCCATATGCAGTAGTTCAACTTCGTCAAGATAATGCGGCTGCTTCTATGTACAATATCGTTGGTTTTCAAACTCACTTAAAATATGGTGAGCAAAAGCGTGTCTTTTCAATGATTCCAGGTCTTGAAAATGCTCGTTTTGTTCGTTATGGAAAAATGCACCGTAACACTTATATGGCTTCTCCCGAAGTCTTAACTGCAAGTTATGAAGCTAAGAGTCAGCCAGGACTATTCTTTGCAGGTCAAATGACTGGAGTTGAAGGTTATGTAGAAAGTGCTGGAAGCGGATTAGTTGCAGGAATTAATGCAGCTCGACGCGCATTAGGTGAAGATACAGTTGCATTTCCAAAGGATACCGCTTTAGGTTCAATGGCTAACTATGTTACTACTACCAATCCTAAGCATTTCCAACCAATGAATGCTAGCTTCGCACTTCTACCAAGCTTAGAAGGTAAGAAAATTCGTAATAAAAAAGAACGACACTTAAAAGTAAGTGAACGTGGATTAGAAAGTTTAGACAAATTCAAGGAAAATGTTTTAAAATAATAAATGTAATTGCTTTCAATAAGTAATATAATTGTAAGAGTAAACATTTTTAATCGAGGGATAAATTATGACAACAATCTGTTCAGTTAAATATAATGGAAAAACAGCCATCGCAGGGGATGGTCAAGTAACTTTAGGCGAAAAAGTAATTGCAAAAGCAACAGCTAAAAAGATTCGCCGAATTTACCATGATCGTGTAGTTATTGGATTTGCTGGAGGCGTTGCAGATGCTGTTAGTTTGCAAGATATGTTAGAAGGCAAGCTTGAAACATACAGTGGTGATCTTCGTCGCGCAGCTGTTGAAATGGCACAAGAATGGAGAAAAGACCCAACTTTACAAAAGCTTAATGCTATGCTTATTGCTTTTAATAAAGATGACTTACTTTTGATTTCTGGTGGCGGTGAAGTTATTGAACCAGATGAAAATGTAGTTGCTATTGGCTCAGGCGGTAATTTTGCTCAAGCTGCAGCAATTGCTATGACAAGACACACTGAAGGAATGGATGCGACAGAGATTGCACACGAAGCAGTGAAGATTGCTTCTGGAATCGATATTTTTACTGATGATAAAATTCACACAGATGAACTTTAAATAAGGAGAATAATATGGCAATTAAAACTCCAAAGAAAATTGTAGATATTTTAAATCAATATATTATTGGCCAAGATGAAGCTAAAAAATCAGTTGCAATTGCACTCTACAATCGTTATCGTAGAATGCAACTTTCAAAAGACATGCAAAAAGATATCACACCAAAGAACTTATTAATGGCTGGTCCTACTGGTGTTGGTAAAACTGAAATTGCACGTCGTCTTGCAACTATTGTTGATGCACCTTTTGTAAAAGTGGAAGCTACAAAGTTTACTGAAGTTGGTTATGTAGGTCGAGACGTTGAATCAATGGTTAGAGACCTTGTTAACGAAGCAGTTCGTATGGAAGAAAAAGACCAATTTGATCGAGTTCGCACTGAAGCTACTAAGGAAGCAAATAAAGAGCTTATTCGTTTACTTGTTCCAGTAGAAAAGAAAGAAAAACGTGAAGATCAAATGCAACAACTTCAAAGTATGCTTTCAATGCTTGGTGGAGGGTTAGATAATAACGACCAAGATAATAACAAAGAAGATGAAGTTCCAGCTGACATTCGTGAAAAGCGTTTAAGTGTTGCAGAGAAATTAAAACAAGGACTTTTAGAAGATAAAGAAGTAACTATTGAAGTTGATCAAGCTCCAAAAGTTAACCCAATGAGCGATATGATGGGTCAAATGGGAATGGACATGAGTTCAATGCTTGATCGTTTAACTCCTAAGAAGAAGGTTAAGCGTACTTTACCTGTAAGAGAGGCGCGCGAAGTTCTTATTCAAGATCAATCTCGTAAGATGGTTGATTATGATAATATTTATCAAAAAGCTATTGAACGTACTACTAATAACGGAATTATCTTTATTGATGAAATCGACAAAATTACTGCTGGTAATAAAAAGACTTCTGGTGAAGTATCTCGTGAAGGTGTACAACGTGATATTTTACCAATCGTAGAAGGATCTACAATTCAAACTAAGTATGGTCCAGTATCAACTGATCACATCTTGTTTATTGCAGCAGGTGCCTTTGCAGAAAGTAAACCAAGTGACTTGATTCCAGAACTTCAAGGTCGTTTTCCAATTCGTGTGGAATTAAATGCACTTACTAAGGATGATTTTGTTAAGATTCTAAAAGATCCAGAAAATTCATTGTTAAAACAATATATTGCTTTGATGCATGCAGACGGTATCAAGCTTGTCTTTACTCAAGAAGCGGTAGATACAATTGCTCAAATTGCTTTTGATGTTAACCAAGGTACTGATAATATCGGTGCTCGTAGACTTTCAACAATTCTTGAAAAGCTTTTAGAAGATGTTCTTTATGAAGGTCCAGATATGGAAATGGGCGAAATCACCATTACTGAAGCATATGTTAAAGACAAGCTTAGTGATATAATTACTAATAAGGATCTTACTAAGTTTATTCTTTAATAAAAGGCAAAAAACATGGACTATACAATTGAAAATAATATGTTAAAAGTTACAATTTCCACTAAGGGTGCTGAAGTTGTAAGTGTAAAAGGCATTCATACTGGGCATGAATATATGTGGCAAGCAGATCCTCAAGTTTGGGGTCGTCACGCACCAATTCTTTTTCCAATCGTAGGTCGTTTAAAAAATGATGAATATACTTACAATGGAAAAACATATCATTTAGGTCAGCATGGTTTTGCTAGAGATCAAGAATTTGAAGTAGAAAAACATACTAAAGAGAGTATCACTTTGTTATTAAAGGATAACGAAGAAACTCGCAAAGTATATCCATTCAAATTTGAATTTCGTGTAAATTACAACTTACTCAATAATTTATTAGAAGAAAATTTCTCAGTCAAAAACACTGATAATAAAGAATTGATTTTTGGTGTAGGAGGTCATCCTGGATTCAATATTCCAGTCGATGAAGAAGTTGGTAAAGAAGATTATTATTTTGCAACAGCTCCTTCTAAAGCAAGAGTTCAAATTCCACTTAAGGAATCATATCTTGATTGGAATAATCGCTCCTTAGCTTCAACCGATAGTTTGATTACGTTGAGTGATGACTTATTTAAAAATGATGCGTTGATTTTTGAATTATGTGGTCATGATAATAAATTTTCACTTAAAACGGATAAAAATAAATATCATATCAATGTTTGGACAAGAGATGCACCATTTGTGGGAATTTGGTCACAATATCCAAAAACGGCTAATTATGTCTGCATTGAACCTTGGTGGGGAATTGCTGACCGCCAAGATGCCAATGGTAAGTTAGAAGACAAATATGGCATGAATCATTTGGAACCTGGTAAGGAATTTAACGCAGGATTTGGAATTACCTACCATGGTGAAGATGATAATGAATAGAGATTTAGAGGGCATTAAGCCCTTTTTCTTTTGGAGGTATTTGGAAACGTTATGGAAACACTTAACATAGGCTATTTTAAAAACTTTGGTAAAAAAGTTATTGATCAAGCTAAAATTAACTTTGAAAAAAGTCATCCTAATATCAAGATAAATTTAGTTTCACTTTATCAAGATCAGGTTAAGAATGAACTAGAAGATAAGAATATTGATTTAGCACTTACTGATCCACGAGATAATAATTTTGATGATTATTCAGTTGAATCAATTGCAGAAGTCAGTTTAATAGTTCTTCTTCAAGCCGGAAACTTTATGAAAAGTGAACAAACTGTAGAAATGGAACAATTAAAAAATATTCCAAACATTTTAATTGCAACGCCTAAAGAAGAATGGGGAGAATTACATTATCATAAAGATATTTTAAAAATCACTAGCCCATTTATTGCTGTTGACAGTTTTAATGAGGCTGCTTTGATGGCTGCAAGTGGTTCTGGATATTTTTTAATGAATGAAAATACAGCACCATTATTAAAAAATGATCAATTACAAAAAATGTTTTTATTGAAAGATGGAAAGCAATTAAAGCAAAATTATTCAGTAGTTTATAAAAATGATTCTTTAGTAAATCGAGAATTAATTACAGAGTTTAAAAAGTTATTGGCTAATTAGAATAATAACTAAAATTATGTAAAATTAGTAGAAATTAAAATAGCAGGGGAAATTCCTGCTATTTTTTTGCTCAATTAACAGTTATAATTAACTTAACAAAATTGAGCGAGGCTTTGATCATGACTTCAGTAACTGACAGAATTAAACAAATAAAGCAGCCATATGGTGGCTACTTACCTAGAAAATGTTTTAAAGTAATACAATTTAATGATGAAAATAATTTGTATCCTAAAGAAAATATTAATGTTTCTCTAGTGAGCTTGGCAATCAATTATCTCACCAAATTAATGTTAGGTGCAAAACCAGCAGATGCATTTGCAATTTCACTTAAAGGTGCTTCTTACTTAGATAACACTGTAACTGACTTATTTACTATGACCTTTGCTGAAGAGCATTATTCCATTGCTAAAAACCTTTTATCAAAAATAAAAGGATTAGATTCAGATTCAATCATTAATGCGTGTAAGCTAGTAGGTTATGATGTATGTTATAGAGTTAATCCAAGTGCATATAAGTCTATTGAATTAATAAATCCAAATGATGAGACTATTCACAATATTAAAATTATGGTGAAGCGAAATATTAATTTTTGGAAGAAATATAGTCCAATTGTTATTGAAGGAATTGATTTTGAGGGAGGATATACTGATTTTATTAAATCTGGAGAAGGCGAGTATTTAACTGAAGATACCTTATGGGATATAAAAGTATCAAAAAGTGCTCCAACTAGTAGTTATACACTACAAGTTTTGATTTATTATCTTATGGGGATGCATTCTGTCCATCGTGAATTTGACAGTATTAAAAAGATTGGCCTATTTAATCCTCGTTCTAATCGTTCCTATATTGTAATGATTAAGAACTTGGAAGCTGAATTATTACAAAAAATTGAAACAAATATAATTGGTTATCCGCATTCGATGTTTTTAGAAGAAAAAAATATTTCTTCAGTTGATGTAATAAGAGATGGACAATTGATTAATGGAAATGTTTATTTTTGGAGAAATTATTTAGTCAAAATTATTCGTAATAAAGTAAAAGTTCTCAGTAGAAATGTGCAAACACAAGCTATTCATGCTGGCTTTCATTATTGGAAGAGATTAGGGGTAGCTAATGAAGATAATTTGGCACTTTTAAAAGTTACAAGTCGGGATTATCAAATTAATAGTACTATTAAAAACATTCGAAGTAAAAATTCAATATTTGCGGCCATTGCTGAAGGATATTTCAAAATGAATGAAGATGATCATCAAATTTTTACTGATATTCAAGCAGAAGGTTTATATAAAGCTTTGGTGGTTAACTATTATTCCGAAATAAAAACAAATTCTAAATTAAGTAAACTTCTCAATCAATTAAAACGTTCTCCGGAAAAATGGCTCTCAATTCCAGAAGCAGAAGAAGTTATTAATAATGTAAATGAAATATTAAAGTAGTAAGAAATTGCTGCTTTTATGACTCTTTGGTAAATCCTATTGCTGAAGATCTAATCATTTTATCGAACTGTGTGATAAAATAATATCAAAATAGGAGGTAAAATTATGACAAACCCTACTGCAAAAATATATCTTGGCTCACCATTTTATACTGATGCTGAACGTGCTCGTGTACCAAAGGCTAAAGAATTGCTTGCAAGCAATCCAACTGTATTGCAAGTTCATTTTCCATTTGATCAAAACTTTGTTGATCCTGAAGAAAAAAATCCCGAAATAGGTGGCATTCGCTCTATGACTTGGCGCGTTGGAACTTATCAAAATGATTTAAACGGAATTATTAACGCTACATGTGGTGTATTTCTTTATGATATGGATCGTATTGATGATGGTTGTGCTTTTGAGATTGGATTTATGCGAGCAATGCACAAGCCTGTAATTTTAGTTCCATTTACTGAAAAAGAAAATCCAGAAAAGGTAATGAACTTAATGTTAGCACAAGGCGTAACAACAATCATTGATGGAAATACTGAATTTGAAACCTTAGCAAATTATGACTTCAATTCAACTCCAGCTAAACCTGTAACTGGTTATAAGATTATTTAAAAAACTAAAAACAACCAATCAAAAAAGGGATGTGCCTCATTGTAAGGTACATCCCTTTTTAAAAATATCAAATATTCAACTAGTCTCCATCGTCTTCATCGTCATCACGACTACTAGTTGGGCGTTGACTAGAAGAATTAGCTACAGTACTAGAGGATTGTCGATTTTCACTAGATGACGATTGTCTAACTTCGACTGTTTGACTACTTGATGAGCTTGAACGTCTTTCTTCAATTCGTTCAGTTCTTGATGATTCTCTATCTGCTTCATCGTCTGCTGTAACAGTTGTAGTATTGGAGTCATTTGTACGGCTAGATGAAGAAGTATCTGTTTCTTCATCATCTTCGTCATAACTGGCATCATTATCACCCACACCAGCTGGAGCATGGCCTTTTACGAATAACTGCCAAGTACCGCCACTTGTAGCTACTCTAGGTGGGTTAGAATTATTTACTATCTTAGCACGAATAACCGAACTTGGTTTATTCCAATCAACATTTGCCTTATTTTGCATTAAGTAACTCATCATATTTTTATACATAAGTTGGGCTGATTGTTGACCAACGCCTGAAATAGTACCATCCTTTAAATTATCATATCCAGTCCAAACACCCATGACGTAACTCTTAGTGTAACCTACAAACCATGAATCTTTTGGAGTAGAAGCATATGCAGGGTATCTTACTAATTCTTCATCTGAATATTTAACGGTACCAGTTTTACCAGCTTGATAAAGACCAGAAATCTTAGCACTTGTCCCAGAACCGGATTTAATTACATCTTTAAGCATATCAGTAATCATATAAGCCGTAGACTTCTTCATTACACGTACACCAGGAGAGTCATAATTTCTTGCTAAACCATCAGGAGTTTCAATTTTAGAAACAAATTGTGGTTTATGATAAATTCCCATAGTCGCAAATGCACTATATGCACCAGCCATTTGTAAACTAGAAGCATTTGCACCAATGGCAACTGATAAACCAGAGTTGGCTGGGACATTAATACCCATTCTTCTTGCAAAAATTGATGCTCGACCAACACCAACTTTAGCTAAAGTTTTAACAGCTGGAACGTTACGAGATTGCTCAAGAGCTTTACGCATTGTCATCATACCATCATATTTATTATCCCAATCGTAAAGCTGAATATTTGTTCCGGGATAAACATATCTACTATCATCAAGCATTTTAGCAGTTGACCAGTTCAAATATTGAATTGCCGGTGCATAGTCAAGTACAGGTTTAATTGAAGAACCAGTTGAACGACCAGTTTGAACTGCACGGTCTAGTCCTAATTGAACTGAGGGCAGGTGACGGCCTCCAAGAATCGCTACAACATGACCATTAGTTGGATCGACAATAGTTGCACCAATTTGCATTTTATCATTAGTAAAAGGAACAGCACCGCTATTAGCTAATTCATAAAGTTTATTTTGAGCTTTTTGATCAATATTAACTGTAATCTTTAAATTATCATTGTACGGATCAAAGCCTTTTTGCTTAACTTCAGAAATAACTTCTTTGATATATGGGTCATCAATTTTACGTCTTTGAGATTCATTATTTGAATGACGTGGACGAAGACCTTTAGTGATACTTTCTTTAGTTGCCTGGTCATATTGAGATTGAGTGATTTTTTTATTTTCCAACATTGTCTTAAGAACAATGTTTCGGCGGTATTTAGCTTTTTCTGGGTACAAGTATGGATCATAAGCCACAGGAGCATTAGGCATCCCTGCAATTAATGCAGTTTGTGCTAAATCCAATTTTTTCAAAGGTTTATTATAGTAGTAATTTGCGGCAGTACCCATTCCATAGTTACCGTAATTCATATAAACCTTATTAATATAAAACTCTAAAATTTGATCTTTAGAAAATTCTCTTTGGACTTTCATAGCCAGCCAAGCTTCTTGTGCTTTACGCTTTAAAGTACGTTGAGAAGTAGCAGTAGAGAAAACTGTTAATTTAACTAGTTGCTGAGTAATTGTTGATCCCCCTGCAGCAATACTATTACTTTTAGCATTAGTAAGCATTGAGCCTGCAATTCTAACTGGGTCCACACCAATTTTATCTTTGTAAAAACGTTTATCTTCTACAGAAACGATTGCATCCTTTAATTGTTGGGGAATTTGGCTATTTTTCACATAGATTCGCTTTTCTGAACCTAAAGAAAGTAAAAACTTTCCATCATTTGTATAAAGACTAGAAGTTCCACCGCTTTGAAGCTGATCTTGACTGATATTTGGAGCATCTTTTGCGTAAAAGGCAAACAGCCCGATTCCTGATACAACTAAAAGCAAAACAATTAAAAAAAACCATCTAATAACTTTTAACCATGGCCTAGATTTACGACCATGATAATCTCTGCGTGATTCACGACGCATGTTTTCCCGATTATCCGAATTATTTGCCATCCTTTATTTCCTACCTTTAATTAATTGATCGACTGCATCGATATATGGAAGAGTGGGACGAAAACCACTTGAAATCTCAATTGAATTTTCTTCTAATTCTTCCAATTTCATCGAACTTTTATTTTTATCTTGCCAGGCCGCAATTACAAAACTTGCCGGTGTAACGAAATATCGACCCAAACTAGTAAAACCTATTATAGTAAAACAAATTCCCTGTTGTTTTAAACAAGCATTTAAATGAAAAATTTGATGCTCATGAAAGTTTTTGAGGGGAAAATTTGTTTTATTATGAGTTTCTTTAGACTCAAAATCAAGATAATACCCTTGATAAACACCATTATAGTCAGTTGTGGAAGCTTGTCTGAAATAAGCTTCCTTAATAACTGCTTTTGAGCGTTTAGGATAGTCGACCTTTACAATTTGAATAGGGGTCGGCTTTTTATGCACTACAGCAATCCCTTCATCAAGGTAATACTTATTTGATTCATTGATCTGCTGCTCAAGAGTCATTCCTCTATCTGAAAAACTAACACCTTTTCTATGAGAAAATGACCGTCGAACTTTAGGTCTTTTTACCGGTTTTCGAAATGCGGCTGTGCTACCGCTTGGATATTTGACCATTAACTTCAACTCCTGTTAGTATACCATTATAACAAATATTGATTAAATTTTTGAATAAGGAGGAATCCGGATGGATAGAGTCTGGATTACAGGATATCGTAGTTTTGAACTAAACATATTTAATGATAAAGATCCTAAAATCAAGATAATTAAGTATGCCCTCAAAAATTACTTAATTAATAAACTTGAAAATGCAGAAATCGATTGGATCATTACAGGTGCCAACTTGGGTGTAGAACAGTGGTGTGCAGAAGTAATGATGGAATTGAGAGAAGAATATAATGTTCGCTTTTCTGTTCTTATCCCATACACTAATTTTGCAGATAGATGGAATGAAAATAATCAAGCTAAATTTATAAATATTAAAAATGGAGCGGATTTTTTTGCTTCAACTTCTAATTCACCATATTCAAGTCCAATGCAACTCAAAAATTATCAAAATTTTATTGTTGATCATACCGACCAAGCATTAATGATTTATGATCCTGAACATCCGGGTAAGTCCAAATACGATTATCAGTTAATCAAAAATAAGCAAGAAGTTAAAGAATATCCTTTAGATTTAATTGATTTTTACGATTTACAAGATTCCGCTGAGGAATATCAGGAGAATCATAATTTTAAAAATTCATATAATTAATTAAAACTTTTTCTAAACTAGCAATTTTAGTTTTACCTATGGTAAGTTTTTGCTAAAATAGGGTGTGTTAGGTAAAGGAGTTGTCAATATCGATGGCAAATTTAAATGATATTAAATTATCCGCACAAGATGTATTAAAAAAGCAATTTAGATCAAAGGTAAAAGGTTATGATCCAGATGAAGTTGATGCTTATCTAGATCAAATTATTTCCGACTATGAAACATTTCATCAGATTATTGAAGACTTGTATGGTCAAATTGGAACCTTGCAGCGTCAATTAATGGATGAAAAGAAAAAGGCTCAAAGTGTAGCAGCAAATACTGCAAAATCAGTTGCAGAACCTGCTCAAGAGCAAGAAGATATTAAGACATATACGCCGACTAAACGCAGAAAGCCCACTTTCAGTGTTGATAATGAAAGTTCAGGCGAAATTTCTACCAATATGGCGATTATTCAACGTATCTCAACTTTAGAAAGAAAAGTTTATAATCTTGAACAACATGTTTATGGGTTACAAAAGTAAAAAGTTTTGGTATAATAGCAAATGGTGTTAATTTCGAGCAGTCGCGGTTAGCCTAGAGCTAACTGAGGAAAGTCCACGCACACACAAGCTGAGATTGCTTGTAGTGCCCGTATTCAGCTCAATAAGCTGGAGGATATAGTTTCTATATCACGGCGGAGAAAGTGCTAAGTCTTTGATATGCATAAGTATCCTGAAAGTGCCACAGTGACGAAGCAAGGTTGGAAACGACCTTGGTGGAACGAGGTAAACCCTGCGAGTGTGCAACCTAAATTTGGTGGGGGCGTTTCGACCTAAGAAAATGAACTAAAGGTCGGGTTATTGCTATTGCAATAAAGATAGATGGCTGCTGAAGGTTGTTTTTTGCCAAGAGCAACTGGAACAGAACGTGGCTTATAGAAATTGCACTGGCATGAGCTGAGCTTCTTTTGGAGCTCAGCTCTTTTTTTAAGAAAAAAATAAATTTGAAAAGAGAAATTATGAAAAAATATACATTATATACAACAATGGGTGCAGGTTTTGAAAGTGTAGTTGCTAAAGAACTACAAACACTTGGTTATGAGACTCGCACTGAAAATGGACGTGTTTTTTTTGAAGGAACACAAGAAGATATTGTAAAAACTAATTTATGGCTTAGAACAGCTGATAGAGTTAAAATTCTTCTTAAAGAATTTAAAGCATTAGATTTTGATACCTTATATAATGAAGTTTATGCATTTGACTGGGCACAATTATTACCAGTAGATGCTAAATTTCCTGTGCAAGGTCGAGCAGTAAGATCTAAGCTCCATTCAGAACCAGATGTTCAGTCAATTGTAAAAAAAGCCATCGTGGATAAAATGACTGACCAATATCATAGACGAGGTTTTTTGCCAGAAACTGGTAGTGAATATCCATTAGATATTCATATTTATAAAGATATAGCAAGAATCTCACTTGATACTACTGGCGAGAGTCTATTTAAGAGAGGTTATCGGGTTGAACATGGTGGTGCTCCAATGAAGGAAAACTTTGCAGCTGGTTTGTTACGTTTAACTCCATACAATGGCACGCATCCCTTAATTGATCCAATGACAGGTTCTGGTACTTTGGCAATTGAAGCAGCCTTAATTGCCAAGAATATTGCACCAGGTACTTGGAGAAAATTTGCTTTTGACAATTTTGACTGGTTTGATCCAACTCTTCACCAAAAACTTCTTGAAGAGGCTAAAACTATGATTAAGCCTCTTGAAGCACCTATTTGGGCTAGTGATATTGATCAATCAGTTCTCGAAATTGCTAAGCTTAATGCTCATAACGCAGGAGTGCTGCAAGATATTCGTTTCAAACAAGTAGCTGTTAAAGACTTTACTACCGATTTAGAAAATGGAATTATTATTGCTAACCCTCCATACGGTAAACGATTAAAGGACCGTAAAGGTGCAGAAGAGCTATATAAGCAAATGGGAGATGTATTAGGTAAATATACTGACTTTAGTCAGTACTATTTAACTGCTGATCCTAATTTTGAAAAGTTTTTTGGAGCAAAAGCTACTAAGAAGCGTAAATTATTTAATGGTAATTTGAGAGTAGATTTCTACCAATATTGGGCAAATAGAAGATAAATTATGATAACTGAAGATTTAAACACAGAATTTTGGGTAATTTCTGATACACATTTGATTGCAGATAGCCTTCATGATAATGGACAGGCTTTTTCTAGAATGCAAAAAACCAGTCAAGGCAAAGATTTATATTATCAAGAGACGGTTTTGAATGCTTTTATGAAAATGGCTCAAGAAAAAAAGCCCGCAGCGATTATTGTTACAGGGGATGTTACTTTTAATGGAGAAAGAGTTTCTGCAGAAAAGTTTGCGCAAATTTTTAAACCCTTAAAAGAAACAAAATTGTTAGTAGTTCCTGGAAATCATGACATTTTTGATGGATGGGCTAGAGAATTTCGAGGGAAAAAGCAATTTTTTGCCGGAGAAATTAGTCCAATGTTCTGGAAATCAATCTTCAGTGACTCATATAGATGTGCTAAAAGTAAAGATCCTAATTCATTGGCTTATAGTGTTCAGCTTAATCCAAATTACTTTTTATTAATGCTAGATTCTAATTACTATGGTAAAGAAGAAACTACTGAAGCTCCGCATACTCGAGGAGCAATTGGTAAAAAGCAATTAAAATGGGTTGAAAAGCAACTAAAGTATGCTTCAGAAAATAATTTGCGTCCGATTATTTTTATGCACCATAATTTATATGCTCACAATCCTGCAGTTAATCATGGATATGTATTAGATGATGCAATAGAATTGCGAAGATTGTGTTCTCGGTATAATGTAAGACTTGCTTTTTCCGGACACATTCATGCTCAAAATATATTGGGACCTCAAGGAACAACTCCAACTACAGAAATAGTCACTTCAAGTTTTTGTTCTAATGATCAAGGCTATGGTATAGTGCGTATTCATCAACATCATATTACTTATATTCGCAAGACTTTTGATATGAATAGATACTTAACTGATAAAGAAAAAGAAGACTATACTTTGAACCATTTTCATGAATATTTAGAAGATTTGCAACTTGGAAGTATCGCAGCAGACTTGATGCAAAGTGATTTGCGTAAAAATCATAATAGCTTAGAGTTAGTCAGAGCGATGGGGAACTTGTTTGCAAGGATGAATTATAACTTTTATACAGGGCATAATAATTTAAAGGCTTCTGAATTAAATAAGATTCATAGAACTGAAGCTTATCAAACCTTAATTAAGCAGCATCCTGAATATCGTCTATATTTAAAGACTTTGTATGATACAAGCAACCATAGTAATTTACAAGTAAAAATTAGATATTAAATAGGTGACGGAATGAAGAAAAAACATTACGTATTTTTAGGTAAAGCCGGACTCATTTACTATAGCTGGATGTTTGTAGTTTTATTTATTAGTTTGACATTTTTTTACGAAAAAAATACGACCATAAGTTGGCCGGGAGTTAGTTTACTAATTGGATTTTTTGTAATTTTAATTTATACTATTTTGACTTCATATTGGAACAAGGAATATTTTCGCATTCCTTTTAAATTTAAAGTGAAAATACCACAAACACCAAAATTAATTAAAAGAATTTGGAAATTCAATTTTTATGAAATTAAGTTAAATAAATATCAAACTTTTTATTTAGTGAGATTTATTAAGATATCGCAAAAGTAAATAATAACTATATAAATACTGAACAACTTGTTCAGTATTTTTTAGTGTATTTTAGATTGTATGTTAAGCTAGGATTGTTTGCTATAATAAAGATTGAATTTTATCAATATTAATTAGAAAGAGGCGCGCAGATGAAAACAGATATTCAAATTGCACAAGAAACTGAAGAATTGCCAATTACTCAAGTCGCCGAAAAGGTGGGTTTAACTAAAAAAGACCTTGAACCATACGGTTATGATAAAGCGAAAATTACTTGGCAAGCAATTAACAAAGCACGTCAAAACAATCATCTAGGGAAATTGATATTAGTAACTTCTATTTCTCCAACACCTGCTGGAGAAGGAAAGTCTACAATTACGATTGGTTTAGGGGATGCAATTAATAATCAATTACACAAGAAAACTATGATTGCTCTTAGAGAGCCATCTATGGGACCAGTATTTGGACTCAAAGGTGGTGCTACTGGCGGTGGAATGGCGCAAATCATTCCTATGGAAGATATTAATCTTCATTTTACAGGGGACATGCACGCTTTAACTAGTGCTATTGATACATTAGCGGCTTTAGTTGATAATTATATTTATCAAGATAATGGTTTAAATATTGATCCAAATAGAATCATGCTTAAACGAGGAATTGATGTAAATGATCGTACACTTAGAAAAGTCACTGTAGGACAAGGTTCTAAATTCAATGGAATTGAACATCAATCAAGTTTTGCTATAACAGTTGCTAATGAATTGATGGCGATTCTCTGTTTGGCAACCGATATTGATGATCTAAAAAAGCGCATTGGTGAAATGCTTGTTGCATACACTGTTGAAGATGAACCAGTGTATGTTAAGCAACTGGGGTTTGAGGGAGCAATTGCGGCACTTCTTTCAACAGCCTTAAAACCTAATATTGTTCAAACTCTTGAACATACTCCTGCCCTTGTTCACGGAGGACCTTTTGCTAATATTGCTCATGGTGCAAACTCTGTAATCGCCACTAACTTGGCATTGCATCTTAGCGATTATACTTTGACTGAAGCTGGATTTGGTAGTGATCTAGGTGGACAAAAGTTTATGGATTTTGTTTCTAAGCATTTAGATAAAACTCCTGATGCTAGTGTTGTGGTAGCAACTGTTCGTGCATTAAAGTATCAGGCATTAAAGTCTACTGATAAACTTGATGAAGAAAACTTAACCGCCTTAAAGGAAGGCTTTAACAACTTAAAGCGTCATATGAACAATATGCGTGCATATAATGTCTCTGTAATTGTTTTAATCAATCGCTTCGCTACAGATACTGATGCAGAACTTAACTTGCTTAAAAAATTGGTAGAAGAACAAGATATTCAAGCTGAAGTAGTCAACTATCATGATCAAGGATCAGTTGGCGGAGTAGAAGCAGCCCAAGCTGTAATTGATTTAGCTGATTCTGGTAAAAGTGACTTAGTTTCCACTTATAGTGAAGATGATGATGTTAAAACTAAAATTGAAAAAGTTGCTAAAAATATTTATCATGCTAAAGATGTTGACTATAGTGAAAAAGCGGAACAAGACATTTTAGAATTAGAAAAATTAGGTAAAAATAATTTACCTGTAATTATTGCTAAAACTCAATATTCATTTACCGACAATAAAGATGCTTTAGGAGCACCAGTAGATTTTACTCTTCATGTTAAAGGCTTAAGTCTTAAAAATGGTGCACGTTTTATTGTTGTTACTACAGGACATGTTTTAGATATGCCAGGACTTCCAAAGCATCCCGCCGCACTTGATATTGATGTCGATAATAATGGAAAAATTAGTGGACTATTTTAAATATGCAATACTTATACTTAATTATCTCACTGTTAGTAGTAGTGGCAGATCAAGGACTGAAAGCCTACATTATAAATAATTACTCTGTAGGTGAAGTTCATCAAATCATTCCTGGAATCCTGTCTTTTGATTATTTGCAAAATAACGGGGCTGCATGGAATATTTTACCAGGACAAATGTGGCTGTTTTATGCTATTAGTATCATTGCTATCGGTGTTTGTGTATATTTCTTGTTTAATAAAAAATATACTAGTAAACTATTTGATACTGGTGTTTCTTTGGTACTTGGGGGAATAATTGGGAACTTTATTGATCGCTTGCACTTAAAGTATGTGGTTGATATGCTTCAGCTTGATTTTGTTCACTTTAATATTTTTAATATTGCTGACAGCGCAATTACTATTGGTGTGATTTTGATTTTTGTTTATTTGATATTTTTTGATAAGGATGAAAATAATGTCAAAATATGAACTTACTGTTAAAGGTGAATCTGGGAGACTAGATAAATATGTCTCTGAAAAGATTGATGAATTATCTCGTAGCAGAGTTAAAGAATTAGTTAACGATAACGATATTTTGGTAAATGGTAAGAAAGAAAAAGTTTCTTATAAAATTTCTGATGGGGATGTAATAAGTGTTACGGTTCCTGCAGTAAAACCACTTAATTTAGAAGCTCAAGATATTCCATTAGATATCATTTATGAAGATGAAGATGTAATCGTAGTTAATAAGCCTCAAGGGATGGTAGTTCATCCTTCAGCTGGTCATCCTGACCACACTTTAGTTAATGCTCTTTTATATCATACAAAAGATTTAGCCAAAAGTTCAGAAGGCTTTCGTCCAGGTATTGTCCATAGAATAGATAAAGACACCTCGGGACTTCTAATGATTGCCAAAAACATAAAGGCTCGTGAAAGCTTAGAAAGTCAATTGGCACATAAAACTAATAAGCGTCAATATCTAGCAATTGTTCATGGAAACTTTGGTGAAGAAGCTGGAAAAATTGACGCACCTATTGGACGCAATCCTAATGACCGTAAAAAAATGGCTGTAGTTGAAAATGGCAAAAATGCTGTAACACATTTTACTGTTTTAGAGCAATTTAAAGGCTATAGTTTAATTATGTGTCAATTAGAAACAGGTCGAACTCATCAAATCAGAGTACATATGGATTATATTGGCCATCCAGTTGCAGGAGATCCTTTATATGGTCCAAGAAAAACTTTAAAAGGTAATGGTCAGTTTTTACATGCTAAGGTACTAGGCTTTGAGCAACCAACAACAGGTGAGTGGTTAGAGTTTTCAGTAGAGCCGCCACAGATTTTTAAAGATCAATTAGTACAACTTAGGAAACAAGTGATATAATGAAACGCTATTTAATTCTTGAAGATGGTAGTTCTTTTTCAGGAGAAGGAATTGGGTCAACTATTATTTCTACGGGAGAACTTGCAATCCAAACTGGAAATTTTGGCTACCAAGAGTCGTTAACTGATCCTACAAATGCTGGTAAGATTTTAGTTTTTACAACTCCAATGATTGGTAACACCGGTATTAATGCCATTGATTATGAAAGTATTGATCCCACCGTTAAAGGAATTATTGCTAGCGATATTGCTTGGAATATTTCTGATAGCGAAAACTTTCAGGATCTGGAGAGTTTTTTAAAAGAAAAAAAGATTCCAGCAATTTTCAATGTTGATACTCGAGCTTTAGTTCATCGTTTAATGGAAGAAGGAACAATTAAGGCTTCGATTATGGATACTGATGATGCTCATGCTTTTGATCAAATCAAGGCTCTTGTTTTACCTAAAAACAAGTCGATGGCTGTTTCTACTAAAAATGCATATGCGGCACCTAATATGGGAAAAACTGTCGCTGTCCTTGACTTAGGGTTAAAACATTCTATGCTAAGAGAGTTATCCTTAAGACAAGCGAACGTGACAGTCTTACCTTATAATGCTAAACCTAGTGATATTGAAAACTTGCGTCCAGATGGAATAATTATTTCTAACGGCCCTGGTAAGCCCGAAGAATTAAAAAATACATTAAAGCCAGTTTTCGATTATTTTTATGGAAAACTTCCCATTTTAGGTATTGGACTAGGATTTTTAGTTTTAAGTGATTATTTAAATTTTGAACTTGTTAAGTTACCACAAGAATTTGATGGGATAAATTATCCAGTTATTGAACAAAATTCAAACCGAATTTGGCAAACTTCAATGGATATTGATCAGTTAGTTCTTCCTGATAGTATGCAAATGAATATGAACCAAGAATTTTTTGATTTGCATACTGATTTGTTAGCTGGATTTTGTAATGAAAAAGAAAAAATTATTGCTACTGCATTTAACCCAGAAGGAGCTCCCGGTAGCTTAGATGCAAATAGTATTTTTGATAAGTTTATGGATATGATGAAATAAGAAAGGAGGAAGAGGGATGCCTTTAGAAAATGATCTAAACAAAGTTTTAATAATTGGTTCAGGTCCTACATTAATTGGAAGTGTAGCAGAAATGGACCTTTTAGCAACAGATGCTATTGATGCACTTACTGAAGAAGGAATTGAAGTTGTAATTGTTAATCCAAATCCAGCAACAATTTCTACAGATAAGCGTCCAGGAGTGACGGTTTATTTAGAGCCAATGACGCTGGATTTTTTAAAGCGAATTTTACGAATGGAAGAACCTGATGCAATTATTACTGCATATGGTTCAACAACCGGACTTAAGGTTGCTCATAAATTGATTCAAGACGGAATTTTGCAACAAATGCATATTAAACTATTAACCTTGAATCCACGAACTTTAGTAATGGGTAACCAACAAAAACGCACACAATTTTTACAAAAGCTAGGAATTGATGTTAATCGTTCATGGAAACTTGATGAAATTGCACATGATGATTTTGAATTTCGAGCCAAAAAAATTGAGGATGAAGTTTCGTTTCCAGTTTTAGTAACTAAATACCATAAATATGTCCATAATGAACATCTTGGATTTAAAGATGCTCAAGAATTAATGGCATATTTCAAAAAAGAAAGTCAAAGTGAAAACTTTTCATGGAAACATTATCGTTTAACTGAGGATTTATCTTCTTGGGAAGAAGTAATTGTAAATGTTATTCGAGATAAAGAAGGAAATATTGTTTTTGTAAACTTTGCTGATTCTATTGAGCCAGTGGCCATTAACTCAGGAGACTCTGCAACTGTAATGCCGTCACTTACTCTAAATAATGATCAAATCCAAGAAATTAGGAAAATAACTAAAAAAATTGCTACAGAGCTTAATGTTTTAGGTATTTTAAGTGTTCATTTTGCAGTTAAATATCATGGTACTCAGATTCAAACTAAGGTTTTGACTATAAAGCCACGTTTGACTCGAAGTTCAGTCTGGATTCAGCGAGCAGGCTTATATAATGTAGGCTACATCGTTTCTAAAGTTGCAATAGGTTATACTCTTAATGAAATTACAGATCCTTTATCTGGTTTAAATGCCGCAATAGAACCTACTTTAGATGCAATTGCAATCAAAATGCCTTATTGGTCTTTATCAAATTATGGCTCTAATCACTATAAATTAGGTAAGGCTATGCAAGCTAGTGGAGAAGCCATGGGAATTGGTCGCAATTTTGAGACAGCTTTTTTAAAGGGGTTATCATCTACGATTGATACTGATATTGCTTATTCTGTTTTTAAAAATGAATTTAATAAAGATATTCAAGAAATCAAAAGTGATTTAGGTGAAGCAGATGAAATGCATCTAATTAAATTATTAGCTGCAATTGCTAAAGAAATCCCTTATTCTGAAATTCAAGATATTACTCATTTGCATCCCGTTTATTATCAAAAATTACGTCACCTAGTTAAAATAGCAACTCAAATTCATAACAACTTAAATAATGAGCTGCTAGAAGAAGCTAAAAAGCGTGGTTTTTCAAATGATTTAATTGCTAAAATTGCCCATATTTCAATAAAACAAGTTGAAAAGCAAATAGATGAGTTAAATCTAGCTCCATCTTATCTTGAAATTGATGGTTCTGCTGGGATTTATCGTCCTAATGTACATGCTTTTTATAGTGGATATGGAGTTCAAGATGAAGTAAAGCCGTTGATTGCTGAAAAGAAGGTTTTAGTAATAGGGATGCTACCATTACAAGTTTCTGTTACCAGTGAGTTTGACTATATGTTGGCTCATGCAGTACATGCTCTTCATAATAATGGTTATGCAACAATTTTATTATCAAACAATGATGAATCTGTAGCTACAAGGTATAAAGATGTAGATAGAGTATATTTTGATCCAATCACAGTTGAAAATATACTTGCTGTAGCTAAAAAAGAAGGAATCAAAGATATTCTTTTGCAGTTTTCCGGTAAAAAAGTTAGTGCCTTAAGTCAAAAGTTGATTGACAATGGGTTACATATTTTAGGACGAGAAAATATTAACCCTCGTGATAAAATCAATCAATTATTGTCAGAACCCTTTAAAAAATTAAAACGTGTTCCATCACTAACTACGACTGATAAAGCTGAGGTTAAAAAATTTGTAGAATTGTACGGTTTTCCTTTATTAGTAGGTGGCATAAGTAAAGAAATTAAACAAAAATCAGCGGTTGTATATGATATGCCAGCTTTTGACAAATATCTGACGGAAAATCAATTAGATGAAATCTCTGTATCTAGATTTATTGAAGGAAACAAATACGAAGTTACTGCTATTTCTGATGGTGAACATGTTACCATTCCGGGTATTATAGAACATTTGGAGCAAACTGGTTCTCATGCTTCAGACTCGATTGCAGTATTTAAACCTCAAAACTTATCAAGTGATGGTAAAGCAAAACTGACTAAGTATTCTATTTCTTTAATAAAAAAAGTTGGAATGCGAGGTATCTTTAACTTGCATTATTTAAGAGTAGGAGAAACACTTTACTTATTACAGATTAAGCCATATGCAGGACATAATGTTGCCTTTTTATCTCAATCATTAGGTAAAAATATTACAGCTTGTGCTACCGAAGTATTAATTGGTAAAAATCTGCCTGAAATGGGTTATGAAGAAAAACTATGGCCTACAAATGATTTTATTCATGTTAAAATGCCAGTCTTTTCTTATATTAATTATAGTAGCGGAAATACGTTTGACTCGAAAATGAAGTCTTCAGGATCTGTTATGGGTCGAGATACGCATTTAGCTAAGGCTTTATATAAGGGATATGAAGCTAGTGATTTACATATACCAAGTTATGGTACGATTTTTATTTCTGTGAGGGATGAAGAAAAAGCACGTGTGACTAAACTAGCTAAAAGATTTGACCGGTTAGGATTTAAATTGATTGCGACAGAAGGAACAGCTAATATGTTTGCGGAAGCAGGAATTACTACAGGAGTTGTAGATAAGGTTCATACTGATCCGCGGAATCTATTAGAAAAAATTCGTCAGCATAAAATCGTAATGGTAGTTAATATTACTAACTTGTCAGATGCTGCAAGTGATGATGCTACTCTTATTAGAGACCAGGCGCTCTACACACATATTCCAGTATTTTCAAGTATTGAAACGGCTGAATTAATTCTTGATGTACTAGAATCTTTGGCATTAACTACTCAACCAATTTAAAGGGTAGTTTGAACTATTATTGCATAACTTTTCAACATATTAAAAACACAGATAAGTTCATGAGGCTTTAAGAACTTATCTGTGTTTTTGTGTAGTGATTTTTAATGAATGCTGCAAGCTTAATCTATTTTCTTGGCCATAATTTCCTTTTCTTCAGGAGTAACTTCAATTGAATTTTGACCTGTATAAATTACAAAACCAGGCTTTGCGCCATTAGGTTTTTTAACGCGCTTATCTTGAACATAATCAACTGGTACATGAGCTGAGAGTTTACCTTTAGAAAAGTAGGCAGCAATTTCAGCTGCTTCTTGAATATCTTGGTCACTAGGGTTATCATGTTGCAAAATCACATGTGACCCCGGCATATTCTTTACATGGAACCAATAGTCAGACTTATTTGCCTTTTTAAGAGTTAACCAGTCATTTTGGTAGTTGTTTTTTCCTACTAAAACTGTTTTACCAGAAGAAAGCTTAAATTTGTTTAGATTGCGTTCAGTAATCTTTTTACGACGCTTATTAGTTTGCTTTTTACGAAGATAACCCTGATTAATTAATTCATCAGTAATTTGTTCAATATCCTGCGGATCAGCATTATCAATTGCAGTTTGAATAGAATCAAAATAGCGTAAATTGTTTTCAGCTATTTGAATTTGTTCATTGACATGCTTAATTGAATCGCGCAGTTTTTTATATTTGGTAAAATATTTTTGAGCATTGCGAGCAGGAGAAAGAGCAGGGTCTAACTTGACTTCGATTGGATTATTATTGTCATAATAATTAGGAAGAGCAACTTTAGTCATACCGGGTTTAACCATTCCTAAATTAGCGTTTAAAATTTCGCCACGGATTCGATACCCTTCAGAATTTTCTGCTACATCAAGTTGCTTTTTAAGTTTGATGATTTTCTTAGAAAGTTTCTTTTGTTCATTTTTAACTATACGTTCTACTTGGCTAGCACGCTGTTTTACCCAATCACGAGTTGCTTGGTATTCATAGAACTCATCAAGAGCATGATTGAGACTAGGATCAGAGCTTTCTTTTTCTAAATCTAAATGATAAGGCAAATAACTGAATATCTTACGTTTGTTTTTGGGAGTTTTAAGAACAAAACCTCTAGGATTATCAAATTGATCAAAAAAAGTTTTAAAAGAAGAGTAGGTATAAGAGTCTTCTAAATAACCGCTAAGTTCCATACGATCATCGCGGTCAAGACCATCTAATTCTTTAGTAAGTTCTTCTCCTGTAGAATATTTACTTTTTAATTCATTAAATTCTTTTTCTTTAATATTTAATCCGTTGATACCGGGTTTAAGTGGAGGGAGCTCATATTTAGCTTTTGGTAATAAAATACGAGCACGGTTTTCATCAGGATTGATTCTTTTAAGCAAATCAATGATATGACCATCTTGTTGATCGTACAAAATCACATTACTGTGGCGACCCATTAATTCAACCGATAAAACCAATTCTACTTCGTCCCCGAGTTCATTACGGTTGCTAAAATGAAAGTTAATAATTCTGTCTACTCCGATTTGTTCAATTGATTGTAAAACTGATCCTTCTAAATACTTTCTAAGTACCATTACAAAGGTAGGAGCTTTATCAGGATTGGAAATAGATTGCTTAGTTAAGTAGATCCGTGGATATTGCGCATTAGCTGAAATAAGCAATTGTTTATTTTTGCGATTTTTTCTAAATACTAATACCAAATCTTGTTCAAATGGTTGGTAAATTTTTGATAAACGTCCGTCTATGATTTCTGGACTTAATTCATGTAATAAGCTATGGATAAATAAACCATCAAATGCCATTTATATCACCTCAAAACATCAATTATTATAACATAGATAAAGAAGATGGCTAATTATCTGACTATGATAAATAAGGTTTACTAAACATAATCCCATTCAAATATTCAAAATATGTTATAAAATGTTATGTAATATTTTTATCTTTTAGGAGAACAACACTTATCAAATAGTGGTACAATGTTGTTTATTAGTTTTATTTGGGAGAAATATAAATGGATGTTTTGTCGTTTAGCACGATTTCAGATTTTATCAATAAAGAAGTCAATAACCAGTGTGGACTAAATGTCTCACAAATGCGAATATTATTATTTTTCGATAAAAATAATAACGAAAAAATCACAATGGGAAAAATGGCTCATCAAATGGACATTTCTTTATCAACGCTTAGTCGGCAATTGCAACAGAATAAAACTCGCAAACTTGTAGAAGTAACACGTTCTGAAAAAGACACAAGCAAGCATATTCATCTTAACTTAGAAGGATTAGAAAAAGTTAATGAATTAAAGAAAGAGCTATGTTTGATTGAGCAAAAAATATTTTTTGACTTAAATAAACAACAACAAAGTGAATTTTCACATGAGTTAGAATCAATTATTGAGAGCATATCTTGTTAAAGTCGTCACATGTATTTTTTTGTGTTATAATTTTTCTATATAATTAAATAGAATGGAAAGGGTTAAAGAAATGAAGATTGCATTAGTTACCGATAGTACTAGTGTCTTAACTGAAAAGGAAGTTAAGGACAACAATGTAATCGTAGCTCCAATTCCAATTATCATTGGTGATAAGGAATATTTAGAAGGGGTTAATATTACATCTGCCGAACTTTTTGAAACCCAAAAGCAAGGTGCAGCATTTCCTAAAACTTCACAGCCAAGTATGGGAGATATGCTTGCGTTATTCAATAAGCTTCATGAAGAGGGCTATGAAGCAATCATTACAATTACTTTATCAAGTGGTATTTCAGGCTTCTACAGTACTTTAGAAAATATGGCACGTAATTATCCAGAATATGGATTATACCCATATGATTCTAAAATGACAGTTCGTCTTCAAGGATATTTAGTTTTAGCAGCTGCTAAAATGATTAAGAATGGACTTGAACCACAAGAGATAATCGCTAAGTTAGATTCTATTAGATCTACTATTGATGAATTATTCGTTGTAGATGATTTAAAGAATCTTAGTCGCGGAGGACGCCTTAGCAACGCTAGTGCCTTTATTGGAACGATGCTTCACATTAAGCCACTTCTTACTTTTAATGAAGAAGGTAAGATTATCGCTTTTGATAAAATTCGTTCCCTCAAGCGTGCTGTAGCTAAGGTAGAAAATATTGCTTTAGAGCGTACTAGCAAGTTAGATTATAAAGACAAATTGCGTTTCTTTGTATTTCACTCTAATGATGCAAAGCAAGCTGAAGGAATCAAGGAATTTATCGAAGAGAACTTTCCGGGGATGCCAATTGATGTAGCAGAATTTAGTCCTGTAATTGCTACACACTTAGGAGAGAAATCCATTGCTATTGCTTGGATGGTAGATATTGATAAAATTGATTTAAACTAATAAAAAAGACACCATTCGGTGTCTTTTTTATATTCTATAATTAATTATCAAATATAGAAGTGTCTTTCATTAGGTCTTGTAATTGTTTAGCACTCCAAGGCAAAAATTCAGCAATTGTAAATCCTACTAAATTTGTTTGCAGACTTAGTTCTGAAATTGTTTTCCATACACTTTGTCTATCAATTATGCCTATAGCAGCATTGGAAGGGATGTGGGTTAGGGTAGGATTATTAAAATATGTTGCATAAAAAGTATGCGGGTCCATAATATCCATGTCTAAATGGATATAAATATTGTCAAATTTATTCTGTTTAATCCAATTGGAAATTAAACTCAAGTCTAATACAGCATCTTTTTGAACTAAATAATTGATATGCAAATTATTTAGTTCTTCCTTTTCTTGAAAAGTAGGTTCTTGCAAACCAGCATAGAAAATTTGCTTATTTGTTAAGGGATGATTGACAAACTTAGCAAGCTCTGAATCACCTCGATTTAATAAATTCCCTAAAACCATGGCATGTTCATTATAAAACATTTCAGGATTAGATATGTCAGGGTGAGCATCAAACCAAATAACACCTAAATTATCATAATGCCCGTTAAGATAATCAATAGGTGCTTGGGAAACTAGGCAGTTTCCACCAAAAGTGATGATTTTATCAGGTCTTTCTTCATTGATGATCTGATAAGTTTTAGACATTGTGCTTTTTATAATATTTTGACCATATACGCCATTTTCTTTTGCTAATTTTTGAGGGGAGTCGGGTACAGAAATTTTAATTTCTTTTTGATTATTATTTATTGGAGCAATGACTGATAATATTTGCGCCCCTAATTTATATACTGGATTATTACCAGCTTGCCAATCAGGAATTTCTAATCTAATTGTTTTGTTCATAGTATTTTCCTTTTTAAAAATCTTCTAGCTTATTCATAAGTGCATATTTCTACTAAATTATTATCTGGGTCCCTGACATAAACTGACGTCATTTTCCCATACGCACCATGCTTAGTGACAGGACCTAATTCAATAGGGATATTGTGATTTTGATAATTGGTTATTATTTCATTTATGGAAGAATCAGTTTCTAAACAAAAATCATAAACTCCAGTAGCTAATTTATTTGCTACAATTGCATTTACTTTATTTTCTACTTTTCGTAATCGAAGTAATGAGTGTCCACACTTTAAACTGGCAAAGTCATCGTTAGTTTGGCTTTTAATGATTGGTAAACCAATTATTTCATTATAAAAGTAAATAGATTTATCTAAGTTTTTAACTGATAACACAAAATGATCTAAATTAATTATCTTCATGTCTTTTTTTCTCCTCATTAGTAATTTCATTTAATGCTGCACGTTGCTTTTTCTGATCAACATGGGTATAAAGATCAGTCGCAGAAGTGCCTTTTTGACCTAATTGTTGTGCTACTAAGACTTGGTCCTTAGTTATATCATATAACTCTGATGCTAAGGTATGACGAAGCTTATGAGGAGTAAGAGGGTGACCAAAGGCAGCAGAATACTTATTAACCATTTTTTCAATAGCATTGGTAGTTATTCTCTTAGTTTGATTATGCCAATTTGTTAAAAAGAAAGCTTGCTCATTTTTAGGAGCATTATATCGAGTCTGACGAATCTCTTTGTATTGTTGGATATAATCAAGTGTCCATTCAGCAATCGGCACACTATCTCGCTGTCCACCTTTACGTGTAACATCTAAAATTGCATTATTTAAGTTTAGATCCTTCATATTTACATTAGCACATTCTGAAACGCGAATTCCAGTTCCTAAGATGAGGGCTACGATTGCCATATCGCGCTCTTTGTTTTTTTTGAAGGAGGGAAGAGCTTGCTTGACACATTGTTTTTCATAATCGCTTTCAATAAAATCTAAAAATTCGTATTTCATATTACCGGTATACATGTGTGATTCCAAAACATGGGCACGATAATTCAATGTTTGTGAACTACTTAGAGAATCAATTTTAAGCATTACATTTCTGTCAAAATAAGGATTGCCATCATTGTTATCAGCGGTAATCGTTAAAAACTTAAATAATGATCTTAAAGCGTTGATAGAACGGTTGATTGTGGTTGGCGAATTAAGACGTCCTTGTTGATTTTTAGTGTGACCAAGATAATTTATATAGAGCATAATATCATTGCGCCTAAGAGTAGCTAGAGTATCTGTAGAAAGCTCTTTATTTGTTTTTGCTTTGGAAATACCTTCTTGTCGTAACCAATTAAAAAAACGTCGAATCTCAGTTAAATATTGATATGAAGTTGCTAGTGAATGATTTGTTCCAAGATTGTACTCTTGAACAAAATCTGGCATCTTTTTTAATTCTGTATCTATTAATTCTAAATATTTTTGTGTTTCCATAAATTTGTTAACTCCTTAAATTTATGTTGAAAACTATTATTGATAATTTATTTTTAATTATATATGAATTTTAATTTTTTGTCTTACAGCTTCTGTCTAGGGAAGTAATATCTACCTATCATTAAAATTATAGTTTTAATGATAGCACATAAAAGAATTCTAATATAGAGCTTTTTTTATATAAAAATATTTTCGGTCTCATTAACACATTTATATTTGAATAAACTAAAAATCAGATATAATCCATTAGTAACTAATTTATTATCAGTTTTATAAATATTACATAAAAATACCCCGAAATTTGGATTAAAAATTTCGGGGCGCATATCAACAATATAATTGACATATTTGAAATGCATTAATTAGAGGTTCTTATTTTTACGCTCGGCATTTCTTTTCACAATTAGTTGTTGAAATGCAATCTCACGTGTCATAGTATTTTCAACTTTAATTAGTTTAGCGATTGCCTCTGTATCAGCATTTTGTTGGGCTAAAATCATTTGATCATTATTTTTTTGATAATCAATAATCTGTTGATGATTTGCAGCGTAACATTGTAAAAATAAACGAGCACTACGTCCATTTCCTTCTCTAAAAGGATGCATATAATTAATCAAATCTAGTAATTGTGCGTAATCTAAAGCAGACAACGTTCTCTTATTACTTTGTTCTTGCAATAAATTATTTATATCAATTTCGGCAAATCTAAATCTTTTGTAGTCAAAAAAAGTATAGCCATCTTTTTGAAAATTTCCCCACCTATATTTGCCAGCCCAATCGTAAAGTTTGTAAAACATTAATTTATGCAATTTAGCTAATTGCATAATATTATTAACTTTAGGCCTTCTTTGTAAGATCTTAATTGCTGCTACTGCAGTTTCTTCAAATTCTAATGCTGCAAGTTTTTTTGCATCATGAATATTTAATCTATTAATTAATACACCGTTAGGATAAATTGTTTCTTTAATCCAATTACTCATTTTCAAAAAGTTCTCTGTACATTTCATCAAATTCGGGATCAGGGTTTTGTACTTCTTTAAGTAAGTACAAAATATCATCTCTAGTGGGTTGCCATCCTTCCAAGTGATTATTAACTACAGCAAATTTAACTTGTTGATATAATTCTTTATCACTTATTTGAATTCCCTGAATCATTTGATGTTTATCATCAATCTTTAGTTCATAGTTGTCAGACTGTAATTTACTTAATAAATCAGGTGATTGCATCCCCAATCCTTTAGCAAAAGCGTTTAATACTCTGATTGACCAAGATTCAATTGGTTTTTTAATAGCATTTCCTAATGTTGATCGAGCAACTCCACTTTTTGATGCAATATCTGCAACTGTCAAATTATTATTATTTAGGATTGCTGAAATTGTAGTTGTCATATCATCTCATCTCCATTTTTATTTAATTATACCACATATGGGTATATCGCTCCTAATATGGACATACAATTATTAAAAAAGGATTCAGTAATATTGAATCCTTTTTTACTCTAAGAAGTTATTACTTTACCAAGCAATTATCGCGTGATGTTGTATTGCTACCATCCTTTACATAATGAAATGCATATTTTTAGTAATATTAGTTACTTGTTGGAAGTTCCTTATCGGGTTTAACAAGTACACCAACTACCCAATTATTAGTTCCTTTTATTCTGTAAAAACCATTTAGCTTCCATGCTGGAACAAACATATCTGCGAAAGGAACAGTTTCTTGATGTTTGTCTACAACTAATTTAGTACCTTTGGCTAAGTTATTTTGCACTACTTTTCCTTTATTAATATTTATATTTCAATATATAGAAAATTATTATTCTTCCAAATATAAAAAAACAGATAATTCATGATATGAACTATCTGTATTTTTTGTTAATTATTTTGTAGTATTAGCTTGACTTGCTTCATACGTAGCTTTTGCTTCTTCTGGTGTATTGTTTGGTGCTAATTTGATTCCACCAAAAAATTCAACATCATTTGCTTTCACATAGCCATTGTTCATCTTAATTACATTATTTGGATATGTAAAAGTACCATCAATTTCTTTAGCTAAAGGATGATAAAATAGTTCCGCCTTATTTTCAGAAGGAACCCATATATAAGTAAGTTTATCTACTTTGAAAGCTCCCCATTGCTTCTTGATTTTTTGTCCACCAAGATTTCTTATAGTTCCATCCGCATTATACACATCAGTTGCCTTCACAAATCTAATACGTGAATAATGTTCATCATCATAATCATATAATGGCAATTCTTTATTAACTTTTACATCCGCAAAATGTAACCAGTTATTGGTTCCTTTTATTCGATACATTGGAGCATTTCCATATTGAGTTGAAGGGAAGTAACCTGAAAACGGAGTATCTGAAAAATAATCAACAGTAAATTTAGTTCCAACTTTTAAGTTCTTCTTTACTATTTTAAGTTGTTTATCGTCTTTGCCTTCTCCAGTATAAATTGCAGCCACGCTTGATTTAACTGTAGCAGTAGCTTCTTGTTCTTTTACAGGAGTCGGAACTTCTTTAGCTGATTTACTTAAATTAGAAGCCTTTACATATTGCTTCTTTGGTCCACCTACACGATAGTATTTTTTACCGTTTTTAAATTTATAACTTCCACCATAAGTTGTAATTGTTGTGCCTTTTTTCAGTACTTTTTTATTAGCACGTTTAGTACTTGTTGCATAAACATATGCGTTTGAATCAACTTTTCTTTGAACCCCATCAATATTGGTTAGTTTAATGTATTTATCTTGATATGTGATTTTGTAGTAGTATTCTCCATTAATCTTAACAGGATCAGAATAAAATTCTACATCTTGATATGAAGCAAATACTGTTCCAGTATTTTTACCATCTTTATTATAAATTGCAGAATTATGCATTGTTTTTTTAGTTACTACTTTATTGGCAGCCTGAACTGTATTAGACATAAAAGGTGTAGTTCCAATTAATACTATGGTTCCTGCTAATAATACTTTCTTATATAAATTCATGAAATAATTCTCCCTTTATTAGATTAATCTTATTATCTAATAACAATTTATTTAATTCAATGTAAAAAGCGTGAACTTAAAAGTTCACGCTTTTTACACATAACTAATCAGACCATTTAATTCTATAAATCTTGTTCTTAGAAGTATATGAATAATATTTTTCTGCAGGATTCTTAGGTTTATCAATCTTTTTTGCTTTATGGTAAGCAACAGTTAAATATCCATAATTTTCATCAATAATTTGGATACTTTCAACTTCTGAGTGAAGTCCTTGCCCTTTAATATCGACTACTCCTGCTGCACTTAAATCTAAAGTGCTCCATCTGCTCGAATCATTTCTTGCATAAGTAGGAATTTTTAATACCTGTTTATGATGTGCTTCGAATTTACCAGTTCTTTTATCAATATCAGGAGACTTTTGACTTGTTACATAAATATTACCCTTATTGTCCAAATCATATCCTTGTACAGAGTTTAAAACAAAGTTATCATACTTATCTGCATTTTTATTATAAAATTCTGTAACCTTAAATGATGAATCAAGTGCGTATTCTAAGTCATTGATCTTTACATATCTCTTTTCTGGAGACAAGTTCTTAACCTTATTCAATGCTTCATTAATTTTTGGTAAATGATAAACTGAAAAATATCCTGTACCAGCTTTATCAATAGTTGCAATCAAAAGCTTTTCGTAATTAGGTGATACAGCTGCTTCAGAACGTACCATATCATCACCAGGATAATCCATTTTACCAGCATGACTTAACCATGCAATTCTAGCAAAATCTAAATTACTGTTGGAGTCCACTTTATCAGTAACAATGTCTACTCTAGCAATTTGACTACACCAACTACCAACAGATTTAGTTCCAATAAACCAATTATTCTTTTTACCGGAATATTCCCAAGTTTGTGTATGGTGACCAGCAGCTCCATTACCTTTAAACTTCAAAATATTCAAATTCTTAGGATCATTTATTGAACCTCTATAAACTCTAATCTCTTCTTGATTATTCCATAATTGTAATGCGTAAATATTGTCTTTTGTTACATTACCTTTTTGAATCACTGAACCATGTCCAGTACTTACTTCAAAACTCTTTTCTACATTTACACTTGTAGTAGGTTTAATAAATCTCATATTTTTTCCTCCAATTAATTTTCTTTTTGCTTAAACCTAAGCTCAGTAACAGATTTTTCAACTCCTGCAAAAATATTCTGCACGTCTTCTTCTGTTACCTTGAATCCCTTTCTTTGCAGACCATCAACCACGGCATTAACTACATTGTTTAGCTTCTTATCATCTGACATTACTGCCTTATCATAGAAGTAAACATAATCAGTCATTAGTGTTTTCGCGGTGTCTTGAAATTCAGTTAGGCGCTGGTTTTTAAGATGTAAATGCCCTAATAGTCCAGCTCCAATTAGGCTGATGATCCACAATATTAATCCACTCAATTCGATATACTCACTAATAGTCATTGATCTATCCCTTAATCAAGTTGATATTTTAGTGCTTTTAATGCTATTCTTGATATATTATTTTTATTTTAAAGCTTTATTTCTCTAATTTTGAAAGGACAGTCAATAATCATGAATCCATCAACTAATCCAATTTTTATTTATAAACCAACTACCAGCACAAAATTTAAAGGATACTATATTTCTACATTTTTTGATATTTTCTTTGGAATGGGTGTTTCTCCAAAATATAGGAAGTTTCATCAATTTATCTTCCATTCCTCTATAATTATCCTTATAATTTTAGCAATTCTAATACCATTTTATATGCCTGCCAAACTAACAAAAGAGTTAGAATTACTAGTATTATTTGTCATACTATCAATATTTTTATACCCTGCTTGCCTTGCATGGATATATACTAGAATAAAAATATATCCAATAATTATTCTTTCTCTTAATCCATTAAGTTCCACTGAAAAAGAACAAGTTAAGGCAAATTTTTCAATCAATGATAAAATCTATTTCTTTCCTATAAAAAAGTACAGATATGACTTTTTAATTGAAACTTCAAAGCATTTTATTATATGCGGCTTTGATAAAACTAATAATAAAAATATTAAACTGACCTATCCTATTTCTAAAATAGAAAATAAAGATGTTCTTCAAAAAATAGACCTTCGCCAAGAATTAAAGCCATACTATAAAAAATATATCAAGTTATAACATAGTTTTTAACTATGTTTTTTATGCTCCTAAAAGTGCACCTATCGCTGCTCCAGCACCTGCAGCAATAGTTCCACCATCCGCTAAAGCGGCTAATATTGCTATGGCCACTATCAAAATTGCACCTGCTGTAACCTTTACCAAATCACCATTTGGTAGTCCATGCAATAAGTCAGTAGGTTTTACAGTAATGCCAATTTCAAGAGATAACTCATTAGTAACTAATTTATTGTCTTCCTTGTAGACATTGCAGCTGATTGTTAACTTATAATCTACTCCATTGGTTTCAGATACTTTTACTGAAACTTCACCAGCTGAAATACCAGAAGAAGCAATAATTTTTCCTGCATCATTAACAGTTAATCCTACAGAACCTGCATTTAAGCTATATTTATCTTTCAACCAGTTAGTAATACTTGCAGAATCTAACTTACCATTACTAATTGTAAAGGTTGGTGAATCTCCTGAGCCTGCAAACTCATCACTAGCTGATAAGGTAACTTTAACTGCAGGTGTTTCCATAATCGTTACTTCTTCACCGTTCAAGTCAATCTTCACATTCTTCTTAAGTGACTTGATAATTTCCTTAAGTGCATCTTCTGGTGAGATAGTTTCTTGTTTACGTGGGGAAAAATTAGTTAATTATTTTAACTTTATTTTCCCGAAGCTTAATCAACTTACTAAAATAGTTAATAAACTAAATCGTGAATAAATTTTGCAAATTAAAAAGCAACTCAAATTTGGTATGAGTTGCTTTTAAAATAGAAGATATATATTATTTTTTTATTAGTTATTTGAATTTACAACAGCACTAGTAGCTTGATTTGCTTCATAAGCAGATTTTGCTTCTTCTGGAGTATTACTTGGAGTTAATTTAATGCCCATGGAGTACTTTACATCATCAGCTTTTACATAACCATCTTTTACAGTAATTGCTGACCATTCTCCCTTTGTGGCATAAAATGATTTGCCTACTAAATGGTAAAACAATTCAGCTTTGTTTTTCTTTGGTAACCAAATATAAAGCAATTTATTTACTTTAATATCTCCCAGCTGCTTTGTTATACGTTGACCATTTCCATTAGGATCCAAAATATTGCCTTTAGCATCATAAACATCTGTATCTTTAATAAAATTTATGTAAGAATAATGTTCAGTGTTGTAATCATGCAAAGGTAATTTTCTTTCAGCTTTAACATCAGCTGCTAAAATCCAATGATCGGTACCTTTAATTCGATATAAACCATCCTTAGTCATTCCAGCTGGAAATTGATTGACAAATGATGTAATCTCACGTCTATCTGTAATAAACTTAGTACCCAATTTTACCTTTTTTTGTACCACATTTCCTTTACCATCATAAATATTTACATTATATGGATATGATACTGTTATAGTAGTCTCTTCTTGAGCAGTATTTGTCGTAGAATTAGTATCTTTATCTTTTACAACATCACCTAAATTAGCAACTTTTACATATTGCTTAGCTGGTCCACCTACTCGGTAATATCTCTTACCATTCTTAAACTTATAGCTCCCACCATAAGTAACAATAGTAGTACCCTTTTTAACTAATTTGCTGTTAGCACGTCTTGTACTGGTTGCGTAAACATAAGCATTGTGTTCAACTGTACGTTTAACACCATCAATATTAGTTGCTTTTATGTATTGATTTTTGCCAGTTAATTTGTAATATTGACTTCCATTAATTTCAACTGTGTCTGGATCTACAGTAATTTTTTGGTATGATGAATATGTTTTTCCAGTATTTTTACCATTTTTATCATAAACAGCTGAATTATGCATAGTTGTTTTAGTAATTGAAACATCTGCAGCTTGGACCGTTTTAGAAGCAAATGGAGCAATCCCCATTAATGCAACAGCTGAGATAGCTGTTAATTTTTTGTTGAGTTTCATGAATTATATCCCCTTACTATTATGATTTATTTAATTATCTTATATTAATATTTATATTTCAATATATACAAAATCATGAATTATCTAAAAATAAATACAGATAATTCATGAAATGAACCATCTGTATTTTTGTTAATTATTTTGTAGTATTAGCTTGACTTGCTTCATACGTAGCCTTTGCTTCTTCTGGAGTATTACTTGGAGTTAACTTTGTACTCTCTTCAACAAATTTCACATCATTTGCTTTTACATATGCATTATGTCCAATTTCAATAGTGCTTTCCTGACTAGCTGAGTTAGTTGTAGCTGAAAAACTGGTACCAACTAGATGATAGAATAATTCAGATTTTTGTTCACTTGGAAGCCAGATATAAACTAATTTATCTACTCCCATCAAACCACTTTGTTTACGTATCTTTTGGCCGTTATGATTTTGTATAGTTCCATCTATATTATAAACATCTGTAGCTTTTGAAAATTGAATATATGACTTGTAATAGTGATAATAATTGTGAACTGGCAATTCTTTAGCAGCCGAAACAGAATTACTGTAGATCCAATAATCAGTACCTTTAATATGATAAATTGCTAATTCCCAATCATCGTCACCGTCCCTTCCAGTATCTGCACGTGTTCCTTGTTCTAGACGATCAACTATAAACTTATCGCCCTTTTTTGCATATTTACCTGATGGTTGAACAGCATCTTTTCCAGAAACTTCTGTATATAAAGGCGTACGTGAAACATTTACAGTAACTGTTGTTTCACCATCACTTGGACTCAATGTTGAGTTATTGGTTAATGAGGTGTTATTCTTATTGGTCACGGTCGAGTTAGATGAATTAGAACTTGCAGAGGTAGTAACTGCATCACCTAAGTTAGCTACTTTTACATATTGCTTAGCTGGTCCACCAACTCGGTAATATCTTTTACCATTCTTAAACTTATAACTTCCTCCGTAAGTAACAATAGTAGTACCTTTTTTAACTAGTCTGCGGTTAGCACGTTTAGTACTGGTTGCGTAAACATAAGCATTATGTTCTACTGTACGCTCAACACCATCAATGTTTGTGATTTTAATGTATTGATCCTTGTCAGCAAGCTTGTAATATTGTCCACCATTAATTTTAACGATACCTGATTCTACAACAACTTTTTGATAAGATTTGTACATTTTGCCAGTATCTTTACCATTCTTGTCATAAACAACAGAATTGTGCATAACAGTCTTATTAATAGTACTACTATCAGCAGCTTCAGCTGTGTTTGAAGCAACAAATGGAGCAATCCCCATTAATGCAACAGCTGAGATAGCTGTTAGTTTTTTGTTGAGTTTCATGAATTATATCCCCTTACTATTACGATTTATTTAATTATCTTATTTTAGAGAATATAATTCAAGCTAAAAAGAGCATAAACTCAGCAAATTACTAAGTTTATACTCTTTTAATTTTAACTATTCATTCCAAGATACTTCATAAATCTTGTTTGATGCTGTCTTATTTTTACCATTCATGGTTTTGTGGTAAGCAACAGTTAAGTAGCAGTGGTTCTCACCAAAAATTTGAATACCTTCAAGCTCAGTATGCATCCCTTGTCCATGAATATCAATTGGACCTGCATTATGAGTCAAGTCTACTTGTAACCAACTGCCTGTGTTGGTTCTTGCATAAGTAGGAATTTTGTAAATGTTTTTTTGATGATATACACCATTAATTGTATCAGGTGATAGTTGACTAGATACATAAATATTACCAGCATTATCAATGTCATAACCTTGAATTGATTTAACAGTTCCATAAAATCCTTCAACCACGAAGCTTTCTTGATATGGAAGATCCCCAAGGTTAACATAGCCATTACTGTATTCTACATTATCAAGTGCATTATTGACTACATTATTATCAAAGATTACAAAGTAGCCATTACCATTTTGATCTACAGTTGCTAATAAAAACTTAGTGTAATCCGGTGATACTGCAGCTTCTGCACGCTTTAAGTCATCACCTGAATAGAAACTACCATCTGGTTTTGTTAAAGAACCAGCTCTGTTCAAGTATGCTAAACGCGGAAGTTCAGTATTTGAAGTGTAAGTTCTACCAATTGAGCTAATATCTACACGAGCAATTTGTTTATCCCAATTGCTACTACCAGTAGCTGGTTTAGTACCTACAAACCACTTACCAGAACGACCTGAATATTCCCAAGTTTGAGTATGGCCACCAGCAGAATTATACAATGTAACTACTGGGGTAGTTACATTACCTGCGTATCCACGCAAAATATGGGTTTCAGTTTGGTTATTACGCAATTGCTCTGCGTAAATGTACTTTGAACCAACGTTTCCTTTTTGTGCTACTGCTAAGTAGCCAGTGTTTAAATCAGCTGTGTGAAAAGCTGAAATGTTATATGCTTGTCTCATATTTTTCCTCCAATTAATTTTCTTTTTGCTTAAACCTAAGCTCAGTAACAGATTTTTCAACTCCTGCAAAAATATTCTGCACGTCTTCTTCTGTTACCTTGAATCCCTTTCTTTGCAGACCATCAACCACGGCATTAACTACATTGTTTAGCTTCTTATCATCTGACATTACTGCCTTATCATAGAAGTAAACGTAATCAGTCATTAGTGTTTTCGCGGTGTCTTGAAATTCAGTTAAGCGCTGGTTCTTAAGATGAAAATGTCCTAATACTCCAGCTCCAATTAGGCTGATGATCCACAAAATCAAACCACATAGTTCAAAATAGTCACTAAAAGTCATAACAACCTATCCCTTAACTAATTTGAATTTTTGATCTATTGGCTATGTATTTTTCTTCTTTTTAGAGAATTTACTAGTTATCATTTTCATTAATGATTTGCTTAGCTTGTATATTAATTCAGTCGGTATCAGTATCACTATCAAATTCACTCTTTTCTTCCTCCAATCTAAGAAAAGCATGAATCAATAACTTAACTTTAACCACTTCTTCAATATCAAACTTTTAAGGGTGTGCTTTATCATTAATTTTTTAGCTACACGGATATATTAGACATCAAAAACTACTACAACAACTGCAGCTAAAACTTAAATAACTAACTTTGTCATAATCAAACTCCCACTTGATTATGACATCTCTAAAAGTTTCAAATTCAAAACTAATAAATCAAGATGGAGTTTGAAAGCAGACAACTTTTATTTTTCATCATACTTTCCTCCAAAATATTTTTTCGCTTTCTCCGGAAAAAGCCTCAACTTTTTTGTTCTTAGCTAGGAACAAGTCTATAGTACAAGATAACCTGAAATTAAAATTTCAGGTTATCTTGTTACAAGATAACCTGAAATTAGTCAATAGGAAATTGATTTATTTTTAAATTTTTTTGTTTATACCAAGAAAGCAACCTCTGAGAATCATCTAAATTAGTAACTAAGCTTTCTAGTTTATTCATGGCTACTTTTTCAAAATAACGCTTAAAAGAGATAAACATATAATTTTCGGCACTCTTAATAGGTTTTCCATAATCGTAGTTACGTCTAATACTATTAAGCACTTTTCTCAATGTATTTTCTATTCCTTGATTAAATTGATCAGTATATTCATATTCCTCAGTGCCAAGTACTTGTTCATCATCACGATATTGACCTGGCAACTCTAATGCAACATTAACTTGCCACTTTTGCCACAAATTTAATTTTGTAAATTCTTTTTTAACTGAATTTTTAGCGTTCAATATAATTTGAACTACACGGTAAAGCTGTTTTGGAGTTTTGCACCACAAAGAAAGCAACTTAGTTGCTGGTTTTGAAAGAATAAAGTTTTCTGAATCATCACTTTCAGTCATAAACTGCGGAGCGTGTTTAACTAAATCTCTATTTTGAGCTTCAATTTCAGCTTGTGTAAAACTTGATGGTGAAAAGTCTAGTTGAGTATCTTTATGTATCTTCTTAGTATCTAAGGAATTATTATATTTATTTACAGTAGTTTTTACTTTTTCGCTTAATTCAATGCTTTGACTATCTTTTTGTCTAGAAGGAGTATTTACGTCTTCACTTATATCAGTATTTAAGCTAACTGCATTATTTTCTTCTCGGGAAGAAAAACTTACGCCCTGAGATAATTTTTTATCTGAAACATTATAAACATTAGCTACAGATAATGCTGGCTTGAGTAAATATAAATGAGATGGATTATTTTTCTTTTCCTTCCAATTAAAGCCTTGTTTCTTTACAATGAGCAAGCCAACTTCTATTAATTTACTTTTGATATTAGTGACTGTCTTTTCACTGCAACCCAACATTGAAGCTAATTCTTCGTTAGTGTAAATGAGATAAAGTCTACCTTCATTATCAATCCACTTATTTTCAATAGAGTAAGATAATCTATCCTTTAGAAGCATATAAGTTTCACGATGATTACTTTTGAGTACTGACTTATAAGGCTTCAATTCATAAAGCCACTTAGGCATTTGATAAAATAAAGCGTTGCTCTTTTCATTAACTGTATAAAATTCTGACATAGTAATTACCTCCGTAAAATGTTTTTTGTTTCCCAGAGGCTTCAAATAAAAGTTTAAGTCATAGTTATTTGAAATAACACGTGGAATTAAGTATAATAACTATGAATTTAAAGATTTTAAAAGCTCACTTAGGTGAATTTAAAGATTTTAAATTAAAGATTTTGAAAATAAAATATCTTAAATAAAGCGTTACTTTTTTCGTAAAAGCAAAGCGCTACTCTTTAATTACCTCTGATAAGTTTTTGTGGTGTCTTAAATTCGTCAATATTTTGAAGCTATTAATTTTTTACTTGAAGCTTCTAATGTTTAAGAACAGGAACGGCCATTCCTGTTCTTTTTTGTTCAAAAATAAAAAACCAAATTGTTTGAATTTTTAAACAATTTGAGTTTAGCATATGATAAATATTTCAGCAATTACTTATTATTGAAAATTATAACTAATTCAACAAGCTTTAATTAAATATATAGTTCCTTTGCTACAGTCAACATAAGGCAAAAATAAGTAAAAACTAACACTGAAAAATATTTTTTGAAAACATTATAATTAAATACCACATTATAAGTTTCGCTATTTATTTATATTATTATATATTTAATAAAGCCTTAAATATGTGTAAATAAAATAAAGAAATACATAATTTAAGTGCATATTAGTTTTAAATCATCTTAAAATGACCTACACTAAATATTGGACAGGAAATAAACCAAGATACGGAGTCTTAACTTTCCACCGCTGAAATTCTCACAATTTTCTGTTTTTGTTGTTATGAATGGATTATTTTTAAACTTATATTATTTTTTTAATAACATCTCTTTCAACTTTAAAATGCTTATTTGATAAGCTTTTTACACATACAATTGTTATATATTTATATAATGTAAGTGAATAATATTAAAATAGTCTATTTATTTTTAATAAAAACTTCTATAGTCTATAGCTATAGAATTATAAGTATTTTGAAAGGGTCGAATGCTTCATGGCTAATATAGGACAGGAAATTTCTCGCCGTCGTCGCGAGCAAAAATTAACTCAAGAAGATTTAGCTGAACTAAGTGACTTGTCAGTTAATTTTATTTCACGTCTTGAGAGAACTAAAGATCAGAATGTAAGTATTCAGAAGTTAGATGCGATTGCACAAGCATTGAACACCACAACTCCGGAACTTATCAACAGTGCTTACGATGTAGCTCGTTCAAAGAATTCTTCTACAGATAACACTCCTGTGTTTATCCGTAAGGTTATCAATGAACTCAGAAAGTTGCCTCAAGGTACTTCTGAAAGAGTATGTAAGTCACTCATCGTATTGTTGAAAGAGATTACTTCTGCTTCTGGAAATGTTAGTGTAACTCCTCTTTCTGAGGAACAACTTTCCGTTGATAAGAAGCAAAAGTAGAATACTGTATTCTATAATAAAAACAACCCATTGTAGTTTTCGAATTGCTACAATGGGTTGTTTTTTAGATTGGTAAGTTAATCATTAAATCTATTATCTTTTACTTCAATTGTTTTAATGATTACATCTTCAACTGGCTTATCTGCTTTATCCTTCTTTACTTTGGCTATTTCATCAACAATATCCATACCATCAGTTACTTGACCAAAAACTGTATGGCGACCATCAAGCCATGGGGTTCCACCTTGCTTATATTGCTTAATGATTTCTTTTGGATAACCTGCGGGTTCCATTTCACGAATCATACGTTTAGGCATGTTTTTGTTTTGTACAATAAAGAACTGGCTTCCATTTGTATTAGGACCTGAATTAGCCATTGAGAGTGCTCCTCTCAAATTAAACAATTCACGAGAAAATTCATCTTCAAAAGGATGTCCCCAGATACTTTCTCCACCAGTACCATCCCCTTTAGGATCACCACCTTGAATCATAAAATCGCTGATTACACGATGAAAGGTAGTATTATTGTAGTAGCCTTTTTTAGCCAAACGAACAAAATTTTCAACCGTCATTGGTGCAAGTTCTTCAAATAAAGCAACTGTAACATCCCCATGATTGGTTTTAATAGTAGCTTTGATAATTTTGGCATCTTCAATATTTAATTGTGGATATGACATAAATAAATCTCCCCTTTTAATTAACATTCTATTTCAAGTTTAACATGCTTGCATTCCATAAGCATATTATAAAGTCCTCTAAAACAACAAGCTGGCAGCTCTTTATTTAGAGTTACCAGCTTGTTAATACTAAAAACTGACTTTTAAATTAGCCTTCAAAAGCATCAGTCAATGGTGGAACAACTTGCTTCTTACGAGAAACAACACCTGGAAGTTTAACTTCAGAATCTTCAAGCTTCTTACCAAATGCCTTTTCAAAAGTAGCCTTGTTATCATCAGAACCAACCACTAAAGCTTCAGAATCTGAATCTAAGATATTAGTAATCAAAAGCATGAACATGTCGTAGCCATTTTCTTCAGATGCATCGCTCATTGCCTTAAGAAAGGCTTCTTTACGATCCATTGCTTCTGGCAAGTCCACAACATTGATTTGTGCAACACGAACGTTGTTACCATTTAATTCAAAACTCTTAGCATCTAAGTCAATTAATTCTTCTTCTGACTTATCAGCAATATTGGCACCAGCTTTAAGCATTCTAAGACCATATTCTTCATAGTCAACACCAGCAATTTTAGCCAAAGCATCAACAGCTTCCTTATCATCTGCAGTAGTTGTTGGTGATTTCAAAAGTAAAGTATCTGAAATAATAGCTGAAAGCATTAAACCTGCCAAGTTTTTAGGAATTTCAACTTCATTTTCGTTAAACATCTTCCAAACAATAGTACTTGTACAACCTACTGGTTCAGCACGGTAGTAAAGAGGCTTAGAAGTGTTAAAGTTCATAATACGGTGGTGGTCAACTACGTTAGATACATTAACATCTTCAATATCTGAAACACTTTGTTGAGGTTCATTATGGTCAACAAGCATAACTGAGTTAACTTCATTAGCTGCAGTTTTAATTACACGTGGTGCTTCAAAACCAAATGTCTTAAGTGCATATGCAGTTTCATCATTTGGTTCACCAAGAGCAACAGCTTCAGTATTGTAACCTAACTTATTTTGTAAATATGAGTATGCAATTGCGGTGCCAATCGCATCTGTATCAGGATTTTGGTGTCCGAAAACTAATTCTTTTTCCATTAAAAAGATCCTCTCTTCTTCTGTTTTTCTTTTCTACTCTAGTCTACTAAAATAATGCCTATTATCCAAGTATTTAATAGGCATTATTTAAGCATTATTTTAGTCAAATAAATCTGAAACGTCCTTATTTTCATCACTAAGCGGGCGACCAAGCTCAAGTAAAATAGGAGCACCATCTACCTTAGGATCAAGTACAAAGGACTCATTAGAGTATCTATCACCTAATGGAAATTCATTAGTCTTAATCTTGTAATGACGATCGCTGCTAGTAGTTAAAAGCAAAGTATGGTTTTGACCATATGAAGTTATTGCTGAAATTCTGTGTGGATTAGTTTTGAGTTCTCTAAGGACTAAAACACCACGTTTAGCACGAGATACTTTATTAACTAAATTTAAATTAAACTGCTTAAATGCACCTCGCTGAGTAATAAGACCAACCTTAATTAAATCATTAAATTCAGGCTTAACCAAAACACTGCCAACTACAAAATCATTATCTTTTAAGTTAACGGATTTTACACCCACTGCTTTAGCTCCAGAAGTTGGCACCTCACTAATATCATATTTAACTGCATAAGCATGATTAGTAAATAAAGTTACTTCTTGAGTAGAATCAGTATCAACTACATCAACACTAATTAAGCGACTACTTTCAGTTTTCATTTTAATAGCAGTCATTGCACGAGACTTATAAGTTCTAGTAGGTTGTAAATTAGCAAGTTCTAATTGCTTAATATATCCATCGTTAGTTGCTAAAAGAAAGTTCTTTTGAATAGATAAATCCTTAAAGTCAAAAACGCGAATAATTTGTTCATCAGACTCTAACCCTATTTCCTGAGATAAGTGCTGACCAGTTTCTTTCCATCTAGTTTCAATTAATTCATGGACTGGACGATATATTACATTTCCTCGGTTAGTAAACAAGTAGAGATTATCTAAAGTAGACAATGTCTTTTCATATATGACCTTATCTCCATCAGGAAGCCCATTATCTCCTTCTTCAGTAGACTGGAATGAACGCAAAGATGAACGCTTAAGATAACCATCACGACTAATTAAAACGCGGACATTTTCTTCAGCAACCAGGGCAGTTTCATCAATCTTTATTTTGGCACTTTCTTCAGAAATTTCAGTCCTACGCTCACTACCAAAGTCTTTTTTCACTTGACGGAGTTCTTTAATAATTTCTTTTTCAAGAGTATTTCTATCAGATAAAAGCTTTCTAAACTTTTCGGCTTTTTTATTAAGATCTTCTTGTTCAGCAACTAAGGCATCAACATCAGTATTAGTTAAGCGATAAAGTTGAAGAGACACAATAGCTTCTGCTTGACGATCAGTAAAATCAAACTTTTTAACCAAGTTTTTCTTAGCATCAGCTTTGTTTTTAGAAGCTCTAATTTCCTTGATTACTTGGTCTAAAATATCCATAGCATGAATTAGACCTTGAATAATTTCAAGACGATTCTCTGCCTTATCTAAGTCATATTTGGTTCTTTTAGTGATAACATCTTCTTCATGCTCTAAATAAGATGACAAAATCCGCTTTAAGCCAACTTGAACTGGTGTCATATGATCAATTGCGACCATATTGAAATTATATGACACTTGTAAGTCAGTATTTTTAAATAAATAATTCAAAATATTTTGAGCATCAGCGCCCTTTTTAAGTTCAATTACTACTGATAAACCATGACGGTCGGTTTCATCTCTAACTTCCGCAATCCCATCAATTTCTTTATTCAAACGAATCTCATCAATTTTTTTAACTAGGATTGCTTTGTTGACATCAAATGGGATTTCTGTGGCAACAATTTCTTGACGATGACCGCGAATTTCTTGAATTGTGGTTTTCGCTCTTACTTGAATACGGCCACGACCAGTTTCATAAGCTTCCTTAATTCCTTTAGTGCCCATAATAATTGCACCCGTTGGAAAGTCCGGTCCCTTAACATACTTCATTAAATCTTCAAGTGTAGCATCGGGATGCTTAAGCAGATAAATAGTAGCATCAATTACTTCGCTTAAGTTATGTGGTGGAATTTCTGTGGCATAACCTGATGAGATACCAGTAGATCCATTTACTAAAAGATTAGGAAAACGCGCTGGAAGCACAGTTGGTTCATACTCTGTATCATCAAAGTTGAGTACCATTTTGACAGTATTTTTATCAATATCTTGCAAGAGCATATTGGAAATTTTACTTAAACGTGACTCTGTATAACGCATTGCAGCTGGACCATCACCGTCCATAGAGCCATTGTTTCCATGCATTTCTACAAGAGGTTCACGCATTTTCCAATCTTGTGATAAGTGAACTAATGCACCATAAATGGAACTATCACCATGTGGGTGAAAATTACCCATGATATTACCAACAGCTTTAGCAGCTTTCTTAAATGGCTTATCATAAGTGTTTCCATCTTGATACATTGCATATAAAATACGACGTTGAACAGGTTTTAACCCATCACGGATATCAGGTAAGGCACGTTCTTGAATAATGTATTTAGAATAACGGCCAAATCTTTCCCCCATTACTTGTTCAAGGGGCATTTCTTTAATTCGTTCTTTAGTGGTCATTAAATCAAAAACCTTCTTTAATCATTTTCTTTATCAAGAATGGAAGCATCTTCCCCCATTCTAAACTCTACATTTTCTTCAATCCACTTTCTTCTGGCAGCAACTTTGTCACCCATTAAAGTGGTTACTCGGCGTTCAGCTAATGCAGCATCATCAATTCTAACGCGAATTAGCATTCTTGATTCAGGATTCATTGTAGTCTGCCATAATTGTTCAGCGTTCATTTCACCTAAACCTTTGAATCGTTGTAAAGAATAGCCGCGTCCCATTTCTTTTTCTTGTTTGGCTAATTCTTCATCTGTCCAAGCATATTTGATATTAGCTTTTTTGCCGCGTCCTTTTTGAAGACGATATAAAGGTGGAAGAGCAATATATACTTTTCCTTGTTCAATCATTGGGCGCATGTAACGATAAAAGAATGTCAAAAGCAAAATTTGAATGTGAGCTCCATCATCATCGGCGTCTGTCATAATAATAACTTTATCATAATTAGAATCGTCGACATTAAACTCAGTACCAACACCTGCTCCAATGGTATAGATCATTGTATTGATTTCTTCATTTTTGAAAATATCTTGTAATTTAGCCTTTTGAGTATTCAAGACCTTACCACGAAGTGGCAAAATCGCCTGGAACTTACGATCACGCCCTTGCTTGGCACTTCCGCCGGCAGAATCCCCTTCGACTAAAAACAATTCATTCTTCTTCGGATTGCGCGATTGAGCAGGAGTTAATTTTCCTGATAGAACTTCTTTTTTACGACGCTTTTTGCCATTACGACTTTCATCTCTTGCTTTTTTAGCTGCTTCACGTGCATCCCTAGCACGTTGAGCCTTCTTAACCAACTCCTGTGCTAGTTCGCCATTTTCCATTAAGTAATATGACATCTTTTCATATACTAAGGAGTCAACAGCTGAACGAGCTTGCGGGGTTCCAAGTTTTCCTTTAGTTTGACCTTCAAATTCAAGAAGTTCTTCTGGAATCTTAATTGATAAGACTGCACTTAAACCTTCACGATAATCAGAACCATCAATATTTTTATCTTTTTTACCAAGAAGCCCCTGCTTTTTAGCATAGTCGTTAAATGCACGAGTAAAACCGCTTCTAGCACCTACTTCGTGACTACCACCATCTGCAGTACGCACATTGTTAACAAAGGAAACTAAGTTTTCTGAATAACCATCGCTATATTGACCGCTGAATTCAATTTCCATTCCATCTTGCTTACCTTCAAAATAAAAGACATCACTAATTGTGCCTTTGCCTTCATTAAGGTAAGAAACGAATGACTTAATACCATCATCATACTGAAACTCATCATGATGTTCTGGATCACGCTCATCGGTTAAAGTGAATTTAACTCCCTTAAGTAAAAAGGCACTTTCACGAATTCTTTCTTGAATGGTTTCGTATTTATATTTAGTTGTTGAAAAAATCGTATCATCCGGTTTAAAAGTAATAGTGGTACCCGTTTTTTCATCAGTATCACCTAAACACTTAAGAGTGCCAACTGGATGACCACCATTTTCAAATTCTTCTTCATAAGCTTTTTCATCACGTACAACATGCACCTTCATATAACTAGATAGTGCATTAACTACGGATGAACCTACCCCGTGAAGACCACCAGAGGTCTTATAATTTTGTTCAGTAAACTTACCTCCGGCGTGTAAAACTGTCAAAATAACTTCAATCGTTGGTTTTCCTGATTTGTGCATCCCTGTTGGCATTCCACGTCCAAAGTCACGCACAGTTATACTATTATCTTTGTGGATGGTTACATCAATTTCTTTACCATAGCCAGCCATAGCTTCGTCAACTGAATTATCGACAATTTCATAAACTAACTGGTTCAGTCCATGAATATCAGTTGACCCAATATACATACCAGGACGTTTACGAACTGCTTCTAATCCGTGTAAAATTTGAATTGAAGAATCATCATAAGTATTAGCTTTAGCCACTAAAATTCCTCCACTTATTCATTAATTTAGTTCACTCCATATATTTACAAGCAAAATTTTGCTAAAATAGCCATAGATTTAAATGGAGTGATTAACATATGTCTGCATTAGAAATTGCATCGTTATTTATTTTAGCATACTTGATTGGGTCCTTCCCAACAGGTGTGATTGTCGGAAAGGTCTTTTTTCATAAAGATATTCGCAAATATGGTTCTGGAAATATTGGTACTACCAATACTTTCAGAGTATTGGGACCTGTTGCAGGAGTAATTGTTTTCTTAATTGATTTTTTTAAAGGGACACTTGCAACAATTTTACCAGTGATATTTCATTTGGGACCACATTATCTTTGCTTGTTTTTTGGATTAGCAGCTATTTTAGGACATGCTTTTTCTATCTTTTTGAATTTCAAAGGTGGAAAAGCTGTTGCGACAACTGCTGGTTTTCTTTTAGGATATAATGTACATTTCTTCTTGATATGTGCAATTATCTTTTTCCCATTATTATTCATCACTAGTATGGTATCTCTAACGAGCTTGATTTCAATTATCTTAATTTTTATTGTGTCATTTTTCTTTCATGATATGGCATTAACTATCTTGAGCGGATTATTAGTAATTTTAATTTACTGGAGTCATCGGTCAAACATTAAACGCATTGAAAACCATGAAGAAAATCTTGTGCCGTTTGGTTTAGTTTATTGGTACAAAAAGGCTCACGATAAAAAATAAGTATTTTTTACAAACAATAGTTCGTAAGAATACATTCTAAAAGATTTGATTTATATCGTCAAATCTTTTTTATTTTGCTTAAGACTAGTTATAACTAAAAAGATACTTTATTTTAAATAATAAAGTATCTTTTTATAAAAATTAGTTGAACTATTTAAATGGATTTCTTTATAAACTTTCAGCAAGTAACCTGCCTTCAGTAGAATAATCTGAAAGAGAAAAGCCAATCATATAATAATCAGTAAATAAATTTCCCGTTGACATTTCACCCACTGCATAAACATTGGTAAAATAGCCACCGTCTTCTTTTTGAACTTGCATTTTTTTGTTGATATTGACACCGCCAATTGTACCCCATGATCCAGGCATTGTATAAATAGCATAGTAACCATTTTTACCAGTGAAACTAACTAAATTTTGAGAAGATTTACCAAATTTATCTTGACCAAGCGCGCACGCTCTCTGGTACTGATTAAAAGTTTCCTTAAGATTAGTTGAATCTAGATTGAGTTTATCAGCTAATTCTTCAATCGTTTGAGCATGAACCATAGTTTTTGAACCTTGAGGAATTTTATCTAGTTTTTCTTTAAATTTTTCATCTATTTGATCAACATCATAGATCAAATAATACCTGGAACTTCCTTCACGATATAAAGCAGTCGTTAAGTTCAAAAAACTAAATGGAGCTTCATTAGTGAACCTCTTAGCCTGATCGTTAATCACAATTGCTTTGCTGTAATCCGGCTCATTGCTGAAATTAGTATAAAACATTGGAGAAAAATCTAACTCTGCACTTTTATAAACGTTATTAGAATCTATTTTTGCACCAATTTTTTGAAGTAAGTCATAACCATCGCCAGTATTACCTAAATTTGCTTCATTAAACACGTGAACATTTTTTAAACTTGGCATACTTTCTTGAAGCAATTTTTCTTTAGAATATGAAGCACCCCCTGTAGCAATTACTACATTCTTGGCATTAATAGTAAATTTACCATTACTATTTTTAGCTTGAACTCCTGTAGCAATATCATTTTTCATATTTATCTTTGTAATAATAGTTCCTCTAAGAATGATTCCGCCATTAGATTCGATATACTTTTCTAAGATTTGAGCAACTTGGCCACCAGCACCAAATCCAGCACAGATATATGGAAGCTTTAAAAAGAACTTCGGATCAGTTTTTGCTATTTTGAGCAATTCATCAAAAGTCTTTCCAGAATTATGAAGAAGATATTTTACAAAGTCCATATTCATTGAGCTTCCGGGATCATCTTGGTTGGCTTTTTTGATCCAAGATAGAAGTTCATTCATATTATTATCCTGATTAATCTTTTGAAGAGCTTTTGATCCATGAGTAGCAAAAGCACCTGCCGCATATCTAAATGAGCCACCTATTTGGTCATTCTTTTCTAAAACTACTACTTTTAACCCTTTTTTAACAGCAAATGCGGCAGTAGATAAACCACTTAATCCTCCACCAGCAATAACTACATCAGTGGTAAGATTTTTTGCAGGAGTAGTTTTCTTAACAAACGGCTTTTGTGACCATGCTTGAGCATTTCCCGCTTGGGCGACAGCCTTAGTTGCGGCATTAATAATAGCTTCAGAAGTCATTGTGGCACCTGTGATAGCGTCAACATTCAAAGTTTGCTGTTTAACGATTTCTTTTGGAATTACTTTCATCGCAGTATCACCAACATAAGGACTTTCAGTTTGCTTTGTCACTTTTACAGCAGTAATTTTATTATCATTTGTAGTTACTTCTACACTTACTGGTCCTCCATGTCCATGTGCGCTTGCAGAATATGTGCCGTTTTTTAAAGAATAGTCTGCTTTTTCAAGTCCTGCTTTATTCAATGCATTAAAAGTTGCATTTTGTACAGCTCTTGAGGTTACTGAAGCACCAGAAACAGCATCTAAGTCACTAGATTGCTTTTTCAAAATTTGTTCTTCTAAATTTTGAGCAACTTTTGCATATCCATTTGCTCCTTCACCCAAATCAATATGAGCCGCAGTAATCTTATCATTATCAATCTCTACTTTTACCTTTATTGGGGTGTGCATCCCTTTAGCGCAGCCCGTAAAATTACCATTTACCATAATCAATCCCTCTTAATTAATAATAGCGCTTACATTTTTGCTTAAAATAAAAACTATCTATACCATTCTGGCTTATCTCCTTCAGTATGTGGTTTTTCTAAGCCGATAGATTCATCAATATCTTCTTTAGGATTCTTGATTAATTCATAAACATATGAAGCGACAGACTTTCTGGAAACTTCAGTATTGGTTATTTCTTCACCTTTTTTAGATCTTTGATAATCAACTTCATCTTTATTGGTCATCCAACTTGGACGAATTATAGTGTAATCAAGATCTGAATCTTCAATAATTTTAGCAGCTTTAGCATATTCAGTGATGTAATTACCTAAAGTCTGCTTATTCCAATCACCAAACTTACCAGCCACTTCATCATAAATTCCAAGTGTTGAAATCCAAATCAAGCGCTTAACTTTATCCTTATTCATTGCTTCTACAACTGCTTTTGCTTGTTTGACAATTGTATTGGTTCCGCCAAGATTTGCATAAACGACATCTTGTCCCTTAATTGCTTCTTCAAGTTCATGCTCATTTGTAGCATCGCCTTCAATAATCGTAGCCTTATCTTTATCTTGGCTTAGGCGGGATGCATTACGTAAAAATAAGGTAGTTTCAATATCTTTATCCGTAAACAACATTTTTTCAGTTAATTGTGCAACTTGACCATGTGCACCTAATACAATAACTTTAATCATTTTTATGCCTCTTTATTAAAATACTCACTCTCCCAAGAAAATATTTTGCTAATATGATCTTGTAAAAGTTTAATTGCTAAATTTTTATCTTTATTTAAAATAGTATCAATAATTTCAATTAATTCTTTGACACATGTTTTAACACATAAGTTACTTTTAGCTATTGTGTAACGCATTCTATCAGTTTGATTATTCAATAGATCTAAGCTTTTTTGTAAAGTAGAACCACTAGCAGAGCTAGTTAAGTATAAATGTAGTTTTTTATCCAAAATAATATATTGAGACCAATTTTGCTCTACACCAGCTTTGATAAGTTGAGTTTTAAAATTAATAAGCTTAGTTTCATCTAAATTATCAAAATTTTTCTGTAATGCATATGCTTCTAGCATTGACCGCAAATCATAATTTTCTTTTAGTTCTGCAGCCGTTATTTTTGTAACTCGTGTCTCTTGACCATCTCGTTCAATAAGTCCTTCCGACTCTAGTACATTAATTGCTTCACGAATAGGAGTTCTAGAAAGATTCAATCTAATTCCCATTTGATTTTCTGAAAGCAGATGACCAGGACGATATTTTCCTGTTATAATTTGTTCTTTGATGTAGTTGTATGCCTTTGTTTGATTTGTCATATTAAAATACCTCTTAGACAAACTATAACAGACTAAACTATTGACTATTATTCTATGAATATTTTTTCAACCTCCTTTCATTTTGCTTACAATTGTATAGTAGTTCACTTGCTTTATATGAACAAGCCTTTTCAAAGCATAACTTGTATACAGGTTTTTAATGATTATTTTTTAAAATTAAGAGGCTTATTGCTTTACACTAAATTAGGAAAGCGCTACAATATGATGTGCTGAGTAGTATAAACGTTTTCAATCAGCATAATAATTTTCACTTACCGATTCTAATTATTTATAGTTCACTGATTGAAAGCAAAAAGGATTCAATCTAGGTGCGTTGCCTAGCTTTGAATCCTTTTTTTGTTAAAAAAGCAAAGCAAGATGAAAATAACACTGCATTATAAGGTTATTGTTAGCCTTGCAATTCTTTTAATTCGTTAATTCTCTCTACCATCACTTCATATAAACCATCCTCAGTTGCACGACGCAAATAAGCACCAAAATTCGTGATGTTTTCTCCAAAATCTAATTGTTCTTTGATGCGGAATAATACTTGACTAAAAGCTTTTTGGGTCGTTATTTGTGCAGAAGTATATTCTACAAACATATGGTGAAACTCCCTATTAGTCAATAAGTTTGCACTTATAATATCTTTTTCTAATTGAGAGGCAATCGAGTGCAAAGTTTGCATAATTATTTTAATTTGTCGATTGCTCGTTAAAAAACCATAGTGCTTGAATCCAAGTAATAATTTATATCCAGAATCATTTACAAAAAATGGCTTAGTGACAGTCTTTTTTTGAGGCTTAAAGATAGATTTCGCCCTTTTAACCTTTCTATGATTTTTAGTTGGTTCGGCTTTTTCATTATAAAAGTCAGATTCTTCGTATTCTGGTTCAAGCAAATAGTAGCGGTTTGCTTTATTAAGTCCCATACGCTGTTGAGCAATAAGACCGCACTTAATAAGCATGTCTTTATACTTCAAAGCAGTTTCATGGCAACAATTAAGTGCTTCTTCAATCGACTTTAATGTATAGTTGAAAAACAAATTTCCATCTTCATCAGTAAATTTATTTTTATTAATCTTTGAAAGTTTATAACGGTTGTAAAATAAGCTATACAATTTATTAGCTTTTTCAGGAAGATGAGCGTATTTTTTATTATCTAAAAAGCTAAAATACTTGAGAAATGTAGCTTTCTTACTATGATTATCGTTAAAAAGTACAATACTATCTAATTTCATAAAAATAACCTCCAAGGTTAGCTCATCTTGAGTAACTTTTGCAGGCTTAATATGCAATCCTATTGAAAATTATACTAATCTTGGTATAATTACTATAGCAATGCATAAAAGCATCTAACAAAAGTTCGTTGTCCAGGCTTCCAATCTGAAAGACGAGCTTTTTGTTTTGTTTTTATTTATTAAAATTTTTATAACATTTAAATTTATTGTACCATTGTTAGGCATATTTGAAAATATAATTTTCAGATATGCCTTTTTTAGTACATCCCCCTACTAATTAAAAAAACTGTGAATATTATTTTTCTTGATTGATCAATCAATAATCTTTTTATATTTAATGAAATTTGCCCGGAAATCCACCTATTTTAATGAGTGGATGGATAGGGCTTTTTTTCTTTCTGGGCATTATATATTTGATCATTGATGTACTTTTCCACTACTTCTTTTGACATATTGCCTACAGTGCCAAAATAATAGCTTGAAGACCACAGGTGTCCGCCCCACATCTGTGATTTCTTTATTTCTGGATGATTTTGGAAGAATAAAAATGCGCTTCTGCCTTTTAGTGCCTTGATAACGCTGGAAGCAGCTTTATACGGCTTGAACGAAATAAGCAGATGAATATGCTCGGGCATTACCTCCATTTTTTCAATAAGAATGTCATTGTCTTGGGCAATTTGCACAAGCAGCTCTTTCATTTCATCAGCTAATTTTTGGTCCTTAAATATCTGGTTGCGATATTTAGTACACCAGATTAAATGATAGTGGGTGCTATAAACATATCTTCTCTCATAAACTGCATCTTTTATTTTATCTCTTCTTATATTCATTGACATATAATTTACTCCTTGTTATTAAAGTGATTCATAACTATATTGTAACATACATTGACAGATGATATAATTAATGTTATTCGCAAAGGAGGTGAAAATAATGCGCAAAACAGAAATGAAATACATGCTTGGTCTTAAAATGAGAGCCTTTCCCAACCACAAGCAAAAGAAGATCATTAAAAAGAATACTGATGCTTCTCGCTTTGTCTATAATCAGCTTTTAGCTAATTCTTATACTGATAGTGCAATTCATAGAAACAAGCTGGACAAAAAATATCCAATTCCTAAATACACAGTAAGATTCAACCGAATCAAGAAGTGTTTTATTGTACACCAGAATTGGCGCTACAACAAAAAAGGTACTTTGATAACTAAGTCAACTAAGCGTAAAACTGGCTTAGACAGGATCACTGCAGATAAGTATCCTTGGCTAGGCGATAAGGATTTGGATTCTTTGACTGCTTACAATGCTCAGATAAATTATCAATCTGCATGGAAAACGTTCAGACAGGTTCATGATGCTGGAGTGCCTAAATTCAAGCGCAAGTCTGCTTCTAAGCAAAGCTATTCCACTAATTGTCAGTATGTAGGATTAGACAAGAAGCATGGCGAAGTGCCTAACTTATTCAACGGTACAGTTAGATTTTTAAAGCAGAATCCGCATGGCTATTGTCATATTAAGCTGCCTAAGCTTGGCAAGATTAAAGTTTATTTGTCTAAAGAACTGCCAAAAGCTAAGGAAATCAGAATTGCCAGAGTTACGATTTCTGTTCATTCTTCGGGAGAATACTATATCTCAATGCTTATCAAGTCTAATGATCCTTTGGCTTCGCTCTATCCTAAAACAGGCTCGGCTCTTGGTTATGACTTAAACATCAAGAACTTCTTGATAGATACGAACGGCAATGAAGTAGCTAATCCAAAGTATTATCGGAGAATGAGAGACAAACTGGCTAAAGAGCAGCGCATCTTGTCTAGAAGGTGTCGCAGAGCCAAAAAGACCAAGCATAAATTATCTGAATGCAAGAACTACCAAAAGCAAAAGCTCAAAGTAGCTCAATTGTATCGCAGAATATATAGGCAGAGGAATGCTTTTCTGCATAATTTGTCGACTGCACTTATCAAGAACCACGATTTGGTAGTCGGAGAAAATCTGAAAAGCAGGAACATGCTTAAAAATCACGCCTTGGCAATGAGCATCAGTGATGTAGGCTGGAGAACGTTTATCGGTATGCTTGAATATAAAGCACCGCTTCACGGCAAGACCTTTGTCTTGGTCAATCCGGCTTATACTACCCAAACTTGTTATGACTGCAAGTTCGTGATGGGTAAGAAAGGCACGAAAAAACTCACGCTGCAAATGCGTGAGTGGGATTGTCCTAATTGCAACGCGCATCATATCAGGGACTACAATGCAGCTAAAAATATCCTGGGCAAAGGATATATGGCATTGAAGATTCCTGATTATGAATATAAATTTTCGTAGATTTTCTTGCAAAATCTTACTGGCACAGCAACTTGTGTCATTAGTTTGGGGCGATTTGGCGTAGATATCTTTGCCGATAGAAGCTTGCTTCTTGAGCGAGGATATCGCAGTCTCATCCAAACATATTGGTGCTAGTAACAAATAAGTGATGAGCTTATTTGTGAAGTCACCATGCCATTCACTTTAGTGAATGGTAGTTGACTCTTTATTAACTCTATCTTTATCAAGTCTATTAAGTAGACTTTAAGAGGTCTGTTTTGTCTACTTCTAGAAGTCTAAAAAGTAGACTTCCGTTGAAAGAGTAAGAAAAAAAGCGCCCTTTTAGGTGCTTTTACACTTTTTTAAAGCTCGTTTATAAGCAGCTGTATAAAAAATTTTTGTAATATGATTAATCTTCATCAGAGTATAAATCCTTTCGCATTTCTTCTAAAGATTTATACTCACCTGCAAATTGATGATGCTTTGCTTCATATACTGCTTGTTCTAATTCTGATCTACCTACGCTAGGAGTAAAAGGCAACTTTCCATGTTGATTAATATAGATATAAAACATTTTAGTTGCAGTAGTCATATCAAGACCCATTTTTTTAAGGTTAGATCTAGTTTCTGATTTTAAATCATTATCAATACCAAGAGTTAAACTCATAATATTTCTCCTTAATTTATACGTACAATATACTAGTTTGCAAGCATATTATACTATGTTTGCACAAATTTTTTAACAATTTTGTTTATTATTTAAAATAGACTTCCGTTGAGAGAGTAAGAAAAAACACCTTTATAGCAAAAAAGACTTCCAGCTCAGACAAATTGTCTAAACTAGAAGTCTTTCTGATTAGCAAACCGTTATTAATTATTATCTTTATCAGTTTCTTTTAAAAATGCAAACACTATTTCTAACGCTTCCGAAGTAAAAAATGCGTCAGTTGCATGATCACTATCATCTATTCTATAAAACTCTACTATTTTATTATTTTCTTTTAATGCTTCATAGAGTAAACAACTTTGTTGAAATGGGACAAGTCTATCTTTATCACCATGCATAATCAAGAATGGCGGAATAGTTTTATCTTTACTTATATAGTTTATTGGATTTGCTTTTTGAACAATATCCGGGTTTTCATATAAGTTAATTGAGCCAAATAGCTCCCCCTCTAAGCTGTGTTCTGTAACGTGGTCTTGCGTAGAGGGTACTTTATTCATTTGACTAATATCTGTTGGACCATAAAAATCAATAGATGCCTTAAAATTAAGTGGAAAGACATCAATGTCCTCATCACTGAAGAACTGTTTATCTTCAGTTACACTGGCTAATGCAACTGTATGTCCTCCAGATGAATCTCCCCATGCAATATAATTTTTAGAATCAATATGATATTGATTAGAATGCTCCAGCATAAATCGAGTAGCCGTGTTTAAATCACGCACTTGCACCGGAAATATATGCTCTGGTGCATAACGATATTCAACCATTGCTACAACATACCCATGCTTAGCTACTTCTATCATATGCGCTAAATGTAATCCTAAATCCTGCTTATGAAAAGCCGAGCCTTGAACATACATAATTAAGGGAAAACGTTCTTGAGGATGATTTATAGGGGGAATAATTATTTGTAAATGAAGTTCCTTTCCATCTTTTACTGCATAAGGAACATTTAAATCGACTTTAGGATAATTATTTTTTAAATCAACTTTCAAAGACTTTAATCCTGTAGGATTAAGGCTGGATTTTGGAAAATCCTCATAGCTTTCATCTATTGGCTCTATATAATCACTTGGCATTTTGTCTAAATCTGACTTTTTCATGAAATGTTTGTTCATTAATATACCCTTTAATATACCCTTTCATCAAATCAAAGTCACTGCTATCATGCTCAATTAATCTAAAATTTATCCTTTTTAGCCATTAACTTTTTCGATAAAGTATAATTCTCAATATGGGTAGTATATTTAGGCTGTTTCATCTCTTTTATATTATTATCAACCCAATTTATTACTTCTTTAGCTAAAGCTTCAGTCATAGGAAAAGAAGCTTCAATTTGAGCTTGAGTAATCCCATCAATATGAACTCCAGCAGTAACACACAAATTACCTGGTAACGCTGCTTCAACATTTTTAGCAAATTTTTCTGCTAAAAAAATATCTTTGTGAATGCGACCATTATGACTTGTAAAACTAACCTTAGTTTCTTTTTTACTTTTACCATCCCAACTAACAATTCCGCCAATATGAGGAAGATCTCCGCCACTTAAATTAACTACTAAATCTTGATTGAGTAATTGACAATTGGCATAAATTGTATAATTTTCCTGCGTAATTTTAAAAATTTTGCTAACCATTTTCTTGACCGTTCCACCGTTTACCAAAATTGTTTTCAATACCTAAATTATCAATCACTTTCATAGATTGATGGTCGATTAAATCTTGGATAGTTTTTGGATGATTATAAAAAGACGGAATTGGTGGAATGATTTGAACTCCCATTCGAGATAACTTGGTTAAATTTTCTAAGTGAATCGTAGACAGCGGAGTCTCTCGTGGGACAATGATTAGTTTATGTTGTTCTTTGAGCATAACACTGGCTGCTCTAATAATCAAATCAATATCAAAACCAGCCGCAATTCCAGCAACAGTCTTCATTGAAGCTGGTGCAACTACCATCCCATCAACTCTAAATGATCCACTAGCAATAGTTGCTCCCATGTTATGATTATCATAAACATAAGTGGTCATCTCTGTTATTTGTTCAGGAGTATAATTAGTCTCTAATTTAATATTTTCTTTAGCCCAGTCACTCATTACAAGGTGAGTTTCTATATCGGGTAATTGACTTAATTTTTTTAAAATATCAATGCCATAAATACTTCCAGAAGCTCCAGTAATGGCTACGATAATTTTTTTCACTTAAATCATCCCCCCTTATTGAATTTATTTTAGATATTTTTCCCAATCAGATACTTCTTTGAATTGTGCACGTTTGAATTGGTCTTTCATATCGTATGGAACAGTACCATCAATAATCACTTTGGAACTCATCCCTTTTACACGAATTGATTTAGGATCATATTGTGGTCTTTCTGATGGATCAAGTGGGTGATTCCGCATTCCTGGTAAAACCACAATATCTTGATCAGCTTGAAAACGTGTATTCATTGTCCAAATGACATCATTCATGTCAAAAATATCCACATCTTCATCAACTAACCAAACTGTTTTAAGTTCTTTGAACGCACTTAAAGCTAAAATTGCAGCTTGACGCTGAATTCCTTCATCAGCTAGTTCATCTTTGTGAATTTGCATAATCGTCATTAATTTTCCGCCACCTGCAGGTGGATTATAAACATTAACAACTTTTCCTGGAATAGCCTTGTCAACTAATTCTAAAATAGATGCTTCAGTTGGGATTCCTGCCATTGAAACATGTTCTTCACTAGGTCCAATTACAGATTGCATAATTGGGTTTTTACGATGAGTTACAGCTGTTACCTTGATTACATTTAGAGCTGGATTAGCTGGACCGTTATAACCAGGAAATTCTGGCATTGCAAATCCAGTATGAGTATTAATATCTTCCTGGATAGTTTCATTAGGCATAATATAGCCCTCTAATACATACTCACTTCTAGCCAATGCAGTTTCATCTACACTAACTCCATCCACCAATTGGACAGGTTCTTGACGCAAAGCTCCAGCAACATCTAATTCATCATATCCCAATGGTGTGGTTGGTGGCTCAAAAGTTGCTCCAATTGTAACTGCTGGATCTAAACCAATATTAATAGTAATTGGCATTGGTTTGTTTAATTTTTCAAATTCTTTTTGAAAATGACCAATATGACGTCCGCCCGGCATAATATAAATACCTAAAGTATCTTTATCTTCTAAAACCATTCTGTGAATAGTTACATCAGTCATAGTTTTATCAGGATTGGAACCTTTAACTAGTCCACAAGTAATATATGGACCAGCATCATAAGGTGTATTAGTTGGAGCTGGTACTAACTTTCTAATATCAAAATCAGGATCAGTTGCTAAGTAGACCTCTTCTTGAGCTGGAGCATCCTTTTTATCAACTTTAACTGGATGAACCGGATTTTCAACTGCATCTTTTAAAAAACGACCTAATGTCTTATAGTCATGATGCAACATCTTTCCTACACGTTTTCTTGAAGCCATCAATCCAATTAAAACACGACTATCTGGAAAACCTTTTATATTGTTAAAAAGCATTGCAGGTCCTTCTTTAGTTGGACGTTCAACTGTACCGCCTGCACCAATGTAACGATATACACCTGATATTTCTGCATCTGGATCAATTTCAACATCAGTTTCATGAAAATCAACTGGGTCATCTTGTATTTCTCTTAAAACTTTACGTAAGTCCCAAGGATCTTGTGGTAATTTAGTCATAAAAAACGCTCCTTCGATAAATTTATACTCTTATCTTAAAAGCGCTAACGATAGTAATCAATTCTAACTAACTAATTAACTATTCCTAATTGGAATGGTGTTTTTCAAATAATTCCATAGACTATTTAACGGGGCTCGGTTTGATTGCCTTTTCTTAATAAACAATAGCTCATCTTTTATTGTAGGACTAATGTCATGTACTGACACTCCTTTAACAGCTGGTAATGAATCCATCATTATCGCGACACCTTGTTTGCTTTTTACCATTTCTAAAATGGAATTAACTCGGTCACTAACAAAAGTTATATTTGCTTCAAAACCGGCTTCACGGCATAATTGTAAGACTGGATCTTGCAATAAACTGTTTTTATTTAAAGTAATAAAGGTCTTATTCTTTAAATCTGCAATTTTAACTACCTTTTGTTTAGCTAGAGAATCATTATCAGGTAAATAAAGTTTAAACGATTCTGTTTTAAGTTTAATAACATCAAAATTAGCTAGTAATTTATTAATATTACGAACAAAAGCTAAATCTATCTTTCCTTTTAAGACTTCTTGATATATGTCAGCAGTTTCATATTCTTTAAGGATAATATTTATGTCAGGATTAGTTTTATTAAAAGCCATAATTTTTTGGAAAATTGCATAATTAGAAAAAGTAGGAATAGTTCCTAAAACGATAGTTTTATTATTTTGAGCTTGAAACTGTTCAAACTTTAATTCTAATTCTTTGTTACAATTCAAAATTTGCTGAGCATACGGCAACATTATTTTTCCATATGATGATAAAACTACGTTTTTATTACTTCTAATAAATAGCGAATGCCCTATTTCTTTTTCTAAAGATTTAATATGCTTTGAAACACTGCTTTGACTAATATATAAATTTGCTGCAGTTTCTGAAAAATTTAATGTTTGTGCCAAATTTACAAACGTCTTTAATTTGTTTATTTCCATGTCATACCTCTATTATTCCATTTAAGAATAATTAAACTATCTTTTAGAATTGTCGACAAGTTCTTTTTACTAATATACTAAGATTAATTTTGTAGAAAAGAAGGTCATTCAATGCCAACTGGTGTGATTATTAACTCTTTAGCAGTATTGCTTGGAGGTATTTTTGGTGGTTTCTTCGGAAATAAATTATCTGAAGATTTTAAGGAAAAACTAAATATGATTTTTGGGGCATGCTCAATGGGAATGGGGATATATTCAATTTCACCTATGAAAAATATGCCTGCAGTAATCTTTGCTATAATTTTAGGAACAATTTTTGGTTTATGGATTAAATTAGGAAATATTTTTAATAAAGGTGCTGTTTTAATGCAAAAGCCTATCACTAAATTAATTCCTACAGAAAATTTATCAATTTCACATAGCGAATTTATAAGTTTAATGGTTACTGCTACAGTATTATTTTGTGCTAGTGGAACGGGAATTTATGGCTCATTAGCCGAAGGAATGTCAGGTGATTTAACCATTTTAGTATCTAAGTCAATATTGGACTTTTTTACTGCGGCAATTTTTGCTGCTAGTTTAGGCTATGCAGTTTCAATTATAGCGATACCGCAAGTAATCATTTTTGTAATTTTATTCTTTTTGGCTCGCTTTATTATTCCATTTACAACCCCGAATATGATTTTAGATTTCAAAGCATGTGGTGGATTTTTAATGTTAGCTACTGGTTTCAGAATGGTAAAATTAAAGATGTTTCCAATTGCGGAAATGATTCCAGCAATGATTTTAGTTATGCCATTATCATGGCTTTGGGTAAATGTGATTATGCCCTTTATTAATTGATAATTTATGTAAATAAAAAAAGGATGTAATACATCCTTTTTTTATTTACATTACGGCGCCTATTACTATTAATCCTAATCCAATTAATGTAGAAATTAATTCTTTACCATGTTTATATTCCTTAAGCCAAGTCATACCACCAATGGTAGAAATAATTACACTTAACTGACTGTAAATGAAAGCATTCGTGACACCATTTTTTTGAGCTGAAAGAATATATGTATATGCACCAATTCCAAAAGCGATTCCGGCTAGCGAGTCAATCCAACTTGCTTTTTGTTTAAAAATTTGTGGACCTTTAGCAAATAAAGCGTAAATACTTGCTCCAAGTAAAATTCCAAGCATTTGCGGTAAAAACAAACTTTGTGCATCAGCATTTACTGCTTTAGGAAATGCGGAATATACCCAGTAACCAACTGTAGTTAATAGTAAGAATAGCAAGTTTTTACCAGTTATTTTTTTAGCTGACGAGTTATTGCTTACTGCAGTTAAGGCTACACCTATAATAATTAAAATTAGAGCTAAGGAACCAACTACATATTGATTAATTGAATCCCATTCACCAAATATCAATGCACCAATAATTGTATTACCAATTAATTGTAAGCCAGTGGATATTGGCATAGTTTTACTGACGCCCATTCTAGTATAAGAAACAAACTGACCAACTTGACCAATTGACCAAAAAGCTCCTGATATAAGCGAAAGCAATGAAATTCCAAGTGTCATTTGCGGAACTTGCAAAATTGTAACTATAATTCCTACCAAAGTAGCTCCGATTCCTACACCTAAAATTTGATTAGCTGGATGGCTATTAGGAACTTTGCCTACGATTAAAGGAATTACACCCCAGCCAATAGCTGGTAAAAGCGCTAAAATTACATTCATAATTTACTTCTCCTTTTAAACATTTATTCTTTTAGTCGGTGGTCAAAGTATATCAATTCGTCTTCATAATAAAAGTTTTTATCCACGACCACCTTGGAATGATGGATAAAGAGTCATACCTCCATCTACAAACATCGTAATTCCGGTTACATAACTTGATTCATCACTTGCAAGCCATGCCGCAGCTGCTGCTACTTCTTCCGGCTTCCCAATTCTGCCCATTGGAATCATTGATGTTGTGGTTTCTAATTGCTTTGGATCTGCAAACTTCTTTGCATTGATTGGAGTATTGATTGCTCCTGGTCCAATTGCATTTACTCGAATATTCTGCTTAGCGTATTCCATGGCAACTGTTTCTGTAAAGAGCTTCACCCCACCTTTACTTGCAGCATAGTGTGCAAATGTTGGCCATGGGATTTGTTCATGAACACTGGACATGTTGATGATATTGCCTTTTTTATTATTATCAGTAAAGTAGCGCAATGCCAGCTTGGTTCCTAAGAACACACCTGTTAAATTGACATTGATAACTTTATTCCATTCTTCAAGTGTCATGTCCTTAGTAGCTACTTGATTTTCCATTCCGGCATTGTTGACCCAGATGTCTAAACCGCCAAAGTTTTCAACTGCTGCATCAATTAGCTTTTGTGCGCCTTCTTCAGAACCAATGTCAGCTTGTACAATAACTGCGTCGCCACCATTTTTCTTAACACTGTCAGCAGCTTCTTGAGCACCCTTTTCATCGGAGTGATAGTTGATGACAACCTTCATGCCTTCCTTACCGAATCTTTGACTGATAGCAGTTCCGATTCCTTTTGAACCACCGGTTACAACAGCAACTTTATTTTTTAATTCTGAATAAACCATATTTTTTCTCCTTTTGTAGTTACTTTTTGATTACCTGTATTTTTAATATTTACATGTTATACATAGATTATAACATGATACTTACTAAATGCAAGCAAAAAGTTATTTTTATTTGCGGATTTATTGCAATTTAACGCTATTAGGTAAGATGTGAACATATTATGTATTATTTGATACATGTATTTTTTAAAATATCATGTTTTAAAACAAATATAAAAAGCACCTTTAATAAAGGTGCTTTTTTCAATTAAACCTTGTTGCTATCTTTTAGTCTCTGAATTCTTTTATCTAGTGGTGGATGATCAGAGAAAAGTCTTTGCCACCATTTAGTAATGTTCACATTGAAGTATAGACTGTTTAAAACCAAATTATCTGATTTGCTAGTTGGTAATTGCTGGCCGTTTTCTAAGTCTTCCAGTTTTTGTAAAGCTGAAATTAATCCAGATGGTTCTCTCGTTAAGTCAACTGATCCAACATCTGCTAAATATTCGCGCTGGCGTGAAATTAATAATGAAAATAACTTAGCAAGCGGAATAGCGACGACACTAATTGCAATCCCAATTCCGCACATTACCATGCCAAGTATTTTCACAATGAATGCTAGCCACCCCTTAGCATCTGACATCGCAATTGAGCCACCAATAATTGTTGCTCCTACTCCCGTCATGAAAATTAAATTCATTAAACTACTGCTAATTACAGTTATTCTAATGTCATAATTACGAATATGTGATAACTCATGACCAATAACGCCTTGGACTTCTCGCTTATTCATAATATTGAGCAATCCCTGATAAAGAACTAAGCTTGCATGTTCAGGATCAATTCCAGTAGCAAAGGCATTAACTTCTGTAGTTGGTGCAATGTACAAGTTAGGAATGGGGATATTAGCTGCAAGACATAATTCTTCTACCATTTCATAAATTTCTGGATTGGACTCTTTAGTTATTTCTTGTGCTCCAGTTAACTTGAGCAAGTGCTTACTTGCATCAAAGTAAACTACTGCAATATAAATGATTCCTGCAATAAAGAAAATTACCCCAATCGGTATCCAAATGCATCCCAAAAACACACTAATTGCAATCAGCAGCAACATAAATAATCCCAGAACTATCCAAGTGTTGCGCTTGTTTTGTTCAATTTGTTTGTATAACATTTTGAAGACTCTCTTTTCAATATTTAATAATTAATTCTTAAATTACTCATAATTTTATTTATTAAGGTGTTTATAGTCTCTAAACTTACAACAAACCATTCTCGAGGATGTATTATATGTCCATTCGGAGCTTTAATATCTACATCCAATCTATAATTTGATAGAGCATGATGTAAAGCTGTTTCTAAAGCTTCAGGATTAAGATTAACAACTTGATATTCTGCAACTACTTTAACTGGTCCATAAAGATAAGTAGACTCATTTTCTGCATTAGCTATTCGTTTTTCTACTGTATTTGATGTGAATCCAACTTTATAAAGTGGATACTCTGATTGAATTCTTTTCACTTCAGGATTATTACTTAAAGATTTCAAAACATAAATATATCCCGTAATTTGATCATCAGCATAAAAAGAAAAGGAACCTTTAGGCTCAGATACTGCCTTACCATATCCATGACGCTTTTTACTACCATAAAGTGAAGCTATTAATCCATTTCGAAGAGGATAGTTTTCTGTTCCGTTCTCATAAATTACATGAACTCTAGCATCTGTTTTACTTGCACTTCTGGTTTTACTTTCAAATTCTGAACCTGTCGATTCAATATATAATAGTTGACCATTTAAAACATAAAATTTATGTAGTTCAATCGTATTACTATTATAAGTCGTAAGTTTCCTTTTACCAGAAGCTAATTCTTCTTGAACTTTTGTAAATAATTGCTTGTATTCATTGAAATTTTTCATTACCTTACGTTTAGATTTGTTTTCAGGGATATTTTTTTGTTCTCTCTTAATTTTATTTAATTTACTTGTATTGAAAAGCTTTGAATTAAGAGTATTACTACTAAAAGTATTAAGCAATACAGAGTCATTATTAAGAATATCATCTAAAGAATCAAAATTTTGTTTTTCTTCTTTAACTTGATCTTTTAAACTGAGATTTGCAGTAGCTTCTTTTAGTAATCCTAATTTGTCGTAAGGTTTAAGTAAAGTGATTCGATCAACATCTTTACGTATACCAATTAAATAGCTAGCCAACCCTCTTTCATGAAGACGAGATATATCTGTTGTCTTTTTTGGTTCTTTACCATCATGAACTTCAATCCATTGCTGTAATTCTTTAAATTTTTCAATTTCTGGATTCACTTCAATATATTTTTTTTGCGGTTGTTTTTGAACTAACAATTCATTTGAATCCGGATCATTAAAAATATCTTCTAGCGAATGAATTGGTCTTGTATCATCCATTTTGATTATTCCTTCTTGCCTTCATATCAGCTAGCTTAGCTAATGCATATGCCATTCTGACCTCTTCCTCATTATTAGAGTCTTTATTTGGTAATTTATTATATTTTTCTACGAATAATTTAGAATTTTTGAAAAGTTGTATTAATTCTTCCTCAGTAAAATCATATTTTTTAGCATCAATTGAGCGTTCAATAATTCGTAAAGTATTACTATCAATATTTTGGCTCATAACATTATAAGCACGTTGGAATGGATTAATCGATTCAATCAAATTAATATCCAAATCATCAACATTGATAAACTTATCCGCCATCTTCAAGAACTCGTTAGTATTTCCTTTTTGATCAACTGCGGTATCAACTTTAGCATGTCGTAATACAGTATCAGCTACTGCATATTGGCTAACTTGCTCTATTTCATCATTAGATAGATCAGGATAACGAGTCATAACAACTTTAGGAATAAGCTCTTTATTCATTACTTCAGCATCAACATTAGTTGCAATTCCATTTTTTACCACAGGATCTTGTAAAATAGCAGCTTTTAAATCAGGTAAATCATTTTCAATAATACTTTTAACACGATCACTTGAGGGCTCTTTTAATCCTTTAATAAAAATATCTGCACCATTGCCAGATTTCTCATGAGGATGTCTTTTGCGTTTCAAGTGAATTTCCGGTGCCAATACTTGTTCCATCAATAGGGATGCTGTTATAGCCTTCAAAATCTGGTTAACAGCATATTCAACATCCCCATCTTTGACATCAGGTTGTTCAATCATGTTAGTAAACTGAGAATGGTCCTTATTAGAACTATCACGAGTTACACGACCAATAATTTGAACAATCTCAGTTAATGAATGACGATACCCAATAGTTAATGCCTGCTCAGCCCACGGCCAATCAAAGCCTTCTTTAGCCATATTCAAAGCGATAATAATATCTAAGTCATCTGGGCCATTAAGACCATCTCTAAGATAATCCTGAACTTTTTCACGGCCATCTTCGTTAACCAAGTCAGCCACTTTTAATAATTCGCCAGTTTGTTTACTCTTAATCGTGTAGATTCTAGTTTTATCATCTTGATCAACTATTTCACCAATGGCATCAATAATAGAATCAACTTCATTGTATTTATCCTTAGTGGATTCACTGGAGTTGACACTTGGAATATGAATAATAGTTTTCTTAGTAGTATCTAAAGCCTCATCAAGTGCATCTAAATAATTACCTTGATAAAACTTGTAATCAATGCCAAAAGACTTTAAATATTGATAACCATCTAACTGTTCATAGTAAGTATATGTAACCTTATCAAATAATTGTTCATCTTCTGGTGACAGAATCGGTGCAGAATCTCCTCTAAAGTAAGATCCAGTCATCGCCATAATATGAGCTGAAGAATTATGCATTATATTCTTCAGTGCCGTACCTAACACAGAACTATCTTCTGAAGAAACATGGTGAAACTCATCAATAGCTACTAACACATTATCGAAAGTCTTATCATCAGCCACCTTTTCATAAGCAAATCTCAAGGTAGCATGAGTACAAATGAGAATTCTGCCATCATTTGAATTTAAAAAGTCTACTAACTTTTGAACCTTACCTGCAGCTCCACCAGGAAGAGTTAAATCATATTGTGAATCGACTTTCCAGTCTTCATAAAAGCCATACTTAACTAACTCAGTATCTTTAAAAGAACGACCAATTGAGCGTTCTGGTACTGCTACAATAACTTTCTTGATACCTTGATTAGCAAGTTTATCGAGTGCAACAAACATTAAAGCACGTGATTTTCCTGATGCTGGTGGTGCTTTTACTAATAAATATTGCGAATTTCTATGTTGATAGACACGAGCCTGCATTTCACGCATACCGAGTTCATCTGTATTAGTACTTTTACCTGTTTGATGATAGTTAACTTCTACTACATTTTTATCTTGCATTATTTCTTTCTCTCTTTTTGTCACAATCAATTAAAAATTTAATTATTACGTAAGATTGATTCATCAAAAATGATATTTCTTCTGCATTAATTCCATCAGGTGTACCATGTTTTGCATTATTATTTTGAATATCTTCATAATTCTTTAGCATTTTAAGAAATAAATTTCTGCTTTCTTTACTAATGCCATTCTCTTCAAGAAATTTACCTAAATTTCCTTTTTGATTTTCTAAAGAAGCTGAGGAGTTTGTTAGAATTTTAACTAACAACTCAATAGTTAGTCTAATTGAATCTAATGCATTTCTATAATCTTTGTGATTATAAAAGTTTAGTGAATTTTTCCATTGTGTTTGAACTTCATCTGAATAATTTGCGAGTAAATTAGAAATATTCTCCCTTGACCTATTAGGTGCATCGAACGTATCAATTAATTTAGAAATTTGCTCTCTAAGAACTGTATTCTGATCTACACGACTATGCATACTAAGCTGCTTAAAAAATTCAATTTTTTCTCTATCACTTAAAACACTTAAATTTATTTTTACTATTCTGTATTTTGAATAATAATCCTCCTTACTAGTAAGCATGGTTATTTTTCCCCTCGGTGTATTTTTACCTTTACTATTAATAAAGTCAGATGTCAAATCGTATAATTCATCTCTACTAAAGAAGTCACCCATATGATTATAGATATCATCTAATAAAACTACTGGAATATTATTCATTTAATTCATCCATTCTTTTACTGTACATATCCAATAATAAAGCTAATCGTTCATTATCATCTTTAAAGCCAGATAGTTTATATGCCCTATCTACTACTTGATCTAATTCTTGATGAGCTGCCAAAAGTCTAGGATTCATGGGTTTAGGGTTCTTTTCTGCATATGGAGCACCATATAAATCTGCAGGAGAGGTTCCAAGTTCATTACGAATATCTATAATTTTAAAAGTTAATTTTTCAATTTCATTTTTTCTTCTAGTGGATAAAGTAGGAACAGGAAATGTATTATATCCTAAAATTTTAGAATATCGATAGCTATTTCCCTCTCTTCCACAAACTGCCTGTATCCATACATAATGAATATTTGAAAGAATTAACCCTAATACCCATAATGGGCCATCATAAATTGCAAACATCAAATCAGAAATTATATAACTACTATCTAATAATCCTGCAGGTATATAAAGTCTGCCAACAGTATTAACCTTTGGAATAACAATACTATATTCGTGCGCTTTAAATGTGTCTCTAAATTGATATGGTCGTTCGGCTAATTTATTAGTTCCAGTATCTGAACTACTTAATCTATGCTCTTTAACATATTCAAATATATTATGAAAGTCAGAGATATTATCTAATTCCTTATATTCTTTTTTATTATTTAGCCATAAACAATATCTATAAGTACCAAGCATATATTCTTTAGTGCCAACATGTCGTAAAAAGAATTTTTTATTTTCAGGATATTTTGTTATTAATTCTTCATATTTTTCTTTAGAGAATAATAATCCCTGCTTATTTTTTGTACCACTACCATCATTAGCCATATCGCCCATATTCATATCAGGTAATCCAAATATAGATTTTGAACTTCTTTTAACAAAGACATTATCAAAATCTGTTAGATAAGGATTAATGTTTTCAACTTTTGATGAAATATATCCTTGTTTCTTTTCTTTATATATAGTTTTAGATAATGAGGATTTCTTTCTTAATCCTATGATGTTAACAGTAACCTTAGCATTATTTTTTGCATTATTTGACCATATAAATGGCAGCCAACAAAAGGAAATCTCTAGATCAAATCGAAATATTTTATACCAAAGGTCAAAAACTTGTGCACCTTGAGTTATAGAACTCGTAGATACAAAGGCAAGTTGGGCTTGAGTATTATTAATGTAGTGACTGCCTAGTATAAACCAACAACATATATAATCTAAGCCTTTATAATTTCCACCATAATTTGAAAATACTATTTTCATATCTTCTTTATGTTGCTTTTTTTGTTTTGACCCATATGCTCCTAAATAAGGCGGATTACCAAACAAGTAAACTTCATCATCAGCTTTATGAGGCAAAATTTCATTCCAATCAAGTCGAAGCGCATTTCCACAAACAATATCCCCAGCATGTTGCAATGGCAAAGTTGGACGCACTGCATCTTGCAATTCTTCATGAAGCTTAACATTCATCTGGTGTTCTGCAATCCATAAAGAAAGCCTAGTAACATCACAGGCAAAATCATCAATTTCAATTCCATAGAATTGATCAAGAGTAACTGATGGAATATACATAACGGATTGTCCACTATATTTGTTATCCCATACCTTTTTACCTTCCATGTAAACTTTTCTTACTTCTTTACCTCCATAAAACATTTTTTTAATAGTTTTACCATTATTGAATGCTTTTCCAAAATTTGCTGCAATATTATTCTGTTCCTTGATAATATCAATTTCTAACTGTCGCAATTCTTTATAGGTAATAATCAAGAAATTACCAGAACCACAAGCCGGATCCATAAACTTAATATGACCAATACGATCGTAAAGTTTATCTAACTTTTCCATATTACCTTTAGCGTCTTCAAAAGCATTTCTTAAATCATCTAAGAATAATGGTTTAATAACTTTCATGATATTAGGTACAGAAGTATAATGCATCCCTAAATGACTACGACTATCTTCACTAGCCACAGCTTGAATCATTGAGCCTAAGATATCAGGGTTAATATCATCCCATTCAAGCTTCTCACCTGCATCAATGATTAGCTTGCGTGAGTGTTCAGTAAATTTCAGTGATTCATGCTTTTCAATGAATAAATCACCATCAACATATGGAAAATCATTTAAGTAGCTTGGTGTATCAGCTGGTCTATTTTCTTTTTTAACATCAAGAATGCTAAATAGTTGATTTACAAATTGATCAAGATCACTACCATCTTCTTTAGTAAGTTGCTTAAGACGATTAGTAAATAAGTCCTTTTCAAAGATATTAGTATCTTCTGCAAATAAACAGAATAATAATCTTATTAAGAATAGATTGAGTCCATGACGGGATGCATCTGGATTATCTTTAATAATAACATCATACAATTTAGCAAATCTTTCAGCTGCACGAATATCAGCAGGGTTCTCTTTGTCAAAATCTACTTTTTCAATTCCATTCCATGCTAAAAAGAATTCAAATTTTTGTGGCAATTTTTTAAAAGGAATACTAAGTGTATCTTCCGTTTTCGTATCAAACGCAAGTATATCTTTAAAGTTAGTTATTAAGATATAACGTGGTTTTGAGCCTAATTGATCCACTTTAGTTTTAACATCAATAAAGACTTGCATTAATGATTTATTTGTTGTTTTATAGTAGAGCTTATTTTTTAGATCTTTATCACCCTCTTATTCAAAGAGTAAACTTGGTTTTAATCTAAAATAAAATAAATTATTGAGTTATACTTATATTTCAACGATAATATAAGTATAATTACAAAATTGATTTGAGGAATAATAAATGGCTATTATTAATATTGAAGATAAAATTTCTAAAATAATAGAAAAAAATGATAAAAATACTTTTATTTATGATTTTTTGAGTGTTTTTAATATTCCTAAGGCAACTATCACCAAGTTAAGAAAGGGAATTAATAATCTTTCTAAAGAAGAAGGAGAAGTTTTATCTAAAAATAACGCCCTTTAACAAGAACTTATAGTATAAGATTGTTTATTAACTGTTCCTACTAATAATAAACTATCATTAATTCCTAAATATATCGGTACAATTAAATAAATTAACAAAAACACCAAGTAATTTTAAACTACTCGGTGTTTTTATTGTTTTTTATCAATTTTTACAATTTTATGTAAAATATATTTTACAAAAAGTAATAAATATTATATTATTATAACTAAATCAAACAAAAAAAGGATTCAATGGAGGAACAAAAATGGAATTAACAATCATTTTTATTACCATATGTGTCATTACACTCATTGCTATGATGTGGTCACAAAAAAAGAAAGGTAACTACGATGAACGTCAAGAAGCAATTCGTAATCGTGGTTACAAATATGGCTTTTTCACAATAACGATTGTAGCAGTACTTATGATGTACTTAGAGATGTTTAACATCAAGTTTTCTAATTATTTATTCAGCATTATTCCTTTATATTGTGGATGTTTTGTAGCTAGCATTTATGATGTTATCAACCAAGCTTATTTTAGAATGAAAGAAAAGCACATGACTGGTAACGGTTTTCTTTTAATTGTTTGCGGACTTATGGAAGCATATTTTTGCATTACGAGTCTTAATCAGGACTTCACTAGTATTGTGACATTTGGTATGTTAGCAGTGTATTTGATTATTATGGGAATTGCAATCTTATATGTTAACTATCGCAGTAAAAGAGATGATGCTTAATGAAAAACTTGAAAATGAAAGCAGCTCGTGCTGCTAAAGATTTGTCTCAAGAAGAGCTGGCTAAAGAAGTTGGGGTAACCAGACAGACAATTTCTGCAATTGAAAAAGGAAATTACAATCCAACCATTAACTTATGTATTAACATTTGTCAGGCATTAGATAAGACATTAGATGAATTATTTTGGCCGGAATAATTTTCGCACTAAAAAAGCTACTATTCAAAATAGCAGCTTTTTTAGTTATTCAATTTCACCTAATATCATGCTTCCAATTTCTAAACTTATACTATGGGAATCATTGCCCCAATTTCGTTCGTCATAATTTTCTATATCAGCTAAGCTGTCAGCAGTAAATAAAATCTGGCTGAAATCAACACCGCGGAATTTACAACAACTAGCCATTGCAGAGCACTCCATTTCTACTAATTCGCATCCTAATGATTTAGCAGTTATAACCTTTTTCTTAGTCTCTCTAAAAAAGCCATCGGTAGTCCAAGTTGTAACATCTTCAGCATCTAGTTTTAGCTTAGTTAATGTTGCCCGAACAATATTATGCCAGTTTGTTTCAAGATCAATGAAGTTTGATGCTGGTAAATAATGCAAAGACGTACCTTCATCGCGCAAAGCTCTTTTAACTAGAAACAGCTTGTTTTCAGGTAAGTCGCTAATTGCTCCAGCACTACCAACTGCTAAAACTTGCTTAACACCATACCCAATTAGCCAATCAAGAAGCTGTACTGCAGCTGGTGCTCCAAGAGGTGCTTGACACAAAGTAAACTTTTGTTCATTAACTTCCACTTCATAGATAGTTGGATTAAAAGAGATAGTTAAAAATTCACCGATGGATTGATGAGGATACTTTTTCAAAAATTCATCAATATCCTTCTTTTCTACGAATGCATAGAGAAGTTTCTTATGGAAATGATATGGCAGCTTTTCATGTGTAGGTTCAAGGACAGAGTGTTGGTCTTTATCATAATCAAGCAAGAATTTTGACATAAGACATCCCTCCTAAAAATGTATTGTTATGATTAAAGCATATTTTTTAAATGCTGTAAATTAGCTAATGAGTGTTAGTTGCCCATTGACACCATTCATACTGAGCCCTATCTAAACGCATCCGGAATTATGAAAACATAAATTCCAGCAATAATTACAATTATTAAGCCAATTAAAAAACTTAGAATAAAAGAAATTAATCGACTAACTCCCCTCCTGCCAAAGACATATGCTAAAGGGTTACCATCATCTATTAGAAGAAAGGCAATTGCGGCATCTAAAAGATAAGCAATATATTTTAGGTTAAGCCATGGTAGAACTACAATACCCATAGCTAAAACAGAAAATAACCAAATAATAATTTTCTTTTTACTAGCTGGCAACTTTTGAGCGGATTCTTTTTTCCAGTCATTTTTATACTGTTTAAAGACACGCTTAGTATCCTGCCATTCATCTTTAAGACTCATAGTAACTACCTCACATATTTTTGCAAAAACATTCTAACTTTTTCTTCGTATTCTTTTTTATACATCGGATAAGATTGTGCATGACTTGCAAGTTGTGTTACCCATAATTTTTTGGGAGCGTTAGTTGCTTTATAGTTTTTCATAAACCATCTTAGTTGGGACAACGTGATCACGCTTTCCATGAATAAAGAAAATTGGTCGAGTATTTTTCTTAAGTTGCTTAATACTTGAAGCTTCTTCTAAGAAAAATTTATTTCGTCTTTTGTTAATTACACTAACCCCTTCAACTAGTGGTTTGCATAAAGGACTGGGTAAACCTACTGTTTGTTGAGCTTGATAAGTTACTTCTTCTTTAACAGTTGAATAGCCACAATCTTCAATAAAGCACTTAACCTGCTTAGGTAATTTCATTCCACTAACCATCATTGCTGTGGCTCCACCCATGCTTTGCCCCATAATAACAATTTTTTGATTTTGACCATTTTTAATAATAACTGACTTAATCCATTTCAGAATATCTTCTTTTTCTCGCCAGCCATAACCAATATACTTACCTTGACTTCGACCATGAGCTCGAGCATCCGGAATCAATACGTTATATCCCATATCATAGAACATTTTACTGAAGGCTCCCATACTATCTCCATCGCTCATGAAGCCGTGAAGCAAGATAGCGGTTTTATCAGAATGGTGATCTACATAGTTAGCAAATAGCTTTATCTTAGGTTCAACTGTAAAAGTCCACTTTTGTTTTTTAAAGTTTTTATACCAAATTTTTTCTGAATAGAGTGGATCTTTGCCGGAGATTACTTTTGAATCTGGCTTTTTATTAAAAGCTGTCATAGCATACTTAAAAAAATACTTACTGGCAAGCCATATAGTACTAGATAAGAGTAAGGATGATAATAGTAACTTTTTCTTCATTTTTACATCTTCTTTAAAAATCAATATTTGTTAAGTTTATTCTAGCAAAAAAGCAGAACTTCGTGTTCTGCTTTTTATGTTAATCTTCAATTCTAGTTCTCACAAATAAGTTACCAGCAAATGTATCATTGCCATAGCCATACTCACTATCATCGCCCCAAAGGAGCCATTGAGCGTTGCTTCCTTTAGTACCTGCTATTTTAAACCAACGTTGGGCAGAATCTCCTCGACCTGTTACTTCAGTTTTATCAACCTTGATTTTTTGACCTTGTTTTACAAACTTTTTAGTTTTCTGAAGATCATTATTATAGATGAAGATGTCACTACGTGGTGTTACTGTTGTAGAACCACCATCACGGAAAAGTGCATGACCGTTAATTGAATCAACGTTGATAGATTTAATGTAAGCCCCATTACCTAATGAATAGTAATTTTGACCGTGGATTTTAATGGTAGGGATGCTGTATTTTTTGTTTCCACTGTAATAATAGTAATCATCATTTCCCTGCATAGTTAATTAAGCTATATTTAGCTAAAGTTCTCTTACCATTAAAAGTAATTCGTTTTCCAGCCTTATTATAGATAGCAGAGTTAGTGTTTAGCTTTAAAACACCTTTCCCATCCATAGTATTAATGATATTGCTACTAATATATTGACCATTTCCAATGTTGATGAATGAGTTTGGATGGTAAGTGTATAATTTTCCAGTATATTTTACACTTGAACGAGCTTTATAGAAAGCTTTTTGTCCACGATAAGTTGATAATTTCTTACCATTTTTGTTATAAATATAAGAATCCTTGATTAAAGTAAGAACGCCAGTTTTCCAACTATAAGAACCAACATTCTTAGCAAGGACATAGCCACCATCTCCCAAGTCAACATATTCTTCTCCATTAATAATTACTTGAGGCTCACCATTTATAAAAGCATCTGCATAAATTCTAGGACCATTAGTAATTATTTGACCATAATAGTTATAAGCTTTTTTAAAGTTAAAATTTTGTGGCTGATGATCAAGCGCTTCACCATTTTTATCGTAAATAATAGGACTATTATAACTTGATGTTAAAGTTACTTTTCCTTTTAAAGATTCAGCTGCTTGGACCGTATTTGTTGTTGCAATTTGCAAACCGCTTAACGCAATAGGGCTGATTAATAATGTTGCTGAAAGTGCAACGGCAGAAATCTTTTTATTTAGTTTCATAATTTTTCCTCTTTTGTCTTATTTCTTTATATTATAACAACTTTCAATTAATAAATGCCAAATGAACTACATCGGGAATAAATTCCCGAGTTTCTGGGAACAGCAGGTAGTGTTTAGGTTCTTACAGAGAATTAGCTTCTGATGTCCAGAAGGTCTCATACCTAACTCACAGAACCTGCCTATTTACCTTGGCTAGTCCCTAACCAGTTAGCTTTGCTTTATTTAGGATATTAACTGCCGCATTAATATCTCGATCATGATGGACTTTACATTTTTGGCAAGTCCATTCACGAATATTCAGTGGCTTCTCACCACTATTGAATCCGCAATTTGAACAGATTCTTGAAGTGTTCTTGGGATTGACAATGATTAACTTTTTGCCATACCATTCGCACTTGTATTCAAGCATCATTCTAAACATTCTCCAACTCGCATTACTAATAGATTTAGCCAAATGGTGATTCTTTTGAAGATTTTTGGCTTTCAGGTCTTCAATTGCAATCACATCATAGTTTTTGACTAGTTCAGTCGTAACTTTATGGAGATAATCCTTGCGCTGATTTTTGACTTTATTTTGGTATCTTGCTTTTACTATTTTGGCTTTCTGCCAATTAGAAAAGCTTTCTAGATTTCTGGGATTAAGAACTTTCTTATTCTTATCTTGCAAGACTAGTCTTTGAGCTAAATGGCGTCTTCTTGAAAATTTCTTCTGCCATTCAGTAGCTTTTTTGTCAAAATAAGAACCATCAAAAGTATCATACTTGATACCATTTGAAAGAATGGCTAAATCAGCCAATCCAATATCAATCCCAACTTCTTTGTTAGTCTTAGGTAGCTCTTTCTTTTCAACTTCTACTTGAAAAGAAATGTAGTACTTTCCAGTTGGTTCTAAGCTTACTGTATATCGCTTGATCTTGGCATCTTTCAAAAGTCCAGTTTTGCTAGTCTTAATATAGCCAAGTTTAGGCAATTTCAAATATCGCCTGCCAATAACACGAACAGTTGACTTGCCAGTATAAGAGTTCTTAGTTGACTTTCTTGAATGAAATTTTGGCTTTCTTGCACGGATTGACTTGTCAAAGAAATTTTTCCAAGCCTGATTCAAATTAGCATTAACTATTTGAAGACTAGAAGAATCACTGTTTTTTAGAAAGCTATATTGATGTTTTAAAGGTTTTAACAAAATATCTAGCTTATATTTACCTAAAAATGGCAAATGATGATTATTCTTGTAACGCTCATTCATCATGGCAAGCATCTGGTTCCAAATAAAACGGTCATTACCAAACATTTGAAATAATTGTCCTTGTTGTTTTTTATTTGGATATAGTCTTAACTTGATTCCAGCAAGCATTTTTGTGCCTCCTTTCTTGATATTATTCTTAAATTATACCAAAACAGAATAGGAGGAAAAAGCGAACAAAATCTTAAAATTGTAGATTTTTTAAAACAAAACTTGTCACTTAGATTGCTGGATTCATCTCGGGATTGAAATCCCGAGCTTTCTCCAGTATATTTTCAGTAAAATATATACTAACCCATAACATGATTAACTTTATTTTGGTAAATATGAATATGGATCTCCCTTAGCCCTTGATGGCATAGTATAACGACCAAACAATATCATTGCATGATGAGTATGAATCCATTTTTCTTTTGGAAGAAGTTCTTCTAATCGTTGCTCAACTTCATGAGGAGTCGCTTTTTCATCAACAATTTTAAATTTTTTAGAAATTCGAGAAACATGTGTATCAACAGCAATTGCAGGTCTGCCAAATCCTTCTGCTAACACTACATTTGCAGTTTTTTCACCAACTCCAGGAAGAGTCATCAATAGTTTTTTATCATTCGGAATTTGACTATTAAATTTATCAACTATAATCTGAGCAGATTCTTTTAAGTGTTTAGCTTTTGAATGATATAAGCCAATTTTTTTAATATCTGCTTCAATATCCTCAATTGATGCATTAGCTAAATCTTTTGGTGTTGGAAAATCTTCAATGAACTTAGGCATTACCCGATTAACCATTTTATCTGTTGTTTGAGCGCTCATCAGTACTGCACATAACAAATGAAATTTGTTATCCCATTGAAGTTCTCCTTTTGCCTCTGGATATAAACTATCAATTTTATTTAAAACATCTCTTGCTTCATCGTCACTTAATAATTCTTCTTTTGCCATTATCGATTCCTTTGCAAAAATTGTTTAACTTCATACACAGTTTTTAAATTATGTCGTTGCCAATTTAATAAGATTCTGTCGACATATTTTAAACTATAAACTTGTGATAATACAGCTTCACGCAGAGCCATCTTAATAATTTCTGGAGAATAATGGTCTACTGTTAGCCATGCTGACAACTCTTGTCGCTCAATTGGACTTAAGTAGCGTCCAAATTCAACTTCAAATTGTCTAGCCAACATATTGATTGGATTATTCTCTAAACTATCAGTTACTTCAATAGTTTGATTATTTTGATTATTCTTAATTAGAATATGCTCATCGAGATAATTATCCAACTTTTCATATAGTGGATTCAAGTTATAACGATTACCAATTCTTCCTTTAGAATCAGTAGTTTGTTCAATTGATAGCAATCCTTGATCAATCATTTGTTGGATAAGATTTGCAACATCATTAGTTGTTAGGTTTGTATTAGCCGCGATTTTTTCATTGGAAGGAAAATGCTCTCCGCGTTGATTAAAGGCTTCTAACTGAATAATCAAAATGAGTTGAATATCAGAAAGTCCTAACTGTGAATAATATGCAATTAGTCCATTTTGAAGTGTAGTAAAACCAAGTGCACGATAACTATTATATTCCAAGAATTTTTATCCTTTCTAAATTAAAAAAGTTGAACTATTAAAAGTCCAACTTTTTTATTATTTAAAAAAACTAATTAAGGTTCCAAACGGTTAATCATTCTTGGGAATGGAATTGCTTCACGGATGTGATCTAACTTGCAAATCCAACCAAGGTATCTTTCAAAACCAATACCAAATCCAGAGTGAGGAACTGAACCATATCTACGAAGATCAAGGTACCATTCGTAGTCTTTTTCATTTAAGCCGGCTTCTTCAATTTGGGCTTTTAATGTGTCGTAGTCACTTTCACGTTCACTACCACCAATAATTTCACCATAACCTTCAGGAGCCAAAACATCAGCACAAAGATATTCCTTAGGATTGTCAGGGTTCTTCTTCATGTAGAATGGCTTGATGCTAGTTGGGTAGTTCATAATAAATACTGGACGATCAAATTGTTCAGAAATGTAAGCTTCATCTGGAGCACCAAAGTCATCGCCCCACTTAAAGTCACGACCAGCATCTTGAAGCATCTTAACTGCATCATCATATGAAAGACGTGGGAAATTACCCTCAGTTGTTGGACGAAGCTTTTCTGGATCACGATCTAAAAGACGCAATTCATATTCACAGTTGTCCAAAATTCGCTTAGTTACGAATTGAAGCAATCTTTCTTGAATGTCTAATGACTCATCTTGATGCATCCATGCCATTTCTGGCTCCATCATCCAGAATTCAGTCAAGTGACGACGAGTCTTTGATTCTTCTGCTCTAAATGTTGGACCAAAAGTAAAGATCTTGCCAAAGGCAGCAGCACCAACTTCACCGTATAATTGACCAGATTGTGAAAGATATGCATCATGGTCAAAGTAATCAATATGGAATAATTCAGTAGTACCTTCTGGAGCTGATTGCATTAAAATAGGTGCATCAAACTTGATGAAGCCTTCTTGTTCAAAGAAGTCAACAATACCCTTAAATGCTTGGTTTCTAATTTGCATAATAGCAAATGGACGGCGACTTCTTAACCACAAGTGACGGTGATCTAAAAGGAAATCAATACCGTGTTCCTTATTACCAATTGGGTAGTTACCATTATTAGTTACTACTTTGATGTCTTTAATTTGGATTTCATAACCAAATTTTGAACGTTCATCTTTGTGAACAGTACCTGTAAGGTAGAAACTTGCTTCTTGGTGCAAAGATTTCGCTGTCTGAAATACTTCTTCTGAAACATCATTTTTGCGAACAACACCTTGGAAGAATGCAGTACCATCACGTAATTGCAAGAAAATGATTTTTCCGCTTGAACGCTTGTCTGTTAACCAAACATGCATTTTTACTTCTTCATCGACATGTTTGGAAGAATCTTTAATTGAGATTAATTCTGTCATAATTTTTCTCTCCACCTTCATCAATATACTTTATCTATCATACCAAAGTTTTTAAAGATTGGCGACTTCTGATATTTCATTTCCTGATTTAAATTCATATAAAGTGTAACTATACTCTTTATTTTTATTTTGAGAAGCTACTTCCCAAACAGCTTCTCCTTTATACCATCCTAAATTAACTTCAGAAATATTTTGTTCTGGATGCAATCTCTTAAATTCACTTTGGATTTTATTTTCATTAACACCTTTTTTAGCAGACAATAAGTAGGCTTTTTTAGTTTTAGGTAAATAAATAAAGTAATAATTCTGTCCTTTTTTACTACTTCCTTGAATAGAATAGCTACTTACTCCTCTATCTAAATGATAGTAAGACTGGATATTTGTAATTGGTGTTTTCTGACTTGCTAGCTGCGCAACCCTTTTATCGTTATCACGAGATTGGGACCCCGCTCTATAAAAAACAAATATACTTGCAATATAAAAAGCAATAACAAGTACAAATGTCCATACTACGAATTTAATGGTTTGTCTTGTGTCGTCTCTGATCATAATTTTCTAATTTTTTATGTAATTCCTTTAGATTTACTTTTTCTGGTTTTACTGGAAGAGCATTTAAAAAACCTTTACCATAATCTTTTGTCCATAATCTTGAGTCTAAAATCACAAACTGTCCATGGTCTTCTTCTCCACGAATCAATCGTCCCATCCCTTGTTTAAAGCGAATTATTGCTCGTGGTAAGGTATCAGCTTTAAAAACATTAATACCTAAATTCATTAAATGCTTTTGCCGTAACTTAACTTCTGGTTGACTAGGAGATTCAAAAGGCAGTTTAGTAACAATTACCGTATCAACGCCGCATTCGTGAAAGTCGATGCCTTCCCAAAAACTATCAGCTCCTAAAATAATTGCTTTTTTAGCAATACCGAATCTTTTAGCAATTCGATTATTAGAACCCGATAAGCCTTGTGCTAAGATTTCAAAGTCCTTCAGTTCAGGCTTATTTACGATTCTAACATATACATCCCTAATTCGATCAAGGTTTGTCATTAAAACTAAAACATGATTTTTAGTTTTTAAATCGTCAGTTAAAATTTGTTCAACCTTTTCATCAAATTCTTCACTTGCAGGATCTGGCATCCCGGTCACTGCTAACACTTCTAAGTGTTTATTAAAGTCAAACGTACTTTTACCCACATATAAAACGGGATGAAAATCAGTAATTGCTAATTGCTTTGTCGCAAATTCAAAGTTATCAGAGCTTGTAAAAGTTGCACTAACAAACAAAATATGATCAAAACGACTATAAATTTGCTTTAACTCTTGTGATACATCAAGCATCATCCATTCTAAGTTAGTACTGAGCGGATCTTCAGGGTTAGTAACCATTAATACAAAGCCCTCTTGTTCCATACTCAATGGATCAGATACTAAGTCTGATAATTGGTAGCTTTTTTCAGTATAATAATCTAATTTATCAATTTGATCCGTAATATCTCCAAGCACAGCATCATTCCCTGCTCCTGAAGTATCTTGTTCACGATACAAATGAAATAAAATTTGATTAGTATCTTGACGTACTTTTTCTAATTTTTTGCAGAACTTTTCTAATCTTTGTAAGAATTGTTCTCTTTGAGGAAATAGCTTGCTTGCTTCAAAACTTAGCTGCAATGTACCATTAGCCAACAAAGATTTATTAATTGCCATATCTTTATGCTTATAGAGCGATTTTTGCAATTCATTGATAGCTTGAATCAATTCTAGAATTTCAGGATCAAGATTTTTAAGCAAAAAATTAAGTTGGACATCATCATTATATTGATTTTTAATGCAGTCATCACCAAAATACAATAGATTTCTTAAATGACTCAACACTCCCCATAATGACTCAAAACGCATAGCATCATTTCTAGAAATGATTACATTATCGGTAAATCTATGAGCTTCGTCGATTACCAAATATGGATTTTGTCCCCAAATAGTGTCCATATAATGGTTAGCTAAGTAAGAGTGGTTAGTAACTAAAATATCTGCTTGTTCTTGTTTTTGTCGTGCTAAATTCCAAAAATCAACTTCCGCAAATCTGCTCCCTACTCTAGCATCTCCTGGATGTTGGATTTGTGCAAATAGCGGCTCTTTATAATTAGTTAATTCTAACTCGTCCAAGTCACCAGTTTTAGTTTTAGTTAACCAAACCAAAATCTGCATTTGTAAAATCAAAGTAGGTTTATTAGGTGTTCCTTGGAATAAACTTTGAACAAACCCATCTAAGTCTAAATAGTGGCTGCTCGCCTTAACTACTTCTGCTGTTAAATCTAAGTTAGTGATTTTCAGCATTTGTGGAATTTCTTGTTTAAGAATTTGATCTTGCAATACCTTAGTAGGTGCCGCAATTACTAGTTTTCTTCCAGAATAAAGCTGATAAGCATAACTAAACAGATAAGAAAAAGTTTTTCCAGTTCCATTAGGTGCTTCTACTACCATTGCTTTTTCACTTGGCTGATTTAAAAATTGATGAATATGGTTAATTAAATCAATTTGAGGTTTACGATAATGCAATTTATCCTTGAAAAGCTTCTTTTTAAGATTATCATCTTTAGGAAATTTATACCCTTGTCCATGACTTGTCAAAGAATGGTTTTGTTTTTGCAAAATAATATTACGTACTTGCATATATGCTTTACCAAGTGGTCGCTTAGTTTGTCTTAAACTATCAGCAATTTTATTAATGATCCATGATGTATCCCGAACTAATCCGTGAGATAAAGAACCTAAGGTATTCAGAGTAGCTTGAGGCAAACTAATCAAACTATTAATAATATCAAGTAATAAAACTGCTGTACCATAAGCATCTGAATCAGCTTTATGAGGATTTAGATGCTGAATATCTAGTCTGTTAGTTAAATCGCTTAGCTTATATGATGGTAAAGTTGGAAAAGCAATTTTGGCTAATTCAACTGTATCAACTGCCTTATTAGTTAAGGCTTCATAACCATGCTGCATTAATTCATAGTTTAAGAAAGGTAAGTCAAAATTAACATTATGAGCTACAAAAATTGTATTTTTTAAGATATCGATGATTTTAGGAGCATAATAATCAAAATCCTTGGCATCTTTCACATCATCGTTACTGATTCCCGTTAAATTTTGAACTGATTGCGGAATTTCTCGATGTGGATTAATCATAAAAGAATAAGTTTTGACTATTTTCATATCTTTAATAATTGCACAACCAAACTGAATAATATGATTATCATGTTCTCTTTGTGTCCCCGTAGTTTCAAGGTCTACTACGGCAAAGGTATCATTTGCGAATATGTTTTCCATAATTTCACCACCTTTCACTTATTAAGTTTATTTAACTTCAATTACCTGTTTAGCGTCAAGCAAAATCAAATATTTTCCCTTGACTTTTTTGTCGCTGAAGCCATTTAGCGCTTGCTCATAAAGTCGAAGTTGACCAGTGTACTTTTGCTTAATATTAGTAATGGCCTCATTTAAATGATTCTTATCTACATAATCGGTTTTATAATCAAATAAAATAATACCATCTTCATCTATAAAGTAACCGTCAATTGTACCATGAACTAAAATTTTGGCATTTTTATCACTAAAATCACCAAATAATTTACTTGCTGAAATTAAACTTGAAAAATCAACTTCTCTTTTTAAATTTTCAGGTTTCTTCCAAAACTTTTTGGCAAAATCACTATGAACAAACCACTCTATTTGGTCTTTTTTAATACTTGAGATAATTTCAGGATTTAGTTTTTTTCTTAAAACTAATTCTTCGAGTTCTTTTTCAAGTTGTTTTTCATCATTATTTTTATAATCATAATATTGCAAGATTAAGTGAGTTGCCGTACCAATCTCTGCTCCTGTAAAACTTGTTTCAAATAAGAAATTTGGCTTAGTGTCAATTGGTTGCAAATATCGATTAGTAGATGAAATAAGACGTGAATTTTCCAAATCTGTTTCAAGAGGATCGTTAAAAGCTTTTTTAATTTCAGAAACAGCTTGATATGCTGTAGTTTGACTAGCATCTTTAAAAGGATAATCAAAATCATAAAGCTTGCGTGCTGTTTCTATTAATAAAGCAGAATCCTGACTATTTTCAGTTGCTTCTTCTTGTGAAGTATTTTCACTAAGTTCTTGCGCACTATAATCAATAAATAAGACTTCTTTATTTTCATCAATTGCACTGCTAATGTCTGCCATATTTTGGCTAATTTGTCGGTCAAGTTTTAAACTTGGTCCAATAAAATCAAGAGGACTATTAGCATTTAATTTATGTAAAAGTGCTTTAGGATTTTGTTTTTGCCAATTGCTTAATTTTTTATCAAAACTAGCAATATCACCAATTAGTATTAGCTTTTGCTTGGCTCTAGTTAAAGCAACATAAAAGATTCTTGCTTCTTCTTCTAACAATTGACGTTTTTTCTCAATATTTCCATACGATTTAATTAATGAATCAATACGATACTGTGATTTACGCAAAGTAATCCCTAGCTCATTAGGATTAATTACATAATTTCCACGCAAGTCACTCATTTGATATTTTTTCTCAATTCCTAAATAAAATACAATTGGAAATTCTAGCCCCTTTGAACCATGTATAGTCATTAATTTAATTGAATTTCCAGCTTCTTTAGTCAAAAGCGGCTGACTTAAATCTTTTTGGCTTCGACGAATACGTTCAATAAAGTTAATGAATTGATATAGCCCCTTGAATCCTGCGCTTTCATAAGAAGTAGCTCTTTCATATAAAGCTTCTAAATTAACTCGCCGCTGTTCCCCATTTGGAAGAGCTGTCATAATTTCTAATAGATTAGTTTTTGCATAAATACTCCAAATCAAATCAGAAATCCGATGCGTTGCAGAAAAATCTCGCAATTCTTCCAATTGATTTAAAAAGTTTTTGATTTTTTTAGACAACTCGTCATTTTTAGACACATAACTAGTTAATGCATTATAAAAACTATTATTTTTACTTTTGATTCTAATTTTAGCAAATTCAGTTTCGCTAAAATTGAACAAAGGTGACCTTAAAACAGTTACTAATGGAATATCTTGATCTGGATTATCAATTATTTTCAAGTAGTTCATAATCACAGTTAATTCGAAAGTTTGAAAATAATTTTCCGCATCTGTCACAAATAAAGAAATATTAGCTTTACCAAATTCTTGCATAATTTCTAAATTATGTGATCTACTTCTAGTTAAAATGGCAATATCACTATAGGTAAACTTTCTAGTATGACCTAATTTTGCATCGTAGATTTGCAAGTTCTCTTTTTCAAATTGTTTGATACGATCAATTACCATTTGTATTTCAGAAAAGTCTTTGTCATCTTTACTTTTTTTATGATAGATGACTTCTGTCGCTTTATTTAAATGCTTGGGATAATATTTTGCCCCAAAAATTAGTTGTCCTTCTTTTTGATAATCGATTCCTCCAAAATTTGGTGTAAGAATTTGATTAAAGAACGTATTTACTACTTTAGTAACTGGTTCAGTTGAACGAAAATTATCTGAAAGTAAAATCCGCTCATATTTATTATTATCTTTTCCAAACTCATGATATTTTTTTAAAAATAAGCTTGGCTCAGCTTGACGGAAACCATAAATTGATTGTTTAACATCCCCTACCATAAAGAGATTGTTTTTTCCTTCTTGTTTTAAAAGCTGAATAATATTTTCTTGCAAGGGATTTATGTCTTGATATTCATCAACCAAAATTTCTTTAAATTTATTTTGATAAAAATCACGAGCTAATTGTGAATTAGATGTATCTTGACTCAAAATTGTATAAGCCATTTGTTCTATATCACCATAGTCAAGCAGATTTTGGTCCCTTTTAAGTTCCGAAAATCTATCAATTAGCGCAAGTTCCGAATCAATAATAGCAGATACTATCTTTTGAGAAGTACGAATTACTTCAAGTTGTTCTTTTTCATCTGTAACAAAAAATGAAGTAAATATATCGTAAATTTGACTTTGGATATTAGAGCGAACCTCTTTGGCTTCATTATATACATCTTGAATATCCTCATCCCATTTTTTGCTTATTCGCAAGGTACCGTCAAAAAGACAGTGTCTTATCATGTCACGTTGAGTATTATAAGAAGCATCATTGTTCACAACTTCTATAAAGTTTGACAGATTTTGTTCAAATTTTAAAAACTGTACTCGCAATTTTTCCAATTCTGTTGTTTCGAATTGGGATGTAGTAGTAATAGTTTTTAATTCAGCTTGAATATTAGTAGCAATATCTAATAAATAAGGTTTTATTTTTTGTTGCCATAAATCAGATAAAACTAACTTATCTTCAATCTTATATTCATTAGCTAAACTTTTAAGCCAAGTACGATACTTTGGCTTAGCCATGGCAAAGTTATATAAATCTAAAAGTAAGTCTCTGGCGCTTTCTGCATCTCTATCACCAGCAAAATTATCATAAAATGCTAAAAAGTCCGTATCATTGTTTTCTAGCTTTTGACTTTCAACTTCATGAAGTGCTTGCTCTTTTAATAAAGCAGCTTGTGTATCATCTGTTAAAACGCTGAAGCTGGGATCAAGATTGATTGCATAGTAAAATCTATGGATCACTTCTAAACAAAAGGCATCAATAGTAGAAATATTAGCAGTATCAATATTATTAAGTTGTGTACGTAAATGATTTCTTTGCTTAGAAGACAAATCATCTTTCAAATGAGTTATTAATTCAGATTTGATTCGTTTCTTCATTTCCTCAGCCGCAGCTTTAGTAAAAGTAACTATCAGCAACTCATCAACATTTCTGCCACTCATTATTTCTTTTAATACACGTTGGGTTAGGACAGTTGTTTTACCACTACCAGCAGAAGCAGAAACTAGAATGTCCTTGCCTTCTTCTTTAATGGCTTGTTCTTGTTCTTTAGTAAAAGGCACTAGTTTTCCTCTCCTTCTTGATTTAAAATTTCTCTAATTTTAGTCATTAATTCGTTTTTCTTTAAAGTGGAGATATCGTGGTATTGATTTTCCTTAAGCATGGCATCAAAGAAGAAAATATCACGATAATCAGAATAGGTTAGAGCATTATGAGTATTATCCTTACGGAACGGATTTAGTTCTATATTTCCAGACAGAATTTTGTTAGATGCCTGCTTAATAAGGTACTCATCATAAGCTAAAAGCAGGTCAATTTCTTCTTGATTGAAGTTAGCACTTGGTAATTTAAGCTTATTTTTTGCAGGTTTGACCCCATAGTAAATACTTGAATCGTCTTTTTCTAGTAATGGATCTGCTTCTAATAATAAATCAGGATCATTATTAATAAGTCCACGATAAGTCAACTTATTATTAGTATCTAGGTATTTTTCATTGAGAGTTAATTTTTTGCTGATTAAACTAGTTCCATTTAACTTTTCTACTTGTCTAGTAATAGTTTGATAAAAAGCACCCAATAACTTTAATTCATCGTTATTTGCAAAGAATTTATTATTTTTAGCTAAAACATCTAGATATGACACCATTTGTAAGGATAAGCCATTATAAAACATTCCTAGATCAAAATCCTTTTTTGAGGATTTATAGTCAATTACTTGTGCTAGCACTTCACTGTCATTAATTGCTGCCAAATCTACACGGTCCATTTTTCCTCGTAAGTTTACATAGTGACTCCCTGTAAGATTAGGTATTTCAAAATTTAAGCCCTTAACTTTTTCTCCTAAACCAAAACTTAATTCGGAATACTTAGCTTGCAAAGGAGTCTTTTTGACTGCACGATGCCAATTACGTGCTACTTTAGAGGTAGTATGATCTAAGCATTTAAAAAGATACTTATTAAATGGATCACTCATTAATTGCTTATATCTGCCTTCATTTTTCATGGTTTCGCGAGCTTCATAAAGAAGTTTTTCTAACTCAATATTATCAATATTAGCTAGGTTAAGATGCTTTTGCTTTAGTTCTTTTACTAGCCTATCAAAAGTTTCATGGAAATAGTTTCCGGCTTGAATAACATCAAATTCATTTTCAGAGCGTCTGCGAAGTTTTAGTCCATAATTTAAAAAGTATTCATATGAATTTTGATAAAATGTTTCTAATTGCGATACAGAAGCATTTAAATTTTGTCCATATAATTCTTGTGCTAGTTTACTATCAATATTTTGGGGAGTGTTGTCAAACTCCGTTGCTTTTAAAACAGCCTTAGTTTTTTCTGGGATTTTTTCTTTAGTTAGCTCTAATAAATCGGTAAGAACTTTTGAATTATTAGTGGCTTCTAAATAGCCTAAGTAACCTAGACTTGCTTGGGCATTAGTTAAAAATGATAAGGTATTTTGGATACTCTTTGGTAAATCATGCTGCCACATTTCTGGAGCACCGTAATTTTTTAAATTTTCATAATAAAGAGAGGGATCTAATTGTTCATTTGATGCATTTAATACGGGATATGACAGATAAATGTGATCTTGGGCTAAAGCCAAAGCCATTCCAAACTGATAATTTTGATCTAAATTATTTAGTTGCTGCGAATCTTCAATATAGGAATCATCACCAAAAACTTGTGCTAATTCGGATAAGTTTTCTGTACTTAAAAAGCTAGGATCTTTTTTAATAGCTGGCAAGTTTCCACTAGTTGCTCCAATTATAAAAACTTGTTTATAATCACCTGCTTGAACCATTCCCATTTCAGAGATGTTTACTGCATCTAAAGTTGATGGGATTTGAGAAAAGCTTGCTTCTCTAAAACCACTAATCAACATATCGAAAAAGTTCTTACTTTGAAATTCATCTGGATTAATTAGCAAGTAATCCTTTAACAGAGTGATTAATAAATCCCAGACTTGCTCTGGCTGTTGAGCTTGCTGCAAGTCACCAGATTCTTGTGCAATTTCACGCCAATTTTCTAGTCTTTTTGATACTCCATTTTTGATTAAAAAATTAAAGAAAATAGTAATAGCTTTTTGACTATTTGTTTCAGTATTGATTTTTTGAAACATCTTATCAATTATTTCGATGAGAAATTGTCGCAACTTATCAATATTTGCGATTTCATCAGGCATTTTATCCAATTTGATAGTCTCTGCTTCAATAAAATCCGTAAAAGGCTTTTTCCATAGCTGATGATTAATACCATGAGCTAAAACAAAGTTCTCTAATTCATCTACATCATGAAGGTAAGCTTGTTCATTTGGATACCAGTCTGGAATTAAAAGACGTGTCTTTAAGATAGTGATTAAGTTTTGTGTATTATAGGGATGCTCTAGTAGACTTGCTAAATTTTCAATTAATACAACTACGGGGTGATATTTCATTTCTTGCTGCAGATCGTTAAAAAATGGAATATTATTTTGCCGCAAAATTGGGGTTAAATAAGTTTCATATTCATGCAAGTTAGGTGCTAAAATCAAAAAGTCTTGATAACGATAATTGCTGAGGGCAACTTGTTGATAAATTGTATGCGCAACAAAATAAGCTTCTGCATATCTAGAGTCAGCTTTGACTAATCGAACTTGATTTAATTCTTCTGTTCTAGGGAGAGTTTGTGTCCATACTCCATTCAAGATTTCTCGCTTAGAAGGATTGAAATTGACTTCTTCAGATTCAATAGAATACTCAATATTTTCGGTTTGAAGATAATGGATCAAACGACTGATAGTCTTTTGAATGACATAATCATACTCTCCAGCTTCCGAGTTAGGATTTATCTCACCATTTTTTGTTTTAAAAGCAATTGTTACATTCTTTGCATATTTCATCAGTAATTTGATTGTTAGACTTTCTTGCAATGAAAAATGTGAAAAATCCGTAAAATAAAAACTTTTATCCCTAAGTTCTTCTTTTTTATTAGCTAATAATTCATTTAATTGAAATGCAATTTCATTTTTAGTAGAAAATTTACCTGCAATCTCTTCTAAGAATGCAGTATAAATAATTTTTAAATCATGAATTTTGCTTTTTGTTTCTAAATCTAGATTACTTTCATCAATTTCATCTAAGTCTAAATTCCCATCATGAATTTGTAAAACACTTTGATAAATTTGTTTAACTAATCCAGTATTGATATTAACATTTTTAAAAAGGTCTAATTCCTCACGTTTATTGTTTATGATTTTTTCTAAAAGCATTGCACTTGCAGCATCATCAAGCTGAGTTGGCAATCCTTCTTCTGCTTCTTTTAAGAAAAACCATGCCAAACGTGAAAATGATAATACCTGTAAATTCTTAACAGAAGCTTCAGATTTTTTATTTGAAATAGCAAGTTTGTTAATTGCTTTAACTTCTGTGGTAAACTTAATATGATTTGGAACGATGATGAAAGTTTCGGATTCTGGATGTTTTTTGTAGTTTTCTACAGCTTTTTCCAGAATTTTTTCTTGTAATGGGTCGGTTTGTCGACCAGTTATAAATTTAATCATTAGTTCTTGGCTCCTTGTGTTTTTAATTTTAGCATAAGAGTGCCTTTCTAAATTTTAAATCTCATTTAAGGATGGTTAAAATATGAAGTCGAGTTTCTTAGCTCATGGAAAAGTTATATTGATTGGGGAACACTCTGTAGTTTATGGAATGAATGCATTGGCTATGCCAATTACTGCCCTACATATCAAAGCTGATGTAGAAAAATCCAACGAAACTTGGATGGATACTGCAAAATATCATGGTCCGTTTTTTGAAGCGCCTAGTGACTATGATGGAATTAAATATGTAGTTAAAACTATGATGGAATTGGCTAATTCTTCTGCTCCTGTTAAAGTTACCTATACTGGAGAAATTCCTATGGAAAGAGGATTTGGCTCAAGTGCAACTGTAGCTTTAGCAACAGTTCGAGCAATGGATAAATTTTATCAATTAAACTTACCTGAAGCAAAAATTATGGAAATTACTAACCATGCTGAAATGATCAATCATGGTAAAGCTTCTGGTCTTGATGCAGCAACTGTCAATTCTGATTATCTAGTGCTTTTTAATAAAGAAGACGGTCCTAAAAAACTTGAGGAAAAATTAAATGCTACCCTCCTTATTATGGATACAGGTGAACTTGGTAATACTAAAGAAGCTGTAGGTATGGTTAGGAAACAACTTGAAACCAATGTCGATGCAAATAAAAAGATTGAGCGTTTAGGGAATTTAGCAGATGCAACAATTGCATCTTGGCATAATCACGATAGAAAATCTATTGGTCAATACTTTACTGAAGCCGAAGAAATTCTTGCAAGTTTTGGTTTAGCTACTGAACGAATAAACCAGTTACAAAATATTGCTCTTAAAAATGGTGCTCTTGGTTTTAAGCTTTCTGGTGGCGGCTTAGGTGGTATTGTGCTTGCTCTTTGTGATAATCAAGAGATCGCTGAAAAAATTGCTGCACAAAGCTCTGAATTAATTGATGGATACTGGATTGAGGAAATTTAATGAAAAAAACAGCTCGTGCTCATACTAATATTGCTTTGATTAAATATTGGGGTAAAAAAGACCCTAAATTGCGTTTACCTCTTATGTCAAGTCTGTCAATGACACTTGATAAATTTTATACTGATACTTCTATTGAAGCAGCTGAGGAAAACTCTTTCTATTTAAATAATGAAAAACAAACTTCTAATGCTAGTAAACGTGTTTTTTCATATTTAGAAATGCTTAAGAAAAAATATGACATTACCGATAACTTCACTGTTTCTTCAATTAATCATGTTCCAACCGCTGCTGGACTTGCTTCTTCTAGTTCTGCATTTGCTGCACTTGCAAGCGCATTTTGTGCTTATTATAATATTAATGTTGACAAAAAAGAACTTTCACGCTTAGCTCGTATGGGGTCAGGTTCTGCTAGCCGCTCAATTTACGGTGGTTTTGCTATTTGGCAAAAGGGCGATGACAATTCTTCTTTTGCCTATAGTTTAGATGAAAAACCAAAGATGGACCTTCATTTATTGGCAATTGAATTGAATAAAAATCAAAAATCTATCTCTTCTACTAAGGGGATGGAACTTGCTCAAACTTCTTCATTTTTTGAAACTTGGATTCAAAAAAACGATTCTGAATTAAATGAGATGATTCAGGCAATTAAGGATGAAGATTTTACTAAGTTAGGAAGTTTAGCTGAATTAAATGCTAGTGAAATGCATGCCGTTAATTTGTCGGCTCAACCTCCTTTCACTTATTTTGAACCAGATACTATCAAAGCAATTAAACTTGTTGAAAATATGCGAACTCAAGGAATTGAATGCTACTACACTATTGACGCAGGTCCTAATGTGAAGGTTCTATGTCAGTTAAGAAATGTAAAAGATATCAAACAACGCTTTGAGTCTTCTTTTAATAATGTTACTATAATCGATGCAAGTTTTGGTCCAGGAGTTTCATATTTGGATTAATTATTGTATTTAAAACTTAATTAGATTAGAGGGTTAAAATCTTTTGATAACAGAAAAAGCCCCCGGGAAATTATATATCGCCGGAGAATATGCAGTTTTAGAACAAGATTGTCCTGCAATTTTGGTTGCAGTGGATCAATTTGTACGTGTTTCAATCACTGAAAATAAAACAGGTACAGGTCTTATCCACTCTAAGCAATATTCCCAGGATTCTATCCATTGGGTGCGTCAAGGCTCCAAGATGGTAATTGACAACAGAGACAATCCATTTGAATATATTTTGTCTGCTATTTCCTATACAGAACAATATTGTATTGAACAAAATATTCCTATGAATGTTTATGATTTACATGTTAATTCTGATCTTGATTCAGCAGATGGTAAAAAATACGGTTTAGGCTCCAGTGCTGCTGTTACTGTTGCTGTTGTGAAAGCTATTTTACGTTTTTATGGCGTAGAACTCGATAATGAGTTGATTTATAAGCTATCTGCTATTTCTCATTACTCAGTTCAAGGAAATGGTAGTGCTGGTGATATTGCTGCTAGTGTTTATGGTGGTTGGCTAGCTTATCAAACATTTGATAAAAATTGGTTAAAACAAGAACTAGCTACTAAATCCTTATCTGAAGTGGTCAGTGAGGCATGGCCTGGTTTAAAGGTTCAGCTTCTTATTCCACCAGTTGGAATGAAACTCTTAATTGGTTGGAGTCAGCAACCAGCTTCTACTTCACGATTAGTCGATGAAACTAATGCGAATAAGAAATTTTTAAATGATGAATATCGAAAGTTTCTCATTAATTCACGTGAATGTGTATTAAAAATGATAGCTGGTTTTGAAAATAATGATATTAATACAATTCAAAAACAAATTCGCATAAATAGAGGTCTTTTGCAACACTTTGCGAAAATTAATCAAATCGCTATTGAGATTCCTCGCCTATCCAAATTAATTAATATTGCTGAAAAGTTTGGAGGAGCTTCTAAGACTTCTGGTGCAGGAAATGGTGATTGCGGAATTGTGATTATGAATGAGCATACTGATGGGGATGCCTTAGAAAAAGAATGGAAAAATAATGGTATCCTTCCATTAAATTTACATGTTCACCAGATAACTTTTTATTAATTAACAAAAGGTAATTTATGTCAATTAGATCTGAGAGAAAAGAAGAACATCTGACATTAGCTCAGATGTTTTTTGATGAAAAAAAGAAAAACAGTTTTGATCAGATGCATTTAGTACGCCCAGCTCTTCCTGAAAGCGTGGTAAATATAGATTCAATTAAAACTAAAATGTTTAACAAAGTTGTTTCTGCTCCATTTTTTATAAATGCAATGACTGGTGGTTCAAAAAAATCTTATAAAGTTAACCAAGTATTAGGAAAAGTTGCAGCTAAAGAGAACATCGCTTTAGCACTTGGCTCTGCTAGTATCTTAGTAAGCGAGCATGAACAACTAGATAGCTTTTATATTGCACGTGAGGAAAACCCCAATGGAGTATTAATTGCAAATATTAATCCATTAACTCCTCTAAAAAATGCTCAAACTATTATTAATGAGCTTCAAGCAGATGCCTTACAAATCCATATAAATGCAGTTCAAGAAATTTCAATGCCTGAAGGTGATCGAAATTTTAAATGGATCAATAATATTCGTGAACTTCGACAAGGGATAACTGTTCCAATTATAGTGAAAGAAGTAGGTTTTGGAATCGATGCTTCTGCTATACAACTTCTCAAAAGTGAAAATATTACTCTAATAGATGTTGCTGGGAGTGGCGGAACGAATTTTGCTGAAATTGAAAATGGAAGAAATAATCGAGATGTTTCTTATTTAGAAGACTTAGGGCTTCCTACTGTGGTAACTGCTCGTATAGCTCAAAAAGCAGGCCTAGAATTTATTGTTTCTGGTGGTGTGCGTAATCCACTAGATGTACTTAAAGGACTTGTCTTAGGCGGAAAATATGTCGGAGTAGCTAATAAATTTTTACAAGAATACATGGAAAATGGCGAAGATGGTCTTTTTAATGAAATTCATGCTTGGAAAGAAGAACTTGCTGGACTTTTAGCGATCTATGGTTGCAATAACTTAAGCGAATTACCACAAGTTAAAAGTTATTATGATTTTTCTTTAAAAAATATCATCGACCAACTTATTTAACATAATATTTTATATTGTAAAAAAGCAGCTCATTTGAGCTGCTTTTTATTTTTTCAAAAGTCGTAGTCCTTTTGGATAAAAATTTTTGAGAGTTTTACCTGCAATTTTTCCAAAACTAAAAATCATATCTTTATAACTTACTAAAACAAAACCTTTAAGCGGACTATTAACTTGAATAGTTTCGCCATGTAAGTAACTTAAAAATTCATCTTCACTAGTTAAGTCAATAACTTCTGTTTGTTTATCTTGTCCTAGAACTTCTGCTAATTGGTGTCCTGGTTCAAAACGATTTTTCTTTAATATTCCTAGTTCAACACCATTATTTAATATCTTTAATCCTTTAATCTCTATAGGATTGATAACAGGAATGAAAACATGATTATTTCTAACTAAAGCTTCCTCTTTCCAATTGGCTAGAGGAACTGGCAAAGTAAACCTTTTTAAAACTTTGTCTATTAAGTCTTTATCAGAATTAGTTAAAGCAAAGTTTGATTTCTTCTGTTTCTTTTTCTTTTTTGAACCTGTTTTTGTTTCAGTCTTACTATCTGGCAACTTAAGTAATGCTGCAAATTGTCCTTCTCCTAAATCATCTTGTGGCCAAAAACGTAAAGTTTTAGTTAATTCAGAATTATTGCTTCCCCATTCAGGATGACCATAACTAATTTTAGTTGAGGTAATATTTTCGATTGGTAAAATTTGCATACTATAAGATTTTACTAGCCACTCTACAATTTGTTCATCTTCCTCAGGTGAAAAAGTACAAGTTGAATAAATTATTTTTCCACCTGGTTTTAACATTTTAATAGCAGCAGTTAAAATATCTTGTTGTCTTAACTTACAAGTTTCCACATAATTAGGTGACCAATATTCAATGGCCTCAGGATTTTTTCTAAACATTCCTTCTCCACTACATGGAGCATCAACTAATATTTTATCGAAATATTGTTTAAAATACGGAACTAATTCATCAGGGCTTGCATTTGTTACTAAAGCATTTGTAATACCCCAACGTTCAATATTTTCTCTTAAAATTTTTGCTCGACTAGTAGAAATTTCATTTGCTACAAGAACTCCTTTTCCTTTTAATGCTTCTCCTAATCCTGTACTTTTTCCACCTGGAGCTGCACATAAATCAAGAACTTTTTCTCCTGGCTTTACGTTAGCAATATGAGCAGGAAACATTGCTGAAGGATCTTGTGAATAAACACTTCCACTTACCCATTCAGGATCATTTCCTGAAATTTCTCCATAATATCCATTACTTAAATCAGGAACTCTTTCATTTAAAGGATATGATACTTTTACTTTTTTTAATGGATTAATGCGAAATGCTTTTTTACTATTATCATTCATTGCAGCAAACATCTTTTCTGCTGCCTTTTCCCCAAGTAAATTTTTATACTTTTCTTTAAATTCAACAGATAATTTAAGCACTAATATTTTCCCTTCTTTTTAAAATTATAATTTCTAAACCATAACTAAGAATCATTGCAATAAAACTTAAAATAAGTAGTTCAACCAAATGGTCTGTCTTTGAAAAAAATGCTCTCCAGCACAAAAAGATATATGCTGCTAAAGTAACGATTCCTTCTATTAATAATAGTCTCAGACTTCTATTTATTAGCCAAATTTTCATTAAATTGTCTCGTAAGTTTGTTCTTCTAGCTTGACGCCAATTTACAAGCGCCAATATCATATTACATATTGCAATAACTAGCCAATATCCAATAATCATTAATATTTCATTGATTACAGATAGTCGATGAATTTGATGCTTCTTAACAAATTCAGGTGTATGAACTGAAACATGATAATGTTTGGCAATCTGATTAATTACTTTAGTATTACTATCAATAACAATTTGATAGTTTTTAATTCTTTCTTGAGCAGTAGGCTGATTTATTCCTGTGCTTAAATAATACTTAGTTTGATCCATTTGATGGTAATGTTTTAAATTACCAATAACAGAATAATATCTTTTATTCCATAAAACGTAACTATTACCTTGCGCATGTAAAGTTTTTATTTTTGTGTCTGGACCTAAAATAGCAAAAGAAACCTGTCCCTTAAAATCATCCGGTACAAAATACCGTCCGGTTTCAGTTGGAACAGTAATTACACTATGATTTGCCCATACTAATACTTGATTTTTTTGAATCTTATTATCTAAGTGTAATTGTATCTTTTTATTATGAAAGGTTTTATTTAAATATTGTAAAAATTCGCCAATATTTTGCTTATTATTAATATTAATATATCTAGTATTGTTACTAAGCCCATGAGCTTCTAATAATTGATTTGCTTCTCTTGATTGAACATTAGATAAAACAGCTCCAATCCCTAGAAGACTTAAAAATATAACAAATAATAATAGTATTTTTTTATAATTCATCTATTTCAAATATCTTTTCATCTATAAAATCATAACTAACAAAGGACTGATTAATTTTAGCAAGTTCTGGAGTTTTTTTAAAGTGGGTTAATTTCCAAAAATCTGGTGAATTCGTTGCTCCATTTTTTTCACAAACAAACAATAAGTGAGCTTGAGGATTATACTTTTTCCATGTATTAATTACTTCTAAGTCACTTCTGCCAAAATTAGGCGACCACGAACAAAATATTAAATCTACCTTGTTATATTTTTTTATTGCATCTGTAGCACTTAAATTTTCAACACGAGAGAATTGGTTTTGTCCGGTTGATGAAGTCTTTGCCCATTCTAATGAATCCGTTGCTATAGTTTGAATTCCTGCTTCATTCAATGCTTTAGTCCAATATGCGTTTCCTGCCATAATTTCAACAGCTGTTTTAATTTTAAATTCCTTTCTTATTAGTTTTGCAGTAGTTAAATTGGGCAAAGACCATATTCCAAATTTTAATGATAAAAATTGTCTTGTACTGTTTAATAAATGATTTATTGTTTTTACATCTTTAAAATTATTGTTCACTATTTCTTCTATTTCATCAGGATATAAGCCTAAGCGATCAGGTGCTTTTGCTAGGACTTGTTTTAAAGCAACAGTTTTCACTATTTTATTTAACTCTTTTACCTGCTCTTGCACTATTCTATTATCTATTTTTTCATTAATTGTGTTAATTTTTTTTATAAATTTTGTCATTTCTTAATACCTATAAATGATTTTACCATTCACTGAACGATAAATCAGTTATAATAATAATCAGTATGATATAAGGAGAGGTTTTATGACAAAAAAATCAAATAAGAAGACTGAAGAAGACGAAAGTCTAGGTAAATTTATACTAGATGTCGTAATTATGTTTGCCATTTTGATTGGCATCTACTATCTTGTATTTAGTTTTGTTTTATCAAATGAAACTGTTTCTGGACCATCAATGCAACCTACTTTTGAAAATAACGATAGGTTAATTGCGGTAAGACATTTTACGCCGAAGAGAAACGATGTTGTCATTTTAAAAGCTCCGGACCAAAAAAATGCACTTTATATTAAGCGTATTATCGGTATGCCTGGAGACATGGTAACTTCTAAGAACGATAAAATGTATATTAATGGTAAACAGATTTCTGAACCATATTTACATAATGCATTACAAGAGCAAGCTCATAAAGAAGGCGAGTTATACACAAATAATTTTACTTTGAAAAAACGAGTGCCTAAAGATAGCTATTTTGTAATGGGAGATCATCGTGATGTATCGAAAGACTCACGATATTTTGGCTTTGTAAAACGAAGTGCCCTAATTGGCGAAGTAAAGCTCCGTTATTGGCCTCTCAATCAAATCCGTACATTTTAAATAAACTTAAATCTTTTATTTTTTGGAGTTTTTAGTTAAAATTAACTTGTAAGGAGATTTTCAATATGAATCAAGAAGATTTATCTAATGCTATTATTGACTATCAAGTTAAACATCACGTTAATGATACTGACTTAGCATTTGCTAGTCACCTTTCAGTAGAAAAAGTTCATTCAATGAAAGTTGGAGATGGTGAATTTACTGCTGAAGAAATAAATCAGTTATATGATTACATGGCAGCTAATAATTAGTTGTTAGAACTCCCTCGTTTTGAGGGAGTTTTTGTTTGCTTTTATTTTTTGGTTTTTTATTTTAATTTAGTAACAATTTATTATAAAATTAAAGCAAAAAAATAAAAGAATTGCATTTTTAGCAATCCTTCTATTTTTAATTCTATATTTTAGTTTCAACAAACTTATTAATTAACCAAATGTTTAAGCTTCCTAAAATCAAACTAATGATAGCTAGTTCAATATTAGTTATTTGCATTGATCCGACTTCCCCAATATTAGAATATATCATTACTGAATGAGTAAAATTTGTAACCATAAAATTGGTAAAGTGACTATTAATTTGCATCCCTACATAAACACCAATTATAACTAAAATCCCCATTACCAGCATTTTTACCCATGTAGTATTTTTTATTGGTAAAAAGTCAACAATAACTCTGGTTGAAAAATTGGTAAAACTGACAAACATTGAAATAGTAATAACAATTAATACTAAAAACAATCCAAAAATCAATCCCCTATTCCAAAAATTAGCCGTATAATCTGCATATCCAATCAAATCATTAAACACTCTTGTAACTTTCGGAGCGGTCACAATAATATTAGCTATAATTTGAATTATAAAAATATACACACAGCAGATTAAAGTTGACATAATATTTGCAAGGTAAAATTTAGTACTAGAAATTGGAATTTGTCGCCAAGTTTGACTTAAATTTATTTTTTCATTTTGCCAGCACATTATTCCTAAAAATATTACATCGAACAATACAGTTGTAAAAATTGTATTATTATACAGAATTTCTTGAAATTCTCCCTGAGCTATTGTTTGAATATTAAAAACTAAAGAAGCAATAACAGCAATAAGTTGTACAAGCAAAATTAAATATATAAATTTGCTTTTTTGCTTGAACATTTGCTTAGTAATAGCTAAGAAATTTATCACCTATATCATCTCCTATCTATTTATTATTTTTGGTTCCACATATTTGTTAATTAATATAAAACATAAACTAGCACAAATAATACCTGCACCTAGTACTTCCAACAGTGTTATCCATAATGGCATTATTTCTTGAATATATACACTATGTTTTTGATTATAATAAAATGACAAATAATTTTTAATTTGACTATCAACTGAAATATAAATATAAACTGCTAAAATAACTAAAATAATAATTATAAGCATTCTAATCCAACCACTACTTTTAATTGGTAGCACTTCCATAATTGTACGTGAAGATAAATTAGCAAAGCTTACAAAAGCAAAAACTATAAAAGCTAAACTAGCAATTAATAACAATTCATTAAGCAAATAATTAAAATTATTTGTTCCAACTCCTAAGCCATTCCAAATTTCAACAAAAATATTCTTGTTTTCATAGGTTGTTGTAGGAATCAAACATACACAGGTTATAATAATCTGAATAATGAAAATACATGCACAAGCAACCATACTTGATAAAAAATTAGCTATTAAAAGTTTATTATCAGAAATAGGTATTTGGTGCCAAGTTTGACTTGAATTTATCTTTTCATTTTGCCATGCCATTATTCCAGCAAAAATAATATCTGCAATAATAGACAAAGATATCATTAATCCAAAAGGTAATTCCCACCATGTACCATATCGACCAGCAATGAATATTGTCCAAAATGTTCCATCAGCTATAACATGATTAGTTATAATCATAAAAACAGTCATAAAAACTACAGCAAATAATTGAACCAGCAATACTAGATAAATATATTTTTTCTTCTGATTGAATATTTGCTTAAAAACTGATTTAAAATCAGCCATATATTTTCTCCTATCTATTCCCTTTGGCTTCAACGAACTTCTTAAATAAAGCGATATTTATTCCTCCAAAAATAATATCGAATATTGCAAAATTAGCAATTGCAATGCCTATATCAGTTCCCAGACCAGGATTGATAAAACGACTTTCATAAATTGCAAACGTTATATTTAAAAATTCAATTAAAAGCCAAATCACCAATATAAGCATTACTATTCTTACAATGATAGCTGTTAATCTTGCAGCTTTATCAGGCAAGAAATCAATAATTGTTCGAGTAATAAAGTGATAAAAACTAACGGTTATATACCAAGCAAGACCCAGCAAAAGAACTAAAATAAACTCTTCTCCAATTAATCCCCAATCAATTTGTGACCATACATGTTCTTTATTCATAGCAGTAATTAATTCCGCTATCCCTTTTCGAAATTCATTTGATCCTACATAAAAAGTAATAGCTCCAATAATTCCAACTAAAGCTTGTAATACACATAGATAAACAAAAGATAAAAATGATGATAATGTATTTATTACATAAAACTTCTCAGAATTTATTGGGATAAGTTGCCAAGTTTGACTTCGATTGATTTTTTCGTTTTTCCAACTTGTCATAATAAAATATGCAAAGTCAGTAAAAATACTAAGTACTAAAAAGCTTATAACAAATGTAATCATATAAATTAACAACTTATCGTGCATTGGCACACCAATAAACTCAGCCTGATCCATTCCTTCAGAATTAAATATTCCAAATAAAGTTATTACAAAAGCTGCAATTAATTGAATAATAATCAATAAATATGCTGTTTTAGACTTTTGTTTAAATAATTGCTTAAATAAGGTCCATGACTTTGTCATAATTAATCATCATCCTCTTCATATAATCCTTCATAGTATTCTTCAATACTCTTATGATGTGAACGAATTTCATCAGCTGATTTATGTTCCAATATTGTCTTGTTCTTTACAATGACTACTTCATCAAGTAAAGTTGCAATTTCATTAACAAAGTGATCAGAAATCAAAATAGTAGCCTTAGGATCTTTCCATAAAATAATGGAGTTAATGATTTTTTTGCGTGCCATTGCATCAATACCGCCAAAAGGCTCATCTAGCAAATATAAGTCTGCTTTACGAGCAAATGTCAAAGCAATAATCAACTTTTCTCTCATTCCTCGAGATAATTGACTAAGTTTCATATCTAAGCTTAACTTCATAAATTCACGCAATTGTTCAAATTCATTAGTATCAAAATCATTGAAAATATTTTGATAAAATTTAACAATTTCTGATATTTTAGTTGAATCACTAAAACCGGTTAAACCATCTGTAAAAGACAATTTTGCCTTTCTCTCAGCTTCATTTGTGCTGCCTGCCAAATCTACTGTTCCTTTATAGTTTTTGGCTACACCAGCTATAATACGCATTAAAGTGGTTTTTCCTGCACCGTTTTCTCCAAGAAGTGCTATAATTTTGCCAGATGATAAGCTTAGATCAACATCATGCAAAATTACTCGTTGGTTCTTTTTATAAGTCAAATTCTTAATTGTTAACAACTTATCCATTATTTTCCTCCTTTAAATATTCCTGCAAAACCTTTACTAATTCATCACCACTTATTCCTAGTTTTGCCATATTTTGGATAAACTCATCAAGTTCATTATTAATTAATGACTTTTTAGTATCCTCCAAAAGCTCTGTATCTTCAGTTACAAAATTTCCTTCTCCACGTTTTGTGTAAAGAATACCTCTATCATTCATTTGTTGTAGAGCTCTTTGAACTGTATTTATGTTTACAGTCAATTGCAGGGCGAGTTTTCTAACTGATGGAATTTTTTCCCCAGCTTTTAGTTCACCCATGGCTATTTGTCTATAAAGATACTGCTCAATTTGTAGATAAATTGGAATATTGTCTTTAAATTCCACTTAATCACCTTCTGTTTACTGTATTATTAATCTATTACAGTATTATGATATTATTTTTTTATACATTAATCAAGTTTTTTAACAAATTTATATTGTTTCACAATGTGTTATTTTTATAGATAAAAATAAAAAGCAAGCCGTATTCCTTTATATATAAGGATTTATAGCTCGCTTTTTTAAATTAACACTATGAGTGTATAACTTTTAAGCATTTTTCAAAAAGTGCTTTCATTGCTTGAACAATAGGCATTAGTCAAACTGTGGATATCTAACTAATTATAAAATTTTATTGCAATTTTGTTTCACTATTTATTACGTTCTGCGTTTAACTCCGCCATTTTAATCATTACATCCACTGTTTTATACATGGATTCAAGAACAGTATATTCATAACGACCATGCATGTTTTCTTCTCCAGCAAAGATATTCGGACATGGAAGACCCATGTAAGTCAATTGTGAACCATCAGTACCACCACGAACAGGATCCTCATTAATTTCAAGACCTTCTGCTTTATATGCATCCCTTGCTAAATTTACAATATCCATATGCTTTTTCAATTCATCGGCCATATTGTAATATTGGTCCCACATCTTTAACTTAATTCTCTCAGACCCAAATTCTTTATTCATTTTATCTACAATTGACTTAACTAAATTCTTACGCTTTTCAAGTCCATCTCGTTCAAAATCACGAATAATATAATCTAAGTGAGCATTATCAACAGTTCCATCAAAATTCATCAAATGGAAGAAGCCTTCACGTCCTTCGGTTTCTTCAGGGCGATCGTGATCAGGTAATTGATTATGAAAATCAATCCCTACTTGAATAGCATTAATCATTTGTCCTTTTGCAACTGCTGGGTGTACATTTACTCCTTGAATATCAAGACTAAATTGAGCAGCAGAAAAAGTCCCCCAGTCAAGTTTTCCAGGAGCTTCACCATCAACCGTAAAAGCAAAGTCAGCTCCAAAATCTTCTACATCAAAGTGTTCTGCTCCAGTTCCGATTTCTTCATCTGGAGTAAAGGCAAGACGGATTTTACCATGCTTAATTTCGGGATGAGCTAGCAAATATTCTGCAAAAGTTACAAGTTCTGATACACCACATTTGTCATCTCCACCAAGTAAAGTATCACCAGAAGCCGTAATAATAGTTTGTCCTTTATACTTTTTTAAATTAGGAAAAATTTTGGGATCTAAATAAAATTCTGAATCGCCTAATTGAATTTTACTTTTTCCATCATAATTTTCATGAATTTGTGGTTTAACATTTTCTGAGTTAAAGTCTGCAGTATCTGAATGAGCTAAAAATCCCATCACTGGTACATCCCAGTCAACATTTGAAGGTATTTCAGCAATTACGCTTCCAGCTTTTTGATTATAATGAATATCATTTAGACCTAATTCTTCTAAGTCTTTCATAATAACATCTTTTTGAAACTTTTCTTCACGTTCAGTTGATGGAAAACGATCTGAATGCTCATCAGAACGGGAATTAACTTTTACATATTTTAAAAATCGTGGTAGTAAATTTGGATATTCCATAAAATTTCTCCTTTTTAATTAAAATAAATCTTGAAATGGATTAGTTGATACTTCAGAAAGTTCAACTCCAATATTCCAATTATCTTCATTATTCCACTTTTCAAGTAATTCATAAACTTTATACTTAAAAAATTTTTCTGTATAATGACCTGGATCCACCACCGTTAAGCCGGAAGAAACAATATCATGGCCTACATGATAGTAAATATCCCCTGTAATAAACGCATCAAGATTTTCTTCTACTGCCCTATGCCAATATTTGCCTCCATCACCACAAATAAATCCAACTGTAGAAATTTGCTTTTTATCATCTGCTGTAATTAACCTTGCCATTTTTATATTCATTTTTTCTTTAACATAGTAAGCAAAGTCATAAGCTGACATTGGTTTTGGTAGACGACCTTTTCGCCCAATTGCAATTCCATCATCATCTAACGCAAATGGTTCAACATCTGTTAGTTCAAGTTCTTCAGCTTGCCAGTCGCTCGAGCCATCTTGCGCCTTATCAGAGTTAGTATGGATTGAATAAACAGTTATTCCATTTTTTATAATTTTGCCATACATAGCATATTGAGGATTGCTAAAATCCAGATTTTTTGCAGGACGAAACATAACTGGATGATGACTAACAATGAAGTCTACTCCTTTTTCAATTGCTTCATCTACTACTTGAGGTCTCACATCTAAAGTTGTCATTACTTTAGTAACAGAAGCATTAAGGTCCCCGATTTGCATCCCTACAGGATCACCTTTGCTTGCAATATCTTCAGGAAACTTTTCTCTTAAGTTAGCTACAATATCTTTAACTTTAGTCATTGATTTCTCCTTTAATTAATTCAATATTTCTTTCTACTTGTTCAATTCTTTCACTATCTTTTTGCCTGGCCTTATTTAAATTGACAAGCAGTTTTTTATAATAATTCAATTGTCCCTGCCACTTTTGATAAAATACAGAATTTTTTTCTTTTAGAATAAGTGGACCAAAGAAAATCTCTTTTTCAGTTAATTGAACCTTTTCTTTAACTAATTCAGCTTTTATCAATTCATAAGTATGTCCAGCTTCTGCAATTAAGTCTTCATCTAAAATCTTATACTCATGATTCATTAGCCAACTTCTAACCCCAGGTTCACCAATATTGGGCTCTAAAACCAAATTTTTAAACTGAAAGCCTCTTTGGTAAGCGTCTTCTAATATTTGAGACATCAACTTACCTCCCATTCCAGCTATCACCACAGTTTCAATTTTATCCTCATGCTTAATTGTTTCAAGACCTGCTCCTAATCTAGTTTCAATTTTGTCTTGAAGACCAGCTTTTTGGATATCAGCTTTTGCATTTTGTAAAGGTCCTGCAGCAATATCACTTGCAATAGCAAAACTTATTTTTCCTTCTTTCACCAATTCAATTGGTAAATAAGCATGATCAGTTCCAATATCAGCAACACGAGTATTGGAATCAACCATTTTGGCTAAAGTATTCAAACGTAAATTCATATTTTCCTCACCTTTGTTTTTTCTTATTATAAGTGTACCTTACTTTTATTAGGAATAACCAAATTTTAAAATTTTATTTACATTTTTTGTAACTAGTTAAACGAAGTTTGCTATAATCGACAAAAGAAAGATGGGATAAAAAATGGATAGAACAGAATCAGTTACACTAACCAATATGTGTATGATTAAAAATAAAGACAAAATATTGGTTTTAAATAGAAATGATAAAACATGGCCTGGATTAACTTTTCCTGGTGGTCATGTTGAAAAACATGAAGCTTTTCACGATTCAGTTATTCGTGAAATCAAAGAAGAGACCGGTTTAACTATCAAAAATCCACATTTAATAGGTGTTAAGCAATTTTTTGATAGAAATGATCAACGCTACTTAGTATTTTTCTATATTGCAACTCAATTTAGTGGAAATATTAAGGCTTCTGATGAAGGAGACCTTTATTGGATGACAAAAGATGAATTGCAAAATCATAAACTTGCCTATAATTTTGATCATGACCTACCAATTTATTTTAATGATAATTTAAGTGAACACATTTTAGATGGAAAGCGAGATGAAGTTTTCTAATGAAAAAAACAGGAAAGATATTATTCATTGTCGCTTTTGTTACAATTATCTTATTTGCTTGTGCTCCATTAGCCAAAAAAACATTTTTGGGCACTAATCATCAGACCACTACCAAAAAAGTTAAAAAGCTCAAGAAGAAAACGCCCCATAAAGTTACCTGGGGCTATCCATTTGAACGACTTTATCATAAAAACATAAAATTCAAGAGCGGACAAAAATTCGGTGAAACTGATATTTTACGAAGACCTGATAAAAAAAGTTACTTTCATGATGGTTATGATTTTGGATTTTCCGAAGTTGGACACTCACCTGTTTTAGCAGTTCATGAAGGTACAGTTCACAAAGTAAAATACCGCCCAGGTATGGGATTGTACGTTTGGATTATTAGTAAAGATGGCTATGTAGAAATTTATCAAGAAGGTTTTTTAAGTATTACAGATATTTATGTCAAAAAAGGTCAACATGTTAAACTAGGTCAAAAAATAGGAAAACTTACAGGTTCTCATATTCACTTAGGAGTAACAAAAACCGATAAACATTACATTGATAAACATGGTGATCCATGTGGCAACTGGTGGAAAAATAATGACACGTGGCTTAATCCAATGAAAATTATTGAAGATAATATAGCAGAAGCAAAAAAAGATAAATAAAAAGCGTTTGGGTGCATATCAACACTCAAACGCTTTTTTACTTGCTTTTTAATCTAAAAAGTCACGTAATTGATTAGAACGACTTGGATGACGAAGCTTACGCAAAGCTTTTGCTTCAATCTGACGAATACGTTCACGAGTAACACCAAATACTCGTCCAACTTCTTCTAAAGTACGCGTACGACCATCATCAAGTCCGAAACGAAGACGCAAAACATTTTCTTCACGATCAGTTAAAGTATCAAGAACTTCTTCAAGTTGTTCCTTAAGCATTTCATAAGAAGCATGTTGTTCAGGACTTGTAGCATCCTTATCTTCAATAAAATCACCTAAGTGAGAATCATCTTCCTCACCAATTGGAGTTTCAAGAGAAACAGGTTCTTGAGCAATCTTTAAGATATCGCGAACTTTATTAGTTGCCATATCCATTTCTGCTCCAATTTCTTCAGGAGTTGGTTCACGACCTAAATCCTGTAAGAGTTGTCTTTGAATACGAATCAACTTATTGATAGTTTCAACCATATGAACTGGAATTCTAATAGTACGAGCTTGATCAGCAATTGCACGTGTAATCGCTTGTCTAATCCACCAAGTAGCATATGTTGAAAACTTAAATCCAAGACGATAGTCAAACTTATCTACAGCTTTCATAAGTCCCATATTACCTTCTTGAATAAGGTCTAAAAAGCTCATTCCACGTCCTACATAACGCTTAGCGATTGAAACTACCAAACGAAGGTTAGCTTCAGCTAATTCTTGTTTAGCTTCTTCATCCCCAGATTCAATTCTTTTTGCTAAAGCAATTTCTTGATCTGCATTTAATAATGGAACACGTCCAATTTCTTTCAAATACATACGAACTGGGTCATTCATACGTACACTAGAAGGAGCAGACATATCCTTTAATTCAGCTTTTTCAATATCCTTTTGCTTCTTTAAAGCTAATTGTGCAGGATCACCATTTTCATCAACAATACTGATTCCGTTATCTTCAAATTCTTGAACTAATTGATCTACGGCCTTACCTTGTAAATTATAAGGCTTAATTAAACGGTCAGTAAAATCCTGCTCTGTAATTGTTTTGCTTTTCTTCACATCTTTAACGACTTCTTTAACCATCTTATCTAAAGATGGCTTTTGTGTTTCGGTTCCCTTTTCTACCACTAAAAAAGCCTCCTTCTAGCCTAAGTCCCTTTTTAAAGCCAAAACTTGACTCATTAATTGAAGAATCTTATCATCATCAGACTTGCGCTTTGCATCCTCTAGTTCTTGTTGCAGCTTATTCAGCTTTAAATTGATTTTGCGCTTCTTCAATGCAGTAAGTTGTTCTTCAAGTTCTTCATCAGAAGTTTCCTTAGGCATATCTGTCATTTCAGCACTTACTATTATACTCTGTAATTGCTCAGGAACAAAATCTAAAAACTCACTTATAGAACAATTTTCATGTGTTTCCATAAATTGAAGCCATAATTCTGCAACTTGAGCATAGTTGTCACTTGGAAAAAGAAATTTTTTATTCATTAAATATTTTCGTGCAGCTGAAGAATGAATAAATAAGAATATCAAACGTTGCTGGACTTTATCAATTTTTTCAGCAGGCTTATCTAAAACTTCTGGGATTGTTTTATCTTCTTGATAAAAAGCATCTGAGTATCTAGAATTTTTATGTCTATTAGCAGTCCGAAGACGTCTATTTTCTCTAACTAAATTTGCCTTTAAAGCACGTGCTGATACATTTTGTTCTGAAGCTAACCGATTAATATAAATATCCTGTTCAACTGGATTCATTCTTTTAGCAATTTCTTTAACAGCTTCATCCAAATAAGTAATCTTATCACGTTCATTATCTAAATTGTATTTTTCTGCTAAACGTTTTAAAAAAAACTCTGTTGAACTTAATGCTCCAGCAATTTCTTTGTGATATTGGTCCGCACCATATTTTTTAACATATTCATCAGGATCTAATTTTTCTGGTAAGACTACTATTCCTAAATTAAAATTGGCAGTTTTTTCAAATAAATTCACTGCTCGCTCTTCAGCATGGATTCCTGGATCATCACCATCATAATTAATTATGATATTGTTAGTGATTCGTCGCAGCATATATATTTGCTGGTCTGTCAAACTTGTACCCATCGAAGCAATACCGCTTTTTATACCTGCTTTATAGGCTGCAATAACATCCATATAACCTTCATACAAAATTAAGTGCTTTTCTTCACGTACACTTTTTTTAGCTTCCGCAAAATGAAAAAGTACCTTTGATTTAGTAAAAATTTCTGTTTCTGGACTATTAATGTATTTTGCTTCATTGGTATTATTTGATAAACGACGACCGGAAAAAGCAATTGTTCTTCCACTTTCATCCCCTAACGGAAACATTAATCGGTCTCTAAAACGATCAAAAAGTCTTCCATCTTCACTTTGAACAAAAAGTCCACTTTTTGCTAAATCATCATTGGAATAACCTTTATCTGTTAAAAATGTTAATAATAAATTTTCTTGATTAGGGGCATAGCCAATATTAAAATGCTTTAAAACCTCATCAGATAGTTCACGTTTACGAGCATATTCCATTCCTGGTTCCCCTGCATTCATCACCATTAAAACTCGATGATAAAATTCTGCAGCATCTTTATGCATTTGCATCAACGGGGACATTTTTTGAACCAGATTATTATTTCCATATCCAGAAGGCATAGGAATATGTGCAAATTGTGCAACAGCCTCAACACTTTCAGGAAAAGATAAATCGTCCTTATACATTAAAAATTTAAAAACATTTCCACCTTTTCCACACCCAAAACATTTAAAGAATTGTTTCTCTTCATTAACTGTAAATGATGGTGTTTTTTCCTGATGAAAAGGGCAAAGACCTAAATAGTCTTTGCCTTTCTTTTCAAGTGAAACGTATTGGCTGATTACGTCAACAATATTTACACTGTTACGCACTTCCGAAATAAAATCTTCTGGAATTAAACCAGCCATCATATCACCTATTTTCTATTATTTAATAACTAATTGGCTAAGATCACCAAGTCTATCTGCAAGTACACTTACTTGTGCTAATTGTGCTAAACGATTATTCTTAACTTTTTCATCTTTAGCCATAATCATATTAGTTTCAAAGTAGTTATCAATTACTGGTTGTAATTGAACAAAACCTTGGTAAAGATCTGCTAAGTCTTTCATTTCTTGTAAGTTTTGAACACCAGCATATAATTCTTTTTCACTAGCATCTTCAAATAGATCTTCATCAATCTTGATTTGACCTTTAAATTTAGCTTTTTTCAAGATATTGTCAATTCTAGTCAAACTTTCAACAACTGGCTTAAATTCTGGATCATCGTGGTGAAGTCCTAATACATTAGCAGCAGCTAAAATTTGACTTGGATCTTGTTGACTTGAAGCCAAAACTGCATCAATTACGTCATATTTAAAGTCGTTCTTTTGTAAGTATTGCTTAATACGGTCACGAATAAAGAGTGCAATTTCTTGATCCTCTTCGCCTTCCTTTGGAAGTTTAGCTGGAGTTTTACCATCAATTAAATCAACAATTTCAGGTAAAACTTCGTTAAATGGTAATGACCATTTTTGATTCAATAAAATTCTTACAATACCATATGCATAACGACGAAGAGCATATGGGTCATTGGATGAGGATGGAATCATACCTGCACCAAAGAATGTAATAATTGTATCAAGCTTATCTGCTACTGACAATAATGACCCAACAGTAGTTTCAGGAAGAGGACCTTCAGCAGTAGCTGGCATGTAGTGTTCCTTAATTGCGACAGCAACTTCTTCGTCTTCACCAGCAAGACGTGCATAATGCATTCCCATTACACCTTGAAGTTCTGCAAATTCTCCTACCATTTGAGTAACTAAGTCAAATTTGTAAAGTTCAGCGGCACGATCAAAATCATTGACAACATTTTCATCTAAGTTCCACTTTTTAGCCAAATAGTTACCAATAATCCGAACTCGTTCCATCTTTTCAGCCATTGAACCAATTTTATCATGGAATGAAACATTCTTCATTTTATCGACAAAGTGACTGAGAGGATACTTACGATCTTCATCATAGAAGAACTGTGCATCATCTAAACGCGCAACAAGTACTTTTTCATTACCAGAAATAACGTTATCAATATAATCCTTATTACCATTTCTAACAGCAATAAAGTGGTTAATAAGCTTACCATCTTGATCATAAACTTCAAAGTAACGTTGATTGTCCTTCATTGAAGTAATTAATACTTCGTCCGGAATTTGTAAGTATTTTTCATCAAAGCTACCACTAAAAACAGTTGGATACTCAACTAAATTGGTAACTTCTTCGAGTAAGTTTTTATCTTCTTTTACTTGCCAGTTATTCTTAGATACCAATTCATCAATTTGACGCACAATCATATCTTTACGTTCTTTAGCATCAACGATTACAAATTGGTTTTTCAAGGCATCTTCATAATCATCAGCATTAGCCAAAACTACAGAGTCACCTAAGAAACGATGACCTTCAGTTTTGCGACCTGCAGTAATATCTAAAATTTCAACAGGAATCACATCACTACCAAATAATGATACAAGCCAATGAATAGGACGAACAAATTCAAAGTCATTTGATCCCCAACGCATTTTGGTTGGGAAAGTCATAGCCTTAATAATATCGCTCATTCCAAGCAAAATATCGCTGGCTTTTTTACCTTCTTTTTGAACATGTACATATGCATATTCTGTGCCTTTAAGCTCTTCAAAGTAAATATCATCAACACTCATACCTTGACCACGAGCAAAGCCTTGAGCAGCTTTAGTCCAATTGCCATCAGCATCTTGAGCAATCTTTTTAGCAGGACCCTTTTTAACTTCGTCAATGTCTTCTTGTTTTTCAGCTAAATCTTCAACTAAAATTGTTAAACGACGAGGAGTTGAAAAAGTCTTAATATCCTTAAAGCTTAAACCATTTTCTTTTAAAAACTTACGAGTTCTGTCAGCAAGTTGGTTAACACTACGAGTAACCACGTGAGCTGGCATTTCTTCAGTACCAATTTCAAATAAATAATCTTTAGCCATTATTAACACCATTCTTATCTTCTGCACTCTTAAGAAGTGGGAATCCACGTTTTTCACGTTCTTCAACAAACTTAACTGCAACTTCATGTGCTAAATTTCTAATTCTTGAAAGATATCCTGCACGTTCAGTAACAGATACTGCACCACGAGCATCAAGCAAGTTGAAAGTGTGTGAACACTTTAAAATGTAATCATATGCTGGATGAACTAAGTTTTGTGCTAAGAGACGCTTAGCAGTTTTTTCATAAATATCAAAGAATTCAAGAAGTTGATCTTGATTTGATTCTTCAAATGCATATTTTGAATGTTCATATTCTGGTTGCTTGAAGATATCACGATATAAAACACCATCGCCCCATTCAAGATCAAAGACATTATTCACATCTTGAATATATGAAGCAAGTCTTTCAACACCATAAGTAATTTCGCTCATGGTTGGCTTAACATCAAGTTCACCAACTACTTGGAAGTAAGTAAATTGACTAACTTCCATACCATCAAGCCAGACTTCCCAACCAACACCGGCACAACCCATTGATGGATTAGCCCAGTTATCTTCTACGAATCTAATATCATGTTCAAGTGGATCAATTCCAAGAACTTTTAAAGAGTCCAAATAGTATTGTTGAATATCCTTTGGAGCTGGTTTAATAACAACTTGAAACTGGTGGTGTTGGAATAAACGGTTAGGGTTTTCACCATAACGACCATCAGCAGGTCTTCTTGAAGGTTCTACATAGCAAGCTGCCCATGGTTCAGGACCGATTGCTCGTAAGAATGTATAAGGGCTCATTGTACCTGCACCCTTTTCAACATCGTATGAAGGCATAATCATACAACCCTTTGAGGACCAGAATTGTTCCAGCTTAAAGATCATATTTTGAATATTAATTTTCTTATCTGCCATTTTTCCATTTCCCTCCTGCGCTAGGCCATAAAAAAAGCCTATGCAAAATTTTGCATAGGGACGATTTAATCGCGGTTCCACCCTAATTCAGGCAATTTTTGCCTGCTCTTAATTAACTTGACTAAAGGTGCCTTTTCCTAGATGCTCTTTCACCATACAGCATTCGCTTAACTAGTACTTTTCTAAATCCTTATCATCGTCAAAATTCGCTTTTTATTTTACCACATTTTGTCAACTAAAACTATAAATTAACTAAAAGAGTTTTATCTCATCTAAAAATTTTTTTGTCTTTAAATTTAAGTCGATTGTTTCGCGATAAACTCGATCAATTGCTTTACGAGTAGTTTGTTTAGTTTCGTCATTTAGATTAATTTCTCCCAATTTTTCGATTGGAATTAAACCAATTGTTCTTAAAACAGCGACTGCTTTAGCATCTAAATGCATCCGATTTTGTACTGAATTAAAGTGATTACTGCAAATTACTCCTCCAGATTGAATTGAGTAGTCGAAATTCCCATGAGTTTTTCTGCATATCACACATTCTCTTAACGTGGGCATTACACCAAAAGCTTCCAGCATTTGCATTTGAACTATTTGTGTAATCATTTCAGGGTCAGCATTTTTATCTATTTTTTTCAAGGCAATATCAATTAAATTGAAAAATTTTCCTAATGGTTGATATTCAACAAAAGCATGGTCAATTAAGTCCAAAATAAAAGAAGCATAAGCATTTTTGATTAAATCATTATAAATTCCATCAAACTGCTTTACTTCTTTATAAGTTCGCAAATTACTTAATCCGTGACCATTTGTATAGATAACATATTTGCCATAAGAAAAATTTAGAGTACAAGCTCCTAAACGTGACTTAGGTCTTAATGCACCTTTTACAATTAAAGTAATAATACCATTATCTTTAGTCATGATTTTTGCAAGTAAATCTGCTTCTTTATATTTTTGTCTTTTAAAGATTATGCCTTGAACTTCTTTAAGTTCTTTAGCCATTAAGAAAGTTCCTTCTTATCATAACCTATTCTTCTTAAAAAGTTTGGATCTGAGCGCCAATTACGTTGAACCTTGACCCATAAACGCAAGTTAACCTTTTCACCTAACAAATCTTCAATTTGCTTACGTGAATTGATTCCAATTTGCTTGAGCATCTTACCGCCTTTACCGATAATGATACCCTTTTGACCATCACGTTCAACATAAATGGTAGCTTCGATTTGCAATTTTCCATTAACTCGTTGATTCATATGCTCAACCACTACTGCAACAGCATGCGGAACTTCTTGTCCAGTTAAATGCAAGATTTGTTCACGAATTAATTCTGCTACAACAAAATATTCTGGACGATCTGTAATTTGATCTGCTCCATAATATTGTGGTCCTTCTGGTAAATATTTATAAATTGAATCCAATAAATCACTAATTCCGATCCCTTGAGTAGCAGAAATTGGTAAAATTTCTGCAAAATTAGCTAATTTACGATATGAATCAATAATTGGCAATAATTTATCAGGATGCACTTGATCAACTTTATTAATTACAAGAAATACTGGAACCTTAACTTCTTTGAGTAAATCTGCAATATATTGATCACCTTTGCCAATTTCCTCAGGTTCCACCATAAACAATACAAGATCTACATCATTTAAACTAGATAAACTAGCCTTATCCATATAATCATCAAGTTTTGAATGTGGTTTAAAAATTCCCGGAGTATCAACAAATACTACTTGCATATCATCAGAAGTATAAATTCCTGAAATACGATTACGAGTAGTTTGAGGTTTATTAGACGTAATTGCGACTTTTTGACCAACCAAGTAGTTCATCAATGTTGATTTACCGACATTTGGTCGACCTACCAAGGCAACAAAACCAGATTTAAATTTTTTATCTTTGCTCATTATTTGCCTCGCCCTTCATCTAACTGATCAGGATATAAAGGTAATCCATAATCTTCTAAAACTTTACCTTGAATACCAAACATTTCTTTAGCTTCCTCTGGTTCAATATGATCATAGCCATTTAAATGTAAAAATCCATGAACAATTGTATAACCAAATTCACGATCAAAACCTGTTCCGTATTCCACACTGTGACGTTTAATGACGCTGGGACACATAAACAAGTCACCAATATCTTCTTGGAAAGTAGGATCATCTAGAAATTCTGTCATATCAAGTCCTTCTTCGCCGTCTTCAATAGCAAAAGAAATCACATCAGTTGGACGATCTTTATCTCGATATTTTAAATTAATTTCATGACTTTTAGCCTCATCAACAAAATTAATACTCATTTCTAAATTGCTTTCTTTACTAATTTCTTTTTTGGCAAGTAAAAGCAAATCCATTATCCATTTTTTCCAGTCACGATTTTTATCTTTTAAAAAACCGACTTCATCATTATAGGTAATTTCAATTGGTTCCATATTAATGTTTAACGTCCTCTTTTTCATAAGCATTAATAATTTTTGCAACTACTGGATGACGAACCACATCATTTGCAGAGAAATTAATGAATTTAATTTGATCAATATTCTTTAAGATATGTTCTGCATCACTTAACCCACTACGCTGGCGACCAGGCAAGTCAATTTGAGTCATATCCCCATTTACAATCATCTTAGAATTAAATCCAAGTCTAGTTAAAAACATCTTCATCTGTGCATCTGTTGTATTTTGTGCTTCATCCAAAATAACAAAAGCATCATCCAAAGTTCTACCACGCATATATGCAAGCGGAGCAACTTCAATTGTCCCACGCTCCATTAAGCGTTCAGTGGTGTTGACACCTAAAATAGCATTGAGCGAATCATAAATTGGTCTCAAATATGGATCAACTTTTTCCTTTAAATCTCCTGGTAAAAAGCCAAGTGATTCCCCAGCTTCAACAGCTGGACGAGTAAGCACAATACGAGATACTTCACCCTTTTTAAAGGCAGCAATTGCACTTGCTACAGCTAAAAATGTCTTACCAGTTCCGGCAGGTCCAATTCCAAAGACAACGTCGTGTTTTTGAATAGCTTCAACATAGCGTTTTTGACCCATATTCTTAACTCTAATAGGTTTACCTTTAGCATCCCTAATTAAAATTTTTTTATATAAATCACCAAAGTACTCAGTTGTACCTTTATCAGCCATCTTCATTGCACTAACAACATCGGGCGCACCGACGTTAACGCCAGTATTCACAACATCATCTAGTGCTTTAAGAACAGCTAAAGCCTTCTTTACACCATTATCTTCGCCGTCTAAAACAATTTCATTGCCAGTATCAGTTACAGAAATATCATAACCGTCTGATAATAATTTTAAATTGCCGTCATTAATTCCAACTAATTTTTGAATATCTTCTGGGTTTTTAGGAATAAAAGTTGTATGAGCCAAATAAACCCGCTCCTTCTAAATGCTTAATTCAAGTTATCTCGAACTACAGCTGAAGCTTCTTTGCCATCAGCGCGTCCCTTTACTTTTGGCATTAAAGCTTTCATCACTTTACCAAAATCAGACTTGCCCTTTGCATCAACTTCTTTAATAGTGTCTTTAACTATCTTAGCAAGTTCATCTTTAGACATTTGCTTTGGCATATAGCTTTCAACTACAGTTAGTTCCTTTTTGGTTTCTTCTGCTAAGTCGTTTCTTGAAGCATTGATAAACTCTTCAATAGATTCTTCTCTTTGCTTCTTTTCACGGCTCAGAACTGTTAATTCTTCATCAGCATTTAAATCATGTCCAAGCTTAATTTTTTCATTCATTAAAGCTGATTTAATCATTCTTACCGTGTTCAACTTAATCTTATCATGGTCCTTCATGGCTTTTTTCATATCAGCCATGATATTGTCAGATAAACTCAATGTTAATCCTTCTTCCTTTAATTAAACCTATGTAGATTATAACAAAACTTAACACTACAAGAAAATAAATATTACTAATTAATGAAATTATTTAAATATAAACCAAAAAGAAGACCTCTACCCAAGGGTAAGGTCTTCTTCTCAGAATTAATAATGTCTACGTTTGCGCGCAGCTTCTGACTTAAGCTTTCTACGAACGCTTGGTTTTTCGTAGAATTCGCGTTTGCGGTATTCTTGTAAGGTACCACTTCTAGAAACGGAACGCTTGAAACGACGAAGAGCATCATCAATAGACTCGTTTTCGTGAACGATTGTCTTAGCCATGTGTGATCCCTCCTTCCATTTCTTGGCGTTGCGCCATATGTATAATTAAATTATAGCAAACCATCTTTTTTGGTCAATAGAAACTTGCAACTTTTTTGATATTTTTTTGCGAATATTAAATAAGTCTCAAAAAATATATAAAGCGATTTCAAAACTAGACCTTTTTAGGTATAATCTTACTTAGAAAGAGGTGCAAGTTTATGCCAGAAAACGTAACAAATAAAGAAAAAATGGAAGTAAATATCATTATCATTTCAGACTCTGCAGGTGATACTGCTTTTAATTGTGCTACAGCAGCTGCAGCACAATTTCCAGAAGCACAAATTAATTACCGTCGCTATCCTTTTATTATTAATAAAGAAAAATTGGATAGCGTTTTTGAAGAAATTGAGAAATATCCCAACTTAGTTATTATCTATAGTTTGGTTAGTGATGAACTACAGATGCCTGTTCTTAAGTTCTCACGCGAACATAATATTCAAAGTGTAGATATCCTCTCACCTGCTGTTGAGGCTCTTCAGTTAACTACTCATATGAAACCTGTTGAGAAAATCGGTGCTCAGCACAAGATGAACCAAAAGTACTTTGATCGAATTTCAGCCATGGAATTTGCAGTAATGTATGATGATGGTAAAGATCCAAAAGGTTTTTTGGAAGCAGATGTTGTACTTCTAGGTGTTTCTAGAACTTCTAAGACTCCTTTGTCCTTATTCCTTGCTAACAAAAACTTAAAAGTTGCTAATTTACCATTAGTTCCTCAAACTCATATTCCAAAAGAAATTTATGAAATCAATCCTAAGAAAATTATTGGATTAACTAATGATCCATCTGTTCTTAATGAAATAAGACGTCAAAGAATGATAGCCTATGGGCTCAATCCTGATACTACTTATTCTAATATGGATTCTATCAATGAAGAACTTGCCTCTGCTAAGAAGCTCTATGATAAATTAGGTTGCTATGTTATTAATGTAGCTCATCGCTCAATTGAAGAAACGGCTGCTCTTATTATGGACCATTTGGGTATTGAAGACTAACTAACTTTACAAGGCTTATGCCTTGTTTTTTTATGCAATTGTAACGGCTATGTAATACTGACGCGCTATAATATTCACGTTAAATAAAAAGGAGTGAATATTTTTACCACATTGGTAAATAGTTAAATGAAGAAACATAAATTAATTACAATTAGTACTATTGCAATTTTAGCTGGAAATTTTATTGGTTTTACTAAAACAGTTCACGCTGCAGATATCACTACTCAAGATGTTATCAGTAGCACTAATAGTGAAAAGAACACTACAACTATCACAGATACCAAAAAAGTTAAAAATACCTGGGGTTACCCATTCGCAGTTCAAAAGAAAAAGGGCGTTCGCCCAATGTATAACTCACAAACCTTTGGTATGACTAATTATGCTCGTTCTCTTAATCCATTAAGCTACTTTCATGATGGATGGGACTTTGGTGTTTCTGAAGTTGGTAAAAATTCAACAGTTAAAGCAATTCACCCAGGTACAGTTAAAGAAGTACGCTATGGTGCCGGTCTTGGCTGGTATGCATGGGTTATCAGCGATGATGGATATGTAGAAATTTATCAAGAAGGATTTAATTCTAGAAAAGACATTAGCGTTAAAGCTGGTCAAAAAGTTAAAACTGGTCAAAAAATTGGTAAGTTAACTGGTACCCACCTTCACTTAGGTTTAACTAAAACTACTAAAAAATATATTAATACTCAAGGATTTCCATGTAATAACTGGTACAGAAACGTTGGTACTTGGTTGAATCCAGTCAGCATGATTGAAAAACATGTTAATAAATAATTTTCAATATAAAAAAGAGCTATTTCTATAATAGCTCTTTTTTATATACCTATACAATTTCCTGTTCTTTAAAACGTCCATATACTTTTTCAACTTCGCATACACTCATGAACGCATATGGATCAGCCTTAGCTACGATTTGCCGAATATCATACATATCATATCTATCAATAATTGTAATCAATACGGTTTTTTCAGTATGACCATATGCACCTTCTGCATCATGAAGAATTGTAATTCCACGATGCATTTTTTCTTGAATACCTTTAATAATATTATGAGGATGCTCTGTAATAATCATGACTTGCATCTTTTTATGCTGGGTATACACTGCATCAATAACGCGACCATTTATAAAAATAGTAAGCGCAGAGTATAAAGCTCTTGTCCAACCAAAAACAAAACCGGCTGCAGCAATAATAACCAAGTTAACAATAATATTAAACTTACCATAATTCATACCAGTTTTTTGACGAATTACGATACCGATAATATCTAATCCACCTGTAGAAATACCATTTTTTAGGGCAAATCCTGTACCAATTCCATTGATAGTTCCCCCGAAAATTGCACAAAGAAGTGGATCCCAGTTAACAGTTAAAGGAGTAATAACTTTCATCATTACTGATCCTAAAACAACCGCCACAATTGTAAAAAATGTGAATTTTCGACCGATTTTAAACCAGCCCAAAATAAATAGCGGAACATTTAATGCAAAATACATTAAAGATGTCGACAAAGTAAATGGCATAAAACGTTCACTCATTGAGTTTATCAACTGAGCAAAACCTGTAATTCCAGATGAATACATATGCCCCGGTGTCCAGAAGAAATTCAAGGCAACTGCTACAGCTACCGAATAAAAGAACGCTGCTGATAATTTCGAAAGGAAATTATACCTTCTGTTGAACTTATCTATATTGTCCATGTTTATTTTTAGCCCTTCTCCAAAACTATTCTTACATACTCAGTTTAACAAAACTTGAAGAGTGAACCAATATAAATTAATTACTTTTGCCAATGTTTTTTAATAAAAGCTGACCGACCTCCAGCCTCCTCAATGGCATATCTTAATGGATCTTTTTTATAAAAGTCTTGATGATATTCTTCGGCAGGATAAAATGGTTCAGCTGGTTCTATTTTAGTAACAATTGGTTTATCAAACTTACCACTATTTTGTAATGCTTTCTTTGATTCTTCGGCAGCTTCTTTTTGTTTTTCAGAATTATAATAAATAACTGGGCGATATTGATCTCCACGATCTTGAAATTGTCCCATTGCATCTGTAGGATCAGTTACTTGCCAATAATAATCTAATAATTTTTTATATGGCATTACACTTGGATCATATATAATTTTTACAGCTTCAGTGTGACCTGTAGTTTCCGAACATACTTCTTGATAAGTAGGATTAGAAACATGACCGCCAGTATAGCCAGAAATCACTTTCTTAATTCCTGGCAAACTATCAAAAGGTTCAACCATACACCAAAAGCATCCCCCAGCAAAAATAGCCGTGTCATATTTAGAGTTTGGGTCTACATTAGTTGCATTGTTCTCTGTCATTTTTTATTCTCCTTTATTCATTTTAAATTCTTTATAGAATCTTTTTATCTATACTAACACTTAACAAAAAATTTACATTAAAAAATGCACCTTTCTCATTGAGAAAAGTGCATTAAAATTATTAGCTAAAATTTGCTACCTTAACGTAACGATTTTTATTGATTCTGTAATACTTCTTACCGTTGATTCTCATTGAACCACCATAAGTTGAAAGTGTAGCTCCACGACGAAGAGTTCCTACATAAACTCGACGTCCCTTATTATTGTAAACATAGGCATTATGTTTCAAAACTCGCTTTTTACCATCAATATTATTCAAAACAACGTAACGGTTTTCACCAATCTTGTAGTATTCACGACCATTAATTACAACTACACCACCTAAAACTGTAACTTGATTGTAGGCACCGATAGCTTCACTACCATGGTTACCGTCTTTATCATAAACGTAAGCTTTGTGCATTACAGTTTTAGTAGTCTTAACTTCAGAACTTGCTGATGTTGTCTTATTTGCATCTTCTTTAGCTTGTTCTACAATAGCCTCTGTTGGTGTTGGAGCTTGACTAGATGGTTGTTTTTGATCATCATTAGATGAATTTGAATTATTAGTGCTTGAGTTACTCTCAGCAGTAGTATCAGTTGTAGCATTTGCGCTTGCATATGATAATGGAAGCAAACTAATATTACCATCTACACTCAATCCACGCCAATTATCAGTAAACTGCCAAATAGCGACACCATCCATTGATGGGAAATAATTAAAGTTAGCAGTATCAATTCTACCAGCAGATGCATAACTTGCTACCCACAGAGAATTTGGATACTTTGCAGTTACCATACTTGCATTGATGTTATTATTCATTAAATATGCACCAGAATAAAGAAGTGGCTGGTAACCAGCTGCTTTAACTTTATCCATGAATGCTAAGATTGCAGTAGCACTTGCATTTTTTCCACCGTTAACATTATTGCCTTGACCAGTTTCCCAGTCACAAGCAATATATGAACCACTTGGAAGACCAAGTGCTTTAGCACTAGCTACAGCATAATTACCTTCTGCAGCAGCTGCAGCACTATTAGCACCAAAAGTAGCAAAGTGATATGCCATTGGCATCATATTAGTTGCAATTGCACTTGAAATTTGTTGACTTGCTTTAGGATTGCGGTAGCCTGTACCTTCACTCACCTTTACAATAGCGAACTGTGAACCAGCTTGGGCTACACTAGACAAGTTAGTACTTTGATAACTTGCTACATCTACACCATATGAACGGGCTGCAACAGAAGTACGCGCTGCCTTAACTGACACAGATTGTGGTGCATTAGGTTTTACTGAAATAACAGTAGCCGTTGCTAACGCACTTGCACAGGCCAGTGCACCGATTAACTTCTTATTTCTAATTTGCATGTAATTCCTCCGCATTGTTATCTTCTTATTACACAATCTACTATACCACGTTTCGTATATTACAAATTTTAAAATTATGTTTCAGAATAGCTTATATGATTGTAGGATATGTAGACTTTTATATGAAAAGAAATGCATCGATTTACTTAAAATGTCACTTTTAATTAATAAGATGGAAACTTATGTTTGTGTGGAATAACTTTAATTTGTATAAGCTTTAAATATTACTGCTGATAATTTCTTATCAGGTTCATTCGGATCTGGAATTTGAATTTCTTCTTCAATTAAGTTTCCATTTTCTTTATATATTTAACTCATTAGATAAAATATCCCATTTATCTTCCATATCTCTCTTAATTTCATCTAAATCTGATTGAAGAATAACTACAAAAATTTTGCTTTTTCCTTTAGGAACTTTAAAACTTTTTACATAAGATTCAAAAATTTTAGCAGGGTGTTCAAGTTCATACATTCCTCTTACTCGCATATTAGTCCTGCTCAATTTATCAACACCTTTTACTCTAGCTAACTCCTTGCTATCTTCAATTTTTATATTAGAATTAACATTTTTAATAGAATCTCTGATTCCTTTAATTATATTTTTATAGTAATTACTATTAGGAACTATTGTATTTCCATATACAAACCATAAACTAATTAATTGATTATCTAAATAATCCTTTTTATTAGTGTTTAAATTGCCGATAGCATAAATCACAGGTTTTTTATTTAGGTTATCTACATCAGGTTCAAAATAAAGTGAATTTAAAGGATAATTTTGAGTATATCTTGTTATATAGTCTTTAGGATATGAACTATTTAGTGCAATAGTGGATTTGCTGTCATTATTTAATTTTTTAGATTCAACTCCTACTCCACCTTGAACGATTAAATCGGGAAAATGTGATGAATCACCAGTCCAAGATAAGTATTTCATATATTCTTTTTGTTTTTGATCTTCATAAGAATACTGCATGGCTTCTTTACAAAACATATCCTTAACAAAAAACTCCAAATTATCTCCAGTTGCATTAACTGATCCATTAGATTTATAAATTGGAGTTAAACGTGTAGAATTATGATCCAATATATTTTTTAAAGCAATTATTACATTCGTCTTAGCTCGCATAAAATAATTCTCCTTAGTTAACTTATTATTTTATTTTGTCATTAATTATAATACTGGCCAAGTTAAAATTTATGTGATATTCTATAAAATATGAAAAGGAGTTTTTTATGTCACTAAATAAGCCATTTATTTCTTCATTATCATTAAGTAGTTTAGAAGTATCCTCTATTCTCAATAAAAAAATTGAAGAAGAAAAAATTAAAGTTAAAAAAAATCAAACTACTGAAAGTTCAGCTTTCGAAAAGAAAATATTTTCGAAAGCAATTTATAATTCAAACAAATTAAATATTTTATCTTTATTTAGCGGTGCTGGAGGGCTAGATTTAGGAACAGAATTATCTGCAATTGAACAATTTTTTGGAAAAGACACCTTCAATATAGCTTATAAAGATAAAAATAAATTTATTGAGTTAAGCAAAAAAATTATTAATACTGTCTACAGTAATGATAATTTTAAAGCAGCAAATTTGAGTTATAAACAAAACCTACCTATCAATGGTATTCAAGATACAAGAGACATTAGAAAAGTTACGCATTTTCCAAAAAGTGATCTGATGCTTGGCGGTTTTCCTTGTCCTGGTTTTAGTGCTGCCGGACCTCGACTATTAGATGATCCTCGCAATTTTTTATATATTCATTATATACGTGCATTAATGGATTCTAAACCAAAGATTTTCATTGCCGAAAATGTTAAGGGACTTATGACTATGGCTCACGGACAAGTTTTACAACAAATAAAAGAAGATTTTTCGGCTGCAGGCTATTATGTTACAGTTCAATTATTAAACGCTAAAAATTTCAATGTACCTCAAAGTAGAGAGCGAGTATTTATAGTTGGCGTTCGAAATGATATTCATAAAAAATATAAATATGAATATCCTTTGCCCATTACTGATACTTTAGAAAAACCACTAGTAACATTAAAAGATGCTATTGGAGATTTACCAGAAAATCCTGACGACGTGTTTGATAGTAATTATAGTTCTATGTATATGTCACGAAACAGAAAAAAATCTTGGAATGATGTATCCTTTACTATTCAAGCATCTGGTCGCCAAGCTCCCCAGTATCCAGGAGGTGCCCCAATGAAAAAAGTTTCAAAAGATAAATGGGAATTTCAAGGCAATTTTAACAGACGCATTTCAGTAAGAGAAGCTGCAAGAATTCAAACATTCCCAGATTGGTTTGAGTTTTCAGATGGTAAAAAGGAAAATGTTTCTAAAAATAATAAATTGAATGAACAATATAAACAAATCGGAAACGCCGTACCCGTATTATTAGCTAAAGAAGTTTCAGCATCCGCCCTTAAATTTTTGATACATGATTTAAATATATTAGTATAAACAAAAAAGCAACATCATATAAGATGCTGCTTTTATTTTACATAATTTTATTTATTACTTTTTACTGTTTTTCTCACAATATAAGCCTAACTTCTTAAGCCAATTAATAACTTGCTTGTTATTATTGCCTGTGTAGCGAATACCATTAGCAAAATCTGCACCACTATCTTCTGCAAGTCTGCGAACATATTGCTCAGAAGTCTCAATCGTGTCTTTTCCACTTGTTGTAAATGGGACTACATTTTTATCCTTAAAATTATAATCATTGAATAAACTATAAATAATCATTGGTGGACGCTTGTTCCAAGTAGGATAACCTATTAAAACAGTTCCATATTCATTGAAGCCTTGAATTTTATTTGCAATCTTAGGTTTAATATTATTCTTTTGTTCATATTTAGCACGTTTAACAGCACTAGCATAATCACCATAAGGCTTAGCTGCTCTTATTTCTACAATATCTGCACCGGTTTGCTTTTGAATATATTGAGCAGCTTTTTTTGTTTTACCACTTAATGAAAAGTAAACAATTAAAGTTTTATTTTTCACAGTTTTACTGGAAGAGCTGGTTGAAGTTGAGCTGCTTTTCGTATTATTAGAACATCCTGCAAAAATTCCTACTACCAAGATTAAACCCATAAGCAATATAAGTTTTTTTAAAAATTTCATAAAAAGCCTCCAAACTATCTCATATATGTCTAGTATACTCCGTTTTGTAAGCGATAACATATTTTATGCATAATATTTTACTTATGCGCGTCAATTTTTTATGCTAAACTAGTAATTGATAAGTTAAAAAGTTTTCGCGTATAACGGTTCAGCAAAACTCTCATTGTTTTTGCCTGAACTGTTTTTTTGTTTTTGGAGGTACAAATTGGAATTTTATTTAAAATTACCTAAAAACACTAAAGAAAAGATTCTATTCATGCTAGTTGTCTCATTGATTTCAGTAAATATTATTGGTCCGGTTATTTCAATGTGCGAAATTGGTTTTAGTTGGAGTAATTACCGAAATACTTTAACTATATTGCCAATCATCTGGGTAGCAGTCATTATTAGTGTTTTGATTGCAGAAAAACCTGCTACCTACTTTCAACAAAAAATCACTGATAAAAACGATAGTTTTAATTCTCAAATAATAATTAATACTATCTGTAATGTTTTAATTATTTCTGCAATTATGACGATTGTAGGAAGTTGGATTGGACAAAGATCCATCCCTATGCATACAATTCACCAATTTGGACAAATTTGGCCACGTAACTTTGGAATAGCCTTAGCTATTGAAGCATTAATTGCTCAACCAATTGCACGACAAGTCATGGTCTTGATTCACAAATAATAAAAAGAGATTCAATATGATGAAAGGCATCATAATTGAATCTCTTTTTATATATTAAGCACTAAAATGTTTCCTAACGCATAAGCCGTCATTGCTAAAATGAGCACAAAAGCGATAAAAGCCAGCATCTTTTCAAAGCTTCCTCCAACTTTATATCTAAAAAAACGCCCTCTTGTATTTGCCTTATGAAATGGCATCAACCAATTAACTCCTTGTGTGCTAAAACTATCTTCTAATAAATGTAAAAAATATCCCATTATTAAACCTAACCATACACTATTCCAAGGGTCAAATTTAAATGGTCGTAGCTGAATCGGAAGGACTAAATTCATCAAAAAATATAAAACCCCAGTAAATATTAACCATCCTAAAAGCGTATGAGTAATTCCACGATGACGTAAAAAAAGGCTAAAATTTATAGGAGATTTTCGACTTACTGTACTATTGTAATGATCAATATCAGGCAACCCTGCCCCTACACCTGTTGCAAGCAAAAGAAGAACATCAGAAACAGGACTTTTTAAATAAACATTAGTTACAATTAATCCTGCTTCCACAATAGCAATACTGCATAAGCGGTGCGATTTTATTAGCACAATTTTCAACTCCAAAAAATATATTTACTTAATTGTACCATACAAAAACGCGCCCTAAAGAAATTTCTTTAGGGCGTATTTTTACGTGTTTTGTTATAAGGAATATAAATTTTGGAATATAAGTGAGAATTTTTTGTTTTTTCTATAATATTTTGTTTTTTCTATAATAATAGTAGCTTTTAGATTGTTTGCTCAAATTATAAGTCTTTTTCTAATATACGGGACGACTTGCACCTTCTGTTGCGGGATCAGCAAAGCCAATACTTTCATCACTGTATTTTGAAGGATCATTGATAATACTTACAACTACATCGGCAACACTCTTTCTAGAAACAGATACTCCGATATATTGTTCACCTTTTTGAGTAATAGTGTAATTAGTATCATCACGATCATTAAGCCATGCTAAACGAAGTACAGTGTAATCAAGATCACTTTCTTCAATATACTTATCTGACAATACCATTGGATTATCTGGACGAACTACACCGCCAAAGCAAACTTCACGATTATATGAGCCAAATGGTTCTGGAACTTCATCATAAATTCCTAGGATATTTGATGAAATTAAACGCTTGACTCCTTCTTCATCCATAATCTTAATTACATCTTGTGTAAGCTTGGCACCTGCACCATGATCTACAAAAGCCACAAAGACAATATCTTGACCCTTAATGGCCTTACGCAAATCATCTTGGTTATTTGCATCCCCATCAATCAAAGTAACACGAGGATTATCTTTCAAGTTTGCTAATCTAGATGCTTTTCTCAAAAAAAGTGTCAATTCTACATCTGAATTTTCATTTAAAACTCTATCTTCTACTAAACGAGCAATTTGGCCATTTGCCCCAATAATTGAAACTTTTGTCATAATTATTTTTCCTTCCTAAAATTACTTCTTGATCAAATTAGCTCTCTTAAGCCAATTTCTAATTGCTTTGTTATTACCATTATAGCGATAACCATTCACTACTTCTTTTGCCTTATCCTTTCTAGCCATTTTTTGTACATAAGGCATTGAAGCATTCATTGGAGTCTCCATTGAAGTAGTAAAAGGTACAATTGTTTTACCCTTAAAAGAATAAGTATCAAACAAAGTACTAATTAACATTGGTGGTCTTTGCCACCAAGTTGGAAAGCCTAAGTAAATGGTCTTATACTTTTTCAAGCTAGGCAGTTTAGTTGCTAAAGCTGGATGGATATCATTTCTTCTTTCATTATCACCCCTTCTAGCTGCAGAATCATAATCACCATAAGCAACTTTAGGCTGTAATCTAATTTCTTTAGCTCCAGTAGCTTTATGAATTTGATTTGCGGCTGTTTTAGTTGTATTGGTCAATGAAAAGTAAAGAATTAAACTATTCTTTTTAGTAGGTGTCTTTTTAACTTTTTTAACAATTGGAGTTTTAGCAGCACTTACAGTAGTCTTATTTACTAGACTACCCCCAATTAAAAGAGCAGCAGCTGCTACAAATCCTGATAAAAATTTTTTAGATTTTTTCATCAATTTTCACTCCTTACATTAAACTTTAACGCAAACTTCTTAAACTTGAACCAAAGATACTTTCAATTGCACTTGGATCACGGTGATCAAAGAATTGACTTTCATTCATGTCAAGACTGGCTATTTTTTTCATATCTTCATTGTTGAGTTCAAAGTCAAAAACATCAAAGTTTTCAGCCATTCGAGTTTTATGAACTGACTTAGGAATTACTACAATTCCTCGTTGCAACAACCAGCGCAAAATAACTTGTCCATTACTCTTACCGTATTTTTCACCAATTTCTGCAATTGTTTCATTAGTGAAGATGTTGTGCTTACCTTCCGCAAATGGTGCCCATGCTTCTACTGCAATATCTTCGCTTTGATTAAATTTTACATCGTTAGTTTGTTGATACCATGGAGAAACTTCAATTTGGTTAACAGCTGGTTTTACATTTGACATTAATTCCAAATTCTTCAATTGATCGGGATAAAAGTTTGAAACACCAATTGACTTAATTTTACCTGCTTGTTGTGCTTCTTCTAAAGCTCTCCAAGCACCAGCAGTATCTCCATAAGGTTGGTGAAGCAAATAAAGATCCATATAATCCATATTTAACTTTTGAAGTGAATCATCAATTCCCTTTTTTGCTTTTTCATAAGTAAAATCACTTACCCAAAGCTTAGAAGTTACAAAGAATTCATCACGATCAATTCCACTTCTATTGATAGCTTTACCGACTGCTTCTTCGTTGGCATAAGCAGCTGCAGTATCGAATAAACGGTAACCTACATCAATTGCATCAGTAACTGCTTGTTCAGCTTGTTTTAAATCTGGCACTTGGAATACACCAAAGCCTAACATCGGCATTTGTTTTCCATCATTTAATTTAATGTAATCCATTAATTTTTCCTCCATAAATTATTTTGTTTAATTAGTTTTCTTTCATCTCTTGACATTTTCTAGTATAAAGGCAAGTCAAATAAAATAAAATTGCCGCTTTAGTATGCTACTATACTTATAGTGTATAGTAGAAAAGAGGACGAATTATGATTGATTTAGAACTCTTAGAGGAATTAGTTGCTTTTAATGAATATGGAACATTAAGCGCAACGGCAGAACATTTAATGATCACTCAGCCAAGCGTTACGCGGGGAATGAAACAACTAGAACAAGAATTAGGTGTCAAATTGTTTAATCGCCAAGTCAACAAAATAACACTTAATGAAACTGGAAAACTTGCTGCTAAAGAAGCTAAAAAAATAGTAGAAGCAGAAAATAACTTCACTGAAAAAGTAATTAATTTTTCTAAAACAAAAGCCAATATTCATATTGGTTCTACTGCCCCAGGTCCTTTAATATGGTTAAAACAAAATAGAAAAATATTTAATAAATCTCTTAGTTTCACTAATCAACTCATCAAAGAAACTAATACTATTTCTGCTTTGACTAACTATAAAGAACGCTTAATTGTAACTACTCAAGAAATAAATACTAAGCTTATTGAATCAATGTATTTGGGAATTGAACATCTTTATGTAAAACTCAGTCCTAATGACCCATTAGCATCTTATAATTCCGTAACTTTAAAAACTTTAACTGGTAATAGTTTTTTAGTCGCAAATGAAATTGGTCCTTGGCGCAAAGTTTTATCTCAAAATATTCCTAATGCCACATTTTTATATCAGACAAATGTTGCAGCCTTAGATGAAATAACTCACAATTCGTCTTTTCCTACTTTTAGATCTAATTTAACTTTAAATAGTCACATTCCTAATCGAGATAATGACAATAAAATTATTATCCCAGTAATTGGTAAAAATAGTTCTTTAATATTTTATGGATCTTACCTTAAAAAACAGCGTAAAAATATTCAACCCCTACTAAAAGAAATTATTTCTATTTGGACTAAAGCAAAATAAAAAATTGTGGTACTATACTTATAATGCATACTATGAAAAGAGGATGAATATGATTGATTTAGAACTCTTAGAGGAACTAGTTGCTTTTAATGAATATGGAACATTAAGCGCAACGGCAGAACATTTAATGATTACTCAGCCAAGCGTTACACGAGGAATGAAACGACTAGAACAAGAACTTGGCGTAACACTATTTGATAGAACTGTTAATCGTATTTCACTTAATGAAACTGGAAAGTTAGCTGCTAAAGAAGCTAAGAAGCTCCTTCAAGCTGAAAATGATTTTACAGAAAAAATTATTAACTTTGATAAAATGCAAAATTATATCCATATTGGTTCTACTGCTCCCGGTCCACTTATTTGGACTCAAGCTCACCAAGACAAATTTAAACAAAAACTTACCTTTAATAATCAGTTAGTCAAAGAAAATGATGTTATTTCTGATCTTATCAACTTTAAAGAACGCTTAATTTTTACTGGAGAAGAAATTGAAAATGAAGCTATAGAATCAATGTTTGTTGGTACTGAACAGCTTTATGTTAGAATTGACCCATTTAATCCCTTAGCTACAAAAAAGAGTGTAACGTTTGCAGATTTAGCCGGCTTAAGCTTTTTAGTAGTTAATGATATTGGTCCATGGAAGAAGGTAATCGAAGATAACATCCCTAACGCTAAGTTTCTTTACCAAGAAGATATTAATGCCTTGGATGAGTTAACCCACTATTCTAATTTTCCAACTTTTAGATCAAATGTAACACTTGCCAGCAATATTCATGAACGTGATGATGATAATCGTATTTCTATCCCAATTAAGGACGAAAATAATGTAATTGAGCTTTTTGGTACTTATCTAAAAAATCAACGTTCAATTGTTCAGCCATTTTTAAAAGAAATAATAAAAAATTGGCCTAATAACTAAAAAAGAGGTTGATCATTAAATATGACCAACTTCTTTTTTAGTTTATGATTAATAGTAACGGCGATTTTTATTAATTTTTGCAATTTCTGCCATTTCTTCTTTAGTTAATTCAAAATCATAGATATCATGATTATCATGAATATGTTCAGGATTAGTGGAACCTGGTATTACAATAAATCCCATTTGTGTATGCCAACGCAAGATAATTTGTGCATTAGTCTTATTATACTTTTTAGCAAGCTCAGTAAAAATCGGTTCATTAATTAAATTTCTATCTCCAGAACCTAATGGATACCATGCCATTAAACGTGTTCCATATGGTTTTAAAATTTCTCTTGCTTCAGTTTGGGGGAAGTATGGATGTGCTTCTGCTTGTAAAACTTGAGGTTTAATTTCAGCAAAATCTAGAACTTCTTGCAATGTTGCAGAACTGCGTTCAAAATTAGAAATTCCAATTGCACGAATTTTACCTTCTTTATATGCCTTTTCAAGAGTTCTATAAGCCTTTTTCCAATCTCCAGATGGTTGGTGTAAGAATAATAAGTCAATATAATCTACACCTAAACGTTTCAATGCGTCATCAACTGCATTTGAGTCACTATAAACTGATGGCCAGAGCTTAGTACTTACAAATAATTCTTCACGAAGAATTTTTGAGTTCTTGATTGCTTGCGCTACTCCTCGTTCATTATTATATGCTTGTGCTGTATCTACTAAGTGATAGCCATCTTCAAGAGCATCCTCTACTGCTTTTTGCGCTTGATTAGGTGACATTCTAAAAGTACCAATTCCCATCTTTGGAATTTTTACATCATTGTTTAAAGTGAAATATTCTTCTGTCATTGTTTTTACCTTTCCTTGTTTTCAATTTACATGATTAGTATATAAGGTTAATTTATCTTTGAAAATTACTTATAAATCATACCAGTATGCAACATTTGCATAGTGAAACTATTAAAAAAGAGCTGATTTAATTCAGCTCTTTCATTTTATTTATGTTCAGTTTTTGTGCCGCCAAATACATCAGACATTGGAATTTCATCTAATATTGCATCAATTTGAGAAACTTCCTCTTTAGTCATTTTAATGTTAGCAGCATCTAAATTATCTTTCATTCTATTCAAATGACGACTACCAGGAATAGGAACAATGTAAGGCTTTTTATTAATCATCCAAGCAAGTGAAATTTGCGCTGGAGTTGCCTTGTGACGTTTAGCAATTTCTTCAAGCAAATGAATTAATTCTTGATTTTTTTCATATGCTTCTTCAGTAAATTGTGGCATTTTATTCCGTAAGTCATCTTTAGCAAATTTAGTTTTTGCCATTTTACCCGTTAATAAACCATTTGCCAGTGGTGAAAAAGCTACCAAGCCTACATTTAATTCTTCTAGAACTGGAAATAGTTTTTCATATTCTCGGTACATCATCGAATAACGATTTTGGACTGCAGTTACTTTGCAAACTGCATTTGCACGGCGCAAATAATCTTCATTTGCTTCAGATATTCCCCAATGAGTAATCTTACCTTCGTTAATTAACTCTTGCATTACTTGAGCTACGGCTTCAGGAGTAACACTTGGGTCAATTCGATGCTGATAATATAAATCAATATGATTTGTACCCAGTCTTTTAAGTGAACCTTCTACAGACTTTCGAATGGTATCCGGGCTTGAATCTACTTTTAATGTATCACCATGAGAAGCAATTCCAAACTTAGTTGCAATTACAACATCATCACGCACATCAGCTAAAGCTTTTCCAACTAACTCTTCATTATAACTAATACTGCCATCGGGATGCGTTCCTGTATAAATTTCTGCAGTATCAAAAAATCTATATCCCATATCATAAGCAGCCCGAATTGCTTTTATAGCTTCTTGTTCATCAGTTGGTGCACCATAGCCATGAGAAAAGCCCATACAACCTAAACCAACAGCTGTTACCTTTAAATCTTTACTTAAAAGTCTTGTCTCCATAAATTCACCTCTAAAAGTTCCCAAAGTTTCCCATATTTTTATTTTTGAGAGTTAAAATCCATTCTCATATTTGCATATCCTGCTACTAAAGATGGAGTAGGATTGTAATAACGAGTTTCAGTATCTAGTTTTGCAATTTCAGTCATTTCTTCATCAGTTAGCTTAAAGTCAAAAATATCTAAGTTAGATTTAATGTGAGACGGATTAGTCGAGCCCGGAATCACAATATGACCTGCTTGAATATGCCAGCGTAAAATAATTTGAACATTACTCTTATTATATTTTTCCGCAAGTTGAGTAAAGATTGGTTGCTTAAGCAATGAACTATCTCCATGTCCTAATGGGTACCATGCCATTAAGCGAGTGCCATAAGGCTTTAAAGTTGCCATGATTTTTTGAGCAGTATAGTAAGGATGTGCTTCAGTTTGAATAACTTGAGGTTTAATTTCAGCAAAATCAAGCAACTCATCTAACGTTGCACCTTCAAAATTAGAAATACCTATAGCACGAACCTTGCCTTCTTTATAAGCCTTTTCTATTTGACGATAGCCTTCCTTCCAATTACCTGCAGGTTGATGTAAGAAAAGTAAATCAATGTAATCAATATCTAATCTCTTTAGAGTATCATCAATTGCATTTTCATCTTCATAAACAGTTGGCCATAGTTTTGAAGATATAAAAATTTTTTCTCGAGTTAAACCACTTTCTTTAATTGCTCGACCTACAGCTTTTTCATTCATATAACCATTAGCAGTATCAATCAAACGATATCCATCTTTTAATGCGTCTAAAGTTGCATTTTGAGCTTGATCTGGAGTCATTTGAAAAGTACCAAGACCCATTACTGGAATTTCAACATCGTTATTAAGTTTAAAAGTTTCTTCTGTCATCATTCTTTTCCTTTCATTTTTCAATTATTGACTTAAGTATAATTTGAAAAAGCAAATTAGAAAATTACTTGTTTTTTATGCTAGTATACGCCTTCAGTATGCTACAAATAAAAAAATACTGGACTTTCGTCCAGTATTTAATTTAATCTTCTACCTCTAAACTTTTTGCCCAATCTTTAAACACTCCAACAAAATCGCCCACAGTTCCTGCATCTGTATAAAAGTAAGATACTAATCCAGGATAATTGTTTGATTTTAGAAGTTGTAAAAATGTATGAATCGGCGTAGCTGGCATCCCACCCCATACCGGGCTACCAACCATGATTTCATCATATTTATTAAAATCAATATTTCCTACATCTATTTCTGGATAGTCATCATCTGCAACTTGCTTTTTAGAAATATCAAATGTTTCATACATATCATCTGAAAATGTATTTTTTGGTACATTTATTTCAAGCAAATCTCCAGAATTTTCTCTTGCTAATTTTTGAGCTTCTTCCTTAGTTCTGCCGGACCAAGAATAATAAGCTACTAAAATTTTTTTAGCCATTTTTGCCTCTATTTGTCTGCTACAATAATCAATGATTTGATAACTTCACGATTGCTCATTGCTTCATAAGCATCTTGAATATGATCTAAGTCAAAACGCTTAGTAAATACCTTACCTGGGTTAATATTACCTTTTAATACTTCATCTAAGAGCAAATTCTTATCATAAGTAGTTACGCTGGCAATACCTCCACGAAGACCAATATTTTTCCAAAATAGTGTATTTGATGATGGTTCTGTTTGTGGGACTCCAACTCTACCTATAACAGCTCCTGGACGAGCTACTTTACCTGCTTGTTCAATACTACTTGTTGCACCAACACATTCAAGGACGCTATCAGCCCCTGCACCATTAGTTAATTCCATAACCTTGGCTACAGCTTCTTCTCCTCGTTCACTGATAATATCAGTAGCTCCAAATTCACGACCAAGTTCTGCGCGATCTTCATGGTGACTCATTAAAATAATTCTTGAAGCCCCACGCAGACGTGCTCCGATTACCCCGCAAAGACCAACTGCACCATCGCCAATAACTACAGTAGTGTCACCCGGCTTAACTTCTGCACTATCTGCTGCATGATAACCAGTAGCCATAACATCTGCTAAAGTTAAGAAGTTGTTTAATTGCTCATCAGAATAATCTTCTGGCTTACCTGGAATTTTAATAAGAGCCCAATTAGCTTGTTCAAATAATAAGTATTCTCCTTGATAGCCTCCATTTCCACCAGCTGGTTGATTAAGACAACTTCCATCAAAACCAGCCCGACATGCGGCACAATAACCACAACCATGAGTAAATGGTGCAATTACAAAATCGCCTGGATGAACAACAGTTACATCTGAACCAACTTCTTCAACAATACCAATTGCTTCATGACCTACTAAAGAGCCACTTTCGCGCTTGCTAATTCCACGATACCACCAAAGATCACTTCCACAAACACAAGCTCTTAAGATTCTAATTACGGCTTGACCTGGCTTTTCAACCTTAGGCTTTGGCATTTCTTTAATATCCATTTTACCTGGTTCTACAAAAATTGCTGCTTTCATTGCTATTTCCTTTCTTTTGTCAAATTATTAACGTCTATGATTAATTCTTTCGGTTTGTCTTGCAGGCTGATGTGTCATAGCAACTAAACTAATTATCAAAACTGCAATTCCAATAATTTGTGTAGTCATTTTTCCTCCTGTAATTAACTTATGTTTATAGTATAGTATCGCTCTTATTAATTTAAAAATGCTAACTTAGTATGCTAGTATGCATTCAAGGCATACTATTAATAAATACTTGCAACTTGCTTGATAATAAACCATTTACCATTTTCTCTTGCAAAATACATCTTCATTTGTAATCTCCAAGTAGAGATACTGCTACCCCATATGCTTGCTTTTACCTGATTTTTGCCAATTAAAGAGGCTTGGTTGCCGTTAATTTGAATGTCTTCTATTACATCTTCTTTAGACGAATAGTATTTCATTTCTTCATTTTGAATTTGATCAATCCACTCCATCTTTGGTTGAACATATCCAGTCATATGCGTTAACTCCATAGTTGGAGCAAGAATTTCATTCAAAGTAGTAATATCTTTATTTACCATTGCTTCATTTTCTTTACGATATAATTCAATAATTTTCTGTTCGTTAGTCATTTTTCTACCTCTCTATTTTTAATTATAGAATTACTATTTCAACCAACCAATCGTAAATTCATAAGATTAATTATAAGTTGTACTTATGGAAGTTTCTGTTATTATGAATATGGAAAATTTAAATAATGGAAGGATAGATTAATGAATAAAGAAAGAACAACTGCATTTACCGATGCCATTTTAGCTATCATTATGACTATTTTAGTACTGGAATTACAAGAACCTAAAACTTTAAATTGGTCCGGAATTTGGGCTTTACGTGAAAGTTATTTTTCTTATGCAATTTCATTTTTTTGGTTAGGAACAATGTGGATTGGCATTCATAATGAGTGGCAACATATAGAAAAAATATCTGGTGCAACTTTGTGGGCAAACCTTGTAATGCTCTTTTGGGCATCGCTTTTTCCATATACTACTAAAATAGTTAGTGCAAATTTCGATAACAAAACTGCCCAAGTAATGTATGGGGTTATTGCAACCTTGACCACTATTTCTAATATTTGGATGAGCCATACTCTAACCAAAATTGAAACCAATGAAAAACTAAAACTAAAATCTATTTTTCGACAACGCTGGTTAACAATTGATGTTGGTATCAAAACCATCGGTATTATATTAGCTGCTACAATTTATCCACCAGCTGGAATGATTTCTGTATTTGTAGCCGCTTTAGTAATTGCTATTCCTGCCCATATACTTGAAAATACTAAACTAAAACACAAAATTATATAAAAAATCAGGACAGATGTCCTGATTTTTGTTATTTTTTATTAATTTCTAACTTCATTCACATCTCCATACCAATATTGCGCAGTAACACCGCCATCAATTAGAAAATCTGCACCAGTAATAAAAGAAGCTTGCTCACTCATTAAATATTCTGCTACCCCGGCAATTTCATCAGGAGTGGCAGGACGTTTAGTAACCATAGAGTCAAACATCTTCTTATATCCAGCTCCACGAGGGCCATTTAATTCATCAAGTGCCAGTGGTGTCATTACAATTCCTGGAGAAATTGCATTTATTCTTGCCCCACGTTTTTGCCAATTAACTGATTCACTTGCAACACGTAATACATTTTCCCGCTTTGCATATTGATAAGCATAAAGAGAATCAGTAATAACATCTGGTTGCAAAATATCTAAATTAAGCAATTCTTCAGTTGGAGTCATTGCAAGCTTTTTATTTGTTTCTTCACCAAGTTCTGGCAAGCGATGACCAGACTGAGAAGAAATAATAATTCCACTACCTCCCTCAGTCATTACTTTTCCAAATTCTTCAAGCAATACAGAAGTTCCATACAAATCAACTTTTAATACTTGCTCTGGTGTAGTTTGAGAAGGAGATACTCCAGCTGCATTAACTAAATGCTTAATCTCACCTAATTCTTGTGCTTTTTTTACAACAGTTTTAATTGAGTCACGAGAAGATAAGTCTGCTTTGATTGTTTCTACATCAAAACCAGCTTCTCGCAATCTTTTTTGAACAGTATTTAAATTGTCTTCATTATAATCTGCAAGTAATAGTTTTTTACCACTGGCTACTCTTCTAACAATCGCTTCACCAATAGATCCACTTCCAAACAATACCACTACTTCTTTTTTCATTTATAATTTTTCCTCTTTTCAAAATGTCCTATTCTGGAGTATTAATTCCAATACTTTCACGCGCATATAAGTTGTCGTCTACTAACTTTTGAACTAAATCAGCAATAGAAGCAACTGAAACGTCATGTCCACCAAATGGTTCACCTTTTCTAGTAATTTCATAATTAATGGGTCCTGAAGTAAACCAGCCAGGACGGACAATTGTATAATCTAAATCAGAAGCTTCAACGATATCTGCTGCATCACGATATGTCTGTAAAACTGGATTACTTCTTAAATTACCACTTGCACCAACATTAGCTGGAATTTCATTGTAAATTCCCATTGAAGTAATAAAAATTAAACGCTTTACATTATTACGATCCATTGCCTCTACAATAGATTTAGCAAAATGTCCCAAATTACCACTTAATGCAACAAATACAGCATCTTGACCTTTTAAAGCTTTATCAAGATCTGCTTGATTTGTAACGTCTCCTGCAATTACTTTTTCTCTATTTGAATCAGCTATATTAATCCGATTAGCTGAACGAGAGAATAAAGTTAAATAATCGTTTGTGTTTTCTAAAATTGCTTGTGTAGCCGCTTTACCTAAAGTACCAGTGGCACCAATGATTAGAATATTTTTCACCTCATAAATTTCTTAATTCATTTATTATTCTAATCAAAAAAAGCCTAAGAACAATTTTAAAATCTTAGGCTTTTTTATAAGTAAAACTTATTAATAACTTATTCAAACTGCTTTTTCAAAATATCAAAAAAACTCTCAACATAATAACCAGAATTATCAGCTTTCCAAAAAGCATAATATTTCTGCTCCATTTTTTCTCCACCATTATAAAGCGGTAAACTAATCACCTCAGAATTATGAGGTATTTGATCTTTAGTGCGATTATTTATTACTAGATAACCTTGACATAAAGTAACCATTAAAAACGCCTGTTCATAAGTATTAGTAATTAAAAAATCCCCTCCAACTCCCAAAATATCACGATAATAATATTCTTCATCAGCTTGTTCACTTGGACTCACTACTAAAATACAAGGTAAATCTACTAAATCCTTCATTTGTATTTTTGTTTGATTAAAATCTACCAGCTTCTTATTAACTACAACTTCAAAGCCACTTGTAATTAAAAATTTATTTATATATTTTTCAGATGGCGCACGCCTTAAATCATTCAATGCAATATCCAGCTTATTATCTTCAAGGGCAAGATACAATTTTTCGTGACTACCATTTGTAATATTCAACTTAATATCTGGATATTCTTTTGAGAATTCTTCAACTGCCTTTAAGAATTCCCTGGTACCAAAATTACGTAAATAACCTGCATGTAAAACATACGGTTCAATTTTTTGATTACCTATTTTTTGAGTTTCTTCAATCAATATTTCTACGTTATTTAAAACATCTTGACTATGATTATAAAAATATTTTCCAGCTTTAGTTAAAGTGAAACTTCGTCCCTTTCTTTCTAAAAGTTGAGTTCCAAGCATTGCTTCTAACTCTTTAATTTGCTGAGAAATAGCAGGTTGAGAAATATTACATTCTTCAGCCGCTTTGGTAAAGTTTTTGTTTTTAACCACTGCAATAAAATATTTGATTTGATTAAACATAATTACTCCTAATTAAAGTATCTTTACTAATTATTCTACTTTTAATATTTAATAAACACAAAAAAACGATCAATACTGATCGTTTTTATTACTTAAACAATTTACTTCCATAATATTGAATAATTTTTGCCATTGTTGGAGCATCATGATTACCACCAATTTGTTCATAATATTCAATTTTATTTTTAAATTGTGGTAATTTTTTCATTGCGTTAATTTGTGGACTCATTGAGGACTTGGTTCCATCATCTTGACCGACACCAGCTAAAATCTTAAAAGATAATTTTGGGTATTTCTTTGCTTCTTGTGCTAAAACTTGCGCTGTCTTAGCAGGTTCACTTGCACCACCATCAGAAGCTACAGTCCATGAATCACCCGCCATTGGTACAAAGTATTTAAAATATGGCAAATCATATTGAAATACATACCATGTTGTGATCGATCCCATTGAAAATCCTCCAAATGCTCTATGTGCACGTGATTTTCTCAAAGCAGATTTAGAAGTATTTGTAGTATAAGTTTTATATTTCTTTTCTACTGCTGGAATTAAATCCTGAACTAGTTCATTTTTTGCAAATCTCCTATTTAATGGATCATCACTATAATAATTTGATGAAACTTGCTTTTCAGTTGGATAATATGTAGGAAAAACTACAATTGTATTTTTTAGCTTTCCTTGATCACTTAGCTTATCAAAAGTTTGTTTAAAATTTCCTTCCTTGTATAAAAGTGATCGTCCATTATTAACCTCAGTGGATCCATGAAGTAAGTACAAAATATTATGTTTCTGATTTTTCTTATAATTTTTTGGTAAGTAGACAATCGCTTGCTTTGTTACCTTCTTACTATTGTATGTAGTACGATAAGATAAAACTTCACTTTTACTTTGCTTGCTTGAATTAGACATTGCATCTGTTTTTGAAGAATTAGATTGATTAACACATCCTGCAATTAAAGCAGAAAAAGCTGCTACCATTACAATCATCCATTTCTTTTTCTTCATCTAATCACCTACTTTTAATCACCTACTTTAGTAGTCCAAGATTATTGAGCCATGAACGTACCTCCCTTTTATTGTTATCATAGCGAATACCATTTTTAAAAGTAGCACCATCATTTTGCGCCATACGACGAATATACTTTTCAGATGGACCAATTGGTGTACTCATACTTGTAGTAAATGGAATTACTGTTTTCCCCTTGAAATCATATTTATCAAATAGAGTTTCAATAAGCATTGGTGGTCTTTGCCACCAAGTTGGATAACCAATAAGGATAATTTGATATTTATTTAAATTAGGGATATTAGTTTTAAGTGCTGGATGAATATTGTTACGACGTTCACGATCCCCTCTTCTGGCTGCACTATCATAATCACCGTAAGGTTTTTCCGGCTCTAAGCGAAGCATATCAGCTCCAGTTTCTTTTTTGATATATTCCGCTGCTTCTTTAGTTGTACCAGTTAAAGAAAAGTACAAAATCAAAGTTTTATTATTAGATTTGCTCATTTTTTCAGTCCTGCTTGAATTAGTTGTAGAACTTGTAGTTTTGGTTTTCGAATTAGAACAAGCAGTTATAATTCCAACTATTAAAACCAGTCCGACAATTAAACTTAATTTTTTCCAAATTTTTATAAAACTCATCCTTTCTAAATTACAGCTCCAATCACAATAAGTACTAACCCGATTAAAGTAGATACTAATTCTTTTCCATGTTTATATTCACCTAAGATTGTCATTCCACCAACAGTTGAAATAATTACACTCAATTGACTATAAATAAATGCACTTGTAACACCGTTAGCTTGAGCAGAAATAATATAAGTATAGGCACCGATTCCAAAGGCTAATCCTGCTAAAACATCCAGCCAACTTGCTCTTTGAGTAAATGTTTTAGTTTGTTTAGAACATATAATATATAAGACTGCTCCAATTAAAATACCAATCATTTGTGGCAAGAACAAACTTTGAGCACTTGCAGTGACCGCTTTTGGAAATGCAGAATAGATCCAATAACCAACTGATGTAAACAATAGGAACAATAAATCTCGTGGAGTTATTTTTTCAGTATCAGAATTTTTACTTACTGCAGTTAAAGCAACTCCCACAATAATCAAAATTAAAGCCAAAATACCAAGCACATACTGATTAATACCTTTCCATTCACCAAATATTATTGCTCCAATGATTGTATTACCAACTAATTGAAAACCAGTAGATATTGGCATGGTTTTGCTTACGCCGATTCTAGTAAATGAGATAAATTGACCAATTTGTCCAATCGTCCAAAATGCCCCAGAAATCAACGATAAAATAAATATTCTTGAATCCATTGCTGGATGTTGCAGAATAGTTACGATAATTCCAACCAAAGTTGCACCAATTCCTACTCCTAGAATTTGATTTGCTGGCTGACTATTTTTTACTTTTCTTACAATTAAAGGAATTATTCCCCATCCAATTGCTGGAAGAAGTGCTAATAATACATTCATTTTTCTACCTCTTAAAATCTTTCAACTTCTTTTACTTGATGAACTTAGTATATAAGCTTCTTCGCTATAAAAAAATTACTACTTTTTTATGCTAGTATGCACTAAGCGTATAAAAAATTTCCCCAAAATAAAAAATGGGTTAAACCCATTTTTCTCATTATTCATGTGGTCCGTGGAATATATTGATTGCCGCTAAAATCATTGGAATAGCTAAAATAACCATCCAAAACTGTGCTCGATCAATACTTAATGCAGGTGCAGATATGGATGCTACTAATCCTGAAACAATAGATAATCCTACTGCACCACCAATTTGGTGAACTGTATTTACAACTCCAGAAGCAGCCCCTGCAATATCATCATCAACACCAGCTACACCCGCGACTGTCATTGGTGACATTAACAGACCTTGTCCTAATCCAATCAAAACCATTGGAATAGCAACTCCAATAACATATCCTGAGCCAATTCCTAAAATCGCACCTAAAATAAGACCAGCTGTGTCTAAAATTGCACCAACAAAGAGTACTAAAGCATTAGAATATTTAAAAGTAAGTTTTGCAACAAAAAGTGAAATAATAAATTGTACTACTGTTAATGGTAAAAATCCAATAGCTGCTATAAGTGGTGTCATTCCAAATACCTTTTGCATAGCTTGAGGCATTAAGAAGAAGTATGACATACTAATTCCTAACATAAAGAATCTAGCAACCAAAGCACTTGCTCTTTGATTATCTTTAAAAATTACTAATGGCATCAATGGATTTTCAACTTTACGTTCAATTAAAACAAATGCGACTAAAGATACAATTGTTAAAATAATTGCAGTAGTTCTAAAGCTAGTAGCATTAATACTATAAACTAAGCTACTAAAACCAATTACTGAAGTAATTGCACCCCACCAGTCAATTTTACTATCAGTATCAAGTTCTTGAGTTGGGTGAACATATTTAAGTGACATGAAAATTAAGATAAATCCCATAATCATATCTAAATAAAAACCGTTTCTCCAAGTTGAATAACTTGAAATAATACCACCAACAATTAATCCTAAACTACTACCAATTCCAGCAGTTGCACCATAATATGCAATAGCTTGGGTTAATTGTTTTCCTTGATAATAATCCATTAATAAAGCTAAAGTTGCTGGAGCTAAAAATGCGCCACCTACACCTTGCAAGGCTCTCATTGCTATTAACATCCCTGAATTAAGTGAAATTCCTACCAATAAAGATGCAACAGTAAAAACAATTAATCCAATAAGTAAAACTTTACGTCTACCAAGCATATCACCTAATCTTGCACCAAGTGATAAAAATCCTCCAAAAGTCAAAGCATAAGCATTACTTACCCATGAAACCATTACATTGCTCATATGCAATTCTTGACTAATTTGAACTGTACTGGTAAATACCAGTGAATTATTTAATAGAATTAAAAAGTAGCTTATTAATACAATTGGCAAAATTATACCAAACTTTGTTTTCTTCTCTGTTATTTCCACGTTTTTTCTTCCTTTCATCTTATTTTTCAACTTTCGTTTATAAGTTTATTATTATTGCTCCAACTTGAAAATTACTTAATTTATATGCTAGATTACGTATGACGTAATCTAGAAAGGAAAACAAAATGATTGAAAATTACCTTTTACAATACTTAGTTACTTTTGCGGAAAGTGGCTCATTATCTGCAGCCAGCAAAAAATTGCATATCAGTGCTGCAAGTGTTAGTCGCGGGCTTAAAAAGCTTGAAAACCAACTTGATACTCCCCTTTTTACTCATAATCCACAACGTTTAACTCTTACTTCTGCTGGTAAATATGCAGTTTTAGAAGCTAAAAAAATACTAACTGCCGAAAAACAGTTTCCACAATTAGTTAAAAATTATTATCAAAAAGAAAACACTTTGACAGTAGCTACTAGTTTACCTGCGCCAATAATATTGCTGAATTCATCTAACATTAATTTAGAAAAAAAGTTAATCTCTCCTAATAATATCCAACAAAATTTACTTTCTCATGAATACAGTGTTATTTTTTCAAATCAAGAAATTCAAACAACTAATATTGAATCAAAATTTATTATAAAAGAGTCACTTTCTGTAATGCTTACTCCCTATAATTCGTTATATGGGAATAATACAGTTACTTTTCAAGATCTTTCTAGTAATGAATTTATAGTTCTTAGTAATTTAGGCCCATGGAAAACTATTATTGAACAAAATATCTTACATGCAAAATTTATTTATCAAAATAGCTTAGAATCATTTAACGAACTAATTCAATATTCAAACTTCCCATTATTTGCAACAAATTTAAGCTTAAATTCTCCTTGTTTCTTTAAAAATACTAAAAGAAAAATTATTCCTATAACAAATCCAGAAGCTAGTCTAAATATTTATGCTACTTATCTCAAATCTGATAAAACTCAAGTTGCTCCAATTATTCATCAAATTTCAGAGAATGCAAAAAAAGCCGACGAATTATATTCATCGACTCTAAAAATGCAATAATAATTTTTTATAAGTTTTTAGCAAAGAACGGGTTAATGTAATGAATACTATTTCAAAATATATCTTTCAATCAAACTTAATACTTCAGTATTTTGTGGAAGGGCTGAATGCTGGGCTAATCTACCTGTCACAGTAATTTGGGTATAGTGCTTAACCTGCCCTTGATAGATAAATTTTCCAGCTTCTACACTACTAACTGGAACTAAACCATCTGCCACATAATTTTGAGTACCGGCAACAGAATACATAATTAGGTTTTCAGGTAAATTTTTTCGATTTTTGATAAAGTCTTGTAACATTTGGGTGGGACGATTTCGAGTTTCTGCAAAATTATATGGACTACCAATAGTCATTAAGCGCGTAATTTTTACATTATCATTTTTATAATAATTTTCTAAAAAAGCTGTATAAATAAGACCGCCATTAGAATGGCCAATACCTCTAAAGTTATTAAAATCATAACGTAACTTTAACTGTCTGAAAGCACGATTAAACATTTTAGCTTGACTTCTTATATTATTATAGCCATCTCTATTATTTTCAAAACCAACTACAATAAAAGGTTCTAAATCTCCTGACTTAACAGCACCACTATATTGGATAGTGCCATCATTCATTACTTTAACCTTTAATAAACTATGATTAGTTTGAGTACGTTCATTAATCGTTCTGACCAAAGCATCAAATCGATTAACACTAGCACTGGAACCTGGAATCATAATAATAGGAGTTAATCGGGAATCATGCCGTTTTTGTAAATCTTGAACATTTTTCTTTGACCAAATCCCTGTCGGGATTGCTAACAAAATTATCGCAGCAAAAATCATAATGATAAGCAAATAACGAATTTTATTTTCTCTCATCATCTGTCACCTCTTTATTGATTTTAGCTACTTGGTTGGCCAATTTTACAAATGGAAGATAAATTAATATATCCAAGATTAATAAAAATAGCGAATATACAAGCATAGTTATATTACCTCCGCTACCTACAAACGGCACCAATATTCCAGGGGTTCCTTCCAAAACAGGATATACAATTACTGGAATAAGTTTTAAAGCCATTAAAATTCCTGAAATAGTTAAATTTATAATTGGAGTTAATAAGAATGGAATAAAATAAATAGGATTAAGGATTAAAGGCAAGCCCAAAATCAAAGGCATATTTGCCCCAAAGAATACGGGCATAATACTCCAATTAGCAACTTTTATAGTACGTTTATTGGTGCTAATTAATAAAATTGCAATAATCAATCCTAGCAATATTCCTGAACCGCCCACTTGTGCAAAACCATTATTCAAACTATTTGGAGTAAAAGGATATGGTACCTGACCACTTTTATGGTTTAAAACATAATTTAAATTAGCTAAAGATTCATTACTAAATATGTTGGTACTAAAATTAAGTGTACCTGCATAACCAATCCATAAACTAAAAGTAGAAATAATTGAGATAATTAAAGATAGCCAATAATTACTATGACGATTAGAAAAAGCTGTCGCTCCTTCAAAAAAGACAGTATCTAATGAATAAGTTCTAAAAATTGCATATAGAATATGTAAAATAAAGGCTAGCCCAATCATAAGTGAAAACGGTTTCCAATTTTCTAATATATCGGATCTTTCAGATAAATTTGCCTTGCCTAGTTTTGCAAAAATCAAACCAGTTACATATCCAACAAGAATACCAATAATAAACCAGTTACTAGTGTAATAACTTGTATCAACTATCATTCTTCTGTTTCTTACAGTATGAAAGAAAATTAATACATAACTTACAACAGCAATAACTTCTGCTAAAAGACTAGGACTACGGTATATTTTCGCACTTACACTAGCACTAATAACAGCAGCATAAAGGGCCAACAATCTCATTGTTGCACGTTCAATGTCACCAATTACAGTTCTAATAAACCATAAATTATCCAGCCAATGATTTATATTTATCATATTACCAATAAAACCGTTAGGATTAAGAATCACCATATTTAAAATCCAAGCAAAACTTCCCAATAATGCAACTGGAAAAAGGACCATCATTGACCAATTTAACACTTTAATAAATTGACTATTTTCAAATCTAGTTAATAGATCTACCACTTTTTTATTCATAACTTGCCCCTATCACATTGTTAAATGTTCATGCGATTCTCCTATAGTCTAATTATGAAAAAATCGCGCTAATGCGCGATTTTTTTATCCACGACCACCTTGGAATGATGGATAAAGAGTCATACCTCCATCTACAAACATCGTAATTCCGGTTACATAGCTTGATTCATCACTTGCAAGCCATGCCGCAGCTGCTGCTACTTCTTCTGGCTTCCCAATTCTGCCCATTGGAATCATTGATGTTGTGGTTTCTAATTGCTTTGGATCTGCAAATTTCTTTGCATTGATTGGAGTATTGATTGCACCTGGTCCAATTGCATTTACTCGGATATTCTGCTTAGCATATTCCATGGCAACTGTTTCTGTAAAGAGCTTCACCCCACCTTTACTTGCAGCATAGTGTGCAAATGTTGGCCATGGGATTTGTTCATGGACACTGGACATGTTGATGATGTTGCCTTTTTTATTATTATCAGTAAAGTAGCGCAATGCCATCTTGGTTCCTAAGAACACACCTGTTAAATTGACATTGATAACTTTATTCCATTCTTCAAGTGTCATGTCCTTAGTAGCTACTTGATTTTCCATTCCGGCATTGTTGACCCAGATGTCTAAACCGCCAAAGTTTTCAACTGCTGCATCAATTAGCTTTTGTGCGCCTTCTTCAGAACCAATGTCAGCTTGTACAATAACTGCGTCGCCACCATTTTTCTTAACACTGTCAGCAGCTTCTTGAGCACCCTTTTCATCGGAGTGATAGTTGATGACAACCTTCATGCCTTCCTTACCGAATCTTTGACTGATAGCAGTTCCGATTCCTTTTGAACCACCGGTTACAACAGCAACTTTATTTTTTAATTCTGAATAAACCATATTTTTTCTCCTTTAATTAATTATTTAATTTCAAATTTGTTAAATATAGTATATTAAGATAAAAGCTTTTTTAAAATTACCAAAAATTAATACTAGTATGCATAGTACGCATACTTTTTAATATATAAAAAAGGCAATTATTGAACTACCCATTTCAATTAGGATAATATCAAATAATTACCTTTTACTTTTTATTTATAATCTAATCGCCAATATCTATTAAGAATTGGATAAATAATTAGTTCAACTGCTCCTACCCAAGTTAAAGCAAGTGCAACTGATCCACAAACATCAGAAGGATAATGTGCAAATACATAAATACGTGAACACATCACAATTATTAACCAAATAATTAATAGAGTATCAATCCATATTCTATGAGTTTTATTTTCCATTACTCTAGGAAGCATAACCATAATTATCCAAATAACAATGATTCCCATACCTAAAGTATGTCCACTTGGAAAACTAAAACCATCATCAATTGCTAAATGTTGTACTGGACGTGCTCGTTGAACTATATGCTTTACAATGAATCCTACTGCATCTGCACTTACCAAAGTTACCACAAGACTAATCGCCAAAGGACGTCTTTTCTTAAGCCATAAAATAACAGCTATTAAAAGCATCCATACTAAATCTAGCTTTGGAGCTGCAAGCACAGTTATTTTTAGCATTAAGTTTTGAAGACCTGAAACACTTCTTACCAATCCTTGGAAGAAACTGTCAAATTGTTCTACCCATGAAGCATGCAGAACAATCGAAACAGCAAAAATCAAGAAAATCGGTAAACCTACATAAATGCTATTTTTAAATCTTTTCATTTACCTTCTCGTTTTCTATTTAATTGACGTTTTTTATTTTATCATCAACAAAAGGCTCTGAAAAGATTAAGAAGCAATTATTTAAAAAAGTCACTAAATTTATTCAAATAATTTTTTATATTCACTATAGCCTTCCTTATCCAATTTATCATATGGAACAAATCTAAGAGCGGCTGAATTAATACAATATCTGAGTCCTCCTGTATCAAGTGGACCATCAGTAAAGACATGTCCTAAATGAGAATCAGCAATTGGACTTTTAACTTCAGTTCGCTCCATACCATAAGATTGATCACGATGGTAAGCAAGTTTTTTAATTGGTCTAGTAAAACTTGGCCACCCACAACCTGCATCATACTTATCTTCACTAGAAAACAAAGGCTCACCTGAAACAATATCTACATAAATCCCCTTCTCATAAAAGTCATCATATTTACCAGTGAAGGGGTATTCTGTTTCAGCTTTTTGGGTCACATCATATTGCTGTTTAGTAAGTTCTTTTAAACGTTTTTCTTTATCAAACATTTTTAAACATCCTTTCTACTTGTTTTACTTCAATAATAGCAAAATTATCTAAAAAGTTATTGTTTCAAGCTTCTTAATAATTTAAAATAGATTTACCGAATAGAAAGGAAAATTTAGTATGCCAAAATTAGCTGATGATTTATCAATGACATTAAACACTCGGTTAAATTCATTAACCCCGTCTAGAATTCGTGCTTTTGACGAAAAAGCTTCTCAAATACCGGGTATTATCAAGTTGACCATTGGTGAACCTGATTTAAATACACCGGAGCATGTAAAACAAGCCGCGATTAATGATATTAATGCCAACGACTCTCACTATGCTCCTCAAGCAGGAAAGCCGGAACTTTTGGATGCAATCAGCGCCTACCTCAAACGTAGCCTGAATTTAAACTATGATCCAAATACTGAAATTTGTGTGACAGTTGGGGCAACAGGCGCTCTAAATGATGTATTCATGTCAATTTTAAATCCTGGAGATAAGATTTTAGTCCCTACTCCAGTTTGGGCATTATATTTCCAACTTATTAAATTGACTGGTGCAATTCCTGTTCAAGTCGACACTTCAAAAGATGGTTTTATTTTAACTCCTGAACATTTAGAAGAAGTATTAAATGAGGAAGGTAAAGGCGCTAAAGCAATTATCTTAACCGACCCCTCTAATCCTACAGGGCGAGTTTACCCAGCAGATACTCTTCAAAAATTAGCAGAAATTATTAAAAAGTATCAATTATTTTCAATTACAGATGAAATTTATGGTGAATTAGTTTATGATGGTAATGTTCATCACTCTCTTTCAGAATATATTCCAGAAAGAAATATTTTGATTTCAGGCTTATCTAAAGCTTATGCAATGACTGGTTGGAGATTAGGATATATTGCTGCGCCAAGTCAAATCATGACCAGTATTCGTAAAATCAATGCGTTTTTAGTAACTTCTGTTACTGATAATGTTCAAGCAGCTGCAATTGAAGCTCTTAATAATGGTCAAGATGACCCTCTTAAAGCTCGTAAAATTTATGAAGATCGTCTTAAATTTATGAAGTCAGGTCTTGAAAAGTTAGGCTTTGAAATGTCTACTCCACAAGGTGCATTTTATATTTTTGCCAAAATTCCAGACGAGTTTGGACAAGATGATGAAGCTTTTGCCAATGAACTTGCCACTAAAGCAAAAGTGGGAGTTACTCCCGGACGTTACTTCGGTAAGGGTGGCGAAGGCTATATTCGACTATCCTATGCTTCTTCAACTGAGCAACTTAAGGAAGCTTTGAAACGTATTGAAAAATACGTCAAAAATATTTAATTATAAAAAATGGTTGAACCAAGTGGTTCAACCATTTTTTATTTAAAATTCTTAACCTTTACATAACGATTCTTATTAATCTTATAAAACTTTTTGTTTTTTATTTTTTTGGTACCGTAAGTGGCTACCTTAGCACCTTTTTTAAGCTTCATATGTTTAACCTTTTTACCATTATTTTTATAAACATATGAAGTATGTTTTAAAGTACGTGGAGTACCATCAACATTGGCAAGCTTAATATATTTATCGCTACCAATCTGGTAAAACTTTTTATTATTTATAGTTACAACTCCACCAAGAACCGTTACTCTTTTATAGGCTTTAATAGTTTTACCTGTCTTTTTTCCCTGTTTATTATAAACATGGGCTGTATGCATGACAGTCTTTTTATTTTTAATTGATTTAGCCTTTGGAGCCTGACTTGAGGCACCATTTCCATAAGATAAAGGCAAAAGACTAATATTACCATCAACACTTAATCCTCGCCAATTGTCTGTGAATTGCCAAATAGCAACTCCATTCATTGATGGAAAATAAGAAAAATCAGGTTTATCAATTCTACCCATAGTTGCATAACTGGCTACCCATAATGAATTAGGATATTTTGCAGTTACTTTGCTTGTGTTGATATTGTTATTAAGAAGTGAAGCTCCTGAGTATAAAAGTGGCTTGTAACCTGCAGATTTTACTCGATTCATAAACGCAATAATTGCATTAGCACTTGCATCACGACCGCCATTTACATTATTACCATCACCAGTTTCCCAATCACAAGCTATATAAGAACCCTTAGGAAGACCCATAGCTTTTGCACTTGAAATTGCATAGTTGGCTTCTGCAACTGCAGCCCCAGAATTTGCACCAAATAAGGCAAAGTGGTATGCCATTGGTAACATATTATTAGCTTTTGCACTTGAAATTTGCGCACTTGCTTTAGGATTGCGGTAACTAGTACCTTCACTCACTTTTACAATTGCAAATTGTGAACCAGCATTAGCATGTGCTTTCAAGCTGCTTGATTGATAAACAGAAACATCCACCCCATATGAACGTGAATTAACTGATTTCTTTGCTGCTTGAACTACTTTAGTATTATTTGTTCCTTCAACAATACTAATGCTTGCAGTTGAAAGGACACTAGCACATGCTAAAATACCTAATAATTTTCTCTTCTTTAACAATTAAATCCCTCTTAATAAAAAAATGTATCTTTACTTAAATTATTTTTGTCTAATATATCCAAGGAATAACTATAGCAGATTTTAAGACTTATGAAATTACAAAACGTTAACAGATTCATTAATAAAGTTTAAAGTCCACAAAAAATAGGCAAAGCCTGCTGTGAAGTACCTCATAATTGTTGAACATAAATCTAATGATTATGAGGCATTCACTGTTGTACTTTGCCTATTTTTATTACTTAAAACAATTACTCATCCCAAGTTGAATTTTTATCAGCATCTTCTTTTGCTTCTTTTTCAAGACGAGCTTCAGTTTCTTTTACACTATCTGCGTATTGGTCTTCAACTTCAATTCCAAGATCAGCTAATTGTTGATCAGCAACTGGAGCTGGAGCATGCATCATTGGTTCTGAAGCAGAAGCATTCTTAGGAAATGCTAAAACATCACGGATATTGTCTTTTTGAGCAAGCATCATAGCAAAGCGATCAAGACCAATTGCAAGACCTGCTTCTGGTGGGAATCCCATATCTAAAGCATCCATCAAGTAACCAAATTGTTCATAAGCACGTTTCTTAGTGAAACCAAGAGCCTTAAACATCTTTTCTTGAATTGAACGCTTGTGAATACGGATTGAACCACCACCAAGTTCATCCCCGTTCATAACGATATCGTAACTACGTGCATGAGCCTTGTGTGGATCAGTATCAAGTAATTCAATACCCTTGTCATCTGGCATTGTAAATGGGTGGTGAGCAGCAATCCAGCGACCCCAACCTTCATCATATTCAAATAATGGCCAATCTACTACCCAGACAAAATCATAAACATCCTTAGGAATAATACCTGTTTCTTTAGCAAATTCACGACGAAGATGGTCAAGTGAATCAGTAACAACTTTCCACTTATCAGCAACCATTATCACAAGTTCTCCACCTTCAAGGTCAAATTCCTTAATTAAGGCTTGTTTATTTTCATCAGTCAAGAATTTAGCTACAGGACCTGAAAATTCTCCATTTTCAAATTTAACCCATGCCAAACCTTTAGCATGATAACGTTTAATGTAGTCTTGCTTTTGTTCAATATGTTTTCTTGAGTACTTTTCAGCACCGCCTTTAACAGCAATACCTTTAACAAAACCACCATCAGCAATTGCACCTGAAAATACCTTAAAGTCGCTATCCTTAAAAATTGGACTCAAATCATGTAAGAACATTTCATAACGAGTATCTGGCTTATCACTACCATACTTGTTCATTGCTTCATCCCAAGTAATACGGCGAATTGGAGTCTTAAGATCAATTCCCATAACGTCTTTCATAACTTTTTTAAGAAGACCTTCAGTGTAGTCTTGAATGCCCTTTTCATCAACAAAAGAAGCTTCCATATCAATTTGAGTAAATTCTGGTTGACGATCTCCTCTAAGGTCTTCATCACGGAAGCAGCGTGCAATTTGGTAATACTTATCAAATCCTGCAGCCATCAAAAGTTGCTTGAACAATTGAGGAGATTGAGGAAGTGCATAGAAACTTCCTGGATAAATTCTTGAAGGAACTAAGTAATCACGTGCCCCTTCTGGACTAGACTTACCTAAAATTGGAGTTTCAATATTGATAAAGCCATTTTCATCAAAGTATTCGTGAATTGCACGTAAAATTTTAGAACGTAAGATAATTGCATTTTGCAAAGTTGGACGACGCAAGTCAAGGTAACGATACTTCAAACGAGTTTGTTCACCAATTTCAACATCATCTTTAATTTCAAATGGTGGAACTTGAGACTTGTTTAAAACTTCAATTGAATTTGCATCAACTTCAACTTCCCCAGTCTTCATATCAGGGTTAACGCTTGAACGCTTAACAACCTTACCCTTAACTTCAATTACATCTTCACTGCCAAGTGAATCAGCAATTTCCATTAATTCCTTACCAGAATCCTTATTAACAACAACTTGTACGACTCCTTCACGGTCGCGTAAATCAATAAACACTAAGTTTCCTAAATTACGTACCCGTTGTACCCAACCATACAAAGTTACTTCTTGATCAAGATATTTTGCAGTAATATTTCCACTGTAATCAGTTCTTTTATCCATTTCCATCATAATTAGTCCTCTAACTTTTTCATAATAGTTTGCATATCATTTAAGTCTTCTAAGCTTAAATCGATTGTTTTACCATCTGCTAAACGCTTAATATTTAAAACGCCATTTTCTAGTTCTTTAGCTCCCAAAGTAATTACATACTTGGCATGAACTCGATCAGCTTTTCTAAATTGGGCCTTTAACTTCTTTTGGTCAACGTCGTATTGAGCTTTAAATCCTTGCTTACGCAAACTTCTAGCAATCTCAACAGCCTTCATACCAGTTCCTTCACCAATATTAGTGATAAAGAAATCAATACCACTATCTTGGAAAAGACTTGGATTTTGCTGCTTCAAAACAAGCATCAAACGTTCTTCACCAATACCAAAACCAACAGCTGGAGTTTGTGGACCGTCAAATTCTTCTACTAAGTGATTATAACGTCCACCACCAAGAATAGTTGTTGCAGATTCCCATAAATTTTTATCTTCTACCATAAACTCAAATATAATTCCGGTATAGTAATCAAGACCGCGAACTAAATCATCATCTAAAACATAATTAATACCAAGTTGATCAAGCATTTCAGTAATGGTATTAAAATTATTTCTAGATTCTTCATCAAGATAATCAACAATTTTCGGAGCATCCGGCAAAAACTTTTTATCTTCTTCAGCTTTTGAATCTAAAATACGGAGCGGATTCTTTTCAAGACGGCGTTGAGAATCCTCAGATAATTCATCTTTTACTGGAGTAAAGTAATTTACTAAAGCATCATGATAGTCTTGTCTTACTTGAGCGTTCCCTAAGGAATTAATATGCAATTCATAGTTTTTAACTCCAAGTTCAGCCAGTAAATCATGTCCCATCATAATGGTTTCAACATCAGCAAACACACTATTTGAACCAAAACTTTCAACACCAATTTGGTGGAATTCACGTTGACGACCTGCTTGAGGGCGTTCATATCTAAAAGTATTATCAATATAGTAAACATTGAATGGCTTAACTACGTCTGGACCATAAAGCTTATTTTCAACATAAGCACGTACTACACCTGCTGTACCTTCTGGACGAAGAGCAATATGACGACCACCTTTGTCATTGAAATCATACATTTCTTTTTCAACAACATCAGAAGTTTCACCACTAGAACGAGAAAATACTTCATAATTTTCAAAACTTGGCGTACGGATTTCACGATAATTTGCACGCTTGAAAAAGTCTCTTGCAATTTGTTCTACTTTTTCCCATGAGCCTGAATCCCCTGGCAAAATGTCAACGGTTCCTTTAGGTTTTTGAACTCTCATTTAATCAATCCTTTTTTTAATTAACAAATAAAAAGCGCCCTTGAATTAAATCAAGGGCGCTTAAGATTAGCACGGTACCACCTTTTGCTTGCTACGATTAACGCTCGCGACACGAACTATTATCTGTTAAAGGGGTCACAGTTAGCTATTCATCTGCTCTTTCACCAAACAAGCAGTCTCTGAAAATGAATAATTGCTAATCTTCAATCTTTGTCATCGATAATTCTTTTTCTAGCTTATATTTTTAATAGAATAAAGTCAACCTATGAAAGCGCATTATTTTACAAATCTAGAACAATTGTAAATGGGCCATCATTTTCAAGACTAACTTGCATATCTGCACCAAAATGACCTGTTTCAACATGAAAGCCTTTATCTATCAACTCTTGGTTAAAATCTTCCCATAACTCTTTTGATTTTGGTGGGCGCATTGCATGAACAAAACTAGGTCGATTTCCTTTTTTAGTATCAGCTAAAAGCGTAAACTGACTTACACTAAGAATTTCACCATTAACATCTTTTAAAGACAAGTTAGTTTTACCCTCTTCATCTTCAAAAATTCGCATTTTAGCAATTTTATCAGCAGCTTTTTTAATTACTGGAAGTTCGTCACCCTCAGCAATTCCAACTAATAATAAAAATCCACGCTTAATTTTTCCGACAGTTTCACCATCGATATCAACTTGCGCCTTATTTACTCTTTGAATTACAACTCGCATTAATTATCTGACCTCTTTGTTTCATAAACATCAGGGATGTCACGTAGTTTACTCAAAATACCATCGAGTTGCTGAGAATTTTTTACAGCAACTGTTACATACATATGAGCAATATTTTCTTCATTAACTTTTCCAGAAATATTATTAATATTGCTAGTCAAGGAGTTAAGCTTATTAATCACTTCACTTAATAAATTAGAACGATTATAACCAAAAATTTCTAGATTTGCATTAAATGATTGATTATTTTCTTCAACATTTTCCCACTCAACATCAATTAAACGACCTTGTTCTTCAGCTTCTTTAGTAATATTGCGACAATCTTGTCTATGAATTGTAACACCACGTCCCTTAGTTACATAACCGATAATTTTATCACCTGGAACGGGATTACAACATTTAGCCAAATGAAGCATCAAGTCACTTACACCCTGAATCATAACTCCATCACGGTGTTTAACTTTCATTGCAGAAGAACTTTTTGATTGCTTAATAGTATCATTAGCAGCTTGTTGACCTGAATTAAGAATTTTTTCTTCTAATTTTTTCTGCTTTTCTTCTTCATCTTTACGACGCAAATCAATTGTTAATTGGTTAAATACGCTTATAACCGATTGATCTCCAAAACCAATTGTTGCAAATAATTCATCAGCATTATGATAATTAAAGTGTTCGACCAATTTTTCAATATGGTCTTTATCCATGTATTCTTTTGAGGATAAATTATGTTCTTTAAGCATTTCTGCTAATTCTTGTTGGCCTCGGTGAATACTTTCTTCACGATCTTGTTCTTTAAAATAGCGCTTAACTTTATTGCGAGCTCGACTTGTCTTAACAATATCTACCCAATCCCGACTTGGTGCTGCATTAGTTTGTGTCATAATCTCAATGACATCACCATTTTTAAGCTTATAGTCAAGTGGAACTAATTTATTATTAACCTTAGCACCAACTGCATGAGTACCAACTTGAGTATGAATTGCATAAGCAAAATCTAAAGTTACTGACCCCTTTGGCAACTCATAAACTTCTCCACGTGGGGTAAACACATAAACTCTATCTGAAAAAATGTCGCTTTTGACACTTTTCATAAATTCGCCAGCGTCTTTAGTCTCGTCTTTGAGTTCTAAAATTTCACGAACCATGTCAAGTTTTTCACCAGAAGTGGACTCTTTAACTCCTTCAAAGTTTCCGCGCTTATATGCCCAGTGAGCCGCCACACCGTATTCAGCAACTTCATGCATTTGTTCGGTTCTAATTTGAATTTCAAGAGGCTTGCCACCAGGGCCAATAATTGTAGTATGAAGTGATTGATAGCCATTAACTTTAGGAACTGCAATATAATCCTTGAATCGACCGGGCATTGGCTTCCATTCAGTATGAACCGCACCAAGAACTGCATAACAATCTCTAACTGTTTTAACAATTACTCTAACAGCCAACAAGTCATAAATTTCATCAAAGTCTTTATGCTTATTAACCATTTTTTTATAAATAGAATAAATATGCTTAGGACGACCGTAAATTTCATACTTAATTCCTAGACCATCCAATGTATTTTTCATAACAGAGATTGCATCAGAAATATAGCTCTCACGCTGACTACGTTTAACATCCATCAGACTAACGATTCTATAGTAAGCTTCAGGATTAAGATAATGAAAACTCATATCTTCAAGTTCCCATTTAATAGTTCCGATACCCAATCTATCTGCAAGTGGAGCATAAATATCCATGGTCTCAGAGGAAATACGTCGCTGTTTATCAGGACGAAGGTGTTGCAAAGTATGCATATTGTGCAACCGATCGGCTAATTTAACCATGATTACTCTAAGATCTTTAGCCATTGCAATCAGCATTTTACGATGGTTTTCCGCTAAAAATTCTTGATGAGACTTATATTGATATTTATTAAGCTTAGTAACACCATCGACAATGAAAGCGACATCTTCACCAAATTCCTTCTTAATGTCATCATTAGTTACAGGCGTATCTTCTACAGTATCATGCAAAAAACCAGCTGCAATCGTATCTGGATCAAGACCTAAATTAGCAAGTGTTCCTGCAACTTGAGTTGGATGGATAATATATGGTTGACCGGATGCACGCGTTTGTCCACTATGAGCATTATTTGCGTATTCATAGGCTTTTTCTACAAAAGCTAATTGCGACTCATCCATATACTTTCTGCAAGTATCAATCACCTGATCATGTGTCATTTCAATATACTTTGACATAAAACCATCCCTTCCTAACGGTACATCTGCTTACTCATATAACCAAATATTTCAAAAATTAAGTACACAAGTCCGAATAAAAGATTGTAGTTTGCAAACTTAAACAAAATTGCTACACAAAAAATAGATGGTAAAATCAATAGCCATAGTCGGCTCAGCTGATTTTGCTTGATAATTTTTCCTACATGGTAGCTGATTATTACATTAATAATCATAAATACTAATCCAACACGCCATACAATAGAAATTTTTAAAAAACTAAATAGGTATGGCAATATTGTACTTATCAAACTCCAGAAAACTACTGGAACCGTTTCGTATTTTGCACTTAATTTTTTCATTAAAACTTTCGACTCCCAATCTAAGTTTAATTTAATTTGTTATTATTGTACCACTATTTGCAGATTTGACTAGTCATCTGAATCTTTTCTTGTAATTGCTAATCCTACCCAGCGACCTTGGCGCATACTTAAATCAATTTTGAAGTCATTTTCATCTAGTGCTTTTTCTATTTTTGGTAATTGCAAATAATCAATTCCTGAAAAAATCACTTGTCCTTTTTCCTTTAAATGCGTATCCAATTGAGGAATCAATTCAAGTAAAATTTCCGCCAAAATATTAGCCACAATAATATCAAATTTACCCTTCACATCTTTTAACAAGCTTGTTTTCTGTAATTCAATATTATTTAAATCATTCAATGCAATATTTTCTTTAGCAGCAGTCATTGATTCATCAGAAATATCAGTCGCTAAAACATGCTTAGCACCAAGTTCTGCAGCTGCAATCGCTAAAATTCCGCTTCCTGTTCCAACATCTACTACATCTACTGGTCTAAGCATAGCTCTTTCAAGACCCATCATAGCGAGCTGAGTTGTTTTATGATTTCCTGTACCAAATGCAAGACCAGGATCAAGTTTGATAAGTTTTTGATCAGCAAATGTAGGTGTATAATTCTCCCATTCCGGAACAATCGCTAAATGACGAGAGAAATCAATTACATGATAATATTTCTGCCATGCTGTATTCCAGTCTTGATCAGCAACATAGGAAGTAGTAATTTTACCATCCCCGATATCTAATCCATAACTCTTTAATTCTTGTAGTTTGTCATTAAACTTTTTAACTAATTCATCCTTATCAGCTTCCTCATCAAAATATGCCATAAATTGAGTATCCTTTGGCAAATCTTCAATGTCATCCATTTCGACAACAGTGGAATCATGAAGATCACCTACTTGCTCAAAGTCACTTCTTTTTCTAGTTTCTGTGCCTAAAGCATTTAAATTATCTTGGCTAAAGATACTCAAAGCATCTTCTACTTCATGACTTGTTTCAATTTTTAAAACTAATAACTTCATTATTTACTTCCTTTTAGAAAATCAATTTCAATGTTATCATGTAAACGGTGATTAATATGTCAAAAAAGAAAAAGAAAAACAAACTTGAAAAAACTTTAGTTGAAAAAATCCTTGATCAACATAAAATCAAATACCGACAAGCGTCCTTTGCGACCCACGAAGATAAAGGTGGCGTGGCACAAATGAACACTTCCATTTTAAAGGAAAAGGAGCATTTGGTCTACAAAACCTTAGCTGTCGAAGGAAATAAAACCGGACCTTTAGTTGGTGTAGTCCCAGTAACAGAACATTTAAGCATGAAAAAACTAGCTAAAATTTCTGGTAATAAAAAATGCGAAATGATTCCTTTGAAAAAACTTGAAAAAACCACCGGTTATGTACATGGTGCGAATACTCCTATTGGAATTCATTTTACTCATCACTATCCTATTTATTTAGATAACAGTATGAAAACAGAAGAAGAAATCGGAGTTTCAAGTGGTAAAGTAGGTCGTAGTGTATTTCTTAATCCATTAGATTTGCAAAAAGTAACCGAAGCTACATTTGGCGATTTATTAGAATAAGTAATCGCTTTCATCTTCTTCTTTTTATGTTATAATGAATCTATACCACATATAGAGTTACAGAAGAAGATGATATAGATGAACATTATGTTAGGTTTTGTCGGCTTTGGAATCGCAATTATTGCAGTACTTGCTATCATGAGTACAGCATTTGTCAAATAACGAAGTTTTAACTATAAAAAAGAGAGCAATTGAATTGCTCTCTTTTTTCTTACCAATCAACGTGGCGCCATTTTTTATCAGTAATAATTCTTGCTGTTAAAAGTCCTAAAGGCAATGCTGCCACAATCATCAGTGCCTCTACAATCCAATAAGCACCGATATTGATATTTGTCATCCCAAAGTTAAACATTGCTTTATACATATATAGCCCTGGAACCATAATCACAATTGAAGGAACTGTCAAAGCAATTCTTGGAAATCCAACTTTATTTCTTACAATACTTGCTAAAAGACCAGCAAGAGTTGCTCCAATAAAGGCAGCTAAAGCTGCTGGAATATGATCAAAATCAACTAAACTAAGTCTTAGAGTATTGGCTATTGCCCCACTTATAGCTGCTGTTGCTGCCATTTCAGGGCGAGAATTGAACATAATTGAAAAGCCAAAAACACCACAAAAACTTGCAATAAACCGTAACACTGTTAAAACAATTGGATTAAGTTGTAGTTTGGGCATTGTACCTGGATGAATCTGTAAAATCATCGCTACTGCCCATCCAGTCATAGTAGCAATTAAAATAATTAAAGCAGCATAAGTCATTCGTTCTAGTCCTGACCTCATATCTAGTTTTGACATGTCTAATCCTGAAGTAATGAAAGGAAAACCAGGAATTACAAACAACATTGCTCCAATATAACCATAGATATGGTGATAATCTATATTTGTTAACTTTTGCAAAAGCATAAATATGGCAAAATATACTGCACAAGCAACTGCTACACCTGCTGCAATCTTTGCAACCAAAGTGATTTTATGTTTTCCCATTTCTCCTCGAACATAATTACCCACTCCGGCTCCAAAGAAAGCACAAATGACTTCGGGAAGACTTCCACCTAATAAAAAAATAAACCCAGCACACGCAAGCCCGGAAGCAAGTCCAGTAATCCAAGTTGGATATGAAGTAGTAAAACCTTCAATTTCTTCTAAACGTGTATTAATTTGCCCTAAAGTCCAATGACCGTGTCCTTTTTCAAATTGGCGTACAAACTTCTCCATTGCATTTAGTTTAGTCATATTAACACCAGTTGAAGGAATGGATAAAGTTTGTGAATATGATTCATTATCTAATCCAAAACAAGTATATTCAATTGAGACTAAGCCAATATCAGCAGAACAAGTAATTCCTAAAGTTCTAGCAACAGTATCCATCGAATCTCGAACTCGCCATGCCCCCGTACCACAACTTAAAAGCATGATTCCAATTCTACCAACTAAGGATCCTTTTTCAACAATGGTTGCATTACGAGCAAGTGTATTATCATCACTTTTAAAAAAATCATCCCACTGAATTTTCATATGGTGATGACGTGACAAATGATGTGTATATCCATGTTCATCTTCAGTCATTTTATATTTCCTCTTCTAACATAAATTTTCACCAACTTTAATATTCTACCACAAATTCAATTTTTGCATTTTTTAAAAATAAGTCTATTTATTAAAATAATTTAAATAATTAAGTATATAATAATAGGTGAAGTGAATTCTATTAATATTAAGGAAGGTAAGGTATACAATGACACAACTTACAGACGACATTCTAGCAGGGATTGCCCACGATTATTATTTAAGTAAATTAAATATTGCTGATATTTCACAAAAATACAATCTTTCACGCTATTTAGTATCCAAAGCTCTAGATGATGCACAAAAACACGGCATTGTACAAATTAGTATTCAGCAACAAACAAAACGAGATTCAGAACTTGAACGTAAATTTCAAAACAAATTTCATCTTAAAGAAGTATTTATTTTAAAAGATCAAGATACTACTAATCAAGATAATGAAGCTATCGTAAAATTCGCTGCACAACAAATTCAAAATTACGCTAAAAGTGCTCACAATATTGGAATGAGCTGGGGAACTTTAATGATGGATATTATTAGATTTTTTAAAGAAGAAGAGCGAAAAGATTTAAATTTTATTCAACTTTCTGGGCAAACATTCAATTCTAGTCCTCGAAAAAAGCAACTAACTCAAGAAGCTGCCACAAAATTTAATGCAAAAGCTTATACTTTACCTGCTCCTTTATATGTAAAAAATCCACAATTAATTAAAGATATTCAACAAGAGCCTTTTTATCAAAATTTGATTAATTACTATCAAAATCTTGACTTAACTTTTGCTGGACTAGGAACGTTTCAATCAATTCAAGTAAATCAATTTTTTATGAAAAATTATGCTCCTATTTTATTTAAGGATATTGACGTGGATAAAATAGCTGGATTAGTTTTTGGTCATGCTTATGACATAGAAGGTAACTTTTTTACTCAACTTGACAATAATATTTGTTCAATTTCAATAAAAGATTTACAAAATACTCCTAATCGCTTTGTAATTGTGAAGAATCGTTTTAAAACAAACGCTTTATTAGGAGCTCTTAGAAGTGAGATTTTTACTCACTTAGTTACAAGCGAAGGAATTGCGGAACGAGTTTGGCAAAAAGCCAACGAAAATTAACTTAATTATTTTTTGGGAACAAAAAAGCCAGTTCATATCGAACTGACTTTTTTAGGTTTATTGACTAGAAAGTTATTGAATTAATTTTCTTTTATTATTCAAGAAAGATGTTATTCAACAATTACTTGTCTTCTTTACGCTTGCGATCTGCAGCAAGACCTAACATAGTACCAGCAGCAGCTACAGCTAAGCCAACGGAAGCAGCAACACTTGCATCTTTAGAACCTGTTTGTGGTAAAGTCTTAGCACTAGTCTTATTGCCTGAAACAGCAGTTGCAACTAATTGACCATTCTTACCAATTTCATAAGTGTAAGTCTTACCACCCATAGTCTTAGTAATCTTAACGATTTCACCGTTAGGACCAACTGTTACTTGATAGCCATGACTTCTAAGCCATGCAATAGTTTGTGGGGTGTTACCCTTAAGCCAACCAGGAAGTATAGTTGACTTTGGAGAGTTATTATAGTTATAACGAGCTTCTGCTCTTGGAGAGTTGTTATAGTTGTAACCAACTTCACTAACTTTAGCATGCGTCTTGCCTGACATTGTAGCAGATGACTTCTTTTCTACAGATGGTTCTTCGTGCTTTTCAGTCTTTTCAGTCTTTTCACTTTCGTGCTTCTTTTCATCACGAGTGTAAGTTACTGTAGCAGTCATGTCATCTGAATCAGCAGTTACTTCTACTTCATCAACATTTCCGTCAACGTTTGCAGTGTAACCATCAATTTCTGGAACATCAACACTATCAAATGTCTTTTCAGCTGGAGTCCAGTTACCATATGAAACTACTTCACCAGTAGCAACATTAATAGTCTTGTTTCTAGTAAAGTTTGCAGTTTGAGTAACTGTTTGAGTCTTTTCACCAGGCTTCTTAATAGTAATAACTCTAGTTACAGTCTTAAACAAGTCTTTTTGAGCTGGGTCATTAATATCAGTAGGTTCAATTACTTTAGTTTGAGGAGTAGTATTATTAGTATCTGTTGGGGTAGTTGGAGTCTCTGGCTCTGGGTTTACTGGTTGATCAGGATTTACAGGCTTGTCTGGGTTTACAGGCTTGTTTTCATCCTTAACAATAACAGTAGTTGAAACTTCATCCTTTGAACCATCTGGGTAAGTTACAATAATAGTTGCTGGTTGAGTACCAACCTTTGAAGTATCTGGAGCTTCTTTCCAAGTATATTCAGTACCCTTTGGCATATCTGAAGTATTCTTGATACCATCAATTGCCTTGGCAACAGCACCCTTATCAACAGTTACTGGTTGAGCAACAGGTTCATACTTTTCAGCATCAGTCTTTTCAGCTGGCTTAGTAGAATCAGTTACAATAACCTTAATTGAAACGTCATTTCTTGACTTATCTGGATAAGTTACAATAACGATTGCTGGTTGAGTACCAACCTTTGAAGTATCTGGAGCTTCTTTCCAAGTATATTCAGTACCCTTTGGCATATCTGCAGTGTTCTTGATACCATCAATTGCCTTTACAGGTTCACCCTTCTTTACATGAATGTCTTGACCAACTGGAACATATTGTTCAGCATCTGACTTCTTATCAGTAGTACCCGTTACAAATACGTTAACTGGAACATCCTTAGTTGACTTGTCTGGGAAGGTTACAACAACTGTAGCAATTTGAGAACCTATAATTGAAGTATCTGGAGCTTTTTTCCAAGTATATTCAGTACCCTTTGGCATATCTGCAGTGTTCTTGATACCATCAATTGCCTTTGCAGGTTGATATTGCTTTACATAGATATTTTGACCAACTGGAGTATATTCTTCAGCTAAGCTTCTTACGATAACTTTAACTGCAACTACGCTGCTTGACTTATCATCATAAGTTACAACAACCTTACCATCAAAAGTACCTGGCTTAGCAGTACTTGGAGTAGCATCTTTATCCCAAGAATAAGTTGGGTTGCCACCTAATTCTGACTTATTCGTAATAGCATTAGCAGCATCTTCTGGTGTCAAAGTAGCATTTTCATTAACAGTGATAGTACCACCCTTTGGGGTATACTTATCAGCATCTTTAATCAAATCACTACCCAAGGCAATCTTAGAACCACCCCACCAGTTGAAGTAGTTGTTAAAGTCATAAGGTGTCGACATGCCAGAATTACCATTAACTGATGCAACTTGAGGTGCAAAGGTTACACTAGCATCAGCTTCACCAAATGAAATACCTTTTGAAGATGAAGATGGAGCCCATGAGGTTCTACCATTTTTATTGTTAAAGTTAGCAGACCAGTTACCCCACTTGTTTACAGAGTTAAGGCTGGTAATGTCCCAGTGATAGTGGTTAGCAGTAGATACATTACCATTAGTATACTTAACGCCTGCTATTGAATCATATTCAAGTGGAATTGGAGTACCATTATTTGAAGTAATAGAAATTTCATTCTTACCACCTTCAAGACGGAAGAACATACCCTTTTGATAACCAGTTCTTTCCATCTTGAATAATTGTGGGTTAGTAATTTGTACATAGTTGTTTGAAGCAAGGGCATACATTGCAATCATACCAACTGGGAATACGTTTTGTACATTACCTAAGTAATCAGCATATGCAAGTGGAGTACCTGAAGTGCTGTCCATTTGCAAAGCATCTTCAAGATCTAATGTACCATTGTTCATCGTCAAGTACATGTTGAATGGGTTACCACCATTAGAACCATAAACAATTAATGGACTGTTAGCTTGCTTAGAAGTACCATCAACTTTACGGATAATAGTTAAGTTAGATCCACCTTCAATATCAATAGTAGCGTGAGTATTGTTAGTTACAAAGTCTGACTTATCTGGTGTACTTACTTGTGGATTCCAACCAACAACAATAGGACCTGAGTGGTCACCAGCACCATCGGCTTGAATACCATTATTTGCATTACCATTGTTATCTTGGTAAGTAGTGATGTTAATGCTTGCCTTTGGCTTCAAAATAATGTTATCAGCTCTGAATACAGCGTTTGAAACACCGTGACCCATGTTAAATGTAGCTTTAGCACCTTCCTTTAAACCTAAAGTATGGTTATCAGCACTAAAGAAGATACCACGGGTATCACGTGAACCAGTTGAGTTAATAGTGTAACTACCCTTTGAACCAATAATTACATCCGCCATATTGTTAGGATTACCTTGAACAGCAATACCTGCAATTACACCACTTGAACCTTGAGGAGCAGATTCATTAATAGTTAAATCACCATCAATATTTGCACCATAGTTGTAAAGGTTAATTGATGCTCTACCATGTGGGAAGTCGTAACTATTAAAGCCACCTTGATCAGTTGGAGTTGGAAGGTTCATTGCTTGAACATCAGTGTTAATTACAACCTTAGCACCTTCTTGAATATCAAGTGTACCTCTAGTGAACAAGTTAGTAATATATTCGTTTTTAGCATTTGAACCAGATAATTCAGCATCTGCTCCAGTCTTAAATACTACATTACGACCAGCTCTAATGTTAGTAACTGGGTTGGTAAGGCTACCATCAGTACCCTTAGCAGTTAACTTAACATTCTTACCACTAACAATGACATCACCACTTGCATAAATGTTACCTTGTTGGTAAGGGGTTGAAGTAGTATTTAAAGTAACATTATTGCCAACATTTACGTTATTAGCAGTAATGTTAGGGTCAGTTGAATTACCTACAGGTGAGGAAGTAGTATTACTAATATTTACATTAGCTTTAGGTGCGTAAAGTAATACACCGTTACCACCATTAGTTACATTTTCAAAGTTTACAGTACCAGTAACATTATCACCAAAGCTAATTGGGCTGTAACCTTCTTGATTACTTGAAGCAATGTTAATGTCTTTATAAGTAATGTCCCATTGTTGATTATTATTTTCAGTGCCTTGACCTAACCAAATATAGTTACTGCCAGCATCCCAGCTTGCATTCTTACCGCTACCGTTATCACCTGAAATAGTAACTTGACGAGCGGTTCCATTATTTAAGTTGAAATAGTTGCTGTTATTACTTATAATATCATCATCAAGAACAATATTAGTAACTTGAGTGTTATTCAAAGCAGCTTGTAAATCATTTTCAGTCTTAACGTGAGTAGCTTGAACTTCCGAAGATGATTTAGCAGCAGTTTGAGTAGCAGGCTTTTGTGCTAATGATTGTGATTGTTGAGCAACTTTATCTTTTTGAGTTAAAGCAGCTGCTTTTTGTGTTGGTTGTTGAGTAACTGCTTTCTCAGATTGTGAAATTGCTTTTTGTGTTGGTTGTTTAGCAGCTTGGTTAGTATTTGCAGCTTGTTGCGTAGTGGTTACTGCTTTTTGTGTTGGTTGTTTAGCAGCTTGGTTAGTATTTGCAGCTTGTTGCGTAGTGGTTACTGCTTTTTGTGTTGGTTGTTTAGCAGCTTGGTTAGTATTTGCAGCTTGTTGCGTAGTGGTTACTGCTTTTTGTGTTGGTTGTTTAGCAGCTTGGTTAGTATTTGCAGCCTTTTGTGTTGGTTGCCCTGTAACGACAACTTTGTTGCCATCTACTTTAACGTCAGCTTTAGAATCAGTCTTAGCTGTATTATTTTCGGTTTGTGCTACTTGGGATTTACTTAAAGTATCAGCATGAACTGATTGTCCTTCCATCCCAAAGAAAGTTAATCCAATTAATACAGATGCAGCTCCGATAGTAAACTTACGGATTGAGAAGCGTTGCTTTTGAGGCTCCATTTTTTCAATCTTTTGTTTCATAGCGTTTTTCTTCAAAAACATAAAAACATACCTCCTAATTAATAAAGCCATATATAGAATGCTTGTTTGGAAGCCTTGATATATCTAGTGTTCTCTCATCGAACACTTATACAGTAACACGATTTGGAAGCGATTTAAAATAAAACAACTCATTAATTCCAATTTATTTCAAGATTATTTGTAAATATAAATAATATAAAACTATATTATAATAATATTAAACTCTTCTAACTGTGCAACAGTCACAACAAATAAAAATATATTGTCATAGTTTTTAAGACGATACTAATTCGTAAAAAATCTCGGAATTTCACTTCCGAGATTATAGAATTTATCAAAAATAAATTTTTTAAAATAAAATTTATTTACTTTTTTATTTGATTTTTAAAAATTTTTCTATAAATTTGAAATATATAATTTTGTAGTTCTTCAACGGAATGTCTTCGCGAACGAGCACATTCTTTAGCGAGATGTGAACAAATAAAACATTTTCTAGCAGGTAATCCAAGATCTCTTCTTGAAATTGCCTGTTTTTTACTTTTTGTTAAAACATCTGCATCAAATAATCGTCCTAATTCTGACTTATCCTCAAATTTTACGGAGTACTTTTTTACATAATTTATTTTATTATTTACTATATAAAAATTTTCACATCCAGTATCGTGATTCCAACTTGCAACTAACTTATAACTCAAACTATTTTTTAAAAATATATCTTCTAATTCATTAATACCTTTTTTAAACATCATTTCTAGATATTGATTATTTTTAATAGGTCCTGGTATATTCATCTTTACATCAACTAAAACCCGATTTGGATACTTCTTGAAAATAGTCTCCTGCATTTTTACTCTTTTATCTTTTTCACCAAGAACTTCTGCTATTCCCAGATATTTTCCTTCGTCAAATATTGTCTTCATTATTTATCCCTTATAAAAAATATGTCCTGCTTCTAAAAAAGCAGAACACATTTTTATTTATCAAAATTTATTAATCTTTTACTTGCTTAACTGTATCAATAATTGTACCATCGCGATATTCAATTAAGGCAACTGTACGGTCAGTATATTCAAGTGGTTTTGGAACACCTACTTGCTTTTCTGCCATTTGTTGTAATTCATTAATATCAAGAATCTTAAGACCTGGAACTTTACTTAAAGCTTCTTTTAAGTCTTTTCTAGCAGGATTAATTGCGATTCCTCGTTCTGTCACTAAAACATCAATTGATGAACCAGGAGTAACTACTGTTTCAACACTTGGAACAACCGTTGCATTGCGTCCGCGAACTAATGGTGCTGTAATAATTGTCATTTTAGCGCCTGCTGCAGCATCTTGGTGACCACCAATTGCTCCACGGATAACACCATCAGACCCCGTCATAACGTTAACATTGAAGTCAGTATCAATTTGAAGAGCGGACAAGATTGCTACATCAAGATTATTAACAACTGCACCTTTATTATGTGGATCAGCATACCAAGAAGCATCAATTTCTTGTTGATTCTTATTTTTAGCCATAGATTCTGCAGCACCCTTATCAAAGTCCTGTACATCCATCACTTTGTTAACTAATCCTTCTTCAAGCAAATCCGTAGTTGGCTTAGTAATTCCACCTAAAGCAAAAGATGCTGTAATTCCATCATCAATCATTGATTGACGTAAATAACGTGTAACTGCTAAAGCAGCACCACCAGAACCTGTTTGGAAGCTAAATCCTTCTTTGTAATATGGTGAATTAACAATTACTTTGTTAACCATTTGAGCAATCATTAACTCTTTAGGGTCTTTAGTAAAACGAGTAGCACCTGAGCCAATTTTGTCAGGATCACCAATTTTATCGACTTTAACAACATAATCGACTTGATCTTGCTTAATAGAAGCTGGAGTATTTGGATAATCAACAATATTATCAGTTAATAATACTACTTTATTTGCATAAGCTGCATCCATTAAAGCATAGCCAAGTGAGCCAAATACAGCATCCCCTTCTTGACCATTAGCATTTCCAGTCCTATCAGCATTTGGAACACCTAAAAAAGCCACGTCAATCTTAATTTCGCCTTCTTCAATTGAACGCGCACGGTTACCATGAGAACGAAAAATCACTGGATTTTTAAGACCACCATGTGATACAAAATCACCCAAACTTCCACGCATTCCTGAAGAAGTAATATTAGTTATGACACCTTTTTTAATGGCTTCAATAATTTTATCATTCATTACTCCAGTAAGAGAAGATGGCGCAAGAGTTAAATCTTTATAACCCATCTTAATGATTAAATCCATTACCTTGTTAAAGGCAAAGTCACCATTTCTAAAGTGATGGTGAAAAGAGATAGTCATCCCATCTTTTAAATTATTCTTGATAACTTCTTCAAGTGAATCAACGATCTTGTCTTGTCCACTAGTAACACGAACTTTAGGAGCCACTCTTTGAATTTCTGGATGACCAATTTCAGTAGTTTCAAAAGGCTTTAAATTCATTTCTGACATAATTTCATCTGGTAGGTTGCGTTTTACTTTATTCTCCAATGTAGTTACCTTCTTCATCAATTAAATTTGAAGCTTTTGCAGTTTCAAGAACACGGGTAGCTTTTTCTACTACTGGCTTATCAACCATCTTGCCATTCATTGAAATTACACCGCTACCCTTAGCCTTAGCTTCTCGAATAGCATTTTCAACATTTTTAGCTTCTTCAATTTCTTCTTTAGTTGGATTAAAGACTTTATTAACCATTGGAATTTGGCGAGGGTTAACTAAACTCTTTCCATCATAACCTAATTCATGTATATAATTAGTTTCACGATAAAAGCCTTCAGTATCTTTCATATTGCTAAAGACAGTGTCAAAAGCATATACATCGGCAGCACGAGCAGCTTGCAGAACCATATTACGAGCAAATTCTAATTCACGCCCATCTGGATAACGGTGTGTATGCATATCAGCAGTATAATCTTCTCCACTAACTGCCAATCCCATCATAAGCGGGGTTGAAGTAGCAATTTCAGGGGCATTAAGAACACCTTTGGCGCTTTCAATAGCTGCCATTACACCAATCGAACCCTTCTTAATACCATATTCTTCTTCAGCTTTTTCCATATCTTTAATTAATTTATGAATCATAGCTGCTGATTCAGTTTTTGGCAAACGAATCACATCAACACCAGCTTTAACCATGGCTTTTACATCTTCATCATAATACGGTGTATCTTGACCATTGATTCTAACAACAATTTCACTACCGCCAAAATCAACAGTTTTAATAGCTTCATAAACAAGCATTCTAGCAGCATCTTTTTCAGTTAAAGAAACTGAATCTTCTAAATCTAGCATAATTGAATCAGCGCCATAAATACCTGCATCTTTAATCATAGCAGGATTATTACCAGGCACAAACATCATCGTACGACGTAAGCGATTTTTTACATAAGTCATTAGAGTACCTCCAAATCTGGCTTATCTGAAGTTTCAGTTGCTCTTTGAGCAGCAGCCAAAGTACGTGCTTTGATTACACAATCAAGTGCTCCTTTATCAGTTGCCTTAACCTTAACATTATCTAAACCATATTTTTGCAAGGTTTCGGTAATGACTCTTTCAATTTCATCACCATATGCTTTTTTTACTTCTGAGTCTAGGTCGATTTCGATGCCATGATTACCCTTGGAGATCATAATTTGAATATCTGAACTTTCAAGAGTTCCAGCAACACCAGTGGTTTTAATTTCCATTGATATTTATTCCTTTCTTAATTCTATCCTGCAATTCTTCAAGATTTTCTTTAATAAACTTAAGTGTGGTTGCTGGTAAGAGCTTCTCCATACCAGCAAGGTTACCATCCTTAATCAATTGACGCACCTCAGTAGCAGTGATGACATGACCATCAACTTCTAAGCGAGGAATAGTAATCACCTCAATATCGGGGCCCAATTCATGAGCTAAAGAAACATTATAATAATGAGTAGTCATTGAAAGAGGTTCTTTGCCTAAATAGCGTCGTAAAATATTAAGTGGTGGGGCAATTACATTTTTAAAAACTTTAGCATCAATTGCAGTTTGCACTTCAATCAAATCTTCCGGACTCTTTAAAAAATATGCTGGAAAAGTTGCTTTAGAAACCATATAGTCTCCTCCACTAACTACCTTTACATTCTTTAAGTCTTTAACCCCTTCTTTAACAAGTTGCATTCTCTCATCACTTGTAAATAAAGAAGCATCTTCGGCTACTACAAATACATAAACTAAATCATTTTCTTGACTTGCTAACTCTACTAAATGACGATGTCCTTTAGTAAAAGGATTAGCATTCATTACAATTGAGCCGATTTTCTTATCTTCTTGATTTTTAATTCTAGGGATACTTTCAATATAATCTTCAACATCTGGAGTGCCGCTTTCAAGAAAGGCCGCTTGGTCGGTTTTAGCTAATTGTGTGAAATTCAAATGTTGAAAACTTTCAGAATATTTTGGCTTTGTAAAAACAAAAATATGAAAAATATTTTCGTTAAATAAATACTGCTGCAAAGCTGTAACAATTTTATTAAAACGTGCTCCTGGTTGTGAGTCCTGATTGCAAACAGCTATATATTTCAGTACATTCCCACTTACACTACCTGTCCCAACAAGCTGACCATCTTCATCAATTAATCCAATGGTATGATCAATACTATCTACTTCTCGAGAACTAAAATTATGTAAATCAAGTTTCTCTAAAAATGTTTCCCATTTCTTACGAGTAACAGGTTCATTTAAATATAGATCTACAACTTTATCCATTATTGTGCACCTCTTAACTAAAGTTTGTGCAATTTAAAACTAATTATTCAACATCTTTAGTTTACTCTTATTTTTTATATTTTTCAATTTATTAACTATATTTTTAAATATTTAAAATTTGTAAGTGATTACAATAATAATTTAACTTAAATAAAAAGAAGATGCTCGTGCTTAATTTCACATCTTCATAGAATTCTAAATATTATTATTTTTTAAAAACTCAATAACTGATTCATACATTTTTTCCGGCTGCTCTGCTTGAATTACATGTCCGCAATCTCTAATAACTTCATAGGAAAATTTATCATTCATTCCTGCCACAACTCTAGCAAAATCACTATTAAAGTAAGGGGAGTTTTCTCCAGCTAAAATCAGCATTGGTATTTTAAAATCAATTAATAAACTTCTCCAATCTTGCTCAGCATGGTCACAAAGTAAATCAAAATCGTCTTCTGGATTATACGGATGCGTTTGATATTCTGCCTTAGCTTTATCACGCATTTCATTATCAATTCGTTTATAGGTTGCTCGTCCCATATCAAGTTTTAAATAATCTGGAAAATTAGTCCAATCCAAATCTTTAAATCCATAACGCCAAGTTTCATCCGTTACCATTTTTGGTGATTGGTCTAAATCAACTACAGCACTAATCTTTTTTGACGTAAATAAAGAAATGTTTGCCCAAATAACTGCAGCTCCCATTGAATTTCCAATAAGAATAACTTTATCTAAATTCAAATAATTTAATAATTCCTCTAAATCCATTCCCAAGCGCGCAATCCGTTGACCTTTATAAGTGCGCTCAGACAAACCTTGATTACGTGGATCCATGACAATTACACGATATTTATGATTGAATAATTCAACTGCTTTATTCCATAATTGATGAGAAGCCCCAATTCCTGGAATACATAAAACAGCATTTTTATTTTTTTCACCAGTATCAGTATAACTAATTTTCACGCCATCATTTGTCTTAAAAAACATACTAAAACCTCACTTTTTTATTAAATTATAACCCAAGAAAAAATACTTGAGTCAGCAAAAACTCAAGTATTTTATCATATCTGTTATAACTTCTGGTTTACCAAACGCCAATAACTTTCATCCATAAAGTACCTACTGTACCAAAGACAGCTAAATAGATAAGCCCTAAAATAAAGTTCATCTTCCACCATTCACTTTGCTTAACATAACCAGTCGTAGCAAGAATTGAAGCTGGACCGTTAGCATAGTGAGTAGTTGAAGCATTGATTGCACCAGTAAAAGCTAAGAGCATTGCACTAAGTCCAAGAGGAGCTCCTGTTGCTACAGCAACTGATAAGAATGGTAAATAAAGTGCAGTCATGTGAGCAGTACCGCTTGCAAAGAAATAGTGAGTATAGAACATAAGAAGTACCAATACCGCTAACACAATTCCCCAGCTAATACCGTGAAGCCCATTTTGAACAAGTTTTGAAAACCAACCGATAAAACCATAAGAGATAAGTTTTCCAGCCATAAACATCAAAATTGAAAGCCAAATTAAAATGTTCCAAGCACCAGTTTCTCTCAAAGCATCTTGCATTGTAAGTACTCCAGTAATTAACAGAAGTACAACTGCTAAGAAAGCAACAAATGTCGCATTTAATTGCTCAAGTTTGAAAAATCCTGACAAAACCCAAAGTACAATTGATAAACAGAAAACTGCTGACATGATTTTTTCAGGCTTTGACATTGGACCCATCTTTTCAAGTTTACTCTCAGCCCATTTTTTGGCATCGGGAGTTTCTTTAATTTCTGGTGGATAAATTTTATAAATGACCAATGGAATAATTAAAGTTAGAACAGCTACTGGAACGATAGCTGTAAAGAACCAGCCAGCCCAAGTCATCTGATAACCTTTTTGAGCTGCTAATTGCTGTGCAACCATGTTAGGCGCAGCCCCAGTAATAAATAATGCAGTTGACAAGATATTGGCATGAAAAGCCATAAAGTCAATATATGCACCAATCTTTTTACGAGATGGGCTATTTGGTTCTGAATGATAACCATCTTCTGAAATTGATTGGACAACTGGCCACACTACCCCACCAGTACGAGCTGAGTTAGAGGGAATAAGAGCTCCTAAAATAAGTTCCAATCCAGTAATCGCATAACCAATACCAAGTGACTTTTTACCAAATTTTTCAATCATAATATAAGCAATTCGATTACCAAGTCCGGTCTTGCTAATACCATGAGCCATGATGAAAGCCATAGCAATTAGCCAAGCAGCAGAGTTTCCAAAAGAACTAAGTACCCCTTGATTGACTACTACGCCTTTATTATTTACAACATCCTTCATAGGAGCCAGCCCAACAAGAACAGTCACAACCAGTCCTGTCAAAGTAGTTCCCCCAATTGGAAAAGGCTTAGTAATACAACCGACAATAGTGGCAACAAAAATTGCAAACATTTCCCAAGCTTGGGGTGTAAGACCACTTGGACGCCATGGCGTTATCAGCCAAAGAATGATTCCCACAATTAAAGGCCAGATAAAGCCTTTATAGTTTACCTTCTCAAGAGTTTTCATATTTTTCTCCCACTCTAATTACGGGCGATAAATATCGTCAATAATGTCGAATCCCTTATCTTTCAAAGATTCATCAACCCATGAAAGATCAACATTTCCATTAGAAAAAGCAATTAATTTTTCATCGTCTTTTTGATGAAAAGCTTGTGCTTTAGGTAAAAGAGCAGCAGCATCACGTCTTGGAATACAAATCACGCCGTCGCTATCTCCTAAAATAATATCTCCTGGATTAACACTTATATTGCCACATGCAACTGGAACGTTGATTTCACCTGGCCCTTCCTTATATGGGCCTCCGGGAGTAGTGTCACGGGCATATATTGGAAAATCCCAATTCTGAAGATTATCAATGTCACGAATCGGACCATCAATTACAATTCCTGCAATCTTTTTTTGATCGCGTAAATATGACATCATCACTTCGCCAATTAATGATCTTGTATTATCGCCTTCATTAGTAATAACCAGCACATCGCCTTCATTACAATATCTTAAGGCTGCATAAATAGCTAAATTGTCTCCAGCTCGATTGTGTACCGTAAAGGCAGCTCCAGCCATTTCAGATTTTGGTTTGGACATTAATTTAATGCGGGGATGCATGGCACTGTTACGTTGCATACAATCCGCAACATTAGAAGCTGGCAGTTTTTTAAATGCTGCCACAATTTCAGGATTAGGTAATTCTCTTTTTAAATATATTCTCTTACCTATTGGCATTCGACTTCTCCACTAATTAATCTAAACTCACACCATCTAGAACTTCTTGCATTTTATCTGCTGAATTGAGCATTTTACTCTTTTCACTATCTGATAGCTTAGTTTCAATAACGTCACTAATTCCATTACCATCAATAACTGTAGGAGTTCCCAAGTAAAGGTCATGCTTAATACCATATTCGCCATTGATTGGGGCAGATAATGGCAAGCAGATTGAACGGTTTTCTAAAATCGCACTAACAATTTGAGTAAGCATCATTGCAACTCCATAAAATGTGGCACCTTTGTTAGCAATGATCTTGCCACCTTTTTTACGAACGTCGGTTTCAATTTTACTTAAAACTTCAGCGGTCATTTCTGGATAATCACGAAGCATCTTACCATTAACAATTGACTCATCAAAGTTTTCAAAACTAGTATCACCATGTTCACCAAGAACCATTGAGTTAACTTTAGCAACTGGAACATTAAGACGCTTAGCAAGTTCAACACGAAGACGAGCTGAATCAAGAGAAGTTCCTGTACCGATTACACGATTCTTAGGAAAGCCTGATAATTTTTGAGTTAAAGTAGTTAAAATATCAACAGGGTTTGCACTTACTACAAAAATCCCCTTGAATCCTGAGTCAACAACAGGTTTAACAATGCTCTTTAAGATATTAACATTCTTGTTAACAAGATCAAGACGAGTTTCTCCTGGTTTACGAGGCACACCAGCAGTAATTACAACAATGTCAGCATCTTTAGCATCTGAATATTCACCGGGATGAATATTAGTTTCACCCATAAATGGAGTAATATCTTCAAGATCCATTGAATCTCCTACTGGACGCTGTTTTGCGACATCACAGATAACTAATTCATCAAGGTCAACATGTTGTAATAAATCATTTGCAAAAGTTGAACCAACTGCACCATCACCAACAAGTAATACTTTACTCATAATATTTGTCCTTTCAAAAATAACTTGTTCTACTTTACACAAACTATTATACACTAAGCGCTTTCACTTTTTCAATATTTAAAAAATATTTTGTTTTTTTATAATATTAAAACGATTTAAACCAATAATAATATTTCTTAATTTGTGAATTTTTAGCAAAAAGAAAAAGCTATGCACTGAGCATAACTTTTTCAATTAATAAAATCAATAACAAAATATGATTTTAATAAATTAATCACGTTTTTTATGTTTCTTAACACCGGCAAGACCTATCATGCCCAAACCAAGTGCTAATAAACCTGCTGCTTGCGCAGCTTCGTTTTCATCAGAGCCAGTCTTAGGCAAAGCAGCGTGAGAAGACATAGTCTTTTCAGATTTTACACCAGAATTTATTGAAGTAGCTGAACTTGTTCTACCAAGTGAACCTAAATCTGCAAACTCACCTTTTGTAGCAGTCATAGAATTATAATTATTTGTACTATAGCTACTATTATTACCTAATCGAGATGAATTATTATAGTCAGTTTTTCCATTATGAGATGGTTTGGTAGATGAAGAATCTCTTTCTTTACTACCTAGGGCGTTACCTGGTTTTACAGAAACAAAGAAATGCTTTTTAGTTGTAGTTCCATCTGGATATTTAATTCCAATAATTCCCTCTTGCTTACCAGCCTTATGGACATTTGGCTTCTTAATCCAGTAGACTTCAGTGCCTGCTGGCATGTTATCCATATTTTTAATCAAATCTTCTGGATCAGGCAAATGCCCTTTCTTAACTGTTAAGTGAATAATAATTGGCTTTACATGTTTTACATGAGATAACTTATTTTCGGAAACAGTTTGATTACCAATATTTGAAGTATCTTCACTATTCTTGACATCAATCTTTACATTAACATCTTTAGTAGAACCGTCTTTAAACTTAACTATAATCGTACCATTAGCAGTTCCATCAGCATCCACATTTGGATCAGTCTTCCAAGTATAAGTAGTGCCTGCTGGCATTTGATCCTTGTTCTTGATTCCCTCTGTAGCATTAGGCAATTGACCTGGCTTAGTAGTAATATCTTGTCCAATTGGAGCATATTTATCACTATCATTCTTGCTTGGAACAATTGGTTTGCTTGGAGTAATAGGATTATTATCCGGAAGACTAGGATTACTATTGGAATTAGCATTATCTGAAGTGTTTGAACTAGTATTATCTGTTGGATGAGTAGTATTGTTTGAATTATCAGTATTATTTTGTTTAGCTACATCCAATGTTGCTACAAGTGGCTCACTCTCACCTAAGCCATTTTTAGCAATTAAACTCATATTATAAAGCTTAGCAAGCTGACCTGCTGGAATAGTAATTTTACCAGTTTTGTCATCAATTTGAGCATCCTTTGGCAAATCCTTCATGTTTTGAGGATCAAAACTATATAACAGCTGACCTAAAGGAAGATTAAGTTTTTTACCAGTTTTCTTACTAATTAGAATTGGTGTAAAGGTTGCACTTTGTTCAGTATTAACCATTTGGTTAGCAAATAATATTGAAACAGCATTAAAGTCTATTATATAAGCGACTTGCTCTTCTTTAGAATTAGTGTCTGGAGTTACTGCAACTTCTGCAAAGTTAGTGACAGAAGGCTTATAACCATCAAAGCTATCTAAATCTTTTTCACTAACTTCTTTCCAAACACCATTAGTCTTATTAGTAAGCTCACCATCTTTATCCATAACTATCCATGGAACATAGGTCTTTTTACCAGAAACAGGATCCGTATATGCAGCATTGCCATCCTTATCTTCACGAACAAAGTGAATAGTTTGAATAATGTAATCAACTTTATTATTAAGTGGATTGATTTCTTCAATTGTACGAGTTACATATTTATTAAACTCATCATTTGTCATATTTTGACCAGGTTCATACTTGGTCGGAGTACCCTTATCACCAACAACTACCGTAATAGGAAGAGTCTTGGTTGAGCCATCCTTAAAAGTAACATTTACCTGAATTTGTTTTTCACCAGGCGTCTTAGTTACATCAGGATCATTACTTTTATCATAAGTTACTACAATCACATTCTTAGCATTGGAATCAATTACTTGAACTTTTGGATCAGATGGAAGATTGTCTCCTTCATTTACAGTAATTTGTTTTAAGTTTGATGAATTAAAGTTATCTGCATCACTATTAACAATCGTTACAGGAACTTTTACTTGATGACTAGAACCATCTTTAAAGGTAATGATAATCTGTGGATGTTCTACCTCTCCTACTGTTGAAGTATCAATTCCTGAAGGATCTATAAATTTGACACTTTCAACTACACTATCTGGATCTCCGACTGCATCTTTAGCATTATTTGAATCCGTTGGATTTATAGTGGTTCCATGATGAATAGTTATCGGTTTAACATTCTTAGTATAGTCAAACTTATCGCTATCTGTATAAATATGAACATCAACTGAAACATGTTCTTTCTTAGAGCCATCTGGAAATGTAATAGTTATATCATGCTTAGTAGTTCCAGGAACAGTTGTATTAATTGTAGAAGGATTATCAAACTGAGCATGAGTACCCTTTGGAACATTCTTCAAAGCTGAATCAGCATCCTGATTACTTGGAGTAATATTATCACCCTTATGCACTTCGATTGGTTGTAAATCAGTAACTGGATTGAAGCGTGATGCTTCATCATCTCCCACAGTTACCGGAATAGTAACTTCTATAGTTGAACCATCCTTAAAGGTAATAGTTGCTTGATAGTTATTAGTACCAGATTGATCAGTAGTTACCGTATTCTTAAACTCAGCTTTATCCATAATTGGATTTTCAGGATCAATTTCACTAAGACCATCAATAGCATTGTCTTTATTGACCACATCACCAACTTTAACTTCAAGTCCCTTAATCAATGCATTATTCCTATTAGCATCATTAAACTTTTCAGCCTCAGTAACAATCTTAACCGGAATCATTACCTCAATAGTTGATCCATCGTTAAACTCTAATTTAGCTCTGTAATTTGTAGTAGTATCTTTTTGAGTAGTATCAATATTTTGGATAAAGTTTGCATCCTCTACATTATCACGTTTAGCATCTACTAAACCCTTAGTAAAGGCATCATGCTTATCCACAGTTGAATTATAAATTTCTTCAACAGTTTGAACTTTAGCATCATAATTATTCTTAAAGTCACTAGCTTGACTTGCCTTAATATCCACTGGAATATCAATTGTAGCAACTGATCCATCATCAAATACAACTTGAGCCTGTACTTGGGTTTCTTGAACCTTATCCACTGGAACATCTACTGTAAACTCAGTGGTATTCTGCTTGTCCTTAGCCACAATACCGTATTTAGTTTTTGTATCATCGTCAAAACCTTTAATGGCATCTGTCCTAGGAGCTGGAACACCCATGTGTTCAATAACTGGAATTGACGTAATCTTTTTATTATTCCAATCATCAATAAAGTCAGAAGCTTTATCATAAACTTTAACTGGAATCTTGACTTTCAAACTTGACCCATCTTCAAAACTAACGACTGCATTATATGAAACAGTACCAGTTTCAGAAGTGTCAATTTGAACATCATCACTCCAATTTACACTAGTGATATGATATTGGGGTTGCTCGCTAATACCATCACTAGCTTTAACTTCACTAGCTGCAGTACCCTTCTTAACTCGGATTGTATTAACCAAGGCTTTCTGATCCGTATCATGTTTAAATTGTCCTGACTGATTCAGAGTATAAGTTAAAACAATATTTACATCTTTAGTTGGATTATCACCATTTGGTTCAACAGTAACAGCATCAATTTTACCTGAAGTAATATTAAGGTTCTTGCCATTTTTGGTTGCTTCAACGTTGTAATGGTCAAGCTTAGTTATGTTGACCTCTTTCCAACTAGTTGCAGTTGCATTCACTGGAACCCACTCACCATAAGTTATGTCTGTTGGATCATCATCGTTAATTGTTTTGGTACGTTGGAAGCTAACCGTTTGGTTTGGAATCTGAGCAACTTGGTCATCTGTTACACCATTGATTTGGAATTTACGAGTAATAGTTTCAAACATATCACTGTTCTTGCTAGGATTATTAGGATCAACATCACTTGGTTTAATTGTAGTTAAGTGGTCAACAAGAATTGTAATTGAATCATTATTATTGCTCTTGAATTTGTAACTAGTTGGTAACCCTGAATTCTTATCAAGTTTATAGCTGTCTGGCAAAGTTAACTTAGCTGGATCAATTGGAATAACTTGATCAGTTACTCCTGTCAAATCTTGATGACCAACAACAGTCTTACCATCCTTAACATCAACAAAGTTTAAAGTTACTTTTTGCTCATTAGCTTTATTAGTTACTGTGATTATTTCATTGACTGGATTCCAATTAGTATTAGCTGCTTTTGGTGCTTTAATAGTTTCTGCAGCAATTGTACCCTTATCAGTTACCTGATAGTCATTACCTTGAGCGTCTTTACCAGTTATAGCTATGGTATAGCCATCTTTTGAAACTTTTTTAGTTTCTTTAAATGTTGGATCATCTGTTGTCCAGACACCATAACTTATATTGTCGCTTGTCTTAGTAGTATCAGTGTACTTATCACGAGTAAAGGTTATAGTTTGAACAATTGGTGTGCCACCATCAACCGTAATTGTACGAGTAATAGTCTTAACCATGTTCTTGTAGTCAGGGTCTGTTGGAGTTTTAACAACATCACTACCCTTTTTCACATCAAGAACATTAACCGGAACAGTTATATCAACTGAGTAGCCATCATCATATACAACATGAATAGTACTATTGACTTGACCTGCTTTTGTTATATCTGGTGCAGTAGTCCAAGTCAAAGTCTCAGGATAACCCACGCCTTGACCAAAGTTAGTAATAGCTTCTTTATCAGTAGTAGTATTAGTCAAATCTGGAGTTTCATTAAGTTTAGTAGTTAACTCACCAACTACTGGTGCCCAAATAGAATCAACTTTAGGACTTACTTTCTTCTTAGTACCATCAGGGTAAGTAATAGTAATTTCTGGAGTAGTTGAAGTTTTACCAGGATCTGGAATAACTGGCGTCTTATTAGTCCATTCAACCTTAGTTCCCTTTGGTAACTTATCAGGATCCTTTATACCCTCATGTGGGTCTGGGATTTTAGGAGTCTTTCCTGGATCTACTGGAATATGAATTGGCTGAGTATCAACATTTGTGTCATGAGCTTGATCAGTAATTGCAACTGGAATCTGAACTGTAAGACTTGTTCCGTCTTTGAATGAAACAATAGCTTTAAAGTTTTGAGCTGGATGAACTTCATCAGTTGATGGAAGTGTAGTAAATGTTGCACTAGTTACATTGTAAGCAGCCGAATCTTCAATACCATTAATAGCTTCACTAGCTTGGTGAATAGTTCCCTTACCCCAAGTTAACTGTTTAACCAAGGCATTGTCTGTATTATCATCGTTGAAGTGAGCTGCTTCCCCTTTATCATCAACTAAGACCTTGATTTGAACATCAGTTAAGGTCGAACCATCAGTAAAATGAAGGGTTGCTGCATAGTTTTTACCAGTTTTATCAACTTTAGAAGTATCAATATCACTATTAAACTTAGGTCCATTTACACCATCAGTAGTAATACCATACTTACTAATTTCATCAGCAGTTAAACTCTTAGCAGCATCAGTTGCTGGAACTTGACTACCCATGTTTTCATGAACTGGATTAGTTGCAATAGTTTTAGTAGGATCTACTGAATCCTTATGGTCATCATGATAGTTAACAGCGTCATTAAATACATAGATTGGAATGTTGATTAAACTTTGCGTACCATCATTGAAGACTATTGTTGCAGTATATGACGTCTTTTTACCAGCAGCTTGACTTGAAGTATCAATCTTACTTATATCATTAAAGTTAACACTCTTGATATCATATTGATCTAAATTCTTAATACCAGTTTCAGCATTAATGGTCTTAGCATCAGTACCTTCTTTTACACGAATTACTTGAGCTAGAAGATTTTTCTTAGATGGATCAGTTGAATCATTATTATCATGATCAAATTTAGTCGCATCCCCACTAATAATCTTAACTGGAACCTTAACACTAGTAGTTGTGCCATCGTTAAAGGTTACCGTTACATCATATGAAGTTGGATCAATAGTAACATTAGAAGTATCAACATCTTTATCAAAGCTTGCATTCTTAATATCATAATTCTTCCAAATATTATCACTAAACCCTCCTTTAGCAGTTGATCCTGCTGGAGTTGGAGTGCTTTGCTTAATATCGTCTTCTTGTGTTAATGGATTTTTACTATTATCTTCATCAAACTTAGACTTATCATTCCAAACCTTAACTGGAATTGAAACCTTAACAGTTGACTTATCGCCAAAGGTTACAAGCGCGTCATAATTCTTAGTACCAATTGTCTTAGTATCAATTGAAGTTGGATCAACAAAGGCAACACTAGTAATTGTGTAGTCTTTGTTTTCTTTAATACCAGTTTGGGCATTAATTGTCTTAGGATCAGTGTTTTGTCTTACAAGGATAGTTTTAACTTCAGCATTATTTTTATTATCATCGCTAAACTTACCAGCATCAGTTCTTGCATAAGAAATAGTAATTATAGTATTAGATGGAATACTCTTTTCATCATTTGGATCAAAACTCTTAGAATCTATCTTCTTTGATGAAACATCTATTTTATTACCCTTGTCATCAACAGCAGTAATTGTGTACATACTATCAAACTGTGGTACATCAAATTCTGGCCAAGTCTTAGTATCATCTTTAAAGGTCCACTTACCATAACTTTCAACCTTACCAGTAGTATCATTAATAACTTTATTACGTGCTAAGTGAATTACTTGGTCAGTCTCATCATCCTTACCAGTAACTGGATTCTTAACAATAATCTTACGAGTAACATCCTTAAACATATCACTGTCTTCACCAGATGGAGCAATATGCTCATCATCTGGGTGATAAGTTGTAAGTTGATCAACATAGATTATCTTAGTTTGATTCTTATCAGTACCAAAAGTATAAGTATAATCACCGTTCAAAGTATCGTTCAACTTATAGCCAGTTGGAACAGTAAGTTGATCTTTAGACATTGTAATCTTTTGACCAGTTGTCCCATTAAATGAATCACCTGGAGTATCATCAGTAACTTCAGTAGTCTTATCTTTAGCATTCACATACTTAATATTTACAATATCTGCATTAGCTGAGTGAGTTACAACATAGTTTTCATTTGGAGAATCAACAGTAATATTATCTTCTGCTGGAATAGTTTCATTAGTTAAGGAAACATCTTTACCATTTAACTTAACAATTGAAGCATAACCATCTTTATGAACATTAACTTCTGTGAAATTGCCATTCTTTACCCAATCACTGTAACCAATTATCTTGTTACCATTTTGAGTATCAAGGTATACATCACGAGTGAAAGTTACTGTTTGAGTTGGCTGCTTTTCACCATCGATAGAAACATTACGAGTTACTTCTCTATATAAGTCTTTTGAACCGTTTGGATCTTTTGGAGTATCTTTTGAACCATGGATTGTTTCTAAGACATTAACTGGAATATTGACACTCTTCTTATAACCATCATTATAAGTAATAGTTACATTTATACTTTCTTTGCCGGCTTTATCAGTTGAAGGAGCATCAGATGTCCAAACAACACTCTTAGGCATTCCATCAACGCCACTTGCTTGTAAGTTCTTAATACCAGCATTTGCATCAGTAGCCTTTGCTGCAACATCTTGCTTCAAAGTAATAGTTTGAACTTCAGGAGTAGCCTCAACAGTAATCTTACCAGCAATTTCTTTCCCAACAGTACCATCTGGATAAGTTGCAATAATTGTTACATTTTGTGTACCGGGAGTATTAAAGTCAGCACTCTTACCAAATGCATACTTAGTACCTTCTGGAACTTTAGTCTTATCAGCATCAACTAAATTAGAAGCTTCAATGCTCTTGCCTTGGTCAATTTGAACAGGAGTGGTTTTAATAACGATATTCTTATCATTTTCTGAAGCTTCATCAGTAATTTCTACAGGAATATCGATTACTGAAGTAGTTCCATCCTTAAAAGTAATAGTTGCAGCTTGACTTTCAGCATTATGGGCTGTTTTAGTTGAAACAATTTCATTAAAGATAACCTTATCAATATTGTAATCAAGAATTGTCTTTGCATTATCTGCAGCGCTCTTACCAATACCATCCTTAGCAGTTTCTGAAGCAAGAGCACCATTATTGTAACCTTTACCATAACTTAACTCATGAACTAAAGCATTCTTGTCGTTATTGTCATGGTCAAACTTAGAAGCGTCACCTTTTGCAACAATCTTAACTGGAACTGTAATACCAGTCTTGAGTTCACTACCATCAGCAAATGCAATATCTACATCATATGGTGTAGTTGTATCAGTAACCTTTGAAGTATCAACATTTTCATTGTAGACAACTGAAGTAATATCATACTTATCTTTGTCAAAGCCTTGAATAGCACTGTCGCCTTTATTAACTACAGTACCCTTATTGTAATCAATTTCATGACCTAAAACATTCTTATGATCTTTATCAGGATTGTTATCTTCATTAAATTTAGAAGCGTCATTCCAAATCTTAATAGGAATATTTACATCAGCAGTTGAACCATCACTAAAGGTTACAGTAGCTGCATACGTTGGGACATTACCCACTTGAGTTATTACAGAAGTATCTGGAAGTTGGGTTGAATCTTTCCAAACAACTGGATTCTCATCAGCTAGTTTATAATCAGCTGACTTTTTAATACCATCAGTGGCAATAATTGCAGAAGGGTCGTTAGTCTTAGTTTGGTGAACTAAAATTGTCTGAGTTGCAGCATTATTCTTATTATCATCAACAAACTTGCCTGCATCCGTTCTAGTGTAAGTCAGAATAATATTGACATTATTAAGTTTAGTTAAATCATCACTAACAGTTGGAGTATCTGAAGTAATAATCTTTTTGCCATCTTTATTAACAATAGTTATATCATTACCCTTTGAATCTTTACCACTAGCACTAATCTTATAAAACCCATCAAATATCTTAACTTCATAATCTGGCCATGAAGCAGTTTGACCATTCATCAATTCCCACTTACCGTAAGAAATATCACTTGGATCATCTTCGTTAGTAGTCTTAGTTCTCTGATACTTAACTTCTTGCTTATCACTAACTTCCTTATTAGTTGTTGGATCAGTATAAGTAATGGTACGAGTGATGGTTTCAAACATATCACTGTTTTTTTTACCAGGAGTGTTTGGATCAACATCACTAGGGTTAATCGTAGTTAACTTATCAAGAGTTACAAGTAACTTACCATTTTGAGCTGGAATTGTGTAACTAGCTACTAGACCATTCTTATCAATCTTGTAACCTTCTGGAATAATGAAGTTCTTATCTCCAATCTTAAAACTCTTAAAGTCATCCGCTTTGATAATAGAAACTTTATCATCAGAGTTACCAGTGAAGTTTTGAGTTGGAGTTACAGCAATTTCTTTACCTGACTTCTTATCAATGTAAGAAATATTAACTGTTTCTTTATTAGCTTTGTTAGTTACTGTGACTGTTTCATTGGCTGGATTCCAATCAGTGTTAGCTGCTTTTGGTGCCTTAATAGTTTCTGCAGCAATTGTGCCTTTATCAGTTAACTTATAGTTTTTGTCACTTTCATCTTTACCAGTAACTGAAGTTGAATATCCATCTTTAGAAAGCTTTTCTGTTTCTTTAAAGATTGGATCTTCACTACTCCAAACACCATAACTCACATTATCTTTATTAGTAGTATCAATATATTTATCACGAGTGAAAGTTACTGTTTGGATAATTGGCGTTTTTCCATCAACTATAATAGTACGAGTGATGTTCTTAACCATGTTCTTATAGTCAGGATTAGTTGGGTCTTTACCTTTTTCATCTGTTCCCTTCTTAGTTGACCAAACGTTAATCTTAACTGCTACATTCTTCTTTTGGTAACCATCATTATAAGTAATATCAACAGTTGCATCTTGAATGCCGACTTTATCAGTTGCAGGGATATTAGTCCAAACAACACTCTTCGGCATCCCATCAGTACCCTTAGTATCTAGATTAGTGATTCCAGTTGCAGCATCAGTATCAGTTGCAGGAATACCTTGTTTCAATTGAATAGTTTGAGTAATTGGAGTAGCTTCAACAGTTACCTGACCATCTAGGGAACCAATAGTTCCATCTGGATAAGTTAAACTAATGGATACATTTTGAGTACCTGGTTTAGAAGTATCTGGTCCAAGAGTCCATTTTTCAGTTGTATTATCTGGAAGAGTAGACTTAGTAGCATCAATAATTAAACTTGGATCAATTGAGCTTCCTTGATCAACTTGAACTGGCTTATCCTTAGCAACTGGTGCACTAGTTGTAGCTTGATCAGTAACCATTACTGGAATCTTAACAATAGCAGTTGATCCATCGTTAAAACTTACACGGGCATCATAATCTGTATCTTTACCAACATGTTCTTGGTCAGTCAAAACGGTCTGATTGAATGTTGCACCAGTAATTCCTAAGCTTTCTGGAGTTTCATCCTTTGTTCCAATACCTTTAAGAGCATCAGTTGCTGGAATTGTGGCACCTTTACCATAGCTTAATTCATGAGTTAGTGAATTTTTATCAGTATTCTTATCATTAAAGTTATCAGCTTGAGACTTATTAACTGTGATAGATACGGGAATATCTAAAACAGTGCCATCTTTAAAGCTAATTTCAGCCATACCAGTTTGCTTACCAAGTTTTGCAATATCTGGCCGAGTCTTCCAAGTTATTTTATCAACTTCAGCATTGTGTTCCTTAGTCAAATCAGAACTGTCAACATAGCTTATGGCATCCTTTAAAGTGCTATCAACATTATGTGTAGCTTCCAAGTTATTATTATCTTTGTTAGCTTCAGCAGCCTTGGCACCATAAACATTAGCATATACATTAGCCCAATTGGTATCATTATCTGCACTTGGAGCAGGAATACCAATTACACTTGCAGCATTTGAATTCCAATGAAGGATTACACGATATTTACTGTTCTTAGTTGTATCTTTTTCATCGTCACTAGTTGAAGAAGTAGTAGCAGTGCCATCTTGACTAAATTTACTGCTATCAGTATTTAAAGTATGGTCATCTGCCCATTTAGTTGAAAAGGCATCAGCACTGATTGTATTTCCAGTTCCATCAATGTATTGTGTACCATCAGTAGATAAAGTATACTTTTTAACTTGTTTACCTGTTTCATCAAATAAATCAATTTCACTAACTTTAGGAGCCGCCGGAATATTAGAACCGGTTGTCTTATGATAATCAGGAGTTGCCACGATAATGGAAGCTGAAGTATCATCGCTATAAACTTTAGTAGTACTATCAGGAAGTGTCTTAGTAAGAGTTACAGTAACTGGAACATTAACCGTCTTGCCATTAATTGTAACATCAACACTTAACTTTTGAGGAGTTGAAATATGAGGATTTGGAGCTGTATGCCATTCATATTTAGTGTCCTCCAAAGGCAGCTCATTAGCATCATGAATTGCATCCCTTGCAGAATATGGATCTGTAAGGTTGCCCACACCCTTAACTTCATAAGCCAAAAAGTGAACATAATCTTTAGTTCCATCATTATAAGTTACTTGAACTGTAATGTCTTTAGTAGTAGTATCAGTTAAACTGCTTGCTGGAATAGTGATTATTCCAGCATTATTAACTGTTGCATCACCATTGATAACTTTATAAGTTACTCCATCAGTTGGCTTAGCACTTTTATCCCAAGTAGGAAGAGCACTTATAATATCTTTTTGATCAGCACTTACAACACTATCGTAAGCTGGCTGATAATTAGCATCTTCACCATCAGAAATTTTCACTCCAGCTTTAACAGGCAGATCTAAATAAGTACCATCTTTAAAGTTAATTCGAACAGTAATATCACGAATTCCAGTCTGATAAGTATTGATTTCATCTGGTTCTACAACTTCATAGCTAGCTACTGCATTATTAGCATGGTCTTTACCATAGCTATCAAGGGCTTGATGATTAATTAAACTAGCCACTTTGTCAGATGGAAGGAATTTGGCAAGTTCTCCGGTTGCATAATCATTCTTAGGAATTGTAATTGGAGTTAAAGGGTTAGCAACTGTGGCATCAATGAGCTTAACTTCTTGAGTAATAGTTGTACTCTTCCCATTATCAATTGCACCATCTTTAACTGCTTCTGAACCCATTCCAAACTTAACAGTTACTCTTCCGTTTGTTGAAGCTTGAGTAGTATCTGGTAAAGTTTCATAACTAATATTAGCACCTAACTTAGTCGTACCGTTGACGAAGTCACCAGTATTTGCATCATAAGTATATTGAACTGGTGCTGATAACTTACTTGCATCCTTGCTATCTTGAGTATAAACATCAACTTCACCAACAGCCTTCTTTGCATCATTACTATCAAAACTCATTGAGTTATCAGTAGTTTTATGAGCTTCAAAAACATCACTTGGTTTAACCACAACTGCACCAGTAATCGTACCATCTGGATTAGTGTTACCCCAGATAACCTGACTCTTGCCATCTGTTATATTAACAATAGCTGAGATATTATCTGCCGACTTATCACTATAAGTTACAGTAACTGGAATTGTGTAAATACCAATATTATCAGTAGTAGTTGGTTTAAGTGTAATAGAACCATCAGAATTTAATGTAATAAAATCAGGAGCACTTACATTTTTAGTAAGTGAGAAAGTAATATCTTTTGGAGCAGTTGATGAAGATTTATAATCATATCCACCATCAAGATTTGGTACTTGACTCATAAATGTAGGTGCAGCTACTGTTGCAGTATCACCTTGTTTAACAGTAGTAGTTTGATATTTTGGTTGATATTCTGTATTTTGTTTTTTCTTTAAAACAGTAACTGGAACCAAAGCAACATCGGCATTACCATCCGCATAAGTTACTGTAATTGGAATATTATAAGTTTGACTTTCTTTAGTTGAATCAGATAACTTTAATCCACTGTTAAACTTCGTTGGGTCATATCCTGTTGTACCATCTGGATTATTGATATTTTTGATAAAATCTTCATATGCATTATACAAAACTGTATCTTGATAAATTTGATCATCACTTTTACCACTTGTAGACTTTAGAGCATCAATTTTAGTTTGATCAATATTACCATTACTATCCAAACAATCTTTTAGTGAAGTATGACTCCAATCAATCCCCCAATTAGCTCTAGTAACTATCTTATTGAGATTATCTTTAATTTGCTTATAATTAGCATCCATTACACCAATGACAATTTTATTATTACTAAAATCGCCTATTGTTAATTTCTTACCTTCAGTATATGTTTGAGGTGCAACGATAGGATCATATTGGTCATTTTCATTAATATGAATTGAATGATCACTTGCTGTCTTGGTATCAGCTAAATCAGTTCCATAACTAATACGACGAGCTTTCCACCAATTAAAGTTATTCAAAAAGTTTTGTAATTGAACTAAATTGGATTTATTTCCAGTAATTTCTCCTTTATTATTTTGATTACCATTATATTGAGTCAGTTCAAGTTTACCTTTGGCATCTTTAACAGGTAAAATAGCAATCCCATTAGAATTACCAAATGAAATTCCTTGAATAGCTTCATTTTCAACAAAACCATCAGGAGACAATCGACTTGTATTAGCAGGAACATAATTATAGGAAGTATTACCACCACCATTTTGTGAAACAACTTCTTCTATATTCCAAGCATTGCTTGGTGTATTTGTAGTATTTCCCTTATCCCATTGAGCAAGAGGAGCGCGACCATACATTAATGCTACATTTTGAATATTCTTCCACCACTGAGTAATATCAATACTCCATTTACCGGGAAGTGCTTTACCTTCAAGGTTAAGCATTGTACCAAATTGAGTACCAGTTCTTTGCAAGTTAATATATTTAGGTGCAATATATTTACTATCTTTTTCAGTACCAAATTGAACAGTATCATTTGAATTAGTACCAAACATCGAAATCATTGCAGCATGGTGAATTGTATTCTTATAGTCATTATCAAGATAAGAACTATACTTCCAATTAAATCCGCCTAATCCTTTTGATGAGGAGGCATCTTGCAAATCTAGACTTGCTCCACCATCAACGATTAAGCTATAGTTTCTTGCAGCACCAGCTAGAAAATCAGTTGGACTAGCACCTTTACGACCATCTCCTCCGCTACCAAAGGAAATCATTGGAGTAATGATATTCTCATCATGATTATCTCTTACTACCTTAAGACTAGCACCTTTAGCCAAATGAAGAGCACCATCTGAGTTAAATGCAACTGTAATTGGAGCTCTGTGGAAAAAGTCTGGATTTTTTGCAAACAAACTCATTTGGTTTATAATTTGTGGCCATTTAGTTGGATCTTCCCAGCTTTGAGCAATATTCATCCGATTTGCATGATTATTATCTTGCATAGTGTGAATATTAATATCCGTATTTTCGCCAACATCGATATCATCAGCAGTAATAGCACTTGAATGGCCCTTTGCCATATCCATGTTTATTTTATTATTTTGACCGACTACAAGTTTTGCAGCAACATCCATCATATCAGAACTTGCAAAGATACCACGCACATCAGTACGATTTAAAGTATTAAAGTCCTCAATTCCAGAGATAGCATCCCCAGTATTAAAATTAATGGTATTGCCATTACCAATAGTTATACCTTTAGAAGCAGTAATTCCATTATTATCAAAATTTTGCATACTGCTATTATAAAGATCAACTAGATTAATAATATTATCATTACCAATGCTTATTGTTGGTGCTATTAAATCCTGACCAGTAGCACGAATATTTAGTTTAGTATTATTACCAATAGTAATATCTGTAGTAGCTTTCAAAGCAGTATTTGGTGCAGTTAAGGTTAAACTTGCTCCATCGGCAATATTAATATGTTCAACATCTACAGCACTTCCTGCATAATTATCAGAAATATTATTTGTACCCTTAAAAACAATCGTTTCTTGATTTTTACCAGCTACACTAACCGAAGCAAGAGAAGTTCCTTTATTTGCAAGAGGTCCTGTTATATCGGCAGTTACATTATCATATGTAATGGAGTTATCCCATCTACTAAGAGTGTTATTTTCGGTTTGATAAAAATAAAAAGGAGCATGTCCACCATTAGCTGAACTATTTTGCTTAAGTGTTAAATCCTTTAAAGTAATATTCCAGCCTTGCTTACTCTCATTACCTGATTTATCCCATAAAGAAATAAACCAGTTTCCCATATTAATAGAGTGATCATTACCAGCAATTGTTAAGTCACGAGCAGAATCAGGATAAGGGTTGCCTCCTATTCCTATTAGACCATTATCAGCTGTAGCAAGCTCATATTTTCCTAAACCCGTGTGATTCCATCCACCGCTAATACCACCAGTGTATAGTCCTCCGTTAATATCAGCATCTTCGCCAGTAACTCTGAGACCTAATGGACCTGTTTGTTCTTTTAATCCAGTAAAATCAATGTCAGCAGTTAAGTTCATGGTTTTAACTTTACTATCAACAATCGCTTTACTAAATTGACCAAATGTAGCAATATTAGCTACTCCATTTTCATCAACAGTATAGTCACTATTCAAATTATCATTAGTAGCTAATACTTGATTAGACAGAGCTAATTGATCGGCTTTATTTAATAAATCAAATTTTTTCTTAGCATCATTTAAAGCTGCAACTTGATCTTCTTTATTCATTGTAGAAAGTTGTTTTTCAAGATTATCCATGTAATTTTGATAATCTTTTAAGCTTTCTGTAGTTACAGTAGTATTTTTAGCAGTAATATCTGTTGGAAGCTTAGCACCCTTAGTATCCTTATTTATAGTTTGAGTAGGTGCTGATGTTTGAACTGAATTTTCTACAGCTTTAGCACTTTCACTAGCAACAGCATTAGTATTGCCCTTTTGAACAGAGACAGCACTTCCATTAGCTTTTGTATCTGATTGTAAAGTTTGATTAGTTACAGCTTTGGAAGTTTGCTTATTAACTTCAGCCTTAGTTTGTTTAGAAGATTTGATTATAGAAGTCTTAGTTTGATCTTTAGCATTATCATTTGCCTTTTCAACCGGTGCTTTAACTTGGGCAGCTTGACTAGCAGCTTTAGAATTTACTTCATCTTTATTATAATCTTTAGTTTTTGAATCCTCTGTATTTTTTTGAGTTGAAACTGAATTATTAAAATCCTTTGGATTTAACGTTGTAGTTACTACAACCTTATCTGGTATTTTTGTTACTTTTGATTCAGTCTTATCAGCAGCATTAGCATCATTTCCATTATCAGAGTTCGAATCTTGAGCCTCAACAATTTCACCATTACTCATTCCAATAAAAACAGAACCAATAAGAACCGAAGCTGCACCAATAGAAAACTTTCTAATGGAGAAACGGTCCTTTTTTGGTTCCATCTTACGTAAGCGTTCTTTATAATTGTTTTTTGATAACATATCTTAACACTTTCTTGAAACTTCCTTATTTTTTCACAATTGATATACACTTATATAGTATCACAATAAATACGAGTTATTTTAATATATTCAAGATATAATTTACATTTTCGTTATAATATAGTTTAATCAGGTACTTTATTTTAATATTACAAGCCTAAACTCAAATGAAATTAAATTAATAAAACAAACTCAATGAAATACAAAAAGTGCTGAACAATAATTCAGCACTTTTTAAACTATTCAAATTATTACTTATTTTCAATATTTTTCGCCATTTGCATCCCTGCTTGACGACCAAAAATTACAGTTTCAGCAATTGAATTACCACCAATACGGTTATTGCCATGAAGTCCTCCTGAAACTTCTCCAGCAGCATATAATCCCTTGATAATATTTCCATTACTATCTAAAACTTCTGTTTCAGGAGTTACATGAATTCCCCCCATTGTATAGTGGATTGCTGGATGAACATGAATTGCATAATATGGGGCGTGATTAAGCTCCCGTTCCATTCCTGTAGTTCTGCCAAAAAGTTTATCATCCTTGTTTTCTACATCTTGATTCCACTTTGCAACAGTTTCTTCTAAGTTTTTAGCATTCACACCAATTTTTTCTGCAAGTAGAGCTAAACTTTCACCACTTTCAACAAGACCAACATGATCATAAAATTCAATTGCCTTGAAGTGATCGCGCACATCTTGGTCAAAAACAAGGTAAGCACCATCTTCATTAAGATTAGTGATTGCATTAGAAACAATTTTACGTGTTGTTAGTTCATTAACGAATCTCTTACCTTCTTTATTAACTAAAATTGCTCCTTCACCACGAACACCTTCACCAATCAAATAAGTATGATCAGTATCAGTTTGAGCAGTTGGGTGAACTTGAACAAAATTCATTTGCATAAGTTGTGCATCTACATCTTCTGCAAGCTTAAGTCCATCTCCAGTTGCACCAGGCTGATTAGTTGTTTTATAATCAACCAAATCTGGACGATACTTCTTCATTAATTCTTTTGAAGCACCAAATCCTCCGCTTGCTAAAAGAACAGCTTTTGCACGAATAGTTTTTTCGCCATCTTTAGTTTCAACAACGACTCCATCTACACTTTTATCATCTTTTTGCAAAAGCTTAGTTACTTTAACATTATTAAAAACATCAATGCTTTCTTTTTCAATTTGCTTAAGAAGTCCGCTAACTAAATATCCTCCCACAGGAGCCATTGAAGCTGGACGATGGGCACGCTTTTTACTCATCCCACCTGTAATTGTTAAATCGGTTAAATCAATACCATGTTCCATCAGCCAAGAAATAGCAATGGCAGAATGATCAACAAAGTATCTGAGCATTTCGCGATCATTAAGAAGACCGCCACCCTTTAAAGTTTCTTTATAAAAATCTTCTTTATTATCAATGATACCTTCATTAAGCTGAACTAAACTTTCAGATGCATTCATGCCACTTGAAGCGCGATTAGTATTTCCACCCAAATTTTCATTTTTTTCTAATACAGCCACTTTTAAACCAAGTTCATGAGCTTGAAGTGCAGCTGTTAAGCCAGTTCCCCCTGCGCCAACAATAACTGCATCATAAGTTGGCTTTAGCTGGTTAAGATTTTTGGGGTTAAAAATAAATTTTGCCATCTTTTCCTACTTACTTTCTTCAGGTTTATCTTTATCTACATTGGTCATCTTCATATAATCCATCCATTCATCATATTGCTCTGGCGTTACTTTGCCGCTAGCAAGAGCAGCTTCACGTAAAGTAGTACCTTCTTTATCAGCTTTTTGTGCAATTTTTGCTGCATCATGATAACCAATATGTGGTGAAAGTGCAGTTACAGTCATTAATGAATTATCAAGAAGATCATCCATTCTTTCTTCATTAATAGTTAAACCATGAATCATCTTATCTGCAAAACCACGAATAGTACCAGTTAAAATATCGCATGAATCAAGGAAACTAGCAATCATTACAGTTTTGAAAACATTCATTTCAAAATTACCTTGACTAGCCGCAAATGTAATTGTTGTATCATTTCCAAATACTTTTGCTGCTGCCATAGTAACAGCTTCTGCTTGAGTAGGATTTACCTTACCAGGCATAATACTTGAACCCGGTTCATTGGCTGGAATGTTAAGCTCACCATATCCAGCTCTTGGACCACTTGCCAAAAGTCGAATATCTTGAGCAATCTTAAACATATCAGCGGCTAATGTCTTAAGAGCACCATGAACAACGTCAAGACCAGAATGATGTGCTAGCCCCCAGAACTTATTAGTATTAACTTCAAAGTCATGTCCATAAACTTCAGATAATTTACCGGCAATCTTTTCAGTCATACCAGGAGCAGCATTGAGACCAGTTCCTACAGCAGTACCACCAATTGCCAATTCATAAAGAGTTGGCTTTAGCTCCTTAATATAGGAAAGATCATGCTTAAGAGCTGAAATATAACCTGATAATTCTTGTCCAAATGTTAAAGGAGTCGCATCTTGAAGGTGGGTACGGCCAACCTTTACAGTCTTCCAATATTTCTTTTCTTTTACTACTAATTCATCGATTAAGTGCTGAATTGCTGGTTCAAGCTTATCAAGAGCTTCGATAGCCACAATATTCATTACAGTTGGATAAGTGTCATTTGAAGATTGACCTCGGTTTACATCATCATTAGGTAAAATGTCTAATCCTGGATAAAGCTTATTAGCAAGATTTGCTACAACTTCATTAACATTCATATTACTTTGAGTACCTGAACCTGTTTGAAGAACATGAAGAGGAAAATCTTTGCGTAATTCTTCATCACTAAGGGATAAAAGATGGTCAATTGCATCTTCAATTGCCTTACCTTTTTCCTTAGGTTCATCTCCTACTTCAACATTACTTTCTGCGGCTGCTTTCTTAAGATGCAAAAATGCACGGATAATAGCAAGTGGCATTAACTCACCGCTTGGGAAGTTATTACGGCTACGTTCAGTCTGCGGACCCCACAAAGCTTCCTTAGGAATCTTAACAGGACCAATGGTATCTGATTCAATACGATATTCTTCAGTCATGCGAAATATCTCCTTTACAATATGCTTCTTTTATTTTATGTGATAACCTACCTTGTTTTCAACTTTTATCATACATGTAAGAGCTTTCTTTTTCAATAATTTTAAAAATCTTTCTCTATTTTTAAGTATTTTAAATATTAATTATTTCATGTTTACAAATAAATTTAAGATTTGTATATTGCAAAAACGCTTACTACCGATACTTGACTTACTTCTAACTTTAAATATGCCAGTTATTTTTATATATTATTTTATATATTTTTGCTTTTTTTGAATTTTATTGAAATTATTTATTGTTCTGTATAGAAATAAATAACATTTAATAAAAGACACTAGAATGCTTAGTTAGAAAATAACCTAAGTTATAAATCACTTACTTTTTGTTATTTAACTTTTTCTTATCTAGACAGCTTATTTAATCCTGGTACTCTATTCTATGTAAAGAAAAACAGACTACTTAACTCATAAAAAGTGTGACTATCTTTTCTGAGTATAAAAAACATAACACAGTATTTATTTAAATAGAGGGATTAGGAAATTGAAAAAAGAATTTAAATTTTTAGCTATATTTGGCATTGTTGCATCATTTGCTGGTTTTTCAGGAAATATTAATAATGGACATCTAATTAATATTAAAACAGAAACCGTCCAAGCAGCTGTTACTTCTTCTATTACTTTACCCAAGTCAGCGGGATATACTAAAAGCAATATTTTAAGAGAAAATGAAGGCACCATTTCTAAAGCTAATCGCAATAAACTTATTAAAGGTTCAATTGCTGGTATGAAAGAAAATAAGTTTATTGATACTGATACTAGTGATAATCGGAGCGTTGATGTTCTTCATTTGAGTCATTCAGATCAAGTTGAAATTAGCAAATATACCCTATCTTTAATCAATTCTGCTCGTCGTCAAATGGGAAAAAGAGATTGGACATATAGCGACAATGCTTTAAAGTTTGCCAATCGTGTAGCGCTTGAATACACTAATAATAATAAATCTTGTTGGGATCCCGATCACTATGTTGCTGGTATTAAGCGTGCTGCTAAAGCATCTGGACTTTCTACAATTGGTCAAGTATACGAAGATGAATCCGGCCTTCCAATCACCAGTGAATACAATGGTCATACCCGAACTATGAAAGTTTTAAAAGAACAAATTTATTTTAATGTTAAACAAATGCTCTTTGGCGGTTTTTATGGTTCCGACAATCAAATGAATGATGCTTCAAGATATGTCGAATGGGAACATGCTGGAGACTTACTTGGACTTCGGAGCAAGTATGACGCTAAAACCAAACTTTTTGGTGTAAGTTTTAGCAGTTTAAAAGATGACGACTCCAAAATTAGTGTCCATATGATTGGAGTGGCTAAGCGCTATATTAAGAACTACAAAAAATTTAATAAGTAGATTATATTTTTATAATTAAAAAGTTCAGAAATCGAATTTTCTGGGCTTTTTTTATTAAAATTATTGCTTTTTTGCCTCTTCAAATAGTATATTTATATAAGAAAAATTTTATATACCGTTTGTTTTTTTAGAAGAGGTGGATTTATTGTATTTAGCCATTAACATAGCCGGTCTCTTAATTTTTCTCCTTATTGGCTGGTTGTGCTCAAAGGATAAAAAGTCAATCAACTGGCGTGGTGTAATCACAATGATTATATTTAACGTTGTTCTCGCCTGGTTTTTGACTAGTTTTTCAATTGGTCGTGCAATCGTTAGCGGTGCAGCAACAATGTTTGATCAATTAATGCAAGTTGCATATCAAGGAATCAAATTTGCTTTTCCAAGTGCTGTTGAGACTAAGCAAATGGATTGGTTCTTCCAAGTTTTAATGCCAATTTTAATGATTGTTCCATTATTCGACATTTTAACTTACATCGGCATTCTACCATTTATTATTAAATGGGTAGGTAAAGGATTATCATGGCTTACAGGACAGCCTAAATTTGAATCATTCTTTGCAGTTGAAATGATGTTTTTAGGAAATACCGAAGCTCTAGCTGTTTCATCACTTCAACTAAAAAAAATGAATGCTCAACGTAATCTTACATTAGCCATGATGTCAATGAGTTGTGTTACTGCATCAATTATTGGTTCTTACACTGAAATGATGCCTGCACAATACATTTTGACAGCAATTCCAGTCAATGTAATTAACGCTTTAATTGTTACTGCCTTGTTAAATCCTGTTAAAGTACCTAAAGAAGAAGATACTATTGCCACCATGGGAAGTTCTGAGGCGGTTGCTGAAGAAGAAATTGGAGATGTAGATAAAAATGGCAAGCCTAAAAAAGAACCTTTCTTTTCTTTCTTAGGAGATTCCATTTTAGGAGCAGGAAAATTAATTTTAATTATTACTGCTAATGTCGTTGCATTTGTTGCTTTAGCTGCTCTTATCAACAAAGTTTTAGGATTGATTAATCCTTGGCTGTCACTTGAACACTTATTGGGAATTGTAATGTATCCATTTGCATGGTTAATGGGATTATCTCACGAAAATGCTTTCCAATTTGCTCAATATATGGGAACTAAATTAGTTACTAATGAATTCGTTGTTATGGGTCAAGTAACTAAAACTATCCATACTTTTAATCCTCACTATCAAGCAGTACTTACTGCATTTGTAACAAGTTTCGCTAACTTCTCAACTTTGGGAATGATCATTGCAGCTTTTAAAGGAATGGTAAGTAAGGAAAAGAATGACTTAATTTCAAAAAATGTAATTTACTTATTAATTTCTGGAATTTTAGTATCATTATTATCCGCTGCGATGATTGGATTATTTGTTTGGTAAACATAACTAAACAAAAAGCACATTTTCTATTATGAAAAATGTGCTTTTTATATTGATTAATTATTTTATCTATTTTGATGATTCATTCTCTTAGCAAAGAAATCACCTACAACTTGAACAATGAAAATTAAAATAACTACTAAAACTGTAGCTACAATAGTTACATCACTATTGAAACGATTATAACCATATGAAATAGCAGTGTTTCCAAGACCACCAGCTCCAATAGCTCCAGCCATTGCTGTAAGTCCAATCAAACTAATGATAGTTACAGTTGATACCCTGATAAGTTCTGAACGAGCTTCACGAATATATACATCAAATATGATGTCACTAGTTGTTGCTCCTAAACTTTCAGCAGCCTCAATTTTACCAGTATCTACACTTTCAAGCGCTACTTGAACTTGTCTTGCATAAAACGGAAACACTCCCAAAGTAAGTGGCACTAAAGCTGCTTTCATACCAATTTGCGTACCAACGATTTTTTGAGTTACTGGTGCAATAAAGGCCATTAAAATAATAAACGGAATAGCTCTAAAGATAGATACAAGTTTATCGCAAACATTAAACCAGAACTTATTTGGTCGAACGCCACCTTCTTTAGTTAAAACTAGAATCACTCCAAAAACAATTCCTAAAACTCCTCCAAAAATAGCTGACCAAAATGTCATGAATAATGTCTGAAAAATACTGGTTCCCCAGCCAGCATCTCCACCCCAACCTAGCTGAGCAACATTTGGCAAAAATTTATCTATCCAATTAATCATATACATTCCCCTTCTCATCTAAACGCGTAATTGTGACATTTTGTTTTTCTAAGAATTCACGTGCTTTTTCTTGTGTTTTTGAATCCCCTTTAATTAATACGACTAAGGTACCAATCGGCTCATCATTTAATAATTCCACATTTCCATAAAGCATACTTGCTTCTGCTCCTATTTTGCGATAAAGCTCTATGATAATAGATTTTGTAACATTTCCAATACTATATACTAATTGATAAATAGCTTCATTTTTACTTAAGCGATCAATGTCCAGAGAATTTAAAGTAGAGATTGCTTCTAAAGACCCTCCAACAAATTTCTTAGTAAGTTCTTTTTTAGGATGAAGGAAAATTTGTCGTAAGCTCCCTCGCTCAATTACACGTCCTTTTTCCATTACTGCTACCTTAGTACAAATTTTCTTAACGGCATCCATTTCGTGAGTAATTAATACTACTGTAAGACCCAATGTTTTATTTAATTTTTTAAGCAATTCCAAAATTTGTTGTGTATTTTGTGGATCTAAGGCACTCGTTGCTTCATCAGAAATTAAGATATCTGGTTGATTAGCTAATGCTCTAGCAATTGCGACACGTTGCTGCTGTCCACCGGATAGTTCAACTGGATAAAAGTCAGCCTTATCTTTTAAATCTACAAGTTCTAGCAATTCTAAAGAACGTTTTTCTAATTCTTCATCACTAAGACGAGCATGTTTTAAAGCAAAAGCTACATTTTCTAAAACTGTAGTTTCATTAAGTAAGTTAAAGTGTTGAAAAATCATACCAATTTTTCGACGTTCAAGCTGTAATTTCTTATTTGAAATAACTTGCTTTCCATTTTTTATAAATTCCACACCATTAACGGTAATATCGCCAGCGCTGGGTTTTTGAAGCAAATTGATAGTTCTCACTAAGGTTGATTTACCAGCTCCAGAAAAGCCAACAACTCCATAGATGTCTCCTTTTTCAATTTCTAAAGAAACGTCTTTTACAGCTTTTACAACTTTCTTTTTTTGATAAAAATCAACATCTACATTCTTAATATCAATAATTCCCATTCTTTTTCAACTCCTTTTATTTCAACTTAATATCCCAAGCTGCTACTTGCTTATTGCCATAAAACTTGTGATATAACTTTTTAGTTGCTTGTGTTTGATATGCCTTAACAACATCTTGATAAATTTTATTATGTTCTTGATCCTTTTTAACACATATAATATTAATCCATTCTTCTGAATCTTTATTAACAGGTTCAGTATAAATCGTTTGTTTATCAGTTAAGCCTGTAGGTCCAGCATAGTCATTATTAACAACAGACGCATCTACTGATGATAAAACACGCCCAGTTTGTTCAGCATTAACTTCTTTAATTTTAAAATCATGAGGGTTGTTCACAATATCGGCTACTGTTACTAATTTTTTGTTTTTTCTTAAAGAAATTAATCCAGCATTTTTTAAAACAAATAATGCTCTCGATTCATTAGTTGCATCATTTGGTATAGCAATAGTTGCACCATCAGGTAAATCGCTTAACTTGTGATACTTTCTTGAATATAAGCGAATGGGAGCAATATAAGTTTTACCAATTGCAACTACACCACCTCCATTTGATTGATTCCAAGATTTCAAGAAAGCATAGTGTTGAAACGAATTTAAATCAACATCCCCACTTTTTAAAGCTTTATTAGGTTGATTATAGTCAGTAAAGTTTTTAGTTTGAACAGTAATGCCATATTTTTCTTTGGCAGTTTTAGCAACGCTTTTCCAAATGGCTTCTTCTTGCTTACTCTCACCGACAATTCCAACTGTGACCACTTTAGCTTCTGATTTAGTATTGATTCCTGGACCGAAACTAAACCATCCTGCTACTAAAATTACAACTGCAATTATCGACCAAATAATTGTATTTCTTCGTCTTCTCTTTCTCATATTCAATATCCTCCGTTTTTTTGTATTAAAAAAGCACCCATCCTTTAATCAAGGACGAGTGCTCGTGTTACCACCTTTAATTCAGTTATTGCTCACGCAATAACCCTCACTAGCTACAAAAATAGCCTGCAATTATAACGGCTGCAAACCCGCTCTAGGCTTCTAAAAGTCACCTATAGTCATCATTCCAAGCCCATATTCACTAGTATTTGCTTGACGACTTTCACCACAATATCGCCTCTCTTTAAAAGTAAATAGTTAGCTACTCAGCTTTTCAAGATGTGTTTTATTATTTGTTGTAAATTAATTTATCATCTAGATTTAATCTTGTCAATAAAAAATTTAATTTTTTAAGCAGTTTGTTTTTTTCCACGCTCATACGCCTGTTTCAACTCACTTAAAGTAGTGCTTTGACCTTTTTGATCATAAACTACAAACATTTCGCTAACTCCATCCATAATTTTCGACAACCAACGAAAAACTGTCGTTGCAGCGAAAAACAATACTAATAAAATAAAAATTACTTTTGGAGTAACCATTTTCAAAGCAAAAAGCCTTGGTAGAAAAGCTATTGATAAAATAACACACGCAAGTGATAGCATCATCACACTAAATCGGAATTTATTAAGCGGAGCTGAAATATGATACATTACCATCATCCCTACAGCAATTAACAAAATAGTTGCTGTCGTTCCTACTTGATCATGATCCAAATCCATGTATAAGCCCACCATAACCATCACACTAACTGTAAGCATATCTGTTATACCGCCCGGAATTGACTTTGCTAAAACATTTGGAATAAACTGGCCCCTAATTCGATTATGATTGCTTTCTAACGCCAATAAAAATGATGGCATTCCAATTGTAAAGGCTGAAATTAGAGTTATTTGTGCCGGCTGCAAAGGATAATTGATAACCATAATCAAAGAAAAAATTGCCATTAAAAAACTAAAAATATTTTTAACTAAAAATAAACTAGCAGATCTTTGAATATTATTTACTACTCTTCGACCTTCATTAACTACCATCGGCATTTTAGCAAAATTAGAATCAAGCAGCACAACTTGGGAAGCTTGAACTGCGGCACTATTACCTGACGCCATAGCAATTGAACAATCAGCTTTTTTCATAGCTAAAATATCGTTAACTCCATCCCCAGTCATAGCTACAGTATTGCCTGCTTTTTGTAAGGCTATAATAAATTTTCGTTTTTGTTCTGGTTTTACCCGACCAAAAATAGCATATTTTTTAACAGCTTCTTCATACTCATCATCTTTAATAGTTTGTGCATCAATATATTTATCCGCATTTTTAATCCCTGCTTGCTTAGCTACACGAGCTACAGTAATAGGATTATCACCAGAAATAACTTTAATATCTACTCCTTGCTTTACAAAATATTCAAAAGTTTCCTTGGCTTCTTTTCTAATCGGATTAGATAATAATATATATCCTAAAACTTCTACATTTTTAACTAGTTGCGAATTTTCTTCGCTTAAAATTTCTGGATACTTTGCAACAATTAAGATTCGATATCCTTGAGAAGCGTATTTTTCAAATTCTGTTTTATAGTCATTAAATTGAGTACGCAAAACCATTTCTGGAGCACCGATTATTAATGTATAATCATCAAAAACTACTCCGGAATATTTATTTACTGAAGTAAAAGGAACAATACCGTTAGCAATTTTTCCAGTTCCTTTACTAAAATAATTACTAATTGCCTTCATCGTTATATTATCAGCAGGCATGTTCTGAGCAAAATCACCAATTACTTGATTTAAATTATTAATTTTAATATTTTGTGACTTAATAACTTTCTCTACTGCCATTTTAGGTTCAGTAATTGTTCCTGTCTTATCAACACATAAAACATTCACTCTAGCTAAGGTTTCAACACTTTTCATATCATGAAGCATTACCTGCTTTTGCGCAAGACGAGTTGCAGCTAGAGCTAAAGCAATTGTAGTCAATAAATAAAGTCCCTCTGGAATCATACCAATAATTGCGGCTTCCATAGAAACAACGCTTCGTTCAATACCTGAATGATTAAAGAAGTAACTCTGGCTAAAAAGTGCAATTCCTAATGGAATAATTATTATTCCGACCCATTTGACTAAACGATTAATAGCCTGAACCATTTTAGACTGTTCGGTAGTTCCCATTTCTTTAGCCTTCATGGTTAATTTAGAAATATAAGATTCTTTCCCCACTTTTTCCAATTGCATATATGCAGTTCCAGAAACGACAAATGATCCTGACATCAAATTAGAGCCCACTGCTTTAACAATTTCATCAGATTCACCAGTTAAAAGTGCTTCGTTAACTCGAATATTTCCTTTAACCACTTCACCATCAGCAGGAATTTGATCCCCAGTTTGTAATTTAACAATATCATTTTTAACTAATTCTTCAATTGGAATCTCAGTTTCTTTTCCATCACGTATTACAATAACTTCTGTCGCATTCATTACATTAAGATTGCTTAATATTTTTTTAGCACGAATTTCTTGTACAATCCCAATCACAGTATTCAAAATAATTACTGGCAAAAATGTCAAATCACGATATGCACCTACCATAATTAAAAGAATTGACAACACTAGAAAAATCAAATTAAAGTAAGTAAAAACATTCTCACCGATTATTTGACCAGTTGTTTTAAATTGATCATCAACAGCTTTGTTCACATGTCCTTGAGAAATTTGTTCATTTACTTCTGCTTGAGTTAATCCCGTTTTTATATTGGTTCTTTTAAAATTCATATCTAACTCCGTTATCCAATTTTTTATATATTATAACGGAAAAATAAAAGAATCTCGTTAATAACGAAATTCTTTTACAAAATATTAATTAAGCTGCAGCTTGGTGTGACTTAAATTTATGGATGATACCCATATGCCAGTCAAAGACGCCATAGCTGACAATAATTTGTCCAACGACTGCCCACCATAGCCAGGCGGTATTCATTGCGGCAACAATCAGCATAATAAAGATTGCAATATCTATCAGTAAGATAATGCCAGAATAAATAATTTTATCCATGATCTTTGTCCTTTCTAACATAAGTTAAAAATGAATAAGCATATTCATTTTTATTATCCGCTTCATGTTTTTCTTCTTTGATTAAAACAAACTTTGAGTAATCAATCTGCGGCATTACCGTATCTGCCTTAAAACTAGCATCTATTGCTGTTTTTTTCAAACAATCAACCTTATCAAGTAGTATTTTAAATATACTTACTCCGCCAATTGCACAAATATCTTCATCATTATTTTTTTCTAAATATGTATATAATTCTTTTTTATTTAAAAAGACAGTTACTTGCTGATTATCTTTATACTTATTCTTAAAATCTTGACTATGTGTCAATACTAAATGATGACGTCCAGGTAAAATATGAGGTAAACTGTCAAAAGTTTTTCTTCCCATTAATATTGGATGACCCATTGTTTGACTTTTAAAATATTTTAAATCAGCAGGTAAATGCCATGGTAAGCGTCCTTGATAACCAATTTGATGTTTTTTATCTTCAGCCCATACATACGTTATCATATTTTTCCCCTTAAACAGCTACTGGAGCCTTAATTGTAGAATGATGTTTATAATCAATTAATTTAATATCGGACATTGCGAAATCTTTAATGTTACTTTTATCAGGATTGAGCCAAAGCTGCGGAGAATCGTATGCATTTCGTGATAACAATTCATTTACTTGATCAAAATGATTACTATAAATATGAGCATCTCCCAATGTATGAATAAATTCACCAACTTCCAATCCTGTTTCTCTAGCAATCAAATGTAACAATAAAGAATAGCTTGCAATATTGAAAGGTACTCCCAAAAACATGTCCCCACTTCTTTGATAAAGTTGTAGACTTAATTTTCCTTCAACAACGTAAAACTGAAAGAGAACATGACAAGGTGGCAAAGCGCTGGTTGGAATGTCTTCCGGATTCCAAGCTGATACTATTAATCGTCTTGAATCTGGTGTTTTTTTAATTTGATCAATTACATTTTGAATTTGATCAATAAACCCACCTGCACGTTTTTGCCAATGACGCCATTGTGCACCATAAACATTTCCTAAATTTCCATACTTTTGTGAAAAGTTTTCATCATCAAGAATCTTTTGATTGAATTTTTTCATTTCTTCTTGATAAATTTTTTTAAATTCTGGATCTTTTGCAGCTCTTAAACCAAAATCAGTCATGTCCGGGCCTTGATATTCATTACTGGTTACCCAATTTTTAAATGCCCATTCATCCCAAATATGATTATTATGTTCCAGCAAAAAGCGAATATTAGTATCTCCCCGCAAAAACCATAACAGCTCACTTTTAATTAAACCAAAAGGCACCCGCTTGGTAGTCAGAATTGGAAAGCCTTGAGATAAATCAAAGCGCATCTGCGCACCAAATAAACTGCGAGTGCCTGTTTGTGTTCGGTCCATTTTTTCATGACCGTCAGTCATAATTTTTTGTAACAGTTCAAGATATGGTGTTTCTAAAATAGCCATTAGTAAGTCCTCTTTCTTTAATAGTTTACTTAATAGACTACCACATCTTGTAGAGTTAGATAATACAAACTCAAGATTTTGTGTTTTCACCACGGTGACGAACTAGATATACTATTGCCGCCGCAATCAATACCAAAGCGCCAGCTAAAACAGAAATTCTAGTATCTGGGTTGATAAACATAAATACTACGATTACTAAAAGCATTAAAAATGCAAAATAATTAGAAAATGGATATAGTGGTAACTTAAATGGATGTTTTTCCATAATATCTTTATTGTGGCGACGGAAACGTAATTCCGCTAATAAAATTACAAACCATGGAACCATTCCAGGTAAAACGGATGAACTAAAAACAATTACAAACAAATCACTTGCTGAATGGTTGTATTGTGATGCAATTGTATTTATGATAAATCCAATAAAAATACCGCCAGAAATTCCCATAATTGCACGATCTGGAACAATTCTCTTAGAAATATGCTTAAAAATCTTTGGAGCATCTCCATCATGGGATAACTTAAACAACATTCTACTTGAGGAATAAATTCCAGAGTTTGCCCCAGACAAAGCTGCTGTTAAAACAACAAAGTTAATAATTGAAGCTGCTGCGGTAATACCCACTTTTGCAAAAGTAGTTACAAATGGTGAACCAATACTATCTAGCTTATTCCAAGGATAAATAGTAACAATTACAAAAATTGCTCCTACATAAAAGATTAAGATTCTAAGTAAAACCGATTTAACACTTTTTACAATTGCTTTTTGTGGTTGAGCAACTTCACCTGCAGAAATTCCTAATAATTCAATTCCTTCATATGAACCAACGATAATTGACATCGAGAAGAAAAATCCTTTAACCCCTCCAGTAAAGAAGCCACCATGGCTCCATAAGTTACTAAAGCCCGTTGGTTTTCCTCCATTACCTAAACCAAAGAAAATCACAATGAATCCTAAAATAATCATTAAGATAATGGTTACAACTTTAATCATTGCAAACCAAAATTCAAGTGATGCATATGCTTTAGCACTAGCTAAGTTAGCCAAAAGTAAAAATGCAATGATAATGATTCCTGACCAAAGTGCGCTGATATTTGGCCACCAATATTTAAGATATTCCGTTGCAGCAACAACTTCTGACATCCCTACAACAATATATTCAAAAACATTTGCCCACTCGGCCATATAACCAGCCAAGGGATGCACATATTCTGTAGCATAATCTGCAAATGAGCCAGTTCCTGGATTAATATAAAGCATTTCTCCAAGAGCTCGCATAACAATGTACAAAATCAGCCCTACAAACATATATGCTAGCAAAACAGAAGGGCCAGTCCATTTAATGGTTGAAGTAGATCCCATAAATAAACCAACTCCAATTGCTCCCCCCAAAGAAATCATTTCCATTTGACCAGCAGTCATGGTTCGTTTTAACTTAGGAATTGTCCTTTTTTCTTCCATAAAAATCTATCCTTATTATTAAATTTTTCAAAACACGATTTATTAAATCTTTAATATTTTATTATGGATATTAACATTTTTCAAGGTCAATCAAAAAAACTAGTCATGAAATAAATCGGCTAGTTTTTTCATTCTTAATTAATGCTACTTTCTCTTAGGATCAAATTGGTATCCATCACAATTTTATATGGAACTTTTATTCCATCACTAAGCAAGTCTTGTAGAATTTTCATCCCTGCTCTACCCATTTCTTGAGTATTAACATGCACACTGCTTAAGGACGGATTTGCAAACTCAGCTGCTGTTGTATCATTAAACGAAATAATACTTATATCTTCTGGTACTTTTATATTTGCTTCACGAAAAGCTTTTAAAGCTCCAATAGCCATTGCATCATTAGAAATTACTAAAGCATCTGGAATATTTTTGCTTTTAATCATTTCTTGCATAGCCTGGTAGCCAGAATCAGGGGTAAACTTTCCAACATACACATTATTTTTATCATAAAGATTTTTACTTTGCAGATATTTTTTATATCCTTGGAAGCGAAAATCTAATAAGTTATCTTTGTCATAATCATTGTGCAAGTCTCCAGCCAACATTCCAATTTTAGTTTGCCCATGATTTAAAAAATGATCAATTACTTCAATGATTGATGAATGAAAATCTGAAATCACACAACATTCCCCTTGCTGCAATGTATCTTCATCCACAAAAACCAAAGGTTTAGCTGCAGTTTTAATTTTATTTAAACGCACCTGCGAATATTGAGAGTACCCAATTGCAACAATTGCAATACTTTTATCTAATGAATCTAAACTATCCGACTCATAATATACTTGAACTCGATATCCTAATGCTTTTGCTTGATCTTCAATTCCTGTTCTAATTGAATAATAGTATAAATCTTTGATTTCTTGCTCTCGATCACACCATAATACAATTGCTATTGTTTTAAGATTAGTTTTTCTAACTTTTTTATTTTTTTGATAATGTAATTCTTCTGCTATTTGAAAGATTCTTCTTTTTGTTGAATCATTAACAGCCAGATTTTTATCATAATTTAAAACTCGTGAAACAGTTGCCGGTGAAACCTTTGCCTTAGCTGCAATATCTTTAATTGTCGCCATAATCTTCCTCGTTTTATTAATTTACTAAACAAGTTACAATTTTACCATTTTAATATTTACTAGCAACAATTTTATTTTTCTTATATTTAATACTTTAAAAATAAAAACACCTTGGTACATAAATTGCACACAAGGTGTTTTAACAGCATTAATCTAAGGAGTGTACAGGATTTGAACCTGCGCGCCAAGGAATACTCGGTTCGCCGGATTTCGAGTCCGGTGCATTACCACTCTGCCAACACTCCACAACTGCTTCAATTATATCAATTATTTTAAATATCGCAAGTAAATTATTGCTTTCTCTTCTAATTAGTCTATGATAGTTTTTAGTGTTGTAGGTATTTTAGAAAGTGTGACAAACCTATGTGTACATCTATAATTTTTAGTCCAAATAAGCATTATTTTGGTCGTAATTTTGACTACGAAATTTCATATGGTCAAGAAGTTGCTATCACTCCTAGAAACTTTAACTTAGAATTTCGCAAACTCAAAAACATTCAAACTCACTATGCAATAATTGGAATTGCTGATGTAGCTGATAACTATCCTCTTTATTTTGATGCTGCAAATGAAAAAGGTCTTGGAATGGCAGGCTTAGCGTATGCTGGGAATGCTTATTATCAAGAAGAAATTCCTGGAAAAGACAATGTTACTTCTTTTGAAATTATTCCGTGGATTTTAGGACAGGCACAAAACATTGATGAAGCAAAAAATCTTTTAAAAAATGCAAACGTTGTTAATATTAGTTTTACAAAAAATATGCCTACTTCTCCTCTTCATTGGTTACTCGCTGACAAAAGCGGCAAATCAATCGTAGTTGAGCCAGACAAAGATGGTTTACATATTTATGATAATCCAGCTGGAGTTTTAACTAATAATCCAACTTTCCCTAAACAATTATTTAACTTAAATAATTATCAAGAAGTTTCACCAAGTGTTCACAAAAATACATTAGCACCAGGATTAAAGTTAGACAACTATAGTCGTGCTTTAGCTTCACACAACTTACCTGGTGGGATGGATTCATCTTCTCGTTTTGTAAGAGCAACTTTTGCTAAATTTCATGCTCCTACTAATTCAACTACTGAGGAAGAAACTGTTAATAATTATTTTCATATTTTACATGCAGTTGAACAACCGAAAGGATTAGATGAAGTCGCGCCTAATAGTTATGAATATACTATTTATACCGACTGCGCTAATTTAGAAGATGGTTTATTTTACTATACCACATATGATAATAAACAAATTAATCAAGTAAACATGAATAAAGAAAATTTAGATTCTTCTAATTTGATCTGCTATAAAATGAATGACAAAATAAAATTTAATAAGCAAAACTAATTATTAAATTTTAATCAAGAAACTACTATCTGCGATTTTTCCTGTTAAAATATCCAGTAGAACTATATTTTAGGTATAGATTGAGGATTTAATTTTGGAAAACTTTAGTTGGATAGTAGTTTTATTTTCAGCTATTTTACTATTAATTTTGATTTGTGCTATTAAATACTCTCGTCTTTTCAATCTGTATGATCATATGCTCCATCATAAACTTGTACATAAGCGTGATGGTTTTGGCTGGCAAGTAATAGCATTTTTAAACGATCCAAAATTAATGGTAATTTGGGCTGTTTTATTAGCAAGTGTATTATTAAATAATGACGAAGTAATTTCTGCTCTATGGGTTTTGGCAACTTTAGGATTTGCAGATGCAGCAGGAATTGTTTTAAAAAAATATATGCATCGTCAGCGCCCTTATAAACATTCAGCACTTGAAAATGGCTACAGCTTCCCTAGCGGCCATGTTCTTGGTGCTACTACAATGGGTTTGATTTTATTACAATTATTTGGTCCTAAATATGGGATAGGCTTTATTTTTTTATTAATAGTAATTTGGATGATGGTAGTAATATCAAGACTTAGCTTAAAAGCCCATTATCCATCAGATATTATTGGTGCAACAAGTTTAGCAATTTGTTGTTTTAGTATTACAACTCAAATTTTTATAGGGATATTTTAAAAGGCAACTAGTAAACTAGCTGCCTTTTATTTTATTCATGGAATCCAACCATTAGTCCCCCTTCTTCTGCATAAAAACTGCATAAGCCTAAAGTTGGTCGAATGGTTACTTTAGCATCAGGAAACTTTTCTAAAATTTTTTCTTTTAGAATTTGAGCATCCTTTTTATTTTTACATTCATCAATAATCACTTCCCCACCTTGGTAATTCATATCCTCCATTTGTTTTAGCACTTCTTTAAGTGCACGTTTCATTCCACGAGTTTTTGCAAGAGGTTCTAACTTACCATCTTTGTTAGCAGTTCCGACAATTTTTATATTCATCATTTTAGCAATTTTAGCAACTGCTGGTGACACTCTTCCATTTAGGGAGAGATTATGAAGCGATTGCAAAACAAATACCAAGTGAGTTTTCAATCTTAATTCGGCAATTTTTTGTTCTAAATCAACAAAACGGATTTTTTCATTTAATAATTTTTTTATTCCATCTAAAATTATTGCCAATTCAGGACCAGCTGAACGTGTATCAACCACAATGACCTTACTAGTTGGATGACGCTCTTCATATATATTCTTAGCTTGCAGAGCTGAGGAGTAACTACCGCTCATACCACTAGTTAAAGTTAAAATGATAGCTCGTTCACTACCTTCTAAAGCGTGGAGCCAATCATCAATACTTGGACAAGAGCTTTTTCCAGCTTCATTGTTGCTTTGCATCTCTATTAAAAAATTATTCAAATCGAGATTTTCATTATCACGAAATTCTTTTCCATTAAAAGAAACGGTTAACGGAACAACATATAAGTTATTTTCTGCGTTAGTTTTTTCATTTGAACTAGAATCTAAAATTAAACGTACTTTTTCCATAATTAAATCCTTAGTAAATAATTAGTGTACTTTATCACTTTATGTATATCATAACGCAAATTTATTTGCAAAGAAATTGCACTTTAACAAATTTTAAGATGTAAACCGCTTTCAATAGTTTACACAATTAAAAAGTTAGGCTAAAATTTGTGTTGTAACTAAAGAGCAAGTTGCTCTGGATGATGCAACTATAATTTTAATTAATATTGCATCATAAATATTTAGGAGGTTTTTTGATGTTAAAATCAGTCATTGAAAATGTTCATGCACTTGAAATTTTTGACTCACGTGGTAACCCAACTGTTGAAGTTTTTGTTACCCTTTCAAACGGTGTCGTAGGTAAGGCTGAAGTTCCTTCAGGTGCTTCAACTGGTGAAAACGAAGCTGTTGAATTACGTGACGGTGATGATCGTCTTGGTGGTAAAGGTGTTATGAAGGCTGTTAACAACGTTAACACTGAAATTAACAAGGCTTTGAAGGGTATGGACCCACACGACCAAGCAAACATTGACGCTACTATGATTGCTTTAGATGGTACTGACAACAAGGGTCGTCTTGGTGCTAACGCAATCTTGGGTGTATCTATGGCTACTGCTGCTGCTGCTGCCAAGGATACTCACCAACCATTGTACCGTTACCTTGGTGGTACTGACCTTGAAATGCCACAAACTTTCCACAACGTTATCAACGGTGGTGAACACGCTGACAACGGTATCGACATTCAAGAATTCATGATCACTCCAGTTGCTAAGACTTCATTCCGTGATGGTTTCGAAAAGATCGTTAACGTATACCACACTTTGAAGAAGGTTCTTGAAGACATGGGTTACGAAACTGGCTTAGGTGATGAAGGTGGTTTCGCTCCTAACATGAAGAACTCTGAAGAAGCTTTGAAGGCACTTCACGAATCAATCATCAAGGCTGGTTACAAGCCAGGTGAAGATATCGCTATTGCATGTGACTGTGCTGCTTCATACTTCTACAACAAGGAAGATGGTAAATACCACCTTGAAGGTAAAGTTCTTACTGACGAAGAATTGGCTGACTACTACGACAAGTTGCTTGACGAATTCCCAGAATTAATTTCTATGGAAGACCCATACGACGAAAACGACGTAGAAGGTATGGTTAAGTTTACTCAAAGCCACAAGGACCGTATCCAAATCGTTCTTGATGACTTCATTTGTACTAACCCTAAGCTTTTGAACAAGGCTATTCACGAAGGTGCTGGTAACGCTTCACTTATCAAGTTGAACCAAATCGGTACTGTTACTGAAACTCTTGAAACTATTCGTCTTTCACGTAAGAATGGTTACAACACTATGATTTCTCACCGTTCAGGTGAAACTGGTGACACTTTCATCGCTGACTTTGCTGTTGCTATCAACGGTGGTCAACTTAAGACTGGTGCTCCAGCTCGTTCAGAACGTGTTGAAAAGTACAACCGTTTGCTTGAAATCGAAGAAGAACTCGGTAAGGGCGAACGTTTGGCATTCTTCCCAGACAACGTTGACTTAGACTAATTTTAACGTTAGTTTAAACCGCATGAAAAAAGCTCGCATAGCGAGCTTTTTTTGTTTCCTAAAATAAATTAATAATTCGTCTTACTAATGGTGAAATCTGCCCTTTTCGCCAAACTAGTTCTAGGTGAGTTTGCCAATTAACATGTTTTACTGGCACATGACAATCTGGTGCATACAAGTTAGCAATTGATTCAGGTACAAGAGCAACCCCCATCCCCTTTTGTGCCCAAAGTATTGCAGTACGGGAGTCATCACATTTAACTGCATAAAAAGGATTTAACCCTTGATGAGTAAAACTTTCATTAAAAATATTTTCAAATCTTCTATAAATTATTAAAGGTTCTTTTGCCAACTCTTTCAAAGTAATCTCTTGTTTATTTAAAATTGTAGGATCAATTGTTATTGCCATCATTTTTTCATTGGTAATAATTTTACTATCAAGTCCACGTCTATTAAATGGCGTACGTACGATTCCTAAATCAATAGTATTATTGGCTAATTTTTCTAAAACACCAAATGTATTTTCTTCATAAATATCAAAAGAAATATTAGGATAAAACTTTGTTAATTGTTTAAATTTATCCGATGGTAACTCACCTACAGAAGAAGATGCCGAACCAATTTTTATAGTTCCAAACTCTCCTTCTGCAGTTCGTTTAACTTGATTTTTAGCTGTTTCTGCTAAACCAACAATTTTTTCAGCATAAGATTGTAATTCATTTCCTGCATCCGTTAATTCTATTCCATGTGCAGTACGAACAAACAATTGAACACCTAATTCTTTTTCCAATTGTTTCAGCTGATAACTTAACGGTGGTTGTGCAATAAATAAACGCTTGGCTGCAGCAGTAATTTGTTTTTCTTCAGCTACTGCTAAAAAATAGCGTAATTGCTTTAAATTCATAAAATTATTTTCTCTGCCCTCTATTATTAAATATTTGTATAATGTTTATATTAATGAAATATTTCCTTGTTTGCAATATCTATGCTACCTTAGATTAGGTTACTTAATAAGAAAGGGAGTTAAAAATGGCTGAAAAAATTCATGGTTTAAGCCAACTTGAAGCAGAAAAATTACTTCAAAAAAATGGATTAAATGAAGTTCCTGAGCCAAAGTATAATTTTTGGAAAGAATTTGCCGGAAAACTTTGGAACTTATCTGCTTGGATTCTAGAAGGAGCATTAATTCTTGAATTTATCTTAGGCAAAAGAATTCAAGCACTCTTTGTTTTAGCAATGTTGCTTTTTGCAGCTTGGAATGGTGCTTCTAAGAAGAAACAATCCAGACGAGTTTTAGATGATATTTCTCATCAATTGACCCCTACCGTTGCAGTAGAACGTGATGGCAAATGGATCAAACTTAATTCTAAAAAATTGGTAGTAGGAGATTTAATTAGTCTTCAGCGAGGAGATGTAGTCGCTGCAGACGTAAAAATCATCTCTGGAGATATGGCTTTTGATGAAAGTTCAATTACAGGTGAATCTAAACCTGTAAAAAAACACATTGATAGTGAAGCCTATGCGGGAACCACAGTTGTTGAAGGAAATGGCCTTGCAATTGTTACCGCAACTGGTAAAAACTCTAGAAGTGGTAAAACAATTAATTTAATTAATAATTCTGCTGCACCTGGTCACTTACAACAATTACTCACTAAAATAATTTACTATCTTTGCCTTTTAGATGGTGTTTTAACTTTAGTAATTATTATTGCTAGCTTCATTAAAGGTGGAGATTTTGCAAACTTTATCAATATGTTGCCATTCTTGGCAATGATGTTTATTGCTTCTATCCCTGTAGCAATGCCATCAACTTTTGCACTGTCTAACTCTTTTGAAGCTACTCGCTTAAGCAAAGAAGGAGTTTTAACTGCTGATTTAACTGGAATTCAGGATGCAGCTAATTTAAACTTATTACTTCTCGATAAAACCGGTACAATTACTGAAAACAAAACTAGTGTAGCTAGCTGGAATAACTTTTCTAACTTGAGTGATAGTGAAATTCTTACTTTAGTTTCTGCAGCAGTAGATCAAAGAAATAAAAGTATCATAGATGTTGCTCTTGATGAATATATCCTATCTAAAGGACTTGCAATTAAAAGTCCTGAAACGTTTGAGCCATTTACTTCAAATACTGGTTATTCAATGGCAGAAGTAAATGGTCATAACATTAAATTAGGAAGCTTTAAGCAACTATCGTTAATTGACAAAGATGCCGAAATTAAAACTGCGAACATTGATTTTAAAGCTGGTCGATCAGTAGCTGTTTTAATTGATAATAAGTTAGCTGGAGTTTTCATTTTACAAGATAAAGTTAGAAAAGATTCAAAAAAGGCACTAAATGAACTTAAAAAGCGTGGTATTCACCCCATTATGCTTACTGGTGATAACCAAAGAACTGCAGCTGCTGTAGCTAAACAAGTAGACTTAACCGGAGAAGTAATTTCAATACATGATTTTAATGATGAAGTTGATATTAAAAATCTAGCCGGAATTGCAGATGTATTACCAGAAGATAAATTGAAAATGGTTAAATTCTTCCAAGAAAAAGGTTATATTGTTGGAATGACTGGAGATGGTGTGAATGACTCTCCTGCTCTAAAACAAGCTGAAGTTGGAATTGCAGTATCAAATGCTGCCGATGTTGCAAAACGTTCAAGCAAAATGGTGCTTCTTGATGATGGTTTAACCTCAATTATTAAAATTTTAGATGCTGGTCACCGTGTATATCAAAGAATGACCACTTGGTCATTAACTAAACTTGCCAGAACGGCTGAATTAACCATGCTATTAACTTTTGGATATCTCTTCTTTGGATATTTGCCTATGGCTCTTAATGCAATGGTTATTTACACTATCATGAACAACATGGTAACTATGATGATTGGTACTGACCGTACGCATATCACTTATAAACCAGAAAACTGGAATATGGCACGTCTTGCTAAAATTGCCTTTTCATTAGCAGCTGGTTGGACAATTATTGGTGTTGGTTTTGTTTGGTATTTAAATACACATGGTTGGAGTCATGGAACTGTTTCAACAATGGTTTATGTTTATCTTGTCTTAAGTGCGATGTTAATTGTTTTAATTACTAGAACTCGTAAATACTTCTGGCAAGATCACCCTTCTAGATTAGTTGGTATCGTTCAAGTTGCCGATGTTGGCATTACCTTTATTTTGGCACTTTGTGGAATTGCAATGGTAAAAATCTCATGGGACAATCTTTTAATTACTATTGTAATTGCTCTAGTTGCTGCTATTATAATTGACTTGATTTATCAACCAATCATGAAAAATAGATAACTAATGAAAAGAAGGTGAATAATTACATCTTCTTTTTTTGTTGGTAAATTTTAGGTAAAATAAACTTTAACAGTATATTTTTAAGGGGGAAACTTATGATTTGGACATGGGATGTAATTCGACGAATTATTGAGATTTTATGGATAATCAATATCGGGTTTGCTATATGGACAGTATTTCGTTCAAGACGAGATATTGCCTCTACTTGGGCATGGCTGTTAGTGTTGTCTGTATTTCCAGGAATTGGTTTTATCATCTATCTGTTTCTTGGGAGACAGCTTTCACATGATGAAATTTTTGCTATTAAAGACGAGCAAAAAAGAATCCAAAATCATTATTTAAAAAAGCAACGCGAATTATTAAGAAAGCATGACCTTTTACCAAAAGAGGATCAAAAACCGCGAGCTCGAATGCTTACAGATTTAAATTTAAATAATGATGGAGCAATTTTAACTTTTGATAATGATGTAGAAATTTTCACTGATGGCCCTACATTATTTGACAATATTATTAATAATATTAATAAGGCAAAAGAATTTATTGATGTAGAATTTTACACTTTTTATTCTGATAGTTTAGGTAAACGTGTTTTAAGCGCGTTAGAGCACGCTCAAAAGCGGGGAGTTCAAGTACGCATACTTTATGATGTTGATGGCTCGCGTGGTACTAGACCTCGATTTTTTGATAAATTACGCAAATTAGGTGGAGAAGCACAACCATTTATCTCTAGCTCTAGTAAATACAAAATTCGTACACCACGAATGAATTATCATCTGCACCGTAAATTAATAATTATTGATCGTAAAATAGGCTATATTGGTGGTTTTAATATTGGAGATCAATATATTGATAAATCAGCTAAATTTGGTCACTGGCGTGATACCCATTTGAGAGTTGTAGGACAAGCACCAATTATGATGGAAGTAAGATTTGCGATGGATTGGAATACTTCTTGTCGTAAATCTCACCTGCCAAAATATAATCTAGGCTATTTGAAAAACCTAGATATTATTCCCCCTACTTCTTCAGACCAAGTAGCAATGCAAATCGTTTCTTCTGGACCAGATAATCAAAATTTTGCTATTCGTCGAGCTTATGAAGGAATTATTGCAACGGCAAAAAAATATATTTATATTCAAACACCATACTTAATTCCTGAAAATTCCATTCTTGAAGCTTTAATTGTTTCCGCAAAAAGCGGAGTTGATGTAAGAATTATGGTTCCAAGTATGCCTGACCATCCATTTGTATATCGAGCAACTGAATATTATGCAAAATATTTAACCGAAAATGGTGTAAAAGTATACAAATATGATAATGGCTTTATTCATGCAAAAACTATGGTCAGTGGCTCAAATATTTCATCAGTTGGTTCTGCCAATCAAGATTACCGCAGTTATAGTTTAAACTTTGAAGTTAATAGTTTTAATTATAGTCCGCAGCTTACAGCTAAATTAAAAGCTATTTTTGAAGAAGATTTAAAAGAATCTACTTTAATGACCAATGAATACTTTGATAAGCAATCCAATTGGCGAAAATTTAAGCAATACTTTTCAAGACTATTATCTCCAATTTTATAATTCGCTATTAAAAAAGATTCACGCAAAAATGCGCGAATCTTTTTTACTTATTTAATTGCTCATAAACATAAGAAGTTTCATCTGGGCGATAAACTCCATGAAGAGTACCAACTCTGGTAAAGCCCATCTTATCAATCAAATGTTGCATGGCTTTATTATCTTCATGAGTATCAATTCTGATTGAATCAATATCTTGACGATTTTGTTTAATATAATTAATAACCTCAGTTAATAATTTAGTAGCGTAGCCTTTACCAGCATGATTTGAATGAATTGCAACACGGTGAATTACTAAGTATTTATCAGTATCAAGCTGCCACTTACCGTCAAGCTTATCATAGGAATGGTCTGGAGATGGCACAATTGAAATTGCGCCAACAGTTTCTTCATCCTTAGAAACTGCTAAATATGCCCAACCATTTTCAATATCTTCTTTTATTTGATCAGGAGAAGGATAATCCCCTTGCCATTGTTCAACTCCACGCTCGGCTAATTGATTTGCACCATCCTTTAAAATTGTCATAATCTGATCAAAATCTGCCATAGTAGCTTGTCTAAGTTTCAAAATTGTCATCTCCCTTATTTATTAACTCTATTATTGTACACAAAACTTATTTACTTGTAAAAAGAAAGTACTTAAAATTTAATTTATTTTATAAATAATTTTCTTCTAAAGCCATAAAAATCGTTACAATCAATAAATCTGCACATCCACCTATGCTATAATTATTTTTCTTAAAAATCAGACTTAATTGATTTAAATATTTTCTTCCTTGAATTGTTTGACTGCCTCCTTTATCTAAATAGAGTTGAGATACTTGATGCAACCAAGCAAGTTTTTTAGCATCCCCTGAGCGCTTAATAAAGGTAGTATCATCAACTTTAGTAGCTAAAAGCATTAATGTATCTAATAGCTGCTCATTCAGCTTACCTGAAGCATTTTTTAGGTATGGTAAAGAATCATATTCAACTACCGGATACCCATCTTGGGCTAATTGTCGCACACCTCCTAATTTATATTTCAAGTATTGTTTTTCACCTGCAGTTATATTTTGATAATCAATTTTAGTAAAATCATTTTTAACAAGATTATGGCACATTTTTCTTATTACATTAAAAATATTAACATTATTTTTCTTGGCATAACTTTGAGCACAAACAAAAATCCCTAATGAAAAAATTGCTCCCTTATGAGTATTTATTCCGTTAGTTGCATCTAACATATCTTTTTCAGCAGCAATACCTGCTTGACGAAGTTCAGCAAACATTTTAGTTAAATCATCTTCAATAAAGTTTTCACCAATATTGGCCGCATTTTCTAAATATGGCTCTAAGGCCAAACTAGAATCAATAAAGGTATAAACATTCATATCTAAGTGGGATCCATTATCAGCTGGGTCAACTAATCCCGGCTTAGGTAAAGCAACAACTTCATATAAGAGAGCTTTTAAAGCATTATTTACTATTTTTTTCATATTTTCTCCAAAAATAAAGCCCCAAGAGTATCTTCTTGAGGCTTTATTATTAAATTTCTGTTGATTATTTAAGCACCATGATATTGAACTAAACTAAAAATGTCAAGTCCTGGTAACTTTTCACGACCCTTAAGGTCAGGCAATTCAATATAAAATGCTGCACCTACAAGCTCACCGCCAAGATTTTCAATTAACTCTTTTGAAGCTCTTAAAGTACCAGCAGTTGCAAGCAAGTCATCACAAAGTACTACTCTTTGTCCTGGCTTAATAGCATCTTTATGCATTTCCAAACTGTTAGAACCATACTCTAAGTCATAAGAAGCACGTTCAACCTCTCTTGGCAACTTATGTGGCTTTCTAGCAGGGACAAATCCTAAACCAAGTTCTGTTGCAACAGGACATCCTACAATAAAACCACGCGCTTCTGGTCCCACAATTACATCAGCTTTTCGACTCTTAGCATATTCTGCTAATTCATGAGTTGCTGCACGGAATAAGTCTCCATCTTGCAAAATAGGTGTAATATCACGAAAGACGATGCCTTTATTAGGAAAATCTTGAACGCTTGCAATGTGTTCACTAAAATCAATTGCCATAAGAAGAAAAACCTCCATTAATCTTTGTGTTTAATTCTAAACACTTTTAACTGTTATATTTTACCAAACTTTTGTCCTAAAAGCACTAAAATGAGCTTCTTTTTACCTTAATCAGAAAGATTATTGATATAATCAATCAACTCAACTGTTGGCATAGTTCGTAATTGTCGAATAAACTTTATTTGCGATTTTGTTGCCATTAAATATTTAGATTGTGATAAAGGTTTTTTATGAGGATTTTTTTCACCAACTAATTTGCCGTTATCTAATTTTACAAATCCTAGTTCAAAAAATACTCTTAAAATAAATAGAATACTATCATAATCTAACCCTAAATATGGTGCTACTGCCTGATAATCATCAGGTGTGAGCGTTGGATGCTGATAAATATACTTTAAAACTTGTCCAAAATATGACTTATTTGGTAGTGATTCCACAGGTAATTGATCTAACAAAAATCTTAAATATAATTGCTGATAATTTTGATTCAATGCTAAGTTTAATTCAGTTTGACTACGTGGAGTATCTAATAAGACAACAGTTTCATTATTTTCTTGGTAATCTTGAACTAAACTTATTTTTTCTTTTTCTATTCCTAATTGATTTTGTACGATTGGAAGATTCTTTTTATCAAATAATAAATACCTATCTGCAAATCCCATAACATATTTTTCATTTCGCAAATCAATAACTGAATTTTTAACAGCTAACTTAGGAGCAGAAAAGTCAATTCCTTCAATTATTCCTTGTAGGCTACTTTTCCCTCTAAAAGTATTAATAGAAAGTCTTACAAAGACTTTTGTAATAAATGGTAATAAATTATTATTCAAAAAGCCCTTTCCAAAACCAATAACAGTTAATTTGCCATTATCTTTTTCTGCATTAAATTTAACATGTTCTTGTTCTTTTCCCATCTTAGTAAAACCACTTATTTTAAAATTAGAAATACTAAAAATAGGAGTAGGATTATCCGTACCAAAGGGACCAATTTGATTAATATCTGTTAATAATTGTGTTGTTAAATTATCCATTGGCAGCTCAAAATCATAATCTTTCATCTCTAGATTATCACTAGAATAAAAACTTGCTTCAAACTTATTACGTAATTTTACAATATTCTCTTCATCAAGTGCTAATCCACATGCAAAATCATGACCGCCAAATTGGTTCAAGATATTACCTTTTAAAGGCTCTAAAGCATTAAATAAATTAAAGCCTTTTTTAGAACGTCCTGACCCCTTAATTTCACCAGTGTTACTTTTAGTTAAAACAATAGTTGGTTTATGAAGCTTTTCGACAAGTTTATTAGCTACTAGTCCTAATACCCCTTCATGATAATTAGGATTATAGATTACTAAAGTATTCTTTTTTTGCCAGCTGTTTTCTTTAAATTGTTTTAAGCAATCTTGAAATACTTCAGTTGTTAATTCCTTACGCTGATTATTTAATTTTTCTATTTCATTTGCTATCTTTTGTGCTTCTATATCATCATCTGCTAATAAAAGCTGAACAGCTAAATTTGCATTTCCTAATCTTCCAACCGCATTTAACCGAGGAGCAATATTAAATCCTACATCTTGCTCATTTATTGTTCCTAAAGTTAAACCAGCATTATTGATCAACGCTCTTAAGCCAGGTCTATCAGTTTGATTAAGTATCTCAAGCCCACGCTTAACAATAATATGACCTTCTCCACTAACTTTAACCATATCTCCAATTGTTCCAATCATGGCCAAATCTAGTAATTCTGGCATAGTATCTTGCATTAATTCTCTACATATAGTATAGGCAACGCCAGCTCCACAATAATCGTCAAAAGGATATTTTTGCCCAGGATAATTACAATGAACAATAGCATAAGCAGCAGGTTGTTCTTCTTGAAAAGTATGATGGTCAGTAATAATGGTATCTACTCCATTAGCTTGGGCATACTTAACTTCTTCAACACCAGTAATCCCATTATCTACAGTAATAATCAATTGTGTGCCGTCAGCCACAATATCTTTATATCTGTCAAGATTAGGACCATAGCCATCTTTAAAGCGATCTGGAATAAAATAATGAACATCTGCACCTAAAATACTTAAGGTTTCAGTCATTATTGCAGTAGCTGTTATTCCATCAGCATCATAATCGCCATAGATAGTTATCTTTTGCCCAGAATCAATTGCTTCATTAATTCTGTCGACAGCTTTTTCCATATCATGCATTAATAAAGGATCAGCTAAATTTTCTTCAGTTGCATTAAACCAAAAATCAAGTTTTTCATCACTATCAATTCCCCTTAAAGAAAACAACTTAGCCATTATTGGACTAAGTTGATACTTTTCTACTAAATCAGGGTTCAATTCATTCGCTTTTCTTTGTTGCCACTTCATTATTTTAACTTAAACACCTGTAAATTCTTATTAGAAGCCTTTTCTGTTTTAATTAAATTACCACGAACTGCCCAACGATCAACTCCACCATCAGCACAAGTAATTAGAGTAACAATTGGTTTCTTAGTATTATCTACCAACCAAACAGCATACGGACTAACTTTTTTCTTCATATAAATTTTATAAATATATATTTTCTTTAAGTCAGTTAAATATACTAACTGCCCCTTCTTACTATCTTCTAAAGGTGAAAAAAGAACTCCTTTAGCTGTCATATAGTGGCCTGCTAAAGCATAATTACCTTTTCCCATCTGTTGATCAGCTCGCATAGTACCACCACCAGTTGCCATAGCACTATCAGATAATCCAAGCATTATTGGAAGATACATATTTACATTTGGGATAGCTAAAGCACCAATAGCATCAGATGTGTTTTTCACTTGTGTACGTGTTACTTGAGCAAAATCAATTTCTTTAACTTTATCAAAATCAAACATTCCCTTCTTTTTTTGGTTCTGTTCAACTTTTTTAACAGTTAAACTACTCAATGCTTTAGATTGATTTTGTTGAACAATATGATTTCTAATTTGCTTATTAAAAATCAAAACTAATCCAACAAGCAATAAAATTATAGCTACAATTCTAATTATAATTGTAGTAACACTACTTTTATTCTTTTTACTTTCCTTTGATGTCATCGTCATTCATCCTTAATACTGCCATGAATGCATCTTGCGGCACTTCTACACGACCAACTGCCTTCATTCGCTTTTTACCACGTTTTTGTTTTTCCAGAAGTTTGGCACGACGATCTGGGTCCCCCGTATGGATCTTCCATGTAACATCTTTACGATATGGTTTAATAGTTGCGCGAGAAATAATTTTTGCTCCAATTGCACCTTGAATATCAACTTCAAAATTTTGACGAGGAATAAGCTTTTTAAGAAGCGAAGTCATTTGACGAGCACGATTTTGAGCTTCATCACGGTGAGCAATAAAACTCAAAGCATCAATTGGTTCTTTATTAAGTAAAATATCAATCTTAACTAAGTTAGTTGCACGATACCCTGTAATTTCATAATCAAGAGAAGCGTATCCCTTAGTTGATGATTTCAAATCATCAAAGAAATCAAAAATTATTTCTGCTAATGGAATATTATAAATTACATTTACACGATATTTGTCTAAATAATCCATAGTCACAAATTCACCACGTTTATGCTGACAAAGTTCCATCACAGGACCAACAAAATCATTTGGAACCATAATTTCTGCCTTTACATAAGGTTCTTCTACTCGTTCATATTCACCAGCATCTGGTAAATCTGAAGGGTTATCAATAACCTTAGTAGTACCATCATTCATAATTGCGTGATAATCAACAGATGGAGCAGTCATAATTAAATCCAAATCAAATTCTTGCTCAAGTCGCTCTTGCACAACATCCATATGAAGAAGTCCAAGAAAACCACAACGAAAACCAAATCCTAAGGCTGTTGAAGTTTCTGGTTCAAATTCTAAGGCTGCATCATTTAGTTGCAATTTTTGAAGAGCTTCTTTTAAATCATCATATTTAGCATTATCTACTGGATACATACCAGAAAATACCATAGGTGGAATTTGACGATAACCTGGAAGAGGTTCTGCCGTTGGATTTTCAGCATCAGTAATAGTGTCACCCACACGAGTTTCACGAACTGATTTAATATTTGCAGTTAAGTATCCTACATCTCCAGCAACTAAAATATCTTTTTTAACTGGATGAGGACTAGAAACACCTACTTCAGTAACTTCATATTCCATTCCAGTATTCATAATTTTGATTTTATCGCCTGGCTTTACTGTTCCTTCTTCAATTCTTACGGAAAGAACAACACCACGATAATCATCATACTTTGAATCAAAAATCAAAGCCTTAAGAGGTGCCTCTAAATCACCACTTGGTGCTGGAATATCCTTAACGATTTTTTCAAGCATTTCTTCAATTCCTACGCCAGTCTTTCCAGAAACTAAAGCAGCTTCTGAAGCATCTAAGCCAAGCATTTCTTCGATTTCTTCTTTAGCATTATCTGGATCTGCAGAAGGCAAATCAATTTTATTGATAACTGGCAAAATTTCCAAATCATCATCAATAGCTAAATAAGTATTTGCTAGAGTTTGAGCTTGAACTCCTTGAGAAGCATCAACAACTAAGAGTGCACCTTCACAAGCAGCAAGCGACCTAGAAACTTCATAAGAAAAGTCAACGTGTCCTGGAGTATCAATAAGGTGAAAAATATAATCTTCACCATCTTTTGCATGATACTTTACTTCTACAGAGTTCATCTTAATAGTAATTCCACGCTGGCGTTCAAGTGGCATATCATCAAGCATTTGATTCTTGAGTTGACGCTCAGATACTGTATCTGTTAACTCAAGAATTCTATCAGCAATTGTTGATTTACCATGGTCTATATGCGCTACGATTGAAAAATTACGAATATGTTTTTGATAATCTTTTAATTGTTTTAAATCCATATAATCACATGCCTTTACATTTCTATCTTATCTATTATATCAAGTGGAAAGCTAGTAGGCAAAAATCATAAAAAATGCCTTAATGCCATTTATCGACATTAAGGCAAAATTTTATTTCAATTTATCTTTTAAACGTTCAAAGAAACCTTTTTCCTGTGGTGAAATATTACCACCGCCAGCTTTAACAAAGTCAACCAAAGCTTCTTTTTGCTTTTCATTAATTGATTTTGGAATTTCAACTTGAACTGTTGTTATTTGATCGCCGTTACCATTGCCGCGGAGATATGGAACACCTTCACCATGCAAAGTAAATTTCTTATTAGGTTGAGTACCTGCTGGAATCTTCAACTTAGTGTTACCGTGAACTGTTTTAACATTAATTTCATCCCCTAAAGTAGCTTGGGCAAATGAAATTGGGATAGTGGTATAAATGGTATTTCCACGTCTTTCAAATTCCTTAGATGGCTTAATACGATAACTAATATACAAATCTCCATATGGTCCACCATTTCGTCCAGCTTCACCTTGGCCTTCATAACGGAGCTGTTGACCATTATCGATTCCTGCTGGAATTTCAACTTCAATAGTATTCTTTCTATCTACAGTTCCTTCACCATGGCAGCTCTTACATGGATGTTCGATAATTACTCCTTTACCATGACACTTATCGCAGGTAGTTTGACGACGAATAGTGCCTAGCATTGATTGTTGAGTAATGGTCATATAACCAGTTCCATGACATTTATCACAAGTAATTGGGTGAGTGCCTTTTTCTGCACCAGTACCATCACAAGTTGAACAAGTTTCGCTACGAGTATAGCTAACTTGGCTCTTTTTACCGTTGATTGCATCCATAAAATCAATAGTTAAAGTGTAATCCAAATCTTGACCGCGTTGTGGAGCTGTTGGATCAACTTGTCTTTGACCTCCACCACCAAAGAAATCATTAAAAATATCACCAAAGTCGCTAAAACCACCAAAACCTTGACCACCGTATGATTGTCCTGAGCCAAAGCCACCTTGACCATTCACACCAGCTGCACCAAACTGATCGTATTGCGCACGTTTTTGCTTGTCATGCAATACTTCATAAGCTTCATTAACTTCTTTATACTTTTCTTCAGCACCTGGCTCATGGTTTAGGTCTGGGTGATATTTTTTAGCAAGTTTACGATAAGCCTTACTAATTTCTTGATCACTAGCATTGCGATCAACACCAAGAACTTTATAGTAATCTTCTTGTGCCAATTTATTAAACTCCTCGCTATTCAAAAGAAAAGAACTACCCATAAGCAGTTCTTTTCTTTACAGGTTATTTAAATTATAAACCCATTACTTGTCTGGGTCTACCTTATGGAATTCTCCATCTTGTGGGCCAGAATTGTTTTGACCACCATCTTGTGGACCTTGAGGTCCAGCTTGACCAGCCGCACCTTGAGCGCCACCATTTTGTTGATAAAGCTTAACAGCTAAATCTTGAGCAGCTTTAGATAATGCATCCTTCTTTTCTTTCATAGCATCTAAATCATTATCTTTTTGTGCCTTCTTAAGATCATCTAAAGCTTCTTGTACCTTCTTAGTATCTTCTTCTGGAACCTTATCCTTAGTTTCTTTCAAGGTCTTTTCAGTAGTGAAGATCAATTGATCAACTTCGTTTCTAAGGTCAACTTCTTCTTTACGCTTCTTATCTTCTTCAGCGTGTTCTTCAGCATCTTTTTGCATCTTTTTGATTTCTTCATCTGATAAACCTGAAGAACTCTTGATGGTAATCTTTTGTTCCTTACCAGTTCCCATGTCTTTAGCAGATACATTTACAATACCGTTTTTATCAATATCGAAAGTAACTTGAATTTGTGGAACACCACGTGGTGCTGGTGGAATATCAGTTAATTCAAAGCGACCTAAAGTCTTATCATCAGCTGCCATTGGACGTTCACCCTGCAATACGTGAACATCTACTGCTGGTTGATTGTCAGCAGCTGTAGAGAAGATTTGACTCTTTGAAGTTGGAATAGTAGTGTTTCTATCAATTAACTTAGTGAAGACACCACCCATGGTTTCAATACCAAGTGATAATGGAGTAACATCAAGTAAAACAATGTCCTTAACATCACCTGAAATAACCCCACCTTGAATTGCTGCACCTAAAGCAACAGCTTCATCAGGGTTAATTGAGTGGTCAGGTTCTTTACCAGCCCATTCCTTAACAGCCTTTTGAACTGCAGGAATACGAGTTGAACCACCATTTAAGATAACCTTATCGATGTCATTTACAGTTAAATCAGCATCCTTCAAAGCATTGTCAAATGCAACCTTAGTCTTTTGAACTAAGTCGTCAGTTAATTCATCAAACTTAGCACGAGTAAGATCTGCTTCAAGGTGCAATGGGCCTGCTTCACCAGCTGAAATAAATGGAAGAGAAATATGAGTTGATGAAACTCCTGATAAATCTTTCTTAGCTTTTTCAGCAGCATCCTTTAAACGTTGAAGTGCCATCTTATCCTTAGATAAGTCAACACCATTTTCATTCTTAAAGTTTTCAATAAGCCAATCCATAATGCGCTTATCAAAGTCATCACCACCGAGGTGAGTATCACCGTTAGTTGACAATACTTGGAAGACACCGTCACCTAATTGCAAAATAGAAACATCAAAAGTACCACCACCAAGGTCATATACAAGTACTTTTTCATCGTTTTCATCTTTATCAAGACCATAAGCTAAAGCACTAGCAGTTGGTTCGTTAATAATTCTTTGAACATTAAGTCCAGCAATCTTACCAGCATCTTTAGTTGCTTGACGTTGAGCATCGTTGAAGTAAGCAGGAACAGTAATAACTGCGTCAGTAACTTCTTCACCTAAGTAATCTTCAGCAAACTTTTTAATGTATTGCAAAATAAATGCAGAAATTTCTTGAGGAGTGTAATCCTTGTCTCCTACTTTTACTTTGTAACCATCTTCACCCATGTGGCTCTTGATGGAAACAATAGTATTAGGGTTAGTGATTGCTTGACGCTTTGCAACATCACCTACTTGAACTTCACCATCTTTAAATGACACTACTGATGGAGTAGTACGATTACCTTCTGGGTTAGTAATAATTTTAGGTTCTTTACCTTCAAGTACTGCAACTGCTGAGTTAGTAGTACCTAAGTCAATACCAATAACTTTTGACATATTATATTTACCTCTCCTATTGAGCTACAACAACCATTGCTGGTCTAAGTGTTCTATCTTTATATTGATAGCCTTTTTGTAAAACTTGAACAACTTTATCCTTTTGTTCATCATTTTCAGCTTCAACTGTTTGAACAGCCTGATGAATAGCTGGATCAAATTTTACATCTTCAGCTTCAATTTCAACAATATCATGATCTTTCATAGCCTTAACTAATGAATCAAGTGTCATTTGAACACCTTTTTTCAATTGTTTAGATGCTTCATCATCGGCTTCAACACTTAAAGCACGCTCTAAATTATCCATAGCTGGTAAAACATCTTTAGCTAAAGATTGTGATTCATACTTAATTAGTTGAGCACGTTCTTTTGAATAGCGATTTTGCATATTTTGAATTTCGGCTTCACTTCTTAAGTACTTATCTTCAAGCTCTTTATTTTTTTCTTTTAATTCAGCAATTTCTTTTACTAATTCTTTGCTGTTATCCTGTTTTTCTTCTGCTTTTTTATTTGCCTTTTTTTCAGCTTTATTATTTTCAGAAGAAGGTGCAGGTTTTTCATTTGCTAATTCTTCTTCACTTGGAAATTCTTCTTTACTCACGGCTGGCCTCCTTTTTTATTGAAATTTACCATAATAATCGAGCAATTTCTTGGCTAGCTCGTTTCTAAAATACTCTAATAATCCAATCATTTGCGAATATGGCATATTCGTAGGACCTAGTAATGCAATTGTACCTTTGCCATGACTCCCGACACTATATTCAGCTGTAAGCAGACTATAATCTTTAAGCAAATCATTCGGAAGCTCAGATCCTAATCTAACTTGGACTGGATAATGATCTTCTTTATCACTTTTACTTAAACTCATCAAATCAGAAATCAAATCATCATGACCAACTAATTCATATAAAGAACGCAGATCCTTTACATTTTCAGTTGCATTATTAAGTAGATTGATTTGTCCATCAACATACATTTGTTCACTTGCAGCATCTTTAATCACATCTTCTACAAGCTCTAAAAGTTCACTTGAATGCTCACCTGCAAGATCATGCGTCGATAAGGTCTTTAATAAGTTTGGCGTAATTTCTTTTAAATTCTTACCAACAAGCTTATCATTAATCATTCGAACCGCTTTTTCAACTTCATCCCCATGAATATTATGAGGTAAAGTATAAACTTGATTCTGAACATTACCATCACTAGTAACAAGGATTGCCATTACTTGCCTATTAGACAAAGGCACGATTCTGAAACCAGTCACAGTTACACTATGTGTTTCAGGACCTTCCGCGAAAGCTGTATAATTAGTCAAATCTGACAAAATTTTAGCAGCTTCTTGAACAATTTCATTCACTTGATGAAATGGTCGATCTAGTTGACAGACGATTTGATCATAGACTGAATCAGGTACTTGCAACGGCTCGACTAAGTTATCAAGATAATAACGATAACCTTCTGTTGAAGGAACACGACCGCTTGAAGAGTGGGTCTTTTCAATTAATCCTAGCTCTTCAAGAACTGCCATCTCATTACGAATCGTTGCACTTGAATACTTAACCGGCAATTGCATCATCACGGTCTTTGAACCTACCGGCTCATGTGTCTGAGTAAAGTCCTTGATGATTGTTTTTAAAATAAGTTCTTGACGTTCGGTCAACATAAATATCGCCCTCACTTTTAGCACTCTTAACTCTTTTGTGCTAACAAATACTATAATACCAAAAATTAGCAGGTTGTCAAGTGGAGTGCTAACTTATTTTAAAGTCTTACTGCTGTTTTCTTCTTTTTTTAATTTGAATATTAATACGATTTACTTCTTCAATTCTAATAACTTCTTCAATTACCCAAATAATAATATACGATATAATAAAAATCACTATCGTCGTGCCATTTATATACCAATGATTCATTGTCATCATTAAAATATATAGACTGATAGTTGCAATTGCATGAATGAACAGTGCTAATAAAAATGATATATCTAACTTAAAAATCCATGCTAGTTCTCCAATTAGTCCACTAATTATCAAAACACTTAATACACTATGCTTAGAAACAGAAATATTAACGTTATTGTAGGCAAAGCCAAGAATCAACAAATAGATAATTGCACCAAAACCCATTCCTGTAACAAAATTTTTAATATTTTTTTGCAATACTTTCATTTATAATCCCAACCTCTTTTCTAAATCTTTCATATACCGTCTTGAAATCTCCGCCTTATAACCATAATCTAGCTTTGCAATCATATTTCCTACAAATCCTGCTTCTAAACTTTCTAAGTAATTAATATTAACTATCGCATGTCTAGAAACTTGAACAAAATCCATATTCAATTTATCAAGTACCTGATATAATCTTCCCTTAGTTTTAATAGTTTCTTCTGGTAAATAGTATGTTAATTCAGTGCCTTGAACTTCAATTTTGATAATATTTTTAGTCTTAATAGTAAAAATTCTATCTTCAGATTTAACTGGTAATAATCTCTTATTTTTTTGCTTAAATTTCTTTATAAAAGAAATAAGGCTATCTACCTCTTCATCTTCAAGGCAAGCCTTAACTTCTACTATTACTTCTTTTTCTTTCAAACTTCTATCTTCTAGAAAATTGACCTTCACTCTTCGTCTTTCCTTTTCGATTTAAATAAATCACACTACTTAAAACAATAACTAAAATTAAAATCATAACTATCATTACAATCACATTATCTAAATTAGTTAATTGATAATTTTCAATTTTAAAATGAATACCTAAATATTCAATCATTGAGTGTCGCATCCCTACCGGTAACTTTTCACTTAATTTATTCAAAAATAAACTTCTTAAACTAGCTGCCTCATAACTATTTGGTATTAATTTTACCATATTCCGCGCCCAATCATTTAAAGTACCATAAGGCATGTAAGTTGCAATCATAAAACCAGCTGCAGCACCTAAAATTGCTGATAAACGACTAAAAGTAGTTGAAGAATTAATGAATAATGCTAAAACCATATTCATAAATGTTGCAGCTATTGCTCCTAATATAACAAATCCTATTCCTGGTAGAATTGCTGACAGAGGAATATTAACTTGATCAACTATCTTAAAATATACACCCATTATTATCCAAGTGAAGATTTGCATAATAAAACTAATAAAACTTGCAGATAATACATAACTTAGATACTGCTTTATTATTGGAATATCGCTTAACATAAAGTCATCGAATTTTCTACTTTCTCTATCTTTAACCAATTGACCTAATGCTTGAAAGGAAGTAGTGATACCACCAATAGTAATAATTCCTGCCATCATCCATAAATCAAGTAACTTAGTCGCATTTACTACATTCTTCCAAGAAGAAGTTAAATTTTCTTGAAGAAAACCAATATAAATAAAAAATGCAATTAAGGCCCCTAGACAGGACATTATCACGCCCGGAATATTGGAAAAATAAATCTTAATGTTTCTTTTAATAAGTGCAAACATTTTATTGAATCTCCTTACCAGTAATTTTTATAAATGCATCATCAATTGAACCATGTTGATATTCAAATTTTTCAATTTCATTTTTATGGTCAGTTAGCCACCTAATTGCATCTTTATCAGATAATCCTTTTAAAACATTTATCTTATTTTGAATCACCACTTTTAACTTAGTAGACGTATATTTTTCTTTGATTTCAACAGCCGAACCTGAAGCCAAAATTTTACCATTCTCTAAAATATACATTTGATCTGCATTTTCCGCTTCTTCTAGATAATGCGTAGTTAAAAATATAGTTAGATTTTCTTCTTTACGCAACTTTTCAAGTAACTGCCAAATAACCTGCCTAGTTTGCAAATCTAATCCAGTTGTAGGTTCATCTAAAAATAATAAGTCCGGTTTGTTTATTAATGCACGAGTAATATCTACTCTGCGTCTTTGTCCTCCTGAAAGCGTACCATATTTCTGATCTAAAAAGTTTTTAATTCCAATTAAGTCAATCAACTTATTTAACCAATTTTTAGAATATTCAGAATACATTTTCGCACGTAAAAATAAGTTATCTTTAACAGTCAGACTTTCATCCAAAACACTATCTTGAAATACTACTCCTATCTTCAAATTTTTCTTCATTTTAATAATTCCAGTAGTAGGAGTAAGTAATCCCGTTAAAATATTGATAGTCGTCGATTTACCAGCTCCATTGGTTCCAAGATAAGCAAGAAGTTGTCCTTCATCAATTTTTAAGTTCACATTATTTAATGCGAACTTCTCACCATATTTTTTAGTTAAATTTTGAACTTCAATCAACATAAAAATCCTCTCCTTTCGATTCATGAATAGAATACTAAGAAGAGGATTATTTGTATCAACCTTTAACACAAACGGTTATTTAAGTAGCATAAATTGCAAAAAACATACTATAAACTTATCTTTTCATCAGCAACTTGATCAATAAAATGTTTATCATGCTCAATTAAAAGCATTGCAGGCTTAATTGTTTTAAGTAATTCAATTAATTGGTTTTGATTATAAATATCAAGATAATTTGCAGGTTCATCCCAAATATAAAGATTAGCTTCTTCTGCAAGTGATTTAGCAATTGCAACACGTTTTTGTTGTCCCATGCTCATTTCTTCAATTGCAACATTAAAAGTCTCTCTTTTAAAACCCATCTTTCGCAAATTATTTAACAATTCTTCATAAGAAATTTTTTGCTTATGTGCAAAATCTTTTAAATTTCCATGATATTCTGTGAAGTTTTGTGGCAAATAAGAGATTTTTAAACCTGATTGAATTACAACTTTTCCACTTGTTTGAATTTGCTGATTTTTACTTAATAAATAATTTACTAATGTTGTTTTGCCTGACCCATTTTTCCCTTGAAGTGCAAGTATTTCTTTATTTGAAATACTTAAGTTTAAATTATCAAATAAATTAGTTCCATCATCAAACTTGATACCAAATTTTTGCAAATTTATTAATTCATGATGATAATCTGGCAGAAAGTTCATTGTTAATTTAGGTGCCTGTTCAATATTTTGTAAAAGTCCCATTTTAGAATCAATATTTTTATTAATTCTACGTTCAATATTTTTAGACTTTTTCATAATTTTGGCAGCTTTATGACTGACAAATCCGCGATCAATATTTACATTGATTTCATTTTTATGATTAGCAGCAGATTTTTGTTTTTCAGACTTTTCAGAATATCCCTTAATTCGTTGTGCACTTTTAGTTAAATCACTAATTTCTTTTTGAAGCTTGATATTCTTATTTTGATTAAATGCATCTCTTTTTTCTTTTGTATCTTCATAACTTGCATAATTACCTTGATATAAATGAATTTCCGTATTTTCAATTGCCAAAATATGGTCTGTAACTTGATTTAAGAAATCTCTATCATGACTAACAACTATGTATCCAGATTTACTGTTTTTCAAGTATTGAGCAATTTCCAGACGACTATTTTCATCTAAATGATTAGTTGGTTCATCAATTAAAGGAAAATTATTATAATCTGCAAAACTAGCCGCTAACAATAACTTGGTTTTTTCTCCCCCACTTAGAGTATTATATGGCTGCCATAAATGACTAGAATCAAGGTCTAATAAATTCATTTCCCGTTCAAGTTCCCATTGTTCAACATTTATTTCTTTTTGTAATTCATAAATAGCTAATTCATTTTCGTTTTCAATATGTAATGGGAAGTATGAAAAATTATTTTTGCTTGTGATTTGACCAGTAGCTGTTAATTTTCCTCTTAATAAATTTAAAAAAGTAGTTTTACCGGCCCCATTTCTTCCAACAAGCCCCAATTTCCAATTGCTATCTAAATTAAGATTTAAATCAGAAAAAATTTTACTACTGCTATTTTCATAACCATACGATAAGTTAGTAATTTTTATAATGCTCACAATAATCACCTCAAGAACTAAGGAGATCCGTACAGAATAATGGAAATTAGGCACACAAAAAGAAGGGCACCAAAGGTCCACCAATTTCTAAAAAAGTGTACAAAATCTCCGCTAATCAACGAATTTTCAACTTACACTTATTAGAAAATTAATGAACGCAATGGCGACCCTTCTTTCTTAAACATGAAATAATATTATTTATAGTTTAACACATCTACGATATTTTACAAGTTAATTCTTCATTCGTTTAAAATATGTTTTTATTTCTTGTTCATCAAGTTTTAGTTGTTTTTGTAATTCATCTAAATTATCAAACTTAATTTCCCCACGAGTATAATGATACCACTCAATAGTCATTTTTTTGCCGTAAGCTTCTTTATCAAACCCAAATAAATGTGACTCAATATAAATCTTTTTCTCTTGATTAATAGTTACATTGTAACCAACACTAGTCATAGAATTGTACCATTTATTCCCAATTTTGGTTTTAGTAGCATATACACCAATTTTAGGAATAACTTTTTTATCTTCCCAGACTAAATTTGCCGTTGGAAAACCTAATTTATGTCCATTTCTTTTGCCATGTCCAATTGTGCCACTCATTAAATAATGTTGTCCTAACAATTCATAAGCTAATTCCATTTCACCATTTTTAATAGCTTTGCGTATTTCAGTGGAACCAATTTTCTTTCCATCAAAAGTTTGTTTAGGAACTTTCAAAATATCAAACCTTCCTTTTGCAAAAATTGGCAAGTTTGACATATTCGATATATCCTTTGGTCCATAAGTATAGTCAAATCCTGCTACAACAGTTTTAGTATTTAGTTTTACAATAACTTGATCCACAAACTGTTGTCCTGAAATTTCACTGAAGTTTTTTGTAAATGGAGCTACAATTAAATAATCTACTCCCAAGGCTTCCATTTTACGTGCCTTTTCTGCAATTGTATCAATATATTCAAAATTATGTTTTTCAGCATATACTTCTCTTGGATGATGATCAAATGTCATTACTACTACAGGAAGTTTTTGAAGTTTTGCAACTTTTTTAGCTTCATTAATTAAGTGCTGATGACCAAGATGAACTCCATCGAAGAAGCCTAAAACTAATACTATTTTATTTGGGATAATATTTTCTTTAACTGGATAAGTTAAATGGATGACTTGCACAATAATTTCCTTCGTTTCACTTATTCATTTTGGAGGAGCATTAACTTTGGTTGATACCCCTTGGCAGTTTTTTGATAAATTGCCTTAACTCTACCATTGTATCTTAATGCTACACTTTTTGCATCCGTTTTCAAAGAGATAAGAGCGCCATTTTTTACTTTTAGCCATTTTCCTTCATTTAAATCTATAGTTTCATAGTCTTTAAAGAATGCATCAATTGGCTGAATTAATTCAGCTGCTCGTTCTGGATTATTAATTATTTCATCAAGTTTGACTGCTTGTCCAATATTAAATCCGGAACTTGCTACCCTTCTTAAGCGTGTCATTACAGCTGGAGTATTCAATTTTTCACCTAAATCATTAACTAAACTTCTGACATAGGTTCCTTTTGAACATTCAATTTGAAAATTAAAACTTTCTTCTCCTTTATCAGAATCAAACACAGGTTTTCTAGTTAAATCATATTTATAGATTTCTACTTCACGTTTAGGTCGCTCTACTTCAATTCCTTCACGTGCATATTCATATAAACGTTTACCATTAACTTTTACTGCCGAATAAATTGGAGGAACTTGTGTAATTACTCCCTTAAAAGTTTGCATTTTCTCTTGGATTTCCGAAACGGAGAAAGGTGCATCTAATTTCTTTTTTTCTAAAATTTTTCCTTCGGTATCATAACTATCAGTTCGATAACCTAAAAGTCCTGACCCAATATAAGCTTTAGGACGAGTGTGCATCATTTCTATTAACTTCGTTGCTTGTCCAATAGCAATTGGCAATACTCCAGTAACTTCTGGATCTAGGGTTCCAGCATGACCAATTTTTCGAATATGAAGGGCTTTTCTAAGATGATAAACTACATCTGCACTAGTCATCCCGCTATCTTTATCAATTACTAAAATTCCATTAAGCATATCCATTCTCCTCGCATTATAAAAATAAAAAAAGACGCTTCTCAGCGTCTTTTTTTATTTACCGTTTCTTTCAGCGTCCTGTTTTCTAACTTCCGCAATTAAACGATCAATTTTACTACCATATTTAACTGAGTTATCTCGTTTAAAAATGAGTTCCGGTACTTTATATACTGTCAAAACTTGACCAAGTAAATGACGCATCATACCCTTAGCTTTATCTAATGCTTCACTTACCTCTTGTTCCTTTTCAGGATCTTCACTTAATAAACTATAGTATATAGTTGCATATGATAAATCATTAGTACATTCAACTGCTGTGATAGTCACATCACTTAAACGAGGATCGCGAATATCTTTACGTAAGATTTTTGTTAATTCGCGGAGGATTTCTCCTTCAACACGACCAATTCTATGCTTCATGTTTTCCTCCTATTGTATTTTACCTAAAATTACTTTGGCTTAACTTCTTGCATTTCATAAGCTTCAAGTTGATCATCAAGTTTAATATCATTGAAGTTTTCAATTGTTAAACCACAATCAAAGCCAGCTTTGACTTCCTTAACATCATCCTTGAATCTCTTAAGAGACGCAACTTTGCCATCATAGACTACAACACCGTCACGAATAACTCGGATACCTGAATCACGTGTTACATAACCGGAATCAACAAATGCACCAGCAATGGTACCAACCTTTGATACTTTCCAAGTTTCACGAACAGTCAAGTTGCCAGTAACCTTTTCTTCATAAGTTGGTTCAAGCATACCTTTCATAGCAGCAGTCACATCATCAATAGCCTTATAAATAATGCTATAAAGACGAATATCTACTCCTTCACTATCAGCTTGAGACTTGGCAGTAGCAGTTGGTCTTACATTAAATCCAATAATGAAACCATTAGAAGCACCAGCTAAAGTAACATCACTTTCATTAATAGCACCTACACCTGAGTGAATGATATTTACACGTACACCCTCAACATCAATCTTTTCAAGTGATTGTTGTAATGCTTCAACTGATCCTTGAACATCAGCTTTAAGAACAATGTCAACTTCTTTCATGTTTTCCTTCTTCATAGTATCGAAGAGGTTATCTAAAGTAATATGTTGAACATTTTCACGTGATTTTTGTAAAGCTTGTTGTGCTCTAGCTTCACCAACACTTCTAGCTGTCTTTTCATCCTTAAATTCTACTAATTTGTCAGCAGATTCAGGAACATCATTTAATCCTGTAATTTCAACTGGTTCTGATGGAGTTGCCTTCTTAACTTGACGACCACGATCATTAGTCATTGTACGTACACGACCAAAAGTATCACCAACTACAATTGGATCACCAACATTCAAAGTACCTTGTTGAATTAATACATCGGCAACTGGACCACGTCCACGGGATAAACGGGCTTCAATTACAGTACCAATAGCCATTTCGGTTGGATTTGCTTTAAGTTCCATGACGTCTGATTGAAGCAAAATCATTTGAAGCAAATCTTCTACATTTTGACCAGTCTTAGCTGAAATATTAACGTAAATAGTGTCACCACCGTAATCTTCTGGAATTAAATTATACTTCATTAATTCTTCAGTTACGTGTTGTGGATTTGCACCTGGTTTATCCATCTTATTGATTGCAACAATAATTGGAACACCCGCACTTTTAGCGTGATCGATAGCTTCAACTGTTTGTGGCATAACACCATCATCAGCTGCTACAACTAAAACAACAATATCAGTAATTTCTGCACCGCGAGCACGCATGTTAGAAAAGGCAGCATGTCCTGGAGTATCAAGGAAAGTAATCAAGCGATCATCAAGACGTACTTGGTAAGCACCGATTTTTTGAGTAATACCACCAGCTTCATGAGCTGATACATGAGTATGACGTAAACGATCAAGTAAAGTGGTTTTACCATGGTCAACGTGACCCATAATAGTAACTACTGGTGGACGCTTGACTTGATTAGTTGAAGCCTTTGAAGCTTCCATTCTATCATCATAAAGCTTATCAATATCAGAGATATCTTCATGAACTTTTTCTTCAGCATTGATGCCGTATTCAGCTGCTAATAACTCAATAGTATCTTTATCTAAAGATTGATTTTGATTAGTCATGATACCAAGCATAAATAACTTTTTGACAATTTCAGCTGGTTCACGGTGAAGCAGTTTACCTAAATCTTGAGCATTCATACCTTCATCATACATTAATGTCTCTGGTAATGGACGTTCTTTTCTTTGAGTTGGTTGCTTCTTTGGAGCTTGTTCATGTTGACGCTTCTTATTCTTGCGTCTACGGCGTTCTTGACGATCGGAATGTTCGTTATGATTATTTGCGAATTGATTCTTACCTTTACGGCCTGGTTTACCAGTATTTCTACCATGACCATTGCCACGTTTATTATTGTCCTTAGAAACTTCAGTATTTAATTCAACTCTAGGAATTGGAGTACTAATGTGAGTGTTATTTCTAGATGAATTTCTATTAGAACTTCTATTTGAGCTTCTGTTAGAATTATTGTTTCTATTTGAAGCAGATTTAGCACTGCCATCCTGATTTTGCTTAAGGCGTGCTGGTGATGGCTTCAAAATCTTAGGGCCAATAACTTTTCTTGTCTTCTCAGCCTTAGGGGTTTCCTTAGCTGCATTCGTCTTATTATTCTTTGGTTGAGTGTCTTTATTTGGATTCTTCAATTGTTCGTGATATTCTTTTTTCGTTCTCTGTGCTTGTTCATTTAATGAACTTTCTTCAGCACGTTGCTTCTGTTTAAACTGCTTAAGTAAATCGCGAGCTGCCGGTTTAGAATTGCGATTTTTATGGTTATTTGTTTGACCATTATTATCGTGATTTTGACTGCGGCGATTATTATTACGTCTTCTACGGTTTTTATGGTTAGAATTATTACTTTCAGATTCCTTTTCGTTTTTACGAATTGAAGAAATTGAAACTTTTATCTTACTGTTTTTATTAGAAGACTTCTCTTGCTTTTTAGCGGGAGCGGAGTTCTGAAAACTACCTTTTAATCGATTCGCTTGGGAATCTTCTATTGATGACATATGATTTTTTACATCAAAGCCGAGGTCCTTTGCTTTATCAACCACAACTTTATTATCGATGCCTAATTCTTTTGCGACTTCATAAATTCGTTTTTTAGTCATCTAATCACACTCCTTCATTAATCTTCTTAGCTAATGCTTTATAAAAACCAACATCAGTTAAAGCTATTACTTTACGCTTTTTGCCTATGGCGTTAGAGAGCTCTTCATATGTAAAAATATTAATAATAGGAATATTTTTATTTTTAGCTGCTCGAATAACTTTTTCAGCTGTATTTTTTTGAACGTCATTAGCTAAAATAACTGCTACAACTTTACCTTTTTTGATTGAGCCGATAACGGTCTCAGTTCCTGTAACAAGTTTGCGAGCACGTTCAGCTAAACCAAGAAAATTTATTGCTTTTTGTTTTTCTTGCAATCTTATTTATCACCAAATAATTCTTTTCTAGCCTTTTGATGATCAACATAAGAATAGAGTTCTTCATAAAAACTTTCAGGAATTGTGGTTCCTAAGCTTTTTTCTAAAGCACGCTTTTCTTTTGCTTCTTCAATCTTGGCAGGATCAAGGGATACATATGCGCCACGACCCGGCTTTTTTCCTGTTGGATCAACAGAAATATTTTTTTCTTTATCAATCACAACCCTTACTAATTCTTTTTTAGGTTGCATTGTATTAGTAAGCAGGTCTTTGCGCATTGGAATTTTTCTTTTTTTCAAAAAGATCACCAATCCTTACTTATTTTTCAGTATTTTTTACTTCTACATTTTCTTGAGTTGCTTCATCCATGGATTCAGAAGATGGAGTTTCTGCAGTTAATTCATCTGTATCAGCAGCAGTTTCAGTATTGTCTGAGCTTTTAGCAGCTTCATCTACAAATTCAACTTCAGATTCTGGTCGAATGTCAATCTTATAGCCAGTAAGCCGGGCAGCTAAACGTACATTTTGTCCTTTTTTACCAATAGCTAATGATAATTGGTAATCTGGAACAATAACTAATGCACTCTTATCATCTTCATCACCACTGAATTGAACAGCAATAACTTCTGCTGGATTCAAAGCATTTGCTATATAATCTGATGGGTCATCTTCGTATTGAACAATATCAATATTCTCTCCACCAAGCTCGTTAACAACATTTTGTACACGAGCTCCGCGTTGACCAACACATGTACCTACCGCATCAATATTAGGGTCACTGCTTTTAACAGCAATCTTAGTTCTGTCGCCCGCTTCACGTGCAATTGATACAATTTCAACAGTACCATCATAAATTTCTGGAACTTCTTGTTCAAATAAACGCTTGACCATATCAGGAGCAGTTCGAGAAACTGTAATTTGAGCACCTTTTGAATCAGAACCAACATGAGTTACAAGTACACGAATTTTATCTTGTGGATTGTAAACTTCATTTGGCATTTGATCATGTTGTGGCATAACAGCTTCAACATTACCAATTTTAACATATACAAAACGATTATCGCGACGCTCAACAGTACCAGTGACCAATTCATCTTCATATTGAGAATATTCATCAATAATGTGACTTCTTTCAGCTTCACGCAAGCGTTGCATAATAACTTGCTTAGCAGTTTGAGCAGCAATACGCCCAAAATTCTTTGGTGTTACTTCAAAGCGGATTTCATCTCCAACTTCATAAGCACCATTGATTGCTAAAGCTTCCTTTAAGCTAACTTCAAGGCGATCATCTTGAACTTCATCAACAACAGTTTTAACTGCCATCACCTTGAAATTACCAGTACGTGGATCAAAGTCAACTTCGACATTTTGTGCTTGATTATAATTCTTTTTATAAGCAGCAACTAAAGCAGCTTTGATTGCTTCAACGATAGTTTCCTGATCAATTCCCTTAGTTTTTTCTAAGGTAGCAAACGCTTCTAGCATTTCTTTAGACATAGTTTGATTCGCCTTTCTAAAATTCGATTGCAAAGCGAATATTTGCAATCAGCTTACGAGGAATAGTAATTGTCTTTTTTCGAGTTTTAATCTTAACTTCAAGAACTACTTCATCATCATTATATGACTTAAGTGTTCCTTCATACATTTTTTTACCTTCAATTTTTTGATAAAGCCCAATATGAACATAATCATCTTTAGCTTTTTCCCAATCTTGGGGCGTTTTAATTGGACGCTCAGCACCAGGAGATGAAAGTTCTAAAACATATGGATCTGGCAATGGATCAGGATCAAGTGTATCTAGTTTTTCAGAAACCAATTCACTTAAATCAGCAATCTCATCAATATCGATTCCATTTGGTTCCTTATCAACATAAATTCTTAAATAATTCTGACCTTTTTCTTTTACATATTCGATATCTACAAACTTATCATCACGATTTGCAATAATAGGTTCTATTTCTGAACGAACAAGATCTGTAACTTTAGACAAAGATTTTTTTCCTCCGTAATAAAAAGAGTGAGCATTCTTGCTCACTCGAATTTACCTATTCGAACTTCACGAATAAGTATACCATGTTTATCCTATTTTTTCAAAAAAAGCAAGCACTATTTAAAATAAAGATAGTTGGTTTTGGTCAGGCATCCCTTCCAAAACACCATTTTCTTCAAAGTATTCCATAATGGTCTGTGATACTTTACCACGAGTTGCTAAATCTTCTTTTGATAAAAACTTTTGCTCAGATCTTGCTGCTACTATCTGTTTAGCTGCATTATCACCTAGTCCTGGAACGGCATTAAACGGTGCCAAGATAGTATGTTTATCAAGAATTTTGAAGTTTAATGCTTCTGATTCATTAACATCAACCATCTTAATTTTAATACCACGTTCAATACATTCATTAGCGATTTCCAAAACTGTTAACAAACTTTTATCTTTAGCAGAAGCATTACTTTTATCTTGAATTGCTTTCATAGCTGCTTTAACCGTATTTTTACCGTGACTCATAGCCACTAAATCGAATAAATCAGCACGCACTGAAAAGTAAGCTGTGTAATAAATTTCTGGATAATATACCTTAAACCAAGCAATTCGAAGTGCCATCAAAATATATGCTGTAGCGTGAGCCTTAGGGAACATATATTTTATCTTTAAACAGGATTCAATATACCAATCTGGAATATTTTTGTTTTTCTTAAGTACTGCCATATCTTCATCGCTAATTCCTCGACCATGACGTACACTTTCCATAGTCGAGAAGGCTACTTCAGGTTTTACGCCCCAGTGAATGAGGTCCATCATGATGTTATCACGACAACCAATAACATCTTTCAAACTGCAAGTTCCATCATTAATTAATTCTTCCGCATTTCCTAACCACACATCGGTACCATGAGATAATCCAGAAATCTGTAATAATTCAGAAAATGTAGTTGGTTTAGTTTCTTCAAGCATCCCTCTTACAAATTTAGTTCCAAATTCTGGAACACCCAAAGTACCTGTTTTTGACTGAATTTGTTCTGGAGTTACTCCTAGAATTTCTGGACTTGAAAACAGCGACATCACTCCGGGGTCATTTGGTGGAATAGTCAAAGGATCTATTCCCGAAAGATCTTGCAGCATTCTAATCATCGTAGGATCATCGTGTCCTAAAATATCAAATTTTAAAATATTATCGTGAATGGAATGGAAATCAAAGTGTGTAGTCAGCCAAGCCGCGTCTAAATCATCTGCAGGATATTGAACTGGAGTAAAATCATAAATATCCATATCATCAGGAACTACTACGATGCCCGCTGGATGCTGACCAGTGGTTCTTTTTACTCCTGAAACACCAGCTGCTAATCTATCCAATTCTGCATTACGTAATTTTAGTTCACGTTCATCGTCATAGTGCTTGGCGTATCCATAAGCTGTCTTGTCAGCCACTGTAGCAATTGTTCCCGCACGATATGAATTATCAGGACCAAACATTACTCGAATAAAATTATGAGCTACAGGCTGATAGTCTCCTGAAAAGTTTAAATCAATATCAGGAACCTTATCACCGTGGAACCCTAAGAAAGTTGCAAATGGAATATCCTGACCATCTTTTACTAAATTAGTTCCACATTTTGGACATTTTTTATCAGGTAAATCATATCCAGATCCATATTCACCATTTTCAAAAAATTCTGAGTATTTACATTTAGGACAACGATAATGTGGTGCTAAAGGGTTAACTTCCGTAATCCCTGACATTGTGGCTACTAAACTAGAACCAACAGAACCACGCGACCCTACTAAATATCCATCTTTATTGGATTTAGCTACTAAACGCTGTGAAATCAAGTAAATAACTGCATATCCGTTAGAGATAATAGAGTTTAATTCTAAATCTATTCTATCTTGAACAATTTTAGGAAGTGGATTGCCATATAGTTCATGTGCTTTGTTATATGTTAAATCCTTCATTTCTTGATCAGCATTTTCAATATGCGGAGGATATAAGCCAGCTTTAACAGGTGCAATTTCATCAAGGGAATCAGCAATTTTATTTGTATTAGTAATAACGATTTCTTTAGCTGCTTCTTCTCCTAAAAATGCAAATGCATCAAGCATTTCTTGAGTAGTGTAAAAATGCAAATCTGGTTGAGGTTTATTGCGATTAGGATTACTACGTTGAGCAGATAATAAAATAGTTCTATAAATCGCATCATGCTGATCGACATAGTGGGCATCACTAGTAGCTACAACTGGCTTTTTCAATTCTTTACCTAATTTATAAATATTAGTCAGAATTTCTTCAAGCTCAGTTTCATCTTTGATCAGTTGATCTTCAATCATTTGTTTATAAGCTGCAGGCGGTTGAATTTCAAGGAAATCATAAAACTTTGCTTTCTTGCGAGCCTCATCATATCCCTTCTGCATCATTGCTACAAATACATCCCCTTGAGCACAACCAGATCCATATAAAAGACCTTCATGCAAACGGCGTAATTCAGATTTAGGTGTCCTTGGTATACGATAAAAATCTTTAGTGCTGGCAATTGAAACTAGCTCGTACATATTTTTTAATCCCGCTTGATTTTTAGCCAAAACAGTCATATGAGAAGGGCGAGCTCGCTTATAAACTGGTCCTTGTTCAGCATAGTCATTCATTTTGCCCAAGTCATCTTCATGAAAGCGTGCATTAAACGCATCCAGCAGTTTAAACATCAAGTAACCTGTTGCTTCCGCATCTTGATTAGCTCTATGGTGGTGCTCCAAAACAACATTATATTTCTTTGCAAGAGAGTCTAAAGTATGACGTGTTTGCTCAGGATGTAAAAGTCTAGAAACTTCAAGTGTATCAACTACTGGCTGAGTAATTTCTTCCATATCTGCTCTTCTTAATGCAGCATTAATAAATCCAACATCAAACTGCACATTATGACCACAAAGTGGATCGTCGCCATAAAATTCTTTAAAACGCTTAATTACTACCTCTTCATCATCAGCCGCACTAACCATTTCATCCGTAATAGAAGTCAGGTTTATTGTTTGTTCACTTAAAGGATGATGAGGGTTAATAAACTCATCAAATCGATCAATTACTTCGCCATTTTTCATTTTTACTGCACCGATTTCAATAATCGTATCATAAACTGATGAAAGTCCAGTAGTTTCAACGTCAAAAATGACAAACTCACGATCTTCATATTTCATCTCTGCCGGATTTAAAACTAATAATGCATGATCATCAATCATATTAGCTTCTAAGCCATAAAGAATTTTTATATCATTCTTTTTTCCAGCGCTATATGCCTCAGGAAAGGCTTGTACATCCCCATGATCTGTAATCGCAATAGCTTTTTGACCAAATTTCTTCGCAGTATTAATAAAATCAGAAGCGGTATTCGTTGCATCTAGCTGACTCATATTAGTATGTAAATGCAATTCTACTCGCTTTTGATTGCCTTCATACTTTTCTTGACGTCCCTTGTGTTCTACAGTTTCAAAAGCACTAATGCTAAATACAATATCATGTTCCCATTGATCGTCAGCAGCAGAACCCTGCATCTTTGCCCAAGTTCCAGGTTTAATGGCAGACATACTTTCGATTTGTTCTTTATTTGAAACAAACTTTTTAAAAGCAATTGAATCACTATAATCAGTGATTTCTCCAGTAAAAATTACTGCGCCAGATTTTAATTTACGACTTTCAATATTGAAAATATTTCCTTCAATTACCACATTACGACTACCATCTTCAATATCTTGAATTTGGGTAATAGCTATATTCTCATCAAGTTTGCGATTGCCATAGCTAGTCCTTTTAGTGGAATATTTTTTTGAAGGCTGCGATTTTGTTTTTTCAGGAGCAGCTTCATAAGCTTGTTGCATACTTCTTTCATGCTCTTCTTGTAATTGCTGCAAACTTTCTAAATTATTTTGTGAACTAGTTTGATCAAGCTCAGTAATAAACTTTAAATTGAAAAAGCCATAATTACGCATTTCTTCAGCTAAATCATCTAAAGCCTTTTGTTCAATCATATTATCCACTATCGAATTATCAACCGGAATAACCCAACGGTTATTAATTTGCTTAGGTTTTTGCTTAGCTAGAAACTCACGTGCAACTGGTTGTAAAACATGCGAATTTTGAACTGCATACTGCCAATAATCTAATAAATATTGATCTGAACCATTCCCAGTCCTAATGAATAATTCTGTATCAACAAAACCTGTAAAGGTTTCTTTTATCGCCGTATTTAAAGCAACGTATGTATCATATTTTAATGGTGTAGCAAAAAAAACGTGGATATCCCACTTATGTTTTTTAGCGTACACATCCACGTTCTCAATTTCCCCTTTTTGAAGAAGTTCATTATCTTCAAACTGATCAGGAAAATTAATTTGCTTTAAAAGTTTTAAGAATAACTCGTTTTTATTTGCCACGAAAAATCTATCCTAACTCTTTATTTACAAATTCATTTAATTCTTCAACAGAAATTTCTGTTGCTTTTTCATCAGTTGGGCGTTTAACTTCAACCATACCATCTTTAGCACCGCGACCTACAGTAATTCTTATAGGAGCTCCTACTAAATCCGCATCGTTAAACTTTACACCCGGACGCTCATTACGATCGTCATATAAAACATCATACTTAGCTGATAATTGTTTTTCAAGTTTTTCAGCTAATGCAGTTTGGTCCTCATCCTTCATCTTCATTTGAATAAGATGAATTTCAAATGGAGCAATTTCTTTAGGCCATGCAACTCCGCGCTCAGTCAAGTGTTGTTCAACTGCTGCTGAAAGCATACGAGTTACTCCAATACCATATGAACCCATGATGACAGGTTGCGCTTTTCCATTTTGATCTAAGAAATCAGCACCCATAGTATCAGTGTAGTAAGTACCAAGCTTAAAGATGTGACCTACTTCAATTGAAGTAGTAAATTTAAGTGGTAAATGATCTACTGGATCTGGTTCACCTTCGTTAGCAGTTCTGATATCTGCAAACTCATCTACCTTGAAGTCACGATCTAAATTAGCATTTTTGAATTGGAAGTCAGTTTCATTAGCTCCAACTACCACATTATAAAGATCCTTAACTGTTTCATCGGCAATAATCTTGTCAGCCCAATCAGCATTCACTGGACCTACGCCGCCTTTTCGAGAGCCAGTAATTGATTCTAATTCTTCAGCACTTGCTTCATGAACATCATTGGCATCCAAAACATGGCCAAGCTTTACTTCATTAATTTGTTTATCACCACGAATTAATACTAAAACTTTTTGATCATCAGCAATAAATAAAATACTCTTAACAATTCTTGTAGCAGGAACATTTAAGAACTTAGCTAACTTTTCAATTGAATCACAATCTGGAGTTGCTACCTTTTCCATGTCTTTAAGCTCTTCTGCTTCTTGCTTAAAAGTATCAATACTTTTTGCCATTTCTAGGTTTGCAGCATAAGTACCCTTTTCATTAGTTGCAATAGTGTCTTCACCAATTGCAGCGGGAGCTTGAAATTCAGTTGAATTTTTGCCGCCCATTGTACCGGAATCAGCAATTACTGGGTGAACAGTTACACCAGCACGAGCAAAAATACGCTTATAAGCAGACTTTTGATCATCAAATTGTTCATCTAATTGTTCACGAGTAGCTGCAAAACTATAACCATCAAGCATTACAAATTCACGTCCACGAAGAAGACCAAAACGAGGACGGTTTTCATCACGGAATTTGGTTTGAATTTGATAAAGAGCTAATGGCATTTGCTTGTAGCTCTTTAAATTTTTAGCAATAATTTCAGTAAAAGTTTCTTCATGAGTAGGTCCAAGCAAACTTTCACGACCATGACGGTCTTGAAGTTTAAACATTTCTGCACCGTATTTTTCATAACGACCCGATTCTTGCCAAAGAGTAGCTGGCAAGAGATGAGGCATGATCATTTCAGGAACATTAATGTTTTCCATTTCTTGTTCAATAATAGACTCAGCTTTACGCAACACACGATATCCAAGTGGCAAGTAAGCATATACCCCAGCAGTAACCTGACGAATATAGCCTCCTCTAATCATTAACTTGTGACTTGCAGCAACTGCATCTGCAGGTGCTTCTTTTAAAGTTGGCATAAAAAATTTTGATTGACGCATTCATATCTCCTAATTTATTTAATAAAGTAGCGATAGATATCGTTACCAGTAACTGCAATAATCAATACAAGCAACAGTGCAAATCCAACCAATTCCACAATTGCTTCGTGGTCTTCAGAAATTGGTTTTCCACGTACTAATTGAACTAAGTTCAATAATAGTTTACCACCATCTAAGCCTGGAATTGGTATTAAATTGACAATTCCTAAATTAATAGAAATCATAGCTAAAAATGCCAAAATATAACTAAAGCCCATATTCGAAACTTGTGAAGTCTGAGAATAAATTCCAACTGGACCTGATAATTTATTTAAACTAAAATGTCTAAATAAATTTCCAACAGCACTAAAAATCATTCCAGTAGTGGATACTGCTGTATTCCAGCCTCTCTTAAGCTTTGCCAAAGGATTATTATCACTTTTAGCAACAATACCAATTTGATAAACTTTTTGCTTTTGAATAGTTTTTGCTTGAGGCTTCAAAGTAACATTTTTAATTTTACCATTACGTTCAAGTTTAATATTTAAACTTTTACCATTACTTCGATCAATTTGTTCAGAAACATTTTCAAAATTATTCATTTTCTTGCCATTAATTGCAAGAATTTTATCATTCTTTTGAATTTTTGCTGATTGAGCTGGTGAATTATTAGCTACTTTAGCAATTGTAGTAGTCGCAGGACCCGGAATAGTGAAAGTCCAAATTAAAAACACTACAAACCCTAAAACTATATTCATAAATGGTCCAGCAAAATTGGTTGCAAGTTTTTGCCAAACATTAGCTTGTTGAAATTGTGTATCACGTGGTGCAATAACTAATTCAGTTTTGTTTTTATCGATAATAGTTGCATCATGATTCACATGGTAAGTAACAGGTTTATTTTCATCCCCATTTTCATATCCACTAATTATTAACGCATCAATTAAATCAGCTTTAGTTACTTGAATTGGAATTCCTTCTATTGGTAAATCAGACTCAGAAGCATCAATTCTAACCACTTCATTTTTGTCATTTAACTGTACAATTACAGTCATCCCTGGATCTAACTTACTTTCATCATCACTTCCAGCTAATCTTACATACCCTCCTAAAGGAAGCCATCTAATAGTGTAAGTAGTTGGATTTCTTCTAATTTGAAAAAGTTTTGGACCCATCCCAATAGAAAATTCTCGAACAAGAATACCTGATTTTTTTGCTACGATAAAATGCCCGAATTCATGGACGAATACGAGCAAACCAAACACAACTAAAAATATCAGTATACCTTTCAATAGATATCTCCTAATGAACAATGCCTAACATCGCTGCGACAACAGGTAATACAAAAAGCATACTATCAAAACGATCTAAAATACCACCGTGTCCTGGTAAAATTTTACCAGAATCTTTAACTCCATAAAATCGTTTATATGCTGATTCAACAAGATCACCCATTTGTCCAACAATTGACAAGAAGAAGGCCATTACAATCATCTGAATTTGAGGATAACCTACATTGACAAATGCAACATAAATAGCTGTGAAAATTAACGCACAAATTACAGCGCCAATTGAACCTTCCCAAGTCTTGTTAGGACTAATTACTGGCCACAATTTATGCTTACCGATTTTACGTCCAATCATATAAGCACCAATATCAGTTGACCATACAACAACAAATACATAGCAAAGTAAAGCTAATCCATTATGGTCACTTCTAATAGCTGCCATATAGTGGAAACCTGTTCCGATATAAAGTGCAGCTAAAGTATAAACACCCGCATCATCAAATGTCGTTTTATTTTTAGATAAAACAGTCCAAGTTAATAACAACATTACCAATGCATAAAAAATTCCCATTTTACTCCAGCCCCAAGGCATTCCTTTAAAAAATGCATCTGGAACTGTCATAGTTAAAGTAGCTAACAATGCTAGTACGAAATCTACAGATACTAAAATCTGCTTTTTCATTAAAAAGATTTCGCTAATTCCGACTGCAGCAAATAATACTGTCAGCCAATCCATCCAAAGTCCTCCTGCAAGGACAATTGGAATAAATAAACACAAAGCAATAACTGCTGTAATTACACGTTGTTTCATAAATACTCTTATCTAACTATCCGATTCATCCACTTTTCCAAATCGACGATTACGATTTTGAAAATCATCTACAAACTTCTTTAAATCATCTGCTGTAAAATCAGGCCAATTTTTATTACTAAATGCTAATTCAGAATATGCTAATTGCCATAATAGAAAATTAGAAATTCTTTGTTCCCCTGAAGTTCTAATTAATAAATCTGGATCTTTATACTCACCAAAATTACCTGTCATTAAACGTTCAGAAATCATATCTTCAGTAATTTCTGAACTGTTTAATGCTCCACTTTCAATTAGATCACCCAATTCCTTCATTGCAGTTGTAATTTCTCTGCGAGAGCCATAATTAAAAGCGAAGTTTAAAACTATACCAGTATTATTAGCGGTTTCAGCCATAGCCCGTTGAACAATATCATAGGTTTTTTTAGGTAATTCATCTAAATAACCCATAATATTTACCTTGACATTGTTTTCCATTAGTGTAGGCATAAATTTATCGAAAAAACGTACTGGTAAATTCATTAAATAAGCAACTTCCTCTTTAGGACGTGCCCAATTTTCTGTTGAAAAAGCATACAAAGTTAGTACTTTGATTCCTAATTTATTGGCTGCAAGAGTAATACGTTCAACATTGTTCATACCTTCTCTATGACCAACAAAACGTGGCTTATGCTTTTTCTTAGCCCAGCGACCATTACCGTCCATAATAATGGCAAGATGATTTAATTCATTCTTTTTCTTACTCATTTTTAACCTTGAGTAATTTCCTTACGCTTTTCATCAGCAAGTTTATCAATTTCTTTAGTAGCATCATCAGTTACTTTTTGAACTTGCTTTTCTAAATTACGTTGTTCATCTTCCGTAATTTCATCATCTTTTTGTTGCTTTTTCAAGCTATTCATTGCATCACGACGAACATTTCGAACAGCAATCTTAGCTTCTTCAGCAATCTTTCCAACTTCTTTAGCAATTTCTTCACGTCTTTCACCGGTAAGTTGCGGAATCACTAAACGGATTACTTTACCATCATTTGCTGGAGTAAGACCAATATTAGATGCTAAAATTGCATGTTCAATATTATCTAAACTACTTTGATCATATGGAGTAACCAATAAAACACGTGGTTCTGGAATAGTTACACTAGACATTTGAGTAAGTGGAGTTGGAGCACCGTAGTAATCTACTTTGATCCCTTCAAGAAGTGAAGCGTTAGCTACACCTGCACGAATAGAGGCCAAATTTTTTTGATAAACCTTAATTGACTTCTCCATATTTTCTTTTGCTTTTGAAATTGTTTCGTTATTCATTTTTACCACCTTCAATAACAGTACCAATATTTTCGCCCATTACAACCTTCTTGATATTGCCTTCAGTATTAACATTGAAAACAATTAAAGGAATGTCTGTATCCATTGACAATGAGCTTGCAGTTCTATCCATAACTTTTAAGTTTTTAGCAATAACATCAAGTTGAGTTAATTCATCATACTTAGTTGCATTTGGATCAAGTTTAGGATCTGCTGAGTAAACGCCATCCACTCCGTTTTTCGCCATTAAAATTACATCTGCATTGATTTCAGCAGCACGAAGAGCAGCAGTAGTGTCAGTTGAGAAATATGGGTTACCAGTACCACCACCAAAAATTACTACACGCCCCTTTTCTAAATGACGAATTGCTTTTCTTCTAATATAAGGTTCAGCAACTTGACGCATTTCAATTGAAGTTTGAACTCGAGTAGGAACACCTTCATGCTCTAATCCGTCTTGAAGTGCCAAACCATTCATAATAGTAGCAAGCATTCCCATATAGTCAGCTTGGGCACGTTCCATACCTAACTTAGCACCAGTTTCACCGCGCCACATGTTACCGCCACCACAAACGATACCAATTTCAACACCTAAATCATGAACTGATTTAATTTCCTTTGCTAAATGACTAATAACTGTAGGATCAATACCTGTTCCCTTATCTCCGGCTAATGCTTCACCTGAGATTTTTAAAATAATACGTTTATATTTAACTTGACTCATAATGAACCTCCTTATAGCTTTAATCATTTTACCATATAAACAGCTTCAATGCTGTATTTAGAGAAGATAAAAATTCCATAAAAAAAGAGGAAGAAAATTTTCCTCCTCCTTTTTTGAAAGTATTAAGATTACTTCATTTGTTCACGTACTTCAGCAGCAAAGTCTTCTTGCTTCTTTTCGATACCTTCACCAACTTCATAACGTTGGAAAGCAACTAACTTAGCACCGTTTTCTTTTAAGAATTCACCAACGGTCTTGCTGTCATCCATGATGTAGTTTTGTGATAAAACTGCAAATTGCTTATCAACTTGAGTATTATCATCAATAAAGCGTTGCATCTTACCAGGAATAATCTTGTCCCAGATCTTTTCTGGTTTACCTTCTTCTTTAAGTTCAGCCTTGATGTCTTCTTTAGCCTTAGCCAAAATGTCATCAGTTAATTGCTTTGCTGAACCGTAAACAAGGTGTGGCAATGGTTTCTTGTTTACTAATGCACGACTTTCATTATCTTGATCAATCTTATGATTCATTTGAGCCAATTGATCAGCAATAAAATCATCGCTTAATTCGTCAGGTGAAATAACCTTAGGACTCATAGCTGCGATGTGCATTGCTAAGTGCTTAGCAGTTGCTGCATCAGCACCTTCTAAAACAGTAATAACACCAATTTGGCCACCATTGTGTTGGTAAGCACCAAATTCTTGATCATCAGTCTTTTCTTCTAAAGCGAAACGACGTAAATCAATCTTTTCACCAATGGTTGCAGTAGCGTTAACAAAAGTTTGAGCTAAAGTAGTACCATCAGCCATCTTTAATTCTTGAGCTGCTTCCATGTCAGCAGGCTTACCTTCAGCGATGGTCTTAGTAACATCATTTACTAAGTTAACAAACTTGTCGTTTTGAGAAACGAAGTCAGTTTCTGAGTTAACTTCAGTAATAGCTGCTGCATTACCATCAACGTAAACACCAGTTAAACCTTCAGCTGCAACGCGGTCAGCCTTCTTAGCAGCCTTAGCCATACCTTTATCGCGAAGGTATTGAACTGCCTTGTCCATGTCACCGTCAACTTCTACTAATGCTTTCTTGGCATCCATAACACCTGCACCAGTACGTTCACGTAAATCTTTAACTTGTTTTGCAGTAATTTGTGCCATTATTGAGTCCTCCTAATGGAACTAATAGTAAAAACTAGTCTTCGTCGTGTTCTTCAGCGCTAGCGATTTCTTCTGAACCGTCTGCGTTTTCTTTAAAGTCAACTTCAAGAGTTTCACCATCATCTTGACCTTGTTGACCTTCGATAATGGCATCAGCCATAGCACCAGCAATCAAACGAATAGCACGAATAGCATCATCGTTTGAAGGGATAACTACGTCGATTGGGTCTGGATCAGTGTTAGTGTCAACCATTGCAACAACTGGAATACCTAAAATGTTAGCTTCGTGAACAGCAATCTTTTCCTTCTTAGGATCTACTACGAACATAACATCTGGAATTCTAGGCATATCTTCGATACCACCCAAGAATCTTTCAAGCTTGTCCATTTCCTTAGTTAAAAGTGCAACTTCCTTCTTTGGAAGTACATCGAAAGTGCCATCTTGTGACATTTCCTTCAATTGCTTTAATCTCTTAACACGACTTTGGATAGTAGTCCAGTTAGTCAAAGTACCACCTAACCAACGTTGGTTAACGTAGTATTGACCTGCACGGGTTGCTTCTTCAGCAATTGAATCTTGAGCTTGCTTCTTAGTACCAACGAATAAGAATACACCACCGTCTTGTGCTACAGCCTTCATAAAGTTGTAAGCATCATCTAACATCTTGATAGTCTTTTGAAGATCAATGATGTAGATACCATTTCTTTGAGTGAAAATGTAAGGAGCCATCTTAGGGTTCCAACGACGGGTTTGGTGACCAAAGTGTACACCAGCTTCAAGCAATTGCTTCATAGATACAACTGACATAAATAAAATCCTCCTATGGTTTTAATCCTCTCAAGCGTTCATTTCGGCATTGACCTTCTTCAAAGGCACCATATACCGATCGCTCTTGATGTGTTTTTTAAGTGTGGTTAGCACACCTGAACATGATACTAAATTTACATAGTTTTTGCAAGAAAAACTTAGTATTTTACGTTATGTTCTTTTAAAAATTTCTCTTTCCATTTTCTATCATGATGCTTAAACCAATATTCTCTTTTTAAAGCTAATCCTTTATCATCAAATTCCTCATGGTAAATCATTTTTACTGGTTTGCGACTCTTAGTATACTTTGCACCTTTTCCAGTATTGTGCATTTTTAGACGTTGTTTCAAATTATTTGTAAAACCACCATAAAAGCTACCATCACTGCACAATAATACATAAAAATAATATTTTTCTTGTTCTTGATGCTTTTTACGGTCTTCTTCACTTTCTATAATAATTCTTTGAATATCTGGCAAAAAATGACCATCTTTATCATGAACTTCAATAGCATCTTTTAATACAGTTCCATCAAATGCAGTATGTTTTACGGCTTCCACAATTACCAAGTTGCTATCTTCTCCTCTATGAGAAACAAATGGCTGAATTGTTTTTATACTTAAGTCATACTTCATACAAAAATAAGTAATTTCACCTAGACGCTCAGGACGATGCACCATCAACATTTTCCCCTTCATTTTTAAAAGAGCGCTCGCTACTTCAATTATTTCTTCTAAATTAATTAAAATTTCATGCCGGGCGATCGCCTTTTTCTTATCAGGATTGACTTCATGTCCTTTCGGAACTTTGAAATATGGCGGATTAACCACCACCATATCATAGCTATCTTTTCGTAAAAAAGTTGGGGCCTGTTTTACATTATTTTTATGAACAGTGATCCTATTTTCCATATGATTAAGTTCAACTGACCTTACAGCTTGTGAATAAGCTTCTTCTTGTATTTCAACTGCATCATATTTAGCTTTATTAAAATAAGCCATGTACATTGTTGCGGCACAATTTCCAGAGCAAAGATCAGCTACTTTAAAGCGATCACGAATCAAGTTTTTAGCAAAATAAGCTAAAAATAAAGTATCAAGAGTAGCACTAAAAGCAGTCTTATCTTGAATGATTTTCATATCATCGCTATATAAATAATCAATCCGTTCATTATTCTTTAATTCAACCATGAAGAATTTTATCCTTTCTAAATATCTGTTATAATAGCATACAACAATTCGGAGGAAAAATATGTTTTATCGTTTTATTCGACCAATAGTTAGATTTATCGTATGGGTGTTGAATGGTCATTTACATGTCCATCATAAAGAGCGGATTCCTGAAGGAAATTATATTTTAGTTGCGCCTCATCGTACATGGTGGGAACCTATTCTTTTTGCATTAGCAGCTAGTCCTATGGAGTTCATGTTTATGGCTAAAATTGAATTATTCAAAAATCCAATTTTACGTTTTATTTTAAAACATGCTCATGCTTTCCCAGTCGATCGACAAAATCCTGGTCCATCAGTTTTAAAAATTCCAGTTAAAGGATTAAAACAAGGAAAATTATCATTAATAATTTTTCCATCAGGAACTCGCCATTCTAGTGAATTAAAAGGCGGTGCGCTTTTAATTGCCAAAATGTCTGGTAAACCTTTAGTTCCTGTAGTTTATCAAGGGCCACTTACTTTTAAAGGCTTTTTAAAGCGTAAACCACTTAATGTTTGTTTTGGTGAGCCAATTTACATTGATCGGAAGGTTAAAATGACCAAAGAAAATCAAGCAAAATATGATGAAAAAATGCAAAAAGCATGGGATAAGCTAGATAAAGAGCAAAACCCTAATTTTCATTATGTAGCAAAATAAGCTAAGTCAAAAACTTAGCTTATTTTTGTTTTTCATAAAATTATTCAGTCACCCAATTTCAGAAGTGTTAGAATTAAGTGTTAGCTTTTATATATTGGAGGGAACTAACTTGTTAGAAAAAACATTTTACAAGATGATGCTCAGTAAATCCTTCCCCTTCCCGGTCAAAGTAACCTATTGGGATGGAAAGAGCGAAGTTTATGGTAACGGTGAACCTGACGTTGAAATTGTTTTTAATGAAAAGATTCCAGTAACTGAAATTACTAAAAATGCTTCTTTAGCACTTGGTGAAGGTTACATGGACAAAAAAATTGAAATTAAAGGTGACGAAAAAGCAGTTCAAAAAATAATTATGGGTGCTTATCAAAGTGCCGATAGCTTTATGAGAGCATCAAAATTCAGAAAGTTTTTACCTAAACAAAAGCATACTGAAAAACAAAGTGAAGCAGATGTACAAAGCCATTATGATATTGGTAATGACTTTTATAAAATGTGGCTTGACCCAACTTTAACTTATTCTTGTGCTTATTTTGAAGATGACAATCAAAATGATTTAGAAGAGGCTCAAATAGCTAAAGTTCACCACATCCTTAATAAGTTGCACCCACAAAAAGGCAAAACTTTATTAGATATTGGTTGCGGATGGGGAACATTGATGCTCACTGCAGCTAAAGAATACGGTCTAAAAGTTACAGGGGTAACTTTAAGTGAAGAACAATTTGAATTAGTTCAAAAGAAAATTTACGATGAAGGCTTAGAAGATGTAGCTACAGTTAAATTGGAAGATTATCGAGAACTCGGTAATGAACAATGGGATTATGTAACTTCTGTTGGTATGTTTGAACATGTTGGTTCAGAAAACTTAAGTGAATACTTTAGTGATGTTTATAAATACTTAAAGCCAAACGGAGTTGCCCTTATTCATGGTATTACTCGTCAACAAGGTGGAGCCACTAATGCATGGATTAATAAGTATATTTTCCCTGGTGGCTATATTCCCGGACTTCCAGAAATTGTAACTGATATTGTTGAAAACAATTTACAAATAACTGATATGGAAATGCTTCGTCGTCACTATCAAAGAACTCTTGAAATTTGGGATAAGAACTTCAATAATGTTCGTGATCAAATTCAAGAAAAAATGGGCGAACGTTTTACTCGGATGTGGGATCTTTATTTACAAGCTTGTGCTGCAAGTTTTGAATCTGGTAATATTGATGTAGTGCAATATCTTTTAACTAAAGGACCATCTGGCGAAAACTTACCGATGACTCGCAAATACATGTTAAATAAATAAAAAATAAACGCTAAACTAGTTTTTCTAGCTTAACGTTTATTTTTTTGCTTTACCAAATAGTTACACGCTCATCAGGTGAAAGCCACATACCATCAGTTTCTTTGACATTGAAAACTTCATAAAATTCATCTTGACACTGGGCTGGAATATTAACTCGAGTGGGCTGTGGTGCATGAACATCCACGGCAATTTCTGTTTTTATTGCCTCTGGACGTTGAACTTGAGCCCAAGATTTAGCATAATTTTTGAATAATTCAGCTAAATCACCTTTCTCACTCTTGCAGGATTGAATTGCACAAGTTAACCCACCTAAGTCTGCAATATTTTCAGCAACAATCTGCTTACCATTTAACTTACCTGAACCATATTGCAAACCATCATAAATATCAATAGCTTTTTGCGTCCGCTTTTCAAATTCCTTGAAATCTTTTTCATTCCACCAATTATTCATATTACCTTTTTCATCGAATTGCGCACCATTATTATCAAAAGCATGTGAAATTTCATGAGCAATTGTTGCACCAATTCCACCATAGTTCTCAGCGCGAGTTTGCTTCAAACTATAAAATGGTGCTTGCAAAATTCCTGCTGGGAAAGTAATGTCATTTCTTTGAGGATCATAACAAGCATTATTCATATTTCCTGGCATTAGCCAAACACTACGATCTACTGGTTCTGTAATTTTAGCTAAATTATACTTAGCTTCAATTTTACTAATTAATGACATATTTTCATATAAACTTTTTGTCGTATCAACTCTAAGCAAATCGTAGATTTTTTCTTGCTTTTCTGGATATCCAATTTTTAAAACTAAAGACTTCAATTTAACTATAGCTTTATTTTTAGTATCTTCTGAAAGCCAAGTGTTATTTCTGATGCGGTCCTCATATACTCCAATCATGGTATGAATCATATCAGTTACATCAGTTTTAGCATCTTTACCAAAGTAAGTTTTACCATAAAAAATCCCATCAACTTCATCAAAGACACCATCAGCTAAACGATATGCGTATTTTTGAGCAGTGGGCAATTCATTAGCGCCAGTAATTGCTTGACGATAAGAAAAAGCCGCCTCTCTAAATTTCTGTGATAGCAAGTTTGCTGAACCATTAATAAATTTAATTAACATCCAGCCACGAATTTCTTCAAAGCTAGTTTCATTGAGAAACTCGTTAATGTGATCCAAATAACGTGGCTCTGTTACGATTACGTTTTTAGGAAGTACGGGTAAGATTTTCTTCAAAAAAGCTTCCATATCAAATGATTCAAATTTTGCTAAAAAGTCTTTCATAGTCATGGGATTATACATTTTTGGATAATCAGACCACTCTTCAGTTGACTTTACCACCTTAGCAAGGCGTGCATCATATTTTAATCCCAATTCAACTTCTTGTAGCGCCTCTTCTTCAGGCATCCCTGCCATAATTAATAGCTTCACTGATTGCTTTTTTAAAATACTTAATAATTTATCTGCATCAGCATCCTGATAACTACTTGTATCAGGTAAAAGAGTTCCTGGTCCTGAAAAATACAAAACATTTTTATCAGTATTTTTCATATCGGCATCAACTTCAAAGCTAATTGGTAAGGAATAAGTGAAATAGAGTTCATTTGCATCTTGATTAAATTTTGAAAAATTAGATAATTTCTTTAATCTCTTTAAGTCAGCTTGAACTGGAGATGCTCCTTCCTTACTTCTTCTATCAAAATCAAGAGCTAATTTATATAGTTGGATTGACTTTTCAAAATTGCTTAATTCTGGCAATTTATTTTTACTTGATGCAAAATCGTTAAACTCCTGAATCATTAATCTTTCAAGATTAATATCAATTTTGGCATTTGTTCCAGTTTCAGTTCTATCAGGTGGAATGACAGCTTGTTTTTGCCATTTTGAATTAACTGCTAGATATAAATTATCCTGAATTCTAGTTGCCATATCTGCCTTGGTAATATCACCAACACCGCCACGTACATTGAAATATTTTTTCATGATTTCTCCTTCTCAAAACTACACAAAAAGGACGAAGGTAATCCTTCGCCCTTTAAGAGTCCAATCGATATGAAAAGACTTTTATCTTTGTTGATGCTTCATCATGTTCATCACTTGGTTGACCTTCTTAGCTGAAGGTTTTTGACCCATTTGTGACATCATGGCAACAATCATGTCTTCACTGATTGGAGGATTATCTTGGAAATACTTTTTCATGTATGCTCTTGCACCATAAAATCCGCCAACAAGACCGATTAAAAGTGCAGCGATAATCAATACAATTGCTAATGCTAAATTCATAATTAAAAATCCTCCATTAACTAATAAGGTTATTGTACCTAAAATCAGTGAATTTTTAAAGGTGAAATTAATCTTTTCTTAGACCCTTTTTTCTTTGAGCAGCTTTTGCCTTTTCAGAAGTTACTTCTTTGCCATTTTTATCAACAATAACAGTATTTTCAAGTTGCTGCTTAAATCCGGCTCTAAAGTTTTCTAAAAACTTCTTGTGAAGTTCTTTACGTTCTTTTTCTTCTTCATCAGTTAAGCCTTCATCTTGCTTCTTGTGATAAAGTTCATTGATACGATCTGTAACTTTCTTTTCTTCATCTTTGTCCATTTTTTACACCTCACATATAAAAATAAGTTTACACTTTTAAGTATTAGAATAAAAGACATTTTTTCTTCTGGAACACTCGTTTGTGAAACTATTAGTTATTTGCTACAATATATAGTATATACCAAATCAATCATAAAACGGAGTAATTAACATGTTAAAAAATGATAAAAAACAACTAGAAGTCTTGCGCTACATCTATGAATCCGTAGAACAGCATGGCTTTCCACCAACTGTTCGTGAAATCTGTTCTGCTGTAGGTCTTTCATCAACTTCAACTGTTCACGGTCACATTGCTCGATTACAAAGAAAAGGATATGTAATCAAAGATGCAACTAAACCTCGTGCCATCGAAGTAACTGATGCAGGACGCAAAGCAATGGGAATTGCTGCCAAGAAGATTCCTGTTTTAGGTGTTGTTACAGCAGGTCAACCAATTTTAGCTGTAGAAGAAAATGAACCAGAAGATTACTTCCCTCTTCCTCCCGATCTTGAAGGCTTCAAGGGAGATTTATATATGCTTACCATCAAAGGAAGCAGCATGATTAATAGTGGTATTTTTAATGGTGACCAAGTTATTGTTCGTAAACAAAATACAGCCGAAAATGGTGATATTGTAGTGGCCATGACTGATGAAAATGAAGCAACAGTTAAACGTTTTTACAAAGAAAAAGATCACTATCGTTTGCAACCCGAAAACGATGCAATGTCTCCAATTATTTTAACGAATGTTACAATTTTGGGTAAAGTTATCGGTCTTTATCGCAACCATATTAGCTAAAAAACTGGTAGAACTCTTAATTTAAAAGTTCTACCAGTTTTTGTTATTTTAGGATATTTATTATCTTATTTTCAAATTTAGGAAGCCACTTTTCTTTATAACCTGCTCTAGTTGGATGAATTTCATCCGCCATATAAAGCTTATCCTGATTTTTAAAATTAGGATCATTATATAAATCCAAGATTTGAATATCATATTTTTCCACTAATTCATGACTTCTTTTAACCATTTGTGAATATAAAGAATTTTCAAAATAGGGATTAGTATAAATCAAAATTGGACAATGCCAAACTTTCTGTGCTTTTGAAATAATATATTCTAATGCACCTGTAATAGTTTGTGTATCAAAATCATCATTTGTACTAATTTTCCCTATTTCTTTATTTTTTAATGCATCATTAGTTGAAAGCTGTAAAACCAACATTTCAGGAGTCTCTAAATGAAGGTTTTCCTTAAATCTAGCTACGTATGAATCTCCTGAATAATTAACATCTTGTTCTACTAGAGTAGTTCCATTCTCTGCATCCTTAATAGCTTCAACACCGTCTTTTTTCCAAAGAAAATCAACAAATGACTCCCCAAGTGCACCAAAGCCAAAAGTAACTGATGATCCCAGAAAAAGGATTCGTTTGCCTATAAGAGGAGAACTAACATTTAAAGCTTGTGAGTTTAAACTAAATTGTTTGCTATTTCCAGGCAAATATGAAAACTTAGTATAAATCCGCTGATTTAAGGGATGTAAATCTAAATCCTGTCTTAATTCTGCTAAGGCAATATCAGACAAGTCATTATTTTGCCTAATTGGAATTAAAAATGTTTCATTACTCATTATTTATTCCTCCAAATACGGTTTAATTACCTGCCAATCTTTTTCAATATCTGTAATTAATTTTCTATTATAAAAAATAGCTGCAGGATGATATTGCGGAAAAATTGTGTAAAGCTCCTTAGACCAAATATAGCCGTCTTTTTTATCATTTAATTTAAGAATAGGGGTATTTTCAATCACTGTTCCATGTTCTTGAGAAATTTTATGACCTCGTCCTAATAACCTCTCTAGACCAACATTGCCTACTGTAACAATTAACTTAGGTTGTACTTGGGTAACTTCATAGTCAAAAAATGGCGCATGAGCTAATATTTCTTTTTTGGTTGGTTTTCGATTAGGATATTTTATAACTTTTTTATTTTCGCGCTTGCTAAAAACTTCCTTAATTCCGTATGGACGACTTCTAACAGCAGAAGTAATATACACTTCTTCTCGTGTTAATCCAATTAATGCCAAAGATTTTATTAGTTCCTTACCGGAATCACCTGAAAAAGGTTTATGTGTAATAAGTTCATTTTTTCCTGGAGCTTCCCCTACAATCATTAATTTAGGATGAATTGGTCCATCTCCCTCATTCAAACCTTCTAGCCGCATCCCTTTTGAACGACTCATTACCTCATCAACTAATTCTTTAGGATACTTCAAATCAAACACCTAATCTTTCAACTGAATATATGCTTCTGCTTCCTGCAAAATATCATACAAACCCGGGCGTTTTAAATAGACTTTAGCATCTGGAAGAGTGACCCAAGCCGAATTTAGGATTTCTTCTTTTTGATCAACTACTTTTTGACCAGGTACATACTCACTTATAAAAAACGTAACTGTCTTTATAGTATGTTCTTCAGTTTCATATGTCGTACTTTTTTCAAATCGAAAGTCAAATTTAGGATGGAGTCCCACTTCTTCAGCAACTTCGCGTTTTGCTGTCTCTTGCTTTGTTTCGCCTGGTGCTAAATGTCCCTTTGGAAATCCCCATGTATGATGAACCACACTTTGGACTAATAAATATTTGAGATCTCCGCCTTCTCTTCTATAAATAATGCTACCAGCTGAATGTTCATGAATCATAATAATAACCCCCTTTTTATTAATTATACAAAAAATAAAGTGTATATTGTATTTAAATGCAAAAAAAGAACCAATTCCTAAGAACTGGTTCTTTTTTGTATGCATTCGCGTTAAATTAACGACGTGCTTCAGCAATTCTAGCTGACTTACCGTGACGATCACGTAAGTAGTAAAGCTTAGCACGACGTACACGACCATGACGTACAACTTCAAGCTTAGCAACACGTGGGTCGTTAACTGGGAAGGTACGTTCAACACCAACACCTGAAGCAATCTTACGAACAGTGTAAGTTGCGCCGATGCCAGCACCCTTCTTCTTAATTACAACGCCTTCAAAAATTTGAATACGTTCGTGACTACCTTCAACAACACGTACGTGTACACGAACAGTGTCACCTGCGCGGAAAGCAGGAATATCGTCACGTAATTGTTCTTTAGTTAATTCTGCAATTAATGGATCCATTATAATTTCTCCTTCTACGGTATTCTTATCACGCTTTGCGTCCAGCGGAATACCCATAACTTTATTACTTGGTCTAAACAACCACTTCTACGATTCTAGCAAAATTTTACCACAAGTTCAAGTTTAAATTTATTCAAATTCTTTCAGCCACTGCTGTTCTTCTTTAGTTAATTGGCGATTTTCTAGCATATCTGGTCGATGCAAGTAAGTAGCTCTTAACGCTTCTTTATGTCGCCATTCAGCAATTTTTTGATGATTTCCGCTAGTTAATACTTCAGGAACCTTTTGTCCTTCAAAATCAGCCGGTCTGGTATATTGTGGATATTCTAATAATCCATGAGAAAAACTTTCCTCCACAGCAGAAGCACTATTTCCTAAAATTCCTGGTAAAAGTCTTACTGTCGCATCAATCATGCTCATTGTAGGTAATTCTCCACCGGTTAAAACATAATCTCCAATTGAAACAGTTTCATCAGCTAAATCGTATACTCGTTGATCAAAGCCTTCATAGTGTCCGCAAATAAAAGTTAATTCTTCTTCTTTTGCCCAATCTTGAGCCATTTTTTCATTAAAAGTTTTGCCTTGAGGAGCAGTAATAATCACTTTCCCTTTAGAGGGTAAAGAATCAAGTGCCTTTTTAATTGGCATAATCTGAAGAACCATTCCAGCTCCTCCACCATAAGGAGTATCATCTACATGATGATGAATATCGGTAGTGAAATCACGGAAATTAACTAAATTGAGATCCCACTTTCCATCCTCTAATCCTCTTCCTAACATTGAGACTTGAAGCGGAGTAAACATATCGGGAAAAAGTGTCAAAACATTAACTTTCATTAACGCAATCCCTCCATTAGTTCAACATAGATTTTTTTATTTTCAACATCTACATTCTTAACTACATCAGAAATATATGGAATGAGAAAACTTGTCCCATCATCTTCAGTTACTTCCCAAACATCATTTGCACCAGGGGCTTGAATATCGGTAATTTTTCCGATTCTTTCGCCAGTTGTTTCATCAATTACGTCTGAGTTCAAAATATCACGGTAATAATATACCCCTTCAGGTAATTCTTGTTGATTTTCCTCACTCACAACTAAAGTTTTACCACGAAGCTTTTCAGCTTGATCAATGTCAGTAACTTCTTCAAACTGCACTAACCAAAACTGTTTAAATGGACGACTACTTTTAACAGTCAAAGTACGCTCTGTATCATTTTTTAAGGATAAAATGGAACCCGGAGCAAAACGTTCTTCAGGAAAATCAGTTATTAAGCTAACTTTTACTTCCCCATTTAAACCATGGGTAGTTAAAATTTTTGCTACATCATAAAATTGCATTTTAATCTCCTTGCAAAATCTAATCAAGAAAAAAAGTTTGAAGCAACTGCTCCAAACTTTTCAAAGTAATAATTACTTATTGTATTTTGCATCGTGCAACTTCTTCATGATACCTGCGTTTGAAAGAAGTGATCTTACAGTATCTGAAGGTTGTGCACCCTTTTGAAGCCATTCAAAAATCTTGTCTTCTTCAAGCTTCAATTGCTTTGGGTTTGAAACTGGGTTGTAGTAGCCAACTTCTTCGATGAAGCGACCGTCACGTGGCATACGTGAGTCTGCAACAACGATTCTGTAGAATGGCTTTCTCTTGGCACCCATACGGTGCATACGAATTTTAACTGACATAAATTAATTTCCTCCTAAAACTTAACGATTAATAATATACCACCAAAAGTAAAAGGTGTAAAGGCTTTTTACTTAACAGATTAAAAAATTTCTTTAAGAGTGATATCTCTTCATCTTCTTCATCCGCTTTTTCTTATTCTTTTTGAAATTTTTACCCATTCGGCGCATTGCCATTTTAGCCATTGGCGAATCCATTCCTGGCAAATTACCTAATCCTTTAAAGTTACCCTTAGTAACTTTTTGCATCATATCACGAGCAGTCTTAAATTGCTTAATCATACGGTTAACTTCAACAATTGGACGACCAGATCCAGCAGCAATTCTTCTTCTACGGCTAGGATTTAAAATATCAGGATTTTCACGTTCTTCTGCAGTCATTGAATACACAATAGCTTTAGTATGGGCAATTTGTTTTTCATCAATTGACATGTTTTGTAATTGAGGATTATTAGCCATTCCTGGAATCATTTTCATAATTTGATCTAATGGCCCCATTTTTTGAACTTGCTCGAGTTGTTCGATGAAATCGTTAAAATCAAATTGATTTGCTTTCATCTTTTCAGCTACTTTTTGAGCTTCTTTTTCATCATAATCTTGTTGAGCACGTTCAATAAGCGTAAGCATGTCACCCATTCCAAGTATTCTGGATGCCATTCTATCTGGGTGGAAATCTTCTAAATCAGTAAGTTTTTCACCTTGACCAGTATAAATAATCGGCTTACCAGTAACCGCACGAATTGATAAAGCAGCCCCACCACGAGTATCACCATCAAGTTTAGTTAAAATAACTCCAGTAACATTAAGTCTTTCATCAAACCCTTTAGCAACATCAGTTGCAGCTTGACCTGTCATTGCATCAACAACAAGCAAAATATTATCTGGATCAGCAACTTTTTTAACTCTTTCAAGTTCTTCCATTAAAGGCTCATCAATTTCAAGACGACCTGCTGTATCGATAATTACATAGTCATTCTTATTTTTATCAGCTTCAGCTAATCCATCTTCAACAATTTTCGCAACATCTTTTTCATCAGCTTCACTAAAAACAGGCACTTCTAATTGTTGGCCAATTTGCTTTAATTGTTCAACAGCAGCAGGACGATAAATGTCTCCTGCAATTAAAAGTGGACGAGCATTTTGTGTTTTTTGTAAATGATATGCAAGTTTACCTACAGTAGTAGTCTTACCAGTACCTTGAAGACCAACCATCATGATAATAGTGGGAATGTGCTTTGATTTATTCAAACCAACTGCACTTTCTCCCATCATCTTAGTTAATTCTTCATTAACAATTTTAATTACTTGCTGACCTGGATTTAAGCTTTCTTGAACTTCTTTGCCAAGAGCTTCCTTTTTTATTTTTTTAATAAAATCCTTAACAACTTTAAAGTTAACATCAGCTTCTAATAATGCTAATCTAATTTCACGACTGGCACGATTAATATCTTCTTCCGAAACCTTTCCTTTACCAGTCAAATTCTTTAATGCTTTTTGAATTCGCTCGCTTAAGTTTTCAAAAGCCATGGGTTTATTCCCCTCTCATCTTATTTAATAAATTTTGAATTTTTTCCTTAGCTTGATTAATCTCTCCTTGATCAAGCAACTTTACTGTCAATTCAAGATTATCTTCTATTTTATTATAATCTGACTGCATATGCAGTGAAGATTCATATTTTTTTAGACTTTTAGTTGATCGTTTTAAATTATCATAAATAGCCTGCCTAGAAACATTATGATTGTCAGCAATTTCACCTAAAGATAAATCATTATAATAATAATCTTCAAAATAGCTCTGCTGCCCTTTGGTTAATAATTTCCCATAATAGGCATAAAGATCACCTAATTTTTCATTTTTTGTTAGTTCATCCATAAAGCTTCACCGCTTATTAGTATATCAAAAATATACTTAATTGACGATTGACCGTATTTGATTTTGTTGTTAAAATTAAATGGATTTTAACAATTCATTTAACTTAGATTTAATTATAAATTATTTCTAAAAACATAAGGGAGGAAATTTCTGTGAATCTTTGGAAAAAAATGAACCGCAAAGAAGATCCACGTGTATATGAGAATAAAGATGGCCATTTAGTTCGTTCACTAAAAGTACGTGATATTTTGGCACTGGGAGTAGGAACAATTGTTTCTGCTTCAATTTTTACTCTTCCAGGTGAAGTTGCTGCAATGCATACTGGACCTGCAGTGGCTATTTCATTTATCTTAGCAGCTATTGCCGCTGGGCTTGTAGCGTTTGCATATGCAGAAATGTCAGCAGCAATGCCGTTTGCTGGAAGTGCTTATTCCTGGATCAATGTAATATTTGGAGAATTTTGGGGTTGGGTTGCCGGTTGGGCCCTACTAGCAGAATATTTTATTGCTTTAGCCTTTGTGGGCTCCGGCTTATCGGCTAACTTCCGCGCTTTAATTGCTCCACTGGGATGGAAATTACCAGCTTCACTTTCAAATGCTTTTGGAACTGATGGCGGAATAGTTGACATTATTTCTATTGTTTCTATTGCTTTAGTTTCTATCTTAGTTTCTAATGGAATTGGAAAAGTTGCCCGTGTTGAAAATGCTCTTGTTATTTTAAAAGTTATTGCAATTCTACTTTTCGTTGTAGTGGGAGCAACTGCAATCAAACATTCAAACTTTGTTCCATTCATTCCTAAATACCATGAAACTGCTAACGGTCCATTCGGTGGCTGGCAAGGAATCTACGCTGGGGTAGCAATGATTTTCTTATCTTATATTGGTTTTGATTCTGTAGCTGCAAACTCAGCAGAAGCAATTGACCCTGAAAAGACGATGCCTCGCGGAATCATTGGTTCATTAGTTATTGCGGTCGTTCTTTTTGTTAGCGTAAGTTTAGTCCTTGTTGGTGTAGTACCTTATCAAAAATACGCTGGTAATGCTGAACCAGTTGGATTGGCTCTGCGTTATGCAGGACACCCATTAGTAGCAGTTATTGTTCAAACTATTGCCGTTTTTGGAATGTTTACTGCTTTAATTGGAATGACAATGGCAGGGTCTCGTTTAATTTATTCATTTGGCCGTGATGGGATGCTTCCAAAATGGCTTGGAAAAATTGACAAAGATCATCGTCCTAATAACGCAGTATTAGCCATTACTGCAGCTGCAATTATTGTAGGAACTCTTTTCCCATTTTCAGCAATTTCACAATTAGTTTCTGCAGGAACCTTAATTGCCTTTATGTTTGTATCAATTGCTATTCTTCCTCTTAGAAAGCGCGAAGGACAAGATATTGTAGATCCTTCATTTAAGATGCCACTTTATCCAGTTTTACCAATTTTAGCCTTTTTAGCTTCTTTAATAGTATTCTTAGGATTAGATATTCAAGCTAAAGTTTATGCCTTAGCCTGGTTTATCATTGGAGTAATCATTTATCTTGTTTACGGAATACGCCACTCAACAACTAGTCTAAAAAAATAACTCTTAAAACAAAAATTAGCTAAGTACAAATGTACTTAGCTAATTTTTATGCTTCATAATTCATATTAGACCGGTCTACAATAACATCGCCATGCAAACTCAATATGCTTTTTTCGTAAATCATTTCTTTGGTTTGGGAAATATAATCTATAAAATGTTTCGTTCGAGTATGAGCTTCATAAGCTGCTTCATCTTGGTAAACTTCAAAAAAGCGCCATTCGTTTTCTATATCAAACATATTTCCAGCTAACATTGCAATTATGCCAGCTTCTCTTTCCATAGATTTTGTCATTTCTTTTTTAACAATATCGCCAAACTTTTCTAAATCATCATCTACCAAAGTGATTTTAGCCATATTGACTACATAATTATTGTTTTTATCAATTCGTAAATCCTGATAATTAGTACCAATAAATTGTGGCGTCAAATTAAAAGAATCCGTTTCATCTACTGCATCTTTAGCTACTGCTTGGTAAGCTTTAAACTGCTTTGAATTGATGTGATTTTGATAACTTTCTTCATCCTTATAGACTTCAAAGATATAGTTACTATCTTTTCCTTCAGAAGCTGAGGACATGAAATATACCCCATCTTCTTTTTGAATTGAAGTAAACATATTCTCTTTGCCAGCCTTTAAGAATTCGTCTCTTTCAGCTGGATTAACAGTTAAATGATAAAAGTTCATAATAGGTGCATTTTTTATGTTCATTTTTTATCTCCTTATAAAATGTTCATAATTTGTTTTAAAAATTTTGTTTTCATATAAGTCTGAAATATCTAAATCATCAATTGCTTTTGACACAATTTCATCTGGTCCAACTGGAGCTACTCCAAAAGGTGCATCCGTACCAAATAACACATGATTAATTCCAAAATAATCTAATGTTAATTGTAGAGCTGGGGTATTACCTAAAATTGCCGTATCAACATAAAAGTTTTTAAAATCTTCGGCATGTTCTTCATCCAAAATATGATTAATTCTGCCACTAAAAAACGGTACCATTGCTCCAGCATGATGGACCAGAATTTTAATATTAGGATATTCTTCAAATAAATCAGCTTTAACTAATTGAAGCATGGCTTGAGATAACTCATATTCCCATGAAAAGACTAAATTATTATCAGGCTTACGCTTATCAAAAACAGGATGAAGCCATAAAGGAACATTCAACTCAGCAGCTTTTGCTAAAACTGGACGAAATTCAAGATTAGCAATACTTTTTCCTAAATGACGAGTAAAAATTTGCGCACCCACTAAAATATCTGATTTAGCAATTTTCTCTAGAGTCTCTTGCGCAGCTTTAATATTGTTCATTGGAAGCATCCCTACTCCAGCCTCAAATTTATCAGGATTATCATGAACTATGGCAGCCAACTCGTTATTTGCCATTTCACAAAGGTCCGCAGCTTCTGCTGGAATAACAAAATCTTCCGGACTGATATTTGCAAAAGATAAAACCTGTTTTAAATGGTTTTCAGGCCAATTATTTAACCGAAATTGTAAATCTGTAAGTGCTTTAACTTTCAAAAAGGGATACTTTTCTGGAATTTTAGGGTCAATTTCAAGCATCTTTTGATAATAATTTGGCGTTAAAATATGGCTAAACACGTCAATCTTCATAATTATTGCCTCCTTCGTTACTTATAGTTTAGTCTTTTTTTAGATAAATAAAAAATAATCTTACCTAAGAAGATAAGATTATTTTTCATGTGTTTAAAGATTTTTATCCATATTAAAAGTTAACTTAGACATATTGATAGATTCAGTAAACATTTGTCCCCAAAGTTTTTCTGTTTCTTTCTTAGTATGAGCAACTGTTTTTTGGTTTTCTTTAGTTAAATATTCAGTAAGCTCATCGCCACGTTTACCATCTGCACCTTTAATAATTTCTTCAACGCGACCTCTATAATAGCGGTTAAGTTCAGTAAGGTAAGTAGTATCAAGCTGAACAAATTGTGGATAGTGACTTTCAACAAGAGCAGCAAATGATTTGTAGTACCACCATGCATCATTCATATTATAATCCATTGAAGTATTATTGTATGAAGGATCAGTATCATTCATATTTGTAAAGAATGGTACATATGGTGTAAATGTTGGACCACCGATACATAACCACATAATAGCAGCTTTATCTTCTGAAACATCACTTCTAATTTGAAGAACATGTGAGTTTTGAGTTCTATTTAAACCAATTGGGCGATACATATGCTTTTCTTCATCTGTACCCTTACCAAATGGATCATAAGGAGTATCTTGATAATGACTACCTAAAGCATATTGAATATCTTCGCGGCTAATTTTCTTTGCAGCTTTACGAATAAATGGAATATCAGGATCTTGTGGATCTTGTTCAATTTCAGGATTAAAAAGTTTTTGAATATACCATTGACGACTAGTATTATAGTGACGATCTTGTTCAGTATAAGTACCAAAAATATGACGGAAATTCCAACCTTCATGATCAGTATTTAAATGATGCTTTTCAACAAATTCTTGAATTCCTTCACTCCACATAAAGTTGTCTGGATCATCAAAGTTTACTTCTTGAATAGCAACACGGTTACCTGTTGCAGCATAACAATCATCTGGAATGCGTTGTGCTACCCAGTGGTGACCAGTAACGATTTCCATGTACCATACTTCATCTTTATCACTGAATAATACAGAATTACCAGCTGGTGAACCGTACTTTTTGATTAACTTACCTAAACGCTTAACACCATCTCGAGCAGAATCAATATATGGTAAAACTACAGTTTGCATACAATCTTCATCTAATCCATCTTTAACAAGTGGATCAAATGCCAAAGTTCTTTCATTACCATAAGTTGATTCAGTACATGACATTGCAACATTCTTTTGATTAATACCGCTTTCGTCATAATAGCCTTGAGTTTTGTAATCAACATTAGGAACGGCTGGGACTCTTTGTGCATTTTCTGGTAAATCCATTTCAAACTTGTTGAGCCAAGACTTGATATGACGTCCCTTTTCATCTTTAGCGGCAGGTTCAATAATGAACTTTTGAGGTGTAATTGGCTTAAAAGTATCATCATTACGTGCAATCATCGTTGAGCCATCAATTGAGGCTTTTTTACCAACTAAAATAGTTGTACAAGCACTGTATTCTTTCATAGTGTTCTCCTTATAATAAAATAATCAATTACTATCCTAATTTTAGACCAAACCATGGAATAAACCAATAGCATAATTTGCAGCGTCAAAATCCGCAAGGTCTTCTGGCTTTTCTCCAAGTCCTACAAGCTTAACTGGCAAGTTCATTTCATTTCTAATTGCTAAGACAACCCCACCTTTTGAAGAGCCGTCAAGTTTTGTTAAAACTAAACCAGTCAACTTGGTAGTTTTATCAAAATCTTTTGCTTGTAAAAGTGCATTTTGTCCAGTTGATCCATCCAAAACAAGAAGCGTTTCAGTAGGTTCTTCTGGAAGCAACTTTTTAATCGTTCGTTGAATTTTTTCAAGTTCATTCATCAAATTCTTCTTATTTTGAAGACGTCCTGCAGTATCAACTAATAAAATATCGGCTTTTTCTTTAATTGCCTTTTCAGTTGCATCATAAACGACTGAAGCAGGATCAGCTTTTTCAGCACCTGTAACTACAGGTACATCTACACGCTTACCCCATTCTACTAATTGTTCTACAGCACCTGCTCTAAATGTATCAGCAGCTGCCATAATAACAGACTTTCCTTCATCCTTAAAGCGTTTAGCTAATTTCCCAATAGTAGTGGTCTTACCTGCACCATTAACTCCAACAAAAAGATAAACATTAGGAGTATCATCATCATGATAATTTAATTTTTCATCATCACTATTACCATTTTGATCGTAGACTTCAACTAACTTTTCAACAATTACTCGCTTTAAATCGTCATGTGTTTTAGCCTTTTGAAGTTTAGCCTCATCACGTAATTGCTCAGTTAATTCTTCTGCTGTTTCATAACCAACATCTGATTCAATTAACAATTCTTCCAAATCATCAAAGAAATCCTCATCAACACTTCTAAATTGTGCGAAGAAAGCATTTAATCGAGCCCCAAAACCTTTATTAGTTTTTTCAAGTCCCTTTTCATAAAGTTCAGTTTGATTTTCATTTGCAGTATTATCAGAATCTTCTACAACTTCATCTTTAGCTTCTTCAGTGTTTTTTTCTAAATTTTCTTGATTCTCAGATTCATTTTCAGTATTTTCTTCACTAATTTCTGAGTCAGTTTTTTTAGATTCTTCTATAGTAGAATCCTTAAGAGCATCTTGACTAGAATCTGCTTCTACATCAGAATCAGCTAAATTATTAGAGTCATTAGAATCCTCTTTTTTTGAATTATTTTCAGTATTTTCTTTTGAACTTTCTTCAAGAGAATCTTCTTTATCAACACTAGTAAAATCAGCAGACTTTTCTTCATCTGCATCTTCAACATCGTTTTTTACTTCTTCTTGAACAGAATCTTGTTCTTGTTTTTCTTCTTCATCTTTTTTTCCAAAAAGTGATTTTTTGATCTTATCAAATAAACCCAAATTTACTCTACCTCATCTTTAATATCTTTTAATGACACTGATAAAACTTGTGACACACCCGACTCTTGCATCACAACTCCATATAACTGATCTGCTTGTTGCATAGTTCCTCGTCTATGGGTTATCACGATAAATTGTGTATGCATATCATATTTTTGTAAAAACTGTGCAAAACGGCTAACATTGGCATCATCAAGAGCAGCCTCAACTTCATCAAGTACACAAAACGGTACCGGATTTATTTGTAACATTGCAAATAAAAGTGTGATTGCTGTTAAAGCTCTTTCACCACCAGATAATAAACTTAATCTTTGTAATTTCTTGCCAGGAGGTTGAGCAATAATTTCAATTCCTGTCTTAAGCAAATTATCAGGCTCGGTTAAAACTAATTTTGCATTCCCTCCCCCAAATACAATAGGGAAAATCTTAGTGAAATTCTCACTAGCTGCCGTAAAAGTTTCACTAAATCGAGTTTTAACTTCTATATCTAATTCATTCATTGACTGTTTTAAGTCTTCCCGAGCTTTTAATAAATCATCTTGCTGACCATGTAAAAACTCATAGCGACTTTTTACATCTTCGTATTCCTCAATAGAATTTAAGTTAACTGGACCTATATCTTCAAGTGACATTCGGTGCAATTTGACATTTTTCTTAAGATCAGCCCTATTTTCAGCATTATTTTCAAGCTTAGCTTGGTTTAATGCACCCTCATAAGTTAATGAATAATCTTCACTTAAAGTAGTCAATCTTTGGTCAATTTCAGTATTAAATTTAGCAATTTTTACAGAATATTCTTCTTGTTCTGTAGCAGCATTTTTTCGCAACTCATAGTTTCTTGTTGCAACCTGATCTAGTTGGGTTATCTGAGCATCGACTTGACCAAGATTAGAAGAGAGTGTTCGCAATTTTTTCTCTAATTGAATTTTTTCAGCTACTGCTGCTTTTTCTTGCTTTTGCAACTCAAGCCGTTTTTGTTCGGATAACTTATTATTTTTACCTAAACTAGATAATTTTTGCTTTAATTCTTCTAATTGTTTTTGACTGCTCTTTGATTGCTGCAACTTTTCTAATTCCTGATTGTGCAAATTCTCATATTTATTTGAAACAACCGCCAACTTCGGATCAAGATCTGAAAGTTTATTCTGAACTTCTTGATTAAGAGAATTAAAATTCTTAATCGAGTCTTGAATTTGTGCCATTTGCTGCTTTTCTTTATCAGCTTGAAGGGCTAACTCTTCTTTTCTATTACGGGCTTCTTCAATTTGGCTTTCAGTTGCTTTAATTTGCCCTATCCGTTCTTTAACTCGCGAATCAAATAAATTATTTGCATCAGAAAGTCTTTTAACCTCTTTTTCTTGGTTTTTATAAGAAAGCGCTACTTCTCCCAATTCTTGAGCAACTGCTTGTAACTCTTTATTAATTTGATTATATTTTTGAGTTAAATCTTCACTATCTTCAATAGCTACTTGAAGCATCTTTTGATCACTATTAAATTGCTTCTCAAGAGTTGTACTCTTATCTTTTAAACGATTAATTTCACTGGTTGTTTGAAGAGGTGAATTATTGCGCTGATTGCGCATCCCTCCGGTCATCGAACCCCCTGGTGAAATAATATCTCCATCTAAAGTTACAATTCGATAGCGTCCCAAACGTCTTGAAATTGCTAAAGCATTCTCAATATTATCAACTACTATTACACTACCTAATAAATAATTAATAGCTTCTGAAATATCATGTTTACTATTATTCTTTATCAGTTGACTTGCAATTCCTTTAAACCCTTTAAACGATTTTAAAGTTGTAATCGTTGAAGTAGGAATATTATATTGACGTAAACCATCTAATGGTAAAAAAGTAGCCCTACCAGCATGTGTTTGTTTTAATTTATTGATTGCATTTTTAGCACTAACACGGGAATCAGTTACTAAATCTTGAACACTGGAACCTAAAGCTGTTGTCATTGCAGCTTCATATTCCGCAGAAAAACTTATCAATTCACCAATCGCACCAATTACGCCTGGATAACTATCAAGATTATTTAAAATACTTCTTACCCCATAGTAATAGCCCTCATGGCGCTTTTGAATATTTACTAATGCTTCATAACGAGCAGTTATTTTTTGTAAATCAGTTCGCTCATTATTAACAGTCTTTCTTAAATTTCTCAGTCTATCTTCTGCATCTGACTTTTTAGAAAATAAATCGGTTAAACTTTTTTCTAAATTATCATGCTTAATTGTTAACTGTTTCCCACGATTTTTTAAAGCAGTTAATTCTTCACTGGATGTTTTTAATTGTTCAGAAACATCATTATTTTTATAACTTTGATCATCTCTAGTTTTCTTCAATTCAGATTCTAAATAAACTAGTTGATTGTTATTAGTGGTTTGATCCTGCAATAATTGAATATAGGTATTTCTTAAGTCTTCTAGTTTTTGCTCGAGAATAGCCGGATCGTCCTTCAATTGACCAAGTAAATTTTCACGCTTTTGTTTTAACTCATCTTGTTCAATAGATAATGACTCTTTAGTTTTAGAAATATCTGCAAGTTCATTATTCAATTGAGAAATTTGGCTAGTGAGTTCAGCTACTTGATTTTTATACTCATTTTTAGTTGCTTCATCAAATTGTTTAGACTGTTCAGTAACTTGTAAATTAGTATTTAATTTTGAAATTTCATCTGTTAATTTTAACAGTTGACTTTGAGCAGCTTCACGTTTTTCTTGAATTTCCTGATATTCTTGACGTTTTTCACTAACTGCTTGTTGAGAATCTTTAACTTCTTTATCTAACTTAGATAATAAAACCTGATTTTTAGTAGCGCTTTTTTGGATTTCAGCTTTTTTATTATCTAAATCTTCAATTTCAAAAGCTAATAAAGTCTTCAACTTTTGATCTAAGCCAGCTTTTTGAAATTTATATTCTTTAGCTAAAGAACTTTGTTCATGGAGTGGTTCAACTCGCTTTTCTAGTTCTTTTACTAAATCATTAATTCTAATAAGATTATCATTAGTACGTTCTAGTTCACGAGCTGCAGTTTCTTTTTGCTCCTTAAAATGAAGAACTCCAGCTGCTTCTTCAAAAATCACCCGTCTTTCTTCAGGACGAGAATTTAAAATTTGATCAACTCTACCTTGAGATATAATTGCTAAACTATTCTGCGAAATTCCCGAATCCAAAAATAATTCTCGAACATCCTTTAATCTTACGGGACGATTATTAATTAAATATTCACTATCTCCTGACCGTAAAATCTTTCTTGTTATTGAAACCTTATCTTGATTTGAAGCTAATTCGTGTTTTTTATTATCAAAAATCAAAGTAACAATTGCACGATTAAGCGGTTTACGGAACTCACTTCCGGCAAAAATCACATCTTTCATGTTACTTCCGCGTAGACTCTTAGCTCTTGTTTCTCCCATTGCCCAGCGAATAGCTTCAGTAATGTTGCTTTTACCACTTCCATTTGGTCCAACAACACCTGTAATTCCTGTATCAAAATGAATAGTTGTCTTTTCAGCAAATGATTTAAAACCATCAATAATTAATTCTGTTAATGGCACGTCGTCACCTTCCTACTCAAGTTTTTCAAGGGCGGCCTTAGCTGCTTCTTGTTCAGCAGCTTTTTTATTTTTACCTTCACCAGTTGATTGAACTTTATCATTGACTTTAAGCTCAACTACGAAGTGAGATGGTAATTGCGATTCTTCTAAAACAGTATACTCAATCTTAACTGGACCATCTTGTTGTAAAAATTCCTGCAAATCAGTTTTATAATCACGTGAAGCAGTAAATTCTCCTTGGTCAATTAATGGATAAACCGTTAAATGCAAAAAGTGTTGCACTGCCGGCATCCCTTGATCAAGAAACAATGCCCCATTAAAAGCTTCAAATACATCTTCAAGTAGCGTTTTACGATGACGAGCACCTGATTTTTCTTCACCGTTTCCTAAATTAATTTCATCTTGAAAACCACACTCAATAGCAAATTCAGAAAAGCCTTCAGTTCTAACAATGTTTGAACGAAGTCTAGTTAATTCACCTTCATTTAAATTAGGAAAATGACGATACAAATAATCAGAAACTGCTAATTCAAGGACAGCATCTCCTAAAAATTCTAGTTTTTCATAATTTCTAATTCCGTCGTTGGGATGCTCATTAGCATAAGAAGAATGAGTAAAAGCTTCTTCTAATAATTTTTTTGAATGGAATTTTATTCCATATTTTTCATTCAATTGTTTAATAAACTTTGTGCTTACCATAAGTTAACCTCCCATGTTTAACATTATACCAGTTTTACACGAATACTTATCTAATAATGGTGTAACACTACAAGAAAAAACAGGTTCGCTCATTTGAGCAACCTGCTTTATTTTTATTATTGTTATAAACCATTATTTGACATAGCCAACTTGACTCCAGAGTTTATTTTGTTGAGATGGTTTAGTTGAGTAACCAGTAAGCTTACTATTAACAGCTTGAATTTGATATGAATTATAAAGTGGAACAACATAAGCTTCATCATTCATGTATTGTTGCCATTCATGGAACTTCTCTACACGATACTTAGTATTAAAGGCTTTTTGTGAATCCATTTCTTTCAAAAGTTCATTATTCTTCTTAGTTACAAAACGCTCATAATTTGAAGAAGTATATTCTCCATACATTGAGTTTTGTGAAGGTTCAGAAGCTAAACTCCAAGCAGCTTGGAACATATCTACACCCGGATCATCATTTTGAACTTTATCATAGAACGAATTAAATTCTGTTAAACGTCCTCCAACAAGTGAAACATCTAATCCAATCTTATGCCATTGTTGTAAGTAGTTTTGAGCAATAGCTTCTGCATTTGGATTACCGCTCATTGCAGCAAACTTAATCTTAAGTGGCTTACCGTTAGGTTGCACACGCCATTTTCCCTTCTTCTTATAGCCGGCCTTATCAAGCAGTTGTTCAGCTTTCTTTAAGTTATAATTGTAACCTTTCACACTGCTATCATGATATTCACCAAAGCCTTTTGGAATCAAAGTATTAACTTTAAAGTTCAAACCATTAGTATAACGCTTATTAACCGCATCAACATTCATAGCATAGGCAATAGCTTGACGAAGAGATTTATTATTCATCTTAGAATTCTTATCCATGACATTTTTGCCAGCCTTAGCATCCCACTTACCAACTTTAAAGCCTAAGTAGCTATATTGTAATGGAACTTGAGCTACAAAGTTTACATCCTTAGTATCTTTAACTTGATCCCATTGAGAATTAACTACTTCGGCTATATCAAACTTGTGACTCTTAATAGCTTGTGAAGCTGAATCCTGTGATACAACTTGAATAGTAACTTTATTAAGTTTTGGCTTACCTCTCCAATAATATTTATTTGGAACATAAGATACAGATTGACCACGAACAATTTTAGAAACTTTAAATGGTCCAAAGTAAAGGGGCTTCTTTCTAATTTCATCGGAAGATTGAAGCTTATTAAATGGAACATTCTTTAAATAGTGGTATGGAGCAGCGCTTTCCCAAAAGTAACCATTACCACTAAATTTCATACCTGGCTTTAATTCCTTGTAGTGAATTACAATAGTTCTACCATTTTCACCATCTGGCATTTCAATACCAGAAATAGAACTAGCCTTACCTTCATGGTATTCTTTCATACCTTCAATTTCTTCAAATTGACTGCTATATCTTTGAGCATTAGTCTTTTTATTTGCTAAGATTTCATATGGATATTCCAAATCTTTGGCATTAACTTGCTTACCATCAGACCATTTAACACCCTTTTTAACAGTGATAGTAACAGTTTTATTTTGACGATCCATCTTCATAGTTGCTGGACCTTTGTCATTAATTTGGTAATGGTCATCAGTATCAAAAAGTGATTCTGATGCTGGAGCTGCTACTTGTGAGTCGTAAGCTGAGGTAGCTAATTCATCTGAGAAGATACCTGTAAATGGAGTATCAGTTTCAAGAGCAACATTTACAGAACCACCTTGTTTAACTGCCTTTTTAGGTGTTGAGGATGGAAACTTCTTAGCATCATTTGCGCCTGAATTACTATTTTGTCCACTCTTACCACAAGCTACAAGTGCTAAAGCTGCAGCAGCTACTACACCAACTGAGCCTAATAATTTAGATTTTTTCATATTAAGTCCCCCGTTTTTAAAAAACAAGTCTTTAAGTTTCTAAAATTAATTTAATAATTAAATATTATCACTTTTTATGAGAAAATCAACGCTTTCATGAAAAATATTTTAATTTTATTATTATATTAAGATTACCAACATGTAAAAAAGCCCTCTATTATTGCTAATAGAAGACTTTTTATAGTTTTTAATAATTTTAATTTTGACGCTGTCTTGCATCCCCAGCACGTTGAAGTGCACGTCCTACATAGTTAATACTTAAAGAAATCACTAACAGTAATATTGTTGCTGGGAGCCACAACCATGGACGATTAATAACATTAACTGGATCGTTAGCAAATCCAATCAAAGTTCCAAGGGATGGAGTTGTAGTTGGTAACCCATAGCCCAAGAATGATAATGAAGTTTCAATACCAATATTACCTGCAACTGTTAAAACCGCATCGATAATAATCATTGATGTAATATTAGGTAATACTTCTCTAAACATAATCTTAAGATCACTTGAGCCAGAAGTCTTAGATGCTAAAACATAATCACGATCTCTTTGAGATAAAATAAATGATCTGTAATAACGTGCAGTTGTTGTCCAGCCAAACATTGCAATCAACCATACTAAAGTTACCGCATTATAGTTTGGAATAACTGTAGTTAAAACAATGATAATCGGCATCATTGGCAAAATTTGGACGAAATCAACTATTCTCATAATAATTGAATCTACAATTCCACCATAATATCCTGATACCAATCCTACAACTAAACCGACAACTTCAGTAATCACAGTAATTGAGAAACCGATTAAGATAGAGTTCCTACCACCCATCATGAGCAGTTTCATAATATCGCGTCCACCATCATCAGTTCCGAGTAAGTGACCGCCTTCACCCCAGCCATAGTAAGCATCTACAATATTAATTTCAGTAATTTGCGCCTTGTTTAAAAATAGTGATCCACCAAAAGTAAACAATAAAATTAAAACAATTAAGATAAATGCAACTAAAGCTGTTTTATCACGAACAATTTCTCTAACTACTACTTTAAATCCAGAAGGTGGAAGAGATGCTTTTGGCTTATCACTTTTAACTTCTTGATTCTTTTTAGCTTCGTTTTTATCAGCCATTTTTTCTCTCCCTCCCTATTGGATTCTAATACGTGGGTCAATGATACTCATGATAATATCTGACAACAAGTTACCAATTAATGTCAAAATACCAAAAATAAGGATTAATGCTGTCAAAGTAGTGTAGTCACGCTGTCCAATAGAATCAAGGAACAACTTACCCATACCAGGATAACTAAAAACAGTTTCAATAATCATTGAACCGCTAAGAAGACCGGTGATTGTATTACCAAAAAAGGCTGCAATTGGCAAAAGTGAGTTTCTTAAAATATGCTTATGGAAAACTATTTTTTCTGGAACTCCTTTACTACGAGCAGTTCTTACATAATCTTCAACTTTATTATCAACAATTCCAGTTCTCAAATATTGCACAATTGTTGTAGTAGTAATTGCCGCATACAGAATAGCTGGTAAAATCATGTGGTCTAAACGACTAAATAAGATTCCCCAAAAGCCAGATGCATTAGCCGATACAGAACCTGAAATTGGGAACCAACCTAAAGTAAATCCAAATAACCAAAGACCTAAAATATAAAATACAAAACCAGGTACAGCGAAAGTAATATAATTAAAAATTTGAACTGCCGTATCTTGCCATTGATCTTGATGACGACCAGCTGTAATTCCCATAGGAATAGCAATCGCATAAGTTAAAATAGTAGTTAAAAGTGATAACCAAAAAGTATTAACCGCACGATCAGCTATCAATGAACTTACAGGAACATGTTGAATATAACTTGTTCCTAAATCTCCATGGAATAGATTACCTACCCATCTGCAATATTGAACCCAAACTGGGTCGTTTAACCCAGCAGCTTGTCTCAAAGCTGCAATTTGTTTAGGGTCAGTATTAGGATTGATTGATCCGCTAAATGGGTCACCTGGCATCATCTTAGCAAGTAAGAAGACTAAGATACTCAAAATAATCAATTGAGGGATCATAATCAACAAACGTCTCAGGATTGTTTTCCACATATTTATTCACCCTCTCTTTCTTCTAACTTAGCTTCTTGAATTTCATCTTTTGGTACTGCTACAAAATGATTAGGAGTAATTTCTTGAAGAGGAAATACTCGACCATTTTTGTCATACCATTTACTCTGGTTTTCTTCAAATTCTTTTTCAACCTGCTGACGATGTTTTTTATGTTCAGCACGTTTAGCAACATCAACTACTGGGATTGCTGACAAAAGTCGCTTAGTATAAATATGAATAGGATGCTTATAGATTTCTTTTCTGCTCCCTAATTCTACTAATCGTCCGCGGTGCATAATTGCTAGGTTTTCTGACATATGCTTTACCACGCCTAAATCATGGGAAATAAATAGGTAAGCAATATTATACTGCTGTTGAATATGCTTCATAAAGTTTAAAACTTGTGCTTGAACTGATAAATCCAAAGCACTTGTTGGTTCATCAGCAACAATTAATTTAGGATTTGTAGCAACTGCACGTGCAACTCCGATTCTTTGACGCTGACCACCAGAAAATTCATGTGGATATTTATAAATCGCATCGCTTGGCATACCTACAATATCCAGTAATTCTTGCACACGGTCTCGTTCTTGGTCTGTAGTTAAATTTTCAAAATTTCGAATTGGCTCTGCAATAATATCTTCAATTCTTTTTCTTGGATTTAAACTAGACATCGAATCCTGAAAAATCATTTGAACATCTTTATTGTAATTTAGCTTCTTACGATTAGAAGCCTTGGTAACATCCATTCCTTTATAAATAATTTGACCACTGGTAACTTTTTCAACTCCAACAATTGCTTTACCTGTAGTTGATTTACCCGAACCAGATTCTCCAATAAGACCGTAAGTTTCACCTTCATTGATTGAGAAATTTACTCCGTCAACTGCACGAACATAGTCGGTAATTCTATTCCAGAATCCAGAACGGATAGGGTAATAGACTTTTAAATCTTTTATTTGAATTATTTCTTTAGCCATAAACTACTCCCCGCTTACCGCTTTAACTTCCGTTTTTGAATTTACATCATTTTCAAAATGAAAATCTTTCCAGCAAGTACATCTTACCCAGTGACCTGGTGCAACTTCATGAACAGTTGGTTCTTTTTCATGCGCACTCTCAGGAATCCAAGGAATTCTTGCAGCAAATCTATCTCCTGTACGTGGCATATTCTTAAGAGAGGGTACCGTACCGTGAATCACATGCAGGTCTTCGCTTTCATCATCTGATTGTGGCATTGAATTCAACAAAGAACGAGTATATGGATGGAGTGGATTTTCAAAAATAGTCTTAACATCAGCTTTTTCAACAATTTGACCTGCATACATCACTGCTACTTGATCGGCTGTTTCAGCAACAACTCCTAAATCATGAGTAATTAAAATAATTCCAGAGTGAGTTTGTTTCTGAATATCTTCTAGCAAGTCTAAAATTTGAGCTTGGATGGTAACATCTAACGCTGTAGTTGGTTCATCAGCAATAATAATTTCAGGCTTACATGCAATAGCCATTGCAATTACAACACGCTGACGCAAGCCACCAGACAACTCATGAGGATACATCTCATACATTTCTTCTGGTCGAGGCATTCCAACTTGATTAAACAATTCAATAACACGGCTATGGCGCTGACTTTCATTCATATCAGTATGATAATAGAGGGTTTCAGCAACTTGATCTCCAACTTTCATTAAGGGATTTAAACTTGCCAACGGATCCTGAAAAATCATTCCAATTTTGTCACCACGAATTTTATTAAAAAGTGACTCATTCAATCCTACTAAGTTCAATTCATTATAAAGAATATCACCAGTAACTTTTGTATTTTTATGATCATATAAGCCGATTATACTGGAAGCAATAGTACTTTTTCCGCAACCTGACTCACCTACAATGGCCAATATTTCATCACGTTTGAGTGTTAGATTAACATCATCTGCAGCGTCATAAAACGTACCTTGTAAACGGTAGGCCGTATGCAGATGTTGAATATCTAGCAAGAGATCGCTCTGTTTATCCAAAGTTCCTTCCCCCATTTCAAAACCAATTCTTTATTAAAAGACAATTAATAATTTTAATTTATTTTCTAATTATAAACACAAAACCGGTCTCATGCAAATTGAGAACCGGTTTTTTTATAAAATTATTCTTGATGAGCCTTGATATAAGCGACTGCATCACCAACTGTTTTAATTTTTTCAGCATCTTCATCTGGAATTTCTGAACCAAATTCATCTTCAAGTTGAAGAATAAACTCAACCAAATCAATTGAATCAGCATCCAAGTCTTCATTGAAATTAGTTTCTTTTGTGATTGAAGCTTGATCCACTTCAAAGTTATCTGCAATCATTCCAGCAATTTTATTAAAAATTTCTTCTTCTGTCATTTTTTACTCCTTATTTTGAAAATTCTTCCCTGAATTTATCGATTAATTTTTCATCTAAAATTTTATCAATTTGTTTAAGAGTATAGTAAATTGGACGCTCATCTGATCTACCATGAGTTTTAACAACTGGTGCATCAATTCCCATCAAAACAGCACCACCATGAACAGCAGTGTCATATTTATGACGAATGTCATTAATTGCATTTTTAATGAGAAGTGCTCCAAGTTTAGTTACCATTCCATTGTTAAGCAAGCTATCTTTTAATGAATGAAGTAGAACACTTGACATCCCTTCTACACTCTTTAAAGCAATATTACCAGAAAATCCATCACTTGCAACTACATCTGCTTTACCCGTCATGATTTCATTTCCTTCAATATTGCCTATAAAATTCAAATCACTCTCTTCTAACAATTTATAAGCTTCTTGATGAAGTTCATCTCCTTTATCACTTTCTGCTCCATTATTTAATAAAGCAACTTTAGGATTCTTAACTCCACGCACTTTTTCAGCGTAGTAACTAGCCATTTGAGCCCATTGGAGAATATATTCGGGCTTAGATTTTGCATTTGCACCAACATCAATAATATTAAAACCGTGATCATTTTGAGTTGGCAAAGTTGGCATCAACCCGGGACGCTTAATTCCTTTAATTCGTCCAATAATAAAAATCCCGCATGCCAAAAGCGCACCAGTATTTCCCATTGAAAATAAAGCATCTGCTTTACCATCTTTAACATAATTAGCAGCTACAACCATTGAAGAATTTTTTTTACTTCTAATTGCTCTAACAGGTTCATCTTCATCATTAATTACTTCAGTGGTAGGAACAACTTCTAATTGATTATTTATTTTATCTGCTGGTAAAAGCTTACGAAGCTCTTCTTTATCTCCAAATAAAATAAATTTAGTATCTGGAAGTTCATCTCTAACTTTTAAGACAGCGTCAATTACTGCCTTAGGAGCATTTTCTCCTCCCATTGCATCAATCGCTATTTTTTTCATATTTTTTCTCTTCTAACTTCTATTTTTTTGTTTTAATTGATTATAATCGAGTATCTGCTTAAGTGCAAAATGTTCTGCCTCAATAAGCTTTGGATCATGCTTAACTACATTCTTAGCAACTTCCTGAGCAACAACTAAGGTATTGTAATTGTTTACTACATTTCCTACTTGAAATTCTGGCAAACCAGATTGAGCTTTTCCAAATAAGTCACCTTCACCACGCATTTTAAGATCTTCTTCAGCAAGCTTAAAACCATTAGTGGTCGAAGCGATAATTTTCATGCGAGCTTTTCCTGAATCAGTCTTAGGATCAGCTAAAAAGACACAATAACTTTGTGTTTGTCCTCGACCAATTCTTCCTCGCAATTGATGAAGCTGGCTCAAGCCGAATCTATCGGCATTATAAATAACCATCATATTGGCATTAGGAACATCAACCCCAACTTCAATAACACTAGTAGCGACAAGAATATTTATCTTTCCTAAAGAAAAATCAGACATAATTTTATCTTTTTGGACGCCAGACATTTGTCCATGAAGTAAAACAACATTTTGCTCAGGAAAATCATGCTTAATTTTTGCAAAAATTTCTTCAGCATTACGCAAATCAAGATTTTCAGATTCCTTAATTAAAGGAGTAACTATATAAACTTGAAAACCTGCATTCAATTGCTGTTTCATTTTACTATAAACTTCATCCATTTGAGTGCTTGTTTTCCAAGCTGAAATGATTGGTTTGCGACCATTAGGCAAATGACGAATTTCTGAAACAGCCATTTCACCATAAACTGTTAAAGCTAAAGTTCTTGGAATTGGAGTTGCTGTCATTGCTAAAACATCAGGAGCAAGTCCTTTATTAATCAAACTCTTGCGTTGGCCAACCCCAAAACGGTGTTGTTCATCAATTATAACTAAGCCTAAATCTTTAAAAATTACATTATCTTGAATTAAAGCATGAGTACCAATTACTACATTAATGGTACCATCCTCTAATTCTTTATATATTTCTCGCTTTTCCAAAGTCTTTGTTGTTCCAGTTAAAAGAGCCACACGCACTCCTAAAGGGCGAAGAAGTTCATCAATTTTTTTAAAATGCTGAGTTGCTAAAATCTCAGTAGGAACCATTAATGCAACTTGAAAGCCAGCAGTAATAGCTGCATATATTGCATAAACTGCGACAACTGTCTTACCTGATCCCACATCACCTTGCAAAAGACGTTGCATTTGAAAATCTGAATGCATATCAGCAAATATTTCATTTACAACATGCTTTTGGTCATCGGAAAGTTCAAACGGCAAAGAATGTGTTAATTTAGCAATCTCAGTTAAATTATATTTTTTTGCAATCCCTTGTGCATTATTGGGATTAGAATTAGATAGCAATGCTAATTGCATTTGAAAAACAAAGAATTCCCGAAAAATTGCACTTCTTTTAGCCAATTCAGCCATGTGCCCATTATTTGGATGATGCATTCCCTTAATAATTTCTTGATCGGACATCAATCGGTATTTTTTTCTAATTTCAATTGGCACAATATCAACTAATTCATCCAAATATTCATCAATTGCAGAATTAATTAATTTTTGTAATGTTTTTTGATGAATATTTTTATTTACTGGGTAAATCGGTGCCATGCCACTATCATTTTCTTTAGCTGCAACGAACTTGAATCCTGATAAACTTTGTTTAGCGATGTTATATTTACCGTAAACTGCCACTTCTTGACCAATTTCAATTTTAGATTTTAGCCAAGGCTGATTAAAAAAATTGACCATGACAATATCATGGTCAATTCTCAATTTAAAGCTTAGGCGACTTTTTTTATAGCCAAAGCGACTTACATAGGCTTCTGTAGCTACAATTCCTTTTAACATTACCTTTTGACCATCCATGATCTGGTCTAACGGCAGTGTTTCTAAATCATCATAACGAAAAGGAAAATAAAATAATAAGTCATAAATACTATAAATTCCTAAACTGCCAAGAGCAGCAGCTGTTTTTGTTCCTACGCCTTTTAAATCGGTAACAGGAGCAAACAGTGCATTATTACTCATTTTTATTCAACTGAAACTAAGAAATTGTAGACTGGTTGACCACCATCATGAATTTCAAATTCTAAGTCATCATGACTATCTTCAAGCTGAGCCACAACTTCTTCTGCCTCGCTCTTATTTGAATCACGACCATACATGATGGTAATAATTTCTGAATCTTCATCAAGCATTTTTTCAATCATTTGAACAGTAGTCTTAATAAGATCAGGATTATCAACTTTAATATTACCATCCACAATACCTAAGTAATCATTATTGTGAATTTCAATATCATCAATTACAGTGTCACGGTTAGCTTGAGTTACTTCACCTGAAATTACTGAATCCAAATCTTCAGTCATCATTTCAACATTTTCATCAACACTACTATCTGGATCAAATGAAAGCATTGCTGTCAAACCTTGTGAAATAGTCTTAGTAGGAACAATTCCAACAGGAATGTCACTTACTTCAGCTGCTTGTTTAGCTGCCATAATGATATTACCGTTGTTTGGTAAAATAATAGCCTTCTTAGCACCGCTCTTCTTAATAGCTTCAACAATATCACCAGCTGAAGGATTCATTGTTTGACCACCAGAAATTATGCGGTTAACTCCTTCACTTTCAAATAACTTGCGGATACCATTACCAGAAGCTACTGCAATTACTGCAAAATCAACACTTTCTTGTTTATCTTCATCACTTTCGACAATAGTTTCATGTTGAATACGCATATTATCAATCTTGATTTTACCAAGTTGACCAAATTGACTACCATATTGGAAAACATCGCCAGGGTGTTCTGTATGAACATGGACTTTAGCTACTTCACCATCTGACACAGCTAAAAGCGAATCGCCTAGTTCAGATAAGTGCTTTCTAAATTCTTCAAGTTCAAACTGCTTCTTATTAGGAACATCGGCAGTTAAATCAACCATAATTTCAGTACAGTAACCATTGATAATATCTTCAGTTGCTAGTTGACTTTGAACTGATGATTGATGGTGCATTGCGTTGATCATCTCATCCATTTCACTTTCATCTGGTTGATATTGATCTGCAAAGTTTTCACCAAGAAGTCCTTCTAAAAATCCTTCGTAAATAAATAGTAATCCTTGACCACCAGAGTCAACTACACCAACTTGCTTTAATACTGGAAGTAAGTCAGGAGTAGTCTTTAATGCCTTTTTAGCGCCTTCAACAATCGCCTTCATTACAGCTTCAACATCTTCAGTTTCACTAGCTTTATTAGCACCTTCTTGAGCAGCGATACGAGCAACAGTTAAGATAGTACCTTCTACTGGTTTCATAACTGCTTTATAAGCAGTTGCAACCCCATTAGTAAAAGCATTAGCTAATTCTTGAGCATTTAAAGTTTTCATACCTTGGGTAGCTTTATAAATCCCACGGAAAAGCTGAGAAGTTATAACACCACTATTACCGCGAGCTCCCATTAACATTCCTTTAGCTAAACTTTCAGTTAAATCTCCTACACTATCACTTGGATTTTCACTGACTGCCTTTGCGCCGCTTTCAATAGTTAAATTCATGTTGGTACCAGTATCCCCATCAGGAACAGGAAAAACATTGAGAGAGTTAACAAACTCTGCATTTTTACCCATTCTATGAGTGGCTACACGAACCATATCTCTAAATTGTTTACTATCTATTTCTTTTAAAACCAATATTCTTAAACCTCCGCTCGCGTTATTCGTCAAGTACCTTTACGCTTTGTACAATGACATTAACAGCTTCTGTGTCAATTCCAAGTTGATTCTTTAAGTTAAATTTCACACTACCTTGAACGTTGCGACTAACTTCTGAAAGTTTCAAGCCGTAGCCTACAATAATGTAAACATCAACTGTAATTTTATTATCTTCTGACTTAACAACAACGCCGCGCTTATAGTTGGCACGATTAAGAATTCCATCGAAACCATCCCGAATAGCATTTTTTGAAGCCATTCCAACAACGCCGTAATTAGACGTAGCTGCACTACCAACAACAGTTGCAATTACTCCGTTTGAAATATCTATCAAACCATCTTTTGTTTTGATTTTAACAGCCATGTTTGTCCTCCGTCTCATTGTTCTTAATATACGCATTTATTTTATCATAGTAATTGACTTCGCGCTTATTAAAAAGTAGTCATTTATAAAAAATAGTTTTTCAGGTTGAATTAAACCTCAACATATGCTATCGTAATAAAGTATGAAAACACATAAAGGAGGTTTAGCAAATGGCAAAAGATTTTGTAACAGGTAAGAAGACCACTTTCGGTAACAAGCGTTCACACTCATTGAACTCAACTCGTCGTGCTTGGAAGCCAAACCTTCAAAAAGTTCGCATTCTTGTTGACGGTAAGCCAAAGCGCGTTTGGGTTTCAACCAAGACTTTGAAGTCTGGTAAAGTTACTCGTGCCTAATAGACCATGAAGCTTGTTAGAATTCAGTTCTAGCAGGTTTTTTTATTTTCAATAATTTATATAAAAAGGACATCTATTGTAGTTAGATGTCCTTTTTACTATCGCTCAATATTATGATGCATATCATCATCTGGAATTTCATCAGCCATACGCTCATCAAGTGGAGTATAAGCGTAGTCTGTAATCATCTCACTAAGCTTTGTAGGCATTCCTAAATCAGCTTGTAAGATGTTGGTATCATCGCCAGCAATGCTAGCAATTCGCTTATGCTTTTTCTTATCAAAAATATGCACTCTATTTTTGTGCATGTAATTATCTACGTTTTGTTTTGCACGGCTAAGACGAGCTTCATAACGGCCATTATCGAAATCAGCGATATCTTTTTCAAAATCTGTATACTTCATTTTATCGACCTTCTTTTCTAGCTTAACATTCATCTTTATTCTACTAGTATTTAGCAAAAATAAAAAAGAATTTGAACATAAAATCCAAATTCTTTAAATATTATAAAAACGATCAATATCCTTAGACAAAATTACTGCAACCGTTCCATTTTTAAAAGATAAGTTAAAATTATCTTTATTTGGTAAAAATTCATTTGATGAAAATACACGAGGATATTTTCCATTATAATTTGCTAAATCATAGCGAGCTCCGCTAATATTCAAATTTTGAATTTCTGTTAAAGTCATTACACCAAAATAAGGATACTGCTTTATTTTACTTATTTCAAAACTCCCTGGACAATAAAATCTAATATAATTTTGCTTATCTATAATTCTGATTCTAGAAGCAAACAGATTTATCTGGGGGTTAAGTATCATTAGTAAATTTACTAAAAAATGATCGATTCTACCTCCTGTAGCCCCAAAGATATTTAATTCATCAATTTGATAATCTTCAAAAGCAATCTGAAGCATTAATTCAGAATCAGTTAAATCTTTAACCGGATTAGAATAGCGGATATCTGGAACTAAGGTTTCTAATTGCTGCAATTCTTTCTTTTTTAATGAATCAAAATCACCAATAGCTACGTCAGGAATAATTCCTAACTCTTGCAAAAGAAGTGCACCTCGATCAACACCTAAAACTATATCTGCAGCTTGAAGCTGACTTACTAAGTCATCAGGCCATTCTTCTTTTGGTCCTCCTAATAAAGCTGTTGCTTTCATTTGAGGACATCTCTTAAATGGTTAACTTGAGTAGCAATATCCCCATTTTTGAAGATGTAGGACCCTGCTACAAAAACTTCAGCTCCTGCGTTTTTAGCAAGCTTAGCAGTTTTCGAATCAATTCCGCCATCTACTTCAATTGGGACACGTTTATTAACTTCATTTAAAATTTCACGAGCTTTAGCAATTCTCACAACAGAATCTGGAATAAATTTTTGACCACCAAAACCAGGATAAACTGTCATTAATAAAACTTGATCTAATTTCGATGCAAAACTTTTTATCACTTCTACTGGAGTGTCGGGGTTTAATACTAGACCTGCTTTTACTCCATTAGAGGCTAAATAATCTAACCAATAATTTAATTTTTCTTCATCCATTGCTTCATAATGAAGTTCAATCATATCAGCACCTGCTTTTACAAAAGCGGGCACTAACACATCAGGTTTATCACTCATTAAATGAATTTCAGCATCTGTCATTGGAAAACAACACTTAAAATCACTAACAAGTTCTGGTCCAAAAGATAAATTAGGAACAAAATGGGCATCCATAATATCAATATGGAAACGTCCAATTCCAGCTTCAACTGCCTTTGTTATGTCTTTTTTTAAATTTAAGTTATCTGCATTTAAAATTGAGGGTGCAATTATCATAAAATTTTCTCCAATTATTTCAAATATTCAGGAATTCTGCCTTCACTAATTTCTGTTCTCATAGCTAAATAATCATCATAACGACTTTGAGCAATTTTTCCTTCTTCAAGTAATTTTTTAACTTCACAACCTGGTTCTTGTAAATGCTGACAACCTCTGAATTTACATTTAACACTTGCTTTTTTAAATTCAACAAAATAATTGCAAAGTTCATTTATTTTAATTGGGGTTAAATCAATTGATGAAAATCCTGGTGTATCAGCTAAAAAACCTTCTCCTAATTTAAATAGTTTTACAGCCCTAGTTGTATGTTTACCACGATTTAAACTCATAGAAATTTCGCCAGTCTCTTGATTGGCATCTTCTTTTAGCTTATTTAATAAGGTAGATTTTCCAGCTCCTGATTGACCTGCTAATGTCCAAATTTGCCCCTTTTTGATTTGATCAGGAATTTTTTGAATATCCTTTTCATTATCAAAAACTTGGTACCCGATCTCACGATAATATTTTAACTCTTTTTGAATAGTTGCTAATTTATCAGCAGGAAGTAAATCTCCTTTTGATAAATAAATAGTTACAGCAACTTTTTGCCAAGAGAAAAATGTTAGGAATCTATCTAACAGCTGCAAAGAAAAATCTGGCTGAACAGCAGAAATTACCAAAAGAACATGACTAACATTTGCAACAGCAGGACGACCAATACGATTAACTCGAGGCAAGATTTGTACTAAATATCCTATCCCCTTCTCATCAATCTTAACTTCAACGTGATCCCCTACTGCCGGCTTTTGTTTTTTCTGTCTAAAAGCTCCTCGTGCTCTAGTTCTTATAATTTCTCCATTATCCAATTCAACATCGTAAAAGCCTGCAATTAAACTGATAACAGTTCCTTCAGCTTGCTTTGTCATTTAGTCACCTTTTCACTTAATACTGTTTGACCATCTCTTACAACACGTAATTCACCATTATTATTTTTTAAAGTAAATGGAATTGAAAAATTAGTGTCGCGTTTTATATAAAGATCTCGATAAATATTACTTATAGAATGGTCATCATCTTGAATATAGATCTGAACATGATTACCTTTATTGTTATCTTCTTTTTCGGCTTCATTGTCAGATTTTTCATCTTTACCAGAATTTGGCGCTTCATAATTTACAGTAAAATTCTTAGTTACTACAATATTTTCCTTTGCTTTTTCTTTAGCACCTTTAGAAACAACAATAGTCACAGTTGAACCTTTTTCAATTTCCGTGCCAGCACTTGGATTCATTGAAATTACCATATTCTTTTCTACATCATCAGAATACTTTTCTGCAATTTGAAGAGTCAAATCATTTTCTTTTGCGTAATCTTGTGCACTCTTTAAAGAATAATTCTTTAAATTTTTAAGCTTAACCATTTGTTTCTTAGGACGTGTTTCTGGCTCTGGCTTTCCTTTAGACACAACTAAAGTAATTGTTGTCTGCTTAGGCTTAACTTCCACATCTGCAGCGATACTTTGACTAAGTACTTGATCTGGCGGAACTTCTTCTGAAAATTGAGTTTCTTTGACAACTTCAAAGCCCATTTTTTCTAATTTTGCTTCAGCTTGCAAATAACTTTGTCCTGTAACGTCTGGAACTTTTACCATTCCAGCTCCATTAGAAATCACTAGATCAATTTCTTTACCTTTTGAAACTGATCTTCCAGAGTTAGGTTTAGTTTTAATTACTCGACCAGCATCAATGCTATCTGATCTTTGATGAGAAATTTTTCCAAGTTCAAGCCCTGCTTTTTCGAGTTTTTGTTTTGCTGTTTCTTCAGTCATATTAGTAACATCTGGGATTCTAATATTAGGATTATCTTTACTACTTAAAGCAAAAATCATCACAAAAACTATTAAAACAGCAGCCAAACTCATAAAAATCCACCACCACTTATGCTTTTTTAGTGATTGCCAAAAGCCTGGTCTATTTGAATCTCCATCTGCATCATCTCCATTATCTTTTGGATCATCTGGAGGTGTTTTATTGCCATCATCATTATCGCTAAATTTTGGCAACACTATCGTTTCATCATTATTAAAACCATGATCCGGCACAAACTCGGCTTCATTTCTTCGACTAGCATCTAAACTAGTATCAAGGTCTGCCTTCATTTCTTGAGCTGTTTTATAACGATCTCGTGGGTCTTTAGCAGTTGCTTTTAAAACAACATTTTCTAAAGCCTGCGGTACTTCAGGGTCTTTTTTGCGAATAGATGGAATTGCTTCTTGAGCATGTTTTAAAGCAATTGAAACTGGAGTATCACCATTAAAAGGTACCTTTCCTGTAATCAACTCATACAAGATAATACCTAAGGAATAAATATCTGATTGTTTAGTTACCAAACCACCTCGAGTTTGTTCAGGAGACATATAGTGTACTGACCCCATTACAGAATTAGTTTGAGTAACTGAACTTTGATTGAGTGCTACGGCAATTCCAAAATCTGCGATTTTAATATTTCCACGTTTATCCATCAAAATATTCTGTGGTTTTAAGTCACGGTGAATTACATTATGCTTATGAGCCAAAGTCATTGCACTTAAAATTTGATCCATTATGCGAATAACTTCATGCAGATCAAGAGGAGAATTTTCTAAAATATAATCCTTTAAGTCTGGTCCATCTACATATTCCATCACCATATAAGGCAAGCCATTGTCAGTTCCCACATCAAGAACTGACACGATATTGGGATGACTTAATTCGCTAGTTGCCAAAGCTTCTCGCTGAAAACGAGCTAAAGTTTGCGATTCCTTTTGTAAGTCTAATCGTAAAACTTTAACTGCAACTTTTCGCTGCAAAATTATATCTTCTGCCAAATATACATTGGCCATTCCACCTTCGCCCAAGGTATCAATGATTCGATAACGTTCGCCAAGCAAATAACCCTTATCGATCATTTACTTTCGTCCTCCTTGTTCCAAATTAGACAAACGGTAATATTATCACCACCACCTAATCTATTAGCTTCATTGATTAACTTATTACAACGATCTTGCAAGCTTAAATCTCTAGTTGCCAAAATTTGCTGGATCTGAGGATCACTTAATGAATTAGTTAATCCATCAGTACATAACAAAATAATATCATTGGCATGAAGATCAATCTCACAAAATTCGGGATCAATAGTGCTTGATACTCCTAAAGCTTGGGTAATAATATTTTTTTGCGGATGATGTTTAGCCTGTTCTTTAGTAATTTGTCCCATTTTTACCAATTCATTAACTAAAGAATGATCTTCTGTTAATTGGACAAAATTTCCATCAGCATAACTATAAGCCCTTGAATCACCTAAGTGAGCAATTAAAGCTGTATCTTTAAAGGCAAATGCTAAAACTATTGTGGTCCCCATCCCATTTAAATCAGGAAAACGATCGGCAGTTTTTAAGATCGTTTCATTTTCAGAATTTAATTGAACATCTAACCATTTATGAGCTAAAACTGCATCTTTAAAATCGGTCATTTTAAAATTATGGCCTAAATGACTCACTGCCATTGTAGATGCCACGTCGCCACCTTGATGACCGCCCATACCATCACACACAATTGCCAATGTTACGTCACTTTTATTTTTAAAAACTTGTACAAAGTCCTGATTGCTCTCTCGTATTCTTCCAATACTTGAGGCATATGCTGTTTTAATCAAAATCTAACCTCGCAATTTAAACTTGGCTATAAAGAAGCCATCACTACCATAGCTATCTGGTAAAATTTTTAACATTCCTGTTTTGGATGCTACTTTTTCTAACTTAAATGGAGCCAATTCAAAATCGGGATGTCTTTGTAAAAACTTTTCTACCACTTCTTCATCTTCTTCAACAGAAATAGTGCAAGTTGAATACACTAACTCGCCTTCTTTTTTCAGAAGTGGAGCAATAGAATCCAATATATCTAATTGGATTTTTTGTAAATTAAGTAAATCATCCAATTTTTTCGAATATCTAATTTCAGGCTTTCTTCTAAGAAGCCCTAATCCTGAACATGGTGCATCTACTAGTATTCTATCAAATTGTTGCTTTGAAAAGTATTCATGCGCTTTGCGAGCATCTACACCTTTGGTAGTTACTCTTTCATTTACACCCATTCTTTGAGCATTTTGACGCACTAATTTTAACTTCTTTTCATGGATGTCTAATGCAGTTACACTACCTTCATTTAATTTTTCAGCAATTTGAATAGTCTTGCCCCCCGGAGCACTGCAAGCATCTAATACTTTTTCATTACCATTAATGTCAAAAACATCTGCCACTAAGCTAGCTGCTTCATCTTGAATTGTCAAAGCTCCATTTTTAAATAAGTCAGTGTCAATTATTCCACCATGACTTAAAATCACATCATGACTAGATAAACTAGAATATTCTGGGTCAAACCCTATTTTTTTCAATTCAATAAAAGTTTTCTTTTGATCTACTAAGCTAGATAAACGAACACTATTTTTAGCATTTTCATTAAAACTAGCCAAAATGCTCTCTGTTCGTTTTTTACCCCAGTTTTTAACAAAATATTCCACTAACCAAATTGGCATACTTTCTTTCACGCTTATATACTTAAGGCTATCTTTTGGACTAGGTAAAATTTCACCTCTGCGTGTCAATGCTCGTAAAATACCATTAACTAATCTAAAGCCTGATGAATGATGCTTTCCAAATTGTTTAGCTAGTTTATTTGCTTCATCTAAAATTGCTCGATTAGGTACTTTATCTAAGAAAAAAATCTGATATGCCGACATTAACAGAAGTGGCATAATATATTTTTCTGTGATTTTAGTTTTTATTAAACCTTTAAATTGATATTCTAGATAAATTTTATATTGTATAGTTCCATAAACTAATTTTGTAGCTAAGTTTTGATCAGCTTGTGAAAGGTGCGAATTTTTCAAGCTGTTATTCAAACTGATATTTGAATATGAACCATCTTCTAACACACGAATTAAAGTATTAAGCGCTATTGAACGCGCAGTCTTAGTCGTCGACAATTTTTTCTCCTATCGTAAACTTGCTACCTTGACCATTTAAGAAATTCTTAACTGGCATTCTTTTCTTTCCAGCAGGTTGGAGCTCAAGTAAATTAAGAACCGTTCCGTTAGCAAAGCTAATAGCAAATCTGTCTTTATTATCTACTAAACTTCCTGCTTCTAAGTCAGTCTTATCAGAAGCTACTTCTGCTTTCCAAACTTTAAGTCGCTTATTATCCACAATCATATAAGCGCCTGGATCTGGATTAAGTCCACGAAGCAAATTATTAGCTTCTTGGGCAGTCATTTTAGTAGTAATTTGTTCTTGAGACTTTTTAATATTTGGTGAAAATACAACTTCAGCTTCATTTTGAGGGATTTTTTCTGCACTTCCATCTTCGATTTTAGGTAAAGTTTCTAATAAAAGATCGCGACCTAAATAAGATAGCTTTTCAAAAATTGTTCCTGCAGTATCCTCTTCTTCTATATCGATAGCCTTTTGAGCGTACATATCACCAGCATCCATTTTCTTGACCATTTCCATGATAGTTACTCCAGTTTGCTTATCACCATTAATTAGTGAATATTGAATTGGAGCTCCACCACGATATTTTGGTAAAAGAGAGCCATGAACATTGACTGCTGCAATTTTTACTGAATTTAAAAATTTCGTTGGTAAAAATTGACCGTAAGCTGCAGTAACAATAAAATCAGCATTCATTTTAATTAATTCATTCATTTCATCTGAACCAGATAGTTTAGCTGGCTGATATACTGGAATATTTAATTTTTCTGCAGCAATTTTAGCAGGTGTTTTAGTAATTTTTTGTTTACGCCCTACCTTTTTATCAGGTTGTGTAACTACTGCTTTTACATCGTAGCCTTTATTAACTAGTCCTTCCAAAACTGGAACAGCAAAGTTAGGTGTTCCCATAAAAATTATTGATGTCATAATTTTCTCCTTACATAATTCTTTCTGGTTCATTATCAATATAGACATTTAAGCCATATTTTTTAATCTCTTGTGCTGAATCTTGAATTTGATGCAGCAAATTATTTAAATTTTCCTCTTTTTTATATTTTACCAGTATTTGATAATAATACTGATTTTTTAAACGAGAAATTGCACTTGGTGTTGGTCCCAAAATAATTGCATTAGCATGTAAATTATTTTGAAGCTTTCGTTTAATTTTAAAAGCTTGTCGTGCAGCATTTTGTTCATTTTTAGATGCAATTGAAATTAAAACTGTATAAAAATATGGTGGATAATCTCCTTCATGTCGTACATGCATTTCATAATTATAAAATTGTTCATAATTTTGTGATTGCGCTAATTGAATTGCATAATGCTCAGGATTATAAGTTTGAATAAGAACTTCGCCAGTTTTATCTGCACGTCCTGCACGTCCTGCCACTTGCGTTAACAGTTCAAAAGTCTTCTCAGATGCATTATAATCTGGCAGCCATAAACCAGTATCTGCGTTTATTACCCCAACTAGGGTTACATTAGGAAAGTCTAAACCTTTTGCAATCATTTGAGTTCCTAAAAGAATATCTGCTTCATGATTGCCAAACTTATCCAAAATTTTTTTATAGCTACCTTTTCTTCTAGTAGTATCTACATCCATTCGCAAGATCTTCGCTTCTGGAAGCAGTTCTTCTAATTCTTCTTGAACTTTTTGTGTACCCGTTCCTAAAAAGCGAATTTTATTTGATTGACAATTAGGACAAAGTTGCGGGATTTTCTCACTATAACCACAATAATGACATTGCATTTGATTAGTATCTTTATGCATCGTCAAAGATAAATCACAATTAGGACATTTTAAAACAAAGCCGCATTCTCGACAAAGCATAAAATTAGCAAACCCACGCCTATTAAGCATTAAAATAGTTTGTTCATTTTTGGCTAAACGCTTTTTAATAGCATTAAATAAGTCTGTTGATATATCAAACTGACCTCCTGCAAATTCTACATGCTTTAGATCAATTAATTTAACTTGTGGCAATTTCTTTTGATTTGCTCTTTTGGTTAATTTAAGTAAAGTATATACTCCTTTTTGAGCTCGAGCCCGACTTCCCAGTGACGGAGTAGCACTTCCTAAAACAAGGGGGCAATTATTATACTTACTACGCCATAATGCCACGTCACGGGCATGATAACGTGGATCAGAATCTTGCTTATATGAAGATTCATGTTCTTCATCAATTACAATCAATCCAATATTTTTAAGCGGTGCAAAAACTGCACTCCTTGCTCCAACAACTACTCTAGTTTCTCCTCTACGAATTCGGCGCCATTCATCATACAATTCCCCTTCAGAAAGTCCGCTATGAAGTACAGCTACTTCTTGTCCAAATCTTTCTTTAACTTGTGAAACCATTTGTGGAGTTAAAGAAATTTCCGGTACTAACATCAAAGCATTTCTTCTATTTTCCAAAGCCTGGCTAATAGCATGTAGATATACTTCTGTTTTACCACTTCCAGTAATTCCTTCCAATAAATAAGTTTTTGATTCTTTATTTTTAATAGAAGAATTAATCTGTTTAAGAGCTATTTTTTGCTCATCATTTAATTTAATGTTTTTAGAAATATTTTTATTATCTTTAAAACCGGCTAAGGGATTACGATATACTTCTATTTTCTTTTTTTGAAGCCAATTTTTATTAACTGCATTAGCTAAAGTAGCAGCATTAATTTGAGCATCGTTTTCAAGAATATTTTGCATTTTAGGATAAGAAGTATAATTTTGTATGATGTCCATTAATAAACGCTTTTGATTAGTAGCGTTGTGTCTTAAAGAATTATAAATTGTTAGATACTCTTCTTTAGATTTGGTTAATATATATTGATTTTCAGTCTTAGTTTTAGCCTTATTTTCTACTATATACTCAATTTTAGCATCTTGCGATTTTAGCAGCTTATGTACAAAAGAAATTTCTTTAATATCATTTATCCTATTTAAATCAATTGGATTTCCTTGAAAATAGGGCATTTTTTTAGCTTTTTCACTTATAGGACTCAAAATTTTTCGATAATTCGCTCTCATTACACGTGGAAGCATTGCCTTTAAAATTGTAATTCGATAAGAAAAAACTTCTCTAGCTAATTCTGCTGACAGTTCTACAAGCTCAGGAGTAAGGGGTGGCATTTCATCAACTACCAATAATAAGTCACGCAATTTTCCTGAAAAGTTGCTACTTTCACTGATTCCAACAACAAAACCTTGCAATTTTCTTGGTCCAAATGGTACAACAACTCGCGACCCTACTTTAACATCTGGTAATTCAGATGGGATATGGTATTCAAAAATTCTATCAGTTTGTTTAGCTGCAATATCTACAATAACTTGCGCAATCATTTAAATTCCTTTTGTAAAAAATGACCCCCATCTATTTGATGGAGGTCATTAACTTTTATTCATCTACCAGGTTAACCTCGCGGTGAGCTGGATCAACTGTAACCTTACCAGCTGCAATTTCTTCAAGAGCTCGACCTACAGACTTGTCACATTTAAAGTGTTCAAGTGTTGGTGGTACTCCTGCTTCAAGTTCATGTGCACGTTTGGCAGCAAGTACTGATAATGAATAACGCGAATCAACGCGAGACAATAATTTATCAATTGATGGGTATGTAATTCTCATATTAATCCTCCCTGACCATTTTACGGTAGTCATCGATAACTCGCTTAACACTGACGTGTTCAGCATCAACGATTGCCTTGATATGATCAACTGCATTTGCAACAGTATCATTAACCACGGCATAGTCGTAATCTTGCATTACTAAAATTTCTTTGCGCGCTTGCTTAATTCTTCCCATAATCACATCTTCAGATTCAGTGCCTCTATTTTCAAGACGCATATGCAAAGTATGCAAATCTGGCGGCGTTAAGAAAATGAATACGCCATCTGGCATTTTTTCACGGACCTTTTGTGCACCATTAACATCAATTTCAAGCAAAACATCTTTGCCTTCTTCTAACATTTTTTTAACTGGTGCAACAGGTGTGCCATAAAAATTACCTACGTATTCATTATATTCCAGAAGCTCTCCTTGGTTAATAGCTTCTTGGAATCTCTCACGACTTACGAAATAATAATCTACTCCATCCACTTCGCCAGGACGAGGCTTACGCGTAGTCATTGAAACAGAATATTCAAAAGGAAACACCTTATTTTCAACAATTGCGCTTTTAACGGTTCCTTTACCAACACCCGAAGGACCCGAAAGGACGAGTAACAAACCTTTATCTGCCATGCCGAACACTCCTAGAAATATCTAATATATTTAGTTTGCACTAAAATAGTTTCTTTTTCAAGTCTTAACCTTAGAAAAAAGGTTTTATTTTACAAAAATAAAAAACAGAAGTTTGCAATTATTTGCATCCCTCTGTTTATTTATCAGTTTTAAAACTTTTCATTAAATCCAGCGCATTTTGTTTAGCAGCATCTGTTATATTTTTACCTGCCATCATTTGTGCAATTGCAGTGATTGTTTCTTCTTTTGTCAAAGGACCAACTTGCGTAAAAGTTGCCCCATCTTGAACTTTTTTAGCAACTAAATATCGATGATCACCAGCTGCAGCTACTTGAGGAGAGTGTGTAATCGTAATAACCTGCTTGTTTTTTGCAATGGAATGCATCTTACGCCCAATCGCAGCTGATACTCTACCAGAAACACCTGTATCAATTTCATCAAAAATCATAGTTCCCACCGGTTCTACTTGACTAAAAATTGCTTTTAAAGCCAAAATCAATCTTGATTGTTCCCCACCAGACACGATTTTTACAAGTGGCATTAAATCTTCACCGGGATTAGGAGCAATTAAAAATGAAATATAATCTGTACCATTTTCATTAAAAGATTTACTTTCTTCAAAATTAATCGCAAATCTTACCTTTTCCATATAAAGGTCTGCAAGTTCTCTCTTAATTTTTTCTTCTAAAATATGAGCAACTTCTTCACGACTCCGATGTAATTCATTTGCTTGCTTAGACATTATTTTTTCTAAATTTGATAATTCAGTTTGAATTTCTTCTTCATCCAAGCCACCAGTTTCAAATTGTTTAAGTTCTCGTTGAATATTTTCATAAAACTTAAATACATCTTCTAAAGTTGGGCCATACTTCTTTTTTAATGAATTTAACGTATCCAAGCGAGTAGTCACATATTGAAATCTTTCTTCATCAAAATCTAATTGATCCATTAAACTTGATAATTCACTTCTGGCATCCCCTAAAGCAAACACACCATCATCAACACTTTTAGCGAAATCCTTAAATTTATTACCAAATTCAGTCAAATCTTGCGCAGCATTTTGTGCATCACTTAATAAAGTAGCGAGACCGTGTTCATCATCGTCATATAACTGCATAAAAAACTGGGCACTATCTGCTATTTTTTGATAGTTATTAAGTTCATTAAACTCTTCTTCAAGTTTTTCATCTTCCTTTGGATCTTCTAAGTTAGCAGCATCTAACTCATCATTTTGAAACTGCAATATATCTTGCTTTTGCGCCAGTTCTTGTGCATCTTGGCGAAGATGACGCAATCGAGCAGTTAACTTTTGCCATTTATGATAATTTTCTTGATATTGAAGTAACTTCTGCTTGAAATCTTCAGAAGCATAGTCATCCACTAAATATATTTGACGATCTTGATTCATTAGCATTTGTTGGTCATTCTGTCCATGAATATCAACTAAATACTTACCAATTTCTCTTAAAATATTAATCGTAGTTAATTGTCCATTAATTCTAACAACATTACGACCTTTAACAGCTAATTCTCTACTTACAATTAATTGATTATCATCATGGGGCAAGCCATATTTATTACATAATTCAGAAATCTTGTCTTTTTGCTCTTCTAATTCAAATAAACCAGTGATAACGGCTTTTTTTTCACCGGAACGAATCATTTCTTTTTGACCTCTTCCACCCATTAAAAGTGAAACAGCATCAATTAAAATTGACTTACCCGCACCAGTTTCTCCAATTAAAACCGTCATATTTTCTTGAAAGCGAACTTTTAAAGTTTTAATTATTGCAAAATTTTCAATATCCAGTTCAATAAGCATACCTTCACCTAGAGCCCACTTACCGCATTAGCTACAACTTCTTCTGGAGTTCCAGTCCAAAGATTTTGACCACCTGCTAATTCATCTTTTTGTAAATGAATTAAAAATTCGATATTTCCTTTTCCACCCTTGATTGGAGAATAGTCAACACCTAATACATTAAAACCAATTTTCATTGCTTCATTCATAGTATGTTCAATAACATCCTTATGAACTTCATGATCATGAACGATTCCATGTTTACCTACATTTTCAGGACCAGCTTCAAATTGAGGCTTAATTAAGCAAACTGCATCACACTTATCTTTTAAAATCGCATACATTGGTGGCATGATCAAATCCAAAGAAATAAATGAAACATCGGTCATTGCAAAATCTGGCATTCCTTCTTCAAAGTCTTCAGGTTTACTATAACGGAAATTTTGCTTTTCCATTACAATAACACGCGGATCATCTCGAAGCTGCCAAGCTAATTGATTATAACCTACGTCCAAAGCGTAAACCATTTTAGCACCATTTTGTAAAGCTACATCAGTAAAACCACCAGTTGAAGCACCGATATCAAGACAAATTTTATTTGTCAAATCAATGTTAAAAACTTTTAGTGCCTTTTCTAGTTTAAAGCCTCCACGAGAAACATACTTTTTACCATCGTCTTTTACGTAAAACTTTTCATCTTTTGGAAATTTAGTCCCACTCTTATCAATTCTTTGATGATTATGATCAGATACCAAACCTGCCATAATTGCACGCTGAGCTTGAGTTCTAGAATGAAAAATCCCTTGTTCTGCTAATAATATATCTGCTCTTTCTTTTGCCATTTATAATACCTTTTTATAAAGATCCAAAAATCCAACTAATACTTCATTATTTAAGTCTTGTAAATCTTTTTTTGCTTGATCAATCAAATTTTGCAGCTCTTTACGACTTTTATCGATTCCAAGGAGGGTAAGGGTATTATTTTTACCCTCTTCTTCATCTTTGTGGGTTGCTTTTCCTGCTTCTTGAGTAGTTTCAACAACATCTACTAAATCATCATAAATTTGATAAGCACGTCCAAACTCACGCGCAAAATCAATTAATTTTACTTGTTTAATATCATCAGCATGAGCATAAATTGCCGCCATTTGAACACTAGCCTCAATTAAGCATCCTGTTTTAAGCCATTCCATTTCATTGATAAAATTGGCGTCATTAGCAACTTTTTCATTATTTGTAGAATCGATATCTAAATATTGACCCCCCACCATTCCGTTTGGGCCAATAGCCTGAGTAATAACAGTTACAAGTCTAGCAGAATCACTTCCTTCTGCAATCCATTGAATTCCTAAAGGCAACAAAGCATCCCCTGCTAAAATAGCTTCTGCTTCTCCCCATTTTTTGTGACTTGTTAATTTACCTCGACGATAATCATCGTTATCCATTGCTGGTAAATCATCATGAATTAATGAATAGGTATGAATTAATTCAATTCCACAGGCAATTTGAATCGCATTTTCATCAATTTCTTGTCCCAAAGAGTTTAAAGTTGATAAAAATAATAATGGTCTTAATCTTTTTCCCCCAGCCATAACTGAATAAGCCATTATTTGACTAATTTTTTTATTATGGATAGTTTCAGATAAATTTTTTTCTAAATAATCATTAATTACTGGTGTCCACTGATCTTTAAAATATTGAAATGCTGTCATAACTATTCCTCGGGTGCACTTGCATTAGTTGGATCAAGACGACGTTCACTGCCATCGCTATCAATTAACTTAGCTACTGTTTCTTCGGCTTGTGTTAACTTTTTATCTAAATCTCGGCTAATTTGTACCCCTTCTTGAAATTCCTTAAGGGCATCTTCTAAAGGAACATTTCCATTTTCAAGATTATTAACGATTTTTTCTAATTCTGTTAATTGACTTTCAAAATTATTTTTAGCTGCCATTATTTTCTCCTTATTGTTTCTACAGTTGCAGTGGCCTCGCCATCTTTAAAATGCAAATTCAACTCTTCTTTTTCTGATATGTGCTCAATAGAGCTGACAGTTTTGCTTTTATCATCAGTCACATATACATATCCACGCTCTAATGTTTTCAATGGACTATAATCATCAAGCTGCTGAACAACCTGTGAAAAAGTATTTCTCTTATTTACTAAATAATGTTTTATATTATCAAAAAGTTGCTTTTGATAAAAAACATTTTCTTGTTGCAAGCGCACAATTTTTTTATCGGGATTTGCACTTAATAAACGCTGCTTCAACAAATTATAATCTTGATGTGAAGTATTTAACACATTTTTTATGCTACTTTGCAAGCGATTTTTTAATATATCAACCATCTGTATCTGTTGATCATAAAGTCTAGTCGGTTCACGCATAACAATAGAATTATTAATTTGATTTAGCCTTTCACGCTTTTGTCTAATTAGTGACTGAATACTTGCCTGCATCCTACTTTCAAGTTGATGTAATTTAATCAATTCATCTGATAAATTGGGTGTTGCATATTCCGCAGCTGCTGTAGGAGTAGCGGCACGTTGATCAGCTGCCAAATCACAAAGAGTAGTATCAGTTTCATGTCCTACTGAAGAAATAACAGGAATAGGCATATTATAGACTGCCCTTACTACCTCTTCTTCATTAAATGGCCATAAATCTTCTAAAGAACCGCCCCCACGTCCAATTATCATAACATCATATTCATCTTTTTTAGCTGCAATTTGTTTCATTGCATTCACTAAAGAATCCGCAGCTAGTTCTCCTTGTACTTGAGCTGGAAACAAATCAATTTCAGCATGAGGAAAACGACGATTAGCAGTAACCATAATATCATGAATTACTGCCCCAGATGCACTAGTGACAACAGCAATTTTATCAGGAAAATGAGGTAATTGTCTTTTATGGTCTAGATTAAATAAACCTTCATTACTTAATTTTGCTTGAAGTTGTTTAAATTGCTCATATAATGCTCCAAGCCCGGCTGGCTCCATTTGCTCTGCATAAAATTGATATGAACCTTGTGGTCCATATACACTTACATATCCAACAACGTAAACTTTCATCCCCTCTTCTGGTTTAAATTTCACCTTATCAAAAAAGGAACGAAACATTACTACATTGATTTTTGACTTTTCATCTTTTAATGAAAAATATTGATGGGAATTTCTACGAAAGCGAAAATTAGATAACTCACCTTGTAAAAACACTTTATGTAAATAAGGGTCATTTTTGAATTTTTGTGTAATATAATAATTCAAATCCGTAACTGTTAAATAATTATTTTCGCTTGTCATAAGCTCTCCTTGTTAACTTAATAACTTGCTCCATCAAAAATTCAACAGTTAACGGACCTACTCCACCAGGAACTGGAGTAATCATGCTGGCTTTAGGTTCAACTTCATTAAAAGCAACATCTCCTACTAAATGACCATTAATATGATTAATACCCACATCAATAACTATTGCGCCATCTTTTACCATATCGCCAGTTACCAAATTAGCTTGACCAGCCGCAGAAACTAAAATATCTGCCATTTTAGTATATTCAGATAAATTTTTAGTTGCTAAATGAAGGATAGAAACTGTAGCATTTTTTTCAAGCATTAAAGCTGCTAAGGGCTTACCAACAATATTGCTGCGACCAATAATCACAGCATTTTTCCCCTCTAAGTTAACTCCATAATAATCTAATAATGCCATAATACCATCGGCAGTAGCAGGTTCTACAAAATGATCCTCCTGCCATAAACGCCCAATATTACTTGGAGTTAGACCATCTACATCTTTTTCTGGGTCAATTCGTTCAAGAACTCGATTAACATTAATGTGATCTGGTGCAGGAAGCTGAACCATTATTCCATGTACTTTAGGATCAGCATTTAATTTATCAATTAATGCCAAAACTTCTTCCTCTGTTTCAGTTTTAGGTAATTGATAAATTTTTTGAATTATTCCAACACTCTCAGCGCGACGCTTTTTAGTATGGACATAAACTTTGCTAGCAGGATTGTCTCCAATATTAATTACGCAAAAATATGGTTCAATTCCCTCAGCTTTTAATTCTTCTACTTTTTTCTTTAATTTTTCTGCTCGTAAATTTGCAAAAGCTTTTCCATCAAGAATTTTTCCCATTTAATCAGTTCCTTTCATAGCAAAAATAGCCGGCAAAATGCCGGCTATTAGTTTTATTATTTAACGAAGTTTGCTAAAATCCCATTAACAAATGGCTTTGCCTTTGGATCAGCAAATTCATCACATAAGTTTAAAGCTTCACTAACCGCTGCCTTAGGCTCAATTTCGTCACTATACTTAATTTCGTATAAAGCAACTTCCAAAATTGCAATTGTAGTTTGATTGATTCTAGATAACTTCCAGCCCTTTTTTAAGTGACTAGAAATTTCATCTTCAAGTTCACTACGCTTTGCAATAATGCTTTCAATAAGAGTCTTTGAATAGGCAGAAAGCTCTTTTAAATCAAGCGTTTGTACGGTTTTGGCTTCAACTTCTGCAGCAGAGTAAGTTGGTTCTTGATTTGCCAAGTATACTGCTTGCATTGCAACCTTACGACTTTCGTGTTGATTCATTTACTTATCTTTATCCTCCGGAAACAGCTCTGAAGTGACCTCTTCTGCATTCTTCTCATCTTCTGGAAAAACAAGGCACACCACATGAACATTAATTGCTTTAAGTTCAAGATCAGTCATTTGAACAAGCTGTGCTTTTAGTGCTTTTTGCAAATTAGTTGCTACAACTGGAACATTGACACCGCTGTTAAGGTAAACATAAACATCAGCGACTAATTTTTTATCATCGTCAACACTTACATTTACACCTTTACCGCGGTCTTCTCGTCCTAGAACCCAATTAAGACCAGACTTAAGACTGCCACGCATTCCAGCAACGCCATCAATTTTTTCAGCAGCAATGCCCAAAATAACTTCAAGAACACTAGGATCTATCTTAATTTGTTCGCCGTTTTCTTCGCCGCTTAAGAGAATTTTTGAACTATCTGCCATAATATTACCTCAAAAAACTACTTATTAGCACGTGATACGTAACTACCATCAGCTGTGTTAATAGTCAATACATCGCCTTCATTAATAAAGAATGGAACATTAACTACTAAACCAGTTTCCATAGTTGCAGGCTTACCACCACCTGATGAAGTATCACCTTTAATATTTGGTTCAGTCTTAGCTACCTTAAGGTCAACTGTGTTAGGCAATTGAATACCTAAAGTTTCACCTTCGTGCGTAATTACACTAACATTCATATTTTCAAGTAAGTACTTGGATTCTTCTTCAACTTGTTCATTTGGAATTGCTAATTGGTCATAAGTTGAAGTATCCATAAATACATAACTTGAACCGTCATTGTATAAGTATTGCATTGACTTGGTTTGGATATCGGCAGTTTCAACTTTAGCAGTTGAACGGAAAGTATTTTCTTGAACTGCACCAGTACGTAAACTCTTAAGCTTTGAACGTACAAAGGCACTACCCTTACCTGGTTTTACGTGTTGGAATTCAATGATACGCCATAAATCATTGTTATATTGAATAGTTAAGCCGTTCTTGAATTCGTTAACTGAAATCATTGTCATATTAGTTCCCTCATTTCTACACTATCTATGTTACCAATTTAAGCGCGATTTGGCTATAAATAATCTTCAGATTTATAGAGAAAGTAATTCATTTTTTGGCAAATTAGATAAAACTTCAGGTTCTTCACCATTAATCAAAACATCATCTTCTATCCTAACGCCACCTTTTTCTGGAAGATAAATTCCCGGTTCAACAGTATGAATCATATTATCTGTTAATTTTTGCTTAGCAAAAGGCATAGATGGCTGACATAATTCATGAAGTTCTAATCCGATACCATGACCAATTCCATGTCCAAAATATTGACCATATCCAGCTTGAGCAATATATTCACGAGCTGCTTGATCAACATCTCTACCGTAGTTTCCTCTAGTTGCCTTTTCAATGCCACGTCTTTGGGCTTCGAGGACAATTTCATAAATCTTTTTAAGTTCAGGATCAACTTTTCCTACAGATACTGTACGCGTAATATCTGCTGCATAACCATTATAAAAACTTCCGAAATCAATAACAATCATGTCACCATCTTCAATTATTTTATCGCTTGCTACTCCATGAGCCCAAGCAGAACGCAGACCAGAGGCAACAATTGTATCAAAATCGGGACCGTCGCCACCATTAATTTTAAAAAGATAATCAAGCTTAGCTGCAATATCTTTTTCTTTCGCACCTACTTTTATCATAGGTAAAATTTCATTAAAACTTTCCATTGAAATATTAATTGCTTTTTTTAAAGCTTCAATTTCAAGTTTATCCTTGACATTACGAACTTGCTCAACTAGTTCTTCACATATCTCAAAGTTTAACTCTGGATTAAGCTGTTTAAGCTTTTCATATTCTGTAGCTGAAACAAATTCGCCTTCAATGAGCACTTTCTTTAAGTTTAAAGTTTTTAAAATCTTACTAATTTCTTCATAATCACTATTGTGCTTCATGATAACATTTAATTCACCAGGAGCTTGAGCTTTTATTTGATCAGCAAAACGTGAATCTGATAATAAAATTCGATCTCCAGCAGCTGTTAAAATTAGTTGTGCTTCTTCACCTGTAAAATTCGTAAGATAACGATAATTAGGCTCGCTATAAATAATTAAAGCATCTGCACCTTCTTTTTTTATCAAATTCGTCGTTTTCAAAATACGCTGATTAATTAAACTTAACAATTCTTGTTCTTTGCTCATCTTTAAAAGCCCCTTATATGTTAAAAAAGGCAAGAGCTACTTGCTCCTGCCTTTTTAATTAGAACTGTCTTATTCTGCTTCGTCAGCTGGAATAACAGAAACTTGCTTTCTGTATTTGCCAAGACGTTCAAACTTAACAGTACCGTTTACCAATGCAAACAAAGTGTCATCGCCACCGCGACCAACATTTGCACCTGGGTGAATCTTAGTACCACGTTGACGGTAAATAATTGAACCTGCGTGGATGTCTTGACCGTCACCAACTTTTGCGCCTAAACGACGACCAGCTGAGTTACGACCGTTAGCAGTAGAACCGCCACCCTTGTGGTGGGCAAATAATTTCAAACCTAAAATATTCATTATTGTTTCACCTCTGAATTAAGCTTCAATCTTTTCAACTGTAACCTTAGTGTAAGGTTGACGGTGACCATACTTAGTGTGTGAGTGCTTCTTTGGCTTGTATTTGAAAGTTACAACTTTCTTTTCCTTGCCTTGCTTTTCAACTTTAGCAGTAACCTTAGCACCTTCAACTAATGGAGTACCAACTTTAACATCGCCATCATTAGCTACAAGGATAACTTGGTCAAAGGTAACGTTTGAACCTTCTTCTGCATCAAGCTTTTCAACAAAGATTGCTTCACCTTCAGCAACCTTGTATTGCTTACCACCGGTCTTAATAATTGCGTACATTTGTACACCTCCGTAAAATACTTAGACTCGCCGAATTGGGGTGCTTTCTACTTCGAAAGACTTCTAACCCGCAATCGTGCGGTTGCAGATGTGGAGGTCTCCACAAATACAACTACTACAGTTTACTACCAAATATAGAACTTTTCAATAAAAAAATCAGATTCCCCATCGGCCGCCATGAACTTTGGCTACATTAGAAGTGACGATAAATGCATCTTCATCAATTTCATGGATTTTTGTAAGAAGAGCCCCATATTCATTTGTATCTACAATAATTAAAAGTTGCTGCTTATCATCATCGCTATAACCACCTACAACGTTATAAACAGTTAAACCTACGTAATCTTTTTGTAGCATCTCACGAATTTCTTTTAAATGATCATTACTCATAATTCGAACTTGGTATTTTTTATCAAAACCAGTCTCAGTATAATTCATAGTAATTGCAGTCACTACTTGTGAAAAAGCTGCTAAGAAAAAGGCATTCCAACCATCTACAAAAATATTTAAGAAAATTATAACCATGTCTATACATAGCAAGGTAGTAGCAGAGTTTAAATAAAAGTATTTTTTAAGAATCATTGGCGGAATCGTAGTTCCACCACTTGAAGCATTAACTCTATATAGCAAAGAAACACCTAGCCCCATTAATGCTCCACCATAAATCACTGCTAAAAGCTCATTATTAGTTGCCTTAAAACTAGGCGTAATCTCCATTAAAAGAGGTAAAAGCAGACTTCCTAGCGCAATATTTTTAGTGGTCTTTTTCCCTAAAAATATTGCTGCTAAAATCAACATTAAGATATTAACTACAAAAACTGTAATTGAGCGATTAATTCCCCAAACTGCATCAACTAAAATTGAAATACCAGTTGAGCCCCCTGCCGCAATATTGATTGGTCCATAAAACAAGTTAATTGAAATGGCAATAATTTCAAGTCCAGCAAGAAAAACCACCCAACGCATCCAAGAACGTTTCTTTATATTACTCTTCATTATCCAGCGTCCTCTCTATAATTATAATTAGGTAAGTATATTGTATACGACTTTGTGACACTGTATCAATATTAATTACAAAAAATAAGGAAAATTTTAACTTTGGACTTTATACTCAATAGTTTGATTTCCTTCATAAGCAGGAAGACCATTTTCAGCTCGATAAAGCGCTCTTTCAAAAGATTGATAACCTTTACTTGAACTTACTGCAAACTTTGCACCGTATTTACTACTAAATTCTCTAATATTCCAAGTACTATCATGGGCTGCAAAAGCTGTCACTAAAATTACAATATCTAAATCCTTAATTTGTTTTTCCATTACTTTCTTTTTACCTTCAAACGCATCAATTGGAATCGGTATTCCATTATAGCGAGTTACTATACTTTCAAGCATGGCTTCATTTTGGTTATCCCCAATCGCAATTCCTACTCGCTGATAGTGCAAATCCATATCCAACTTAGTCAGTCCTTCTTCAGAGTTTGTTTTTTCTTTCTTCTTTTTAGTATTTTGAACTCTTCTTGGCTGTTCAGTTTGATAAATCCAGCGAATTTGGACTGCATCCGCTGGATTTTTCTTTAATCGAACATCCCCACTATACCAAGCTAAATCAACAATGGAACCATCTTCAATATGGATATTTTCACCTTGATAATAACTGGAATCAACTGGGATAACAACACTTTTACCACGGATTTTTAATTTTTCACCGCGAATGTTACGCGTAATTGCAAAACTTCCCGTATCCCCTTGGACTACACCATATTTAAATTCTTCCACTTCATCATAATCGCGCTTGCGCATTTTTCTAAATCCTACAACACGTAAAATTTCGGCTTCATAATTTGGATTTGTCTTATCTTCTAGAGCCTCCACAATATCACCAGTTTTCAAATTCAATGGATGAACTTGCGATTCTTTTACTGTGTAAACAGTATCACCATTATCATTGATTAAATCAGCCCCACTAACTAAGCGAATTACAGTGTAGCGACGACCTTTACGATAATCACGCTTAATTTTTTCCTTTGGTTTCATTGCATCTTCAAAAATTTTTTTATTAACAGCTTCACTTGTTGGAGTAGATTTTTGAATTGCCTGATCAAGTTTACCTAAAGCATTTCCATAATTTTTTCCAACTCCAGGTTCAAATGTTAACTTATGAAGTGCTGATAAAGAAGCATTTTTTGCATTTTTATCGCCAGGATTTTCTATTAAATTTGCTAATTGCAAAATTAAATTTCGAACTTCTTTATTAGCGTGATTTTGTTGGGCAATCTTTTTAGACTTAACTTTATTTGAATTATCCTTAGAACTATCAGGATTTTCATCAACCATATTAATAATAGTTTTTATTGCAACTAAACTATTCTTTAGACTTTTATCATCGCCATCTGTTTTCATTAAAATTCTTTTTAAGTTATTTCGATAATCAAACATTTTTTCATCCCCATTTTAATTTTCATCTCTCTAATTATAACTTACTTAAAGTAAATAAAACAAAAAAGCTGTTGATTTTTTCAACAGCTTTATAATTTATACAATTACAGTCATTGCAGCGGCTGCAATGATTAAAATCAATCCTAAAACGGTAATTACCATTTCTTTTTTGGTCTTAGTTTCATGAAGCATCCAAATTCCAGTCAAAGTTGCTAAAACTACAGAAGTTTGTGACAAAATAAATCCGGTTGCTAACCCATTCATATTTGGTTGAGCGGAAATAAGATAAGTCAATGCTGCAAAAGCAAAGAAGAAACCTGAAATAATTTGTTTATAAGAAACAGCTTCAGCTAAGGCAAATTTTTCATCACGATTCTTAAACCATAAGAAAATTGCATATACAATAGCTACAATACACATTCCAATTGATTGTGGTAAAAATGCTCGTGAACCATCAATATGTGCAGCTTGTGGAGCAGCAGAATAAGCCCAATAACCAATTTCACCAATCAATAAAACAATTACAGCCTTTTTAAGTTTAGAGCTACCTTCGGCTGTCTTTTTTTCAGTCCAAGTAGTCATCCAAGCACCGATAATAATTAAAACTAAAGCAATAAAGCCAATCAACTTATCTGGTAAACTTGGCCAATCACCTAATGCAAATACACCCCATAAAGATGCACCTAAAAGCTGAAAAGCAGTTGTAATCGGCATCGCACGAGAAGATCCAACCAATGTAAATGAATAAAAAGTAATAATCTGTGCACTTGCCCAACCAATCCCTGAAATAATCGACCACATGAGACTCGCCCCACTTGGCAAACCTAAACCTTGAATCAAATCATAAATCAAAGCAAAGATAAAAGTCCCAAAGGCTGCACCGATAATTTGATTAACCGGTTTACCTCCAATTTTTGATGCAATAGTTGGAAAGAATCCCCACCCAATCAGAGGTCCGAGCCCAATTAAAAGAGCAATTCCATTCATATTTTTCACCTATTCAATTAAATTTTAAAAGATTACTCCACTTTCTAAAATAACATTTGAGTAAGGAGTTTCTTCACCAGTTCTAATAAAAGCCTTTGATTTAGATAAATCCTTTTTCAATTCAGAATGAGGAATAAATTCAATTTCTACATCTGGTAAAACTTTTTTAATTTCTTCAAGCTGCTTAGGATTTTCAGTCTTAATTTCTTCAGCAACATAAATTTTTTGAACTTCTAATTCTACCAATACTTCTTTTAAAACATCAATAAATGATGGAAGACCAGCTCTAACTGAAAGATCAATTTTCTCAGTATCTTTTGGCACAGGCGTCCCTGCATCTCCAACTCCAAGCCAGTCCATATGGCCCATATCAGCGATTACACGAGAAATATTTGAATTCATTACACCAGTTTTTTTCATTTTTAATTTTCCTTTCCATAAACTTTTTCTACTTTTTCTTTAGTTGGAATTGATGGCATTGCACCAAGATTTTGAACTGTAAGTGAAGAAGCTTTTTGACCGTAATCAATTGCCTCATCAATGTTAGATAAATCTGGATTTAATACAGCACTCATTGCCCCAATAAAAGTATCACCAGCTCCAGTGGTATCAACTGCCTTTACAGTGTGAGCTGGAACTAAACCATGACGACTGCCATCACAGTAAAATACTCCACGCTCACCTAATGTAATTAAAGTCATCTTTACACCTTTATTCTTAAAGTATTCTGCAGTTTTGAGCATATTGTCTTCATTGTCAACTTCAATACCAGTGATAGCAGCACTCTCTGTTTCATTTGGAGCAATAATATCAGTTACGCTTAAAAGCTCATCACTAACTTCTGAAGCAGGTGCGGGATTTAAAATAGTAGTAACACCATTTTTCTTAGCAATTTTAAAAGCTTCAATCGTAGCAGGAATTGGTGTTTCAAATTGAGCGATAATATAATCACTATTCTTAATTGTTTCACTAGCTTCTTTAATTTGATCACTATCTACTTTAGCATTTGCGCCTGCATCAACTAAAATACTATTTTGACCATTTTCATCAAGCATAATGGTCGCAGTTCCTGTGTCGGCATTGTCTAATTCTTTAACTTGAGACAAGTCAATTCCTTCATTTTTCATTGTTTCAAGCATAAACTTGCCACCATCATCTACTCCAACTGCTCCAATAAAGCTAACTTCAGCTCCACTTCTTTGAGCACTGACTGCTTGATTGGCGCCCTTGCCACCTGCAGCACTTGATTTTTCAGAAACATGTAAAGTTTCTCCAGGGAGCGGAATATGATTAATATGTAAAGTAGTGTCTAAATTGATACTTCCTAAAACTGAGATTTTTGTCATGGGAGTCTCCTTTACTTGACATTAAATTTATTTCTTGATTTGTTATAATTATTATTCCATATAGTGATAACGCTTTCAAACTAATTTAAAGTAAAAAGAACTATTTTAGTTCTTATTTTAGTAATTTTCTTATAAACTTTCACGCTTTATGATTTTTGTCCCAACTAAAGACTTTTGGGCTTGCCAAGAATTTGCAGCAACTTGACTTTGTAATTGAAAAATCACTTGATTAACTATTTGATCAATTGGTACATGAATCGTAGTTAAAGATGGAGACAGTAATTGACTTTCATTAATATCATCAAATCCCATAATTTTTAAGTCCTGTGGGATTTTAATATTTAATTTGGAACATTCTTTTATTATTCGAATTGCTAAATAATCATTTTCACAAAAAATGGCCTCTGGCAAGTTTCTACTAGAAAAACCTCTCAATACTGCATCAGGTGATAAATCAAGCGGATTTATTTTATAAAAATTATTTTTATTAATCATAATGTGATGATCTTCAAGCGCTGAAAAAAATCCTGCTCTTCTCATCAAAAAATTGGCATTTTCTTTAGTTAAAGCTGCATAACCTACTTTTGTAATTCCTTTATTAAGAATGTATTCAGCAGCTTGATAAGTAGCATGATAATTATCCATCGTTACAAAATCGCAATTAAGTTCTTCAAAATATGTATCAAGAAAAACCACATTCTGAATTTTTTCATTAATAAATTTTACTTGCTGTTTACTTAAGTCAGTTCCTAATACAATTGCATTTGTAATAGGTTTGGCTTTCAAAAGTAAAGTTAAGTCCTGCTTCAAATGGCCAATTTTCAAATTATTAATTCTTAAGTCAGTTCCAAAACCTGTTACACTTTGAGATAAGTTAGTCACCAAATGATCAAAAAAAGGCAAACTATAATAGTTACGATTAACTATTCCATTTTCATCGCTAATAATAATCAAATCACAACTAGCAACTTTTCTAATTCCACCTTTTTTGCGCTTTCTTAGAGGTTGATAACCTGTATCATTAATTATCTTAAAAATTTTTTCACGAGTTTCCTGACTAATGCCTTCTTTACCATTGAGTGCGATTGAAACAGCGCTTATTGATACTCCGGCAAGTTTGGCAATATCGTACATTTTTAATGTCATATTTTTCTCCAAAACAAAAAGCGCTAGTTACCTAACGCTTAAAATGTTATGCGCGCCATTCTCCGCCTTGACCATAAGTATGCTTATCAAGTTCATTAATAATTACGTGAATATGTTCTTTAGGTGCACCTGTGTTTTTGTGAACGGCTTCAGTAACATCTTTCATCAAGTTAGTTAGTTGTTCATCAGAGCGACCCTTAATTAATTCAATATGTACAAACGGCATAAATTTTACCTCCTGTTTTTTACTAGAATTATACGCTATTTTAGATTTTTTTGCGGACAATTTTTAATGCTGGCAAAATAATCGGTGTCAAAACCCCCGTAAAAACCATCTCTACTAGCCCATTTATACCTAAAGCTCCTATCAAAACTAAAATAAGTGGTTGACTAGAACTAGAAATGTTTAAATACTTAGTTAAGCTTGCAGGATTATGTATAAATACTAAACTTGCAAGTCCGATTACTAAAGCTGTATTAGTAAATGAAGTCAAAAAACCTGTAAAAAACGCTGCTAGTTTTTCATTTTTATTTGACATTATTTTTTCAACCACAGCTGCAATAAAACCAGCAAAAAAGCGTGGCACAATTGCAATTAGTGGGTTTTGAAAAAGTAAAATCGTTACCATATCAGTTGGTTGCAAATAAGCCATAATCAGTCTAGTAATCCCCCAAAAAAGCCCAAATAAACTTCCTGCTTTAATCCCCATCAAGCTCGCATATAAAGCTACGGTCAAGGGCACTGTCGTGATTGCCGGAAGCCCTGGCAAAAGATGGATATAGCCAATGTTTGGCACCAGAGTCTGCAATAATAAAATTGCAGTAAAAATAGCAGTAATTGTTAAATTTATGGTTTCTCTTTTCCTCATCAAAAAACTCCAAATATTTTTTATTTAATTTTACAAAAAAATAGAAAAAATGAAAACAAAAAAGGTAACATCCACAGATGTTACCTTACTTGGTGATCCGGGTGAGATTCGAACCCACGACCCACAGTTTAGAAGACTGTTGCTCTATCCAGCTGAGCTACCAGACCAGTTGTATGTTTGTATGTCCTCAACAGAACATAAATTATTATACGGGCTAATTTTAAAAAATGCAAGCATTTTTTATAAAAAATTTTCAATTTTTTTGAAAATGTACTACTATTATTTATGTAAGTGATTTCATTTTTAGAAAGAGACTTTTATTATGGATAAAATTGAACTAAACCAATTAATTGGACGCTTTAGGATGAATGCTAAAGAAAATGATGATAAGCGTGACAGCGGTCTTTCTACTCCTCAGGAAGTAGAAAGAATTGATAACCTTCCTTATGGTCCTGATCCTAAATGGAACTTGCTCGATGTTTATCTTCCAAAAAGCGTTACTCCCCCATATCCTACAATTATTAATATTCATGGTGGCGGTTGGGTATATGGAACTAAAGAAACTTACCAATACTACGGGATGGGGATTGCTAGACGCGGCTTTGCTTTTATTAATCCTAACTATCATCTAGCTCCAGAAAATGCCGAATATCCCGACGAATTAAATGATGTCAATCAGTATATTCATTGGGTTGATAAACATGCTGAAGAATACCGCTTGGATCGAAATAATGTCTTTATAATTGGAGACTCAGCAGGCGGCCAAATGGCAGAACAATATGTAACGATTTTATCAAATCCTAATTACGCAAAACTATTTGACTATAAACCAGTTAATTTAAACGTTAGAGCTGTTGGTCTTAATTGTGCTGCTTCTTTTGTACTGAATGGTCTTAATGGATTAGAATCTGCATATTTTACTCCTGAAGCTGTTAAAAAGTATCATGAACAGTTAAATGTTGAAAAATATATCACTAATCAATTTCCACCAACCTTTTTAATTACTGCAAATGATGACTTCTTACGTGATATGCAGCATACTTTATTTGGATTTTTACTTGCAAGAGGTGTTCATGCTGATTTAAACATGTACGGTACTCAAGAGCATCCCTTAGGACACGTCTTTTTTGTAGATCAAAAAAGCAAAGCCGCTGCTCAAGCAACAGACGATGAACTAACTTTCTTTAGAAGATTTATTCAAGAATAAGAAAAAGGCTTCAAAATGAAGCCTTATTTTTATTTATTCCATAAAAACTTAATTAATACCTTATCAACCTGGCTATTTTCATGAAGTCTTGAATGACGAGCATTTTTACCAGCAAATTTAACTACTTGATAACTCTTAGCTTTATCTGCAACTAAATATTTCAATGAAAGAGATGACACATTAGGAACTGTACCATCAGTTTTATCGCCGATATCCCCAATAATATTCAAAACTTTAACCTGGTTTTTAGGATAAGTATTGCGAACTTTGGTCATTTCTTTGTAAGTTTTATTCATCTTGTTCGGCTTGCCGTTTTTATCAAGCTTAAGTCCCTTTGGCTGGCGAATATCACTAGGCACATCAAAGTTAAGTCCAGCAAAATGTCCTGCCATGTCAACTTGCTTGACTAACTTGGGCATTTTCTTATTTTTACCATTTAAAAGCATGTAATAAATAATTGAGATATTTCCTAAAGAATGGCCTACCATATTCATTTTCTTAAAAGAATATTGCTTTTGCAGAGCTTTAACTACATTGGTTGCATAAACTCCATGCTCTTTAAAATTTAATTGACGATTATTTTGATAGTTTACTTCAACAATAGGATTTTTAGCATTTTTACTAAAATCACCAATTAAAGTTACCTTTCCGCTAGATGTAACCTCTGCTCTAATAACCGACTTCGTAACACCAGCCTTTTTGGCAGCGTCAACCATATGCTCTTCAGCGTGATATGATGACCCTCCTCCATGAAAAAATAAAGTAGGAGTGCCGATTGTTACTTTGCTAGTCTTTGCAGAAGTTGATTTAGAATTTGAACAAGCTGCTAATATTATTGTCAAGATAGCTAAAACCGGGATTAAGAACTTCTTTTTCATCATTATTCCTCTTTCTAATTAACTCACAATCATTTTATCCTCAAGAAGTTAAAAAATGAAATATTTTTTACTAATTAATAGCCATAATTATTTTCTATCATTAACAAAACTAGTACACTTAAATTAATAGAATTAGTCAAAAGGAGGAAACTAAAACTATTATGAAGTACAATCAATACGCCTATGTTAATAGCGACTTTGCTAGACAAGAAAAAGAATTGCTAGACATTAACTTCTTACCTAAAAACTGGCAAGATTGGAAATTCAGCGACTTGCTTAGTAAGCTTATCAAGACAATTATCGTTGAAGCTAAAAGCGATGAAGCAAAAACAGCCAAACTTACTGAATTTGCTGTTTCTGATAAAGAGACCCTGGCACAATTTTTAACAAAAAAGCCGGAAAAAATTGGCACTATTCAATTTTACAACGTAGCCTTGCAACTATTAGGCTATCATGTTAATTATGATTATAAATTAGATGACCCAACTAGCTTTATGCAAAGACAGGCGTTGCCATTTTTACAAGATATTGACTCTCCTCATCGCCTAGTTGAAGTATTTTATCGCTTACTTAATACTCGTGCTAAAAACGGTCAGCTATTAATTGATGTGATGGCTGGCAAAGGCTACTTCACTCAATTCTGGGGTCAAAACAAGTTTATGTTCTTCAATGGAAAATCCCTGCCTGTTTTTAACACTGAAAAAGTAATTCGAGAAGTTGTATATGTTGAAACTGACCTTGATACCGACCAAGATGGTAAAAGCGACCTTATTCAAGTGACTGTATTTAGACCAGCTGAATCAAATAAGGGTCTTAAAGTCCCAGCATTATACACTGCAAGTCCATATTTCGGCGGAATTATTGCAAATGAAAAGCGCAACCATAACGTTGATGAAAACTTGAGCGATGCTACTGAATGGACTGACCCTCAGTATGTTGCTTCTCCTCATATTGATGCACCAAAACCTAACTCAGAAAATTCTCCCTCAACTGAAGAAGCAGTTCATAAGTCTTCTTACCCACTTAATGAGTATATGCTTGCGCGCGGTTTTGCAAGTGTTTTTGCGGGAGGAATTGGAACTCGCGGCAGTGACGGATTAAGAATTACTGGAGCTCCCGAAGAAACTGAATCTGCTAAGGCTGTTGTAGAGTGGTTACATGGAGACCGCATTGCTTACACTGATAGAACTAAAAAGCATGAAACAAAAGCTGACTGGTGTAATAAAAATATCGGAATGACTGGTCGCTCATACCTTGGTACTTTGCAAATTGCGGTTGCTACTACTGGCGTAAAAGGACTTAAGACTGTGGTTTCTGAAGCTGCAATTTCTTCATGGTATGATTACTATCGCGAACATGGCTTGGTAATAGCTCCAGAAGATTGCCAAGGAGAAGACTTAGATTTATTAGCAGAAACTTGTCAATCTAATTTATGGGATGCAGGTAGTATGCTTAAAATCAAGCCAAAATATGACGCAGAACAAAAAAAGCTATATGATAAAGAAGATCGCATAACTGGTCAATATTCTAACTTCTGGAATGTTCGTAACTATCGCCATCATACAGACGGCATCAAATGTTCATGGATCAGCGTTCATGGACTTAATGACTGGAATGTTAAACCTAAAAATGTTTATAAAATTTGGCAAAAAGTTAAAAACTTGCCAATTGAACACCATCTCTTCCTTCATCAAGGACCTCACTATAATATGAACAATTTTGCTTCAATTGACTTTACCGACTTGATGAATCTTTGGTTTGTTCATGAATTATTAAATATTGAAAATCATGCTTATGAACAATGGCCAACTGTAATGATTCAGGATAATCTATATGCCGATAAATGGCATGAAGAAGATGATTGGTCTGATGAAATCGGCCATGAAACTACTTACTACCCAACTGATGACCATGAATTATATAAAGATGGTAATGGCAAAGAAAAGCAGTCCTTTGTTGATGTTGGTGGAAAAGAATTCAAAGAGGCTAAGATTTCTGAGAGTGAGTGGCAATATAAATTTATTTCTGGCGATGAGAAATGGGCTAAAGCTAGTCTGCGTTATACAACTGATGAGTTTATCCATCCAACAACAATTGTAGGTCGCCCAGAAGTCACAGTGCGTGTATCTGGAAGCTTGCCAAAAGGTCAACTCTCCGTAGCTTTAGTTGAAATGGGTAAACGCAAGCGTCTAACTCCTACTCCTAAATTCTTAATGCGCGGCGGTCAAGAACTTGGCTATCGCTTCGGAACTGATACCTTGCAAGAATTTGTCCCAGATAAAATAACCGATGCAAAATTAATTACTAAGGGACATATGAACTTGCAAAACTACAAAGATATGAAGAAACCTAGTGAAATTAAAGCAGATCAATTTGTCGATTTGAAGTTTAAACTTCAGCCAACTTATTACCGCATTCCTGTTGGTTCAAGCCTAGCACTAATTATCTATTCAACTGACCAAGGTATGACTAAGCGCCCACTTGAAGATGAAACTTATACAGTTGATTTAGCTGGAACTGAATTAAGATTCTGGCAAAAGTAATTAATGATATATAAAAAGGATTATAGTCGTAATTGGCTATAATCCTTTTTTATTCTCGCTGCTCTAACCCCTTCTTTATCCCATCAAGAATAAGCGTAATCACATTTATTTTGAGCAGCTGAGATTCTTAATGATAAATCATAAGTATCAAGGCCTTAATTTTCAACAATTATATTATTCTTCTAAAGTATTTATAACGAATTTTTCTGTCATAATTACTATTTAGACTCAAACTATATATTAATTATAACGCACCTCTTAAGGACAAAAATTAATTTTATCTCCATAATAATCTTGGTAGTGCTGTTGAACCTGCACTTGAATCCATTTAAACCCCCCTTAATTTTAATTACATACAAAAGTATAATTATTTATAAATTCAAAGATATTTAGTGTATATTATTTGCAAAATTAGATAAAAAGTAAATCCAAACAATAAAAAAATTAAATAAGACTATTTCAGCCCTACTGAATTTCTTTTTTATTGTTAAAATTAAGTTTAGCTATTATTTAATTTATTTGAAGTGCATAATCAATTATTTGTTTTACTAACAATAAATCTTCTGGTCTAATTTTATCTACAACTTGTGATTTCATTCGTTTCAGTGAAAAACTGTAAATCTGTGTAGCATTAATTCGACCATGTATTTTATAGTTATGCAGAGGAACGTATCCACTAAAATTATTACCATGAGAAGTAATAGGACAAACAATTATGTAAGAAGTTTTTTGGTTATAATCATTTGATGATACAACTAGTGCTGGGTGTCTTCCTCTCATTTCTTCTCCAACAGAAGGAGAAAAATCAACCCATATAATATCTCCTTGTTGAATATTAGTCATTCTCCCATCCTTTCATGGCTTGTAGTTCAAAAAGACTTGGAGAATCTTGAAAATTCTCATTACTGCTAAAAGGATTACTAATTTTAGGGGCCATAATAAATGCTCCGTTTTTAGTTCGGGTAATGATGTACTCTTTATTAATTTCGGGATGCAGTTCCTTAGGAATTGAAATCATAACTGAATTACCAACTTTTCTTGTCTTTGCTTGTGACATAATTCCACTTCCTTCCTGTATAACTTAATTATACTAAATATAATTATTAGAATAAAGTAGAAACGTAGCAATAAGTGAAAAAACATCCCTTCAATTTGATTTTCTTACTTAACTCAAGATCAACAGTCATTCACAAACAACAAAAAAGAGATTCAATAAGACTATTTCAGTCCTACTGAATCTCTTTTTATATATCTTCTCTAGAACAAAGAAGTAAGGATAGCACCAGCAACAATCAATGCAAGACCGCAAGCTGTAAAAATGTAACCCTTCTTTGATTTTCTTTCATGTAAGAAAATGATACCACTAAGAGTTGAAATGATAACAGCAAGCTGTGACATAACAAATCCTAAGTTAACACCATTATCCTTAACTGACATAATGTAACTCAAGTTACCAATTGCAAAGATAAGTCCAGCTGGAATTACCAAGTAACTTTCTTTTTGCTTGATAGCTCCAAGTTGCTTACTTGCTGCTAAGTAAATTAGTACCGCAATAAGCATACCGATAGTTTCACCGAAGAAGATAGCTACACCATCAGCCTTTACTGCCTTTGGAATAGAACTTGAAGCAATGTAACCAAGAGTAGTTACAACCAAAATAATCAAAGTTGTTGTTTGATTCTTCTTGTTGCCTTCTTCAGTTCCTTCATCATCCTTAGAAGTAAGGTAAACCCCAATAATCAAAGCCAAAATTCCAATAAAACCAAAAATCTTAGCTTGGGCACTGCTCCATTCTCCAAAAAGCAGAACACCAACGATTGGTACACCAATCAACTGAAGTCCAGTTGAAAGTGGCATAGTTTCTGAAACACCAATATTAGCATAAGAAATATACTGTCCAACCTGACCAATTGTCCAGGCAGCCCCGGCAATCATCGCAATTAAAAATGTTGTCCAGTTCATTGCAGGACGTGTAATCAATGTAGCAACTGCTCCAAGCAAGAATGCACCAATAACTGTACCAGTAATTTGATTATAAGTGGTACTCTTCTTCACACCAGCAACAAAAACCGGCATAATACCCCAAGCCAGTGCTGGTAAAAATAGAAATACGTATTTCACTTTGTTTTCTCTCCCCTATATACTTATAGAATTGTATAACTATGGAATTATACCAGAAGTACACGCTTTCATGCAACTTAAATCAACTCTTCATTACTAATTCTTATAATCTTCACCATAAATATAATGATGTAATTTTAAATACTTTTCCGCAAATTTTCGCTCATTTTTATTATCTTTTGGATAATAATATCTTTTACCTTCTAACCCTTTTGGCATGTAATTTTGTTTAGCAATCTGATATTTTTCTTCAAATGGTGACTTAATTAGTCCTCCACCTGTAATTTCTTCTGAATGCTTATAATGCTGATCACGCAATCCTCTAGGCATTGGGTGCTGGCTGGGATGGTCAGTATCTTCATCTAACCGCTCCCAAATTTCATCAAAAGCACCAGACTTTGGTGAAAGACACATCAGCATTGTCGCAAACATCAAGGGATACTTTGATTTTGGCATCCCCACCTCTTCAGCTTGATTAGCCGCTATCACAATTTGTGTTACCATTTCAGGATTTGCTAAGCCAACATAAGTATAAGGAATTTCTCTTAATCTGCGCACAACGGATGGCAAGTCTCCATTTTTTAATAAAACTGCCAAATAATACAGCGCCGCATCCGTATCAGAGCCAGCCATTGAATCAGAATAAGCTGCCAGATAATCATAATGTTTCGTTGCATTTTTGTCATAGCTAAAGTTTTGCTGCTTAGAATAGACTATTACATCTTCTTTAGATATTTTTTCAGGGTTAATTGCATGTATAGTTTCTAAAAGATTCAATCCCACTCTCAAATCTCCATCAGCAATTGCAGCCAGCATTTCTAAAGCCTCATCTTCAATCTGGCAATTTTTAAGCTGATAATTTTCTTTTGCTGCTTTTTTCAGAACTGTCAAAATATCCTCATCAGTTAATGCCTTAAACTCAAAAATCTGACAACGTGACCTAACTGCCGGAACTAATGACATTACTGGATTTTCAGTAGTAGCACCAATCAGCATTATGTGACCGTCTTCCAAATATGGCAACAAAAAGTCCTGTAAAGTTTTAGTCATGCGGTGAATTTCATCAATCAATAAAATAAAAGTCTGATTTTGATAAACTTTTAGATATTCTGTCAATTTAGCTTTATTATCAATTGAAGCATTAAATTCAGCTAAAGGATATTGATAATTCTTTGCAATGATTCTAGCAAGCGTTGTTTTCCCAGTTCCAGGTGGTCCCCACAGAATCAACGGGATAGAAACTTTTTGCTCAATAATTTTTCTAAGTGGCATCCCTTCTGCTAATAGTTCTTTTTGTCCTACTATCTCATCTAAACTTTGCGGTCGTATTTGATTAGCTAATGGTGTTTTATATCTCATATATATTTCCTCATTCAATTTTTCAAAATAAATAAGTGTTAAGTAGCTGATAATCTACTTAACACTTATTCTATTATTTTCTTAAATTCTAATCCAAACTTTGTGTACTAAATGAGCGATTTTCCAACGCAGTTAACAAAGCCTTAGCAGTGTCTAATGCTGTGATGAGCGGAATATTCTGCTGGATAGCAGTTTGACGGATAATGAAGCCATCACTATTTTTTTCTAAGTCATGCCCCATAGTATTGATCACTAAGTCAATTTTACCAGATTGCATTTCTGAAATGATATTATTAGCAGAATCTTCATTTATTTTACTTACTTCATCTACATGAAGCTGGTTGCTCTGTAAGAAGTTAGCTGTACCTTTAGTAGCAAAAATCCGATAACCAATTTGTGCAAACTTCTTCGCAATTGGCAGAATTTTTTCTTTATCTTGATCTTCAATAGTAAGCAAAACACTTCCATTTTCTGGCAGTTTCATCTTAGCCCCAGCAAAAGCTTTATAAAGAGCCTTAGCAAAACTTCGGTCACTCCCCATAACTTCACCAGTAGATTTCATTTCAGGTCCAAGATAACTATCAACATCAGCTAATTTACTAAAGCTAAAGACAGGTGCTTTTACACTAATCATTTCAGGTTCTGGATACAGACCATCACTATAGCCTTGTTCTTTCAAACTTTCGCCCATAATCACTCTTGTAGCAACTTGTGCCATTTCAATACCAGTAATTTTACTTAAAAATGGTACAGTTCGACTTGCTCGCGGATTAACTTCAATTACATAAACATCTCCGTCACGCACAATGAACTGAATATTCATGATTCCGCGACAATTCAACTTGAGTGCGAGTTTTCTAGTTACATCCATAATTTTTTCTTTGATATTTTCATCAAAACTTTGCGGAGGATAAACTGCCATCGAGTCCCCTGAGTGAACACCAGCATGTTCAATATGTTCCATGATTCCTGGCAAGAGAACATCTTCTCCATCACAAATTGCATCTACATCACATTCTCTGCCATCAAGATAATCATCAACTAAAATTGGATGTTCTTCAGCAATATCTACGTGGTTAGCAAGATATTCTTTTAGTTCTTTTTCAGAATAGACAATTTCCATCGCCTTTCCACCTAAAACATAGCTTGGACGAACTAACACTGGATAGCCTAACTTTTCAGCAGCTTCAAGCACACCACTTTGACTAGTTGCAGTTAAGCCTTGAGGTTGTTTTAAGTTTAATTCTTTAATTACTTGATCAAATTCTTCCCGGTCTTCTGCACGGTTTAAATCAGCTATACTTGTACCAAGAATTTTTATTCCATGTTTTTCTAAATCTTCTGCTAAATTGATTGAAGTTTGACCACCGAACTGAACAATAACTCCTTCGGGCTTTTCCAAATCACAAACATTAAGTACATCTTCTAAAGTTAATGGTTCAAAGTATAACTTATCTGAAACTGAGAAATCAGTTGATACTGTTTCAGGATTTGAATTAATTACAATTGCTTCATAACCCATTTTTTGTAATGCTTTTACAGAGTGCACTGTCGCATAATCAAATTCAACCCCTTGACCAATTCTGATTGGTCCTGAGCCTAAAACAAGAATTGACTTTTTAGCTGATTTTTTACTTTCATTTTCACTATCATAACTTGAATAAAAGTAAGGAGTAGTTGATTCAAATTCTGCTGCACAAGTGTCTACCATTTTATACACTGGAAGAATGTTATTTTCTTTGCGAAGACTTCGAATTTCATCTGCAGTTAGTTGCCATAGTTTAGCAATTGTCGAATCACTGAAGCCGTATTTTTTAGCAAGTTTTAAACTATCAACATCATTAGGATTATTAATAACTACTTTTTCAAGTTCAACTAAATGCTTAACTATATCTAAAAAGTAGCGACTTATCTTAGTAAGTTCATGAATATCTTCTAAACTGTATCCTCTTCTAAAAGCTTCAGCAATATAAAAGATACGATCGTCTTGAGCTTTAACTAATTTATATTCAATTTCATCATCACTTGCTTCATGAGCTTTTTTAGAAAAGAGATCTTTTTCATCAATTTCTAAAGAACGAATTGCCTTTAAAAGAGCTTCCTCAGCACTTCGGCCAATAGCCATTACTTCACCTGTTGCCTTCATTTGTGTGCCAAGTGTGCGATTTGCTTTAGGAAACTTATCAAATGGTAAACGTGGCATTTTGCAGACAACATAATCAAGTGCTGGTTCAAATTCTGCATATGTAGTTCCAGTTACTGGATTCTTAATTTCATCTAAAGTTTCCCCAATTGCAATTTTAGCTGCCATTTTAGCAATTGGATACCCAGTTGCCTTTGAGGCTAAGGCACTTGAGCGAGAAACGCGCGGATTTACTTCGATTACATCATATTCAAAACTATCGGGATTCAAAGCAAGCTGTACATTACAGCCACCTTCTATTTTCAAAGCGCGAATTAGTTTTAAAGAGCAATCACGCAACATTTGATATTCTTTATCAGACAAAGTTTGTGATGGTGCAAAAACAATCGAGTCTCCTGTATGAATGCCGACTGGATCAAAATTTTCCATGCAACACACAATCATAGCATTATCATTTTTGTCACGCATTACTTCAAACTCTACTTCTTTATAACCAGCAATTGATTTTTCAATTAAGCATTCTGTTACTGGAGATAATTCAAGGCCATTTTTAGCAATTTCACGCAATTCTTTAGCGTTATTACAGATTCCGCCTCCAGTTCCTCCCATAGTAAAAGCAGGGCGAACAATGATTGGATAGCCAATTTCTTCACCAAAATCTAGTGCTTCTTTTACTGTATTAACGGTTTTAGAAGCAGGGACTGGTTCACCTAATTTTTGACAAAGTTCTTTAAACTTTTCTCTATCCTCAGCTTGTTCAATTGACTCTAATTTGGTACCTAAAAGTTCAATTCCTAGTTCATCAAGCAAACCACTTTTAGCAAGACTTAATGCCATATTAAGTCCAACTTGCCCTCCTAAAGTTGGCAAAATTGCATCTGGGTATTCTTGACGAATAATTCTTGAAACACTTTCCAAAGTTAAAGGCTCAATATAGACTTTATCAGCAATTGTAGTATCAGTCATGATAGTGGCAGGATTAGAATTAATTAAAACTACTTCATAGCCTTCTTCCTTAAGTGCCAAACAAGCTTGAGTTCCAGAATAATCAAATTCGGCTGCTTGACCGATAATAATGGGGCCTGAACCAATTACTAAAATTTTATGAATATCTTGTCTCTTAGGCATTTTTTGCTCCTTTAAAATTATCAATCATCATCATAAACTCATCAAATAATGAAACTTCATCATATGGACCTGGAGTAGCATCTGGGTGAAACTGCACTGAAAATGCAGGATATTTTTTATGACGTAAACCTTCTACAGTATTATCATTTATCTCTTTATAAGTGACCATTAAATTTTGAAAATCAATTGAATCTTCAGCAACAGCGTAACCATGATTTTGAGAAGTAAAGCCAATTTTACCAGTAGCAATTTCTTTTACTGGATGATTAAATCCGCGATGACCAAATTTCATCTTATAAGTTTTAGCACCATTAGCTAAAGCGAAAACTTGGTGTCCCATACAAATCCCAAAGAGTGGAATATGCTTTTCAACTTCTTGAACCATCTTAACTGCTTCTTGCATTTCTTCTGGATCTCCGGGGCCATTTGATAATAAAACTCCATCAGGATGCAGATTTAAAACTTCTTGACTGCTTGCTGAAAAGGGTAAAACAATACAATTACAATTTCTTTTTGTAAGTTCTTTCAAGATGCTATTTTTCAAGCCAAAATCAATTACCACAATATTTCTTTGACTACCTGGAACTGGATAAGGACTTTTAGTAGAAACTTGCTTAATAATATGTTGGGTTAGATTCTTTTCACGCAATTCTGCAGCAATTTTTTCCGCTTGTTCTTTAGAAGATGCAATTTTACCATTTAAAGTGCCATGGAGTCGTAATTTTTTAACCAAGCTACGAGTATCAATTCCTTGAATAGCAGGAATATTTCTTTTTTGCAAAAATTCAGGCAAACTTTCTTGCATTCTCCAATTATCAGGATAGCGCGCAACCTGATGACAAATTACGCCCTTAATTTGCGGATTTAGACTTTCATTATCTGCTAAACAAACCCCATAGTTTCCAATTAATGGATTTGTAAAAACCAAAATCTGATTTGCATAAGATTGATCAGTGATAGCTTCTTGATACCCTGTCATTCCTGTTGTAAAGACTACCTCACCTTCACTTTCAATTTTTGCACCAAAACTTTCGCCTGCATAAATAGAGCCATCTTCTAAAATTAAATATTGCATTATTTACCTCTCGTACTTAACTTCACCACTTACGATTGTTTTGACTGTTTCTCCAAAAAAGCTCTCACCTGTAAAAGGAGTATTTACTGCTTTAGACTGATAATCCTCTTCTAAGAGTTTCTTTTTATGATTTATATCAAATATCGCAATATCTGCTTCTTGTCCTGGTTCAATTATTCCAGTTTTCAAGTTGAATATTTGTGCTGGATTCTTAGTCATTAATTCAAGCAATCTTTCTAGTTTAAGTTTTCCAGTTTTAACCAATTTAGTATATAAACTGCCAAAAGCTGTTTCACTTCCAGTAATTCCAAAAGCAGCTGTTTTCATTGAGCCTGTTTTTTCATTTTTTGCATGAGGAGCATGATCAGTCGCAATCATATCAACAGTTCCATCAATTAACCCCTGCAACAATGCTTCTTTATCTTCTTTACTGCGAAGAGGAGGATTCATTTTATAATAAGGATCATCTGTTGGAATATCACTATCAGCTAGTAATAAATGGTGCGGAGCTACTTCACAAGTAACATGAACGCCACGTTTTTTAGCTGTTCTAACTAAGTCCAAACTTGTTTTTGTAGAAACATGACAAATGTGATAATGAACCCCAGTTTTTTCAGCTAAAAGCAGGTCTCGAGCAATTTGTGTAGTTTCGGCAAGTTCACTAATTTCTGGCAAATTTAATTCTTGTGCTTTTTCACCTTCATTGATTACGCCATGATTGAACAAAGAATCATCTTGAGCGTGGGCTGCAATTATTAAATTATTTTCTTTAGCCTTTTCCATTGCCTTATACATTACTTGCGCACTTTGAACTCCATGACCGTCGTTGCTTAAAGCAATTGCTCCAGCTTTTTTTAAGGCTGCGTAATCTGGAATTTTATCACTAGTTTCATCAATTGTGACTGGCCCATATTGAAAAATATGGACTGATCCACGCTCTTGATTGTTGGTTACCATTTTTTTCATCAATTCTGGCGTATTAGGAACAGGTATTACATTTGGCATTGCACAAACTGTAGTAAAACCGCCGTGTAGAGCTGCACAACTTCCTGTTTCAATATCTTCTTTATATGTTTGACCAGGATCACGATAATGAACATGAACATCGACTAACCCGGGTGTGACAAGCATTCCAGCAGCATCGATAGTCTTTTCAGCTGATAGATTTTCTCCAATTGCGCTTATTTTTTTGCCATCAATTAAAACATCTAAATGAAGTAATTCGCCATTTTGATAGACAAGACCATTTTTAATAACTGTCTTCATTATCTGATCCCTCCTAATTTTCGTCCTCTAATTACTGCTTCAATCATGGCCATCCGCATAAATACCCCATTTTGCATTTGTTTATAAAACATTGACTTTGGTGCTTCAACTAATTTATTACTTAGTTCTACATCATGATTAATAGGACCTGGATGCATAATGATTGCTCCTTTTTTTAGCTTTTTATAACGCTTTTCACCAATTCCGTATTTTTCATGATATTGGTTAGCGCTAAATTTTTCTTCATGTGCATCCCCTTGATGGCGTTCATGTTGCACTCGCAAAAGCATCACTACATCAACCTGCGGTAAAATTTCATCTATTTGACTATATTTGCCATATTTATCAAATTTTTTATCATACCAATATTCTGGCCCTGCAAAATAGACCTGCGCTCCTAATTTATTTAACAATTCCATGTTGCTTTTTGCTACGCGAGAATTAGTGATATCACCGATAATAGCAACTTTTAAATCTTGAAAACTGCCAAACTTTTCATAAATAGTCATCATATCAAGCATACATTGAGAAGGATGCTGACCACTGCCGTCTCCTGCATTAATAATTCCAACATTCAAGTTTCCTTTAGGATGAATCAAATCTTGATAATATTCATTTTGCGAATGTCTGATTACTTCAATATCTACTCCAACTGCATCCATGATTAAAGAAGTATCGTATAAAGTTTCGCCTTTATTTACTGAACTATGTTTTGCATCAAAAGGAATTACTGTAAGACCTAGCTTTCTTTCTGCCATTTCAAAACTAGTGTGTGTCCTGCTTGAATCTTCAAAAAACAGATTGCTGATATATACAGGCTGAGTAAGCTTTTGGCAACTCCCACCTTTTTTAAAAAATTCTGCTCGCTTGATTAAAGCTATAATTTCTTCTTGAGTTAAGTCCTTAACTTCCACAAAATGTTTTAAACTAACAAGATTTAATGTTTTCATAATTTAATTCCTTCTAAAAAATAAAAGCCTGAAGCATTTAATTGCTCCAGGCTTTTAAAATTCTATTTGCAGTTAGACTGCACCAAATAGAATCAACCCTTCTGGCCCTCTCTGGAGTCAATTAAATGGTTGAAATATTCTGTTTATTATTCTATTTTGATAAAGCTTTTAACTCTACACTGTCTTGCTTGTCAATTTCCTTAACTTCAACTGCAACTTGTTCATCCATTGAAGTTGGAATATTTTTACCAACAAAATCTGCACGAATTGGTAATTCTCGATGACCTCTATCTACTAAAACAGCTACTGCAATTGAGCTGGGACGTCCTTGATCCATTAAAGCATCCATTGCTGCACGAATTGTTCTGCCTGTATAAATTACATCGTCAACTAAAACTACATGTTTATCATCAATATTGACTCCAATTTTTTCTGAATTAATTACTGGGTCTTGCTTCAAGCTTGCATCATGACGATCATCACGATAAAGAGTAATATCGAGTTCGCCAAGAGGAACATCGACACCTTCTAGCTTTTCAATACGGTCATGAATTCTTTGAGCTAAATATACTCCTCGAGTTTTTATTCCAACTAAAACCAGATTCTCTGTTCCTTTATTTCTTTCAATAATTTCATAAGTGATTCTAGTTAATGCCCGGTTCATTGCTGCTTCATCCCAAATTTGCTTTGCCATGTTTTTCCTCTTTTCTAAAAAAACTCCTAGTCTGGTTAGACTAGGAGTATCCTTTTCAAAGTTTTCACTTTAATTGAAGTTTACTTTACTAGCCTCACAGGACCAATTTAAAAGTAATATTTAAGTTAAATATACTTAGATTAGTATTTTTTGTCAACACTTAATTCATTTCAACTTTGCCAATTAACTCATTAATATCTTGCACGCCAAGTTTTTCAAGTAAAATTGGTAACTCTTGACTAATATGCAGACTTGCTAATTCATCGTTAAAATGGGCACTTCCAATTCCAACACAGCTTGCTCCAGCCAATAAGAATTGAACTACATCTTCTGCGCTTTCAATTCCACCCATTCCAATAATTGGCAAATTAATGGCTTGATGAACTTGATATATCATTCTTAAGGCTAAAGGTTTAATCACTTCTCCAGAAAGGCCCCCAAAATTATGACCTAATTTTGGTTTTCTAGTTTTAATATCAATATCCATTCCAAGCAGCGTATTAATTAGTGAAACTCCATCAGCGCCACCCTTTTCAGCAGCTTTGGCAATTTCAGTAATATCAGTTACATTAGGGGTTAGTTTTACATAAACAGGTAGTTTTACATTAGCTTTGATTTGGCTAGTCAATTTTTCTACCAAATCTGCATGAATTCCTAAACTCATTCCTCCTGCTTCAACATTTGGACAAGAGACATTAATTTCTAAAGCATTAACTAAACCAGAATTGTCAAACCGCTTTGCAACTTCAACATAATCTTTTTCTTTATCGCCACCCACGCTAGCAATAATTGGAAGGGTAGGATATTTTTGTCGAAGAGGACGTAATTTTTCACTAATTACTTTATCTACCCCAGGATTAGTAAGTCCTACTGAATTTAGAACACCGTTTTTTAAAATATCAATTTGCGGTGCAGGATTACCAATTGTACTAGATACAGTAGCAGTCTTAATAACCATTGCACCCAAACTATTTAAATCAAACTTTTGAGCTGCTGCTACATCTCCAAAGCCAAAAGTACCGCTGGCTGGCATAATAGGATTCTTTAAATTCAGTCCGGGTAATTCAACATGAGTATTGACCATAATTTCCTCCAAAATGAATGCTCACTGACATTCTTTATTTTTTGACAATTAAGTTTACACGCAAATTTAAATTTTGCAAGCTTTAAATTTTAAGTTGTTTTTTTATTTTTTTGGTGGTAGACTTTTTTCAAACAAACTTTAATCCGGTACAGAGAGACCGCAAGTTTGACATCGTTGAACTACAAGATCAAGACTTTTTGCGTACTCTCTCTGTACTCTCTAAGTCTTTTTTTGTGGAGGAAAAATGGAACATCCAGTAATAGTTGCACTCGATGTAAACAATCAAACTAGCCTTGAAAAAATTTTATCTAAACTTGGTAAGCCAGAAGATACTTTTATCAAGATTGGAATGGAATTATTTTATTCAACTGGCAGAGAAACAGTCGAAAAATTGGTTCAAGAAGGTTATAAAATATTTTTGGATTTAAAACTACATGACATACCTAATACTGTTTATCAAGCTGCAAAAACTATTGCCACTTTAGGAGTTACTTATACCACAGTCCATGCTTTAGGTGGCAGTCAAATGATTAAAGCAGCAAAAGATGGCTTAGTTGCAGGCAGTGCTACTAATCATCCTGTCCCTAAACTTTTAGCAGTTACAGAACTTACCTCGATTTCAGATTATGGTCTTCAATTAGAACAAAACTGTCGCCTTTCAATGACTGAACAAGTTATCTCTTTAGCAAAACTAGCCCAAGAAAATGGAGCTGATGGCGTAATTTGTTCACCTTTAGAAGTTGAAAAATTACGAGAAAATATTTCCGGGGATTTTTTATATGTTACTCCAGGCATTCGTCCGCAAGAAAATGCTCATGACGACCAAAGTCGCACTGCAACCCCACTTCAAGCAAGAAAATATGGTTCTTCAGCAATTGTGGTAGGCAGACCCATTACTTTAGCCAGCGACCCACAAGCAGCTTACAACGCTATCAAGGAGGATTTTAACTAATGCATCAAACACAGATTATTACTAATTTAATTAAAAATGAAATTATTACCCTTTCTCCAAATTCCCCATTTACTTATGCTAGTGGGATGAAATCACCAATTTATACTGATTTGCGACTTACAATTTCTTATCCCCAACTTAGAAGCTGGATTGAGGAAGATTTAGCTGATTTAATTAAAAATAAATTTCCAGATGTAACAATTATCGGTGGAGTTGCAACTGCGGGAATTCCACATGCAGCATTTGTTGCAGAAAAACTCAACTTACCTATGATTTACGTTCGACCAAAACCTAAAGATCACGGAAAAGGACGTCAAATTGAAGGACGCTTTTCTAAAAAAGACAAGATTGTTTTAATCGATGACCTTATCACTACTGGTGGTTCAGTTCTAGAAGCTGTAGAAGCTACCGAAAAAGAAGGCGGAAATGTGCTAGGGGTATCTTCTATCTTTACTTATTATCTACCAGATGCTAAAACAAATTTTGCCAAAAATAAAGTCAAATTTGAGCCTTTGCTTTCTTATCCTGAATTAATTAAAATCGAAAAAAATTCTAATCATTTTTCTGAAGAAGAATATCAAATCTTGAAATCATGGCATGAAAATCCATGGAATTGGAAAAAATAGTAAAAAATAAGCTAGAATTTTGTGAAACTTCACATCATTCTAGCTTATTCTTATTCAGCTATTTCACTTGCCTTTTCGCTTTTTCTTTCACGATAATCATAATATACCCATGCAACTATACCAAAGGCAACTGGTCCAATTGCAGTCCAGAAAGAGGTTTGATAGTCTCCTGTAAACAGCGGCTCAATACAAGTGAATACAATTCCGATAGCTACTACAAGCCAAACAACTATAGTTGTTGCCCAAACCTTTTTGGTTCCTTCGATAAAGACAAAAGGACGATCCAAATCTTTCTTTTTCTTGAAAAATGGATATGCAGCAATTAAGAACAAGTATGGTGCAGATGAAGAAACATTCATCATATCCATCAAAATTGTATAAAACTGATCTGCTGCATTACCACCAAAGGAAATAAAGAGAATGATTACAGCAACAATTATTGCTTGAAGCCACATGGATTTTTCTGGCATACCATGTTTATTCAATTCAACTAACTTCTTAGGTAAGAGTCGTGGATCACATCCCTCAATAAATGATTTAATTGGTGAATAAACCATTAAAAAGGCTGCTGCAATCCCTGATAATACATCTGCAATACCTGCAAAGTGAGAAAATGCATTCCCTAGTGCCAAAGATGCAGATTGGGATAATCCCAAACTATGTCCAGTGACCACACCTAAGTTGTTGATCAATACATATTCAACATTAGCCAAATCTACACCTTTAACACCAAGTTGAGTATTCCAATTAGCAGCAATCCCACACATCAAAATATTAATAACATATAAAGCAGTCATAGCAACCATTGCAGTCACAAGTGCCTTAGGAAAAGTCTTTTCGGGTTTGTCAACTGAATCAATAACTCCAGAAGTCGTTTCAAGACCGCCATATGCAAATAAAGCATAAACAATAAATGAAACAACAGCAATTGGAGATTGAAAAGCCGGATTTGGTGAATGAGTCAAATTAGTAGCAGTGATTGGCTCCGCAAGTTGACCATGATTTAAAATAAATACTAAAAGAGAAATTACCATAAATCCAATCGCAATTGCTAAGGTAAAGACGCCTCCAATATTATTGACTACAGCGATTTTATCAATTCCTTTACTTGCGCAAAATGTAACTACTACTAAGAATATTACCTCTAAAATTCCCAGTAATTGTGTTGAAGTAAGACCTGCTAAGTGCCAACTTTGAGTAGTATCATGTCCAAACATTGCGGTAGACACTGATACTAAGAAAAATTGTGTCGAAGATACAAGCCATACTACCCAAGCTGAAAGCCAAATGAAAGTTCCAATAAAAGCTACTTTTTCATTAGTTGAGCCTTCAAGCCAAGAAAAGATTCCACCCTTTACTCCTTTAAATGTTGCACCATATTCTGCAAATATTAACGCAGATGGTAAAAAGAATAAAATTGCGGTAATAATGTACCAAATAATACTGTAATATCCCATCTGATAATAGGCTGTTAGTGAATTACTAAAACCAAAGATGGAAGAAAAAATCATCAAGACTAAACTACCTAGTTTAATCTTGACATCATCTTTACTTTTCATAAAAAAATAAAACTCCTTTTTTAACCGTCAAACATATACTATTATGAACCTTTTATTAGGAATATTCAAAATTCTTTTTAAGTTTTTTTAAAGAATTTTTGATAAAATATAATTGTATATTATTGTTGTATCTATAAAAGAAGTGAATTATGATTTTAAAAGCTAAACAAATTTTACGACAACCTTTTGTTTCCTCGTTAACATCTTATATTGCTGACGGTGTATTAGTGGGAATAATGACAGGAGGAATTGTCGGGATATTCCGTTGGATAATTGATCATACTATGCAATTTTTATTTACTATTTATCCAATCTTAGGAAAACATCCCCTTTATTTAATTCCCTATGTTTTAATAATGGCAGTGATTTGTATTATTTTAGGTCTACTAATTAAACCCTACTTAAATGATTTAGTTGGTTCTGGTGTACCACAAATTGAAGCTGTCTTTTTAAATGAAAATAAAATTGCTTGGTGGCCAGTTCTTTGGCGCAAATTTGTAGGTGGACTTTTAGCTATTTGTCCCGGATTAATGCTTGGACGAGAAGGTCCCTGTATTGAAATGGGTGCATTAGTAGGACAAGGTTTAGGAGACAAGCTTTTTAATTCTGATGAAGAACACATTCGCTTGCTTCAACAAAGCGGAGTTGCAGCAGGACTTGCAGCCGCCTTTAGTGCACCACTGGCTGGGGTTTTCTTTTTAGTTGAAGAAATAACTTTTAATTTTAAGCCTCGTGAATGTTTAATGGGATTGGCTGCCAGCTTTAGTGCAGATTTAATGACGCTTTTCTTTTTTGGAACTACTCCATGTCTATATTTACCCGTTAAAGGAGACTTGCCTCTCAATATTTATTGGTCATTACCAATTTTTGGAGTTCTCTTAGGTCTTTTAGCCTATGCTTATCAATATTGCTTGTTAAGTTTGAAGCCTTGGTTTTCACATATTAAGTTTATTCCACGTCCTTATCATAGTATTATTCCGTTTATTTTAATTATTCCGGTAGGACTTTGGAATGCAAAATTATTAGGCGGTTCTCATGATTTAATTAGTAGTTTATTCACAAGTTCTTTTAAAACTAATTTAAATAAACAATCCATCGCAATGGTTATTTTAATTCCATTATTATATTTTGCAGTAAGATTTATCTTTTCAATGTTATCTTATGGTAGTTCAGTACCTGGTGGTATTTTTATGCCAATTCTAGTTTTAGGAGCATTTCTTGGGGTTGCATTTGCTATGGCGCTTATTCGTAGCGGCTTTATCACTGAAGCTTATTATCCCCACATTGTAGTAATTGGAATGGCGGCCTACTTTGGCGCTATTGAAAAAGCACCTTTTACTGCCGTTACTCTTTTATCAGAAATGGTAGGAACAGTTGAACAAATTTTACCAATGATTATTACTACTTTTATCGCTTATTATGTTTTAGATTGGCTTGGCGGACGTCCAATTTATGAAGCGTTGAGAATCCAAATGCAATACAAAAAAACAAAATAAAAAAAATAAAAAAGGCCGAAGCCTTTTTTATTTTTATCTAAATGCACCGCATAAGCCTGCAATTGCACAAAGAATTACAATTGCGCCGAAGAAGTAGCCATACCAATCAAATAAATTGACAAAACGAATACTGCTACTTGTTCTGATGTGCAATGGTTTTGCACTAGAGATTGAAGCATAAATGCTCCATATACCTCCAGCAATCATCAACAAAAATACAATATCACTTAAAATTATTCCCCAGGACATAATTACGCCTCAAAAGAACTTGTCTTTAAAATATTTGCTAACGATTTTTACACTTATATTATAAACCCAAAACTAACTTTTGCGTTTAAAAATTAAAAAAGAGTCGCTAATGCGACTCTCATTTTAATTTTCAAGCTTAACATCCATTTCAACTACTTTAGCTAAAGTATTATAAACCGTAGAAACATGTAGAGCATGTGCTAAAAATTCTTGCTTTCTATCTTTTGGAATACCATCAAAGCTTACTCTGATAATCATTTTAGAAACAACGCTTCTCTTAGTGTGAACAATTGGCTTGGTTTCAACATGATTTTCAATATGGAAATTTTCAAGTGCTTCAGTATTTGCCTTAGCTAAGCTTCCAGCAGAAATGGCAATACAAGAGTTAACAGCAGTTGCCAAGTATTCAACTGGATTTGGACCAGCGTCTTCTCCGCCTTCAGCCATTCTCTCATCACTAATCAATTTGTGAATACCAACTTTGGTATAAACTTGAACAGTCCCATCTTCAAGATCTGAATTTACAATGTATTTTTCCATTTATGAACACTCTTTTCTAAACAATCACGTGTTAAGCGCTTTCTACACTTTTAGTATAACAGCATCTTTAGCAAAAATATAATCATAGCACTTGTAACATCTAATTATTCAAAACTCCAACAGATATTTCTTTCAAATACTTCTCCAGGCACCAAGGTAATTTCATCTAAATCACTGTTATAAGCTGGTGGACATTGAGCTTCAAAAGTTACCCCATCATATTGACCGTATTTTTTAGCAAGACCAGTATGATCGAAGTGATTACCCGTATAAACAACAAGTGCAGGAGCATCAGTAGTAACAATTAAACGATGCTTCTTTCCAGTTAAGACAGCTGCCGGTTGCATACCATTCAAAATAAATGGATGGTCTAATCCATTACGTCCCTTAATTTGATCATCATCACAAGCAAGTGCTTCAGAAATTTTCTTTTGTTTAGTAAAATCAAAAGCAGTGTTCTTTACACTTTCCATTCCCTCTAATGGCAAGCCATCTTTTCCAACTGGGATATAGTAATCAGCATTAATTTGCATATTAAGATCCTTAGCTGATTCTCCCAAATTAAAGTAAGTATGATTTGAAGGATTGAAAATTGTCATCTTATCACTAATTGCTGTAATGTTATAACGCAAATTATCTTCTTCATCTAGCTCATAACTAGCCATAATTTTCATATTTCCAGGAAAACCATTATTAAAATCAGAATCAAGCAAAGTTAAATCTACTCTAGCAGTATTATCATCAGCAAATACACTAAAATCCCATACTCGCATATCAGTACCTTTTCCACCATGAATATGATTTTTACCTTCATTTAACGGCAGTTGAACTATCATATGCTTGACGCCCCATTGACCATGACGAATTCTACCGCAAACTCTCCCAACAGTTCCACCTAAGTAATTACGTTCTTTAGAATAATCAAGAGGTGTATCTAATGATAAGATCATATTTTCGCCATTTAATAAGACTTTTTCTAAAGTGGCACCATAATTTAAAACTTTAACTTCTGTTCCCTTTGAATTCGCCAAAGTAATTTCACAGAGATCTTTATCATCTTTTCTACCATATTTTACAAAACTAGTTTTCATTTTGATCTACTTCTTTCACTAAATCGGTTGTAAATTGTTCCCAGCCTTTGTTACCATCTTCTGTATTCTTAAAGACACCTGCACATTGCAATACTTCTTCAAATACTTCAACTAAAGCTTGATGTAAAACTTTATCAACATTTTCTTCAGAAATATTATTATTTGCCTTAATTTTCTGAGCCCAATTAAGATGGTTTTCTGCAATTTGATTATTTTGTCCTAAAAGATACTTTTTAACTTCCGCCATTTCACTCTTAAGACGCCCTGGTAAAATTGCACGTCCCATAACTTCAATAAGACCAATATTTTCCTTTTTAATGTGCCAAAGTTCTGCATGTGGGTGAAAAATTCCTAATGGATATCTCTCACTAGTATTATTGTCACGCAAAACAAGATCCAAAACAAACTTTTCACCATCTCGGTGCATAATTGGGGTTACTGTATGATGGCGCTCATTATCTTTAAAAGCAACAATTTGGCGACTTTCATCATTATAATGATCCCAGAATTTAATAATTTGTGTTCCTAAGTCAATAATATCTAAGGAATTTTCACTAATTAAACGAATATCGCTCATTGGCCAATCAACAATTCCAGCTTCAACTTCAGGATACTTTTCAAACTTTAAATTCTTCTTGATTTTAGCCTTCATCATAGGAAAAACATGACGTCCGCCTTGATAGTGCTCATGAGCAAGCATTGAACCACCAACGATTGGCAAATCTGCATTTGAACCAACAAAATATTCTGGAATTTGCTTTTCAATATCTACTAAGTTAATCAAAGTTTGTTCATTAATTTCCATTGGAATATGCTTTTGATCCAAAAATATACAATGCTCATTAAAATAAGCATAAGGTGAATATTGAAATCCCCATGGACTTCCCCCAATATTCATTCTAATAATGCGTAAATTTGAACGGGCATTTTTACCATAGCCACCAAGATAACCTTCATTTTCAAGGCAAAGAGCACACTGTGGATACTTTTTGCCTGTTGCATGGGCAGCTGCAGCAATAGCCTTTGGATCTTTTTCAGGTTTGGATAAATTAATAGTAATTTCCAAACCATGTCCTTTAGAAGAAGTTCCAGAAAATACAATATTTTTAGCAATAGCTTCTTTTTTCACATAATCATTATCCTCACATAATTTATAAAACCACTTAGTAGCTTCTTCAGGTGAGATTTGCATTTTTTGCCAAAATATTTCATTAACTTGTGATGGAGTTGGGGTCATCAAATCATATAATTTATCATTTAAAACTTCACGACTAGTAATATCATCAGGAATTTTTTGATTTTTTACTGCTAATTCTACTAATTGTTTAACAGTCTTTTCATCATCTAGAGCTTTTTCATCTTTATCTCCAACTAAAGCTTTAATTTGATTAATTAAATATACTCTATCAAGTGGCTTATAACTTCCGCTTTTGATAACTTCATCCGCAAATTTTTCTATAACCTGCATTTTATTCTCCCTTAAAATTATATTTTCTTAGTTCCATCAACAATTTCAGCATCATAAAAACTGGCATCATAACCTACTGCATCTCGATAGGCCTTAGCAACCCGCTTCTTAAATTCCTCTGCTTTATCTTTTTCAACAATGGCAATTGCACTTCCACCAAAACCGCCACCAATCATTCTTGCACCAAGTACGCCTTCTTGCTTCCAAGATTCTTCTGCTAACGTATCAAGTTCTTTACCAGTTACTTCATAATCATAATGAAGTGAAACATGAGAAGCATTAATCAAACGACCCAGTTTTTCAAGATCATCAGCTTCCATCGCCTTAGTTGCTCGAATAGTTCGTCCATTTTCACTAACTGCATGACGCGCACGTTTAAGTTCAGTCTCATCATTAATTAAATAAGAATATTCATCAAAAACTTGATCATCAATTTCACCAAGTGCCTTAATATCTAACTTTTTTTGTAACTTTTTAAGAGCATTACTGCATTCACGAACACGATCATTATAAGCAGAGTCAGCTAAAGTATGCTCTTTATTAGTTGACATGATAATAATTTCATAATCACCTAACTTAAGTGGTTTATATTGATATTCCAAAGTATTACAATCAAGAAAAATTGCACTATCTTTTTTACCCATAATACATGCAAATTGATCCATGATTCCAGAATTTAAGCCAACAAACTCATTTTCTGTCTTTTGACCCAGTTTTGCTAAAGTTACGCGATCAACATTAAGCTTAAATTCATCCTTTAAAATAATTCCCATTAGCATTTCTATAGCAGCACTTGAAGAAAGACCTGATCCAGATGGCAGAGTAGCTTTAATATAAAGGTTAAAACCATGATTGATTTTATCACCATCTTCACGATGACGAAGATAGGTAAGCATTCCTTTAAAGTAATTTGTCCAGAAACGATCATCTTTTTCTACTGTTTCATCATCTAAGTCAAATTCAACCACGTCACCATCGACATTACCAGAATAAAGAGCTACTTTGTTATCTTTACGCGGACCATAAACACCGTATACTCCTAAGCTAATAGCAGCTGGAAAGACATGTCCACCATTATAGTCAGTGTGTTCTCCAATTACATTAATTCTTCCAGGTGAAAAGAAAACATCTTTCCCTTCTTCACCATAAATATCTTTATAAGCCGTTAATAGTTCTTCTTTGTTCATGTTAACTTCCTCGTTCCTCTTTGTAATCGTTTTCATAAATAAAGTATAGTACTTTTAAGTTGTTTAGTAAATAATTTACTTAAATAAAATAAATTTTTAACTAAAAAACAAATAGACTAGCAAAAAATTTCACTAGTCTATTTGTTTTATTTATTCAAAATCAAAACCTGCCATGGACGAACTTTTTTATTTGGAAATTTTTCAGTAATTAAATCTTGATAGTTCAAAAATTTATTTGGTAATTCTTTGATTTCATTACTCATATTTAAAATGAAGTAATATTTTTTATCATCTTGGTCTTCACGACAAGTAATTTCTAAATTACTATTTGCTAAACCTGAAACTTTACATTCTTCTAAAATCTTATCCATAATTTTAGTAAGTGAATCATGTTTAAACTTGCTACCTATATACCATGCTTTGCCATGACCATAATCATTAACTGTTACAGCTGGAGTATCTGCATAAAATTCAGAAGAATATTTTGCTAGCACTCTAGCAGATTGTGGATGAATCAAGTCACAAATTAAACCACATTCAAGTTCATTTCCATCAAAATCAGCAGTAATTTCTTGACCAGGTACTACTGCGTCACTTTCTTCAACCCAAATGCCAGTCACATCTTTAAGCGCACCAGGATAGCCGCCAATATAAATATTATCGCTTTCATTAACCATTCCAGACATAAATGTAGTAATAAATTTGCCACCATGGTTAACATAATTGTTGATCTTTTCATTAAGTCCGGACTTCACCATATAAAGAACAGGAGCAGCAACTAAATTATATTGACTAAAATCATCATCCACACCAATTACATCAACTGGAATATTACGCTCATAAAACTGTCGATAATAATCTAAAACTTCTGACATATAATTAAAGTCTTGACTAATTCCATCTACAAAATCATAGCTCCAAAAGTTACTCCAATCAAATAATAGAGCAACTTGAGCATGATTATTTGTAGGTAAAATTTTAGGACCGACTTTTTTAAGTTTTTTACCTAAATCAGCTACTTCTCTAAAAGCTCGAGTATCTGTTTTTTGCGAATGGCTAATAACAGCTCCATGATATTTTTCAGAACCACCAATTGCCTGCTTCAATTGGAAGAATTGAACAGTATTTGCCCCATGAGCTACAGCTTGAAATTCTGTTGCTTCCATTTCGCTAGGACGTTTCAATGGACTATAGGCTTGCCAATTAACTTGTGATGGTGTCGATTCCATCAACATGAAAGGTTGGTGCTTAAGTGACCGCATCAAATCATAAAGAAAAGCTGGTAAATATTTAGGAGCATTATAGGCTGGATAAGAATCATAAGAAATAATATCTTGATCTTTAGCCCACTTTTGATAATCAATCATCTTATTTGGCAAACTATGAAAATTAGTTGTAACCGATGCATCGGGGTCATATTTTTTAATGATCGATTTTTCCATTTTAAAAAGATTTTGTAATTTTTCTGACTGAAATCGTAAATAATCAATTGATAATCCAGCCACAATTGTTTTAGTGCCCTCTTCTCCCCAAGCATCTCCTAATTCATTAGGAACAACTATTTCATCCCAATTATAAATAGTGTGACTCCACACATTATTATTCCAAGCTTTATTTAAATTATCTAAAGTCTTATAACGATTCTTAAGCCATTTTCTAAATTCTTCTTGACACTTTTCACAGTAACAATTACCACCATATTCATTATTCACATGCCAAACGGCAATATGGGAATTATCGTGATAACGTTTAGCAATTTTTTCTACTAAATTTTTAGCTAGACGTTGATAATTAGAACTGCTGGGACAAAAGTTATGTCTTTGACCAAATTTATGACGTCGACCTTGATAATCAACTCGGGCTAGATCAGGATATTTTTTAAACATCCAAGCAGGCATAGCAGCGGTTGAAGTGGCCATTACAATTTCAAAATTATGCTCAGACAATTCCTCCACAATCTTATCCAATTTAGAAAAGTCATACTTATTTTCTTCAGGTTCAAGTAATGCCCAAGAAAAAATATTTATTGAAGCAGAGTTGATATCAGCTTTTTCAAAAACTTCAATATCTTTTGCCCAAGTAGATTCTGGCCATTGCTCAGGATTATAATCTCCTCCATATAAGAAGCGTGATAATTCTTTCATTATACTTAATCCTTTCTAGGCCATAATTGGTGATTGTTGAACTTGTGGCGGAGTTTCAAGTTTACCTTTAAATTCAACTTCCATCACAGTATCACCATGATTTATCGTTCTATTGGTTACAGTTTCTTCAAGTTTTTGAATATCGCTTGGTTTAGTAAAGAAGCAAACAATTGTATCTTTATAGCCATTTGATAGCATCAGTTTTCTATTAAAGTCAAGTAACAAGTCGCCACGTTTAACCTTTTGACCATCTAAATAATGAGTTACAAAACCTTCTCCGCGCATATTTACTGTGCCAAGTCCAACATGGACTACCATTGCTAAACCATTATCAGATACAATTTCAAAAGCATGTTTAGTGCCGAAAGTAAATTTAATCGTCCCATTAAATGGTGCATAAATGTGATTTGCATTTGGAATCACTGCAAACCCTTTACCAGGAAATGGTTTACCATTTTCATCAATTACATCCTGCATTTTAATAAGTTCACCTGAAACTGGTGAATATACAGCATCAGTTTTCAAACTTGGCGCCATAACTGGATTTTCAGCCTTGCCTTCCGCAAGCTTATCTTTTAATTCTTCAACAATAGCTGCATGCTTTTTTTCGGTTAATTTAACTTTACTTACAAAAATAATAATTGATAATACTGCTAAAACTAATGGAATATATAATGCTAAGGCATTAAAAGTATGAATATCTTTTCCTGTCATATCAGCTGCAGTTGCACTACCAGTCATTCCCGCTACAATAGCAACATAACCTACTAAAGCATTTGAAACTGCACCTGCAAACTTGTCGATCATTGGACGAACTGCTAATACAACAGCTTCGTTTCTTTGACCATTTTTAAGCTGACCATACTCAATAGCATCAGTTAAAGTTAAAACAGTTACAAGTTGAGCAAAATTAATATTAAATAATGCTAAACCAATATCCATCATAACTACATTGCTTCTTGCAAAAATGAAAATTCCATATGCACACAACATTGAAATTTGACCACCAATAAATAGCCATTTACGTGGAATGTACTTATTTAAAATTGGAAATAGCGGACTAACACAAAAGCCAACAATTGTGGCAATTACACCGACCACCCAAAAGTCGTTTGGTTTTCCAAGTACAAATTTATACATGTAAAACATAACCCCATTAGTAATGGTTTGAGCTACCGAATACATTAAATAAGCTAAACTTGGCCAAAGAATTTGATCATTATGAAAAATTGCACCAAAAACTTCTTTAATTGTTGTATTTTTCTTAGCAGAAGTTCTAATTAAGTTTTCTTTTTCTTTAGTACCTACACAAACAATAGCCGCACATAAAACTGCAAGTAATGAAATAACTGCTGCAAAAGCAAACCAACCAGCTGCTCCTTCGCTATGTTTTCCTGTTACCATGTAAGTTACACCGGTAACAATTGGCACCATAATAATAGTTAAGCCATTCCAGCCAATTGTTCCTGAAAAAGCTCCAAGTGAAGTATAAATTCCACGTGCATGGGAATCTTCACTTAAAGCTGGAACCATTCCCCAATAAGATACATCAGACAGGGAATAAAATACATCAAATAAAACAAAGATAATTACAAATAAGATTGCAAATAAAATCCAATTTACTCTAGCTAAACCAAAAATTCCTGTAAATAAAACTAATAATAATGCGGCACTCACAACAGTTCCTCCAAGAATCCATGGTTTGAATTTACCCCATTTAGTTCTAGTATTATCAACAATATTTCCTAAAATAGGATCAATTACTAGTTCAACTATCCTAATAATTACCATCAAACTAGTAATCATTGCAATTAATTTATCAGCAACACTTGGTTCAACACCATTAAACATTGAGCTGGTAATAAAAATAATAAAATATGTACTTAACACACCATAAAATGCCGAGTGACCAAGATTCCCCAAACAAAATGATGCATAGGAAAGAATCTGCTTTCCTTTAGTCTGTTGATCTTTTGCCATAGTTTGCCTCCCTAATAAAACTATGAAACCGTTTACAACGATTAGTATACTTCTTTACTAAATATTAGTAAAGGATTTATTATTACTAAATACTTAATAAAAAAAGAAACACTGATTTAACAGTGTTTCTGAAGGATTTATTTTTTAGGGATAAAACTTTTTCTGACTACAAGATTAGTATTAATGTTTACTTCTTCATAAGGTCGACTTGGACGCATAATTAAATCAGTTAACATGCTAATAGCTCGCAGAACCATCTCTTCTTGATTGATATTATAAGAAGTCAAAGGTGGAGAAACATACTTAGCAATATCACTATTATTTATTGAAACGATAGCAACTTCACGAGGAATACTGATCCCTGCTTCATTAAAAGCTTGGAGTACTCCCACACTCAAAGTATCAGAAGCTACAATAAAAGCTTGGGGCAGCTTCTTTTTTGTGGCTAATTTTCCTAAACTATAGCCATTTTCTACACTAAAAGGACCCGAAACATAAATTGGTGCTGATTCAATTTTTAGAGCATTAGCATATTCTCTAAAAGCAACTTCACGAATATCTTTTTCTTGGATATGTTCAAACTTTTGTCCTAACCCTCCAATAAAACCAATTTTTTTATAACCTGCTTGCAATAATTGATTAAGCGCATCTTTAACTGTCAAAAAAAGATTAGGTTTAATTGAATCAAATAAATTTGGAGCTGGATTTGTATCAATAAAGACACCATTAGGCAAAGCTTTGTGTAATTTTTGTAAACTTGCTATTGAAATTTCATCTGAACCAACTCCCAAAAAACCTTGGAATAAAGATGCATTCTTAACTAATTCATCAATATCCTCAAAAACTTTCATTTTAATGCCCTGAGATTTTGTAGTTTCAATAATTTTTTCTTTTAAAGAAATAAAATACTCATCTTGAAGCTGTTCTTGATGGTTTACTCGATATAAAAGAGCAATCGTGGGCTTAATACGCTTGCCTTGGTGACTTTCCCAATAACCTAATTTATTTGCTAATTCTAAAATTTTATTTTTGGTATCTGCTGTAATCGAAAGATTGGGATCATTATTCAAAAGCCTTGAAACAGTAGCCGAAGAATAACCCGATTTTTCAGCAATTTCTTTTATTGTTGTCATTTTAAATTTCTTTCCTAAAACTTAATAATTAACTACATTATACAAAAGATTTACTAATCGCCAAAGGATAGACTCTTTATAAGAGGTATTTTTGTTTGCATTATTTATCACATGTAATAATAAATTTATTAAAAATCAGTAAATTATTTACTCAAATTTGTGTTATAATGTAATCGGTTCCAATTAATGATATAAAATAAAAGGAGCAAAATATGCGAGTTTTAGTTATTGGTGGTGCAGGCTATATCGGCTCTCATGCCACCAGAGAATTAGTTAAACAAGGCAACGATGTTGTTGTTTTAGATGCTTTATATACAGGTCACAAAAAGGCTGTTGATCCTAAGGCTAAGTTTTATCAAGGTGATATCGAAGATACTTTCTTAGTTTCCAAAATCCTTCGTGATGAAAAAATTGATGCTGTGATGCACTTTGCAGCTTATTCTTTAGTTGGCGAATCTGTTAAAAAGCCACTTAAATATTATGACAACAATGTCACTGGTATGATCTCACTTTTAAAGGCAATGGATGACGCAGGCGTGAAATACTTAGTCTTCTCAAGTTCTGCTGCTACTTATGGTATTCCTAAGAAGCTGCCAATCACTGAAGACACTCCACTTGATCCAATCAATCCATACGGCGAGACCAAGATGATGATGGAAAAGATCATGCACTGGGCTGATAAAGCTGACGGCATTAAGTCAATTGCATTGCGCTACTTTAATGTAGCAGGAGCTTCAAGTGATGGCACAATCGGTGAAGACCACGGTCCTGAAACTCACCTGATCCCTAATATTTTAAAGAGTGCTATTGCAGGAGATGGCAATTTTACCATCTTTGGTGATGATTATGATACTAAAGACGGCACCAATGTTCGCGACTATGTTCAAGTAGAAGACTTGATCGATGCCCACATTTTAGCACTTAAGCATGTTATGGAAACTAATAAGTCTGATGTCTTCAATTTAGGAACTGCACAAGGTTACTCCAACTTGGAAATCTTGGAAGCTGCTAAGAAAGTTACTGGCATCGACATCCCTTACACTATGGGACCACGCCGCGGAGGCGACCCTGACAGCTTAGTAGCAGATTCAACTAAGGCGCGTGAAGTCTTAGGCTGGAAGCCAAAACATGAAAATGTCGATGATGTAATAGCCACAGCTTGGAAATGGCACAAGAGTCATCCAAAAGGCTATGAAGACAAGTAAACATTCACTTAATAGATATTAATTAATTTTATTTTCTCCCTCAAAAAATGCTAACAGATATTTCTGTTAGCATTTTTCTTTATCTTACTTTTTACCAATTAACTTATTAAAAGCTTCATTTGTCTGGACAACAGCTTCCATCATGTTGTTTACCCATTCATTAAGCTTTTCTTCATCATAAGCCTCAAGTCCAACATCAGCAATATCTGCAATTCCATTATTGTATTGAATCAATTCTTCAACTAAAGCTTGAGCAAAATCTTTAGTATTGCCAAAAAAGTTCTCAACATACTTATTAACATTTTCGTATGAACTTGTAATATCAGTAAAAGTTCCAACACTTTTACCAAAAATACTATTTAAGTTTTTGACATCTTCTTCATTAGGAACTGTGATTTCTTCATCGCTTCCAATTTGTTCATTCAATCTAACTGCAATATCATTTAAGATCAAATGGTAATTGTAAAGTTGATTAAGCATTTTTACACTGCGAGCATCACTTGCTTGAAACTCAACATTAATAGAATCTTCTGCCATACGATTTCCTCTTTTCTAGTATTCTTTACCCTATTTTACATTAATATTTTCTTTCCCACAAAAAATACATTGATTATTAATCATCAATGTATTTTTCATTAATCTGTATATTTACCATCATCTTTAACAAATAAAGCAACGATAAATCCAATTATTGCCAAAATTATAGTAAAATAAATTCCATAATGTACACCATTAGTGAATCTAAAAGCATTAGACCCACTAATAGAATTTTTTCCAATTGTTAAAAAGCTAGTAACAACTGCTGTAATAACTGCTCCGACAATTTGTTGCAAAGTATTTAATATTGCAGATCCGTCAGCTGATTCAAGTCCTTCTAAAGTATTCAAAGCAGAAGTTTGTGATGGTGAAAGTGCAAGTGGCGCACCAATCATTACTACAATGTGAGCCAAAATTACATACCAAATTGGACTATTCGTACTTACAAAAGCAAATAATCCTGCTCCAAGAGTTGCAATTAAGAAACCTATTCTAGCTGGCCACTTTGCACCAAAATTATCATAAAGTCTTCCTGCAACAGCTGATGTAGCAGCTGTAACCAAGCCACCTGGAAGCATAATTATTCCAGTCATTGCTACAGAAACTAATAATCCGTTTTGCAAATATTGCGGTAAAAGATACTGAATTGATAAATTAACCCCAAAATCAATCATAATCAAAATTGCACCTAACATGAAATTTTGATATTTGAATACTCGTAAATTTAATACGGGATTCTTAATTGTAAGTTGACGCTTAATGTACCAAATAAGGGCCATAATACCAACTATTAATAAAACAATAACTTGTACTGATCCCCAACCAGAATGGCTCGCGGAACTTGCTCCTGCAATTAGCCCTGAAAATGCAATAACAGATAAAACAATTGATAAAAAGTCAATCTTAGTTTTTGTAAGTTTATTAACATTTTTAACACAAGGAATAGCAATAATTAAGGCTACTACTAACAAAATTACAAATGAGAAAAATACCGCTTGCCATGATCCAGCAGCCAATATAAATCCAGTTACTACTGGTCCAATTGCTGGAGCAAACATAATTACTAAAGCTAAAATTCCATTAACAGTTCCTAGTTTGCTAGCTGGAAAAATAAGCATTGCAATAGTAAACATTAATGGCAAAATAATTCCTGTTCCAATTCCTTGAATCATTCTACCAATCAAAACCATTGCAAAATTAATTCCAAAACCTGAAATAAGTGAACCTAAAATAAACGCTCCTAAGCCAATAAATACTAATTGACGAGTAGTCAGCCATCTTGTAAGTAAGCCTGACAAAGGAAGAAAAATTCCCAATAGTAACATATATCCAGTTACTAACCACTGAACTGATGCTTCACCTACATTTAAAGCCTTCATAAGTTGCGGCAAGGCAACATTTAGGGCAGTTTCACTAAACATTCCGACAAATGAGCCCAATAATAATGGCAAAATTGTAAGCCATGGATGCTCTACATTCACGCGAGCTTTCATTCCACCATTTTGTGTATTATTCATTTAAAATAAAATCCTCCTTTTTTATGACGTTGATTACTATACCAAGAAAAATTTTCCTTCGTAAGTAATTTTTGTAGTAAGCGGATTCATTTTTAATAAACAATGTACATTTCTAATTATTTAACCATTTTTGCAAAAAAATAAGCCGTCTTTCGACGACTTATTTTTAAGCTAATTAATAACCCATGTAACGTTCTCTTTCCCAATCGGAAACTGATTGAGTATATTGTGACCATTCAAGTTGCTTAGAGTCAATAAAGCTGTGTGCTAAATGTTCACCAAGAGCACTTTGAATTAATTCATCTTCTTTAAGTGCTTTAATTGCATTATGAAGAGTTGATGGAAGTGGCTTAATACCGCGGTCAGCTCTTTCTTTTTCGCTCATTTCAAAGACGTTAGAAGTAATTGCGTCCATTGGCATCTTGCCTTCCTTAATTCCTTGAAGACCAGCAGTAAGGCAAGCTGCAAGAAGCAAGTATGGGTTAGCTGTTGGATCAGCTGAACGCATTTCAAGACGAGTACCAACTTCATTAGCATCAGGAATACGTACAAGTGGGGAACGGTTCTTTGAAGCCCATGAAATATAAACTGGTGCTTCAAAACCGGGGATAAGACGCTTATATGAGTTAACAGTTGGATTACCAATTGCAGTAATTGCACGAGCATGTTCCAAAATACCATTCAAGAAATGAAGAGCTGTGTCAGATAAGTGGAATTCACCATCCTTGTTGTAGAACACATTCTTGCCATCCTTGAAAAGTGACATATTAGTATGCATACCGTTACCAGCTTCACCTTGAAGAGGTTTAGCCATAAATGTTGCAAATAAACCATGTTTTCTAGCAACTTCACGAACAACCATCTTGAAAGTTTGAACACGGTCAGCAGTAGTTAAAGCATCATCAAACTTAAAGTCGATTTCTTGTTGACCATCACCTACTTCATGGTGAGCAGCTTCAACTTCAAAACCAATGCTTTCAAGAGTTTCAACGATATCACGACGACATCTTGCTCCTTCATCATCTGAAGTCATATCAAAGTATGAAGCATGATCTGGAACTTCAGTAGTCCAGTTTCCATCTTCAGCTAATTTAAACAAGTGAAATTCAGCTTCAAAACCAATTTCAAAGTCTGAAAAACCCATGTCAGTCATTTCTTTTAACACACGCTTTAAATTGTTACGTGGGTCACCTTCAAATGGTTCACCATTAGTCTTATGTACTGAACAAATCAAACGTCCAATCTTTCCACCGCGTTCATCACTCCATGGAAGAACTGACCAAGTTGAGAAGTCTGGATATAAGACCATATCACTTTCTTCAAGACGAACAAAGCCATCAATTGAAGAACCGTCAAAACGGATATCATTAGTAAGCACCTTGTCAAGTTGACTCTTTGGCACTTCTACAGCCTTAAGAGTACCATTAACATCGGTAAAAGCTAATCTCAAAAAGTGAACGTCGTTTTCTTCAACGCTCTTTCTAATATCATCTGCTGTAACTGTTTTACTCATAATTTTTCACCTAAAAATCAAATAAATGTTAAATTGGTCTAGTCCTATTTAGATTTCTCTTTCTCTTTGTAGAACTTGTAAATTATAGTAGCAGACCAATTATAAATTGTCAAATTGGTCTATTGATTTTTCTAAGCCTTTATATTTTCTTAAACAATATTAAAAAATAAACCAAATCATTAGTTTAACAATATTTTTAATTATTATTTTCAGTGTCAAAAAAGGTCGCTTTAACAGCATTAATTACTGCTAATTTAACATGGGCATAGCTTAGACCACCTTGCATATATACAGCATATGGAGGTCGAAGCGGACCATCTGCTGAAAATTCAATCGTAGATCCTGATACAAAAGTTCCAGCTGCCATAATAACTTTATCTTCATATCCTGGCATATGATAAGCTTCTGGACGAACAAAAGAATCAACTGGAGAATTTTTTTGCACTTGTTGCACAAACTTCTGCATTTTTTCTGGATTATTAAAAATAATAGTTTCAATCACATCACTTCGCTGTTCATTCCAAGCCGGAGTGACATTCATACCCATTTTTGCAAATAAACTTGCCGCAAAAATCATTCCTTTTTCAGCCATTCCTGTAACATTAGGTGCAATAAAAAAGCCTTCATAAAAATCATGTAATTGATCTAATGTTGCTCCTTCATCAGTGCAACCAGGTGCTGTTAAAGCAATTTTAGTATTTTCAATTAAATCATGCTTACCAACAACATAGCCACCCATTTTGGCAATTCCGCCACCAGCATTTTTGATGAGTGAACCAGCCATAAAATCTGCTCCATATTCAGTTGGTTCATGTTTTTCAGCAAATTCGCCATAACAATTATCAATAAAAACTAAACTATTTGGACTCACTTTTTTAACAAAAGCAATCATTTCTTTAATTTGTTTTACTGTATAAGTTTTTCTAGTTGAATAGCCACGAGAACGCTGAATCGCAACAATTTTTGGCTGATCATGTTTCAAAATTTCTTCTGCTTTTTGATAATCTACTAAGCCATCAGAAGTCAATGGAACATATGAAAAATTAATTCCACGCTGAATTAGAGTTCCTTGTTTATTTGGAGTAAGTCCAATCACTTCTTGCATGGTATCATAAGGCATCCCTGTTAAATAAGTTAAAGTATCTCCCGGTAATAAATTGCCACTTAAAGCTGTAAACAAAGTATGAGTCCCTGAAACAAATTGTGGACGTACTACTGCATCCTCTGTATTAAATACGTGAGCATAAATTCTATCAAGTTTATCCCTGCCCAAGTCATCATCACCATAACCGGTTGTTCCATTCAAGTCAGATTCAGCTACTTCTTCTTTTTGAAAAGCTTCTAATACTTTTGCCTGATTATAAAAAATCTGCTCATCAATTTCTTTAAATTTTGGAGCTATTTCTTCATCTACTTCATTTACTAGTTTTTGTAATTTTTCTGGAATATTAATCATTTTGCCACTTCTCCACTCTTTCTAAAATTTTTTCTTCATAATTAGCATCGTTCAATACTTCAAACCATTCTACTGGTAATTTATTACGAAAATATGTCAATTGTCTTTTGGCATATCTACGTGAAGAAGTTTTGAGTTGCTCAATTGCCTCTTCTAGAGTTTGCTCTTTTTCAAAATATGGGAAAAATTCTTTATATGCAATAGCCTGTAAAATTTGATATTCTTGCTTGCGATTTTCATAGATAAATTTAGCTTCATCAAGCATTCCCTTCTCCATCATTAAATCAACTCGATGATTGATTCGATCATAAATTTGACTACGATTAGAATTTAATCCAATAATTAAATAATCATAACGAGCTTCAATCTTTTTTTGTTGTTCAGAAAACTTTTTGCCAGTTCGATCAATCACAGTTAGCGCTCTTAAAGTACGACGATGATTTGCTACAGGAATTTTTTCTGCAGCTTTAGGATCTTTAAGGTTTAATTGGTGCCATAGTTTTTCTGGACCATTTTTTTCTAAATAGTTTTCCCATTTTTTGGTAACACTCGTTTCTTCAGGGGTCTTTTCACCTAGTTGCATTTTATTTAATAGGGCATTTACATAAAACCCCGTCCCTCCGACGATAATTGGTAATTTACCTTTATGAGCAATCTCGTCAATTGCTTGAGTTGCCTCATCAACAAAATCTTTAACTGAATAAGGTTCAAAAACTGATCTCGTATCAACTAAATAGTGCTTGATTTTACTTTGTTCTTCTTTAGTTGCTTTCGCAGTGCCAATTGCCACTTCCTTATATACTTGCATCGAGTCACCAGACACAATTTCACCATTTAGTTTTTGAGCTAACTTAATAGCTAAATCAGTTTTACCAACAGCTGTTGGTCCAACAATTGCTAATACTTTCTGCATAACTTCCTTTTCCTTCTAGACAAAAAGCACGCCTGAAAAAGATTCAACGTGCTTTTTTTATTAATATTTAGATGCTTTAGTACGACCCTTCCAATTTTCAAAACCATCTTTTAACCAATGAATGGAAGTAAAGCCCTTCTTTTTCAAAAATCTTGCAGCTCTCAAAGTAACTGTTAAAGAATCTGAATAGAGATATACTGGCAAATCAGGGCGCAATTCAGTGTAATTGTATTTAATCATAGTGTATGGCAAGTTACGCGCACCATCAATATGCTTACGTTTAAAAGGAGCTTTTTCACGTAAGTCAACAATTTGTGCCTTTCGCATACCTTCTTTAAACTCTTCATTGGTAAGCTCGCCACCAATACTTTTAGCTTGAATCTTATTCCAAGCCCAAACACCTGCAATAGCTAGAATAATAACTAATAATACGGCATCTAAAATATATAAAAATGTCATGAGGATCTACTCCTTAAAAAAATCTATATTATATATGATACCGCTAAAAAATATTAGATGCCATGGTTTTTAGGGTCTTTTTCTTTTTTAGTTTCAATTTCATGTTCATGATTTAAAACAAGTTTAGCCATCATATAATCGTGCTTATCAATTAGTCCTGCTCGATTAATATTATCTAGTTCGATTGCCATTAACTCAATATCCCAAATTCGCTTACCAACATGAACCAAAATTCCATATTTTTTCAATAATTGCTGTACATCATACAATGTCTTCATTAGAATTTGATTACCATTCCTGTTCTAACAGTCAATACAACATAAAAAATCAATCCAGCCATTGCTAATACTCGCCATTTAGGATTGTATTTTTTCATAGTACGATCACCTAAGATAATTGCAAGTAAAAATCCTGCAATAAAGCCACCAATATGACCTTGAATATCAATATTAGGTGCAAAGAGGTCAAGCACAATGTTAATAATTGCTAATACAAAAGCTTGACGTCCTAAATAACTAATAACTGGATTATTAATATTGCGTAAGCCAATTGCTGTCATTGCACCAAATAATCCAAATAATGCGGTAGAAGCACCAGCGCTAATCACACTATCACTTCCCATAGCTAAACTTAACAAGTTTCCACCAATTCCAGACAAAATATATAAAACCAAAAATCTTAAATGACCAAGCATCGGTTCCATATATTGACCCATATAGTAGATAATGACTGCATTTGAAACTAAATGAAGCACACCAATATGCAGAAATTGAGCAGTAAACAAGCGCCACCATTGATGTCCTGCGATAACTGCATAATTTTGCATAGCACCCATTTTCATTAAAGTATAACTATTTTCTGAGCCACCCATAAAAATTTCGCCAATAAATACAGCGAGCAAAACGACTAAAATGCCAAAAGTGACATAAGTATCAGTGAAATTTATTTTTCGGTTCATAAAATCCTTCTAATCAATAATTTCTTCTGGAGTAATAATTACATCTATTGGAATATCCGTAGCTTCTGTTTTCCATGTCTCTTCTTTAAAAATCATCTGTGAATTAACAAGAGCTACGGTTTTAGTTGGATATTTTGCTAAAAAACGATCATAATATCCCCCACCAAAGCCCAACCTAGCATGTGTATTAATATTAAAGGCAAGTCCCGGCACAATGACTAAATCCAGATTGTTGTTTATCTTGGCGTTTTTATCAATTACCTCATCAACACCAAATTTAGACTTACCAAGATGACTTTGATAAGTATATTGTAAAAAGTCTTGAGAATGTTCTAAATCATCATTAGCTCGAGCCAAATAAACTTCTTTTCCTTCATCCCATAATCTGGCAATCAATTCTGAAGTATCTACTTCAATTGGTAATGATGAAGTTATTCCAACTGATTGACTATTATTCCATAAATCAGTTTTCATTAAATTCGCAAGCAGAAGTTGATCTTCTTGCTTTTTCTCATCTTTATCTGCAAAAGCCTTAAGTTTCTCTATTTGCAATTTACGTAATTTTTGTTTATTCATTTTTCAACCAATGCGTATAACAAAAATAGCAGGCACATAGACCTGCTACTTCGGGTTTATTACTTAGTTTCACGGTGAAGTGTTACGTGTCTTTCAACAGGGCAATACTTCTTCAAAGCTAAGCGTTCTGGATGCTTACGCTTGTTCTTCTTAGATAAGTAACTTCTGTCACCACATTCGGTGCATTCCAAAATGATGTTATCTGCCATTTCTTTCACCACCTACAATTTTTATTCTGACTGTATTAGAATAGCATTTTTCTAAACAATTTACCAGTGTTTTTTCTTACTTATGTAACTTAAAGTAATCTTGAACCATTGCTTTAGCTACTTGAAGAGTATAACTACCTTCTAAGTCTGGGTCAAGTCCAGGGAATACCACTGCAATTGCAAGCTTAGGATTCTTAGATGGAGCATACCCTACAAAAGTAGCATTGATAAGTTCTGGTGGATTCTTTCTATTAGGATTATCTGGATCGTAATAGAAAGTTTGAGCTGTACCAGTCTTACCTGAAATTGATGGTTTTACATCCTTTAATTTATGAGCTGTTCCCCAGCCGTTAGTTCCGTGAACCACACGATAGAATCCTTCACGCACAACATCAAGTTCATCTTGTGTCCAAGGAATCTTTTGTTGAACATTCGGGGTTTTATTATAATCGATATAAATTTTATTTCCATTTGAACTTGTCTTACCAACTGATTGAACTACATAAGGCTGCATACGATAGCCACCATTTGCAATAGTTGAAACATATTGGACAAGTTGAATTGGCGTATAAGCATCATAGTTACCATAAGCCAAGTCAAGAACTGAACCTGATAAAATTTGTCCTTTATCATTAAATGACTTACCTTGAATACCCGCAACTTCACCTGGTAAATCAACGCCAGTTTTCTGACCTAAGCCAAACATATTGAAGTTTCTACGTAAAATTTCAAAAGCATCACTTGGCATATGAATGTAAGTTTTAGGAACATATTTAGCCTTTACCCATTTTAAAGCCATCTGCATCATATAAATGTTACTTGAAACTTCGAGCGCAGTTGGAGCATCTAATGAGCTAAAAGTTCCTACAGGATAAACAGACTTTTTGACAGGAGAACCTGGTAAGTAAATTGGAGTATCAGGCATTGTATTATTCGTTGGGGTAATTATTTTATTAATCAACCCTCCAGAAACAGTTGCCCCCTTAACAACAGACCCCATAACAAATGATTGATTAATTGCACCTAGTGCATTATCAGTAACCTTGTTAGTTTTAGGGTTTCTATTGAGTCCCGCAATTGCCAAAAGAGCACCCGTTTTTGGATTCATCGCAATAGCATAGGCACCATTTGAATATTTAGCTGCTCCTGCATTTAAAGCAGAATTATAAACACTCTTTAAAGTAGACTGTACTTCTTTTTGATACTTGGCATCAATTGTAAGCATTAAACTTGCACCAGCTTGACCTTTATAAACAGTTTTAGTTTGCTGGATATCACCATTTGCTTTAGTTTGAACTTCACTGGTTGACTTAGTTCCCTTTAAAAGTGGTTCATATTCTTCTTCTAAGTATGAAGTACCTACACGGTCATTTCTAGAATAGCCTTGAGTCAAGTAGTATTGTAAATTATCACTTGGCAATCCTGACTTTTCAGTTGAAACAGAACCGATTATACTTTGAATAGAAGAACCATTTGGATATGAACGTTGCCAGTCTGTTCCAATACCTACACCCGGAAGATCTGATAGGTGTTCACCTACCTGGGCGATTTCCTTATTTGTCAAGCCTTTGTTTTTGATATAAATTGTTGATAAAGTATAGGCACCAGAAATTTTGTTAAAAATTAAAGCTGCAGTTTTTTGTCTTTCAGTTAACTTGATATTCTGTTTTTTTACTTGATTATCTAAGTTTTGATTAATTTGAGCTTGAGTTAACTTATCGCTATCTTTTTGAGCAGCTGGCAATTTTGCTAGTTCTTTTTTAGAATTAACTGGATCAGCCAAATAATAATCTATTGTTTGCTGCTCGGTCGGGTTTTCATCAGTAATTTTTATATAATTACTCAAAGCATTCGAAATCTTGTATACTTGTTCCGATGAAGTCGATGCGCCTTTAGTATAAGTAATCGCATTATTAGCTTTATTACCTACTAGGACTCTCCCTTTGGCATCATACATGACTCCGCGGGGAACTTGACTTGAAACAACTGTCGAATCAGACTTTTGGACTTCTGACTTAAAACGAGAACCATAGGCTAACTGCAAATATGCTAGCTGTCCTATCAGTGTCGCAAAAAGTATAAAGATAATTCCAAGAATGATTCTCATTCTAATTGGTGTTGAGGCCTGTTTATTTGAACCAGTGCCACTGTTTTTTCTAAAATAATTCACGTGTTATCTTCCCTCACTAAACAGAAATATTTTAACAAAAAGTACCTAATAATTCTATATTCTATAAGGAGCTTTGATAAATTTTAATATGATTCAACAAAAATTTAAAACTTTACTTTCTAATTTATTTAATAAAAAAACTATTTTCTATTATTGCAGTTTCTTCATTCCATTTTTAGCTTTTTTGGGCTATTTTTTACTAAATAATTGTAACATTTTAACCGTTGATCTTGGCCAGCAATACATTGATTTTTTTGCTTTTTTAAAACATAGCTTTAATTCTCCTTTAAACTTTATTTACAGTTTTCAAAATGGACTCGGTTCATCCATGCTAGCAACAAATGCTTATTATTTGCTTAGCCCATTTAATTTAATATTTTTATTCTTCAACTCAAAAAATCTACCAATTGCAGTTTTGTTAATCATTTCTTTAAAAATTGGCTTTTGTGGGTTTAGCAGTTTTTATTATTGGAATAAGAAAAATAATCAATTTTTTGCTCTTGGTGCAAGTTCCGTATATGCATTATCTGGTTATATTATTGCCAATCATTTTAATTTAATGTGGTTAGATTCTGCAATACTTTTGCCTTTTATCGTTGATGCTATTGATAAAAATTTAAATAAACAAAATAATCACTTAATTTTAATTACCTTTTTGCTATGGCTTACAAACTTTTATACTGGATTTATGGTGCTATTTTTTGGTCTACTATATTTTGTATCAAAAATCTTTTTTTATGAAGACAAGAAAGATACTTTCTTTACTTATCTTAAAGAAAGTATTGCAGGTTCGTTTTTAGCATCATTCATATTACTGCCAACTTTTTTTGAAATGCTAGCTGGGAAAGCTTCTACAAGCACAGACTTTTCATGGGGATTTCAATTTGCACCATATGAGCAAATTTTAAAATTAAGTGATGGTGCTTACAATTTCCAAGAAATGGAATCCGGCTTACCAAATATTTTTATTACTATGCCTTTCCTACTTTTAGTTATTGCATATTTTCTAAGTAAAAATATTTCATGGAAGTTCAAACTTTCTAACGGATTGTTGTTCATCTTCTTAACTGCATCACTTTTTTGGACACCACTAGTTTTACTATGGCATATGGGACAATTTCCTGTCTGGTATCCCGGACGCTTTAGTTTTATTTGGATATTTTTTGCATTAAATTTAGGTATGCTCTTTTTGCAAGAAAGAGCAAATCTTCTTTCATGGCAAAAAGTTTTTATTACTTTTATCGCTCTTTTCTTAATCATTTACTGGTTGGTTAATGAAGGAAATTCTTCTTATATTACTAACACTAATTTAATTATTTCCGGTCTATTTTTGGTAGTAGGCATTATATTCCTTGCTTTTATTTATGGCTATACTAAGTTTAGCGGACAGTTTTTAGCAATAAGTGTAATTTTGGAAATTATTATCAATATGATTTTGTCATTAAATAATTTGTCTTATCAAAAAAATAGTGACTATCAAAATTTTGCTCAAAATACTACTGAATTAACTTCATATCTAAATAGATATGATTCAAATTTATATCGTACCGAAAAAACTTTCTATCGCTCTGACGATGATCCTTTTACAGCCGGATATAACGGGATTACAAGTTTTAATTCAATAAGTAATCAAAAAGTACTCACATTTTTAACCAATTTGGGCTATTTTCATAATAGCAATTCTTATACTAATATGGGTGGCACACCTTTAACAGATGATTTACTTGGAATCAAATATTATATCGAGCCAAATTATGCAGCAGAAAATATTAAAAATTCACAAAAAATGGTTTTTAATAATCCTAATCATCGTTTAGATCTTGATAATTATCACTTAGTTCATGAATTTTCTCAGTTACTTTTACTTAAAAATCCCGATGCCCTTCCACTAGCATTTTTAACTAATTTACCAAATTACAAATTACATTTTTTAACTAATGCTCCAATTACTAATCAAGAACGATTATATAGATATATCACTAATAATAATGAACCACTTTTTACTCAAGTAACTTTTCCGCATGGACAGATGGTGAATTTGAGTGAAACTCCGGGTAGCTTTATGGAATACTCTAAGAAGCAAAAAACGAAAGCAAGTAAAATTAGTTTTAATATAAAGCTGAAAACTAATGATTCCTACTATCTTGAATTACCTGCAACTTTAAGTGAACAAGACTGCAGTTTATATGTTAATGGTTCAGAAATATCAATGGAAACTCGAGATAGCCAAGCTAGATTAATTAATTTAGCTAATAATCAAAAAGGGCAAAATTTACACATTGTTTTTAATCTTAAGAATCCTACTTTAAATCTCTCTGAGCTTAGCTTATGGCATTTGCAAACTGCTAAATTAAATAAAGCAATGAAAAAATTTAATAAATCACCTAAAATCAAACAAATTAACCCTATAGTTTTATCTGCACTAGTTAAAACTTCAAAATCCCAAACTTTAGCTACAACTATTCCCTATAGTAAAAACTGGCTAATTATTAATAATGGTCATTTATTAAAAACTCACTTATTTGCAAACACTTTTCTCAGCGTTCATCTAAATAAAGGCAGTCATCAAATTATCTTTATTTATGTACCTTTTGCATTGCTTATTGGAATAATATTATCAGTTATCACTTTAATAATCTTAAGAAAGAAAAAAGTTTAACCTTTGATAACGCTAACAAAACAAATTTTACTAGACCTGGAACAGGGTTTTGTAATAAAATGTATACGTTCACAATAAATTTTTAATATGGAAAGAAGATTAGCTATGACTCTTAAATACCAAATTGGTGTCGATGCAGGGGGTACTCACTCTACTGCTATTGCATATGACTTAGACGGTAAGGAACTTGGACGTGCAGAAAGTGGTCCAGGTCAAATTAATACTGATTATGAAGCTGGTATTAACAATATTGCTAGCGCAGTAAATGAATTATTAAATAAAATTGATGGCGATTGTATGCGTGTTCTTGCAGGTATCTCTGGTCTTTCAGTTGTTGGTAATGCTCCAGAAGTTGCTGCAACAATTTCTTCAAAGATCAATAACTTGCCAACTCGTGCTATTACTGATTCACTTTTAGCTCTTTACAGCGGTCTTGAAGGTGATGATGGTGCTTTAGTTATTGCTGGAACTGGTTCAGTATTTAACGGTCTTCAAGATGGTCACCTCATTGCTGTTGGTGGTTATGGTGCTATTTTGGGCGACGAAGGTAGTGGTTATGCAATTGCTAAAAGTGCTATGCAATCTGCTCTTCTTAGCTGGGACAAGCGTGAAGATAATGCACTTATTCCAATGTTTACTGAACTTTTCGGTGTTGAACATATGGATGAATGTAATGCTAAGTTTTACAAGATGAGCAACTCAGAAGTTGCTTCAATGGCAGTTCATGTTGCAAAACTTGCCGATAATGGTGACCCTGACGCAACTAAGATTATTGAAGAACAAGCTCACCTTTTGGCTCGTGATATCATCATCGGTCTTGACCGCTATGAAGATCCTAAGCCAATGAAGATTGCTTTGACTGGTTCAGTTTTAGCTAATAATGCAATGATGCGTGGTCTTATTGAAGATGAAGTTAAGGCTAAATACCCAGATGCTATCTTCTCAGTTTCAAATGGTGAAAACGCTCGTGGAGTTATGTATGACAAGAGCAAAGATTACCGTTACTTCACTAACCACGAAGACCGTTAATTGTTAATTAAGGTAAACAAAAAACATGGTGAAAAAATCACCATGTTTTTTGTTTTGATTATAAAGTTTATCTATTCAAATCCTTCAAATGTTCTTTAATCTTATCAGCTGAATTTTCAAGTTTCTTATGCTCTTCACTAGTTAATTTAAGTTCAATTAATTTTTCAATTCCGTCTCGCCCAATAATTGCAGGATAACCAATATAAGTCTTAAATTCAGGGTTATAAACTGATACTGGTGCATAAAGTCTAGCATCACTAAATACTGCTTCAATTAATTTTACTGCACATGTAGCAATTGCATAACTGGTATAGCCTTTACCATTTGCTACAATGAAGGAGTTTTTATTTGATTGAGCACTAATTTTTTCTTGTTGTTCTTCAGTAAACAATTGAAGAGCCATCTTATTATCCACTCTAACAGTTGACCAAGCAGTGAATTGAGAAGAGCCATGTTCTCCTAAAACCAGACCTTCAACATTACGTGGATCTTGCATCAATTCTTCTCCAACGATTCTTTGCATTCTAGCAGTATCAAGGAAAGTCCCAGTCCCAAATACTCTATTTTTCTTAAGTCCAGTAGTTTCTTGTAAAATAGAAGTTACTGCATCGCAAGGATTAGAAATATTAATCAAGACACCATGGAAGCCACTTTCTTTGATTTTTTCGCCAACTTCACGTGCATTCTTTGCATTTAAACTAAATTCACCAAATCTGTCTCCAGTCTTCACACTAGCTGCAATATCTCCGAATGCAGTTACAAGAACATCAGTATCTTTTAATTCATCCCAATTTTGTTGGATAACATTTACATAGTAATTATTGCGAGACAAAGTATCATGTAAATCATTATATTCTGCATTTACTTTATCTTCATTTTTATCAAATAAAATCAAATCATCAACAATTCCATGAGTAAACAATGTATAAGCAACTGTTGCACCTACATGTCCCATTCCAATAATTCCAACTTTTCTCATAATAGTTTCCTTTCTAATTTAATAATAAAAATGGACAAGGTTCACCCTTGTCCATTTTTTAAGCCTTAACTTCATTAATAACTACGTCAAACTTCCCACCTGGAGTAGTAATGGACACAGTTTCACCCTTCTTCTTACCTAAAAGAGCTTTAGCAATTGGTGAATCATTAGAAATCTTACCATTTAATGGATCTGATTCATCACTACCTACAATAGTGTAAGTTTCTGGATCATCTTCACCAACTTCAGTATAAGTAATAGTCTTACCAACTGCTACTTCATCTGGTGCCACTGCATCAGCATCTACAACTTGCGCATACTTAAGCATTTCTTCAACTTGCGCAATTCTATCTTCCAAGTGACTTTGTTCATCCTTAGCTGCATCGTATTCTGAGTTTTCAGATAAGTCACCATATGAACGAGCAACTTTAATACGTTGGATAACTTCAGGACGCTTAACTAACTTTAAATCTTTTAATTCTGCTTCAAGTTTTTCTTTACCTTCAGCAGTCATTGGGAATGATTTTTCAGCCATAAACTATTCTCCTTAGAAATTGAAATTAATAATTCTTTATGCACTGATAGATGATATTAGTTTAGACTAAGATTGTCAACTACTAACGAATTTTTGCTTCAAGGTCATTCTTGAGAGCTGCCATAATATCATCCATTGCCTTATTTACAACTTCATCTGTTAATGTATCCTTTTCATTCAAGAAGGTCAAGTTATAAGCTAAACTCTTTTTATGAGCTTCAATATGGCTACCTTCATAAACGTCGATTACTCTAAGATCAACCAAGTACTTACCACCATTAGCCTTAATGACATTTTCTACTTCTTGATTAGTAATATCTTTATTAATCAAAATAGAAAGATCACGTTCAATTGCTGGGAACTTTGGTGCAGCTTTAGCAGTCATACCCTTAGTAAGCATCGGAATAATAGTATCTAAGTTTAATTCATAACCATAAATTTCACTTCCACGAGTTGCCTTTTCAAGCATAGTTACTCTATGCGCAATCATTCCAATCATTCCAACATATTGCTTATCAATATAGATTGCAGCAGTTCTTGTTGGGTGCATACCTGGAATTTGTGCAGCTTGGTATTCTACTCTATTTTCGTCAATACCAATTGCAGTAAAGAGATTAGTTAATTGCCCCTTAACAAAATAGAAATCAATTTTTTGATTTACATGTTGCCAGTTATCTGTAAAAGTATTGCCAGAATAAAGTGCAGCTAAATGTTCATGTTCATTAAAAGTGTTATTTTCCAAATCATAAACACGCCCTTGTTCATAAAGAGCTAACTCTTTTTGTTTACGAGCCATATTGTAACTAGCAGCATCCATTAAACCAGTCATTAAGTTTTCACGCATTGCACTTCTGCTTGAATTAAGTGGCATCTCTACTTCAACTAATGGCTTTTGATCCTTAGTGTAACGAAGAGCTTTTTCTGGTGAAGTAAGTGAATAAGAAATTGCTTCCATTAAACCTTGTCCTTCAACAATTTGCTTCATGCGACGCATCATTTCTTCTTTTTCAGAATAGCCACCGTGAGTTTCTGCAAGAAGAGGTTGAGTTGAGTCCAAATTATCATAACCATAAATTCGACCAACTTCTTCAACTAAGTCAGCTGGAATTGAAATATCCCATCTTCTATTAGGAACATTAACAGTTAATTCGCTATTTTCAATTTTAGCTTCAAAATTCAAACGATTAAAAATTTCAAGCATTTCATCATTTGAAATTTTAGTTCCTAAAACTTTATTAATGTAATCTGGAGTTGTCTTAATAATTACTGGTTCACGCTTTTGATCACTTGCTTTAATAATACCCTCTTCAACTGTAGCTTCAGCATCATTTCTTAACAAAAGAGCTGCCATATTAATAGCCTTTTCAGTGTTATCCCAGTTTACGCCTTTTTCATAGCGGCTTGAAGCTTCAGTACGGTTAGCATGACGAAGGGCTGATTTTCTAACTAAAGTTGGATCAAAAATTGCTGATTCTAAAATTACATCAGTAGTATCATCAGTAATTTCTGAGTTAAGACCACCCATTACTCCAGCCATCATTACTGGCTTTTCACCATCAGTAATAACAATATCGCGTTCATCTAAATCAACTTCTTTATCATTAAGAAGCGTTAATTTTTCACCTTTATTTGCTGTTCTGACTTCAAGCTTACCATTTTCAAAAGCACGTGCATCATAAGCATGCATTGGTTGACCAGTTAAAAGCATTACATAATTGGTTACATCTACTATGTTATTAATTGGACGAATACCTGCATTCCAAAGTCTGCGTTGCATCCAAAGAGGACTTTCAGCTACCTTTACCCCAGTTAATTTGCGTAAATAAAATTTAGGGGCAAGCTTTTCATCAACAGTTGCAGTAAGTTGATTGCTCCAAGAATTGCCATCTTCTTTTAAAACAACTTCTTCAATCTTAGGCTTTTGTTCAACAATTGCTCCAACTTCATAAGCTGCACCTTCCATTGATAAAGTATCAGCACGGTTAGGAGTAATATCAAAATCCAAAATATAATCATTCATACCAAGTGCATCATAAACATCTTCACCTGGCTTAACATCAGCATCTTCAGGAAATACAAAAATACCGTCAGCATATTTTTCAGGAACAACGCTATCACTAAAACCAATTTCTTGTAAGCCACAAATCATACCGTTACTCTTGATTCCGCGAATCTTACCGCGCTTAATTTTTTCATTACCAGCAATTCTTGCACCATGAAGAGCAACGATAACATTTTCACCAGCTGCAACATTCGGAGCACCACAAACGATTTGAATTGGTTCTTCTTCACCAACATCAACCATACATTTGTGAAGGTGGGTACCTTCAACTGCTTCGCATTCAACAACATGTCCTACGACAAGCTTTTTAAGACCTTCAGCAGGGTGAATAACATCAGCAATTTCCACACCTGTACGGGTAATTTTTTCTGCTAAATCTTTTGGATCTTCATTTAAATCAAGAAAGTCTTGTAACCAATTGTAAGAAACTAACATTAATTTTCCTCCTTGCGGAATTGTTCTAAGAAACGAACGTCATTAGTGTAAAAGTCACGAATATCGTCAATACCATATTTCAAAATAGCAAAACGATCAAGTCCAAGACCAAATGCAAATCCACCATAAACGTTTGAATCAACACCAGCATTTTCTAAAACATTAGGGTGAACCATACCAGCACCTAATACTTCGATCCAACCAGTATACTTGCAGACAGGACAACCTTTACCATTACAGTTAAAACAAGATACATCCATTTCAACTGATGGCTCAGTAAATGGGAAATAACTTGGACGAAGACGAGTTTCACGATCTTGACCAAATACATGCTTAGCAATCATGTCTAAAGTTCCCTTAAGATCACTCATAGTAACATTTTTGTCAATTACTAAACCTTCCATTTGCATGAATTGATGTGAGTGAGTCGCATCATCATCATCTCGGCGATATACCTTACCCGGACCTACCATCTTAAGAGGACCTTTTGAAAAATCATGCTTTTCTAAAACTCTAGCTTGGTCACCGGAAGTTTGAGTTCTGAGCAAGTTTTCATTATCAATATAAAATGTTGCTTGCATATCACGTGCTGGGTGATCTTTTGGCAAGTTCATCATTTCAAAGACATAGTGGTCAGTTTCAATTTCTGGGCCTTGCACAACTTTATAACCCATTCCGATGAAGTAACTTTCCAAATCATCCAAAATAATATTAATTGGGTGTTTTGAACCAAGATGAGCTTTTCTACCGGGCAAAGTTACATCAATTTTTTCTTCTTCAAGACGTTTTTTAATAAGTGCTTGAACAATGCTTTCCTTTGCTTCATCTAATTGTGCATTAAATAAGTCACGCAATTCATTAACTTTTTGGCCAACTTCACGACGATTTTCAGGTGCAACTTCTTTCATTGAGTGTAAAATTTTAGTTAGTTCACCTTTTTTACCTACAAGTTCAACACGAACTTCATTTAACTTCTTTTCATCAGTAGCCTTTTTAATATCATTAAGGCCTTCTTCTCTAAGCTCTTTTAACTTATCAAATAAGTCCATAAACATTTCCTTTCAAATAAAAAAGCTCCATCCCTAATAGGGACGAAGCTTCGCGGTACCACCCTTGTTTAGACACAGTGTGCCTACACTCAAGCTTTCGATAACGGTGAAATACCGGAATTGATTAAATCCTACTCCCAAGATGAAATTCACAGTTTCTTCTTAAGTTCTTCTCTCAGCTAATAAAAAACTTCTCTGGATAAGAATTAACTGTTACTAGTCTTGATCTCAGTAATTAAATAATAGGATACGGCTTTTTTTTAAAATGTGCAAGTCTTTTCTTTTAGACCCACTTATCTGCCCAATTATGAACTTGATCAAAAACAGGCTTCAAGTCATTCCCTTTTTGCGTTAATCCATAAGAAATAATCCCTGTTTCAGAAACGCTTCTTCTAACGATTCCTTCACCTTCAAGTTCTTTCAATCTTTCAACTAAAACTCGATCAGAACATGCATTGATACAATGCGCTAAATCCTTGAAACGCATATCTTGTACATCACATAGAGAACTGATAATCAAGCCATTCCACTTCTTACCAATAATTTGAAAGGCGTTAATGAAATGTCCGCATAATTCATAGTCTTCAGGTTTACAGCCATCTTTAGCTTTTTCTTTTACTGTTTGAGCCATAATAAATTCCCCCTAATAACCCAAATTTAGTTATTAAAATAGAATATAAATCTATATACTTATTATAAGTAATTTACTTACTTAATACAAGTGTAGAGCTAAGCGAAATGATAAATCATAATTCCAGCTGCAACTGCTGCATTCAATGATTCAGCCTGTCCTTTAATAGGAATATATAATTTTTCATCACTCATTTGACTAATTAATTCGCTAACTCCATGAGCCTCATTACCTATAACAAGTGCTAATTGAGGTGCTTTTTCAAAATCTGGTAACTCCTTGGCTGTTTTATCAAGAATACTTGCATAGACTGGAATATCATTTGTTTGAAAATCAGCAATCACTTGACTCAAATCTCTTTTTATCAAATCAATATGGAATTGGCTTCCTTGCATTGAACGCTGAGTTTTAGGATTATATAAGTCTACACTTTCTGGAGATAAAATTACTCCATCAAAACCAGCCGCATCAGCTGTCCTAATAATTGTTCCTACATTTCCTGGATCGGCTAAATCATCCAATAAGACCCATTTACCATAATTGAATGAAAAATCTTTAGGCTGGTTGATTTTAAGTACCATAAAAATTTCTTGAGAATTTTTAGTATCACTCAAATGTCTAGCAATCGCCTTATTGATTAAAATTATATTGCTACCATTGATGTCTACTCCCATCTCTTCTACTTTAGAAAGAGCTTCATCAGTAGCTAATAAGTATTGGAATTTCTTATCAGCTTTTAAAGCTTCTTCAATTAGATGAAAGCCTTCAATAAGATAAAGACCTGTCTCTTCTCTATACTTCTTTTTATTTAATTTTGCTAATTCTTTAATTGTTTTATTATTAACTGAACTTATTTGTTGCATAGGAATCTCCTTCTTCTTACACTATTTTATAGAAGATTAGCTAAAATTAACATAGACAATATAAATTTGTAATAGAAAAGAGAAAAACAATGAATTTGTTTGATAAATTTATAAAAAAAGAAACTACTACATCAACTGGCACACCTGTTGAAACCTGGCAAGCTATTGCTTCTGGAACCGTTCAAGGAGTAGGATTTAGATGGAGTGTCGCTACTTTAGCTCAAGGAATGGGAATTACTGGCACAGTCAAAAATAATCCTGATATGACTGTAACCATTATCCTACAAGCAAATCACGGCAAAGTTAATGAGTTTTTAAAAGAACTGCCTAACAATGTGTCACCATTTGCAAAAATTACAAATATTGACGTAAAAAGACTAGAAAATGTTGAAAAGATGCATGATTTCCATGTAATATATTAAGAAGTAACATTTTTAATTAGTATGATAGAAAATAAGTGGTGATCTATTTCAAAATGAAAAAAATTCGTAAATATGCTAGTTTACTTGCACTACTTGCTGTAGTTGCAGTCATTCTTTCAGGTTGTTCTGGAGGCAACCCCAACACCAATACCCCTCCTCATGGGGGTCCTTATGGGTGGATCTTCCAATATATCAGTTTGCCAATTCAAAATATCATGTTGCAAGTAGCGCATGCAATTGGTGGAGCTGATGGAGCCGGTTGGGCAATTGTTATTATTACTTTGGTTGTGAGAACCATTCTTTTGCCTTTAATGCTTAACCAGCAAAAAAAGAGCGTTACTCAACAAGAAAAGATGTCACGCTTGCAACCTCAAATGAAGCTTATTCAAGGAGCAATGAAGCATAAAGGTATTACCCCGGAACAGCAGATGCAACTTTCAACTTGGCAACGTGAGCTTTATTCTAAGAATAATGTTTCTTTAACAGGTGGAATTGGATGTTTACCATTGATTATTCAAATGCCAATCATGATTGGTATTTATCAAGCCGTGGCCTATTCTGCTATTCTTAAGAAAGCTACTTTCTTTGGAATTTCATTAAGTGACAAATCAGTTATTTTAGCAATTGTCGCAACTATTTTTGCTGTAATTCAAGGATATATTTCATTAATTGGCATTCCTGAAGAACAAAAGAAGACAATGCAATCAATGATGTTCATGAATCCAATCATGACTTTATTCTTCAGTTTGTCATTCTCAGGAGCCTTAGCTCTCTACTGGGCTGCCGGTAACTTCGTAATGATTATCCAACAGTTAATTGTAACTTTCATTATTCAGCCTCGTGAAAAAGAGCGCATCAATAATGAATTAAAGGATAATCCAATTGTTGAAGTAGTAACGCAAAAGCAAATTGATGATTTGTTTAGCGCACATTCTTCAACTAATGGTAACGATGAAAAAACTCAAGAATTGCACCAAGATTTACGTAAACGTAATCAAGGCAAACAAAATAAAAAGAATAAATAATATAAAAAAATCGTTAGAACTATGTTCTAGCGATTTTTCGTTTATATTATACTATCTCTTCTTACGTTTCTTACCAGCAGCAAGACCAAATACTGAAGCTAAGGAAGCGATAAGTAATCCGAATACCCCGGCTTTATTTGTTTCTTCGGCACCAGTTTGTGGTAATGCATCTTGGTTAACTGCAACTTGAGCTGGCTTTTCAGCCTCCTTAGTACTCTTAGCTGATACAGTTACTAATTCTGGAGTTGCTTTAGCTTCTTCAACTTGAGTTGAGACTACTGTTTCACCCTGTGGTGAAGTATTAGGAGTTGAAGCTTCACTAGTATTTACACTTGAAGGTGAAGTTTCATCTTTTGGTTCAATTTCAGTTGGAGTTTCTGTATCATCATCTTTTGATTCTACATTCTCACTTTCATCAGACTTGTCTGAATCATCAGAAGGATCTGAGTCCACAGGAGTTGAAGTTTCATCCTTTGGAGGAATATCAGTTTTATCATCTTCTTTTGGTTCTTCTGGATCTGGTGTTGGAACCTCTGGAGTTTCAGGTTCTTCCGGCTTAGTTGGTTTTTCTGGCTCTGGCTCTGGCTTTGGTTCAGGAGCAGGATCTGGTGTTGGAGTTACATTCTTCTTGTAAACTACGATGTCATCTTTGTTTAAGTTATCATTGTAGTTATCGTTTGTAACTGTAATATCGTATGGACCTACTTCTGCTTTATTTGCAGTGTAGCCATCAATAGTTGGGCTCTTCACTACTACAAATGTTTGAGTTGCAGTCCATTCACCATCCCAAGTTTCTTCACCAGTAGCTAAATTCTTAACTCCACTTTGAGTGAACTTAATAGTCTTGATTACTGTTGGAGCAGCTTCAGTTCCATCTTCATAGATGTAGTGGATAGTTTGAGTTACATATTTGTCCCGACTAATTGTTTCAGTTTGTGGGGCATTCTTTTTGTAAACTACAATGTCAACTTTGTCTAAGTTGTCATTAAAGTTGTCATTTGTAACCGTGATGTTGTATGGACCCACTTCTGCCTTATCTGGAGTGTAGCCATCAACAGTTGGACTTTTCACTACTACTAAAGTTTGTGTTGGAGTCCATTCGCCATCCCAAGTTTCTTCACCCGTTACTAAGTCCTTAGCACCAGTTTGAGTGAATGTGATTTGTACTGTGTATGTTTCGGCAGCCTTTGTACCATCTTCGTAAACGTAGTGAATAGTTTGGTTAACTACTTTATCACGATTAATTGTTTCTGTAGCATTAGCCTTGTAGACTACAACATCATTTTTATCTAAATTCTCGTTGAAGTTGTCATTAGTTACAGTGATGTCATATGGTCCAACTTCTGGAGTATCAGTGTGATAACCTTTGATGTCTGGGCTCTTTACTACTACTAAAGTTTGTGTTGGAGTCCATTCGCCATTCCAAGTTTCTTCACCTGTTACTGTATCTCTAACACCTGATTGAGTAAATGTAATTGTGTATGTGTATGTTTCAGCAGCTTTATCGCCATTTTCGTAAACATACTGAATAGTTTGGTTAACTACTTTATCACGGTTAATAGTTTCTGTAGCATTAGCCTTGTAAACTACGATATCATTTTTATCTAAATTATCATCAACATTACTATTGTTTACAGTAATGTCATATGGACCAACCTCTGCTTTATCTGCAGTGTAGCCTTTAATATCTGGACTGACTACAGTCACAAATGTTTGTGTTGGAGTCCATTCGCCGTTCCAAGTAATTTGGTTAGTTACTAAGTCTAAGACACCACTTTGAGTGAATGTGATAGTCTTATTTACTGTTTCTGCAGCTTTGTCGCCATTTTCATATACATAGTGAATAGTTTGAGTTACAACTTTATCACGACTAGCTTCTTGAGTTTTACGCTTCAAGTAAACATATACGTGCTTTTCACCTTCACTAACTTCACCATTAGTTGCTTCTGGGTGTACGGAATCAGTTGCTAATTCATAGTTTGCACCAATGTAGTCCCATAGTTCGTTTGAATAGTTGTCACCTACTGCTAAGTGCAAAATATGTTGTGATTGATTTAAAAGCTTACCATCATCAGGAATAAAGCTAGTTTGACCAGATTGCGCCTTATCATGCACATCAACATAGTGAATATGAACTGTACCATTGGCATTTAATTGTAACTTACCTGGAGTGTAAACGATTAATACTGGGTCTGGTTTTTTAAATTCTGGCTTTTCTGGAGAAAAAGTAATTTCTGGAATGGTCGTTGAGTAAGTTGCCCATGCAGAACCTACTTTATTACTAAATCTAATCTTGATGCTATTACCATGAACTTTGAATAGTCCGGAACCGAATATTTCTCTAGTTCTATCACTAGTATCATCCCAGTTAAGATATTTATCAACTGCGGCTTGTCCCCAAAGTCTTACAGCTTCGTCATAATTTGTAGCAGTAAGATGATTTAAAATATTATTATATTTATCTGAATAGAGAACATCACCATACTGACCTTGGTGAATAGTAATAGAAGATTCTGGTAACGCAACCCCACTACCACCATGATCAGCACCATTAACAATTTCAGCTTTTTCTACATAGTTATCATTTTTACCTACTTCACTATTTAAAGAACCAACAGTAATGAAGGCTGAGTTATCAGCTAAATTAATTAACTTACCCTCAGAGTTGTAAAGCTTCATATCCATGGTAACTCCATCAGCTTTCGCATAGAAGAAACCATTAGTTGGACAGTCTCCAAAGTAAATTCCTGCTTTGTCATTCTTATTTCCAAGATATCCAGTATAGTCAGTTGTCCAATCGCTAAAAGTGATAACTATTTTATCAATTTTTTGATCAGCATAATTTGAATTTTGTAGACCAGAGTATGTTACTTCAAGAAAATCTCCAGAAACAGCTCCATTTATTTCAAAGAAATGATTCAATAGACCATTTAATTTACTACCGCTACTTTCAGTTACATTTGGATTTTTAATTACTGTAGTAACTGTAGCATTTTCTTCCTTACCAATAACTAAGGATTGAGAAAGGTCACCTGGATCAGTGTGATCATCATTCCAAAGACCTAATTCTTTTAATTTTGCAATATATTCTTCTCTTGCCTTGTTATACTCTTCCATTTCTTTATTATATATACTTTCGGCAAGAGCTAATTCATCTTGGTATTTCTTTAATGTAGCACTGATTTCTTTAATTTGAGCTTCGGTATATTCTTTAAGCTTTTCGATATTAATTTTAATATCAGCTACAGTTGTGTTGAATACTTTTTCAGGATCCACTGTATTGACTTCAATAACTACACCATCAACTTTATTAGCTTCGTTAATAATATTATCAAGTTCACTATTAACTTCTTGGTTAACCTTGTCAACTTCTTCTTTAGCTTCATCATAAGTCATCTTAGTTGAAGTCTCTGCAGCAACTGCTGGCACATCTGCCTTAACTTCTGCTTGAGCTTGTTTTTCACTTACTTGAGAAGCAGCTTCTTGTACATTTACTTCTTCTGAAGTATTTACAGTTTGACTTGCACTTTCAGATGTTTGAGAATTTTCAACTTGTGCACTACTTTCAACCTGAGCTGGAGCAGTACTTTCTAATTGAGCTGTGCTGCTACTTTGTACACTTTGTGCTTCTGAAGTTGGTTGTGCACTTTCAGAAACTGGTGCTTCTTCTACTGCAGGAGCTTCACTAACTACTGATGCACTTGATTCTTGAACAGCTTGACTGTCTTGTGCCCCAGCGCTTTCTTGAACAGAAGCTGAACTCTCACTAACAGGCGGTGCATCAGCTTGCTCACTAGTATTTTCAGTTTGTGCAACTACATTTGTTTCTTGACTAGCTTCAGTTGTCACTGCTTCTTCAGTTTTAACTTCAGCTTGAGAAACATCTTCGCTTACATCTTTACTTCCACTAGTTTCTTGTAACACAGTTGCTTCTTGATTTACATCAGATGCATTAACTGTTACACCGCTCACTCCCAGAAAGGATAGGCCAATCAAGACAGAAGCAGCACCTACAGTAAACTTGCGAATAGAGTGACGCTCACTTTTTTCTTCAATTTTACGAATTCTTTCTAAACGGTTGTTTTTTGAAACCATATTTTTTACCTCATTCTATTTAAAAAAATCATTCAGTGACGTTGTGTCATTCGATAAATATATAATATGACACAATGTCACTGAATGGAAGTGTTTTTATGGCTTCTTAATATTTTCTTTAGAAATTGTATCTATTAATTAAAAAATACAGTAAATAAAAATAGACCTTAAAAGTAATCTACTTTCAAAGTCTATTTAATTACATTTTTTCATGTTTCTTTTGATCAAGTTTTCTTAATCTCGCTGCTTCTTTTGCACTAAGAATTGGAAAGCTCAATTTAAATTGACTACCCTGTTTTTCAACAGATTCAACGCTAATTGTTCCATGATAACTAGTGACTAATTTTTGTGCAATTGATAAACCTAGCCCATTGCCACCTTTTTCACGAGTACGTGCCTTATCAACTCGATAGAAACGATTGAAGATTTTTTCTTGATCTTCTTTAGAAATCCCTTCACCAAAGTCTTGAACAATAATATGAACCTCATTATCACTAACTCCAGCAGAAACATTTATCTGCTTAGTATCAGTTGAATATTTGATTCCATTATCAATGAGAATTACTAATAATTGCTCTAAATGTCCATGATAAATCTGGATTTCTGTATTTGCTGGTAAATCGTCCATATCAAGGCGGATTTTAAAGTCTGGATGCACTAAAGCTAAGCCGCTAACGACACGCTTCAACACGTTATACACATTTGTAACCGCATTTGGGTATTGAACATTTATTTGTTCTGCCCGCGTTAAATCAAGCATTTCTTGGATAAGGTGCTTCATTCTATCAGCTTCTTGAAGAGATGCTTTAATAGATTCATCTAAAATCTGGGGATCATCTTTTCCCCATCGCTCAAGCATATTTAAATGACCCTCAATTACAGCAACTGGTGTTCTCAATTCATGAGATACATCCCCAACAAATTCTTTTTGTTGATCAATATAACGCTGCATCCGATCAAGCATCTCATTAAACGTAGTTGCCAGCTCTTCCAACTCATCATTTCGATGTAGTTCTTTAATTCGCATAGAACTATTTGGATCATCATTTACTTCACGTGCAACTTCAGAAATTTCTTTAATCGGTTTTACTACATCTCTTACCACCAAATAAGCAATAGCTGAAAATATAATTATTGCAATAATAGAAATAATTAACATCCAATGCAATAAGTTTTTCATCTGACGATTATAATAATTCATCTGATTTGCAACAACAATATAGCCAATTATCTTTCCACTTGTTGTTGATTTTATTCGCTGATAAGTAATCAGTCTGATATTATTACCATTTTGCTTTTTAACGGTTTTTGAATTTCCGGAAAATTTGTGAAATTCTGGTACTGCATTTCCATTAGAAAAAACAACCTCATTGTGTTTATTATAAATAGCTACACTAATATCAGGATTAGTAACTGATGATAATAAATCATCATTAAAAGCGCTATTCACATTGTCTCCTCTACTAATAGCTGGTTTCCCTTGTAAAATACGCTTAGTAGATGGAGTTAGCGAAGGAATCACATTAGAAATCTGTAATTCATTCGGTATGGTTTCAAGTCTTCTTTCAAAAGCCGCCACCACATTATTAGAAACTTCTTCTTGCTGGTCTAAGGATTGCTGACTTACAATGGAATAAACAACTACTGAAAATATGACAAAAGAGACCAAAATCGTTAATGTAACGACACTGACCCATCTTACAATAAGAGATGAGTGCTTGGTCTCTTTCTTTTTTTTACCCCTAGATTTGGTCATCATCTTCATCTCTTACCATATAGCCAGTTCCGCGAACTGTTTTAATGTATGATGGACGACCTGGAATATCAATCTTGTTGCGCAAATAACGAACATAAACTTCTACGACATTTGTTTCAATATTTGATTCAGGTCCCCAAATCTTATTAAGAAGTTGATCGCGACTAACAACATTATTCTTATTTTCAATTAGCGTCATAAGTAAATTATATTCACGCTTAGTTAAGTCAATCGCTTTACCATCTCCACGGTGAACAATTCTATTTGCAGTTTCAATAGTTAAATCCTTGAATTTAACAATTTTTTGCTTAGCAACTGTTACTTTTGAAGCATCTTTTTCAATCTTTACTCTGCGAAGAACAGCGCGTAAACGTGCTAAAAGTTCTTCAATTGCAAATGGCTTAACAATATAATCATCTGCTCCATGATCAAGTCCAGAAACTCGGTCAATAACCGAATCACGAGCTGTCATCATAATAATTGGAGTGGTTTTAGCTTGACGAACTCGACGAGCGATTTCCAAACCATTTAAATCTGGAAGCATTAAATCAAGTAAAATCGCATCAAAGTCTTCTTTTAATGCATCTTCCAAGCCTTTACGACCATTGTTTTCAACTACAGTTTCGTAGTTTTCATGTTGAAGTTCAAGTTCCACAAAACGTGCTAGATTTTTTTCATCTTCAATAATCAGAATTTTTGCCATGTCTATCCTGTTCCTTGTCAATAAATTTGTATTTAATCTATTAAAAATTAGATTAAAAAATGTTTTTATAATTAAAGGATACTTTAAAATGCCCTTTAAAACAAGCTAAAAAAGCAATCAAAAGGAAATTTCTTTTTGACTGCTTTAATGCTACTTATCGTTGTTTTCATCTTGGTCTTTAAACATATCCTTAAGCTTAGCAAAAGCTGGATTTATCTGATTTTTCTTACCTTCTTCAAAATCAGACTCAGAAATAACTTCCCAATCTTGACCCTCTGGATAAATATCATTTTCCTCTTCTTCTGGAGTCAAAATTGTTACTGGAATATGAAGCAAGATATTATCTTCAACTGCTGTTTGCAAGTCAATCTTATCATCTTCAACCTTAACAATTGGATCTGAATTATCATCAAGTTCCTGTTTAGTTGGAGTAGTTTCTGAATAATTTTCAGTAAAACGAAAATCTTCATGATACTTAACTGGGTTCAAACTTCGACTTGATGGAACTACCAAATCAGCTGTCACATGAAAGTTACCAATTACATAAGGTTCATCATAGAAAAGATCCCCTTCTAAATGAACATTTTCCGCTTTAATAAGTAAATCTTTACTCCGATCAAAAAACTCTGGACGCATTTCTAAATCACGTTCAATATGCGTTAATGGAGCTTTACTATTTTTAATACTTGAAAAACTTAATGTAAGCATCTTTACACCTCCAATGGTCGTCGACCAAAATTCTGGTCAACATGCATAAACTGTTCAAAAAATCGATCAACTCTAACTTGTAAATGAAGTGAGCCACTTTTAGCACTACGCTTATCAACCTTAGAGACAATCTTAGTCTCAAAATTTTTACGATTATCTTTTAAATACTTACGACCAATTTTACTAAATCCTAATAACATCAATGATTGATCATTGAAGCTATCAAGCATATCATCTTGAGTAACATTTAAAAGAGTATATAAGCTCAATCTTCTAAGTCTGGAATAAGTATAACGTTTAGATTTTATATGACGCAAAAACTCAGTAAAACTTTCAGCTAAATGAATTTCTTGCTTCATTTTATATTCTAAACCTTCACTCATTTGATAGATATTGTGTAATTCTTCAACTGAGGAAGATTCAAGGCGATATTTTAAAAATGGAAACAACATATTCCAATTTGGATAAACTTCTTGTTCTGCTAATTCTTTAGCTTCTTGTTTAGGAAGCCAAGTTTTAAGCTGATCTTTATCTTCACCGTGCAATAAAAGATTGCGAATTGCACTTGCACTTTGAACCACATGAGTCCTATTAAGCAAATCATCATGACCTGCTCCAATTCGATTAACAGGATGTAAAGTTAAAGGTGAGCCCAAATTGTAATTTGCAACTGCATAAGCAAGTCCTAAAATTGCATTAGGTTGATTAACTTCATATCCTACTTCTCTAGCTACCATTTGATTATATTGAGTAGAATATGTTTGAGTATAATCCTTAAAATCCATATGATTTTGTGGAATTTCAGCAATTTTACTACCTAAGTATGCAAAGTTTAAATTTGCATCTTCAACACCAAATACTAAATTGTCTACACCTAACTTTTGTAATTGTTCAATACTTCCAAGCGAAAACAAATCAGCAGGCTCTACAGCTGTAGAAAATGGCATTTCAAACACAAGATCTGCACCTGAATTTAAGGCAGCCTTAGCGCGTTTCCACTTATCCATAATCGCCATTTCTCCGCGCTGGACATAATTTCCCGACATTAAGACAATGATTGGATCATTTCCAGCAATTAACCGGGCTTGATTCATCAAGAACTCATGCCCGCTGTGAAAGGGATTGTATTCTGCTATAATCCCAACTGCACTCATAGAATTAGTCTTCCTTTAATTCAACACGCTTACCATCTGCCCATAATTTTTCTAAATTATAAAAATCACGTGCATCAGCAGTAAAAATATTAACAACAACATCTCCAAGGTCAATTAAAAGCCAATTTGAATCGCGAGTACCTTCGATACGGTAATCAGTATAATTATTTTCATGAGCTTCATCAATAATAGCATTGGCAATTGCATTAAGCTGTCTATTAGAACCCGCACTTGTAACCACATAGTAGTCAGCTAAGATGCTAATTCCTTGCATATCATAAGCTTCAGTATTTTCACCATGGCGGTCACTAATTGCTTTTGCTGTAAAATCTAAAATTTCTTTACTTGTCATCAAATTCTCCTTTATTTAACACTCCATACATTGTATGCAGACAATGTTAATGGATAAACTTTATTTCTATTTTCAATCAAAAATTCCAAAGTATGGGCTAATTCGTACCCCACACCTTCATCTAAATTTTTATAGCTGACTTCACGAGCTTTTTCTACATCAGGAAAGTCACGACCAGGTTCTATAAAATCTGCCACAAAAACAATTTTATCTAAAGTCGTCATCTCTATATCAGCTGTTGTATGTCTCCAGACTGCTTGTAAAATTTCTGGATCAGTAATTTTCAAATCTCGCTTAATAAAATAAGTTCCTACAATACCATGCCAAATTGCACGATTCCAGTTAAGAAGGTCCTTATCAAAATCTTGTTCTTGAATAACCTTACGATATTCTTCAACTGGAACTTGCTTAGCATAATCATGAATAAATCCAGCAAGAGCAGCCTTTTCCTCATCATAATTATTTAGTCTAGCTAGCTTTCTAGCTGTTTGGCTAACCTGAACACAATGTTTAAAACGTTTTTCATCCATATTTGCCTTTTCTTTAGCAATAAGCTCACTACTAGATAAAGGCGAATAAGTCTCTTTAAAAAACAGCTCAGTCACGATATAACCCCTTTTCCATAATGTATTCACGCACACTTTCAGGTACTAGATAACGAATCGAAGTACCAGTTGCAACTGAGCGACGAATATAAGTCGAACTTAACTGAATATCTGGTGCATCTACCCAAATCATTGGATATTGGGGGTTTTGAGGATAACCTGGTCTTCTGATTCCAACCAAAGTTGCCATTTTTGCAAGTTCATCAGCATTTTTCCAAGTATGAAAACTATTCACCTGATCACTACCCATAATTAAGTAATAATCATTTTGGGGAGCCTTTTCCCGTAAGTATCTTAAAGTATCAACAGTATAAGAAACTCCTCCACGAAATAATTCTAATAATTTAACCCTAAAACGAGGATTATCCCGAGTAGCTAAATCAAGCATAGTTGCACGATCCTTGGCAGAAGTGAGCGGAGCGTCTTTATGAGGGGGAATATTATCTGGAATAAACCACACTTCATCAAGCCGCAATTTAGTTAGAGCCTGTTCTGCTGCAACTAAATGAGCCATATGAACAGGATTAAAAGTCCCACCCATGATACCAATTTGACGACCATTTTGATTAGCCTTTTGCAACTTAGTTTCTGGTTTTTCAATACATTTTGAACTAGGCATAAAATCACCTCTAAATCAACGCATGGCGAATTCCTAAACCAATTTTATCAGGAGTATAGGTTTTTACCAAATTACCTTTAGGCACTCTTACAAACCCTATTCCGCCAAAAAGCAAATCACTATCGTATTCAGTCTTAAATTCTTGTCCCTTAAGCGGTGCAATGGTTTCTCCATCCATTGGAGGAGTGAGTAATTCTCCTAAGTGCTTTTCATAAAATGCATCTGCATTTTCAGTTTTAGTACGGTGAACATACACCCCGCGTGCGGTATAAACAGTAAAACTAGTTGGCTCACCCTTTAAGAAATCAATTCTACCAAGTCCACCCAAAAATAAGGTATTACCTGGTTTTATTTGATAAGTAGCAGGTTTTAAAGGCTTTTTAGGAGAAATAAATTCGAGATCCTTTGGACTTAAATGAGTAGCTAATTGGTTAGCTGTCATAATTCCGGGGGTATCAATTAAGAAATGCCCATTATCAAGGGGAATCTCAATTTTATCTAAAGTCGTCCCTGGAAAACGTGAAGTTGTAATTAAGTTCTTTACATCTCCCATTTTATCAATAATTGCATTAATTAAAGTTGACTTACCAACATTAGTCATTCCAACAAAATAAATATCCTTATCTTGTGATTCCTTATATAGATATTCAATTAAATCATCAAGATATTTTTGACGAGCAGCACTAATTAAAAAGATATCTTTAGGATGAAGTCCCATGCGATTAGCTTCTTGTCTCATCCAATCCTTAATTTTGCTTTGGCGAGTATTTTTAGGGAATAAATCAAACTTATTACCAACTAAAATGAAATCATTATCTCCTACAAATCGCTTCAATGAAGAAAGAAGAGAATTGGAAAAATCAAATAAATCAACAACATTAACAATCAAGGCTTTCTTAGTTGCTAATGAGTTAAGAAGTGCTAAAAAGTCATCATTATTTAAGTCTACTGGCATAATTTCATTATAATGACGCAAACGGAAACAACGTTGACAATAAACTTCTTCAACTTCTCCTTTTTCTGCTTTTTTTAATGCACTAGCAGGTAAATAACCTGCCTTTTTTGGATCAGTTGACTGTAAAACTGAACCACATCCAATACAAATTATATCTTCAGCCATTATTTAATGTCTCCTTAAAAGTTACACGATGGGATAAATTTAAAAAGAAAAAGATGATTTTTTCAAAAAAACGATTAATGCGAGTATTCCACTTATCCGTTTTAACTAATGGTTGAACTAGAACCGATTCAACACCAGCTAAATTAGCAGCTTGAATATCAGTAATCAATTGATCACCAACCATCATTACTTGATTTTTTTTAAGACCTAATATTTCTCGCTCTTTAGTAATTGCAAATGGTAAAGGTTTACGAGACTTTGCTACAAAAGCAATTCCATATGGATTTAATACTTTACCAACACGAACAGCATTATTATTAGAAATAACTACTAACTTTATATTAGCCTTTGCTAGACGCTGATTCAATTTATTCATCTCTTCAGCTGTTTCAAATTTATTCCAAGCAAGCAAGGTATTATCTAAATCTGAAAAAACTGCCTTGATTCCAAGCTTTTTCAATTCATCAACTTTCAAATGATAAATTGTATCGATGGTATATTTTGGTCGAAATAACATTCAGTAATTTTTCCCTTTCAATTCAAAAGTCCGTAATTATATAATAACAAAAAATTAGTAAAATTAGCATAAAAAAAGACGCGTCACTTGGGCGCGTCAATTTTCTTAGACTAGTTCAAAGCCTTCTTAGCAGTTTCTGCTAATTGTGCAAAAGTTTCTGAGTCGTTGTAAGCAATGTCAGCTAACATCTTACGGTTCATGTCAACACCAGCAACCTTAAGGCCGTGCATTAACTTAGAGTAAGAAATGTCATTTTGACGAGCTGCAGCATTGATACGAGCAATCCATAACTTTCTGAATTCGCTCTTGCGACGACGACGGTCGCGGAATGCGTACTTGTAAGATACAAACAATTGAGTGCTTGCAGCTTTAAATTGCATGTGCTTTGCGCCACGGTAACCCTTGGCAAGCTTCATAACCTTCTTACGACGTTTACGTGTTACTGTTCCACCTTTAACTCTTGGCATTAGAAAATCCTCCTACTATCGTTCGTACTTTAATTAACGCATTTGTGAAACCATTTGTTTAATGCGTTTCATGTCGCTTGCTGAAACCATAGCAGCTTTTCTTAAGTGACGACGTTGCTTCTTAGTCTTACCGTGGAAACGGTGACCAGTAAATGCGTGGTGACGCTTCAAACCACCATTAGCAGTTCTCTTGAAACGCTTAGCTGAAGCGCGGTGTGTTTTCATTTTAGGCATTATAAATTTCCTCCAATTAACTACTTTTTCTTTTTGTCCTTTTCACTCTTAGGAGCAAGCATTAAGAACATTGAGCGACCTTCCATCTTAGGTCTGCTAATTACATTAGCAATGTCGGAAGTTGCTTCTGCCATCTTCTCAAGTACTTGTTGGCCTAATTCCTTATGAGTGATTGCACGACCTCTGAAACGAATAGAAACTCTAACCTTAGCGCCTTCTTTAGTAAGGAACTTTTGTACATGCTTCAATTTAGTTTCAAAGTCGTTACCTTCGATTGTTGGACTTAAGCGAATTTCTTTGACACTAACAGTCTTAGACTTCTTACGGGATTCTTTAAGCTTCTTTTGTTGTTCGAAGCGATACTTACCGTAGTCCATAATACGGGCAACTGGTGGCTTAGCATTTGGTGAAATCAAAACTAAATCAAGATCTGCATCACTTGCCTTTTGAAGTGCATCTTGCTTAGACATAACACCAACTTGCTCGCCATTCTCATCAATTAAACGAACTTCACGTGCGCGAATTCTATCGTTTAAAATCAAATTCCTTGGTATGACTCTTCACCTCCGTGTTAATTTGAGGACAAGAAAAGAGCGGGTCAATAAGTTAACGCCCGCCCTTAATCAACAGAAATTATCGATCAGCCTAGAGGTTAACTTAACTTAGGCGAGAAGCGGGAGCTTCTTCTTGTTCTCAACTAGTACGATTATACTCTTTACTAAAGTAATCGTCAATAATTAATTTAGTTTTCACGTGAGTATGACTTAACATCAGCATCAATTTCGCTAATGAAGTCATCAAGACTCTTAGAAATTTCTTCTTCAGTACCATAACGACGAACATTAACGCCATTTGACTTCATTTCTTCATCACCAAGAACTAAAGTGTAAGGTACTTTTTGGGTTTGAGATTCACGAATTTTGTAACCCATCTTTTCATTTCTATTATCAACTTCTGCTCTAAATCCACGCTTAGCAAGTTCTTGTCTTACCTTTTCAGCATATTCACCATGAGCATCATTGTTAACTGGGATAATTTGTACTTGAACTGGTGCAAGCCAAGTTGGGAATGCACCCTTGTAAATTTCAGTAAGGTAAGCAATGAATCTTTCCATAGTACCAACAATACCACGGTGAATCATAACGGGACGGTGTTCTTCACCATCTTTACCTACATAAGTTAAACCAAAACGTTCTGGAAGCATGAAGTCAAGTTGGATAGTTGACATAGTTTCATCATTACCTAAAGCAGTCTTAGTTTGAATATCAAGCTTAGGACCGTAGAATGCTGCTTCACCTTCTGCTTCAACGTAGTCAAGGCCAAGATCATCCATAGCACCTTTAAGCATCTTTTGACTTCTTTCCCACATTTCGTCATTTGCAAAGTACTTGTCAGTATTCTTTGGATCACGGTATGAAAGTCTGAAGTAGTAATCAGTAATGTCAAAGTCTTTATAAACGTCCATAATTAAACGTAAAACTTTAGCAAATTCTTCTTGGATTTGGTCAAGTTCTACAAAAGTGTGACCATCGTTTAAAGTCATTTCACGAACACGTTGAAGACCTGACAAGGCACCTGATTTTTCATATCTGTGCATCATACCAAGTTCAGCAACACGAAGTGGAAGATCACGATATGAACGAATATGGTGCTTGTAAATTTGAATATGACTTGGACAGTTCATTGGACGAAGTTCAAGCATTTCACCGTCTCCCATGTCCATTGGTGGGAACATATCATCACGGTAGTGTGCCCAGTGACCAGAAGTCTTGTAAGCATCGAGGTTCATAAGAACTGGAGTGTAAACATGCTTATAACCATCAGCTACTTCACGGTCAATAATGTAACGTTCTACTACTCGACGAATAGTAGCACCCTTTGGCATCCAGTAAGGAAGACCTGCACCAACTTTTGGATCTACAAAGAAGAGGTCAAGGTCACGACCAATAGTACGGTGGTCGCGTTCTTTAATTTCTGCACGACGCTTTAAGTCTTCATCTAATGCGGCTGCTTTGAAAAATGCAGTACCAAAAATTCTTTGAAGCATAGGGTTTGAACTCTTACCCATCCAGTAAGCACCAGCTACTGATAAAAGCTTAAAGTGCTTAACTTTACCAGTATTTGGCATTAAAGCATCAAAACCAAAGTCTACAAAATCACCAAGCTTGTATGCATCAACAGTATCTGCATCAATCTTCTTCAAAAGATCACTCTTGTATGGATCATCTTTGAACATTTCTTCAAGTTCGCTTTTAGCCATTTGAACATGTTCAATCTTTTCACCATTTTTAGCCATCTTTTGCATTGCCTTTTCTAACTTAGGCAATTCACTGACTTTAATTTGATCTTTTTTATCAGTGTCAACATAAAAGCCGCCATCATCAGCTACATGTTCACCTAAACGAAGTTCAGGGGAAGCCTTTTTAGCAACTGCTTCAAACATGAAAGCAGTAGTTGCACGCAAAACATCTAAACCTTCTTCATCCTTATCTGTAATGATTGCAACTTCATGATCGCCATCTAAAACAAAGTCAAGGGGTTTAATTTGACCGTCAACGCGACCAGCAACAGCAGCTTTACCTAATGATGTAGCAATTCCATGTGCTAATTCTGCGATAGTTAATTCTTTGTCAAAATCCTTCTTTGAACCATCTGGCAAAGTAATTGAAAAACTCATATTTACCTCCAAAAAAGAAAAATAAAAAAGTCCCGGTGCTAATTAATAGCACTGGGACGCTTAATTACGTGGTTCCACCCAAAATTCAGGCTAGAGTGAGTCTAGCCTCTCTTAATAGATCGATAATGAGATCTAACCAAGTATGAAAATCAGGGATAAACGAGTGGGGTGTCTCTTTAATGAAGAACTTCCAGAACTAGGCTCTTCTCTCTGATTCAAGAAACATCATGTTCGTTTATTTAAATTCTATTATACGCACTCATTTTTTACTTGCAAGACTTTTTTTAAATTATTCTTGAATCCGACGATTTTTTCCATCTACTACTACTTCTCTTGCTAAAAAGCGAACTCTTTGCATAAGTCTAGCTGCTTTAACAGCATCAACTGAACTTTTAGTTTCTTTAAAATGCTCTTCTAAATCATCCATGCTAAGGTTTGATGAGAAAAATGTTGGAAGTACATTATCCATTCTTGCTTGTAAAATTACTCCTAATACATCATCTCGTGACCATTGACTTAAAGTTTCAGCACCAATATCATCTAAGATCAATAAGTCACTTTCTGTCACTCTATCAATCTCTTTTTGTAAACTATTATCTTTAAAATGGCTACCTAATTCAGAGATAAAAGTTGGAACATGCAAAAAAACAACTTGCTTGCTCATCGCTGCCACTGAATTTGCAAGACCTGCTAATAAATAAGTTTTTCCTACGCCAAAATCTCCAGTTAAATATAATCCTCTTTGATGATTATATTTTTTATAATCTACCAAAAACTTTTGAATCAATCCAAAAGCTTCAGATCTATCTGTAGTCAAATCTAATTGACTTAAACGAACATCATGAAGTTTTTTAGGTAAATCAATTAATTCTAGATGCTGTTTAGTGTTTTCTTCACGATCATGAGTGATTTTTTCAGCAGTAGGTTTATAACGTACATCTATAACTTGACCATTTAAAAACAATTCTGGCTGATATCCATTTATTATTTGGTTTTTGCTCTTTTTTTGTGCATAAAACTCATATAAATTAGCCATACTATTAGCAACAATTGCTTTAGTTAATTGATTGCCATTTTTTCTTAAAAAGTTTTGGATATCTTCATCTTGTAATACTTCTTTTTGCAATAAACCCAAGTTACCTAAATTACGTTTCTTAACAAGATTATTGATCATGTCGCCTATCGGCTTCATTTTTATCACCTAATTCATACCATTTTCATCTTCAAAATTTTTAAAAAATTTCTTTAATTCGTCAGGATCAAAGTTTTCATCTGGCTGTTTAGCCTTCTTTTTACTCCAATCTGTCCCTTTTTCAATATGCTTTTTATTAAAACTGCGCTTTTTATTTTGACTGCGATTATTTATACCGCGTTTTTCAATATATTCTAAAGCCTGCGCTGCTGTAGCAACATTATGCTGCAACCAATCATTAGCTAAATTATCAGCCAACTTGTAACTAACATTTGCATTTCCATAATATTCAAGGCAAGTATAGATAATAATATTAATTACATCAGTTGGTAAACCCTTAATATGCAAATTGCTTAAAATTTTATTTTCGGAGGCAGTTGTAAAGCCACCTTTTGCTTCTTTCATTTTATATAAAAATTGTGCTGGCGATAAGTTTGTTGCTACATCTATTATTTTTTGATTTTTATTATTTTTCTGAGGAGCCGCATTTTCTTTATTTTTATTAATTTGTTTAATTACATTCTTGCGAGTATGATCCAAACGATAATTGTCTGCAATCATTTCCTCAATTGCTTTCATGTTAAGTTTATAACTTCCGTGCAACGTTGGAAGTGCTTCTTCCACAAACTCTTGTTCAGTTAATCCATAAGTTTGCATTAAAAATCTAATTGCAGTCTGATTTATCTTAATTTCTTCTACAGAAATTTGATAAGTTTCAAACTGGTCTTCAATAAACTTCCAATCTACTGTATCAGTATCATTAACTTCCGCTTTTGGAATATCTTGAATTTGATTTTCTACAGCTGCTTCTTGTACTTCCTGAGAAGGACTAATAGCTTCACTTTTAGAAAGACGAAAAACGTCAAAAAAGGACGCAGAAACTTCTTGAGCATCCTTAATTTCTTTTTCCCTAGATTTATTTTGTACAGCAAAATAATGGCTTAGACTTTGAAAATTCGTAGGACCAATTTTTTCACGCAACAAACTAGATAATAATGGCGTTGAAAAAAATTCTCTTGACTGCGGGACCTTTAATACTCGAAATAAAATTGTCTGACTTACCATTGTCGACTTTAGGTAAGTTTTAACTAATCCCACAGCTTCCAACTTATGAAGAGCTAAAAATAAATCTCTTAATCCACAATCTATCTGCTGCTGCAAAAAACCAATTGCTTTTGCATTTGAAATAGTATCATAAGAGTCAAAATCTTCAATCAAAGTTTGATATAGTGAAATCGCCGTCGCCCCTATCAAAGGTTGATAGAGCTTTATTAATATTTCAATATCTTCTGGAAAAAGCTTTATTTGATTAAGTACAAGAAAAGGCTGCCTGGGATTAGATGTCTCAAACATTTTTAATTTCCTTTCTCACGCTTTGCCATCATATCTTCCATTGTTTTCATAAAACTTGACATATCTTTAAACTCTCGATAAATAGAAGCAAAACGAATATAAGCAACATCATCAATGTCAGCTAAATCATCCATCACGAATTGACCAATTTTCTTTGATGAAATTTCGCTAACTCCTTGCTTTCTGACCTTGTTTTCAACTCGATCAACTAATTGCTCAAACTGACTGCTTGTAATTGGACGCTTTTGACCCGCAGCCATAACTCCATGAAGAATTTTTTTACGACTAAATGGTTCACGGGTGCCATCGTTTTTAATTACAAGAAGAGGGGCAGTCTCAATTCTTTCAAAAGTAGTAAATCTATAACCACAATTTTCACATTCTCTGCGCCGTCTGATTGCACGATTTTCATCGCTAGGACGCGAATCAATAACGCGAGAGGAATTTTTGTGACAATTTGGACATTCCATAATTAAACCTCACACATCTTTATTAAAACTTTTTCTAATTTATTTTCTAATTCTTTTATTGTACCAGTATTGTCAACTACATAAGTAGCTAGCTTTTCTTTTTGAATAAGAGGCATTTGCGAATTGATTCGGTTCATTGCTTCAGCTTTAGTTAAATTATTGCGTGCCATCAATCTTTTAAGCTGCACATCTAATGGTAAAGTTATTACTAATGTGGCATCACAATAGTTTTGACCATTACTTTCAAAAAGTACCGGTGCATCAACTATTACAAGAGGAGTATTTTTACTTTTCTCTACTTGTATTTTCTCTTGGATTTCTTGATAAATCAAGGGATGAGTAATATCATTTAGCTTTTTTAATTCTTTAGGATCAGAAAAAACTAAATGACCTAATTTTTTACGATTTATAGTTTGATCTGCATTTAAATATTCGCTACCAAATATAGACTTAACTTCTTTATAAGCGGGCTTGCCAATATTTAAAATATCATGAGCAATTTTATCACTGTCAATTATTGGAATATTTTGTTTTTTAAAAAATTCATCAGCAGTACTTTTTCCCGTGGCAATTCCGCCTGTTAATCCTAATACTTTAGTCATTTATACATCACCTGACATCTTGGGCAAAAAGTGGTTCCTCGACCATTTACTTTGATTTTTTCTAATGTTGTACCACATTTAGCACAACTTTCACCACTATGACCATAGACTTTTAAATAGTCTTGAAAGCCGCCTTCATCTCCATTAGCATCCAAATATGTATGTACAGTCGTTCCCCGCAAAGCAATTGCTTGTGCAATTTCATTATTAATATTTTGATACAGACTTTCTATCTGCTTTTTTGGAATTGCGCTTGAACTTGATAAAGGATGAATACCGCTTTGCCATAAAACTTCATCTACATAGATATTTCCTAAACCTGCTACAACGGTCTGATCAAGTAAAGCATTTTTAATGTTCTTTTTCTTAGTATGCAGCCTATTAACTAGGTAGGAAAGAGTAAACTCTGAACTATTAGGCTCTAATCCTAACTTTCCAATCCCAGTAGTTTGTCGTTCAGTTCCAGTTATAATTAACTCCATTCTGCCAAACTTACGCACATCGTTATATCTTAAAGCTGATCCATCCGTAAATTCTAATTCAACATGGTCATGCTTACTCTTAGGAAGCTTGCTATTTACTAAATGATACTTTCCCTCCATTCTAAGGTGAGAAACAATCGTTAAATTATCACTTAATCTAAAAAGTAAATACTTAGCATAGCGATCAATGTTAACAATTTTTTTACCAGGAAGTTCTTTAACAAACTTATCATGATCAGTGTCTACAATATTGGGATACCACAAAGTTACTTTTTTTATGGTTTTCCCTTTAACTAACGACAAAAGACTTCTTCTAACAGTCTCAACTTCTGGCATTTCAGGCATAACAATCTCCTTAATTATTTAGCATCATACCAACTATGACCCCAACCACAATCTGCAACTAATGGCACATCTAGTTGAACTGCTGACTGCATAACTTCTGGAACGACCTTTTTTATAATTTCTAATTCCTCTTTTGGTACATCAAAAATCAATTCATCATGAACTTGTAGGACCATTTTGGTCTTAAGATGCATTTCTTCAAGTTTCTTTTCCATATTAATCATTGCAATTTTGATAATATCTGCAGCTGAGCCTTGAATTGGTGAATTAATTGCTGTTCTTTCTGCAAAACTACGTACATTAAAATTCTTAGAATGAATATCTGGTAAATAACGTCTTCTATGCATGATAGTTTCAGCATAACCTTTTTCACGTGCAAATTTAACCGCTTTATCCATATATTCCTTAACTTGAGGATACTGTTCAAAATAATTTTCAATAAATTCTTTAGCTTGTTTTCTAGAAATATCTAGATTTTTTGATAAACCATAATCAGAAATTCCATAAACAATCCCAAAGTTAACAGCCTTAGCATGACGACGTTGAAGTGGAGTTACTTCATCTGGAGAATTTAAATGAAAGATTCTCATAGCAGTATGGGCATGAATATCATAGCCTGTTTTAAAGGCTTCCTGCATTGCACTATCTCCTGCAACATGTGCTAATACTCGCAATTCAACTTGAGAATAATCGCATGAAAAAATATACCCATCTTCTGTAGTTGGTACAAAGGCTTTTCTAATTTGCTTTCCTTCTTCGGTTCTAGTTGGAATATTTTGTAAGTTAGGATCAACTGAAGAAAGACGACCAGTTGCAGTTAAGGTTTGTAAATAACGCGTATGTACTCGGCCATCTGGTTGAATTACATCTAACAAACCATTTACATAAGTAGATTGAATTTTAGAAAGCTGACGATAATCTAAAATTTCACTAACAATTGGGCTGTCTTTGCGCAATTGATTTAAAACATCTACAGACGTCGAGTAACCTGTTTTAGTTTTCTTAATAACTGGTAAGCCTAATTTTTCAAATAAAATATGTCCTAATTGCTTTGGAGAATTCAAATTAAATTCTTCGCCAGCTTGTTTATAAATTTTTTCTTCAAGGTCTTTTAGACGGACTGCAAATTCATTTTGAAGTTCTAAAAGCGTGCTTGGCATGACCTTCATTCCCGCAATTTCCATTTTAGCTAAAACAAAAGCAACTGGAATTTCAATTTCGTCGTATAAGCTATCTTGTTCATGATCTTTTAGCATTTCTAACAAAATCGGCTTTAATTTCTTAATTACACAAACTTTTGCAGCTAAATGCTTAAAAAATTCATCATCATCAGGAACTGCTTGCTTTTTACCTTTGCCATAAACTTCTAAATCAGTCTTCACAGAGTATTCATCGTATAAATGAGCTACTTCACCCAAGTCATTGGAATTATTTTCATTATTAACTAAATAACTCGCTAAAAGCATATCATAATCAAGACCTGCGGCTTTAATATTCATTCGGTGCAAACCAACATATGTACGCTTAATATCAAAAACATTCTTTTTAATTGTTTTATTTTCTAATATTCCTCTAAGAGGCATTTCTTGAAGAAGCGCTGCATCTTTGGAGACATAATTCTTATCTCCTATTTTAGTGGCAAAACCAACATAAGGAGCTGTATGATAATTTTCACCTAACATCCCTAAATAAAAAGTAATTTCTTTTTCTTGAATATCACTTAATTCAGAAATATTATCTTGCGTGAGTTCTATATACTTATAGTTTTCTTCACCTGTATTTTCATCCTGAGCAGCTCCACTTTGATCAAGCTGACTTAAAAACTTTCTAAAACCAAGGCGTTCATATAAAGTACGAAGTTTTTCATAATTAGTTTCTTTTAGTTTTGTGTCATCAAGTGTTACTTCTATTGGTGAATCACAATCTATTGTAGCAAGCTTCTTAGCCAAAACAGCTTTATCCTTATCTGCAATCAAGTTTTCCTTCATTTTTGATTTTTTCATTTCATCAATATTAGCATAAAGATTTTCAATTGAGCCATATTTTTGGATGAGCTTAGACGCAGTTTTAGGGCCAATTTTAGTAACACCAGGATAATTATCGGAAGAATCGCCCATCAAGGCTTTCATATCAATAAACTCAGTTGGAGTTACCCCATTTACTTCTTTCATATGTTCAGGAGTATAATCCTCAGTATCACCAACCCCATTTTTAGTAATCATTACTGTAATATTATCGGAAGTAAGCTGAGTTAAATCTCGATCTCCAGTTACAATTACAACCTCATAACCTGCTTTTTCACCCATTTTAGCTAAGGTACCAATAATATCATCTGCTTCATAATTCTTAAGTTCGTAACTTTTAATTCCTAAATCGCTTAACATTTCACGAATTACGGGTAATTGCTCGGAAAGCTCGCTAGGTGTTTTAGCACGACCACCCTTGTAATCTTCATACATTTTAGTTCTAAAAGTCACTTTTCCAGCATCAAAAGCTACTAAAATATTAGTTGGATTCACTTTTTTTATTATTGCATCGAGCATATTTTTAAAAGTATAAATTGCATTAGTATGCAATCCATCAGGACTAGTAAATTTATCAAGCTGACGATATAAAGCATAGAAGGCACGAAAGGCCACTGAGTTACCGTCAATTAAAAGTAATTTCTTTTGTGCCATAATTTTCTCCTTAAAATAAAAAACTGTCAAAATGTTCATTATTCATTTTAACAGTTTTTAGTTATTTTCGTTTAACCATTAAACTTACTTAGGTAATTTTTTAGATACTTTAAAGTTAAAGTATTATCATTTTTCACTACATCATTTAATTGACCTTCTGCAACTACTTGTCCACCATGATTTCCTCCTTTAGGTCCCATATCTAAAATATAATCACAATTAGCAATTAAGTTAAGATCATGAGTAATAGTAACAATCGTTGCGCCTTTATCTAGAAGTTTTTGTAAAACAGTTACTAAAACTTTAACATCTAGGGGATGCAATCCAATTGTTGGCTCATCAAAAACAAATAAAGTGTTTTTTTGACTATGGGATAAATGGGTAACCAGTTTTAATCGCTGGGCTTCTCCTCCAGAAAGCTGCGGCGTGCTCTCACCTAAATGAAGATAATCTAATCCTACTTCTTGTAATAATTCTAGTTCTCGCTTTATCTTTGGAACTTCTGCAAAAACCGGTAAAGCTTTTCTGACATCTAAATTTAAAATATCGACAATATTTAATCCATGCCATTTAATTTGTTTGATGTCAGCATTATAGCGATCTCCATGACAAGTGGGACATACTTGCTCCATATCTGGTAAATATTGAATATCTAAGGTTACACTTCCAACCCCGCCACAAGTAGGACAGGCACCTTGTTTATTATTATAAGAAAAGTAACTAGCTGTATAGTGATGTGCTTTAGCTTCTGCAGTACTTGCAAAAAGCTTTCGCAAATTATCCATAATAGAAGTATAAGTTGCGACAGTTGAGCGAGTATTTTTACCAACCGGCGTTGCATCAACACTAACTACGTTTTTAATATTGCAGTCAAAACTAGTAACTTGCTGAGGTAGTATTTGTTTATTTTCTTGCGCTTGAATTGCAGGAACCAAACTATCCAAAATCAAGCTAGTTTTTCCTGCACCAGAAAAACCGGTCACCGCTGTTAATTTCTTTGTTGGAATTTTTGCTCTAACATCTTTTAAATTGAAGTAGTTTTTAACCTCAATTTGAATATTATCTTCTGCTTTAGTATTTAAACTTCTAGCTAAAATTTTAGTCCTTCCATTTAAGTATGGAGCAATCAAAGAGTTTTTACTTTTCTTAATATCAGAGATAGTTCCCTGATCAATAACTTCTCCACCTTGTTCACCAGAATTTGGTCCAATTTCGATTATGTAATCAGCCGCTGCAATAATATCAACATTATGGTCAACCACTACCAAGGAATTGCCTTGAGCAACAATTTTACGTAAAATTTTAATAAGACCATTTACATTAGCAGGATGAAGTCCAATTGAGGGTTCATCTAATACATAAAGTACCCCTGTAGTTTCTGTTCTAAGAGTACGTGCTAATTGAATTCTTTGCAATTCACCAGTTGATAAAGTATTACCATTACGCGATAAAGTTAAATAATCTAGTCCCAAATCTAATAAAGGCTGCAAATTTCCATCAAATTCTGTAAATAATCTACGAGCCATCTTATCCATTTCCTGAGGCAAACTTTTTTCTACTGTTGTCTGCCAATCTTTTAACTTTTCAAGTGAAAGCTCTGTAACTTGAGCAATGTTTAAGGCGCCTGCAAGTTGCTTTAGCAAGATCGGTTTTAGCCGGCTTCCATGGCACACTGGACAAGTATCATAAGTAAAAAATTCACTGATTCTTTTTTGGGCACGCTCACTTTTACTAGTTTTTGCAGAACGTAAAACTGCTTGATGAGCATTTTCATACAAAGCTTCAAAATTATGAAAAACTCGGCCAGTTCCTGAAAGAAAATCCATCTTATATTTTTTCTCAGGACCATTTAATACAAAATCTTTTTCTTTTTGAGTCAAATCTTTAAAAGGAATATTAATTCTCACTCCCGCATGTTCAGCAACATTTGGCATGAAATTACGTCCTGGAAGTCGCCAAGAAGCAACGGCACCTTCAGCAATACTTAAATTCTCATCAGCAATTAGTTTATTATCGTCAAGTTGGCGAACTTTTCCCGTTCCTCCACAATTAGTGCAAGCTCCAGTTGAATTAAAGGCAAATTCTTCGGCACTTGGTACAAAAAACTCAACTCCACAAGTAGGGCAACTTATTTTTCCCATTGCTTCTCCAGATTTGCTCATAGCTTCTGCAATTTCTAAACTAGGTGCAACTTGATGTCCATTAGGACAAACGGGAGAACCTAAACGTGAAAAAATTAATCTTAAAACATTAAAAACTTCACTCATTGTTCCCACTGTTGCTCTTTCTGAAGGAACGCTGGGACGCTGTCTTAAAGCAATAGCAGAAGGGATATGTTTAATAGAAGTTACATCAGCTTGTCTTCCTTGCTTAATTTTTCTTCGATAAAAAGTAGACAAAGAATCTAAATATCTTCTTGACCCTTCTTCATATAAAATTCCCATCGCTAAAGAACTTTTTCCCGAACCTGATACTCCAGAGATAGCTACAAATTTATGAAGTGGTATATTAACATCGATATTTTTTAAATTATGTACGCGTCCGCCTCGCACTTCAATTTGAGTTGGTAATTTTTTCATTGATTTTTATCCCTATCTTTCTTATTCTTTATAATGAAAAGTAACTATATTGCAAGGCTACAGTTAATAATAGTTTTTGTCAAAATTTAGTGCATATTAATTTTATTAGTAGCTACTATGACGTATAATAGGTATAGCTTAATGAAACAGAAAGGACTTATGATTTCATGAAAAAACTAGACTCAAATAAATTAACTCAAGAACAAATTGAATTCTTTGATAATCCAGATCACTTAGCTTATATGGCAACTGTTGATGAAGATGGGGTTCCATCAGTTGGTCCTAAGGCATCAATGAAGGTTCTTAACGACGGTCAACTTCAATATCTTGAAAAGACCAAGTCACATGCTTTTGAAAACTTAGAAAATGGCTCAAAGGCTGCTATTGTGGTTGCTGATATTCCAAGCCACAAGGCAATGAAGATTATTGCAACTCCAGAAATTCATGAAAATGATGACTATGCTAAGAGTGTTGTTGAAGGTACAGACACCCCTAACGCATATGTAGTTGTTTTGAACATTGATGAAATTCAAGAATAATTGAATTTTATAAAAAAGGCATTTCCTAAACTCAGGAAATGCCTTTTTATTTTCTATAAATTTAAATTACATCTTACCGCCAAAGACTGGAAATACTTCTGCATCCCCATAGTCTAAGGCTTTAACATTCTTCAAAATTTCCATATCTTCATCAGAAATTTCAAAATCAATCTCACTATTACTCTTCATATGAATTGGATTGGCGGATTTTGGCAATACTACAGTACCAAGTTGCCAATCATAGCGAATACATAATTGTGGAACAGATACATTGTATTTTTTAGCTATTTCAATAATATCTTCATCATTTATAGCTGCACCATGAGCAATTGGAGAAAAGCTTTCTACAACGATACCCTTTTCTTTAGAATAATTAATTAAATCCATCGGCGTAGCTGCAATATGGCATAAAATTTGATTAACTGCTGGAGTAGTAGAACTATTTTCAATAATGTTATCTAAGTCTTCTTTATTAAAACTTGAAACCCCAATTGTACGTAATTTTCCTTCCTTAACAGCATCTTCTAAGGCACGCCAAGTTTCAAGATTACCTTCAAAATGACGATCTTTTGATTGATTTACTTCTTTCCAGGGCTGTGGATTATGGATAATCATCATATCAAGATAGTCAAGTTCCATCTTATTTAAGGTTTCATCAATAGATTTCTTAGCTTCTTTGTAATCCTTAATTTCAGCTGCAACTTTAGAATTAATGAATAATTTATCTCGACTAATTCCAGATTTTCGAACCCCTTCACCAACTCCACGTTCATTGCCATATGCTTGAGCTGTGTCAATATGACGATAGCCAATTTTTATAGCTTCTTCTACTGCTTTTGGAGTTTGATTATCAGGAATTTCCCAAACTCCAAGTGCCATACGAGGAATTTTTACGCCGCTATTTAAAGTATAAGTTTCATCAAAAATTGTCATATTATCTTCCTTTCAAGACTATTTATAATAATTTTATTGTAAAGCTATATCTCTGTTAAATATTTATAATTAATATATAGCAATAACTTATTCTTATAGCAATTAACTAAAAAAGCATTCTCAATAAGAGAATGCTTTTAACTATTCGATTATTTATTCCATAAAAATTCAATCAAAGCTTTATCAACTTGGCTGTTTCTATGCAAGCGACTATGTTGTGCGTTTTTACCAGTAAATTCAATTTCTCGATAGCTTTTAGCTCGACCATTAATTAAGTATTTGTAACTTTGAGCAGAACTGACAGCAACTGAACCATCTGACTTTGATCCGTCTTCTAAATCGCCATACATATTAAGCACTTGAATTTGCTTAGGATAATGCTGACGAAGAGTCAATAACTGCTTAAAACTCGAAGAAAATTTTTCTGGTTCTCCAGTTTTTTTATTCTTAATAGGACTTGTAGAAGCCTCTTCTTCACCAAGCCAGCCATTATAATGCCCTGCAATTGAGACTACTTTATTAATCGTGGGCAATGTTTTAATTTGGTAATTATCATTAATATAATTTGCCACCATTAAATTACCATATGAATGTCCAACAAGGTTAACTTCTTTAAAACTATACTTATTTTGCAAAGCTTCCAGCACATTTCTTACATCTTGTGCATCCCCATAACCTTGTTCCAAATTTACTTCAACAATTGGATTTTTTGCATCTTTAGAAAAACTTCCAATCAACTTGACCTGGCCACTAGAAGCCACATCAGCCCTAATTACATTTTTAGAATTTGTCACTCCAGCTTGAACTGCTGCGTTTACCATATGTTCTTCTGCATGATAACTAGAGCCATATCCATGAATAAAAATCGTTGGTAAACCTATTTTTATTTTTTTAATAGTTTTTTGCTTATTTTTTTGAGTTACTTTTGCCTGTGAGATTACAGTATTTTTAGAAGTTTTGTTTAAAACTAAGCCTAAACAAGCTGCAAGCCCTACAATAATAATCGCTAATGCACTAATTATGCCTGCTTTTTTATTCATAATAATCCCTTCCTTACTTTTATTCAGGGAAAATTATAAGCGAAATCTATTAAGAAGTGAAATACTTAGACTTAATTTGGAAAATAGCTAGCTCACAAATTAACCTTTATTTATTATTTCCTTGTGGAAGTACAATGTCACTTGGTTTAATTTCTTTGCCAAAATATGGTTTCAATTCTTGATTGTAATCATATATGAAGAATCCTTCTGCATTCAGCTTAGTAATTTCTTTATCCATCCAGTTTTTAAGTGACTTATTTCCTCTTTTGACTGCTGGAGAAATATATTGGTTAGGACCTATATTTTTAATACCTACAGTAAACTTAGGATTATTCTTTACCCATGCATAAAGATATGAGTTGTCATCTGCCAAAGCTTGCCCACGTCCATTTTTAAAAGCATTAAATTGTTGCGTCTTTGAGTCAAATTTTAACATTTTTACTCCATTTTGTTTAGTAAAGTAATTTTCTGCCGTCGTTCCCTTAGTCACAATTACGGTTTTATTCTTTAATTGAGCAGCTTTTGTAATTGGTGCATTCTTAGGAGAAATTACTCCAACAGATACTTTCATATAAGGCTTAGCCCAATCAACAACATCTTTTCTCTCTGGAGTAACGGTAAAATTAGCCAATACCAAATCTGCTTTATTAGAATTTAGAGTATCTACTCGATTATTAGCATTTACTTGAACAAAACGCAGTTTAACTCCCATATCTTTTGCAACTTTTCTAGCTAACCGAACATCGTAACCAACTCGCTTGCCCTGAGAATTAACCCATCCATATGGTGGTAAATCTCCAAATACTGCGACTTTAATATACCCTCGACGCCTAATAGCTGAAAGACTTTCACTGCTCCAACCACCAGATGCAGAAGCATTTAAGTTAGGCTGACTTATACCATAATATGCGGCAATTCCTACAAAAAATACTGCTAAAATGCTAATAAGCCAATTAAATATCTTTTTTATTTTCATTCTAGTTTCCTCTTAGAAATCCATACTCTTTAAAAATTCTTGCGCACGCTTTGTCTGAGGATGTACAAAAAACTCTTTTCCTGGAGTAGCTTCAAGAATTTTACCATTTTCTAAAAATAGAACTTCGTCTGCAATCTTAGCTGCAAAATTCATCTCATGAGTAACAATTACCATTGTCATATGTTCATTGTCAGATAGATCTTGAATAATTTCTAGAATTCCACGAACCATTTCAGGATCAAGCGAAGCCGTAACTTCATCAAAAAGCATTACTTCAGGATGCATTGCTAAAGCTCTGACAATAGCTATTCTTTGTTTTTGACCACCTGATAATTCTCTGGGATAAGAATTAATATGATTTGATAAACCAACTTGTTCTAATAGTTTTATGGCTTCATTTCGAACTTCAGCCTCTGATCTTTTTTGAACTTTAACAGGTGCCAATAAAATATTTTCCATTACTGTTAAATTAGGAAATAAATCATAACTTTGAAATACCATTCCAATTTTCTGACGTAAATTTTGCCACTGTTTAGGAGTAGGAATAATTTTTTTATCATGAAAATAGATACTTCCACTCTTATAGCCCTCTAATCCGTTTAATGTTCTTAAAAGTGTACTTTTACCTGACCCAGAAGGTCCTAAAAGAGCTAAAACTTTACCTTTTTCAAGAGAAAAACTAATATCATGAAGAGCCTGCCAATCACCATAAAACTTATTTAAATGTTCAACTTTTAAAACTTCTTCTGTCATTTTTATCACCTAACTATTCTTCTTAACTAATCTTTTTGACCAAACAGACAATGGATAATCCAAAATAAAGTACAAAATAAAAATAAAACCATATACCCAGAAAACACCAATTGGATACTTTTGATTGTTTGCTTCAATGATTTGCTGACCTACATTAATAACTTCCATAACACTAATTAGCATTAATAATGAAGTTGTTTTAATAACTCTAGTAGCTAAGTTAATTGCTGCTGGAATTTCTAATTTTACTGATTGTGGAATTAAAACATATTTAAACAATTGCCACCTATTAAAACCCAATGCAAGTCCACTATTTATTTGACTTTTTGGAACTGATTCGATTGCTCCACGAACAATATCACTAAACTCAGCTGCAACCCATAAACTAAATGCTAAAGTTGCCATCCAAGTTCCAGCCCAATTAATATGCAAAGTTCTTGGCAAAATATAATAAACTAGATACAAAAGCACTACAGTGGGCACAATTCTAAAAAATTCAAGATATAAGCGCAAAATGAAGCGGATAAATTTATTTGGTAACGTCCTTAAAACTCCAAACAAAGTTCCTATAATTAACCCAATCACCAAAGATAAAACAGCAATCCAAATTGATGTCCATAGTCCTGCCATCAACCTTGCAAAATTATTTCCCTCAAATAATACATTAATTCCCGAATTGAGCATTGCGAACCTTCCTTTCAAGCAAATTTAAAAACAAAATAACTGGTATCAAAATAATTGCATATGCAACCACCAGCATCAAAAGATATTCATTAGAATGGTAATACATGCCAATTAAATCAAGAGCAGTATTAGTTAATTCCGGAATAGCAATTACAGAAAAAATTGAAGTTTCCTTAATCAAAAAAATCACATTTGCACTTAAGGCTGGTACACTCAAGCTTAATCCTTGCGGAAACACAACATAACGAGCTAGTTGAAAATTATTCATTCCTAAAGCTAATCCATTATCAATCTGACTTTTACTTACTCCATTAAATCCACCCATAAAACCTTCAGCCATGTATGCCGCACCTAAAAAAATCAATCCAATGATTCCACTAGCTTCTGCGGAAAGTTTTATACCGAATGCTGGAAAAGCATAATATAAGAAAAATAACTGAATTAATAAAGGTGTGTTTCTTGCAAGCTCAACATATCCTTTAAAAAATTGGCTTAAAACTGGTATCTTAAAATACTCAATCAGGCTTACTATAGCACCGACGATAATTGATCCAACAATTCCAATTAAAGATAGCCATAAAGTCAATTCAAACCCTTTAGCAAAAAATGGAAGTGCTTGGTTTACAATTTCCCAATTCATTACAAACTCCTTCTATGGCAAAACAAAAAGGATCTACGAATCTCGTTCGTAAATCCTTAGTAATTATCCAATAAAATAAAAAGATTAATTAGTTAAAAGCGAACGCAATTCAGAGTATGTGAAATAAGCTTGCATACAAATGCAACAAACTTGGTTCACATTTTGAACTGCTGAATTAAACATTCTATTTTTCCTTTCTAACTAATTACTTTATGTAAGTTACTTATCTTCAGTAACTATAATAGATGTATACTTATTTTTTGTCAATTAAATTTTAAAATTTGATTATATGTGGCTTAACTTCTTCACCATGACAAGCAAGAGATTCAACGCAATTTTTATCTAAGCTCATCTTTCTAATCCAAGCTAAAGACTCCTTTTGTGACTTTTTATCAGTTGAAATCCCTGAAGTAATCATTTCTTTCCAAGATTTTTCACCATAGCCACCATCACCATAATAAAGGAAAAATTTACCTGTATCCATATTTGTAATTTTCGTAGCAGTCAACCCATCAGTATGACCTGGAATATTAACTAATTCCACAGATTTATCTCCAAACAAGTCATATGAGCGATTAAAGGGACCTAATGCATCGTTCCAATCATACAAATCTAAATCAATACCATCCCACCATTTCTTCTTAAAACGGAAAGTCGAGTGCTTTTTAGCATATTCATATTCTGTTTTAGATACCATAATATGTTTGGCATCTTTAAACTGACGTAATCCATTTGCATGATCACAATCAAGATGAGAGATAATTACATAATCAATATCACTCGGCTTTATTCTCATTTGGATGAGTTGTTCACTAGCTGTCATTCCTTTAGCCACTATGCCTTTATTTACGCGATATAAAATATAAGAACCTAAAGAATTAATTTGTGCTTTTTTATCGTATACACCATTTGGACTCATTGAACGGTCCCATCCAGTGTCAAGTAATAAAAGTCCTTTAGGAGTTTCTACCAAAAATACAGACACTGGTAGCCAAATTTCTTCTTTAGCACTATCTAAAAGTCCGGCTGCTTTCCAAAGTGAGCAATTATCTCCACCAAAAGCTAATTCTGGTGCAATTCTAACTTTTCCTGTGTGTAAGACATGAACTTTATATTGAGACATTTTTAATACCTACTTTTCTAAATTTATAAATATATTTTAGATAGAGGGGTACTTTCTTGCCAGAACACAAACTAGATAAGTGTCTATTTTTCGAAAATTTTTAAAGCTTGAACAACTACTTTTTGAATTTGACTTTCACTATATTTCTCTGGACTAAGCAAATAATAATCAAAAGCTGCAATTGTTTCTGCAGCAACCATTTCATAGAGCAAATCATCTTTAGGCAAACCGCGTTTATGAAGATTCGCTTTAATTGCATTTTTCCATTTTTCAATAAACCTAGCATCCGGACGGAATTTTGTTAAAACTAAAATTTCAGTTTTATGCTCTTTAATATAATCAACTACATCTAAAAAATAAGAAAAATCACTTGGCTTAGTCTTTTTCCTATCGGCCAACTCACTATCACGCACACTCAATTCTTTAACCAAGTCATTTTCAAGTTCTTCGAGTAATTCATCAAGATTATTATAATGGCTATAAAAAGTGCTCCTGCCTACTTCTGCTTCTTGGCATAATTTTTTTACTGAAATTTGCATTAAACTCTGTCTTGTCAATAACTTAATAAGCGCCCTTTTTAATGCAACTTTTGATTTCATTGTTTTTTCACCCTAAAATTCAAACAGCATTGCCTTAGAATGGCAATGCTGCTTACTATAATATTATTTTTTTAACAATGCTTCATAAGCATCTTCATACTTAGGAATATCACCAGCACCCATAAATACTACGACCGCATTCTTATGCTTGGTAAGGTCTGCAATATTGTCTAAGTCAATCACTTCAGAGCCAGGAATATTCTTAGTGAGGTCTTCGCTAGTAATATCGCCATTTGCTTCACGAGCAGATGCATAAATTGGTGTCACGTATGCCTTATCTACTCCACGCAAGATTTCTTCGAAGTCTTTTTGATACTTCTTAGTTCTTGAAAAAGTATGTGGTTGAAAGACTACTACTAATTCCTTATCTGGGAACTTTTGACGAGCTGCTTGAATAGTTGCTCGCATTTCTGTTGGGTGGTGTGCATAATCATCAATTACCGCAATATCACCAAAGTCTTTTTCACTAAAACGACGCTTAGCACCTTTAAACGTTAACATCCCTTCACGAATATCTTCCATAGGTACTTTTTCAGTATACGCAACAGCGATTACAGCAGTCGCATTTAAAATACTGTGATCACCAAATAATGGAATTTCAAAACGTCCTAAGTCTTCACCATGAGCTACTACATTAAACTTAGAACCTTTAGTTGTCTTTTCAATATCAATTGCTTGGAAATCATCACTATCATTAAAGCCATAAGTATATTTAGGAATTTCTGTTTTAAGGCTTTGAAGGCGCTTATCATCTCCCCAAACAAAAAGAGCTTTTTTAGTTTGATCTGCAGCCGTTTGAAAAGCAGAAGTATAATCAGCTTGATCTTTGAAGTAATCTGGGTGGTCAAAGTCGATATTGGTCATAATTTGATAATCGGGATGATATGCTAAAAAGTGTCTACGATATTCATCTGCTTCATAAACAAAGAAGCGTGAATCTTTAACACCCTTTCCTCGTCCATCTCCAATAAGATAAGAAGTTGGTTCAACTTCACCTAAAACGTGGGCTAAAAGACTAGTAGTTGAAGTTTTACCATGAGTACCAGAAACGCCAATTGAAGTATGCATTTGTACAATTTCTTCAACTGTATCTGGATAACTTTGCCATTTAACATCTTGATCAAGACAAGACTTAACTTCTGGATTATCTTCTTTAAAAGCATTCCCCTTAACTATAATTTGCCCTTCAGATTTAATATTCTTAGGATCAAAGTTTTTAACTTCAATACCTGCTTTTTCTAATGGAACTTGTGTAAATGTATATTTTTCAATATCACTACCAGCCACTCTATAACCCAAATCATGCAAAACAAGGGCTAAGGATGCCATACCAGTACCTTTAATACCGATGAACCAAATTTCTTTTGTCTTATCTAACATATTTATTGTCTCCAAACATTTAATTGCAATTTATTCGTTTATAATTTTACCATTTTTTTAGTAAAAATTTTAACCAAAATAAAAAAGAGGCTTACTGGACCTCTTTTTCAATATAAATTACAAAGTGATTTCACCACTAGCAATTAATTCATCACACTTAGTTGGTTCAAATTCAGCACCAACTTCAAAGCTATCTGGAACAACCATAATTCCACGCTTTTGTGGTGCATGTGGAAGACCTAATTCACGTGCAGAACAAATCATACCGTATGAATCAACACCGCGCAAGCTACCTGGCCAAATTTGTTGACCATTTGGCATCAAAGTACCAGGAAGTGCAACTACTACCTTTTGACCTTGAGCAATGTTTGGAGCACCACAGACAATTTGGTGTTCTTCTCCACCTACATCAATAGTAGTTACATGCAAGTGGTCACTATCTGGATGTGGCTGACAAGTTTTAACATAACCATAAACTAAAGTTGGCTTACCATATTCAAGATTGCCTTCAAAGCCAACTTCTTCAAGCTTCTTATTAAGCGCATCAAGTTCATCATCATTTAAATGAACTTCACCATTTGGCAACTTATCATAATCCAATACTTCATTTACATTAAAGAAGTTGTAACCAATCAACTTACCATCTTTGTCAGTAACACGAGTTACATCGCTTTTTTCTTCAAATTCACTTCTGCCGTTGTCTTCACCTAAGATAACGATCAAAGTATTTGGATATGCTTCTTTATTAATACTAGTGATCATTTATTAAAATCTCCTCTTTTAGTCAAGTGACCGCAAGAAGTTTTCAACTTCATCTTTTGTCTTACGGTCCTTATTAACTAGTCTACCAATTTCTTGACCATCTTGGTAGACAACAAACGAAGGAATTCCCATAATATTTAATTTTTTAGCTAAATCAATTGATCCATCACGGTCGATTTTATAAAACTTTGCATTTGGAAAATCTTTTTCAATTTGTGGCATAAATGGATCTAAAAAGCGGCAGTCTGGGCACCAAGCTGCTGAAAATTCAAGTACAACTCTGCCATCTTTTGTAATTTCCTTAAGCTTATTTTCAGTTAATTCTTTAATTTCCTCCATTTGAGTTACCTCATTTCTACTAGCTTACTTTTTATAAGTATTATAATCAAGAATGGTAACTTTGCCAACTATTTTGTTTTAAAAGTTGCATGAAGAGCATAAATCGGATTACCCTTTGCAGCAAACTTATGCTCATATTCAGTTTCTACATTCTTTTCAACGATTTCTGCTTTTTCATGATGTAAGTCAACTGATACAAAATCAAAATGCATTCCATAATTGTTGAGACTTTGAACAGAATAAGCAAACAAGCCAGAATTATCTGTCTTAAATTCAATATGACCTTCAGGCATTAATACCTTTTCATATTTTGCCAAAAAACTCTTATAAGTTAAACGGCGTTTTTCATGGCGAGTCTTAGGCCATGGATCACTAAAGTTCAAGTAAATAATTTCAGCACTATTTTCTTCAAAGAAAAGATCAATATCAGCGGCATCACCACGTAAAATTTGTAAGTTTTCCAAACCTTCTTCAAGTTTAGTTCTCAAAATAATTCCTGCTGCTGTAGTTTGCAGTTCTAAAGCTACAAAATTCTTATCCGGGTTTTGCTTAGCTAAAGTTGTAATAAAAGCTCCCTTACCAGATCCAACTTCAATTTGAAGAGGAGCATCAGGATTTTTAAAGCGTTTTTTCCAATCGATTTTTACTTGTGGATCAGGATTTTGCAAAACACTTTCTGGATGATCATTTACAAGCTTAACAGCCCAAGGTTTGTTTCTTAGTCTCATTTTTCTATTCCTTTACTTCTTATTCTTGACCTTGTAAGGCAAATAGCCAACATTTAAAATCCAAACAAAGACAAATAATGCCGCAATTGCCTCAAAAACATTCAAGTTAACATTTAGTACAACTAACCAGAATACACTAATCACCAGCCATTGCAAGAGCAAAGCTAAACTTAAAACTTGTACCAAATTACGTCCACGATTATCACGGCTAATTGGATAAACGCGATACATAATATTCGAATCAAATTCAGTTGCCATTGGAAGCAATTGATAAGCTGTTAAAAATACTACCAAAGCAGCCAAGCCTAACGCCCATTTCCAATCTTGTACCAGCCAAGAAATTAAAATTGCAAAAATAGTCATTCGCACAAGCAAGTTTAAATATTCTGGATTTCTAAGAAGTGATCTTTGATATAAAAACTTATTTGGATTTTCTTTAGCTAAATTCTTAGGAAGTAAAAAGTCTAAATACTTTCTGCGCTTGATTGTTACTTGCTTTTCTTGAACATCAGTAAACATTGAAAAGATTGAATATACACGATCTTTTCTAAGTCGTTCAGTGTCAATTGCATAGCGCCAATCAAATAAATTCTTTTTATTAATTTTATCTCCAAATGCTGGTTGAAAATTAGGCTCAAAAAACATTCCTATTACGCCAAGACATAATCCAATAACTTCCCAATAACTACTTGCAATCATAATTATTAAAGCTAATAAGCTCAATATATTAAAGTTTATTTTTTGACCAAAATATAAATTATTTTCTTCAGCACATAATTCATCATACTTTAAAATAAGAGCAACTATTACTAATGAAATATAATTTGCTACTCCTATTTGTGCTTTAAGATTTGCAAATGGGAAAAGTATTCCTGCTAATAACAATTCTAAAATTACCGGCAATATCAAACTATAGCGAAACATCGGCTTCAAATATTGCCCCATATTTTTATCTTGTGTAAATAAAAACTGCATATCAGCTTCACGAATAAGCGTAACTAAGTGTCCGGTTAATAGCGGCACCCAAAGTAAAATTCCAACTAAAGGTTTATAAAACCACAAGTTGCTTGGCATTGTTTTCATTGATTGAGCATACCAAAACATTAAAGCACCAAATAAGAAAATCAATGCTAAAATGAAGAAATCATTGAAAACCAATGTTAAGTATTTAACTGATTGTTTGAAATTCTCATTCAAACGTCTCTTCGCAATATTATTCATGATGATCCACCTGATTCAATACTTGATATAACTTGTCAAAAGGATCATCTGGTTTTAAGCCATAGTGCTGACGAATTTCTTTCAAAGAACCAATAATTTCAATAGTGCCATTATTAAGAACGGCATAATTTGAAATAGCCTGTTGTGCATCTGCTAAAACATGCGTCGTCATTAAAACCATCTTGCCATCAGCAATTGCTTTTTTAATTAAGTCAATTAAATTTGCTACCGCTAGTGGATCAAGTCCAGTAAATGGCTCATCAATTACAAGCAAACTAGTATTTGCTAAAAATGCCGACACAATCATGACTTTTTGACGCATCCCTTTAGAAAAGTGAATTGGAAGCCATTCTAGCTTATCATCTAATCTAAACATCTTTAAAAGCTCATGTGCTCTTGTCCAGGCCTTTTTTTCATCTAAATTATAACTAAGCATGGTTAATTCTAAATGTTCTTTTAAAGTTAATTCTGGATAAAGAACCGGAGTTTCAGGAATATAAGCAACTTGACGCTTAAACTTAGTCGGATTTTGCGTTAAAACAACATCATTTAAAATGATTTTTCCTTTTTGTGGACGAAGTAGCCCCAGAATATGCTTAATTGTCGTTGACTTCCCAGCTCCGTTAAGTCCAATAAGCCCCAGAGCCTGCCCTGATTTTATTTCTAAATTTATATCTTTAATAACAGGAACCCCAGTATAGCCTCCTGTTAGATTTTCAATCTTTAAACTCATTTTTTCCTATCTTTCTTTAGTTATGTTTACTTCATTTATGATAACATGGAAGTATTAACAAACTAAAATTTTAAAGAAGGTTTATTTATGGAAAATTTAGTAGATGATTGTTTATTCTGTAAAATCATCAAAGGCGATGTTCCAAGTTACACTGTCTTTGAAAATGATGATGTTAAGGCTTTTCTTGATATTTCTCAAGTAAATCCTGGTCATGTTTTAATGATTCCTAAAAAACACATTGTAAACTTATTTGACTACACTAACGAAGATGCTAAAAAATATTTACAATATATTCCAGAAATTGCAAATGCAATTAAAAAGGCATTTCCAAATGTAACTGGTATGAACATCACCACCAATAACGGTGAAGTTGCAGGACAAGTTGTCATGCATTCTCATATTCACTTTATCCCACGTTTTGAAGGTGATGGCTTACACCTTATGACTCGCAACAATGCCGATGATTATGATGAGGCAAAATATACTGAAGTTGCTGAAAAAATCAAAGAACAATTCTAAGGAGAAAAAATTTGAGTAAATTTGGATTAGGCTTAGCTGCAGGAGCTGCTGCTGGATTTGTTTTATCACTTTTTAAAGATCAAAATGGCAAACGCTTAGGTGCTCCCATCAAGCGTGACTTTGATAGCTTTATGTATGATGCAGAAAGCTTAGCAGAAGGCATTCAAAATGCTAAAAAAGCAAGCTACGAATTATCACAGACTCTTCCACAAGCTCAACGCGCAGTTAGTGATATTGGAGACGATGTTAAACATTACAGTGAAAGAATCGAACCAGATGTAACTAACATTGAAAAATCAGCTCATAAAATTGAAACAGATTTAGATGAGACTCCTAAGAAAAATTAAAGAAAGTTTGATTTTTCTGTGAAAATTTAAGCTTTGAAAACAAGTAAGCTTAATTTGTGGTATATTAATTGTCGGTTACTTAATTTTATTAAGGATGTGGAGAATTTTTTTATGAAGAAATATATGAAAAAAGCGGCTGCCGCTTTAGCAGTTGCAGGTGTTGCACTATCACTTTCTGCTTGTTCAAGTGGTAATAAAACTGTTGTATCTTACAAAGGTGGTAAGATCACTCAAGAACAATACTACGATGATATGAAGAAGTCACAAGCTGGTCAAAGTGCTCTTGCTAACATGATTATTAATCGTGCTTTAGAAGAACAATACGGTAGCAAGGTTTCTCAAAAAGAAGTTGATAAGCAATACAACAACTACAAGAAGCAATACGGCTCTCAATTCAGTGCTGTTCTTCAACAAAACGGAATGACTGCTAGCTCATTCAAGCAAAACTTGAAGACTAACCTTCTTTCAGAAGCAGCTCTTAAGAGCATTAAGAAGGTTACTAAGAAGCAAGAACAAGAAGCTTGGAAGTCATACCAACCTAAAGTTACTGTTCAACATATTTTAGTAGCTAAAAAGTCAACTGCTGAAGATATCATCAAGCAATTAAAAGATGGTAAGAGTTTCAAGAGTTTGGCTAAGAAGTACTCACTTGATACTGCTACTAAGAATAGTGCCGGAAAACTACCAGCATTTGACTCAACTGACACCACTTTAGACAGTAGCTTCAAGACTGCTGCATTTAAGCTTAAGACTGGTGAAGTTACTGAAACTCCAGTTAAATCACAATCTGGTTATCATGTAATTAAGATGATCAACCACCCAGCTAAGGGTAGCTTCAGTTCACACAAGAAGGCAATTGACGACCAAATTTACGCATCAATGGCTCAAGACCAAGAAACTATGAGAAGTGTTATCGCTACTGTATTGAAGCGTGCTGATGTTTCAATTAAGGATAACGACTTGAAGAATGTATTATCTTCATACATTTCAAGCAGTGACTTGAAGAAGTAAAATTTTTATTACTATACAAAAAGCAGCCATGCAGCTGCTTTTTTGTTTTATTCAAGTTTTTTACTATTAGATAAAGCAGGATCATCTTTAGGTCTATAGAATCTTCTACCATCTTGACTCATAATATTTTCAGTGAATTGTCCTGGTTTAGTATGTTGCAAAGCATTAGTAATTGCATATATTGAAGCATCTAAATCATCAATTCTATGTAAAAGTTCCGCTTCTAAAAGAGCAGGCAATTTAGGTGAACCATATTCAAATTTTCCATGATGAGATAAAACCATATGTCTAAGCAACAGCAAATCTTCAGATTCTAAATCTAACTTTAAATCCTGTGCTGCCATCATTATTTGCTCGTCAATCAAAACTAAATGCCCTACTAAATTACCTTCAGTTGTATATTGAGTGGCAGCTGGACCAGTTAACTCTAATACCTTTCCCATATCATGTAAAATACACCCAGCATACAATAAAGAACGATTTACCTGCGGATAATTATCAGCAAGCCCTTTAGCATCCCTAAGCATTGATACAGTGTGATAAGCAAGACCAGCACGAACTGCATGGTGATTACTTTTACCTGCAGGATACTCATAAAAACGTTTTCCCCATTTTTTAAGTAAATATCTTACGATTCGATTCCAAATTGGATTCAAAATTTCAAAGACATACTTGCCAATTTCTTCCTGCATATCACTAGCTTTTTCAGGAGCCGACTTGATAAAGGCATCTAAATCATATCCCTCTTGTTCACTAACAGTTCTCAAAGAATAAATTTTAATTTGAGGACGACCTTGATATTCTTCTCTTTTTCCATTTACTTCAACAATAGTTCCAGTGGAAAAGATATCGCTATCCCTTTGACTAGCATCCCAGTAGTTAGCTCTAATTTCTCCTGATTCATCTCCTAAAGATAAGGCTAAATAAAGCTTATCCTTTTTGGTATGTCTCAATTGAGAATTCTTTATCATTACTACGAGATCCATTTCCTCGCCATCATTATAATCAAGCAATCTTTTAAGCATTTTCGTTCCTTTCAAAAGTTAATGGCCTGATTCCTAATTTATCAATCAAATTTTCTTGAGCTGTAAAAATCAAGATTTGATTAGAGTCTGCCACTTTTTTCAATAATTTAACAATATACTCTATTCTAGAATTATCAAAGTTCACAAATGAATCATCAATTAAAATCGGTAGATTGATTTGATTCTTAATTTGTTCAATAAATGCTAATTTCAAAGCAAAATATAATTGTTCACTCGTTCCTCTTGATAAAAATTTAACTTCTCGCTTTTTACCATCGCTTCTTACAACAGATAATTTCTTGTCTAAAATGATATCATTATAGCGTCCACCCGTTAAAATATTAAAGTATTCTTTAGCGCTTTTAAGCATTTTAGGGAAGCGTTCATTAGAAGCTAAATCAAGTGCACGGGCAATCCATTTAGAAGCAAAAAGAGCAGCTAAATATTCTTTACTAGCATTGACAAACTGAGCTTCGGTTTCAGCTAAAGACTGCTTTTTTTCAAAAATAACAGTCGAATTAGCCAAATTAGTTAATTGAACCTGAATTTTTGCAACATTTTGATGTAAAGTAGAAATTTCTTTTTCCTTCTGTGTAATTTTAACAGAAACTTCTTTTAATTGTTCGTCTAAATTATCAGAGGATTGGGCAAGTTTTTTCAATTCATCCAAACTATCAGCAAGATTTGTTTTTAAGGTTGCAATTTGCGTTTGAATTTTAGCTTGTTCTAAATACTCTTTATATAAATCATTATATTCTTCAATATCTGCTACACCAGCTTGTGCTAATAAAAGTTTGATTTGTAGCGTAACTTCTTTAAGTTGTTGTTGATTATTTTCTAAATTAGCTTGAATTTCATGGCGTTTATTTTGATTTTGAAGAAAAATTCGGTTTTCAGTTTCAAGTTCATTTAAAGCCACTAATAAGTCCTTAAATTCAGGTTGTACTTTTCTATTTAGAGCTTTACTTAATCCATTAGCTAAATGAATTAAATTAGTACTAAGTTCATTAAGGAGCTTACTGTTTTCCTTTTCTGCTTGAAGCTTTAGCTTATATTGATTTAGTTGCCATAATAAATCCTTCAAATTTAATTGATCAGGATTTAAACCATATTTATTTTGAAAGTTAATTCTTTTTTGATTTGCAATTTTAGCTTTATCTGCTAGTAATTTTACTTTTTTATTTTTATTAAACTGAGAATAGCCACCATATATTCCTATAATTAAACCTGCAATGATAAAAATCACCGCACTGCTTTTCAATAAAGTGACGCCCGCTATTCCTAAAACAGTTACTAGCAGACCTATAACTGTTGTGGAATTAATAATTGACTGGGAAGATTGGACAACATTTTCTTTTTTCGGCAGTTTATTAAAATCAGTTTGCAGTTCTTGAATCTGCTCATGGCTTTTATCTAAAACTTGTCCTAATTCTGAGGTTAAAGCTAAAATTTGTTCTTCTTCAGCCTTAATTTGATCTGCTTTTTGCCGATAGGCCCTATCTTCTGCCTGCCATTGCAAAAGCTCCGGCTTTTTTTGCAAAAGTTCATCATAATTATTTTCCCACTTATTGTCGGCTAACTTTTCTAAATGCCGTTGTTCATTAGCAATAATTTCCTTTAAATTAGTTTCTTGAGCATATAAGGATTGTGTTTTTTGATAATTTTGATTATCAAAACTTATCTTTTTCTTTTGCTCATTCAATTTCTGTAAAGTTTGATAATTAACAAAATCCTTTTTTAACTTTTCTAGATGATGTTTTTGATTAGTCAATTCTGCTAAGGCATTGTTTTGTTCAGCTAACTTTTTATTTTGGCAATCAAATTCTGCCTGTAACTCTTTATAACGAGAAAATTCCGTCTGACTTTCTGTCAAATCTTCACGCTTTGTTTGAAGCTCTTGAAGCAAACGATTTACTTCTGGTTTTTTACCATTTTTTTTAAACATCATCCCTGCTTCTTTAGCAAACTTATCTCTTTCCTCAATCAATTGAGTACTATTAGCTGCTCCTAAATAGTAAATTCGTTCAAGCAAGTCTTCTTGTTTAAGAGCTGTAATTTTTCCTAACATTTCTTGATTAAAAATAAAGCTATCGGTATAAAAATCATCATCAATATTATGAATTTTATCAAAAAAGACATTTGGAGGAACTTCTTCGCCATCTTTTTTTACAGTTAAAATTCCGCGCTTGGTTTTATCTCCTTTAGCCCATAAACGTTCTAATTTATATCGGTCACCAGTTTTTTCATCTTCAAAATATAGTGCTCCACCCATTGGAGAAACTTGAGCAAGAGGTTTATAATCTTCAAAAAATGGAGAGGAATTATTTCTCAGATAAAAGCCAAACATAATTTGCTTAATGAAAGCCACAGTAGTACTTTTACCAGCTTCATTAGCGCCAAAAAAGATATTTAAATGTGAACTTGGTAAATCAAACGTTAAATCAGATAATTGTCCAAAATTAATAATTTTTATCTCTTTAAGTATCATCCCTAAGTCCTTTCAATCGACTAGCTAGCTTCACTTCGGCAAGCTCTTTTACGTGTTTTTTAAATGATGGACTATTAACCAATCGACTGCTTAAGATATCTTTTTTTGCCCAATCTGAAGCAATCTGTAAAAATTCCTCCTCAAAGATTGACTCTTTAGCATCTTTAAAAGCTTGATCATCATTAGAATTAAGTTGCAATCTATCATTTGATTCAAACCTTACATCAACTAACTGGGACCCATATGCAAGCTGCAATGATATCGATAGCCAAAAACTACTATCATTTAATAATTCCATTTCCTCATCAGTTAAGTTTTGCGCACCAATAACTTTTAAAGAATAATAAGTAGTTTCTGCAGGGTACAAAGTTTCTAAAATTAAATTTTGCAATTCATTTTTAGTTACTTCTTGCTTAATCTCTATTTTAGCTTCTTGCCAAGTAATTGGTGCAGTTTTTAGAAAACTAATTTTAACATTTTTATTCTTTTCATCAACTTCACCTAAATAACATCCCTTTTCGCCTAATTCATTAATGTGACGCCCTTGAATATTTCCCGGATAAACTACTAATGGGTGTTCAGAGATAATCTGTCTTTTATGGATATGGCCTAAAGCAAAATAATCATAATTCAAATTTTTTATTTCTTGATTAGTATATGGAGCATAGACATTTTTTCCAGACGAACTTTTTTCTTGAGCGTGCATTAGCCCAAACGTAAAATTGGAATTTTTTATAGGGAAATTTTTTATCATATCTTCTTCGATATGATTATTTAAATATGAAAAACCTACCACATCGTATTTAAAACCAGCTTTTGTTTCAAAACTTGCCTTTTCTATATTCTCATTTGTACCCAATAATTTAAAGTAGGGACTCTTTTCTATTAATAAATCCCCCTCATTCATATGGTCATGATTTCCAAAAATCATTACTACTTGAATTCTAGCATCTGTTAATTTTTTGATTTCTTTAGCAAAAAATAACTGACTACTTGGACTAGCCTTACTACTATCAAAAGTATCTCCGGCTATTAAAACTAAATCAACCTGCTTTTCTACAGCCAAATCAACAATCTTTTCTAAAGACTGATTAGCTGCATTATGTATTTTGTTAAATTCTTTAGATGGCAAAAAAGATAGCCCACGAAATGGACTATCTAAATGCGCATCAGCAAAATGAATAAATTTCATATTACCTTATTTTCTAAGATCTGCGTAAAGATCGTTAATTGGATTAGTGAAAGTCTTTTGAACATCATCAAGCAACTTGTACAAAACTTGTTCAGTTTGTAAAAGCTTTACAATGTTCTTGTTATCTTGAACTTTCTTATTTAAATCTTGGTATGCCTTTTGATCATCTTCACTAAGTGGTGCACCAGTTTGTTGAGCGTTGATGATCTTAGTTTGAAGTGCATCCATCTTCTTGAATAAGTCAGCACTTTCTTGGTCATCCATTACAGCCTTAACTGCTGCTTGAAGATCCTTGAATTCAGGAGTTTCTTGTAAATCCTTTGCTAATTGATTAGCATTGTCGTAGATATTTACCATAAGATAAAAATCCTTCTTTCTATAAAAAATTTAATTGCCAAAAAGACCCTTGATATTATTATACCATTGATTAAGTGTCTCTTGGGCAGAACCTATTCCTTTTTGAATTTTATCGCCAATTCCACCAGTCCAATCATTATTTGAACCATTTTGCTTAATTAATTGACTTGGTGCTTTTTCACTAAATTGAGTCTGAGCAGTATATGGCAATATTCCTTCCATTTCAGCCTTATAAAGTCTAGTAATTCCAGTTTCAGAAATACCTTGCATAAAGTGCTGTTTATCAGTTCTATCAAAACCAACCCAAGTTGCTAATACAATATCTGGAGTATAACCAACAATCCACTGGTCCTTAGTACCAAAGCCGTATGAATTTGGCACTTCTGTGGAGCCAGTTTTTCCAGCAACACGAAAACCATTCGGCTGTGCACTCTTTGCGGTCCCATTTGTAAATACTCCAAGCATCATGGTAGTCATTTCTTTGGCAGTATTAGTCGAAATTATCTTATGCGTTTTAGGATTATTATTTTCAACTAAGACATTTCCACTAGCATCTGTAATCTTAGTAATAAAATAAGAACTATCAGGTAAGTTCCCCTGATTTGCAAAAGCAGAATAAGCTCTAGCCATTTGAAGAGGAGAGACCCCACTTGAAAGTCCACCTAAGGCTAATGCTAAATTCTGGTCGCTTTTTGGAACATTGATGCCAAAGTTTTCTACAGACTTAACACCTTTTTGAACTCCAATTTTATCTAAAAGCCAAACTGCTGGTACATTCTTACTTTCAGCTAAAGCTTGATACATTGGAATTTTATCAGAATAACCATTATCAACATTATGAGGTTCATAACCATTCTTACCAAATTTTTGTAATTTGTTAGAAAGTTCAGAATCATAATGATACCCCTCTTGAAGAGCAGGTGCATAAACTGCAAGTGACTTAATTGAGGAACCTGGCTGACGTTTCATTTGAGTTGCTCGATTATAACCTCTAAACACATGCTCTCCTCTACCTCCAACAACTGCTCTAACTGCACCAGTAGAAGGATCCATTGCTACACTTGCTCCTTGAACTTGAGTGCCATCAGAAGCTGCAGCTGGAAAAAGCCAGCTTTGATTAAATTTCTCTTGCATCTGACCTTGATAATCTTGATTCAAAGTCGTATAAATTTTTAGCCCTTTATTCATGACATCTTCTTCTTTTAAGCCATATTTATTGATAGCTTCATTAACTACAGCATCAAAGAAGTAAGGATATTTATAACCATCTTTGCCGTGATAAGTATCATTTAAAGTAAGTCCAGTTTGAGAAGCGGCAGTAGCTGTTTGTTTACTAATCTTACCAGTATCAGCCATTAATCCTAAAACCACATTACGTCTTGCAGTCGCATTTGCCATATGGTCAATAGGATTATAAAAACTAGGATTTCGTAACATTCCCGCTAAAGTAGCAGCCTCAGATAAAGACACATCGCTGGCATTTTTACCAAAATACTTACGACTTGCATCTTGAACTCCCCAAACACCATTACCGAAATAAGCATTATTAAGATACATTGTTAAAATATCTTTCTTGCTGTAGACATTATTAATCTCTATTGCAAAAAATAGCTCTTCAAGCTTTCGTGAAAAAGTCTGCTGCTGAGTTAAGAGGGAATTTTTGGCTAATTGTTGGGTTAGGGTTGATCCCCCACCAGTAATTTCACCATGATGAAGCATTAAATTAACTCCAGCTCTAGCCATTCCTTTAATACTGAAGCCTGGGTTTTTCCAAAAAGTTCTATCTTCTGTAGCAACCACCGCATTTTTAATATTAGGTGAGATTTGGTTATATTTTACAAAAGAACCTTTTTGAGAGTATAGAGACCCAGCCTTTTTTCCTTTATAATCATAAATTGTAGTCGTTGTTGAAAGCGACGCCTTCAAATTCGAGATATTTGAAGTTTTGACTTTAATGGTGTAATACGTACACGTAAGTAAAGTCAAAAGCAAGAGGATCACAATTATCCATCTGCCAATGTAGAAGCGATTATCAAAACGGCGCCAAGCTGCTTTAAATCCGCGATCATTATATTGGTTGTCCATCTCGTATTCTCCTTTACAATAACAAGTTGATTTTACCATATTTGATAAAAACATATGTTTTTCATCTAGAGATTTAAGAAAAATACAAAAATTATGACATACAATTTTACACTTTTATATCCAAAAGATAAACCAGATATTTCAGTCAGTGATTTATTACAAAAACTCCTGATTCCACGTAAATGGCGCCACTTTTTGCGGACAAAAGAGCAAGTTACCGTCAACGGTGAGTATCGCTATTTTAATCAATTAGTATACCCTAATGATAAAGTTCAATTAAAGTTAGATTTTATCGAAAGTCAGCAACAAACTTATCCTGTTAGTGGCAAAATGCCGGAGATTGTTTACGAAGATGAGAATTTATTGATTATTAATAAACCTAAGGGACAAAAAACTCACCCCAATTTATTTGAAACTGATACAGCTTTAAATGATTGTGCAACTTACTTGGGCTATTCTCCTTATATCGTTCACCGTCTTGATATGCTTACTAGTGGTCTTCTTTTGGTAGCAAAAAATCCTGCTGTTGTCCCAATTCTTAATCGAGAATTAACAAGCAAGATTTTTAAAAGAAACTATATAGCTACTGTGATTCATCCAGAAAATTTAAACTCTTCTGGTACAATTACTACTCCGATTGGACACGATCCACTAGATCAACGCAAGCGAATGATAAGAGAAGACGGCTTGAAGTCGATAACTCACTATCAATTAATTCAAAAAAATAAATCCACAGCTAAAGTTAAAATAAGTCTAGAAACTGGCCGTACTCACCAGATTCGTGTTCATTTGGCTTCACTTGGGAGTCCAATTGTGGGCGATCCTTTATATAATCCTGAGTTTGATGAAAGTGATTTACAACTTGAAGCGGTTGAGATGGAATTGATCAAGCCTTATAGTTTTGATGAGTTGAAGGTAAAATTATAACAATCTTTTTAACTCTTCATAGAAATTTTCTCGAGTACCTATCAACAATATAATCACTATAGTATTATCATCTTCAATTTTATATCCTATACGATATTGTGTTTTTTGATACCACAGTTTTTTTGTATAAATTGTCGCTAAATCGCCTTCTTTGGGTTCTCCTGAATATGGATCAATAGCAATATCCTTAAAAATTAAGTCAGAAAATTTCTTTTTTAATATTTTATCCTTTAACTTCTTAATATATTTTTTAGGCTTATTACTACCAAACTCAATTTTATAAACCAATTTCTTTTTCAAACTCCTCTTGTGTCAATGGCTGTGCATCTTTATCTACTTTGGTAGCAATTTCATCAATAGCACTAGGAATATTTGATTTCATCTCTTTAAATTTTGAAATTAATTTTTTTCCTTCATAACCTTGATTTACTAAATCTTCTAAGATTTTATCATCAAAATCCCAAAAATTATCTTGGGCAAACTTATAAAAAATACCATTTTTAGTTAGCTCAGGAATCATTTTAGTATTTTCATCTATATTAAAAGATTTAGGTACTAGTAAAACTAGAGAATTTCCTTGCTTTCTAACTTTAGTTTCTTTTACTGTAGCCATATTTTACCACCTCATAAAGTAATTACATGTAATTGATTTCAATCAATTATATCATATAACTAAATCAATTTTCAAAACAAAAAACGCAAGGATTTTATCCTTGCGTTTTTTATTACCTTAATAGGAGATTATTCTTCGTTCAATGATGAACGGTCAAATGATACATCCTTAAGTTCGTCATCGATAGTTCTAGTACCCATCCAAGCAATCATTTCCTTCATCTTATCAGTGATTGCTTCAGTACCTGGCAAGAGAAGCTTACGTGGGTCGTAACCCTTGTCCTTCTTGTCTTCGTCCTTACCTTCTTCGATGTACTTACGAGTAGCTTCTTGGAATGCTAATTGGAATTCAGTGTTGATGTTAATCTTAGCAATACCAAGTTGAATAGCCTTCTTGATTTGGTCTTCAGGAATACCTGAACCACCGTGAAGTACAAGTGGAGTGTTTGGAACAGCGTCAGCAATTTCCTTCAAACGAGTGAAGTTAAGACCCTTCCAGTCATCTGGGTAAACACCGTGGATGTTACCAATACCACAAGCAAGCTTGTCAACACCAGCTTCAACGAATGCCTTAGCATCTTCAACAGAAGCTAATTCACCGCCGCCTTGGTTTTCACCAATCTTACCGATTTCAGCTTCAACTGAAATACCACGTTCGTGAGCAAGCTTGATGATTTCCTTAGTCTTAGCTAAGTTTTCTTCAATTGGAAGATTGTGACCATCAAACATAACTGATGAGTAACCAAGCTTGATACATTCAACTGCTGAGTCGTAGTCACCGTGGTCCAAGTTCAAGATAACTGGAACTGAGATACCCATTGAATCGATTTGGTCAGCAACCATGTCCTTAACGAACTTGTAGCCACCCATGTACTTAGCAGCACCAGTTGAAACTTGGATAAGTAATGGAGTTCTAGTTTCTTCTGCAGCACGAAGTTCTGCACGAGTCCATTCCAAGTTGTTAGTGTTGTAAGCACCTACAGCGTAGTGGTTCTTACGAGCATCTAAAAAGATTTGATTACCGTTATCAAAATAAGCCATTTAAAAAATACCTCCTAAAAATCTTACATGTTCATTGTACCTTTTATTGAGTAAATGAACAACGTTTTCACAAAATGTAAGCGTTATTATTTTATTTTCACTACATTTCTTTAGGAGCGTTTACACCCAAAAGACGTAAGCTCTCTGTAAGAACAATTGATGTTGCTTCTACTAATGCAAGACGTGAAGTAAGTTGATCATCATCAGTCAAGATCTTCACATTAGCATAATACTTGTTGAATTTTTTGGATAAGCCTAAAGCAAATTTAGCAATTATAGATGGTTCAAATTTATCTGCACTTCTTGCAATAATTCTTGGGAAGTCTGCTAAGTCCTTTGCAACTGCAAATGCCCATTCATCATCTAAATTAAAGTTATTATCTGCTGGCTTCTTACCCATTGCAGCAGCTTTGCGCAAGACACTTTGCGCACGAGCATTAGTGTATTGTACGTAAGGACCAGTATCACCTTCAAAGCGGACAACTTCTTCTAAGTCAAAGTCAAAACTATCAAGACGGTCATTCTTAAGATCATGGAAAATCACAGCCCCTACACCAACATCATGGGCAACTTGGTCTTGATCAGCTAAGTCTGGATTCTTTTCTTCAATTTGCTTCTTAGCTAAGCTTACAGCATCCTTCAATACTTGATCAAGGAAAACAACGTTACCTTTTCTAGTTGATAACTTCTTACCACCTTGAGTAATAAGACCAAATGGAATATGGTGAATATCATCTGACCAGTCATAGCCCATCTTCTTAAGAACTGTCTTAAGTTCAACAAAGTGTTGAGCTTGCTCATTACCTACTACATAGAGCATCTTAGCAAAGTCATATTCCTTCATTCTCCATTCAGCAGCTGCCAAGTCACGAGTTAAGTAAATTGAAGTACCATCTGACTTAACAATAATGGCTGGATTTTCATCTTCACCCATATCAACTACTTGGGCACCACGAGATTCATGAAGTAGGCCTTTATCCTTCAATTCTTCGATTACTGGTTGCATCTTATCATTGAAAAATGCTTCACCATTATATGAATCAAATTCTACACCAAGTTCTTTGTAAATACGGTTAAAGTCAGCTAGTGAAACTTCACGGAACCACTTCCAAAGCTTAACAGCTTCTGGATCGCCTTCTTCAAGCTTCTTAAACCATTCACGACCTTCTTGTTCAAGTTCTGGATTTTCTTCAGCTTCTTTATGGAAACGTACATAGTAATGGAAAAGATTCATAATTGGATCTTTCTTCACATCTTCTTCGTTTCCCCAATGCTTATAAGCCGCAATCAACTTACCAAATTGTGTACCATAATCACCTAAGTAATTAATTTTAATAGGGTTATAGCCAACTTTTTCCATAGTTTTAGCAATTGAATTACCAATTACAGTAGAACGAAGGTGTCCCATACTCATTGGCTTAGCAATGTTAGGGCTGGACATATCAATTGGAACATTACCGTGACCAATTTCTTGATCTCCATAGTGTTCTCCAGCTGCTAAAACATCCTTTAAAGTTGAAGAGATAAGCTTTTCGTGATCAATTGCAAAGTTAACATATGGTCCCACAGCCTTAATACTTGCAAAATCATCACTTGATAATTCACTAGCAATATTTTGGGCAATTTCTGCAGGATTCTTGTGCATAGTCTTTGCTAAAACAAAACAAGGAAATGCGTAATCCCCCATCTTAGGGTTCTTAGGACGTTCAATAAGAGCATTAATCTTTTCTTCTGGAAGATCTACTTGACTATTAATTAATTCAACAACTTCTTTTTTAAAATCCATATGATGCCTTTCTATATAAAAAACGCCTCTTCCTACTATGTAGAAAGAGACGAGATGTTATCCCGCGGTACCACTCAACTTGATACTTAAGTATCCGCTTGTTATATTCTATTCTTATTAGCTAGACACGCCTTCATGAAGATTCTTACCTGCCTCACACTCTATGCAGATTCGCTGAAAAAAACTACTTCACTACTACTTCTAACACTTCTGTGATATTATACCAGCTAATTTTGGTTTTTGCTACTGATTGAGTTTAAAACTTATTTGTTTTTAGATTCAAAATTCTTTTGTTTTTGAGAATTTTTTCAAACACCTTATATCTTTAATAATTATCCTTAAAACAAAACAGTCCTCATTCCTAATTGGAACGAGAGCTATTTTGTTTGTTGTTAATTTTTACTTAGCTAAGAAAAACTAATAGTTAATTTTTTACCAAGAGCATTTGCTAGTTTTGTGAGTGTATCAATACTTGTATTATCTCCACGCTCAATTCTAGCAATTGTTGATTGAGGAACATTGGCTGTTTCTGCTAATTGACGTTGTGATAGCCCTGACTTTTTACGAATTTCAGTCAATGCAACTGCACTTTCTAATTTTGTAGTTTCATTTTCAAACTCTTGCTTAAATTCTGGATCTTTAAGCTGCTCATTCAGATAATCTTTAAAATCCATAATTATTGCTCCTTTTTCTTGTTATCATAATATTCTTTACGTAGTTCCTTAGCATGATTTATTTCACGTACTGGAGTTTTCTTAGTCTTTTTAGTAAAGCCATTAGTTATCATATATTTTGTTCCATCTACATAAAAAATTAAAATAAATTTTAAAATTATCCCCAAAACAAAACAGCCCTCATTCCTAATTGGAACGAGAGCTATTTTTGTTATTCAAGAAAAGTTATAAACTTATAACTTTATCTACGCTTCTTCTTGCGATCAGCACCTACAAATCCTACAAGTCCTGCTAAAGCAGCAGTCATAATGCCTGCAACTTCTGAAGCAGTGTTAGATTTTTCACCGGTTTGTGGCAAAATCTTATCAGACTTAGGAACTACTGAACTCTTGTATGAAGTCTTGGTACCTTTCTTAAGGTTATCCATATCTTGATGAAGAGCTGCAGTTGCTTCTTTATACTTCTTCTTAGCAGATACAGTTTCATACTTAGATGGGTTAGATTCTCTATATGAAGTCTTCTTAGGTGTTGAAGGCTTTGGAGTAGAATCATCTTGAGTTGGAGTGCTTGGCTCACTTGGAGTATTTGGTTCTGATGGAGTATCAGGAGTAGGAGTAGTTGGCTCTGAAGGTTCACTTGGTGTTGGAGTGTTAGGAGTTGAAGGTTCTGTTGGTGTAGTTGGTTCAACTGGCTTATCTGGTGTTGGATTTACTGGCTTATCTTCCTTAAGCTTGTAAACATAAATAGTATGTTCATCATGGTCAGTAAACGTTCCACTAGTGTTCACACTCTTAGATGGAACTAATTCATAAGTCTTTCCATCTACTGTGATAGTTGGCTTTTCATAGCCACTTGTTGAACCGTTGTAAGTGTCCCCTGTTGGGTAATCCTTTGGATCCTTAACATCTGGAATCAACTTGTTGCCATCTTCGTCAACATATTCAATAGTCCAGTTATACTTCTTTTCAGTTGGTTTATCTGGAGTATCTGGCTTGTTTGGCTCGTCTGGTACTTCTGGAGTTGGATTTACTGGCTTATCTTCCTTAAGCTTGTAAACATAAATAGTATGTTCGTCATGATCAGTAAATGTTCCACTAGTGTTCACACTCTTAGATGGAACTAATTCATAAGTCTTTCCATTTACTGTGATAGTTGGCTTTTCATAGCCACTTGTTGAACCGTTGTAAGTGTCCCCTGTTGGGTAATCCTTTGGATCCTTAACATCTGGAATCAACTTGTTGCCATCTTCGTCAACATATTCAATAGTCCAGTGGTACTTCTTTTCAGTTGGAGTTGGGTCTGGTGTATCTTGTGTTACATATAAAACATGATCATGGAACTCAAGATGCTTACCATCAGTTAATTCACTAGTATTAACAGTTGGACCATCTACCTTTTCAATATCAACTGTGTAATTATTGATTTCTGGTGAAGTTACATCCTTAAATGCATCACTTGCTTGCCAATCACTGTTCCATGTAATCTTACCTGTTACAAGGTCCTTAGTACCTTTACGAGTGTAAGTAACTGTTTGCTTGAAATCAGATGCAGCTGGTTCACCCTTGTGAGGTCCATTAGCATACTTGTAGTCAATAGTATGAAGCGCATCAGCTGATTCTTGAACATTTTCAATATTGTGGAAGTAATAGATATCAATATCTTTTCCATCATGTAATGCACTAGCAACTTCTTCAGGAGCAATTGCTGCATCTTGGTTATCTTCATGAAGCTTAAATGATGGAACTAACTTGTAACCATTCTTAGTCAAATCTGGTGACTTAACTTCAGCATATTTACCATCATTAGTAGTAGCTACCCAAGCTTTATCTGGGTCAGTAGTGTCAACAGTTAATTGGCCATATTTATCTGTCTTACCGGTAGTGTTGTAACCAATAAGCTTGCCGTTTTGGTAAATGCCAGTACGCTTGAAACTTACTTCTTGAGTTACACTTGGTGCGATTTGACTAAGACTTTCACCAGTTAAACCATCAAAGTAGTTAATATGACGAACATGAGTTACTGTTTCTTCGTTTGGAGTAGACTTTTGAACATAGTAAATTGTGTAAACTTGATTTTCGGCATTAGCTAACTTATCAGTAGTAATTGTATCTTCAGGAACAATATTATCACTAATAGCTGGACCATTACCTTCATCTTTAGTAGCATCTACACGAATCCAGTCACCAGGGATCTTACCATCAGTAATCTCAGGCTTGTCTACTTGGGCAAATGGCTTGTTACTCTTATCTGCCTTCCAAGCAGTAGCTTTATTAGCTTCATCGCCTGTTAAAATCTTATCAACAACATCAACGCCATGAAGCTTCTTAGTAGTTACAATAACTTGCTTGCCATCTTTACCAATATAGTAATCGTAGTCTTGAGTAAATTTAATAGATTCAGAAGTTGGATCAAGCAAAACGTTGTGTCCTTCTTCAGTTACGAAGTTAACTACACGGTTAACAGTCTTAGTATCTGTATGATGCTCTGCCTTCTTAACCAAGTATACATATTGATCTGGAGTATTAGCAGTTAAAGTTTGCTTACCAAGGTTAGGATCTTCTTGTACTAAAACATATCCTTCATCTTCATAAGTCTTCCAAAGTTCATTTGTTGCGTCCGGTGTGTCACCTACATAGTAAACGTGACCATCAGTATCGTTACCAATTCCAGTAACTGTATGACCCAAATCACGTTCTGGAGTATCCAAACTTGGGTCATAGCTTGATTTATCAAGACCAGTTACATCAACATAGTGAATGTTGTAGGCAGCTTTTTGCTTGTAAACTAAGTATTGATCATCAAGGGTTTCCTTCCAATCCTTGCTATTAGGATCAACGGTAACTACTTCGGCCTTACCTGAAGTATGGTACCAGTCACCAGTTGCTACATTATCGTGATCTTGTGACCAAGCAGAATCCACATTGATAGTAGCTGGGTCATTAACTTCATTGAAGTCATAAGTACCGTTATCGTTACTGTCAACATCTTGGACTGACTTAATCGTCCAAGTTTCAGCTGGAGTAGCACCTTCAGAATTATCAACAATTACTACATCTTTACCATCAACTTGAATGGTCTTAACAGCAACGCGTTTACCATCGGCTGAAGATACATAATAAGTACCTTCTAAACTAATATTTTGATACTTATCATTTGTAAGTTCAGGCATATCTTTCGTCTCTTTATCTAAACCTTCATCCCCAACAAAGTGAATAGTTCTCTTAGCTGTCTTTTCTTCAGTTTCTTGGTTAGCCTTTTGTGCATAGTAGATAGTATATTCTTGATTTGCACCGTTCTTGATATTATCAGCAGTAATTGAATCTACTGGAACAACTGCTCCATCAACTTCTGGCCCATTGTCATTATTACGAGTTGCTCTAGTTCTGATCCAGTCACCAGGTAATTTACCATTGGTAATTTCAGGAACATCTACTCTGACAAAATTACCATCGCCTTCTTGATTCCACTTATCAGTAACTGGTGCATTTGTATTGCTATAGTCAACTACTAAAGTACCATCAGCAAGCTTCTTAGCATTTACAAAAATGGTCTTGCCATCTTTATCAAGAGCAGTGAAGTAATGACGACTGTAAGTTACCGACTCATTAGTTGAATCAAGTAAAGTCTTATTTCCATATTCATTTTCAGTAACAAAGTTAACTACACGGCTAACAGTATTCTTGTCTTGATGTTCATCGGCTTTTTGTGCGTAGTAGATAGTGTATTCTTGGTTTTGACCGTTTTTGTATCGAGCTAAATTACTGTCACTAAGTACAACATCGTTTTCAGTTTCAGGACCAAACTCACTATTTCTTTCAGCACCTACGCGAATCCAGTCACCAGGGAGTTTACCATCAGTAATTTCTGGTACATTTACTTCTTTAAAGGTGTCTGTGCCCTTCTCAAGAGTCCAGTCTCCTTTAGTAGCCTCAGTAGTATCATCTGAATCAATTACATAGTAAGTCTTACCATCATTAGCAACAAAAGAAATTGGATTACCATTACTGTCTTTAGCAACATTAACTATGTTGCCATCAGCATCTGTGTACCAACTGCGGCTAAAAGTTACTTCTTCAGTAGAAGTATCGTCCTTTAAAGTTTGATGACTGATATCAGTTTTAAAGTGTACAATACGATTAATGGTCTTTTTTTCGCTTTCTTTAGTAGCACCGCTGCGCTTAAGTTGAATAGTGAAGTGAATGTCTTGAATTTTGTTAGCCTTAACTACTTTATCTTTATTGTAATCAAGTTCAATATTCTTAGCATCTTTTAAGTTAGTTCCAAGAGCCATCTCATTTGCTGTAACTACACCAGTGTTATCTGCATTTTGTGCAATTGATACTAAAGTGTAGCCTTGCTTTTTAAGATTTTCAATTATTTGGTCTAAACTTTGACCATTACTATTAGTAGCATCTCGAACTTCGTATTTAGCAGGATTAGTTACCTTACCATTAGTATAAGTTTGATAATCATCAGTATCATTATTCCATGATAATTCTTGAGTAGCAGTATAGTTATTATTACTTAAATCTTGCTTGAAATTAGATTCACTTACATCTTCGAAAGTAAAGTCAATTGGTTGAGCATGGTAATAAATCTTAGTGATTTCTGGAATGTTTGGTTCAGAAATAGTTTTTCCATTATCGTTATATTGGAACTTGCCGCCACGCAGACGATAATCGCCATTTAGCCAAGTTGTAGTAGTAGCTGGAACATCATCATCAAACGTTACCCAGCCATCAGTACCTTGCAAAGTTGGCTTTTCATCAAATACTACTGGAGTATTAGTTGTGCCACTTATATCATTAAAGCTTATATTAGGAAGTCCGGTAAGCATGTCATATGAGCGATTTCGCCATTGATAATAAGCAATAACGTTATGACTTTTACCATCAGAAGCAGTTACAATTTTATTTGGAGACATTGAATTAGCCATTTTAGCTAAGGTTGCTTTTCCATACTGCTTAACAGAATCATATTCTGGCTTTAAATCACCAGTCATTTCATATCGAATATAATTAATTTTACGATAAATATTCTTATAAAGCGCTCCGGTTATATTACCTACATCATGCTTAATATTTAAGGTAACAGGTTGAGCGGTTAACTTTTGTGTTTGATCAAGGCCGGTTGTATCAATCGCAATCCCGGAAAGGGGATTCTTATTCTTTAACCATTCTTCATATAACTTCTTAAGATTAGTGGTTTTAATCTTACCATTACTGTCTTGCTCAACTACTCCATTTTCATCACGAATTTCAGTTTCATAATCAGGATCAATATTCGTATCCCAATTAGGGTCAGCTGTTGATAAGTTGTTATCTGTAGTTTGCATTACTGGTGAAACTGTATAATGCTCATTTGCTTCTTTAATTTTTTCATTAAGATAATTTACCAAATCACCTACAGTTGCATTTTTATCGTGCTTATAAATGACAGTAGGTAATTGATCCTCTGTTAATGTGGTAGTAGAATTTGGGCTATCAGGTGTATTTTCACGTCCTGTATCATGAAACTTAACTTGCGTAGTAATTTCATCTTGAGTAGCAACTTTTGCTTCTTTGAGCTCAGCGCCATTAACTTCTAAACTTTGAGCAGTTATTTTCAAATCAGTTGTCTTTTTCTGAGTTTCATTTGAAATGTTCTTATTATCAACAAGCTCTCGAGTTTGTTGTACCTCCTTAAGAGGATTACTTTTAGCAAGACCATCTACTATTTGAGTATTTTCAACTGCCATTTTAGCAGTAACTTCATTAGATTTGGTATCAGCACTTTCAGTAGATTTTTCAGAATTTACTTTTTTATTACTTTTATCCTTATCTGTTTGTGCAGATTCGGTTTGAGGAACAGTAGCATCCTCTTTTTTAGGGGATACTTGTTCGTCTCTTGTAGTTTCATCAGCATCTGCTGGCTCAACTGATTGCACATTATTAGATGTTTCATCTGACTTAGTTATAGTAGTAATATCAGCATTAGCTTTTACCTGTTGAGCATTATTTTCTTTAACGCTATTTCCATCTTGGTTAGCATTAGCAGGATTACTATTTACAGTATCTGCATGTGCCGTTGAATTTTGCGTACTCAAAAAGAACGTAGTTCCTAAAAATACACTTGCAGCTCCAACAGAGAGCTTTCTAATACTAAATCTTTGCTTTTCTCTAGAAGTAGATTGGTGTAATCTTTCCACTCTAGTCTTCAATCTCTTATCTTCCATTTTATTTCCCCTTTTTTAACCAAAACATATTCTCATATGGTTTTAATAACAAATGTTATCTAATACTCCTTAATTGTAACTCATATTAATAAAAATGTTAATATCTTAATTTACACTTTGTTATATTAATACCATTCAATACTAATTAAAAGTATCTATAGTCCCTAAACATTCGCTATTATTTCATACTTAACAACTAATCTAATTTCTTCTCAGGTAATATACTACCTACCTTTATTTTATAACATTCGCTCCTTTATTGCTTAAATTTTGTATTTTATTTTTTACAATTATAGATACGATAACAGGTAATTGTAAAGAATAATTTATTTTAGAAAGCGTTTTATTTTATTTTTCATTTAAATAAGCTTACATTAGAGGTGAGAATACAGCTTTATTATTTTTAATAGAAGGAGGTCTTTTATCATGCCAAATTATAGAAAACCAAAAATAACAGTAAAGTTACCTCAAAATCCAAATTTTCAAGTTTGGAGTCGACAAACGGTCCAAAATTATGTTAATTCTAAGAATTTTAGAACTAAATATGTTACTTATGTAAATGATTATAAAGTCAGCAAAGATACTCTAGCTATTTTCAACTTCAAGAAAAAACCTCTCCTAAAAAACTACCCCTCCTGTATTCTTGATCTAGAGCTTGGCGTATTATTATGCAAACGTCCACCTTCTGCACTTTTATACCAAGTTGCAGCTCACAGTGTTTTTCCAAGTTATATGATTCAAAAAAACTTACGTGCACATTTGCATATTAAGCAGTATTACATCTTGATGTTAGGATATAATGCCTTATTTTCTAGTCATGGATTTTTCACTGGGAATTGTGACTGGGTATCTTTGCAATTTATCCATTCTACTCATCAAGATAACTTTCATAAAGTTGGCAAAAAAGAATATGCAGACTTAACTTTTACTACGCTGGCTATTCAAGGCATAAATTATAAAATCAAATTCATCAATTGTTATTCTAATCTTAAGAAGCGCTTGAACAAGGCTTTAGCTTTATACGATGTTACTCAACAAAAATTGAAGGAGGCTGAATTTCAGCACACTTATCTTTGGTATGCCAAACGTTCACTTCTTACTAATAGCGATGAACATGGAGTAATGAATAAGCCTACTCTTTCAATTCCTGATTTAACTCATGCAAGTATTAAATCTTTTACTAAATCAGCAACTCATACCTATGCTGAACATACTCAAACACCAAAGATTTATCATACTGATTTTAACAATTCTATTTATAAGAAACTTACAAAGTCTTACTTCTAACTTGAAATCAAGTTACTTAGTAAGGTTATTTTTTTATTATTTTTTCTCAAAGTTACTCGCTAAATCTAGATAGATAATCAATTTATAAGCAAATTAAAATCTATATTTTCATTAATTATGAATAGAATTACATCATTCTTAGAGATAGTTTTACATTTTTATACTTGCTACTATCTATCTTGTCCTCATTTGGGACAAGAATTTTTTATTTTAAGGGGGATTTTCAAAGATGAAAATCACAAGAGCAAGTTTTAATAAGGCATGGAAGAACAAGAAGTTAGTAGCAGGCGCACTTAAGATGGCGCATGTGAGGCGAGAGTTTTCTTATTATGAAGATTATTTTCAAGAAGGAGTATTAACTTATGCCGAGGTATTAGACAAGTATCCCGAAATGGAGCGCAAGCAAATAGATAATTTAGCTTTTAGAAAAATCATCTGGCGTACAATTGACCAACTACGCAAAATCCAAAAATGGGATGAACACAATGCAAACTTTGATGAAGCTTTTACTTTAGCAAGCAAATCATGTAATTGGGAGATGCTACTGGATTTTAAAGAATTAGTTGAAACTTTTAATGATTACGAGCGACTTATATTATTTGAGCATTTACTTTTCCAAAGGACAATTACTGATTTAGTAAGTGAGTGTGGAGTAAGCCGGCAATATTTACAACGAATTAAGCGCAGTTTGCTTAGAAAGTTACGAGACAAATTGAATTAATTTTGGTAAATCTTTTTTATTTCGTAAAGCATAATTAACAAAAAAGAGGACGGTACTTTTTATAGATGATATGAACCTCTAAATCTTTGTCCTAATTTTAAGGTTCATATCAAGAAACAAAAGTATTATCCTCTTTTTTCTAATTTATTTCTTTTATAGATCCTGGCATTGTGTAATTATTTACAACTACAGGAGCATTATAGTCCATAGATGTAATTTGTCTAATCATATCTATGTACATATTCATAGAAGTATTTATTCCATATTCTTCAATAAGACTTTTACGTACATTAATAAAGTCTTTAAATTCATTTGGTTGATATTCAAATTCAAAGTAATAAGAGATATTTAACTCTAAAGTTCTATTATTACTATTATTTTTAGTGGCTCCTAAAATAGTTATCTTACCCATTTTATTATTACTAGATAATCCAACTTTAATTTTAGAAATATTTAGATTGAACTCTGCTTCTTTTGTAGTATTATCGACCTCTGCACTTATATTTTCATAATTTATTTTTTCTATTTCAAAGCTATTAAATTTTATCTTTACAGACATATTTACTTCCCCATTATTAATTTTTAAGTGTATATGTAGTTACCGATACAAATTTTTCAGGAATTCTCTTAGGTTTTTCATTTTTAATATGAACAGAATAATAACTATTCTGACTTTCAGAAAGTTGATTTAAATGAGTTAGTTTATGTAATACTTCTTCATATTCTTTTTTTGAACTATCTAAATCTATTCCTTGCTCAAATTTAGTATATTGTTCTTCTGATAAGCCAACTAGCTTGGCAGCTTCATTCCTATCTAAGTTTAAGTTTATTCTTTTACCAAAGATTTTTTGAGATAATTTAAATTGATATGAATTTAATCTTTTTGAAAGTTCAGTACTTTTTGATTTAATTTCATCGAATCTCATGTTTACCATCACCTTCACCTATATAATTAGATTCATTTTTTTCTAAATTTTTATGAATTAACTCTGCCAAAGTAGCTAGCTGATCGGTCAATTCATTAGAAGCCTTAATTTGATTCATATTCTTTGTTGGAAACTTAGTAAAACCATGCGTCCAAATGAGATATGGTTTACTTAAATTGATAGTAAATAAAATTCTACAATTTCGTTTACTATTTTCATCTTGTGACAGAAATCGAATTTCATATACATGATTTTATGATATTATTTTTTTCACAATTTCATATTTTATTATTCGATTAGAATCAGGTAATACATATTCATCTTCAAATGAATATCCTACTATTTGATTACCCTTACGCTTTGGTCGTAATTGTTCAATGTTTCCTTCATTATCTAAAGTAATATTAGACAAAAATGTTATAATTCGTGATATTGGTTCTGCAATATATTGATTAATCTCATATTCATCCTCTAAATATTTTTCAGCTATTTTTTGTTCAGATAATTTTTCATTTAAAAGATAAAATTGTCGCAATCTACCAACTCCCATTTTAAAACATTTTAACTTCAAAATTAAATTATTAAATTTAGTTTCGAAATTATACATAATAGCTATTATAACTTATTATTTTTAACTAGCAACACTTTATAGCTGAATGCTACTATTTATAGATAACTACTCAATAAATCGAAAAGTTATGTATGAAATTGAATTAATTTTGGTAAGAAAGATTTGTTTTAGCAAATCTTTTTTATTTTCACTTGATTTAGTGTCGTTAACGACATATAATATTTTATGTCGACAACGACACATTTAAAAAGACAACAAATAAACTTACGAAAATATTTTTAAAGGAGAATTTTCATGGCTAACTTAAATAATATGGATAAGAAGTTTAAGACTTTGGAAGATTTTGTAGGAACTCACTTTATCTACACTTATGATAATGGTTGGGAATATGAATGGTACTGCAAGAATGACCATACTGTTGACTACCGCATCCACGGCGGAATGGTTGCTGGACGCTGGGTAAAGGATCAAGAAGCACACATAAATATGTTAACAGAAGGCATTTACAAAGTTGCTTGGACTGAACCAACGGGTACTGATGTTGCACTTGACTTTGTCCCAAATGAACACAAATTAAATGGTACTATCTTCTTCCCTAAGTGGGTTCAAGACCATCCTGAAATTACTGTTTGTTTCCAAAATGACCACATCGACTTAATGCACGAAAGCCGTGAAAAATACGAAACTTACCCTAAGATGGTTGTGCCAGAATTTGCGACAATTACTTATATTGGGGATGCAGGTGCTAATAATGAAGATGTTATTGCTAAAGAGCCATATGAAGGTATAACTGATGACATCCGCAATGGTAAGTTTTATGACGAAAACTACAAAATGATTGAGAAGTAGTTTTTGAACTGCAATGAAAAAAGCTAACAAATATAGTTGTTAGCTTCAATTAATTATTAATTTAGCTAATCCTTGTGATTAGCTTTTTTATTTACTGAAAATTATGTTAATAATAAAACCTACACATAATTATAATGTGTAGGTTTTTAACTATTAAAAAGTTCACTATGAGTACCTATACCTATCAAGTAAATCAATTTTTGATTAGTTCTAACAAAAAGCAATAAATGATCCCCATTATGTCCATCAAAATGTAAATCTAATCCACAAACTTTAATTTCACTATTCAAGTTTGTTGGTAATCTATTTTTAATTTGCTGGCGCTGCTTTTGAGTTAAAGTTATCGGATGTTCATAAAAGTAACTATCTATTTGTTCATCCTTTAAAAAACATTCCATCACATATTCCCATGGTGAACCATTATCATTTGAAAAAGGTACAGTCCCATTAAAAATTTTGTTCCATCGAGGATTATTTTTTACTTTCTTATATTGTTTTTTAAACTTATTAACTGGTAGAATTTTACTCATTCAATAGCTTCTCCAATTCATCATAAGTTTTTGCACCTTTTAAATGTGGATCATTTAAATCATCCAAGACTTCATTAATAGCAGCCATTGTCGATGCATTAGGAGTTCCCCAATATTTAGGTAAACCATCATTTGCAACCGAGGTTAAAGCAATTCTGATAAATGCAGAAATTGTTAATCCATGATCTGCTAATACTTTATTAGCTTTGTTTTTAATATCTGCTGGTATTCTACTATCTACACGTGCTTCCATTTTAATCACCTCAACTATATTGTACGTTATTTGTCACACAATTTTCAATAAATATCTATTGGATTATTATTCACCTAAAAATGTTACAATTAACAAAAACGAAAGCGAGAAAATCATGCCTAAAAAACGTATCTTACCTTACATCATTATGGGTATTTTAAAGCAAAATCCAAATTCTACTGGAAAATTTGTCACTACCCAGTTCACAGATGAAATTGGCGAATTTTGGAAAGCTAGTCATAGTCAAATTTATCCTGAACTTAAAAAAATGCTGGCAGATAATTGGATTCAAACACTGCCAAGCAAGTCGAATAGTAAAGAAATCCACTATTCACTTACCAAACTCGGTAAGCAAAAATTAGACGAATGGATCAATCAACCTTTAACAGAATTGCCTATCAGCCATGACTTATTTTCTCTCAAATTATTCTTCATCAATGACAAATCTGATCCAAGAATTCCAGAATTAATTACAGAAGAAAAAACGCTTCTTAATAAGCAGCTTGCTCATTTAAAAAGCCGAAAAAAATTATTATTCGAGAATGGTTATCAAAATAATTATGGTCACTATCTTATTCTAACAAGAGCAATTTCCAGAATTGAAGGCCAATTAAAGTGGCTTGAACAAATATAATTAAGTGACTATTTTTATACTAAAAAAGGCGAGAAATTTCATCTCGTCTTTTTAATTATTTTTAATTACTACTTTTGTCCCCACAGGAACATTTTCCATTAGCCATTTAGAATCTGGCACACTCAAGCGAATACAACCATGAGAGCCTTGAGTTTTACCTAATTTTTTAGCTTCTTTAAGATTATATTTTCCCATTGCATCAGTTGGAACTGAGTGGAACAAATATACATTTGCATCCTCTGGATCCCAACTTACCCAGTTATTAGCACCTTCATTAAGTCCTTGATTGAAGAAACTTTCTCCCCGTCCTTCATGAATTTGATAAGTTCCAGTTGGAGTGGCAGATTTTCCCTTCCTACTATATACTCCTGCAGTTGAAAGCATGGTGTATACAACTTTACCTTTTTTAAGAACATACACGCGATTTCCTTTGAGAGAAACTCGCAAAGTTAAATCGGCAGGATTGGTTAATTTAGGATATTTCTTTTTTTCACTACGGACTTTCCAGCTTCCTTCAGGAGCTAAATCCTTAGGATCTTTATAAGGACGAGCTAATTCAGCTACAGTTTTGGAAGCAGTTTTGGTCTTTTTACTTGTAGCTTTATTTTTCTTTTCTACTCTGCTTATTTTTGCTTTATTATTTTGTGCATTGCTTTTTGGTGTGCAAATTTTAGCCATTGCTACAACCGCTAGAATAATAGCAATTGTACTAAAAACATATTTTTTCATATTCACTCAATCATCTTTTCAAATTTATACTCTCATTAGATTCTATCAGTATTTAAAAGATTTATCTAGAAAAAAACATGAGATAATTCCCATGTTTTTCAATATTATTCTTCTGAATATTTCTTCATAATTTTAGGTAACAACTTAGAAATCTCAGTTGGCTTAACAACATAATTTTCTTTATATATCTCATCCCCAGCCAAAGAATGAATATACACTGCTGCCAAAATTGTTTCAATATTACTTGAAAATTGACTCACAAACCCACCAATAATTCCAGCCAGCGTATCACCGCTACCACCAGTAGCCATTCCTGGATTACCAATAGGATTGATAAACACCTTTCCATCTTCACTATAGACCTTAGTATGATTAGATTTTAAAACTAAAGTCAAGTTTTTATTTGGGACTAAATTGTTCATCGCACTTCTATTAGCACTATCAGTTTGAAAAGGTATTCTTATTTGGCTAACTCTCTGCCATTCCATCTGATGCGGAGTCATAATAATATGACCAGCATTAAGTGGGATTAAAGTATGATCTTCAGCAATCAAGTCCAATGCACTAGCATCTAAAATTACGGTTTGATTTTCATTAACATTGCATTGAAGCAAAGTCATAATTTTCTGAGCAGTTTTACTGTTTCCCAGACCTGGTCCACAAACTATTACATTCATTTTTTTGATAATGTCTCCTAAAGAGTTATCATTCCAATCAATATACATAGCTTCGGGATCACGAGCATGAAGAGCTGTTAAATTAATTGAATGAGTCGCAGTTGCGATAAGTCCCGCACCAGCATTTAAAGCTCCTTCAGTTGCCATAATAATTGCTCCTCCATAGCGGTCACTTCCTCCAATTAAGAGAATCCGACCATAATCTCCTTTATGAGAAGCGCTTGGTCTTTTTTGGATAACTTTTTTTAAAACTGCATCAGAAATTTCTTTCATTTTAGTTTTCTCCTATGATCCAACGCCAAACTTGAGTGAACCAGTTAACTTTAGCTGTTCCTTTCATTGCTTGAGCTTGGATCTGCATTTGAGTTGGGTCTGATAATGAAATTAATTTTTCATTTCCAGATTTAAATTCATATGAATCTATTGTTGTTCCTTTATCAACAGGTGCTTCTAAAGGATTATCCTTTAAGTTAGCGGATAATCCTTTACCGTCAACCGGATCCCACACCGTAACTTGTCGGCGAAGACCAAGAGGAACAGTCTTTTCTTGACCGTTTTTAACCATTACATTCTCAGCACCTTTAATACTTTCTCCCTGCTTTAAAATTACCGGAGTATATTTAGCAAAAATATAATGCATTAGTTTTTTTGTTTGAACAAATCTCGAAGGATCAGTTCCATCTTGGTGACGTGCCCCCATTACTACAGTAATAATTCGAGCCCCTTTTCTTTGCATAGTTCCGATAAAGCAAGCCCCAGCTGCATCTGTAGTACCAGTTTTTAATCCATCAACATCTAAATTAGCATCATATTGAGATAATCCTTTAAGCATCCAATTAAAGTTGTCCATTTTGGTTGTTTTTTGACCATCTTTAAAATCAAGATGCGCAAGTTTAGTAGTATTTAATACTTCTGGATAATCTCTAAGTAAGTGTTGACCAACAACTGCCATACTTTTAGCTGACATCACATTTTCAGCATTTTTGCTGACTCCAGGATAAGCATCTGTACCTAAGCTTCCATTTGGTAAGCCGCATACTGTATAAATTTTGGCATCATTAATATTCCAAGCCTTTAATTGTTTACGCATTAATTTAACAAAATTTTCCTGATTACCACTAACAGCTTGGGCTAAACACATTGCAGCACCGTTTGCTGATTCAATAAGAGTAGCTTGATAAAGTTGTTTAATTGTATACTTGTGACCCTTTTTTAGAGGAACATTAGAGTATTCGGAATTATTAGCAACTTTAATAATAGAATCAGTTGGTTCAACAGTAGTATTCCAAGAAATCTTTTTATTTTTAATTGCATTTAAAGTTAAATAAATTGTAATCAACTTTGTCATGGATGCAATTGGCAAGACTTTATCTTTATTTTTAGTATACAATATTTGACCAGTGTGGCTATCTATTGCAATTGCTGATTTTACATCTAGATTAAGTTGATTAGCATCATAAGTTGCCGCTGAAGCAACGTGTGTAGTCGCTTGACTAATAAATAGACCACCGCCAGCTAAAGAAATCGCTGCAGTTAAAGTAATGAATGTTTTTTTGATCTTATTATGAAAACTCATAAAACCTTCCTCTGAAAAAATATAAAATTAAGTAGTTTTATGATTACATTTTACCAAAAAATTTGGTATTATTAGTAATGAGTTGTAAATATTTATTTGCCCCGATGGCGGAATTGGCAGACGCGCAGCGTTCAGGTCGCTGTTCAGGTAACTGAGTGAAAGTTCGAATCTTTTTCGGGGCATTTCAAGACAGTCCAAGAGACTGTTTTTTCTTTGATTAAATTAAAATTAATTACCGCTAGCACATATCTAGCCCATATAGTGGGGCTTTTTTAGCTAAATTAATATTTTCTAAAGAAGTTAAAAAAATTACAAATCATAGTTCCGCTTCTACATTTTCGGTATATAATCTAAGTAGATAGGTTATAAGGAGCATTGAAATATGAAGGCGATTAGAATTTTTCATAAGGTATTTTTAACTGTTGCAGCTGTTTCAACTTTAAGTACAACATTTTTGTTCAGTGAGCCTGAACACGTAACAGCTATTAATATCCGCTCAACTCAAAATATAAATAAAGATGTCAATCATTAACTGCTTTAGTGCGATTTTTATAAAAAAATTCTCAAGTAAGTACAATAAACTTACTTGAGAATTTTTGCTTTTAATTACTTCTTAGCTGTTTTCTTAGCCTTAGTAGTCTTTTTTGTAGTTTTCTTTGTCTTTTTAGTTGACTTCTTTTTGGACTTCTTTGCGTTAGCTTTTTTTGCAGCTGCTTCTTTTTTAGCTTGTTCTTGCTTAGCTTTTAATTGATTTAGATAGTCGGTTCTTTGCTTATTAATATTGTCTGTTCCCCACTTAGTGAAGTTATCTTTAAGTGTACTTGCAAAAGTGGTAAATTCAGGAATATCTGCAGTTTGAACACCACTTTGAAGATCAACTAATTCTGCTGGAACAAAGATATACTTAAACGTATTATTTTCAATGACAATTGTTACATAGAATGGAACTGATGCAGTTTGGCTTGGATTATCCTTGCTTGAAAGATCAAGATTTATCTTAGCGTAAATCTTGAATTGTTTATTCTTTGCCCATTTTACAGCATTTCCGCTTGCATCTTTATATTGCTCAAATGAAGTCTTTCCATCATTAGTAGCAGTTGGTGTAAAGAGACTTTGTGTGTCGTCTTTAATAGTAGCAGTAAAACTCTTAGCTTGAGTATCCAAATATTCTTGCATAGTTGGAGTCTTAACAGGAATTTGGATATTATTCTTTATAGCAGAGCTAGTATAAAGATTCTTAATCTTCTTTGATTTTACTGTTACATCGCTGCTCTTTACACAGAGTAAGTAATTCTTTTTACCGTATTTAATACGACCCATCCAGTAATATTGAGGCTTTTTAGCATTTGGAGTTGTAATAATTCCATTCAATACTGTACTCTTACTACCCTTTTTAAAGCCAATAGTCTTAATGATTTTCTTAGATTTAATCTTCTTAACACTGCTAGTTTTCTTATCTTTAGAAATCACTAAATTATATAAAGCAGCTGGTTTACGCTTAAAAGTAACCGTATAACGCTTAGTAGTAGCGGTCTTTTTTGTAGTTTTAGTAGCAGCTTGAACTACTGTTGAATTAGTAGTTTGTGCAATACTTGCACCAGTGCTTATAAGTAAAGTTGCTGCAGCTAATGCAGTAAATAATTTATTCTTTTTCATGATTACGCCTTCCTAATTTCTTCTATATCTATAATAACGTATAAATTCATACTTGTCGCCTAAATTATAAAAAAAGGCAATGTACATTTTTAATTTAGTACATTGCCTTCTTTTTATATATCAGTAGCTAATTTTTCTTGCGTTTCTTTTCAGCTCCTGCAAGACCAAGAAGCCCTGCAGCAGTTACTAAACCAAGTCCAATAGCTGCTTTATCATCATTTTCCTCACCAGTTTGTGGTAATTTAGCATTATTGTCATTCTTTACTCCGGCCAAGCCTGCTTTTTCTAGTGCGCTGATTGAAGCACCATTAATTGCAGATTGACTGTGAGGTTGTGCAGTAATGATTCGGCCTTTACCATCTGGGGATTTGACATAATCAAGAACTTGTCCATGAGAGCCAACAGTTACAATATAGCCATGCTTTGCAAGCCATTGAGCATCTCCTGCATGGTTAGCTACGCCACCATCGGATGTAGTTATTGATGAAGCTGACTTATTGTGACTTGTCTTTGATGGAGTTACATCTTCATCTTCATCATCGGAATCAGAATCATCATAATCATTATCATCAGAACTATTATCCTGATTATCATTATCTGTTGGAGTAGTATTAGCAGTATTATCGGTGTTTTCAGAATTATTATTCTTGTTTCCATCATCTGTCGTATTATTTGTAGTATTAGAACCAGAAGTGTTGGAATTTGAACTATCTGAACCGGTATTGTCAGTATTTGAACTACTGCTATTATTACTATTTCCAGAATTGTCACCATGATCAATATTATCGCCAGTATTGTTATCAGTATTATCACCGGTATTTCCACCAGTGTTTCCACTATCATCTGGTTTACTATTTTCAAAGCCAACCATGACAACAATTGGAGCATTATCTCCACCAGTTACTTCGACATCCTTAGTTGGTAAGCTTACAATGATAGCATTCTTGTAAGAATCGCCAGCAGCCTTAATAACTTCAAATAAGGATTCAATTACGCTCTTAAGTTTATCAGCGCTTAATGTAGCTTTACCATCTGTAAGTGGACCAGTAAACTTGAAGCTTCTAATTTCTTTACCAGTCTTTTCATCTTTAAAGATAATTTCTTGAGTATAACTTGCTTCTTGCTTGTCTGACACAACAATTGTAGTAGTTACAGTAGTTGTTGACTTATCTGGATAAGTAATTTTGACACCAACATCCTTATAAGTGCCTGGTTTCTTCAAATCTTCAGCAACTTTATCAGGATCAGTCCATTCAAACTTAGTACCATCAGGCATCTTATCTGCATTCTTAATTACATCTTCTGGTTTGATTTCACCATTAGTTGTAATTGAAGTTGTCTCGCTAACCTCTGGCTTATACTTTTCACTATCAGTCTTAGAATCTTCTGAACCATTCTTAGTGTAAGTAATAGTTAAAGTTTGATTACCATAATCAGCTGTTGGTGTAATTTCATCAACACTGCCACTTGCAGTATATCCATCAATTACTGGAACTTTGATTGAAGCAAAACTCTTATCTCCACTAGCAGTCCAATCACCATAGCTAACTTCTCCAGTAGCTACTTCAACAGTAGCAGTTCTAGTAAACTTAACTGTTTGAATAGTTGTAGCAACTTTACCAGTTAATGGATCAACAATATTTACTGTTCTAGTTACTGTCTTATTCAAATCTTGTTCAGTCAAGCCATTTGGATAAGTTTGACCATGAGCACCATCGATTTCTGTACCTGGTGTCTTTGGACTATTTGGATCAACTTGAACCGTTGTTGAAACAACTTTGATGTTAATAGGAGTATCAGTATCCTTAATTATTACGCTGGTTGGAACTGTTTCTCCATTAGCTAACTTCCAATTAATTGGAAGAGTTTCCTTAACTTCAACTGTTGAACCAATCTTGCCTGTTACATACTGACTACCAACAATCTTGCCATTTGGATCAACATAATTAATAGTCTGTTTTTGACTACCTGCTGGAATCTTAGTTATTTCAACAGTCATTGGTTTTGTATCCTTACCAAAGGTAATTTGAGTTGGAATACTTGCACCATTTGCAACTTCATAACCTGCTGGAATATCCAATGGAATAGCAATCGTTTGACCAGTTTGTCCTGTAAGAGTTTGTGTTGAAACTGTTTGACCATTTTCAACATAATTAATCTTAACTTCTTGTTTATCACCAACATAGTTAACAATAATAGTGCTATCTACTGGAACACCTTCAGAGTTAAAGCTGGCGTCAGTTGCTGGAACATATTGTTTGCCATCCTTGGTTACAAGCTGAACATCACTTGATTCTGCAGTATATCCTGCCATTGATACAACTTGTTCTGGATATTGACTAGTAGTTGAAGCTGACTGCCACTTACTGTAAGTAGTTTTACCGGTTACTTCATCGGTAGTTGCTACACGATAGAAAGCTAAGCTTGCAGTTGACTTGCCGGCAGTTTGACCAGGCCAGTTCATAATAACTGTTCTAGTCACTTGCTTAAACAATTCTGGGTTAGATTGATCATTACGCCCATCAACAATTGTCAACTTATGTTCAATTTGAACTGCAATATCCTTATTGTCATTTGCTCCAATTGTTACGCTAGTTGGAATTGTAGTATTCGGAACTAATTGCCAATTCTTAGGAATATCTAAGTTCAATTTGATAGTTTCACCAGTTTTACCAGTTACAGTTTGAGTTGAAATTACCTGATTATCTTTATCAACAAAGTTAATTTTTACACTTTGAGTTTGAGCATCATAAGTAATTGAAATTGCTTGATTATCTGGAGTGCCATTTACAAGACCAGGTTGTGCTGGCAAGTAAAGCTTACCATCTTTAGAAATTAGATCAATCTTTTGACCACCTTTAGTAGCTACTACTTCATAACCTTTCAAAGTTGGTACTTCTAATTCACCAAAGTCAGTTACCAAGTGACCCTCAGTTCCACTATTAGACTTCCAATCAGTGTAAGTAGTCTGACCAGTCTTATTATTTGTGGTCTTATCTCTATAGAAAATCAAATGATTTTCAACTGATTGACTCTTACCGTCTGGACTAGTAATAGTGATAGTTTGAGTAATTTCACGATACAAATCTGGATTAGTTTTATCATCTAAACCGCTAACTGTAGTTGTATCATCCTTATCTGGATTATCTGGATTAGAGCTATCCTTAACAACACTTACATTCAATGTTTCATTCTTATCACCAAATGTGTAAGTAGTCGGAACAGTTACACCATCGGCTAACTTATATCCATTTGGAATATTAGCAGTAATTTGTGCAACACTTCCTTGAGGACCAGTCAAGGTTTGACTTGCTACTTGCTTATCTCCATCCATGTAATTAATAGTATAAGTGTAAAGTTTAGCATTTGGATCTACTGGATTATCTTCATCACCAGTTGAATCATTCTTGTAATTAATTGCAATTGTGACATCACTTGGCTGACCATCTTTAAGTCCAGAAACACCTGAAATTGTCGCAGTATTACCTTGGATAAGTGGAGTAATTGTTCGACCATCATTTGTAGTAGCAACAATAGTATAACCATTAATTGTTGAAACTGTAATAGTTGGGAATGTGGTTGACTTATCAGACATATTTGATTGCCATTCACCATAAGTCCACTTACCTGTTGCTGGATCAATAGTTCCATTTCTATAGAATGACAAGCTAGCGTTTTGAACAACTGGCTCTTTGCCAGGATAGTTAACAATCACAGTATCGGTTACAGTTCTATAAACTTCTGGATTGTTTTGGTTAGCTGGATCATTACCATTGATAGTCTTTGGTTGAATCAAGACTGTTTGAGCAGCAGGATCTTGACTACCAAATGTATATTGTCCACTTGGAATAGACGTACCTGGAACCACTTCCCAATTAGTTGGAATATCGAGCTTAAAGTTAACTGTTTCACCAGTCTTACCAGTTACAGTTTGAGTAGAAACAATTTGCTTATCACCATTATTGACAAAGTTAATTGTCATTGTGTGAACTGTATCAGGAGTATCTGGCTTACCGGTGTTCTTATTAATGTATTGAATTTGAACACTAACATTAACTGGTTGATTATTAACCAAAGCAGAAATTCCTGAAATTGTTGCCTTATCACCATCAATTGTTGGAGTAATAGTTTGTCCATCACTAGTAGTGACCTTAAGATCATAACCATCAATTACTGGAACAACCATTTTGCCACCAAACGTCGTTGAACCATCTTCCATATTAGACTTCCATTCACTGTAATCATACTTACCAGTTGCTGGGTTGTAAGTAGCATTTCTATAAAAATCAAGTGTACCGCCAGACTTAGTTTCACTAGCTTGACCTGGAGTAGCAACTTCATAAGTCAAAGCAACTTGCTTATAAAGCTCTGGATTCTTCTTGCCTTCTTCAGTATTACCTTGAATAACCTTTGGTTCAATGTTAATCGTAGTTGACATATCTTGGTTACCAAATGTTACTTTGCTTGGTACTTGTTGACCATTTACAATTTGGTAATTTTCTGGAACCTGCAAATCAACACTTACTTCTTGTCCAGCTTTACCCTTTACACTTTGACTGGAGACAGTTTGTCCATTGTAGTCATAGTTAATGGTGTAAGTGTATTCTTGATCTGGGTTAACAGGCTTATCAGTAGTACCAGTCTTGTCATTGATGTAATCAACATTGATTGTTACATCTGTTGGCTGTCCATCTTTAAGTCCTGATACTCCTGAAATTATTGCCGCACTACCACTAATTGATGGGGTAATTTCTTGACCTGTTGAGGTTGTAACTTTGATTGTGTAACCATCAACCACCTTCAAGTTTGTCATGCTTGCAAAATCAGTTGAACCATCTTGCATGTTTGACTTCCAATCGCTATACTTCCAAGTTCCAGTCTTTGGATCCATTGTACGATTTCTATAGAAGTAGAGTTTGGTTGTTGATTGACTAGTTGAACCTCCTGGCAATGTAAACTTGTAAGTTCCAGTTACAGTTTGATACATTTCCGGATTTGACTGGTTCTCAGTACTATTTCCATAGTATGTAATTGGAGCTACATTGAAAGTGATTGGCTTAGCATCTTTACTTAAGTTAATTACTGTTGGAATGCTAGTTTGACCTGCCCATGTGTAGTATTCAGGAGCTTGAATCAAAACTTCACCATCTTGTGCAGTCCCGCTGGTAATTACTTTAAAGCTTGTGCCAGCTTTTCCAGTTAACTTATCAGTTTTAACAACTGTACCATCAGAAATATATTGAATTTCTTGGGTTACTTCTTGATCCGGGTTGTTAGGATTGTCTGGATTATCTGGATTACTATCTGCAACATAGTTAACTTCAATATTGATATTTGTATCAGAAATTGGTTGTCCATTTGTTGTCAAAACAGGTTGAGCTGCAATTTCTTGACCATCTGCAGTATTTACAATATTTGCTCCGGTTACATCAGCTTTATAACCTTGAATAGTTGGAATCTTAACAGCTTCAAATTCTGTTACTGGATTACCGCTACTGTCAACGGTATTTGACTTCCAATCACTATAAGTAACTTGACCAGTTGCTTCATTAGTTGTCTTAATTCTGTATAAAACAATTGATTGACTTTGAGTATTGCTATTTGTTCCTTCTGCCAAACTTACTAGCATTTGGGTATTAGCCGCATTTGAACTTGGCATATTAAACGTGATTGTTCTAGTAATCACACGATATAAATCAGCTGCTTTAGAACTTAAACCATTTTCAGTAATAATATTAGCTTCAACGTTAACATTAATTGCCTGTGGATCACTATTTCCAAAAGTTACTTTGCTTGGAATTTGACTGCCGCTTGCAACTTTATATCCTTTTGGTAAATCAAGACTAATTTGAACTGTTTCACCACTCTTACCCGTTACGTTTTGACTAGCAATAGTCTTACCATTGTCTACAAAGTTAATAACTTGGGTATAAGTCTTATCCTTATCAGGATTAGTTGGATCAGTAGATCCAGTTTTTTCAACATAGATAGTTTCAGTTGGCATTTGGCCAATTCCAAATGTAATTGGACTACCAATAATACTTTGTCCGCCAACAATTTGATAACCAGCCGGAACATCATTAGTGAAGCTGACTTTTTCACCAACTTTACCAGTTACAGTCTGAGTTGAAACTATTTGATTATCAGCTTTATTTACATAATTAATCACAAGTGAACGAGTAGTATCAGACGGATTTGTATCAGGTTTTCCAGTGGCATTATTAATATAATCAACAGTTACATCAACGTTTTCTGGTTGACCATCAACTAAACCTGAAATACCAGAAATAACAGCGTTACCTCCATCAATAGTTGGAGTTATTGTACGACCATCATTTGCAGTTACTTGTAAAGTGTAGCCTTGAATATCATTTGGAACAGTGATACCTGCAAAAGTAGTTGAACCATCTTCCATGTTTGACTTCCATTCACTGTAATCATACTTACCAGTTGCTGGATTATATGTTGCAGTTCTGTAGAAAGACAGAGTTGGAGCAAAGGTCTTAGTTGCAGTTGCTGGAATATTGATGGTGTAATGAGCAGTTACAGTCTTATATACTTCTGGATTGTTTTGATTACCAGAAATTTGTCCATCAATTACCTTCGGCTGAACTTGAACGGTAATTGGAGCAAGTTGATCATTACCAAACTTAATTGTAGTTCCAGTAGTAATTTGGTCACCATTTGGAATTAATTGGTAATTTTCTGGAACTTCATAAGTAATAGTTTTACTTTCGCCAATTTTACCAGAAGCAGTTTGACTACCAACAGTTTGATCATTATAAACATAGTTAATAGTTACGCTGCGAGTAGTATCATCTGGGTTATCTGGCTTGCCAGTTTGATCGTTAATATATTCCACAGTAATAATGGCATCAGTTGGCTGACCATCTTTAAGTCCAGATACTCCTGAAATTGTTGCTGTTGTGCCTTCAACAGTTGGAGTAATTGTTTGTCCAGTATCAGTTGTTACTTTAAGAGTGTAACCTTGAATATCGGCTGGAACTGCTAAGCTAGCAAAAGTAGTTGCCCCATCCTTCATATTAGACTTCCATTCACTGTAATCATACTTACCAGTTGCTGGATTATATGTTGCAGTTCTATAGAAAGCAAGTTGAGCCGTTTGTGTATTAGTCTTTTCACCTGGAATAGTTACATTATAAGTTCCAGTTACAGTTCTATAAACTTCTGGATTATTTTGATTACTTTCAGTATTACCTTGAATAACCTTTGGTTCAATGTTAATCGTAGTTGACATATCTTGATTACCAAATGTTACTTTACTTGGTACTTGTTGACCATTTACGAGTTGGTAATTTTCTGGAACCTGCAACTCAACACTTACTTCTTGTCCAGCTTTACCCTTTACACTTTGACTGGAGACAGTTTGTCCATTGTAGTCATAGTTAATGGTGTAAGTGTATTCTTGATTTGGATCGGTCTTCTTTTCAACATAAACCGTCATCGGCTTCAAATCTTCTGTACCAAAAGTAATGCTTCCACCAGCTGGTTGACCACTCATAATTTGATAGCCTTCTGGAGCTGTCAAAGTATAGTCAACAGTTTCACCAGCTTTACCGCTAATTGTTTGACTGCCAACTTGTTGATTATCTGCTTTATTTATGAAGTTAACAACTTGGCTATAAGTCTTATTAGGATCAACTGGTGTATCAGTAGTACCAGTCTTGTCATTGATGTAATCAACATTGATTGTTACATCTATTGGCTGTCCATCTTTAAGTCCTGATACTCCTGAAATTGTTGCCGCACTACCACTAATTGATGGGGTAATTTCTTGACCTGTTGAAGTTGTAACCTTGATTGTGTAACCATCAACCACCTTCAAGTTTGTCATGCTTGCAAAGTCGCTTGAACCATCTTGCATGTTTGACTTCCAATCACTGTACTTCCAAGTGCCAGTCTTTGGATCCATTGTACGGTCTCTGTAAAAGGCCAACGTGGTCTTTGATTGACTTGTAGATCCTCCCGGCATTGTGAAGTCATATGTTCCTGTTACTGTCTTGTACATTTCTGGATTTGACTGGTTCTCAGTACTATTTCCATAGTATGTAATTGGAGCTACATTGAAAGTGATTGGCTTAGCATCTTTACTTAAGTTAATTACTGTTGGAATGCTAGTTTGACCTGCCCATGTGTAATATTCAGGAGCTTGAATCAAAACTTCGCCATCTTGTGCAGTTCCGCTTGTAATTACTTTAAAGCTTGTGCCAGCTTTTCCAGTTAACTTATCAGTTTTAACAACTGTACCATCAGAAATATATTGAATTTCTTGGGTTACTTCTTGATCTGGGTTATTAGGATTGTCTGGATTATCTGGATTAGTTGTATCTTTGACTACTTGAACATTTAAAGTTTCATTCTTATCACTAAATGTATAAGTAGTTGGAATAGTAATACCTTCAGCTAATTTATAACCATTTGGAACCTGCGCACTAATGTCGGCTGTCGTACCAGCTTTACCAGTTACACTTTGGCTACCTACCTTAGTTTCACCATCCAGATAGTTAATGGTGTAAGTATATTCCTTAGAACTTGGATCAACAATTGGGTCTTCTTTGCCAGTCTGATCATTAATGTAAGTTACTTGAACATTTACATCTTCAGGGGTCCCATTTACAAGAGCAGACCCACCAGAAATTGTAGCAGTTTCACCATTTACTACTGGAGTAATCTTTTCACCGCTACTTGCATTAACTGAAATAGTATAGCCCTTAATTACTGGAACATTTACACCAGCAAATGTAGTAGAACCATCCTTCATGTTGGACTTCCAAGCTGTAAAGTCATACTTCTTAGTTTCTGGATTATAAGTTGCATCCCTAATAAAACTTACATTAGATTGATTTTCTACCTTAGCTTCCTGACCAGGGAATGCTACTGAAACCGTACCATGAACAGTCTTATGGTAGTCTGGATTATCCATATTGTCAGCTGCATAAATTGTCTTTGGTTCAATTAAAACAGTGATATCCTTTGGAGCTTGACCACCAAAAGTATACTTACCGTTTGGAACTGGCGTATTTGGAACTACTTGCCAGTTTTCTGGAATTTCTGCTTTAATATCAACGCTTTCACCAGCTTTACCAGTTATAGTTTGACTAGAAACTACTTGCTTATCTGCATTATTTACATAATTAATCTTAAAGCTTAAACTATCAGCTTCATAGTTAACAACATAATTAGTGTCTTTACTATCAGGAGTAGTTTGAACTGCTGGAATAACCAAATTGCCTTGAGCATCTTTTTCAAGAGTAATTTGTTTACCATCCATAGTAACTACTGGTGTATAACCTGTTGCTAATGAAACATTATGTGCAGAAAAACTTGTAACTGCTACGCCATCTTTCTTAGCAGCTTGCCACTCATCATAAGTAGTTTCACCAGTTGCTTTATTGTAACTACCATTTCTGTAGTAAATTACTTGATAAGTATTAGTAGTTGGTTCTTGTCCTGGTAAGTTATAAGTTACAGTTTGTTTGATTTCTCTATAGTAATTAGGATCCTGTTTATGTTTATCCCAGGCTTCTGGAACAATGACAGCATTTACTAAAATACTAATTGCTGCAGCCCCAGTTGCTAAAGTAAATGGCTTAATTTCTTGTTTAGCTAATTCATAATTATCTGGAGCTTTGATTAATACTTCATTCTTACTCTTATCTGGTGTACCTTCAATAATTGGTTGATACATTGTACCAGCTTGACCAGTAACTGTTTGAGTAGCAACTATCTTTTGAGTTTCTTGATCTACATAGTTAATTACTTGAGTAACTTCTGTCTTATCATCACCAGTATTACCACTATCGCCTTTATCTGGATCTGTTGAAGTTGTTTTGACTATTTTATAAGTCAAAGTTTTATCTTCATTAGCCAAAGTAATCGTATCTGGAAGAGTTACACCATCTGCTAACTTGTAACCATCTGGAATTTGAAGAGTTACTTTAGCAGTTGTTCCGGCTAGGCCAGATGCGGTTTGACTAGCCATAACTTTATCTCCATCTACTAACTCTAGAGTAGTAGTTGTATTCTGAGCATCTGGTTCAATTGGTTTACCAGTTTCATCATTGATGTAATCAACATTAATAGTTACATCAGTTGGCTGACCATCCTTTAATGCAGAAACTCCTGAAATAATAGTCTTATTACCATCAGCTGTAGTAGTTACTTCTTGACCCGTTGAAGCTGTAGCTTTAATAGTGTAGCCATCAATATTATTTAGAGTAACTGAAGGAACATCGCTTGAACCGCCAGTCATATTTGACTTCCAGTCAGTGTATTCCATTTTTCCAGTCTTAGGATCCATAGAAGCAGTTCTATAAAAGACAATTGAAATTGGTTGGGATTCACTAACTTTTCCAAGAATATTGTATTTATAAATTCCTGTTACCTTTTTAGTAAGATCCGGATATTTAGCAGCATCTTCAGGATTTGCTCCAGAATATACAATTGGAGTTACTTGAATAGTAATTGGTTGAGATTGTTTTTGTAAAACAATTGGTGAAGAAATACTTGATTGATTAATCTTATAACCATCTGGAGCCTGAATTAAAACTTCACCGTCTTGTGCAGTACCATCAAGAATAACCTTATAACTAGTGCCAACTTTATCAGTCAAATGTTGTGTTTTAACAGTTGTTCCATCTGCTACATAGTTAATAACTTGAGTTACAACACTATCTTTATCAGTATCTTGACTTGGATCATACTTTTCAACTGGAATGTTAAGTGTAGTGTTTTCATTATATGCTCGTGCAGGAATTGTTGCAGTTACTTGATAACCATTTGGAACATTTGCTTTAACAAAACCAGCAATGTTTTGTGACTTACCTTTAGTAACATTAATGGTAGTAGTACCGATAGTTTCATTATTGTAAGTGTAATTTACAGTAACATTAACTTTATTACTATCTGGATTAGTTGAAACAACTTGTATGTTCTTAGTTACATCTTGATCTGTAAAGGTGTAATTAGTATCAAGCGTTTCTCCATCTGCAAGCTTATAGCCAACTGGAACTTTAACTTTAGAAGCAATATCTACACTTGCCCCTACAGTTCCAGTTAAAGTAGCACTAGCAACTGTATTATTTCCATCTACGAAATTAATAGTGTATTTAGAAGTCTTATCACTTGGGGTATTAGAACCAGTATTACCAGAATCGGTTTTCTTTTGAACATTTACATCAAAAGAAGTTTGCATATTTGGTCCAAAAGTAATTTCTGATGGATATTTACCATTGATCTGATAACCTTCTGGAACATTCAATTTAGTGGTGTTTGTTGCATCATCTAAACTAAAGTTAATAGTTTCTCCTGTTTTACCAGTTACTTCTTGCTTACCAACATTTTGATTATCAGCTAAATAGTTAATAGTAAAAGTATAAGTTGCATTTGGATCATCTGGCTTACCAGTTTTGTCATTGTTATAAACTAAACTCAAGTTGTAAGTACTTGGTCCATCAACTGGTGCATTAATTGCTGGAATAACTACTTTGTTATCTGCATTTGGTGTCAAAGTATGACTTTGACCATCTGCATCTGTATAAACTGCAGTGTAGCCCTTAATTGCAGAAAATGGTACTTCTGCAAAACTAGTTATCTTTTTACCAGTATTTTTATCTGTAGCAGCTACCCAATCACTATAAGTAACTTTACCAGTTACTTCATCTTTAACACCATTACGAACATATGAAATTTGATTAGTTAAAGTTTTAGCATTTTCACTTGGATAAGTGTAAGTAATGGTTTCAGTGATTACCTTGTTATAGTTAGAATCATCTTTATGGTCAGTCCAAGATTCTTGGGCCTTTTCATGAGCAAGCTTAATTTCAATTGGAGCTGCATCTTTAGCAAAAGTAATATTTGCAGGCAATTGTTGACTAACTGCTACATATCCCTTAGGAAGTTCAATAGCAATCTTACCATCTTGAATTAGTGGTTGAGTATCTCCAATCTTTCCATCTAAAGTTCTTGATTCAATTACCTTGTTATTATCATCTGTATCAACAAAATTAATAACTTGACTTGCAGGTTGACCAACGTCTCCACTTGCATCATGTTTTTCTACATAAATAGTTGTTGAATCATCCTTTGAACCAAAGGTAACTGAACCACCAGTTGGAATTTTACCTTCATCATTTGCAACTAAATCATAACCCGCTGGAACTTGAAGAGTGTAGTCAACTTTTTCACCAGTTTTACCAGTTACTTTTTGACTGCCAACATTTTGATTATCATTCTTAGTTACATAGTTAATGGTGTATGTATGAGTAGCATTTGGATCAGTATTACCAGAATCTGACTTCTTTACAACATTTACATCAAAAGAAGTTTCTTGCATATTTGGTCCAAAAGTAACTTGGGTAGGATATTTACCATTGATTTGATAACCTTCTGGAACATTTAACTTAGTGGTGTCGTTTGCTCCATCTAAGCTAAATTCAACTTTTTCACCAGTTTTACCAGTTACTTCTTGTTTGCCAACATTTTGATTATCATTCTTAGTTACATAATTGATAGTGTAAGTATACGTTGCGTTTGGATCGGTACTCTCTGAACCTGATGTCTTTACAACGTTTACATCAAAAGTGGTTTGCATCCCTTCACCAAAAGTGATGTATGAAGGATACTTGCCATTGATTTGATAACCTTCTGGAACATTTAATTTAGTGGTGTTATTTGCTCCATCCAAACTAAAGTTAACTGTCTCACCGGCTTTACCAGTCACTTCTTGCTTAGCTACATTTTGATTATTATTTATATAATTAATTGTAAATGTGTAAGTGGAAGCTGGTGTATCTGTATTATCTTTTTCAATATATAAAGTTTGACTTGCATATTTATTATCAGGACCAAGAGTCATAGTAGATGCATAACTTTGACCATCTATTAAATGCCAGCCTTCAGGAACTTCTAACTTAGTAGTTCCATTACTTCCAGTGGTAGTAAAGCTAACAACTTGACCAGTTACACCGGTAACATTTTGCGTGTAAATAGTCTTACTTTTATCATTATTATCGATATATTTAATATTTGCAGCAGCTTGGTCTGCAGTATATTTGATATTAATTCTTTTATCGATTGGTTCTCCATTTTCAGTGAAAGCATCAGTGGAAGGAATATAATAATCATTGCCCTTCTTAGTCAAGTCAATAGTTTGACCATCTGAATCTGCACTTGGAGTATACCCATTAAAAGCTGGGACTTTTTGTTCTGTAAACTTCTTATCAGTTGGATTATAAGTCCAATCACTATAAGTAGCCTCTCCTGTTACCGAGTCAATATTTTTACTTCGAGTTGCACTAGCTTGTGTATCAGTAGTAAAAGTCTGGCTAGTAGTACCATCTTGATTTTGGAAACTTCTACCATCTGGTGCAGTAACAGTAATAGTTTCTGTAGCAGTTTTAACTAAATCATCTTGAGCATTAGATGCTGTCTTTTCAGCTTGTTTTTGTGCATCTTGCTTTAAAGCATTAGCATCAGATGTAACTTTACTTTCATTTAAGTTGCTACGACCTGCCATACCTGCTTTTTCAAGTGAAGAAACATCTATATCAGTTGAAGTTTGATTTTTATTTTCATCAGTTGCTTGCTTAGCAATTACTTCTTTTGTTGTTTTATCACTTTCTTGATTCTCATTTTGAGTTTGAGAAACTTCTTGATTTGAATTTTCAGCTTTTTCTTCAACTTTTTTAGTAGTTGATTGAGCTGAAGATTGATTAGTTTCTTCAATATTTTCTTGCTTAGAACTATTAGCATTAGCGTCAACCACTACCTTATTAATGTTTTTAACATTAGTGGTATCTGCTTTTGCCACGTGACTAGTATCACTATCTGTAGTTGGTTCTTTTGTTGGATTTGTATCTGCTTTTACGGTTTGACTATTTGCCATTCCCATAAAACTAATTCCAATTAGAACAGATGCAGCACCAGCTGAGAACTTACGGATAGAAAAACGTTCATTTTTTTCCTCCATTTTATGGAGACGTTCGTTATAATTATTTTTTGATAACATTTAATCAGCCTCAGTTTAAAGTGTACAATCTTAAATATAATTACATTACATATTAATAGTAACATATATAAATAACTATTGTTACTATTTATTTCCAAGATAAAATATGAATCATTAGGAAAAAAAGCAACGCACCATCTGCGTTGCTTTTTGCCTAAATTACTTACGCTTACCTGTTAAACCAATCAGACTAATTAAAGTTGCGGCAACTCCAAGTACCATAGCAGCTGTACTTGTATTGTGATCACGAATTGCCTGTCTTTCTCTTTCACGGTCAGTTGGTCTAATTCTATCTGCTTGAGGGATAAAGTGGTCGTATCTGCTTGGCAATGCTGGATTTCTCATTGCTACAGGTACATCTTCATTTCTCATTTGCGTTGGAGCAGTTACTTGTTTTTCTTTATTTTCAATTTCCTTTTGAGCTTCAGCAGCTTTTTCTTCAGGAGTACGCTTCTTTCTAACCCCAATAGTAAAAATTTGTGTCATTAAATCATTATTATCGAAACGTTGAATAACACCATCACGGTCAAAATTATTAAATACAACTTCATAACCAGCATCTTCAATTGCTTTAAGTGGAATTTCAGTACTGTATAAGTCATTAATACTTTCGCCCGGCTTACCAACTAACGGACCTGATGAAGTTAATTGTGCACCATTTTTATCAATATCAATAAAGTTAATGATTGCAACTTGATCATGTGGCTCTACTGTAGTAGTAGCATCACTAACTTGACTTTCTACATCATCGGGTACATTTTGAGCAACAGCTGCTGGTCTATCTGCACTAGATGTTTGAGCTGGTTGAGCTTGAACTGGTGTAGCAACAGCTGCTGGAGCTTTTGTATCTTTTTTAGGCTCATCTTGATTTTCAGCTTTTTCAGGTTTAATTACATTAGAGCCTACTACTTGTGGTTGATCTTCTTGACTTGCCATATTTTCCTTTTCATCCTGATCTTTAAACTTATTTTTGCCTACTGGAATAACTAAAACATCATTCTTGGCATCAGCCTTATAAGTTACTTTTAAGTCCTTATCTGGTTGATGAGGTGTAATTGTCATCAATTCACTACTATATCCTTCTACTGTAGGAACAATTTCATCAGGCATTACCTTAGTTGGATCAGTCTTGAGCGTAGTAAATACAGGTTGATCTGCACCTTCAATTGGATCACCATTTTCATCAACCGGAATAATCCGACCATTTTCAACATAGTTTACATTAACAATTCGATCTTCACGAGTAATCGGTTGTGCCTTAATTACTTTAACATCAGTGTGGTAACCAGGAACAACTGGAACTTCTACATCATGGAAAGAGTCAGGATCAACAATCCAATCAGTAGTATATTTTCCATTTTCAATTATCTGCCCAGTTGGAGCAATTACAGTAATTGAACGATCCCAAACAGCATTCTGAACACTGTTAACTGGAGTCTTTTCTCCAGCTCCTTCAAAATCAACAGCAAATGTTGTTTCTTGATGATATTCTGTTGGTTTTACTTTATCATTAGGGTGATCAATATTAACTTGTGCTAATTCATGCTTCATTGTAATGATAAAAGTTGGTACAACATCATCACTATTTAAATAAAACTGCACTTCACCATCAGGATTAAAGCCATTATTTACAAGAGAATAACCCTTTTCCTTTAATTCATTAATTTTAGTTTGAGGGTCATACTCAATAGGAGTGTTTGGCATACCAGATAACTTATCTGAAACAATTTCACGATTGTCATCAGTTATATCAACAAACTTAATAATGGCTGCTTGTTCATCAGTTGAAGAATCTTTGTTGATTTCATATTCAACATTATATTCTCTATCAGGATCATCAACATTAACCAGCTCTCCACCAACTACTGTCTCATCAGGAATATAGCTTGGAATAGTTGGAGTCCCAATCATTAAGTGACATTGACTTTCAGGGTTCCATCCCATGTCTTCAACCATTTTGTGAGTAACTTTATCAACTTTAATCGTATGATTGAATACAATATGCGAAACATTATCCTCAGGTGTTCTACCCGCAGCTCCACTATAATGAACAGTTTGCGTACCGATCTTTTGGAGCTGTTCCTTACTAAAACCCCATCCGGGATTATCTACATCTACAACTTCATAGCCATGACGAAAGCTAATCACATATGGAGTATCTTCATCATCACCAAAAAGCGGCTTTTTGCCGTCTGGATCAAACTTGTTTTCAACAAGAACATATCCCTTGTCTTCTAGTTCCTTAATCTTAGAACCACTATCAAATTCGATAGGAGTGTCCTTATTACCCTCCAACTCGCCAGAGGTTCCAATCTTAGCTAAATCGTTATCTATATCTATGAAGTTTACAACTGCTTTTCGGCCCTTACCAAAAAGAGCCATCTTTCTTGTTAGTTTATTCATTAGATTCTAGCCTTTCATATACATCTATTATAATACGAGATAGTCTATTTTCCCAAGTTTCACACTAAAAAAGTTTAAAAAAAGCATAACTTCTTTACAGAAGCTATGCTTTTTCTATATTCATACTTAAATTAGAGAACTAAATTCAAGTATATACTAATCTTTCTTACGACGTTTCTTTACACCAGCAAGACCAATCATGCCGATTCCTGCGGCAGCTGCTCCTAAGATTGCTGCAGAAGTTTCTTCATTATTGTTCTCACCTGTTTGTGGAAGAGTTGATTTAGTAGTGTAATGCTTCTTACCATTCTTATCAACATATCCTACAACCTTGCCATCTCTGATAATATTTCCATTTTCGTCGATAGTCTCACCATGAGGTCTTACAGTATCACTGTAATCTCCATTTTGTGAATGTGGACGAATATTATTATTCCAATTGTTATTTTCGGAATGAGGACGAATATTGTTATTATAGTTTGGCTCAGCTGGTTTGTGATTAGTTGGCTTAGGTGAAACCGGCTTATCTGGCGTTGTTGGCTCATCCGGTGTATCAGGTTCATCTGGTTCTACTGGAGTTGTCTTCTTAGTGTATACAACTTCAGTATCCTTAGTTGGATCAGTTGGTGTCACTGTATTTTGACTTGGGGTGTAGCCATCAATGATTGGTACATTTTCATCTGGCACTACCTTAGTTGGATCCTCTGGATCGTTCTTGTATTGTGGCGTTTCTGCTCCTGGAATTGGATTATGATCTGGATCCACTGGAACGATCTTGCCGATCTTGTGGTAAACAACTACTACTTCCGCATTTGGATCATTTGGCGTTACTGTCTTGCCGCCTGCTGTCTTGATCTCTGCGACGTAGCCCTTGATTACTGGAACATTAACTGTACCAAATGTGTAGCTGTTTTCACTTGGTACTCCATTTGTGATTGTAAATGTGTGTGTTTGTACATCTGAATCTCTAAGTGGAGTGTTGTTATTGTCTCCATCTACAAAGGTGATCGTTTGCTTACCTACCACTGTAGTTACTGATGGTTCTGGTGTTGGAGTTACTGGAGTATCTGGCTTAGTGTAAACCACTTCAGTATCCTTACCTGGATCCTTTGGTGTTACAGTGTTTTGATTTGGTGTGTAGCCATCAATTGTTGGTACTGGTTCATCTGGTACTACCTTGGTTGGATCATTAGGGTCAGTTACATAAGTTGGAGTTGATGCATTTGGAATCTTGTTTCCTTCTGGGTCAACTGGAACTATCTTACCATTTTCAGTGTAAGTTACTGTATCTTCCGCCTTTAAATTATCTGGAGTTACTGTCATACCGCCAGCTGTTCGCTTATCTGCATGGTAACCATCAACTACTGGAGTATCAACTGTACCGAATTCATGACTTGAAACATTCCAAGAACCGTTGTCGATAATTTCACCAGTTACATTGTCAAAAGTAATATTCTTAGTGAAATCGAAACTTTGAACATTATCCTTTGGAGTCTTATTATTAGCTCCTGTGTAGTGGATTGTTTGAGTTCCTGTCTTCTTTAAATCATCAAGACTTGTTCCATCTGGATACTTAGGACCATCTGGATTATTTGGATCAATTGGATCACCTGGGTGACCTGGATTGTCTGGAGTTACAGTAGTTGTAGTGTGTTCTACATAAATAGTAACAACTTGTGAACCCTTTGTAACTTCACTTGGAACAGTCACATCTGGATTGATTACCTTGTAACCCTTGTTAGTCAACTCAGTAATTACATCATTCTTGTTGTAATCAACCTTTTGACCTACTTCTTGTTCTCCTGAATCATAACCATAATTTGGAAGATCCTTGCCAGTTGTGTTGTCATGAACGTTAACAATAACTTGTCCCTTATCTGCTGGAATTGGGGTGTAGATGACTGGAGTATCTTTACCAGGATTATCTGGAGTTACTGTTGGTACTTCTGGAGTATAACCTGGAATATTTGGTACTGGTTCATTTGGTACTACCTTAGATGGATTGTTTGGATCAGTTGGGTAAGTTGGATTATCAACATTTGGAATCTTATTACCATTTGGATCTACTGGAACAATCTTACCATTTGGTTCGTATGTTACTACAACTTTATAACTATTAGTATTGTGATCTAAAGTTACGCTCTTAATTGAAGTATTTCCATTGCCATCTTTACTGATAGAAGTTACGTGGTAGTTTTCAACAAATGGTACATTTTGACCAGAAACGGTTTGAGCTGGACTCCAAGTAAGTGGAGTAGTCCATTCACCAGTTACTTTATCAATCACACCTTGTGCTGTGAAGTGAACAGTTTGTTCAACTGGAGCATGAACTTCTTTACCTTCATTATCTACAAAAATAATAGTTCTTGTAACATCTTTAGATACATCGCTTGAGTCACTTGGCCATTTAGGTCCATTTGGATCATTTGGATTAATTGGTTCACCAGGTTTTCCTGGGTTTGTTGGGTTAACTGGTACAGTATCGTGTTCTACATAAATAGTAACAACTTGTGAACCCTTTGTAACTTCACTTGGAATAGTTACATCTGGATTGATTACCTTGTAACCCTTGTTAGTCAACTCAGTAATTACATCATTCTTGTTGTAATCAACCTTTTGACCTACTTCTTGTTCTCCTGAATCATAACCATAATTTGGAAGATCCTTGCCAGTTGTGTTGTCATGAACGTTAACAATAACTTGTCCCTTATCTGCTGGAATTGGGGTGTAGATGACTGGAGTATCTTTTCCAGGATTATCTGGAGTTACTGTTGGTACTTCTGGAGTATAACCTGGAATATTTGGTACTGGTTCATTTGGTGTAACTCTAGTTGGATCACTTGGATCAGTTGGGTAAGTTGGATTATCAACATTTGGAATCTTATTACCATTTGGATCAACTGGAACAATCTTACCATTTTCAGTATAAGTTACAGTTTCTTCTGCCTTTAAGTTATCTGGAGTTACTGTCATACCACCGGCAATACGCTTATCTGCGTGGTAACCATCAACTACTGGAGTATCAACTCTATTAAACTCATGACTTGAAACATTCCAAGAACCGTTATCAATAATCTTACCAGTTACATTGTCAAAAGTAATTTGCTTAGTAAATTCAAAGCTCTTTACATCATCCTTAGGAGTCTTGTCACCTGCACCTGTGTAATGAACTGTTTGAGTAGCAGTTCTCTTTAAGTCATTAAGACTTGTTCCATCTGGATACTTAGGACCATCTGGATTATTTGGATCAATTGGATCACCTGGGTGACCTGGATTATCTGGAGTTACAGTAGTTGTAGTATGTTCTACATAAATAGTGATGTTTTGAGTACCCTTAGTTACTTCATCTGGAATTACTTCATTAGGGTTCAATACCTTGTAGCCCTTGTTAGTTAATTCAGTAATTACACTATTCTTATCATAATTTACCTTAGTACCTGCATCTACATTACCAGTTGTGTATCCGTATTGATCAAGATTTTCACCAGTAGTGTTGTCATGAACATAAACATTTACAACACCTTTATCAGCATCTGGCTTAGTGTAAACCACTTCAGTATCTTTACCTGGATCATTTGGTGTTACTGTTGGAGTTTCTGGAGTATAACCTGGAATGTTTGGTACTGGTTCATTTGGTACAACCTTGGTTGGATCACTTGGATCAGTTGGGTAAGTTGGGTTGTCGACATTTGGAATCTTGTTTCCTTCTGGATCAACTGGAACAATCTTACCGTTTTCAGTATAAGTTACAGTTTCTTCTACTTCTGGATTATCAACAGTAACAGTCTTACCGCCTGCAGTCTTCTTGTCTGCGTGGTAACCATCAACTACTGGAGTATCAACAGTAGTGAAAGTATGGCTATCTGGAGTCCAACCATTATCTTGAATGATTTTACCAGTTACGTTATCAATCACTAATTCATGACTGAAAGTAGTGTCTTGAATATTATCCTTAGGAGTCTTGTCACCTGCACCTGTGTAATGAATAGTTTGCTTACCTTCCTTAGTCAAGCTATCCTTACCAGTATCTTCTGGCCACTTAGGACCATCTGGATCGTTAGGATTGATAGGTTCTCCCGGCTTACCTGGATTACTTGGGTTAACTGGAGTAGTTCCGTGCTTCAACACAACTTTGAAAATTTGTTCGTTACCATCAATGTTGTCAAATGCAGCATCGGTTGGGAAGCCATCATTTACCAATACATATCCTTGATCAACTAACTTCTTAATTGTTTCTGCAGTTGAGTAAACAATCTTGTCACCTGGTTTACCAGTTAATTCTGGTGATTCAGTGATGATCTTATCATTTTCATCTTGGTCAATGTATTGAACTCTAGCAATTTGATCCTTGGCTTCTGGAGTTTCATCCTTAGTATATGGAACTGGAGTATCCTTAGTTGGATCTTCTGGAGTTACACTTGGTACATTTGGTCTATAACCTGGAACATTTGGAACTGGTTCATTTGGAGTTACCTTAGTTGGATCTTCTGGATCATTTTGGTAACTTGGAGTTGGTGCGTCTGGAATTTCTTTTCCACTTGGATCAACAGGAACGATTTTACCAACTTTATGATAAGTAATAGTAATTTCAGCATTTGGATCTTCTGGAGTTACAGTCTTACCTTCTACAGTCTTGGCAGCAGTTACATAACCCGTAATTACAGGTGCTGTTGCATTCTTATAAGTATGAGTATCTTCATTCCACTTACCAGTTGTACCATTCTTAATAAATTCAAAACTATCATTTACTTCATCTGGACGAAGTTGATTGCCTTGATCATCAACATAGTGAACAACTTGAGTACCAGTTACTTTAGTATCATCCTTAGTGTAAACAACTGGAGTATCCTTAGTTGGATCTTCTGGAGTTACACTTGGTACATTTGGATTGTAACCTGGAATATTTGGAACTGGTTCATTTGGAGTTACCTTAGTTGGATCGTTTGGATCATTCTTATAAGGAACTTCTGGTACATTCTTAGATGGATCACTTGGATCTGGAATTGGATTACCATTTGGATCTTGTGGGACGATGTTACCAATCTTCTTGTAAATAACAGTATCTTCAAGATTTTCTTGAACCGCTTTGTCACCTTCAACATAAGTTGAAACAGCTTTACCATTCTTGGTCTTAGTCATTGCAACATAGCCGTCGATAACTGGAACATTAACATTCTTGTAAGTATCAATATTTGATTTCCAAGCTTCGTCTGGATTTAAAATTTCACCAGTTACCTTGTCAATGTTCAAAGTACGAGTCCAAGTTGAAGTTTGTACATTATCATCTGCAGCCTTAGTTCCATCTTCATATTGGAAGTGAAGGGTAGAAGTATATTCCTTACTCAAGTTATCCTTGCCAGAGTCTTCTGGATACTTAGGACCATCTGGATCATTTGGATTAATTGGTTCACCAGGTTTTCCTGGGTTTTCTGGGGTAACTGGAACAATACCATGCTTCAAGTGAACTTCAAAGTTGTTTACATCGCCCTTCTTAAAGACTTCTTTACCATCAGTAAAGTTACTTGAAACAAATTCATAACCCTTATCTTCATAATCCTTAATTGTACTTTGAGTTGTGTAGTTAATTGGATCGCCAGCTTCACCCTTTAATGGATCAGTTTGCAAAGTAGTACCAGTAGTATCATCAATGTAGACTACCTTACCAGTTGCTGGATTCTTATCCTTGTTGTAAATAACTGGAGTGTCCTTAGTTGGATCTTCTGGAGTTACACTTGGTACATTTGGAGTGTAACCTGGAATATCTGGAACTGGTTCGTTTGGTACAACCTTAGTTGGATCTTCTGGATCATTCTTATAAGGAACTTCTGGTACATTCTTAGATGGATCACTTGGATCTGGAATTGGATTACCACTTGGATCTTGTGGGACGATATTACCAACTTTATTGTAGACAATAGTAATTTCAGCATTCGGATCTTCTGGAGTTACTGTCTTACCTTCTACTGTCTTAGAACTAGTTACATAACCTTCAATTACAGGAGCTGTTGCATCTTTATACTTATAGCTATCTTCATTCCACTTACCAGTTGCACCATCTTTAGTAAACTCTACACGATCATTTACTTGATCTGGAAGAAGCTTATTACCTTCACTATCTACATAATGAACAGTTTGTTGACCAGATACTTGAGTATCATCCTTAACGTAAGGAACTTCTACATCCTTAGATGGGTCTTGAGAGTCTGGTTCAACTGGATCACCTGGTTTACCAGTTTCTGGTCTATAGCCAGGAACACTTGGTTTTTCACCATTATCAACCTTAGATGGATCATTTGGATCTGTTGGGAATTGTGGGTGATCTTGTCCTGGAATTGGGTCACCTGTAGTCTTATCAACCGGAATAATATGACCATTTGGTGCATAAGTTACAATTACTGTGTAATCATTTGCATCATGGTTTACTGTTGCACTATCAACGTTTACATTATCGTTTGAATCTCTGTCAACGCCAGTTACATGATAGTTTTGAACTACTGGAGTCTTTTGAGCTGCAAAAGTTTGATCCTCTGACCAAGTAAGTGGAGTTACCCATTCACCAGTTACTTTATCTAAGACACCTTTAGCAGTAAAGTGAACAGTTTCAGTAACTGGAGAGCTTACTTCTTTACCAGTGTTATCAACGTACTTAATAGTACGAGTTACATCTTTAGTTAAGCTAGTAGCACTAGTATCATCTGGATACTTAGGACCATCTGGGTCATTTGGATTAATTGGTTCACCAGGTTTTCCTGGGTTTTCTGGAGTTACTGGAACAGTACCGTGCTTCAAGTGAACTTCAAAGTTATTAGCATCGCCTTCTTTAAAGGTTTCATCACCATCTTTAAAGTTACTTGAAACGAATTCATACCCCTTATCTTCATAATCCTTAATTGTACTTTGAGTAGTGTAGTTGATTGGATCGCCAGCTTCACCCTTTAATGGATCAGTTTGCAAAGTAGTACCAGTAGTATCATCAATGTAGACTACCTTACCAGTTGCTGGTTTTTCATCTGGAGCATAAGTTACAACTACTGTGTAATCACTGTCATTGTGAGTAAGAGTTGCTTGAGCAACATTATTGCCATCGGCATCCCTATCCACGTTAACTACATGATAACCATCAACTGTTGGTGAAGTTACAGCTTTAACTGTTTGATCTTCTGACCAAGTCAGTGGAGTTACCCATTCACCTGTTACTTTATCTAAGACACCACTTTGAGTAAATGTAGCCTTTTGATCAACTGATGGAGCAACTTCTTTGCCAGTGTTGTCAACGTACTTAATAGTACGAGTTACATCTTTAGTTAAGCTGGTAGCACTAGTATCATCTGGATATTTAGGTCCATCTGGATCATTAGGGTTAATAGGTTCTCCCGGCTTACCTGGATTAGTTGGGTTAACTGGAACAGTACCATGTTTTACGTGAACTTCATAATTACCACCATTTTCAGGCATTTTTCCATCTAAATTAGCACTAGTGAAGCTATCACTTACTAAGTCATAACCCTTATTTTCAAGGTCGGTAATTGATGGTTGAGTAGTGTAATTTAAGTCACTACCTGGAACACCCGTAATAGTCTTATCATAACTAGTTAATTCAGTATTAGTAGTATCATCATAATATTTAACTGTTACTGTTTGTTCAGCTGGACCCTTCTTGTAAACAACTACAGTTTCATAATTTTCTGGTAAACCAGTAATTCCTTTATTCTTAAAGTCATCAGTTAATTGGCCATTTTCAACCACACCTTCAGTTGGCATTTGGAACTTAGCAGTAACGCTAGAACCATTAGCACCAACAGTTACGCCCGGTGCATTAGTAGATTGAATAGTTGCAGTATAACCGTCAAGAACTGGTGAATCTACTTCAGAATATGGATTTTCTTTTGATGTATTAACAGCATTAGTAATTTGCCAACCACTATCTTTTGAAACAGCATAGTTATTCTTAAGGAATTCAAGTGTTTCATCAGAACTGTGAGTTGAAGCATATTCTTGAACCTTGTTTAAAGCATCAGGAGTAAGATCTAATTCAATTTGACGATCTAAATCAAGCTCTTGAGTTTTAACGATTGGATTTCCACTTGCATCAGTTACTGGAGTACCATCTTCATATACATACTTAATGATGTTCTTATGAGTTCCACTAGCTTCAGTAGTAGTTGAGTGTGGGAACCAAATTTGATGACTAGCACGCTGAGTTGAAATACCATATGCAGGAGCATTCTTACCAGTATCAGGAGAACCATTATAGTTATGAACTTGGTTAGCTCTAATTCCACCAGTAAGTCCAATACCATTAATAGAAAGATCAGGGTTAGCATTATTGTTATATGGATCTAAAGTTTGGAATCCATTCATTGGAATCGAAACACTGTTTACATTAAGCCAAAGTTGCTTAGAACCATTAGACTTAATTCGTTGGTAAACAACATAATTAGATCCACCAATATTTACAACACCTTTAGTACCACCCATATAAATTAAGTTAGAAGTATACTGGGATGAAGTATCGTTGATTTCATCCCCACCAACAGGCATCCAACCAGTAGTTTCACCACCATTTGAATAACGTTGTAAGTTTACATAAAGTGGATCTTGAATATCAACTCTTGAATTAGCATTTCCTAATGGGAAAGAAATAAGTTCTGCATAGAAGTTAGTGTTATCATCACGAATATCAACAGTAGCACCCTTCTTAGAAGTAAAGGCAGCATTACTACTTGAACTACGTGAATCAAGTGAAACAACATCATCCCATGCATTATCACCACGACCTTCGAGAATTACTCGGAAGGTTGCATATTCACCAACTGTAATATTTCCTCGTTCGTTAACACCAACATAGTTATAACCATCATAACTACCAGAAGGACCACTTGAACTAGTTTTACCAACTGAGTGCAAATAAAGAACTGAGTGATCGGAAACATTAATATTACTATCGTTAGCTAAATCAAGCGCTACACCACGACCCTTGTTTTCAAAATGAACATTGGAATAATCACCGGTAGTAAAGTTAGAATTATTACCTAAAATAATACCATCACGACCAGTAAAGTTGAATGTAGTGTGGTCTCCTAAAATAACATTAGTTGGTCCAGCTTGACGTGATTGACCTGTACCATAACCACCAAAACGATCCTTATCAGTTGAATTTGGACGACCTGCACCGATTGCAATACCTTGACCAATGCTAGTATTTAAGTTAACAGTAGAATTACGACCTGTAAGGAAGTTACCACCTTTTTCCATAAATACACCAGCATTATGATAACGAGCTGTATCAGTTGCGCCGTTAGTATTAGTATTAATATTTAAAGTTGCATTATCGTCAACCTTTACAGTTGAACCATCTGCTAAATTAATACCATCTCCTACAGCTGCTCGATTAATAGTCAAAGTTGCATCATTAAGAACCTCAACTCCTGAACCTTCGAAGTTAGCTTTGCTACTAGTGTTTGAGCCAACATTAGAAGTTACAGTTCCCTTAATTTGAGTTTTACCGCTACCACCAACACTACCGTTAACAGTAACATTATCTAAAGTTAAGATGGCATTATTAGAAATAGAACCTGAACCACCATTAAGAGTTAAAGTAGCACCATCTAAACCATGGATAATGAAGTTCTTAGTAAGATTCAAATCACCAGTAAGATTAATGTTACCCTTTAAGTTAACACCTTGGATACTGCTATCCCAACTATTAGCTGCACTAAGCAAGTCCATAGCATTATCAACAGTCTTGAAGTTCTTTTCAGCCTCGTTGATTGCATCATTAGTCTTTGCGGCATTAGCATCGTTAATTGCACCAGAAATTGCACTTCCTGCTTGACCAATACCACTAAGAATATCGTCCCAACTTACTAAGCTTGCACCAAGTTGATTTTTCAAAGCAGCATTTGCCTTACCTAATTCACTAAGTTGAGCAGTGTTTAAAGTTGTAGTTGTAGCATCTGCCTTAGTTTCCTTTGAATCAGCAGTTGAAGTTGCTTTCTTATTAGCTTCATCAAGTTTTGTTTGTAAATCAGTGTTTGTTGTATCTTCTGCTTTTTCAGCACCCTTAAGTGCACCAGCATTAATATCATCTTTTTTATTGTTAGTCTCATCTGCGGTCTTTTGACCATTTTGTGCAGCAGATTCGATTTTTTGAGCCTGAGCCTTCTCGTCAGCTTGGCTACTTGTTATTTCAGCTTTCTTATTCTCTGTATTTTCAGTTGCTTTCTCAATATGAGTTTGTGCGTTTTGAGTAGCTTCTGCTACTTTTTGATCAGCAGTATTCTCATCATTACTTTTCACTGCTTGATCTGCACTTTGACTTTGATCAGATGACTCTTGAGTTTGATCAGTAGTTTCAGTAGATTGTGAAGCATTACTTGCATCAACAACTACCTTATCAACTTTTTGAGTATTTACTACAGCATTTTCACTATTTTGTGCCTTATCAGCATCATTGTTGTCAGCTTTTGTATCAGCGTTTGCAACATTAGCATTATTGCCTAACCATAAAGTGGTTCCAAGAAGAACAGACGCAGCACCAACTGTCAACTTACGGATTCCGAAGTGAGATTGGCGTTCAGCAGCCTGAGCCATCTTTTGAACGCGATTATTTTTAGAAACCATTGTTCAGCCTCCAAATTCCTAATTACTCATTTTCTTAAAATATTCCAAAAAATAATAGCCACTCCCTAGTGGTTGTATTTTCATCACCTCTATATAATAACATGTATTATTTTAAAATCAAGAATAAAATTACACCTGTTTTTATTCGCTTCAGCTATACTTTTATAGTTTTTTGTTAAATAATGCTTTTTTTATTTCAGTCAGTCCTTACAGTCCGTAACAGTCTAGACAAATCTATTTATATCTCTAAAAATTGTTTTTTATACGAAAAATAATTCTTATTTTGTATGCAGTTTTATTTTTAATTCATAAAAAAACAGGATGCTTTAAAAACATCCTGTTTTTAAGTTCTTATTTTTTGTTAAAACGCAAACAAGTTAAAGTGAAATTGAGGAAATTGAATTTTTGGAACCTTAATAGTAATACTATTCCAAGATAACTTTGGAAGTTGGAAACCAAGCTTTTGATTAAATTTATAAAAATCTGTCTTAATAGTTGCCACTTGTTTTTGAATGCCTTCTTGAACTTGCTTGATTATTTCTTGTGCTTTAGTGTAAGCAGTCTTCAAAGAACTGGTACCATAGTGAACTACATCAAGTAAAAGCTTTCCAGCCTTACCATTAATTACATCGGTAACTAAAGCCCTTACATCAGCATTCTTAATGCCCGCGATCAACTTTTGAGCAACTGATTTTTGATTATTAGCAAAATCAGGAATGATATTCTTAAACTTATCTAACCAACTAGTACCATTATGTTGGCTAATACTTGCAGTAACTTTTTGAATGATACCTTGAATGCCTCCAAGGTTGGCTACAAGCTTTTGACCAGCTGCTTCACTTTCTTTCAAAACACCATTCCAATTGCCACGAATCATATCTTTTGCCATATTTTGTACATTTGGATCAGAAATGATCGAACCTAGTTGACCAATCACTTGTTGCATTTGAGCTTGAGTCATGCTTGGAATATTGAACTTCTTAAGTTCTTGTTGCCAATCACTACCTGCAAGTTTTCCAGTTACATTTTGAATGATGCCTTGAATGCCTCCAAGGTTGGCTACAAGCTTTTGACCAGCTGCTTCACTTTCTTTCAAAACACCATTCCAGTTGCCGCGAATCATATCCTTTGCCATGTTTTGTACATTTGGATCAGAAATGATGGAACCTAATTGACCAATCACTTGTTGCATTTGAGCTTGAGTCATGCTTGGAATATTGAACTTCTTGAGTTCTTGTTGCCAATCACTACCTGCAAGTTTTCCAGTTACATTTTGAATGATGCCTTGGATGCCGCCAAGGTTGGCTACAAGCTTTTGACCAGCTGCTTCGCTTTCTTTCAAAACACCATTCCAATTGCCGCGAATCATATCTTTTGCCATATTTTGTACATTTGGATCAGAAATGATCGAACCTAATTGACCGATCACTTGTTGCATTTGAGCTTGGGTCATGCTTGGAATATTGAACTTCTTGAGTTCTTGTTGCCAATCACTACCTGCAAGTTTTCCAGTTACATTTTGAATGATGCCTTGAATGCCTCCAAGGTTGGCTACAAGCTTTTGACCAGCTGCTTCACTTTCTTTCAAAACACCATTCCAATTGCCGCGAATCATATCCTTTGCCATATTTTGTACATTTGGATCAGAAATGATCGAACCTAATTGACCAATCACTTGTTGCATTTGGGCTTGAGTCATGCTTGGAATTTCAAAGCTCTTTAATTGAGTTTGAACATTATTGGAAGAAGCAACTGTTTTATTTACTCCATAAAGTTGTGCAATTTGTTTAGCATTCTTTTCATCAATTTGATTTGCTTGAAGAGTGTTATTAATGCTTGTTTGAAGTTTCACATTTCCAATATTTGCAAGACTTGATTTAAGATCAGAATTTGTGGTATTTTTCACACCTTGTAAAGCAACTTTAGATAAATCAAAATCTTGAATATTAGTCTCCGCCTTAGTTTGCTTAGCTGACTGTTGAACAGAATCTAAACTATTAGCAAATAAATTTGAACTAGTATTTTGACTTGGCGTATTCAACTTAGCATTCTGAACCTGAACTTGAGCAGCTGATTGAAGAGCTTGTTTAGTTGAATCACTTAAATTAACGGTAGAATTATTTTGTATATTAGATTCAGTTTGATTATTTTCAGCAATATTATTCTCAGTGGTACTCTTTTCAGCAACTTGAGAATTATTTTGCTTATCAATATTTACTGAATTAGTAGAAGCTCTATCTTCTTTACTTTCTTCATTATTTGTAGATTTTGAAAAATTTTCACTAGTTGTTCTATTTTTTTCAGTCTTTACTGAAACATCAGAATTAACTGTTAATGCTGGAGTTTCTGACGCTGTTTCATCAGTATTTTGTACAGGCTTTTCTGCACTTTCTGAAATAGTTGAAGTATTTTGATTCGAAGTGTTTCTACTTTCTGGTACTTGATTATCTTGAGAAGCGACAATAACTACTTTCTTAGCATTAGAAGTATTATTTGACGCAACTGCTTTAGCCTCTTGACTTGCATTATCTTGATTACTATCGTCAACAGTATCTGCTTTAGCAGTATTTGCATTAGTCCCAATCCATAAAGTTGTTCCTAATAACACTGATGCTGCTCCAATTGTTAACTTACGAATAGCAAAATGTTGTTGACGCTCTACTTGTTTTGTTTGCTCTGTATAATTGTTTTGTGAATTCATCTTAAAATTCAGCCTCCAACTTCTCTTATTTCTATTCTTTGATCATTACAAGTATATAATAACACTTTTTATTTTATTTAGAAGTATTTCCCTTTTAAACAAAACAAAAAGAGTAAATCACAGACGTGATTTACTCCTCTTGTTATTTATATAAACTTAATCTTGCTTTCTACGTTTTTTAACTCCAGCAAGACCAATCATACTTAAAGTGCCGGCTGCTAATCCTAAGATAGTTTGTGCTGCATCTGATTGATTATCATCACCAGTTTGAGGAAGTTGATTCTGACTAGTTTGTTTAATATTTTGTGAGTTTGAAGAAATATTGTTATTTTTATTGGTTAATGTAATATCTCTCTTTATAGCATTATTTTTACTACTTAATGTCTCTGCATGTGGTCCAAAACTATCCTTCCAATTATTAGAAGTTTTACTATTTTGACCCGCAACTGAATCATTATTATCTGATGAATCGATATCATTATTTACGTCATCATCAGCAGCCTCATCATTTGCATCATTGTCATCATTAGAAGCTTCATTCTCATCGCCTGAAGAAGAAGTTGATTCTACCGGATCAGACTCTGTAGGTTCTGAATCATTTGTAGTTTCTTCTTGAGGAGCAGAAGAAGTTGTTGTTTCTGATGTAGTTGTTGATTGAACTGGATCAGGTGTAGTCGTATTATTAGTCGAATTAGTAGCTGAAGCATCTGACTTACCATCGTCTGGCTTAACTGGATCCGTCTTGCTATCTGACTTACCATCGTCTGGCTTAACTGGATCCGTCTTGCTATCTGACTTACCATCATCTGGTTTATTAGTATCTTTAGCATAAGTTACAAATACATCGTAACTATCTTCATTATTCTTCAAGACCGTGGCTTTAACATTATCCCCGTCGCCATCTTGAGAAACTTTGACTACATGATAACCATCAATAGATGGTGAGATTGCATTTTGAACAGTATCACTTGTTTTATCCCAAGTAAGAGGACTAGTAAATTCACCAGTTACTTTATCTTTCACTCCATTTTGAGTAAAGTGAACAGTTTGCTTAATTATTGGAGAAAGACTATTACCATTTTCATCAACGTAATTAATACTGCGAGTAACATCTTTACTATTAGTTACTGGTTCCAAATCATGTTCTACATAAAGAACAAGTTTTTGATCTCCAGCAGTAATTGTTTGAGGAACACTCAAATCTTTATTAATTACTTTATAACCCTTATTTTCAAGGTCTTTAATTTCTCCAGCAAGATTATATTCAAATGAACTTCCTGTATCTTCTTCACCTGATGACTTGCCATAGTTTGTAAGATCTTTATTAGCGGTTTCGTCATGAACTACAACAGTAATCGAGCCTTTAGGAGTCACTACTTTATTCAAAGTAATCAAAATGTTGCTGTTATCAGCATTTGCAGTTACTTTTTCACTGGCTACTTTACCTGTCTTCAAGTCTACTGCATTATTATTTTCTTTAACTCCAATAACTGTATATTTTGCATCGTCTACAGCTGGAATTTCTGCAAACTCATCGTTCTTTGCAGTCCAAGTAATTTTTCCATCTTGATCTTTAATTGAACCATCACTATTCAAGTTTACTAAGTTACCTGTTACATCATCTTTAGTAGCTTGACCATTGAAACTAACAGTTTGCTTAATTTCTGGCAAAACAGTTTCACCATTTTCATCAACATACGATACATTTCGAGTCACAGTCTTTTCATCATTAACTGGACTAGTGGTATGTGCAAGATGAATTTCAAAACTATTTTTAGCAGAATCTTGTGCAAATTTTTGATCTTTATTTAAGTCATTCTTTACTAACTTATATCCGCGCTTGAGGTAATCTTCTACCCTACTATTAGTATCGTAATTGATAACTTGACCAATTTTCCCACCAAGTTTAACAGTTTCAATAGGCATATTCATTGTATCATCGTAATAAATAACTGTTCCACTAGTTTCTATAGGGGCTTTCTTAGATAAAGTAATAACAATATTGATGTTTGCGGAAGTTGGACTTGATTCTTCACTAGATACTTGACCCTTGTCATTTATAGTAGCTTGAGAATTACTTTGATTGATTCCAGAAATATAGTAATCTGCTAAATCCGGTCCAGAAACTTCATCAAATTTACCCTTATTCGAATTATCCCAAGTAAGCTTGCCATTTGGAATAATTTGACCATTTTGAACAGTAACCAATTGCCCTGTTACATTATCAATCGTACCAGTTGCTTTGAAGTTTACTATCTGCTTAATTGGGGCTATTGATTTAGAACCATCTGCATATACATAGTTAACAGTTCGAGTAACTTGTTTAGTTAAATCATCTTTAGTATAACCAGCAACTAAGTGATTTACATCAAGATTTGAAGTTGTATGAGCTAAATGGATATTGTAGTTATTATCAGCCTGAGTAAATATTACGTTTTTACCCCAATCACTAGAAACTAATTTATATCCTTGATTTTCGTACTTAGCAATTTCACTATTAGCATCGTAATTAATCTTATTGCCAAGTTTACCATCAAATTCTCTAGTTTCAATAACTTTTCCAGTGGTGTCATCAATATAAGACACACGAGCATTAGCTTTAGCTTGCTCAAGTAAAATCACAATAGTCTTATTACTATCAGTTGGAGAAACTTTTTCACTAGCAACAGCTCCAGTATTCATATCAACATCAGTATTAGTACCAATTTCTTTAATTCCAGTTACTCGATAATTGTTATCTACTGCAGCAATTGCAGCAAATTCGTCATCCTTTGCAGTCCAACTTATCTTTCCATTTTGATCTTTAATTGAACCATCGTTGTTTAAGTTAACAAGATTACCAGTTACTTCATCCTTAGTAGCTTGACCTGTAAAACTTACACTTTGGTTAACAGCAGGTAAAACATTTCTACCTTCTTTATCAATATATGATACATTTCGAGTAACTACCTTTTCATCATTTACTACATTGGTATTATGTGCTAAATGCACTTGGAAGTTGTTCTTTTCAGCATCCCCATCAAATGTAGAAACACCATCTCTAAAGTTACTTGAAACTAATTTATAACCCTTATTCAAATATCCCTGAATGATATTTGCAGTATTGTAATTAATTAACTGACCAACTTGACCACCTAATTTATCAACTTCAAGTGTCTTATTAGTTGTATCATCAATATAATCTACACTACCAGTTATATCAATCGGTGTCTTTTTAGAAAGAGTAATTGTTATATGTTCATTTGGAGTAGTATTAGTTACTACTTCACTAGCAATTTGACCATTTTCACTAACATTTGCATTAGTACCAGTTTCTTTAATTCCAGAGATATAATATCCATCTAAATTAATAGCTGGAATTTCAGCGAAACTATCTTCACCAACTGCTGTCCAAGTAAGTCTGCCATTTGGAATAATCTTACCATTTTGAACAGTAACCAATTGCCCTGTTACATTGTCAATTGTGCCACTGGCTGTCAAATGTACTTCTTGCTTAATTGGCGCAATTGATTTAGAACCATCTGCATATACATATTCAACTACTCGACTAATATTTTTATCTAAATCAGCTTTCTTATAATTGTCAGCAGCGTTATTAGCATCTACTTTAGAAGTCGTATGAGTGAAGTGAATTTCAAAATCATTATTTTGACTTTCAAGCTTCTTTTCACTATCAAGATCATTTTGAGTTAATTGGTAACCCTTTGCTTCATAACTAGCAATTCTTTTAGCTGGATCATATTTAACACTGTCTCCTATATTACCTAAGAAACTGTGACTTTCTAATACATCACCAGTCACATCATCAATATAAACGACATTCCCCATAACAAGTACTGGATCTTTGACATAAGTTACGGTGTAGGTACGATCAAGATTATTATCATTTGCATTTACTTGGTCACCACCCACTGCGTTAACACTAGCAGTATAACCAGCAACGTTAGGAGTAATAACTGTCTTATAAGTTTGAGTTTGCGGTGTCCAACCATTATCAATTAACTCACCAGTAACCTTATCTAAGCTTACTTTATGAATAAATTTAATTGTACTTATATTATCTTGTGGAGTTGAACTTCCTGCACCTTCATAGTGAACAGTTTGTGTAGCTTCTTTAGTTAAAACTATTTGTTTAGAATTATTATCTTCTTTAATAGGAGTTATATCATGTTCCACATAAATAGTAACTAAGTGGTTTCCTTTAGTAACCTTCTGTGGAATGATTACATCTGAATTAAGAACCTTATATCCCGCTTTTTCAAGGGCTGAAAGTACACTAGTTTTATCAAAATCAACTTGAGTACCAACTTTTCTTCTCTTAGTATCATAACTATAGTCAGAAAGATTACTATTAGCAGTGTTATCATGCACTGTAACAATTACTCTACCCTTCTTAACTTTAGTTGGAATAGCGGTATAAACTACAGAAGTATTAACTGATGCATCAACTGGAGTAACTGTCTTAATTTCAGTAGTGTAGCCACTTACTTCAGGAACAGATTCTTCAGGCATTACTTTAGTTAAGTTTGCAGGATTTGTTACATATTGAACTTTTGATGCTATTTCTTTTCCTGTACTATCCACTGGAACAATTTCACCATTTGGAGCGTAGTTAACCACAACATTAATGTTCTTAGAATCTTGATTAATGTTTGTAGTTTCGGCTACATCTCCATAATCATTACCATTTACTGAAATATTAGCTACATGATAGTTCTTAAAGTAAGGTGAAGTTACTTTATCAAATTTAGTACCATCATGACTAGTCCAAATATAATGATTTGTTTGATCTTGCAATTCTTGACCATCTGCTGTAGTCCACTTGCCAGTTACAGCATCAAGATACCCTTGAGCAGTAAATTTCAAAGAATCCACTATTGGAGTTACTTCAGTTGGAGTACCAGCATAAGTAATTGTTCTAGTAACTACGTGAGTTAAACTATCACTATTTGTATCAGATGGGTATTTGTTATAAGGATTACCTGGAACAATTAAGCTTCCTGGTGTTGCAGGGTTTTCCGGACTAACCGATAAAATATGATGTTTAACAATTAATCTATAAGTTAAATCTGCATCAGCTACTGTAGTCGGTAAATCAGCAGTTGGATCACTAACAATGTCATAGCCTTTATTTTCTAATTCTTGAATTTGTTTTGCATGATCTAAGAAGTCAACTTTAGTTCCTTCATCAACTTTACCAGTATTATAACCGTAATCATTCATAATTTGGTTAGTAGTTTGATCAAAAACAATAACTTTAATTGAGCCTTGCTTAGCTGGTGTTGGAACAGAAGTATCATCTGGAGCATAAACAACATTAACGCTAATATTACCGCTAGTTGGGAGTAACTTAGTGATCTTATCAACATTATCGCCTGCACTATAATTTGAAACGCTAATAACCTTATAGCCTTTTTCCTTTGGGGAAATTACAGCACTAAATTCATCATTATCTGCTTTCCAAGAAACTTCTGGAATAGCTAAATTATCATTATCTACAACCCAATTACCGTTTTGCTCTTTAGCATTAACTACTTTACCAGTAACTTTATCTACATAAACAGTTCCATTAAAGGTAATTGTTTGCTTAGCATTTTCTGGAACATCCCCAGTAAATGGAGTCTTATCAGAATTAGTGTAAGTTACAGTTAAGTTAACTTTCTTTGTTAAATCAGCTGGTTTAATTATTCCTTGAGATTTAGCAGGAATTGCACTAGGGTCAGTAGCAGCAGTTACTACTTGAACTCCATGTCTCATAATAATTTGATAAATTTGACTTATGTTGTCATTATCAGAATCTTTATCAAATTTAGCATCTGTTGGAATATCATTTGAAACTAGTTCATATCCTAATTTTTGTAAAGCAGAAACAGCATCTAGTGTATTACCAAAATTAATCGTATCTCCACTTTGACCTTTAGCTATAAATGAAGTTTCAATACCATCAGCCTTAATTTGATTATTATTATCATCTTGATCAACAATTAGCAATTGTGCCTTTTGCGTTTCTACAGGTGTATCTGGAACACTTGGATTGTCTGGCTTTTTATCTGGATTATCTGGTTTATGATCAGGGTTATTAGGGTTATCCGGATTATCTGGTTTAGCTGAACTATCAACTATAACTGGAATATCCAAACTAGAATCTTTATTTCCAAGTGTATAAGTAGCAGGAACTACACCTGTTGAAGATAATTTATAACCGTTTGGAATTTGAGCAGTAATTGATACTTCACTACCAGCTTTACCAGTTACAGTTTGGCTGCCAACTACTTTATCACCATCTTTATAATTAATGGTTAAAACTACATTTGTTGTTGGTACATCTGGCTTATTTTCAATTTTTTCTACAGTAACTTTTATACTATCATCTGCATCTTTAAATGTATAAAGTCCTGGAATGTTGGTACCATTAGTTAACTTATATCCTGCTGGAATTTGAGCAGTTATAATCTTACTTTCACCAGTTTTACCAGTAATTGTTTGGGGAGCTCCAACTGCACTACCATCTGATAAAACATAGTTAATAGTCAAAGTGTGTTCTTTAGCATCTGGATCAACTGGCTTTGAAGCATCTTTTTTAACAACTGAAATATTAATACTCTCATTCTTAGTAGTAAAAGTATAGGTTCCTGGAACACTGCTTCCAGCTGCGACTTCATAACCATTCGGAACTTGAACAGTAATTGTTTCGGTAGTTCCTGGTTTACCACTAACTTGTTGAGAACTTACCTTAGTCTTACCATCCATGTAATTGATAGTGTAAGTGTAAGTAGTATTTTGTTGTTTTTGTTCTTTGGCATCTTTAATAGCTTTAGTAATTTCTTCAATAGAAGTCTTAGCATTCTTTAAAGTAGCTGGGCCATAATGAATTACATCCATTAAGAGCTTTGGATAATTTTGAGTAATTACATCCGTTACAACATTTTTAATTAATGGATCAGAAATAGTTCTTTGAATGGCATTCTTAGCAGCAGTAATTTCTTCATCAGTAAATGATGGTACTAAGTTCTTTAACTTATCAAACCAACTAGTCTTCCCCTTGTCTTTATCAGGATCTGTTGTACTGCTACCATCTTTATGTGGAAGTAAGTCTTTTACTATGTTTCCTACTGGCTTTAAGCCTTTGATTATTTTAGGAATTGCTGTAACATCACTTAAACTAGGACTACCACTGGCAATATCTTTAATTGCTTTTTGAACATCTGGGTCCTTCATTATGCCAGTTATTCCACTTAAAGCTTTTGAAAGTGTAGTTGGGTCTACGTTAGGAAGTTTACTCTTAACTTGATCCATAACATCAATACCAGTAGCATCTTTAACCAAATTATTTAATGGAGTTAAGTTTTGCTCAATAGTAGGAAGAGCAGTCCCCATATCCGCAATGGCTGAGCCTATATTACCGCTAGTTACATCTTGAATGACTTTTTGGACATTAGGATCCTTCATTGCTGTATTAATGCCATCAATAGCTGGTTTAATTTTAGTAATATCAGGAAGTTTAAAATTCTTTAATTTGTCTAAAATACTTCCAGTACTACTATCTGATGAAGTATTTTTAGATAATTCTCCCGCTAAATCCTTTAATCCAGTTGTAAGTGAACCAATTTTGCTGCTGGCTTTTTTCAAATCTGATAAAGTAGATAAACTAAAGTTACCACTCATCAAGTCTTTTGCTGCTTTTTGTACATCAGGATCATTTATAGTAGAAGTAATTTGACTAACAGAATCTTTAATCTTGCTAAAGTCTAATCCTTTCAACTGATCAAAAATCCCTTTAATACTACTTGCTTGAACTAAACTAGTTCCATATAATTGAGCAACTTGTTCAGTTGATAAAGTAGATAATTGCTTAATTTTTTCAGAATCTAAGGCAGCTTCTTTAGTTGCAGCAATATTCAAAATATTTTCTTTTTGTTTTAATAAAGCTTTTTCTTGATTTTCAAGATTCTTATCTTTAGTAAGATTTGCTTGAACTTTGCCTTTTTCTCCAATTTGGAACAAATCTAACTGTTCAGATTTTGAAGCCTTATTTTGCTTACCTTGTTGACCAGCTTGAGACAAAATTGGATTAATTGTTTTTTCTGCAATTTGATTATTATCCTTTTGCTCAGTTAATACATCATGCGAAATACTTGAAGAATCAGAAGCAACTTTATCTTCTTGATTTGTTTGCGACTCTTGAGCTGGTATTTGGGCGGTATTTTGTTTAGCCTTTTCTACCTGAGTAGAGATTGCTTCTTTGCGACGAGCTAGTTCATCTTTATCAATCGTTGAATTAGTGTTAGTTTGATTTTGATTGATTTGATTTTCAGCTTTAGCATCCTTTTTAACTATATCTTCATTATCCCGCTCTTTTTTAGCAGAATCATCTTTTAATTCACTTTTGATTTTTGTTTGTTTATTGGTATTATCACTACTTTGTGATGTTTCGTTTTTATCCTGTATAGAATTTGAATCTGTTTGTTGATTAGAGTTTTGAGATTCATTTTTTTCGTTAGTATCATTCACTGATTCTTGCTTATTTTCAGTGACAATAACTACTTTTTTAGTATCTGTAGTGTTAGTAGTAGAACTACTACTTTCTTGGCTGGATTTATTCATATCCCCTTTATCTGAATTTGCATCAGCCCTGACTACATTACCATTATTCAACCATAATGTTGTTCCCAATAATACAGAAGCAGCACCAATGGTTAATTTACGAATAGCGAAATGTGACTTACATTCCGCAATTTGTTCTTGTCTTTTAATACGGTTATTCTTTGAAACCATATTCAGCCTCCAAAATATATAAATCTAAGATGACAAAACACATTTTAATTTCTCATTACATAGATAATAATACCATCTATTTTATTTTTTGTAATCAAAAACAAGGTGCTGTATTTTAACACCTTGCTTTTAATTTATAACAATTTTACTATCTGTTTCTACGACGTCTCTTCACACCTGCAAGCCCTATCATACTCAAGCCTGTTGCTGCAGCACCTAAAATAGCAGCTGTGGCATTTTCATCATTATTTTCACCTGTTTGAGGAAGTGTCCTTTGAGCAGTTGAAGTTGAAACTAATGAAGAAGTTTTTGCTTTTTCAGATACCTGCTGTGCTTTAATTGGTGCATGCTGTTGAATCGAAACTGGGTTTGAAGTTACCTTTTTCTCTGCAACTTTTTTAGTTGTCGGAGTAGTTATTACTTTAGTCTCAACTGTTTGTGGATGAGGCTTTACAGTTGTCTCTTTTTGAGAAGTTTGAGGTTGCGTTTGTGGTTTAGTAGGAACTGTTTGCGGATGAGGCTTTACAGCTTCTGGTTCTGGAGTAGGCTCTGGAGTTGATGGAGTTTGAGGATGTGGTGCTGGTGATGGAGCTACTGGAGAAGTTGGATTCTCAGGAGTTGCTGGAACATCTGGAGTCACTGGAGTAACCGGAGTTGAAGGCTTAGTATAAACAACCTTTGTATCCTTAGTTGGATCAACTGGGGTTACCGTTTTTTCTTCTGGAGTATATCCTGGAATATTTGGTACAGGTTCATTTGGAATAACCGCAGTTGGGTTACTTGGGTCATTCTTATATTCTGGAGTAATCGCTCCTGGAATTTGATTACCGCTTGGATCAACTGGAACAATTTTACCAATCTTATTGTAGATAATTGAATCCTGAATATCTTTTTGAACGACTTTACTTCCTGGAAGAGTAGTTCCAACTGTCACACCATCTTTTGACTTCTTATCTGCTACATATCCCTTGATGACTGGAACCGTAGTTGGAGCATAGGTTGTAATATTTGGTTTCCATGATTCGTTATCATTCAAAATCTTACCAGTTACCTTATCAACAATTATGGTTCTGGTCCAAGTAGAAGTTTGGACACTATCTTTTTCAAGAGCCTTACCTTCACTATCTACGAAATGAATCGTTGAAGTATAGTGCTTAGTATAAGTATCTTTAGCAGGCCACTTTGGTCCACTTGGATCATTTGGATTAATTGGAGTACCTGGTTCGTGTGGGTTATCAGGTCCAACTGGAGCAGTTGCGTGCTTTACATCAATTGTAATTGTTTGAGCTGTCTTACCTACAACAGTTGGAATAGAAATGTTTTGACTCACAATTTCATAGCCATGATTCTCCAACTCTTGTTTAGTCTTTGTCCAATCATAGTCAACCTTTGTTCCTTCATCAACGGTCTTTGAATTATAACCATACTGAGGAAGATTAGTATCAGTAGTGATATCATGCACAACAATTACAACTGAACCTTGTTGATAGTTATAAACTACCGGTGTATCCTTAGCAGGATTTTGTGGAGTAACAGTAGTTTGACTAGGAACCATATTTGGAACAGTTGGAACTGGTTCATCTGGTACAACTTGAGTAGGATCATTTGGATCAGTTTTATAAGTTGGGGTAGAAGCATTTGGAATTGGCTTACCATTTGGATCTACTGGGATGATTTTACCATTCTTAGTATAAACTACAGTAATTGTCTTATTTAAATCAGTTGGCGTTACAGTAGTTCCGCCAGCTACTCTCTTATCTGCATGATAGCCATCAACAACTGGAGTATCAACTGAACCAAAAGTATGACTTGTATCATTCCAAGCCCCAGTTTCAATTACCTTACCAGTGACCTTGTCAATTACCATCTTCTTAGTAAAAGTGAACTTTTGAACGTTATCCTTTGGTGTGTTGTCTCCTGCACCAACATACTTAATAGTTTGAGTAGCCACTTTTTCCAAACTATCTTTACCAGTATCAGTAGGCCATTTAGGTCCATTTGGATCATTAGGGTTGATTGGTTCACCTGGATGACCAGGATCATTTGGAGTAACAGTTACAATTCCATGTTTCAAAACAACTGTATAAGTTTGAACAGTAGAACTATCACTATCGAATTTTGGTGAAACTCCATCAGGATCAAAGCCATTATGAACTAACACATATCCTTTATCAGAAAGAATTGTTAATTCTTTCTTAGTACTATAGTCAATAACCGTACCTGGTTTACCAGTTATATCACCTGATGTTGCAATAATTGCATCATGGTCATCACTGTCAACATAGTTGACAATAGCTGTTTGCATTTTTGCATCTGGAGTATAGATAACTGGAGTATTGGTCCCAGGATTTTGTGGCGTTATTGTTGGCGTCTCTGGAGTAAATCCTGGAATAGTTGGGACTGGTTCATTTGGAGTAACATCTGCTGGATTATCAGGACTTGTTGGATATTGCGGAGTTGGAGCATTTGGAATTGGCTTACCATTTGGATCAACTGGAACAATATGACCGTTTGGTGCGTAAACAACGCTAACCTTATAACTATCAGTATTGTACTTAACAACAGTTGGATCAACATTAATATTATTAGTTGAATCTTGACTTACACGTACAATATGGAAACCAGAAATTACTGGACTAGTTTCTCCAGCTAAATTACCGTCTCCACTCCAAGTAATTGGAGTAATCCATTGACCTGTTACCTTGTCAAGAACACCACTACCTGTAAAGTGGGCAGTTTGAACAATTGGGCTATGTCCTGGCATTTCTTTACCATTTTGATCAACATAATCAATCGTACGAGTTACATCACGACTTACAATATTTGAACCAGCAGGATATTTTGGACCATTTGGATCTTCTGGATTAATTGGTTCACCTGGTTTGCCTGGATTGTCTGGGTTTACTGGTTGAGTGCCGTGAACAAAGTTTACATAGAATGTTTGAACCTTATTCTTGTCACTATCAAACTTCACACCACTTGCAAAGCCATCGCTCTTTAAAACATAACCACGAGCAATCAACTGAGTAATTTCTTCTTTAGTAGAATAATTAATCACAGTGCCAGCTTTACCTGTTAAATCACCTGAACTTGCCAATTGAACTGGGTGATTTGGATTATTTACGTCTTGGTAAATTACAATAGCATGTTCCATATCATCAACTGGAGTATAGATAACTGGGGTATCTTTACCAGGATTTTGTGGTGTTACTGTTGGTACAGTTGGAGTATAGCCAGGTATAGTTGGAACTGGTTCATTTGGAGTAACATCTGCTGGATTATCAGGACTAGTTGGATATTGTGGAGTTGGAGCATTTGGAATTTGTTTACCATTTGGATCAACTGGAATAATATGACCATTTGGTGCATAAGTAACTTTTACAGTATAACTAGTATCATCATGAGTCAGAGTTACTGCCTTAACTGCAATTTTGCCATCTGCATCCTTATTAATAGAAACAACATGATAATTTTCAACAAATGGTACTTTTTCTTCGCTTATTTCCTGATTTGGACTCCATGTAAGTGGGGTAATCCATTTACCTGTTACCTTATCAAGAACACCACTAGCAGTGAAGTTAACAGATTGTTTAATATCCTTAGCAACTGGTTGACCTTTTTCATTAACAAATTCAATAGTTCTAGTAACTGTCTTGTTAACTACATTAGAATCTTCTGGATACTTTGGTCCAGTTGGATCATTAGGGTTAATTGGTTCACCAGGCTTACCAGGATTTTCTGGGTTAACTGGAACTGTGCCATGCTTGAAAGTTACATAGAATTTTTGTACGATATTCTTTTTATCATCATAAGTTGCGTTAGATGGAAAGCCATTAGTAACAAGAACATATCCTTCATTAGTCAGCTTAGCAATTTCATCTTTAGTAGAATAATCAATTCTAGTGCCAGCTTTACCTGTTAAAATACCAGAAGTTGCAAGCTGAATAACATTACTTGGATCATTTACATCTTGGTAAATAACCTCTGCTGTTTGATCTTGAACTTCAGGGTTCTTTTTATAAACAACTTGAGTATCCTTTGTTGGATCTTTTGGAGTTACATTTGGTACTTCTGGAGTATAGCCAGGTACTTCTGGAACTGGTTCATTTGGAACCACCTTAGTTGGATTATCAGGATCATTCTTATAAGTTGGTGTTGGTGTATCTGGAATTGGTGTGTGACCTGGGTCAACTGGAACGATTTTACCAATTTTTGCATAAACTACAACAGCTTCAACATCTGGCTTATCTTGAGTTGCAGTAAGTCCACCTGCAACTACCTTACCATCTTTAGTTACATATCCTTTAACTGCTACATAGCCATCAATTACTGGAACATTCACTGTGTCATAAGTGTGAGTTTCCGCATTCCAAGTTCCCTTTTTAATCACTTCTTTAGTTTCAGAATTGATTGTGTCACCACTATAAGTAAAGGTGAAATCACTTACCTTATCAGGAGAAAGTTCTTTACCATCAGTATCAACAAACTTAATAGTTTGCTTAGATGGAATTGACTTTTGATTGATTACGCTTTGACCATCGGGTGCATAAGTGACTGTGACATCATAACTACTTTCACTTGGAATAATAGTTACTGCTTTAACGTTATCACCATCTTTATCTTTTGAAACGCTGACAATGTGGTAATCAGGAACTGTTGGTGAAGTTACTTCTGAAATTTCTTTAGAAGTTGAATCCCATGTAAGTGGGGTAATCCACTTGCCTGTTACCTTATCAAGTACACCTGATTTAGTGAAGTCTACAGTTTGAGTAACTGGTTTACTAATCACCTTACCACTATTATCAACGTAATTAATTGTACGAGTAATAGTCTTTGTTAAAGCAGATTTTTCAGTATCAGCTGGATATTTTGGTCCATCCGGATCATTAGGATTGATTGGTTCACCTGGCTTGCCCGGATTGTCTGGGTTAACTGGAACTGTTCCATGCTTGAAAGTTACATAGTAAGTTTGAACCTTGTTTGTATCTTGATAAATCGCATCTGTTGGGAAACCATTTTTAACTAAGACATACCCTTTATCAGTTAAGATCTTAATTTCATCTGTGGTTGAATAATCAATCTTGTTTCCTACTTTACCCGTTAACTTACCAGAAGTTGCAAGTTGAACAGGCTTAGAAGGATCATTGATATCTTGGTAAATAACTTCAGCTGTTTGATCTTGGGCATCCTTATTGTAAACAACAGGAGTATCCTTTGTTGGATCTTCTGGTGTTACATTCGGTACTTCTGGAGTATAGCCTGGTACTTCTGGAACTGGCTCATTTGGAACTACCTTAGTTGGATTATCAGGATCATTCTTATAAGTTGGTGTTGGTGTATCTGGAATTGGTGTGTGACCTGGGTCAACTGGAACAATCTTACCAACTTTTGCATAGTAAACAATTGCTTGAACATCTGGGTCACTTTGAGTTGCAGTAAGTCCACCTGCAACTACCTTGCCATCTTTAGTTACATATCCTTTAACTGCTACATAGCCATCAATTACTGGAACATTAACTGTATCATAAGTGTGACTTTCGGCATTCCAACTACCCTTCTTAATCACTTCTTTTGTTTCAGAATTAATTGTGTCACCGCTATAAGTAAAGGTGAAAGCTTGTTTATTGGGATCAAGAAGTTGCTTGTCTGTACCTTCTTCAAGGAACTTAACAGTTTGAGTCGATGGGATTGACTTTTGGTTAATTACACTTTGACCGTCAGGTGCATAAGTGACTGTAACCTTAATATCTTTACTATCTTTAGTAATATCAGGTATTACTGCAACATTATTGCCATCTCTATAATCTGAGACATTTACTACATGATAATTTGTTTCAGTAGGTGAAATAACTGCCTTAAAACTTGAACTTTCTGGAGTCCAAGTAATCTGACCAGCACCATTAGCTACCCAATTATCTCCATCTTTCTTAGCATTAACAATTTGACCTGTAACTCTATCAATATAAGCAGAACCAGTAAAGGTTATAGTCTGCTTAGCATCCATTGGAATTTCACCAGTAAACTTAGTTCCATCGTTGTTTACATAATCAACTGTTAAAGTTACATCCTTAGTTAAAGTAGTTGGATCAACTAACTGCTTACCATCTGGGGTTTTCGGAATATCGGTTGATGGAGTATTTGGAGTAACTGGAACTGCTCCATGAACAAAGTCTACATAATAAGTTTCTGCTTGATTAGTAAATGTGGCATTTGCTGGATAACCATCTTTAGTTAAAACATAACCTTTACTTTCAAGAGTTTGAATTTCTTGGCTAGTTGAATAATTAATTGGAGTTCCTGGTTTACCTGAAAGTTCGCCTGAAGTTGCTAATTGAACTGGACTTGCAGGATTTTGAACGTCCCGGTAAATAACTTGTGCTGTTTGATCCTGAGCCTTTTCTCCAAGAATAACCTTAAATGTTGGACCCTCAGTTGGACCAACTACTACTGGGTTATTTAAACCAGCCTTCTCAGCAGCTGCAACAATTGCATCCCTAGTAAGCCCAGTTACATTATATTTATTAGTTTTATCCTTAACAGCTTGTTCCCATTGGTTTTCAAGAACTTGAACATCATCAATATTTATTTTTTGTTGCTGGCTAACTGCTTCTTTACCTTTTTGTAAATCTTGCACATCTGAGTAATCAATTGTATTAGCAGTTACATCGCCATTTTCAGTAAAGATAATATTACCTTGACTATCAGTTGCTACAGGAATAGCACTGATAGCTGCTTGTAAGTTTTGACCATCAACTTGAATTGGGTCAGTTTGATTAGTGTCATTATTTTGATATAGGTATTTGATGTAAGCGGTTTGTGGACCTATATCAATAATTTCATCTTGTTCTTCAGAAATTACTGTTGTTGTGGTTTTTACACCATTAGTACCTTTGCTTGTATCTATGGTTTTTTCACCACTTGATGGATCAACATTGTAGTAAGTAGTAGTAGTTTTACGAACTAATCCATCTTGACCTTGTTGAACCAGCTTCACTTCACCAGGCTTAAGATCTTTGTTTTCATGAACTTGAATCTTAAATGGAGTTTTAACTTGTTCTGTTTTATCTTCTTGAACTGGAATAATAGTGGCTACTAATACCAATCTTTGAGAACTATGAGGGTCAAAACCATCATTACCTCCGCTAAAATCATTCAATGGTGTCCCATGTTTTTGTCCTGGAGTAGCATCCCCATTCATATCAATTCCAGTTACAAAGTGACCTGGAAATTCTGCCGTATTACCATTCTTACTATAAGAAGTTGCTAAGTGAGTAACATTCTTCCAATACTCGCTTGATGTATCAATGAATCCTTGAAGTGATTGCTTGACTGCATCAGAATTTTCATCATTAAATGTTAAATCTTGTCCGTTAAAGTATTGGTTATACCACTTAAATACATAGTATGAGCGACCTTTTTGAGCACTAGTTGCATCAATTAAACTTTTACCCATTGAATAATAAAGGTTACCATTTGGACCTGGCTTTGTAGAAACTGCATTTCTTTCCCAGTTAACGTATTTTGAACCATCAATTTGGAAAACAGTATTAGTTGAACCAAGTGGGAATGAGAAAATTTCTCCGTAATAGTTGCTATAGTCACTTTGACCGTCAAACGTAGCATTAGTACCTACATAAACTTCTGGGTGAGATTGAGGATTAGTAGAAATAATGTTCATATTATCATCGTAATAGTTACCATCATTTCCGCCACGATTTATCATTTTATATCTAAATGTTGCATCGTGCTCTACACGGAATTGACCATTTTCACCAAGTCCAATAAAGTTACCACCACTCCATTGACCAGATGCATTCTTACCATCTGAAGTTAATAACAATTGTGATTGAGGTGAAACTTCAACACTACTGAAAGCATCTCCAAGAAGCCCAGCACCGTTACCTTTTGAGTCAATTCTAACAATTGAGTGTTCACCAGTTACGAAATTACCACGATTACCAAATAAAATACCATCACGTCCAGTAACATGAACCTTGTTAGAATCACCAAAAATCACAGAGTTGTTTGTATCCATTGCATAATTAAAATTACGAGAAATGGAACGATTGTTGTACCAGTTTGTTTCAAGATTTGATTTTTGATGGATACTACCATTGCCACCAAATGGTTCATTGAACATAATTGCACGACCATGACCGGCATTAATATTGATTTCTGCACTATCTCCAGTAACTACGTGACCATTGTTTACTGCACGAATACCAGTATTAGCATTTTCAATATTTGTAGCTTGTTCATTTGCACGACTAGCAGTTTGCCAATCTTTTAAGTTAATAGTTAATTTACTATTGTAGTTAGCTACTAAAGCGCCATTTGTTCCAACATTTTGACCAAATAAAGCTCCACCATTCATTAGAACAATTCCATCACCGTCAATATTGCGGTTAACAGTTAAGCTTGCTTCTGGATCAATAACTACTCGACTTGCAGCAATATTAGCAGCTTTCCAATTATTGGTGTTTACGCCTGGATGACTACTACCAACTTGCGTGTTTAATTCGCTATCAGATAAAGTTGCATTATTACTGTAATCTACATTTGAAGTAACATCACCCTTAACTACAACACTACCATTTCCTTTAATAGAGCCATTAACCGTAACATTTGCCAAAGTCAAGTTAGCATTGTTATTAAGTGAAACTTGTCCAAGATTAATAGTCGCATTATCTAACCCATTAATATAAAAGTTTTTATTAATAGTAAGAGTATTGCCCCAAACAGCACCAGTTAAATTGATGTTTCCTTGAACATTAACTCCTTGAATACTTGTATCCCAACTATTAATTGCACTAACTAAATCATTACCATTGGTAACAGTCTTAAATTTAGAAGTATCTACTTTCTGTACTACTTGAGCATTAACATTCTTAATAAGAGCATTGGCACCCTCAACTAAACCATCTAAAGTTGCAGTTTCATTATCATCAAAATCAATTAAACTAGCACCTAATTCCTTATTAAGGTCAGTGTTGGCTGCAGTTAAAGCAGAAATTTGTGCTGCATTAAAATTAGTTGTTGAATTATCAGCCTTTATAGCAGTTTTAGAGTCATTACTTTGTGAAGTTTGAGTACCCTTTAAAGCTGCTGCAGTAATAGTATTTTCATTTTTACTATTCTTTTGACCATCTTGAGCTGCTTTTTGAATCTTAGAAGCTGTTGCTTTTTGAGTAGCTATATCTTTATTTGCTCTTTGTTCAGCTTGTTTCTGAGCAGTATTAGTAGCCGCTTTTTGAAGTTGAGTTTGAACATTTTTAGACGTAACTTCTGAAGATGCACTCTTATTTCTATAAGCGCTTTCATTTTTTGCAGAATATTGACCATTATTTTGTTTTAAACTCTGTGTTTGTTTTGCGTCAGTGTCTTTTGAATTAGTATTGCTAGATTGAGTTGTATCAGACTTAGAATTTTCATTTGATTGAGTAGAAGTCTGAGTGGTGCTATTAGTTGCAGTCTGCTTATTTTCATTATTAACTGTCACTTGTGCAACCACAACTGCTTTTTTAGCTTGAGCAGCATTTACACTTTTTACTGTATTATCTTGTGATTCTGCCTTATCATCAGCAGAATTAGTATCAGCCTTTGCTACAGTTGCATTATTACTAAGCCACAATGTTGTTCCTAGTAGTACTGAAACCGCACCTACTGTTAACTTACGAATACCAAATGAAGGTTGTCTTTCAGCAACCCTTTCCACTTTCTTGATGTTGTTGTTTTTTGAAACCATACTCGGCCTCCAAATTTTCTACTTAAATAAAGTGCTCTGTTATTAACACTTCTGTTATGTTTGATTTATTTTATCTGTTACTAATATAATAACGCGCTTTATTTTATTTTCAACTAATTTATTTTATTAAAGCACTAGTTTTATCAGCTATTTCTGTAATTTAAGCATAATATAATTACTATTAACTCTTACTCTCCGTAGAGATTAGCAATATTTTACTTTAAATAGTGATAACAGAATAAGAGATGATTCTTTGCAATAAAAAAACAAAATGTCATTAAAACATTTTGTCATTTTAAGTTATTTTGACTTTATTTTATCCCTGATAATCCTACTAGGTCTAGACTCGAAATATGATTTGAATTGTAGTTTTGAGTTGGATCATCAATAATGCTTGCGATTGGTTTTTTAGATAAGGAGATACCTTTAAATATATCAGCATGTGTTTTAGAATTACATTTTTTATATATAACAGTGCGTGTCACATTAGGAGTATTATATGTCGCTGTTAAATTTCCAGTAATTTTTTTATTATCTCTGATAATATAACCACTATCAGCTACATAGCCCTTAATAGTTGGAACTTCTACCACGTCATAAGTATAAGATTGCTGGTTCCAGCTTCCTGTCTTTAAAACTTTATCCGTAACTTTATCTACTGTATCACCAGTATAAATAAATACATTTTCCTGAATACTTGGTGCTTGTAATTCATTTCCTTCTTCATCAGTAAACTTAATCTTTTGAACAGATGGGACTAAACGAGTATTTTTGATATTTACGTCGTTAAGAGCATAAATAATATTTATTAAATGATTTTCCTCTTTAACATTTTCTTTTTTATAACTATTATTTTCAAAATTCCTATCAATTTCTACTATATGATATCCTTCTATTTCTCGCAAAATTTGACTAGATAAGGTGCCATTAGACTTATTCCAAGTAAGAGGTTTAATCCATTTTCCAGTTACTTTATCAAGAATTCCACTTTGCGTAAGCCTTGTCATTTGAACTATTGAACCAGCAAGCTGTTTACCATGCTCATCAATATAGTTAATAGTACGTGTTATGTCCTTAAATAAATTACTTTTTGCAGTCTCTTTCTCCCATTTAGGTCCTAAAGAGTCTCCATTATTAATTGGAGTATTTGGCTTACCCGGATGTTGCGGAGTTACTTTCACGAGTTCATGTTTTAAGTCAACATAAAAAGTCTGTATAGTTGCATCATTACTATCAAAATAGTGAACTTGCCCTTCTGGATCAAATCCATTGTTTTTCAAAGTGTAGCCCTTATTTTTAAAATGCTTCACAACTCTATCAGTAGAATAAGTAATTCGCTTGCCAGCTTCACCTTCAAGTACCGCAGATGAAGCAAGATGTTCATTGTCATTATCAGTATCACGGTATACGACTTGGGCAAGTTGTTTTTTATGCTCTGGAATCTCAATTTTAATATAAGGCATTGTTGCTTCTTCATGTTCTGCAACTAAAACTGACTTTGTATTACTGTTAACCTTCGAAACCATATTCAGCCTCCTTGATTTAATATCACTTTCTTTTATTTTGTAATCGTTTCCTTTATGAAAATAATATTATCATATTATGTATACTTGACTCAATTTAAATACTATAACTTTAATATTTCTTTATTCTTATTAATTTTATTTTAAAAATGCATACAAAAAAGCAAGATGCTTTTTAACATCTTGCTCTATTGCAATCAGTAATTTACTTACTTGATTTAATCCTTCTTACGACGCTTCTTCACACCTGCAAGTCCAATCAAACTGAGTCCTGCTGCTGCTCCTCCTAAAAGGGCTGCTGCAGTATCCGTCTGCTTTTCTCCTGTTTGTGGAAGTTGCTTAGTGTAATGTGGATTGCCGTTCTTGTCAACGTAACCAATAATCTCACCGTTTGGTGCAACGATATTGCCATTTGCATCTACATGTTCTCCATGTGGTCCAATATTATTGCTCCAACCATTTACTGTTTGGCCGTGTGGGGCAACGTTATTGTTCCAATAGCCGTTTTGGGCATGTGGTGCATTATTGTAGTTGTAGTTATTAGTCTTCTTTGGTGTTGAAGGCTTTGGCTTGTTGCTATCACGATGCTTCTTTGGTCTTGTTGGCTTGTCTGGCTCATCCGGTGTATCAGGTTCATCTGGTTCTACCGGTGTTGTCTTCTTAGTGTATACAACTTCAGTATCCTCAGTTGGATCAGTTGGTGTCACTGTATTTTGACTTGGGGTATAGCCATCAATGATTGGTACATTTTCATCTGGCACTACCTTAGTTGGATCCTCTGGATCGTTCTTGTATTGTGGTGTTTCTGCTCCTGGGATTGGATTATGATCTGGATCCACTGGAACGATCTTGCCGATCTTGTGGTAAACAACAACTACTTCCGCATTTGGATCATTTGGCGTTACTGTCTTACCGCCTGCTGTCTTGATCTCTGCGACGTAGCCCTTGATTACTGGAACATTAACTGTGCCAAATGTGTAGCTGTTTTCACTTGGTACTCCATCTGTGATTGTAAATGTGTGTGTTTGTACATCTGAATCTCTAAGTGGAGTGTTGTTATTGTCTCCATCTACAAAAGTAATCGTTTGCTTACCTACCACTGTAGTTACTGATGGTTCTGGTGTTGGAGTTACTGGGGTCACTGGAGTTGTCTTAGCAGTGTAAGTTACAGTGTATTCACGGTTGATGTTATTATCTGAACTAGTTACTGTGTCTCCACCAACTACACTCTTATCAGCTGTATAACCTTCAATAACCGGTGTATTGATCTTGTTGTAAGTTTGACTGTTTGGAGTCCAGCCTTCATCCTTAACAACCTTGCCAGTTACCTTATCAATTACTAAGTGGTGTTCAAATGTAACTGTAGTTACGCTGTCTTTTGGTGTGTTGTCTCCTGCACCTGTGTAGTGAACTGTTTGAGTACCAGTCTTAGTCAAACTATCCTTATCAGTGTCACTTGGCCACTTAGGTCCATTTGGATCGTTAGGGTTGATTGGTTCACCAGGTTTTCCTGGGTTAGTTGGGTTTACTGGAACTATATCATGTTCTACATAAATAGTTACCACTTGTGAACCTTTAGTGATGTCACTTGGAATAGTTACATCTGGGTTGATCACCTTGTAACCCTTGTTGGTCAAGTTAGTGATTACTTCATTCTTGTTGTAGTCGACCTTTTGACCTACTTCTTGTTCTCCTGAATTATAACCGTAATCTGGAACATCTTTACCAGTTGTATTGTCATGGACCTTCACAATCACTTGTCCCTTATCTGCTGGGATTGGGGTGTAGATGACTGGAGTATCTTCACCAGGATTATCTGGTGTTACTGTTGGTACTTCTGGTGTGTAACCTGGAATACTTGGTACTGGTTCATTTGGTGTTACCTTAGCTGGGTTATTTGGATCTGTTGGGTAAGTTGGGTTATCAACGTTTGGAATCTTATTGCCATTTGGATCTACTGGAACAATATGACCATTTGGCTCGTAGCTTACTACAACTTTGTAACTGTCAGAATCATGGTTCAAAGTTACGCTCTTGATTGAACTTGTACCTTCGCCGTCTTTACTGATAGAAGTTACGTGGTAATTTTCTACAAATGGAACGTTTTGACCGTTTACAGTTTGGTCTGAACTCCAAGTAAGTGGTGTAGTCCATTTACCTGTTACCTTGTCCATTACTCCTTGAGCGGTGAAGTGAACTGTTTGTTCTACTGGTGCATGAACTTCCTTGCCGTTATTATCAACAAAAGTAATAGTTCTTGTGACATCCTTAGATACATTGCCTGATTCACTTGGCCACTTAGGTCCATATGGATCGTTAGGATTGATTGGTTCACCAGGTTTTCCTGGGTTAGTTGGGTTAACTGGAACTGTATCATGTTCTACATAAATAGTTACATTGGTATTGCCCTTAGCTACTTCACCTGGAATAGTTACTTCTGGGTTGACTACCTTGTAGCCTTTGTTTTCAAGGTCAGTGATTGTGGTCGTCTTATCATAAGTGAACTTAGTACCAGCATCAACACTTCCTGAAGTCTTACCATAATCTGGAATGTCCTTACCAGTTGTGTTGTCATGAACAATTACAGTAATTGAACCCTTATCTGGAGTTGGGGTTACTGGATTGAATGGTACTGGGACATCCTTGCCTGGATCCTTTGGATCTGGTGTGATGTTGCTTCCTGGCTTATTGTTTGGATCCTTTGGTGTCCAGTTATCTGGAACATTTGGCACGATACCGGTATCAACCTTAGTTGGATCTTTTGGATCTGTTGGGAAGGTTGGGGTATCTGTTCCTGGGATATGGTTGCCTTCTGGATCTACCGGAACGATCTTACCATTTGGTGTGTAAGTTACTACATCAGTAATAGTTGGATTATCAACTGTTGCAGTACCTTCTCCAGCAGTCTTCTTATCTGCATGGTAGCCGTTAACTACCGGAGTATTCACACCATTGAAGCTATGGCTTCCAGTCCATGAACCTGTATTTACAAACTGACCAGTCACATTATCAAAGACGATCGTTCTAGTAAATGCATCTGGAACTGTTACTGTCTTGGTTTCATCAGCTTTTGAACCATCACTGTAGTGGTAGATAACTGTTTGAGTTGCACTCTTAGTTAGATCATCCTTGCTGGTGCCTTGTGGATACTTAGGTCCATCTGGATTATTTGGATCTACTGGCTCTCCTGGCTTGCCCGGCTTATCTGGAGTTACTGGGGTAGTTGTGTGCTTCAAGTAAAGAGTAAATGTTTGATCAGTATTATCATCATTATCAAACTTGCCAAATTCTACTGTATCAAAATCTACCTTGCTTTCTGCGCCATTGCCAGCCTTGTAGCCATCAATTACATAGCCCTTCTTGAGCAATTGATCTACAAAACTCTTAGAACCATCAAAGGCAATAGCTGAATTTGGCATACCAGAATCGCTGTAGCTGCCCATTGTAATTGGGTTTGCAGGATCATTTCTATCAATGATCGTCAAGCTTGCTTTTTGAGCATTTTCAACTGGAGCCTTCTTATCCATAGTAATAACAATACTGCTATTGTTATTCTTTGGAGTTACAGTTTCACTCGCAATTTTACCAGTATTATCTACATTGGCGTTTGTGTTTGTTTCCTTAACACCAACAATGTTGTACTTAGTGGTATCGATACCTGGAACTTCTTCAAAACTGCTGTCTTCTGGAGTCCAAGTGATATCTCCATTACCAGTTACATTGCCATCTTTATCTACTATTACTAAGCGACCAGTTACTAAGTCTACTACACCATTACCGTTAAACTTAACTTCTTGATGAACTGGACTTTGGGCTTGTGAACCATCTGTGTAAACATATGTTACATCACGAGTCACTGTCTTAGTTAAGTTTTGTGGCTGGTAGTTGTCTGGATACTTAGGTCCATCTGGATTATTTGGATCTACTGGCTCTCCTGGTTTGCCCGGCTTATCTGGAGTTACTGGGGTAGTTAAGTGAGCTAAATGAACTTCAAACTTGTTTTCACCATTAGTAAATACTTCTTTACCATCATCAAAGTTGTTAGATACCAGCTTGTATCCCATTGATTCATAGTGAGTGATCCTATCCTTAGTAGTGTAAGAAATGTTTTGTCCTACTACACCGCTGAAGTTGCCGCCTTCAAGAACATTGCCTGTAGTGTCATCAATGTAAGTGATTGAACCATTAGCTGCAACCGGAGTTTCTGGTTTCTTAGTCAAAGTAATAATGATATGACTGTCAGTACTATTATGCGTTACATCTTCACCGCTTACTGAAGCATTATCCATATTTACATTGGCATTAGTACCATTTTCTTTAACACTTGAAATGTAGTAACCATTCAAGTTGAAACCTGGAACTTCTTCAAAACTGCTGTTTTCTGGAGTCCAAGTGATCTGACCGCCTGGGGTGATCTTGCCATCTTTATCAACAGTTACCAACTGATGGGTTACCTTGTCATAAGTACCGCTTCCTGTGAAGTGGACTTTTTGTACTTGTGGTTGCGGAGCAACAGTACCGTCTGTGTAAACATAAGTTACAGTTCTAGTAATTGTCTTATCCAAATCATCTTTAGTGTAGCCTGCACCTGGATTATCTGGATTTACCGGAGTTGTATCATGAACAAAGTGCAATTGGAAAGTATTGCCATTTGGATCTTTAACATAAGTTTGCTCACCATCTTTGAATGGATTATTGCCAACTAGCTTGTAGCCTAATCCTTCATAATAGCTTACACGGTCACTAGTAGTGTAGTCGATCTTGTCGCCAACTTGACCACCAAAGTTTGCAGTTTCCATTGTTCTACCATTATCAGTATCATCAATGTAAGTTACAGAACCTTTAGTATTTTCAACTACTGCGTTCTTAGTGTAATGAACTGTGTATTCACGGTCGATCTTGCCATCTGTTGCCTTAACTGTCTCACCGCCAGCACTTACCTGGTCTGCAGTGTAGCCTGGAATAGTTGGTGTACCAATATTTTGGTAAGTTTGAGTAGATGGTGTCCAGCCATTATCAGTTGTCTTTCCAGTTACCTTATCGATTGTCATTGAGTGAGTAAATGTAACTGTAGTTACACTATCCTTTGGAGTATCCTCACCTGCACCGGTGTAGTGAACTGTTTGCGTACCAGTCTTAGTTAAACTGTCCTTATCAGTGTCACTTGGCCACTTAGGTCCATCTGGATCGTTAGGGTTGATTGGCTCACCTGGCTTGCCTGGATTATCTGGGTTTACCGGAACAATATTGTGTTCTACGTAAATAGTTACATTGGTATTGCCCTTAGTAATTTCACCTGGAATAGTTACTTCTGGGTTGATCACCTTGTAGCCCTTGTTTTCAAGGTCGCTAACTGTAGTTTGCTTATTGTAATCAAACTTAGTTCCAACGTCTTGGCTACCTGAAGTCTTGCCATAATCTGGCAAGTCTACATTATCAGTTACATCATGAACAATAACATTGATTGAACCTTGATCAGGTGCTGGTGTCACTGGATTGAATGGTACTGGGACATCTTTGCCTGGATCCTTTGGATCTGGGTTGATATTATCGCCTGGCTTATGGCTAGTTGGTGTCCAGTTATCTGGAACATTTGGCACGATACCTGTATCTACCTTAGTTGGATCTTTTGGATCTGTTGGGAAGGTTGGAGTATCTGTTCCTGGGATATGGTTGCCTTCTGGATCTACTGGAACAATATGACCATTTGGTGTGTAAGTTACAACTACAGTCTTGTTCAAATCATCTGGAGTTACTGTTACTCCACCGGCAGTTGCCTTATCTGCATGGTAGTTTTGAACGACTGGAGTAGTTTCTTCATCAAACTTGTGACTGTTTTCATTCCAGCCAGAATCTTCAACGATCTTGCCAGTTACATTATCAAATGTAATAGTTCTAGTAAATGTAGTAGTTTGAACTGCATCCTCAGGAGTCTTATCACCAGCTCCTACATAGTGGACAGTTTGAGTACCAACACGCTTTACACTGTGTTCATCAGTGCCTGATGGATACTTAGGTCCGCTTGGATTAGTAGGATCTACTGGATCCCCTGGGTGACCTGGCTTATCTGGAGTTACAGTAGTTGTACCGTGTACTAAGTACAATGTGAAGGCTTGGTCAGTATTAGGATCATTATCAAAATTACCAAATGTTACATCGTTAAATGAATTTAGTTTAGTTTCTGCACCATTACCTGCCTTAAAGCCATCAAGGATGTATCCACGCTTGATCAAATCTTGAACATAATCTTGTGAACCGTTGAATGAAATTGCAGTATTTTCCTTACCACTATTATTGTAAGTATTCATAGTGATAGGGTTTGCGGCATCATTTCTATCAATAATAGTCAGATGAGCTAATTGGTCAGTTGGAGCAGGCTTTGCATTAGGAGTGTAGATAATAGTTGCATCTTGAACTGTATCAGTTGGGTTAACAGTTAAACCATTTACACTACCATCATCATTTGCATTGATAGTACCTGAGATGTAGTAGCCATCAACCTTGTGAGCTGCTACTTCTGCCATCTTATCATTATCGCTTGTCCAAACAATTGAGCCCTTGCCAGTGATGTTGCCATCTTTATCAATAGTTACCAAGTTTCCTGTTACAAGGTCGATCGTCCCTTCACCATGGAAGTTGACTGTTTGTGTTTGATCAGCTAGACCATGTGCATCTGGCTTAGTGCCATCTGTGAAGATGTACTTGATGTTACGAGTAAGAGTCTTTTCCAGATCAGTCTTGGCAAGTCCTGGTTGAGGGTTCTTGTTAGATGGATTATCTGGATGATTTGGATCTACTGGGTGATCTGGGTCAACTGGCTTGTCTGGTGTTACTGGACGAGTTGTGTGCTTGACGTGGATCGTGACAACTGTATTGCCCTTTGTGATCTCAGCTGGGATAGTCCCATCTGTTGATACATATTCATAACCACGCTCTTCAAGGCTATGCAAATCAGTATCTGAATTGTAAGTTACCTTAGTGCCAGTTTCTACATCACCAGTATTAGTACCCACACCTTGAATGTCAACACCGTCAGTATCATCGTGGAACTTAACGATCAATGAACCTTGCTCTGCCTTTTCATCCGGTGCATAAGTTACATTTACGGTGTAGTCTGAACCATCATGTGAAGTTTTAGCTGAATCTACATTAGTGTTGTCAGTTGAATCCTTATCAACACTTACTACATGGTAGCCAGGAATCTTAGGACTGTTCTTTGAACTAAATTCTTGATCTTCTGACCAAGTGAGCGGAGTTGTCCACTTGCCAGTTACCTTATCAAGAACGCCTTTAGCTGTGAAGTTGACTGGCTGCTTGACATCTTCTGGTGTGTATTCACCAGCGCCTTGGTAGTGAATAGTACGAGTGATGGTCTTTTGAAGGTCATCTTCACTAGTACCATTTGGATACTTAGGCTGATCCTTTGGATCTCTTGGATCGTTAGGGTTGATCGGCTTGTCTGGCTCTCCTGGATTATTAGGATCTACCGGAGTTGTACCATGCTTCAAGTGGATAATGAAGTTGTTCTTTGAAGCATCTTTATCAAAGATTTCAGTACCATCAGTATAATCACTTGAGACAAATACGTAACCCTGGTTGACAAAGTTATTGATCTTGTCTTGGCTGGTGTAAGTGATGTTTGTACCAACTTCGCCGCTTAAGTCATCAGATCTAAGATCCTTGTTAGTTGTATCATCATGATATACAACCTTACCTGTTGTTGTTTCTGCAGTTGGGGTTGGATCCTTTTCATAAACTACAGTTACTGTGTAGTCATTATCGCCATGCTTGATAGTTGAAGCATTAACATTCTTGCCATCAGTTGAATCCTTATCGACACTCTTAACATGATAGCCTGGGATCTGCGGTGTTGTAACTGCAGCTACTGTTTGATCACTTGACCAAGTAAGCGGTGTTGTCCACTTGCCAGTTACCTTGTCAAGAACGCCTTTAGCTGTAAAGTTGACTGGCTGCTTGACATCGTTTGGAGTGTATTGATCTGCTCCTTCATAGTGCACAGTACGAGTGATGGTCTTTTGAAGGTCATCTTCACTACTGCCGCTTGGATACTTAGGCTGATCCTTTGGATCTCTTGGATCATTAGGGTTGATCGGCTTGTCTGGCTCTCCTGGGTTATCTGGGTTAACTGGAACCGTATCATGTACCAGATGAACTTCGAAGTTATTCTTTGAAGCATCTTCGTTATAAACTTCTTTGCCATCAGTAAAGTTATTAGATACAAGCTTATAACCCATGTTTTCATAATCGGTGATCTTATCCTGGCTAGTGTAGCTGATCTTTTCTCCAACTTTGCCCTTGAAGCTATCTGACTTCAATGTTTGACCAGTTGTATCATCGATATACTTGATGCTTCCTGTTGTATCTTCTGCAGGAGTTGGAGCTGGGGTCTTGGAGTAAACTACCGTGACAGTCATGTCTTTATCACTTGGAGCAACAGTTTGTCCAGCAACACTGGTCTTATCAACTGTATCGTAGCCTACTTCCTTAGGATCTTTAGAAGCTACTTCTTTAAAGCTGCCTGAAACTGGATTCCAAGCACGATCACCATCTTGTGTATCAGCCTTGCCATCGCCATTAGTATCATAACCAAGAAGGTCTCCTGTTACCTTATCAACGATTGCAGTACGAGTGAAGTTGACATGTTCTACTTCTTGACTTGTACCATCTGGTGCACCATTGACCTTGTTACCCTCATCATCTACATAGTTGATAGTTCTAGTAACAGTCTTATTCAAACTAGTTTCATCAACTCCGTCTGGATACTTAGGACCGTCTGGATCACTTGGGTTGACTGGATCAGTTGGCTTCTTAGGATCATCTGGTTTAACTGGGATAGTTTGATGGCCGTAGTAAACAACTACATTGGCATCTTGAGTATCTCCAGTTACAGTAACATGATCGACCTTTTCTTTATCTGGAGCAGTGTAGCCATGACTTGATAAATCAGGAGACTTAACTTCAGCCCAATCACCAGTGTTCCAGCCTTCTGGGTTCTTAGAATCAACAGTGTAAGTCTTGCCGTCTGCACTGACTTTTCCGTAGCCTACAAAGTTGCCGTTATTATCAGTAATGCGATCACGGTGAAGAGTTACCTTTTGTGTCTGTGGCTCAGCCAAACTGCTTGGGATATCCTGACCTGTCACACTGTCTTTGTAAGTGATGGTCCGAGTTACATCCTTGGTTTCGTCAGTTGCCTTGTAAGTAGTTACTGGTGTTTGTGGAGTATGACGGTAAGTTACAGTAATATCTTGGAACTTGCTGTCTGGCAAGACACTAGTTGATGAAACTGTTGGTATATCTACACTGTCAAACTTCTTGCCATCCTTATCTTGAACACTGGCTGGAGTTTGTGAATCAACTTGGTCAAAGCTTGCGCTGTTTGGCATCCAAGCACGAGTTGCATCTTGAGTATCTGCCTTGCCATCGTTATCAGTATCATAACCCACGATCTTGCCAGTTACCTTATCAACGATCGCATGCTTAGTGAAAGTTACACTTTGAGTATAGTCACTCTTGCCATCTGGAGCACCATTTACTGCAGTAGTTGTACCATCATCATTTACACCTACATAGTGGATATTGCGAGTTACAGTCTTTTCAAGGTCTTCTTTAGTCAAACCTTCTGGATATTTAGGACCTTGTGGGTCATCTGGATTGACTGGATCAGTTGGCTTTTTAGGATCATCTGGAGTTACTGGAACATAAGTATGATCATAGTAAACATTGATCGTTTGATCCTTAGTATTGCCATCAACTGTCTCATGAGCGACCTTTTCCTTGTCAGGAGCAGTATAACCGTGACTTGATAGGTCTGGTGACTTAACTTCTGCCCATGACTTGTCATCAGTTGTCCAATCATCACTTGGAGTAAATGTCTTGCCATCTTCAGAAATAGTTCCATGACCAACTATCTTGTTATTATTGTCTAAAACTACCTGACGAGTGATCTTCGCAGTTTGGGTAGTTGGATTATCCTTGATCAAGTCTGCTGGGATCTTTTCTCCAGTTTGCTTGTCATAGTAGTTGATCGTTCTAGTGACAGTCTTTTCTTCTGGAGTAGCTGCGTAGTGGTAAGTAGTATCTGCAGGCTTTAAGCTGTAGATCACATTAACTGTTAAATCATTTGCATTATCTGGAACTGATACTTCATATTTCTTAACGCTTCCGCTGCCGCCATCATATTCCTTCTTATCTACATGGTTAAAGATGTAGTCATTACTATTGAATTCAATGTTTGGACGCTCTTGAGTTGAAGCGAATTCATAGCTGTTGCCGTCAGAAGTCTTGCCATCAACTGTCTTAGTCCAAGTAATACCCTTTGATTGATCTTCAAGCGGAGTCAGATCAGTTGCAGACTTGACAAACTTGTTAGTTACCTTGTCAACGATGCCGCTACCCTTGAACTCAACAGTTTCTGTCTTAGAATCTGCGATCTTGTTTCCTTGTTCATCAAGGTAGTTGATCGTTCTAGTTACTGTCTTATCAAGGTCGCTCTTGGCATATCCTGCACCTGGGTGTTCAGGATCTACTGGAGCTGTATCATGAACTAAGTAAATAGTGAAGTCTTGGCTCTTTGAAGCATCATTATCAAATTCTGGGAACTTGATGCTGTCTTGAGAATCACCGATTGAGCTATTGTCGGCATCATTTACAGCACTATCAAACTTATATCCAGCATTGATAAAGGTATCTACCAAACTCTTCTCACTTGGGAAGGAGATCTGGGTGCCGCTGTTGCCATCAGCTGTCAAACCATCGATCAAAGTCTTGTTAGCAGTCTTATCAACGATCTTCAAACTTGCATGTTGTATATCTGGAGCTTGAGGAGTGTAGATAACATTGATTACTTGGTTTTGACCAGCAACAGGCTTAGCAAAACTTACATTGGTTTGATTTGGAGTATAACCTTTGACATCTGGTGATTTAACATCAGTGAAACTATCCTTATCTGGAGTTGAGCTCTTTACTTCACCAGTTACAGCATCAAATACATTAGTAAAGGTGATAGTTTGAGTTGGGCTATCATCAGGAGCTTTAGTACCATCTGACATAATGTAGTGGACTTTAGCAGTTGATGGAACTTTTTCAGTCTTTTCATTATGGTCAAGATAGATCTTGAAGCTTTGAGTATTGTTGTCAATATCATCAAACTCTGGGAAGCCGCTGCCATCAGCAGGATTATAAGTGATCTCCTTGGTACCATTAGTAGTATCTTCAGCGTTGACATACTTGTAACCGTTATTAAGGTAGGCTTGAACTGTTGGGGTCAAACCATCAAAGCTGATCTTAGCACCGCTTGTTCCATGAGGATTTTCAAAGCTGCCAAGTACCTTGTTGTTGGTCTTGTCGATCACTTCAACTGTAGCCTTTTGTGGGGTTACTGGAGTATCAACTGGTGAATAAGTTACAACTGTGTATGGATTCTTGCCGTATTCAGTCTTTTCACCTGGAACGTTCTTGGTTGATTCAGTATAGCCTGCAAGTTCTGGAGTTGGAACATCTTTGTAGTTTGGTGTTTCTGTTGTCCAGTCTCCGCGTGTAACTGTACCAGTTACCAAGTCAGTCTTGTCAGTCTTAGTCCAGTTGACGGTTTGAACATCATCTTTAGGTGCCGCTGGCTTATCTGGCTTGTTGCCTTCAACGATGTAGTGAACTGTAGAAGTTGTGGTACCCTTTTCAGTATTAGTATCAAACTTGTGAGCTAAGTAAATAGTAAAGTTTTGAACATCGCTAGTATCAGTGTTGAACTTGCCATAGTCAATACTTGAGGCTCCTCCAATGTCAGTGCCGGTGATGTCACTTACATTCTTAAGGTCTTGAATTGGAGTACCTTCTACTGCCTTAACAAATTCATATCCTGAGTTAAGGTAGGATTGCAATGCCTGCTTTGAACCATCTGCGTCTTCTGATGGCGCACCCTTAACAGTAAAGATGATCGACTTGTCGCTTTCACCATTGTAGTTAGTAAAGTAAGTCAAAGTCTTGGCTGGTTGTGGGTTGTCTTTATCTGTAATATCTACGATAGTTACCTTAGCCTTTTGAAGGTTTTGGTCAGGATCATAGATAAAGGTTGCAGAGTGATCCTTAGAAGTTGGATCTACCTTGATCTCAACTGCGCCATCACTTACTGGAGATGACTTACCATCGTTATATACATACTTGAGCTTGTAGCCTGGGATCTCTTCTGGTGTAAAGTGTTCAAGTGTGTCACTTTCTGGAGTCCAAGTGATTGATTCTTCACCAGTCAAAAGATCCTTAGTTCCATCACCTTTGAAGGTCACAGTTTGAGGTGCTTTAGAGTAAGTCTGAGTAGAACCATTGCCCGGCTTGCCTTCTACATCTGAATCAGTAAAGATGTAGTGGAAATTACGTTCTACTGTTTCAGTCTTGTGGATCGGTTGAGTTTCGTGACCGTAGTAGATGTTGTATACACGACTTGTGCCAAGGTCTTCTGGAGAAATGTTCCAGCTCGCTACTCGGCTACCATTATCTGGGGTTTCAGCTGTCGCATTCAATCCACCAGTTGGAGCAGTGTAATGTTGGGCAGTTAGATCTGGAGAGTTTTTGATTAAAAATCCAGTAGTTCCATCTTTAGCAACCCATCCTTCACCAATATCACCGTTGTTGTTAAGGCGGTAGCTTGTACCATCAGAATTTACAGTACCATAACCAATAAACTTACCGTTGTTATCAGTAATAGTACTACGAGTAAAGGTAGCAGTTTCAGTCACTGGATTAGAAACCTGAACATCACTCTTATCAATTACACTTTGAGGTATACGTTGTCCAGTTACCTTGTCGTAGTAGTTAATAGTACGAGTAACTGATTTTTCTTCAGTAGTAGCCTTGTAAGTTGGAGTGGTTGGAGTAGGTGGAGTAACAGTCTTCTTGTGGAAGTGAACAACGAAGTGTTGGTCAGTATTGACATCATTGTCATAATCTGGGTAGTTTACACTAGTATAGTTGCCAGTATTACCACCAGTTACACCAGCACCAGTTGTTTTAACGTATTCGTAGCCTTTACCTAAAATATTAATAACTTGGTTTGCTGCACCGCTAAATGTGATTTGAGTATCAGCAGCACCTTCAGCAGTTTGTTTTACTGAACCTGGAATTTCTTGTTCATTATTATCATCATCAACAAAGATTACATCAGCCTTTTGCATTTCAACTGGTGCTTTCTTATAAAGAAGAACAATATCTTGACTACCTGGAATATTATCATTAACCCCGATGGCCCCAGCAGTAGCATACGTAGGATTAGCACCATATTTCCCTTCAAAAGCCTTTCCAGCTGGCCAATTAGCTTTAGCTATTGCGCCTGGAACATTTTGAAAGACTGCTTGACGACCAGAATATCCGCCTGTAGAAATCGAAGAGTTTTCATTGTTTAATACATAGGCATTTATATTAGCGGTACCTTTCCCATCAATAATTTGATCAAGCCAGATAACGTCTCCTTGGAAGTTATTACTTATACCAACAATGTCACCAACACTTGTTGAAGAAACAGTACCTTGAAGAGGAGTATTGATAACATCGCTAACTTTTTTATCAATACCATTTACAGTTTCAAGAACAGTATTTAAGGTATTCTTTACTCCTGCATCATTTAAATCATATTTATCACCATCAGTTGGATGATCGAATACATAGGTGTTTCCATTCCAAGTTACCTTTTCTGGAGTAGCATCAGTAATATTATAAGTTTGACCACTAAGAGCATCTGTACTCTTTTTAGCCATAATCTTACCGGTTTCTTCATCTACATACCATACTGTTTGTTTAACTTTATTATTTACAGATCCCGCTACATCTACCCAACTTGTTCTAAAAGAATAATTCATTCTTGTATCAACTTCACCAGTTTGACGATCAAGCCAAACAAAGTTGCTTGCAGTATTCTTTACATCTCCAGAAATACCATAAACTTTCATATCATTACTTGTAATGACAGACTTAGTATATTGGTAAGCGCCCACTTTAGTTGTATAACGATCAATAAAGAATACTTTTCCATCTAAAGTATCATTAAATGATTGTTCTGGACTAAAAGCAGCATGTAAAGGATTCGTTATATTACCTGTACCAGTTGCACCACCGGTAGAATTATCTCCAGAAATTTGAGCAACTAGTTTACCATTTAACCAGAAATAGAGAGTCTTACCGGGATCTGCAATATCTGTAGAATATGCAAAAACATTTCCATTAGTAGTATCTCTATCTGCTGAAAATAGAGTTTGAGTTTCAGGTATATAATTAAAAACACTTCTATTAAAAGTAGAACCTAAATTAAAGTTTGGTGTTACATCCTCAATATTTTGAGGCGTAGTTGAAGAAGACGTATCTTGTACCAAAGAAGCGCCTAACAATTGTTCAAGTTGTTTTGCACTATATTTAGAAGCGTCTACCTTATTATTACCATTATCTAAACTTGCAATAGTTGATCTAAGCAAGTTTATTTCATTTGTAGTTAAAAGTGCCTTAGCAGTCTTTCCATCTAAGCCTGTCTTAGTAAGGTCAACGTTTACTTCTGCATCTTTATCAGACTTTTGAGCAGCATTAACACTCTTATCTCCACTAATTGCACTACTAGTTAGAGCAGCCTTAGAATTTAACTCCTCACTAGCAGTTGCTGCTTGAGAAGCAAGAGTACTACTACTTTCTGTTGCTTTTTCAGCAGCATTTGTTGCTGTTTGAGCTTGCTTTTCAGCACTTTGTGCAACTTTTTCTGCTTTTTGTTTTTGAATCTTAAGTGCAGCTTCAGCATCTGCTTTTGCTTCGTCATTTTTATCAGAAGACTTAGCTGCAGATGCAGCACTAGATTGTGTATTTTTTTGCACCGCAGCACTAGACTGTGCATTTTTTTGCACCTTAGTTTCTGCTTTAATATCAGTATTAACATTTGCAGCAGAACTATCTTCACTACTTTGAGCTTGTGATGACTCACTTGTAGTTTGCTTTGTATTTTCAGTACTTTGCTCAGTTGAAGCTTGGCTTTGAGCGCTAGAATTCTGACTAGATTGTGCTTCAGAACTGCTACTACTTGCAGCACTTTGATTGCCCTCAACTTCAATAACTGCTTTTTTAGCAGTTGAAGTATCAACTGAATCTACAGATTGGCTATGACTTTCATCTGTTATATCTTTATCATTGCCACTATTATTATCACTGGCATGGGCAATTTGTGAGTTTGACCCTAGCCATAGTGTAGTACCTAACAAAACTGAAGCAGCCCCAACGGTCAATTTGCGAATTCCAAAATGAGATTGCCGTTCAGCGACTTCTTCAAGTTTCTTAGTACGATTGTTCTTTGAAACCATTATTTCAGCCTCCAAAATCTATTTCCTCATGACGACTATTATTTTGCCGTGACACACTCAATAATACCACTCTCGCCCCTTTTTGAACTATTAGTTTTGTATAGTTATTATTTATGTAAAATTTTGATAAAACCTGTAAAAAGTGTATCATTTCTGTGTCTTAACAAAATCACTTAGATAATAATTATCTTTTATGATTTATCAGTATAATTCTATCATGTTCGTATATAAAACACCATTTAAATAACCAGCATTTTATAAATTTTTAAATAATAAAAAAGCTAAGCGACACAACGCTTAGCTTTCCTTAATTTATGATCCCGGTGAGATTCGAACTCACGACACACGGTTTAGGAAACCGATGCTCTATCCAGCTGAGCTACGAGACCAATATAAATTAACTTTACCAAAAAACTTTGATAAAAGCTAATTCTTTTTTATATTTTTTAATATTGGGTATTAAAGAATGTCCTTGGATTATTAGTATCAGCGATTTTATCAGCTGCAAAGACAAATGGCATCCAAATCAAAACCGCAATTATAATATTAAGCGTACTCAATACAATTGCTCGCCAGTCATAATTACAAGCTAGGAAAGGTCCAATGATTGGAGGAACAATTGAGGGAACTGCTACTTGAACTGGATTAACAAGTCCCATCAAAGTAACCCAATATGAAAATGCAACATTAATTATAGGAGCCACTACAAATGGAATAACATAAATTGGATTAAGTACTACTGGAAGACCAAAAATAATCGGTTCATTAATATTAAAAATTCCAGGAGCAAGTGCTACTTTCGCAATCGTTCGATAATCTCTTCTTTTTGAAAAGAATAAAATTGCAATTATCAAGGCCAAAGTTCCACCCGTTCCGCCAAACCAAGCAAAAGCATCAAATGACCCTCTTACCCAAAGAAATTGCGGTATCTTTCCATTTCTGGCTGCAGTAATATTTATATTTTGAGCAGTTACCCAAATTGAATCCAAAATTGGTGCTAAAACTCCCAATCCATTTAACCCAAAAAAGCTAAAGATTTGTACTAATAAAGTAACTAAAAGTACCATTCCAAATCCTTGACCCATTTTTACTAATGGTTCTTGGACAGAATGAAGCAACCAATTACCAAAATAGCTTCCGGTGGCAACTTGGAAAATATAATTAACTGCCCCAACCGTAAAAATTGAAATTATTCCTGGTATCAGCGAATCAAAAGCAGCCTGTTCAGCATGAGGCATATTAGTTGATATTTTTAAAGTTATACGCGCTTTATAACAAACTACGTATATCAGCATCCCCAAACTACCAAACAAGATAGCTGTAAAAATCCCCATCGTTGAAAATTGCGTAATATCAAAAGCATTATGAACAACTAAATTATCACCATTTAGTTTTAACTTCATAAAACTGGCAACACTCATTGTAAAAGAAGCCAAAGAAACAATTGAACCAGCTAATCTATTAGCTTCAAAAGTTTTAGCTAACTGATAACCTAATGCAATTGCCAAAAAAAGGGCATAAAGCGAGAAAGTTCCACGCCATACAACATTACTAATTGAAACCACTGGCTGCATTACAAACGCAAAAGTATCCCACCCCAAATGATCTCGAGAGGCTTCTACTAAACTCTTAATCAAAACTGCAATTGAACCAGCAATTGTAATTGGCATAATTGAAATGAAAGCATTTCTTAGGGCAACTAACCACCTAACTTGTCCTAATTTATTCGCCAAAGGTAAAATATAATCTTCAAGCCATGCTACTAATCGACTCATTTCTTTCCTTTCAAGTAATGAGGATGGTATCCCTTATTTTTATTTTTTCGTTTTTTATGTTTTTTCTTTTTAACTACCTGTGTTTGAGTTTCTTTATTTTGTTTATTATGCTTTTTTTCACTCTTTTTCTTTGGCAACTTTTCAGTTAAATGATATCCAGCAAAATAAACACGCTTAACTTCGATTTCCTCTTCATTAACTAGAAGCTTCTTTAAATCACGAAAATCATGGTCATTTCCTAAAGTTACCATGTATCCTTCAGCATTCATTCTTCCAGTACGACCTGCGCGATGAAGATAAGTATTAACTTCACTTGGAATATCAAAATTAATCACATAGCTAACTCCAGGGATGTCAAGACCACGCGCAGCTAAATCAGTTGCTAAAAGAAGTTTTGTCTTTCCGCTAGCTAAATCACGCAAAGCTTGGGCGCGACGTTCTTTACTCCACTCATTTGACAGAATTTCAAATTTAGTTTTAGTATGTCCAAAAATCCCAGCAAATCTCATCATTGTTTTATTAGAATCAAAGAAAAGAATCCCCTTGAAGTGGTCAAGTTTAGTCATTCTTTGCAAGAATTCAATCTTATGAGAATTGTCCACCATCAAAAAATAATCTTTTCTAGTTGATTTTTGTTGATTACGAACATCAATTAGTAAGAAATTACGTACAAATAATTCTTCGGCATCTCTAGTAATTTCAGAATCAGTTGCACCAAAAAGTAAAATTTGACTATTAGGACGCAAATTTTGCCCTAAAGAAGTCAAAAGTTCCATCTTAGTAAATTCCAAAATATCATCAGCTTCATCAATAATTAAAGTTTTGATTTGATTAATTTTGATTCTGCCACTTGAAAAGAAATCAAAAAATCTTCCTGGAGTTGCCACAATAACTTCAGGGTGCTTCTTTTTTAAGTTTTCTTCTTGACGCTTACGATTACCACTTCCTACTAAAGTAGCTCCCTTTAATCCTAATACATGTAAATAAGGATTAATTGCATGACGAATCTGCACAGCTAATTCTGTAGTTGGTGCAAAAATCACTAAGCTATTTGCTTCACCTGCTATTACATTTTCTAAACTTGGAAGTGCATAAGCAAGAGTTTTACCAGTTCCAGTTTTAGCCAGAGCTACAATGCTTGCGCCATTTTTTATTGCATCATATGTTTCTTTTTGAATAATTGTTGGTTTAGTTTTATGTTCTTTTTCTAGAACTTGTTTGATTTTTTCGTTATACATTATTGCGTTAATTGTCCATACCTTTGTCTATATTGCTGAACGGTGCCATTATAAGTAAACATAGTAGCACCATTTTCTAGTCCATCAACATCTTTTACCCGCCCATCACTTGTATATTTCCAAAATGAATACTTAAGTTTATTGGGAGATTTATCACTAGTTGCCATAAATAAAGTTTTAGTTGGAAAAATCTTATAATATTTGTGTGCAACTTCTACCATCACTTGCTTTCCTTCAAGTTGTAATAACTTAACAAATTTACTCATTGAGTGCAAATATTTTTGAGTCATTTTGCTACTAGTAGGCTCAAGTAAAACAGGTAAAGTACCAGTATTTTTCCCTACCTTATTATTAAAGTAGCGATAGTGCTGATTAGCTGTTGATTCATTACTATAGTTGATAATGCAGCCATACGCAAGCTTAGTTCCGAGAATTTGATCACGATATGATAAAAAATCATCATCAAAATATGATCTTCCTTGAGTTGCTTTTAAATAAACAAAAGAAACTCCATTATCCTGCAATTTATGCAAATCAACATACCCTAGTGACTGATTCAACTCTACACCAATTGCACTTGGATTGGAATCAGGCGGCAATGTGGTTTGTCTTTGAAAATTGAAAAATCCAATTAAAATTCCGCTAATTGCAAGTACAAGCAAGGTCAATATTGCAGGTAAAGTATATTTATGTTGAAATTTTTTCACTTTTTTCACCTATTTTCAAAGAAAAAAAGCCACCTCCATCAGGCGACTTTCTTTTTTAGAAAACTACTTAGTGTATTTTTCGATGATTTCAGGCTTAAGTGCACCAACATAAGGAATGTTGCGGAACATGTTGAGAAAGTCCAATCCATAGCCTACTAAGAACTCGTCGCCAACTTTTGAACCGTAATATTCAATTTCTACATCTGTAGTTCTGCGAGCTTCCTTATTGAGCATTACACAACACTTAACACTCTTAGCACCGCGCTTTTTAAAGAGGTCCTTCATAAACTTTAAAGTAAGTCCAGAATCAACAACATCTTCTACAATTAAAACATCGCGATCTTTAACATCAACTGATAAATCTGATACTACTTTAACTTTTCCAGTTGATTCAAAACCATTTCCATAACTTGAAACATCAATAAAATCTAGTTGATGTTCCACATCCATTTGACGAGTAAGATCAGTCAAGAAATATACTGCTCCTTTAAGTGCACCAACAACCAAAGGCTTCTTACCAGCATAATCTTCAGTTAATTGTTCACCTAAACTAACACACATTTCATGAATATCTTCTTCTGTAAATAACTTGTGGTCAATAATTCTGTTGATATTGTCGCTATTTGCCATTTATTCATCCTTCATTCAATTATTACAAAAACTCTTAATAGAAAAATTATAACACATCAAACAAAAAAAGCGCATTAAATCACGCTTTCTTGCTAATAATTTCATTTTTCTGAATCGGTTTTTTCTTCTTTTTTAGGTGGAGTAACAATAAACCAACGCATGAAACCTTGTTCAATGTTCTCTAACTTAAAGATATAACCTTCTAAATCAACCGTTTCATCCTTTTTTAGGTTAGGATAATGTTCCATCATATATCCACCAATAGTGATAATATCACTATCTTGAAAACTCTTAAGGTCAGTATGGAAGTAGCGTTCAAAATCATACAGGGTTGTTTTACCGGAAACGCGAATCTGTCCATCCTTATCTTTGATAATGTAATCATCCGAAACATCATCAATTTCATCCTTAACAGTTCCAAACAGCTCTTCATAAATATCTTTATCAGTTACAATACCACTTGTACCACCATATTCATCAACCACCAATACAATTGGGGTGTGTTTTTTAATCATCAAATGCAAAATATCTTGAATTGGCATTGATTCAGGTACTGTGATAATTGTACGAATAATTCTAGTTACAGGAACTGTTTTATCAATTTGTGCTTGTTGAACAATGTCATATGCATAAACATAACCTACAACATCATCTTTATCATTATCGCGCACAACAGGAAAACGACTATAGCCTTCTTTTAGATACATATCCAAAGCATGTTCGATCGTATCAGTTGAATTTAAAACGCAAAGTCTTGTTCTATCAGTCATGATATCTTTAGCAACTTTATCGTTTAATTCAAAAGCTCGTTCCATATAAGTTAAGTCATACTTATCAAGAGAACCACCATGAACGGCATTTCGCGACAATTTAATAATTTCTGATTGAGAGTAGATTTCATTTTCTTCATCTGCCGGCTCAAAACCTAAAAGTTTTAATAAACCGTTTGAACTTGTATTAAGCAACCATACAAATGGATAAACCAAGGTATGAAAGCCTTGAAGAGGAGTAACTACCCACATCATCATCTTAACTGGCATGTCAATTGCAATATTCTTTGGTACGATTTCTGTTACTACAACTTCTAAGTAAGTTAAAAGAATCACACCTAAAATAGCACTAATTGATTTAACCAAGGAGTGGTTTAAAGAAGTTAAATTAAATAATCTTTCAAAAATTTGCGAAAGAGTATCCGCAGAAAACCAACCAAGAACTACCCCAACTAAAGTTGTACCAACTTGAGTAGTGGATAGATATTCATTCAAATTGTGCACCATATGTAAAGCACGTTTTAATTTTTTCTGATTACCTTGACCATTTGCCAGCATATCTTCTAGTTGACTAGAGCGCGTTTGAACTAATGCAAATTCGGCAGCAACAAAGAAGGCAGCGAAAACAAAGATAATCAAAGTAGCAACTATATTAGTTATTATTTGAGCATCACTCAAAGTATTCTCACCTTTTTATTTAAAATATTATCTAATACTATTCTACCATTTATGCTGTTAAGTAGCTGACTTTTGATACAAGATAATTATTTGATTAACTTATAAATTTTTTCAAATGGAACCCTATCTGGGAAAAACTTAGGATCGTTAACTTCAGCAGCACGATCTGGATATCCTACTCCAATTGCCATACCTACCATTTCAGTTTCAGGAATTTGAGCATGTTTTCTTACTAAATCCGGGAAAGAAACTAATGAGTGAGCTGGCATGATTGACAATCCATTATTAATTGCTAAAAGCATAATACTTTGTGCAAAAATTCCTAAATCAAATACTGACCATGCTGGAGACTTCATAGGAATAGTCAAAAATATAATTGCTGGAGCATTAAACATATCATTATTTGAATCGACAAATAAATTCAATTTATTACGGAAAAAGTAAGCCTGAGAAGCCCCCATAGTTGCCATATTTTGACTTGGAAAAGTATCCCAATCAAGTGAAAGCATTGATGCAAAATCTTCATCCGGCTTGTCTCCAGCTTCAATTTTAGTCTTTGATTCTGCTCTTAACTTTGTTAAAGCATCCCCGGTAACTACATATGCACGCCAAGGTTGAGAATTAAGAAGCGACGGTGATAATTGAGCTTCTTTAATTATTTTTTCTAATAATTTCTCATTAACCTTACGATTAGTAAACTTACGGGTTACACGTTCCTTGTTATATACTTCTTTAAAATCCATAATTTCTCCCTTCAAAATCAACCGTTTCATACTAATACTTACTTATTATAATAGAAAAAGCCCCACGATACTTCAATTTAATACTACTTTTTCTTTTTTATTTCAAAGTGATTCCCATCATCATCAACTATTCCCACTACCTGATAATCTTCATTATCAATATGCAAGTTATCTCCTAATAATATTTTTCCATAAGCTGCTTTTTCATCAGTTATTTCAACCCCATTCACTAAATTATGAAAGAATTTACGAATGATTTTGCTTTTAGTATAGGCTGACTTTGACTTTTCATAAGCTGCACTTAAAGTATAGCCCTCATCTAACTTTCCTTTGATAAAAAAGACGGTGCATATTGTCTCAAAATTATAAACTCGCACTCCGCTACTACTATCAATAGGTTTTATATAGCCTTTTTGTTCCCAATAACGTAATTGACGCTGAGAAACACCAGAAATATTACTAACTTCACCTATTCCAATTTTCAGTTCTTTAAACAGTTTAGCTATTTGTTGAGTATCAGCCATAATTAGTCTCTCTTTCAACTTTTTTTATATAATAATTTTAACACATATGTATAAAAATATAACCAATTTGTAAAATTATTTGACAAACATATTTTTTTATTCTATATTTTTAATGCAAATTAAAAAGAAAGAGGGATAAAATGGATAAACAACCTGTCGATATTCACGGTAAGCAGTATAATCGTAATCTATTAGTTTTAGTTTTAATTATCGGATCATTTTGTACTGTACTAAATGGAACTTTGCTTTCAACAGCTCTTCCATCAATAATGCGTGATTTTAAAATTAGTACTGCAACTGCAGAATGGCTTTCAACTGCATTTTTGTTAGTAAATGGGGTAATGATTCCTATTTCAGCTTGGCTGATTAATCATTTCGGCTCAAGAAAGATGTATTTGACAGCTATGTCAACTTTCTTTATTGGGACTACAGTAGCTGCTATAGCACCAAACTTCAATTTTCTTTTAGCTGGTCGAATTATTCAAGGCCTTGGAGTTGGAGTTACAATGCCACTTCTTCAAACAATCATGTTAACGATTTTTCCAGCTGATAAACGTGGAGCAGCTATGGGAACTGTAGGAATCGTTATTGGATTAGCTCCTGCAATCGGTCCTACTCTTTCTGGATGGATAGTTGATAACCTTTCTTGGAGATACTTATTCATTTTGATTGCGCCGATTTCCTTTGTAGTTGTAGCTTTAGCATTTTTCTTAATTAAGGATGTACTTCCAACTAAAGAAGAAAAAATTGATGTCTTTTCAGTTGCTACTTCTACAATTGGTTTTGGTTCTCTTCTTTATGGCTTTTCAGAAGCAGGTAATAAAGGATGGACTAATCCAGAAATTTTAGCATTTATCTTTATAGGGATAATTTTTGTAGTATTATTTGGAATTCGTCAAATTAAAATGGCCGATCCATTTCTTGATATTACTGTTTTTAAACATTTTGAATTTTCACTTGCTGCAATTTTAAGTGGGATTACCAATTTAGCAATGGTTGGAATTGAAATGGTCCTCCCTCTTTATATTCAAAACTTACGTGGAGAAAGTGCTTTTCATTCTGGACTTATGCTCTTGCCGGGGGCTTTAATGATTGGGATTATGTCGCCAATTACTGGTCGAATTTTTGATCGTTATGGTGCTCGTAAAATGGCAATTACTGGAATGACGTTGCTTACTCTTGGAACAGTTCCATTTATATTTTTAACTGAACAAAGTTCTTTCACAATGATTACTATCCTCTATGCTGTGAGAATGGTGGGTGTTGCCATGGTCATGATGAACGTTACAACTAGTGGGATGAACTCTCTGCCTTTAAATAAAATCTCTCATGGTACTGCTGTTAACAATACTTTTAGACAAGTTTTATCATCAATTGGTACTGCAATTTTAGTTTCAGTATTAACTACAACGACTAAAGACAATATGCCCGGCAAAACTTTGCTCCATACACTTCCTCTTGAATATAAAAATTCCGTGATTAATGCTACTCTTGATGGTTTCCATGCTTCATTTGCGATTAGTATTGGATTCGCATTGATTGCACTTGTGTTATCCTTCTTCTTAAAAAAAGGAAATCGTGCAAGAATTAGCACAGAGGAGGCTAAAAAGTAATGATAATCTTAATTTTAATTATTGCCGCGATTAGTTTTATTTACTTTAATGTGATTCCTGGCAAATTCCACACTCCACTTGCTTGGATATCTTTAATAATAACAACTCTTTCAATTGTGGGAATTGTTGCACATGACTATAATCATTATGGTATGAAAGAAAAAACAGTAACTGTTACTAAGCCTTTAGCTTCTAGTGTTAACAAACAATTACCAATCTTGCTTTACCAACCACTTGGAAATGGCACCGAAAAAGTATACCTTTATAAAAATTATGATGGCGAGAAGAAGCCTAAAGCAATTTCAACTGAAAAAATGTCTGCTAACGTAATTAAGTCTAAAAAACCTACAATGACTATCAAAACAACTACTTATGTTTATAAAAATACCTTTAGCAGCTTAATGTTTGGAATTTTTAAACATAATAATGAGCTTAAAAGTCGCCAATATACTTTTAAAGTGCCTAATTCTTGGCATGTGCTCTCAGTAAAACAAGCTAAAAACTTACAAAAAGAAATGGCTAAGAAACAAGCTCTGCTTAAAAAGCAAATGTTATTACAGAAAAAACTGCAACAAAAATAACCGTCCTAATTAAGACGGTTATTTTTGTTTATCTTTCTTTTCTTGAGCTTCTTTTGCTCGAACTTGCTTTTGAATTTCAAGGTCATTTTTCCTTAAAGCAATAAAGGCTACAATTGTTAATTCTAACCCTCCGCAGCAAACACATAGTAACCCCCAGATAATTAACCAATTAAGTGAGTTTTGATTAAAAGCTGCTCTTATAAGCCACATAATAAGACCAATTACCATCAAGACAATTCCTACAACTACAGCCGTTGTATTTGGACGATATTTTTTCATTTTTACACCTACTTCTTAAAGCGTTTACTTTAATTATAGTGCAAAATTACCAATTCAACTATTATTTAAAAAGAAAAAAACATCGACCTTAGTCGATGGTAAAAAAATATGGAGGATACAGGGCTCGAACCTGTGACCTCCTGCTTGTAAGGCAGATGCTCTCCCAGCTGAGCTAATCCTCCATTAGTGACCCGTACGGGATTTGAACCCATGTTACGGCCGTGAAAGGGCCGTGTCTTAACCACTTGACCAACGGGTCATATTCGATTTATGCTTCATATCTCAAGCACATTTATTAGTATACCGGATGTTTTAAAAAACGCAAGCATTTTTTTAAAAAAATTCAATGTAAATGTTTTCAATAAAAAAAGAAGCCTGATTTAACATCAGACTTCTAAAAAGAGGGGGAGATTCTTATTTATACTCGATAACTTGAATATCTTCACCGCGAGTTACGGTTTTTGGTTCAATTGTAGAAACTGAACTTAAGATATCCATATTTGTATAAACAACAATTACAGTATTATCATAGCCTTTATCTGTAATTGAAGCTAAATCCATTTGGGCAAGAGAGTCGCCTTTTTTGACCTTATCTCCCTTTTGGACTTTTACTTTGAAAGGTTCACCCTTCAGTTCAACAGTATCAAGGCCCAAATGAATTAAAATTTCTAATCCTTTATCAGTTGTAATTCCAATGGCATGTTTTGTAGGAAAAAGTGTAGTTATTTCACCATCAATCGGAGCAACAATTTCACCATCACTAGGTTTGATTGCATAGCCATCTCCAAGCATTTTAGTAGAAAAAACATCATCTTTTACATCTGTTATAGGCATCGAATTTCCATTAACAGCTGCTGCTATTTCAACACCTTTATTCTTTTTCTTGAAAAAGTTAAACATATTTTGCCTTCTTTACCTTATTTTCTTAAACTAGCCATCAATAACATTACAAAACACATTACAAAAATTACTAGCATTACAATAGATGAAATTTTGATAATTTTATCAGTTTTTGTTATTTCTTGACCATTTATTTCTTTTGCTTGATAAATTCCAGCAATAGCTAAAACCCCACAAACAAAATTTCCAACCAACATCTGACTAATTGCCTGAATAATCATAAAGTTTTTATAGAGAGTTTTTCTTAATAGAACTTTATCTTTATTAATCCACAGATAGTATCCAAGTAGAAAATCACAAAAAGCAACAATTACTGAAATGCTTACAAAAGGTGATTTAAGCAGATCTGCAAAACTAACCTTAGTTAATAAGCTTTGCAATTCAATCAAGGCTGCAAATGCAAGCGGAATAAAGAACAGAATATACGTATACAGATGTAATATTCTTGTTGCAGTGAGATTGGCATTTTTTAAAAAGCTATTTATTAAATTTGTCAATCTAACTTTACTAACGCTCCACATATTTATTCACCTTCTTCGTAATTTTTCTTCCAAGTGAAATACTCACTAATAAATAAATCAATTAAGTAATACGCTGGAGTAAAGGCTACTTTACCATCTGTATACTCGGAATCCTTGCTAAAAACAATTGTCGGATAATAAAAATTATATTCTGCTAGCAGTGCTAATTTATTTTGTTTTAAGTTAGTAAATGAAACATATTTAAATTTATCGTTTGTCAACTCAAGTTTAACTAATTCATTATTGATTAATGCGTTATCACCGCTATAAGAAATGATAAAGAGTAAATCTCCATTTTTGGCATATCTGCTAATAGTTCGCAACTCATCAATTGCCGATGGTAAAACCGTTGTATGTTGTCCTATCATGAATAATTCGTGAGACAAATACTGAGCAATAAGTTCTTGTTGCCAGCCAGTTGAATAGATATAAATATTATTTGCTTTAGAAATATCTTGGAACAACTTATTCAAATCAAGACTTTTAAAATATTTTTGTACTTCGTTGATTCCTGAAGCTAATTCCTCAGGAAAATTATTTTTAGCTGTGATATTTCGTTCTTCTTGGCGAGCTAATTCTTCTAAATTAAATTTCAACTCGCTATAGCCACTCAAGCCTAATTTCTTACATAGGCGAAAAATTGCGGATTCCGAAACATATAACTTCTTAGAAAGCTTGGACAAACTCAAACTGCTACACAGTTTAGGATTATTCAGGACAAATTGAACGATTTGCTTTTCAGAATCATTCAATTTATTTCCATTTTTATAAACCATCGTCTTCAAATTTGCCATAATTGTGTCCTTTATTAAAATATTTATACTTTAATATTAACACAATTTTCTCTTTCTATAAAAGCGATTTCATTTCATCAAGAACTTGATCTGCGTCCAGTCCTACAACAATATTAACTTCGTTTCCTTTTCTTTGAACTTCTTTTGCATCAAACTTCTTAAATTCATTATCTGGAGCTACTTTCTTAGGATCAACTACAGTAGCACGAATTCTTGTAGAACAACTAATTACTTTTTCAATATTAGAACTTCCACCTAAAAGATCAATATAACCCGTTGCACGTTCAACATATGGATTATCTTGTTCAGTTTTTACATTGCTATTACCTGCTTGCTCCATCAAAGTTTGCATATGTTCCAAAACTTGTGGCACATCAAGTCCTACAATAACTTGGATAGCTTTTCCATGGTGAACAACATTAACTGCTTTATTAGCTTTAAATTCTGCATCGGATCCCATCTTACTTGGATCTTTTACCGTTACACGAAGACGAGTAGCACATGAACTTAGTTCTTCAATATTGTTAGGACCACCTAAAAGTTCAAGATAGGCTTTTGCACGAGCTGTATATGGATCACTTTCGCCAGCTTTTTCTGCAGCTTTCTTTTCTTTATATTCTTTCTTATTCAAAAGATGAACATCTTGGTCATCTGCTTCACGACCAGGGGTGACATAATTGAACTTTTCAATCATGATTTTGAAAATAAAGAATGTAATTACTGCAAAGATAAGACCAACAATAAATTCCATTAAATATACATGCCAGTGGTTTTGCCATAAAGGAATCCAGTTTTGAGCAGCAATCCCAATCGCACCGTCAGTAATATTGCCACGAAGGCCAAAGCACCACATAATAGTATTCATAGTAGCTGCTAAAATCGAATATATAATCCAAAGTACGGGTGCCGCAAACAAATAAGTAAAGTCAACAGGTTCAGTAATCCCAGCTAAAAATGATGTAAGACCAGCTGGAATAAGGAGTGCTGAAGTTTGCTTCTTTTTATTGACTTTTGCAGTTGCATAAAAGGCAAAACAGATAGCTGGTACTAAGAAAATCTTTTCATTACCATAAATCTGAAAACCTTCAAATGGAGCCAATTGACTTAATGGGCGAGTTGAAGCCGCATATTCTGATAAGTGCTTTAACCAATATGGTTGAAGTCCGCCAGCTACAACAGCAGGACCAAACTGGAATGGAATATATACTAAGTGGTGGAGTCCAGTTGGAATAAGTACACGATTTAAGAATGTATAAATCCAAATACCAACTAAACCACTGTTAACAATAAAGTGTTGCATACCAGTAATACCTAATTGTAATTTAGGCCAGCCCCAACAAGTGATAATTGCTAAAGGAATCATAGCAAAGAAACTTAGGAAATATACATAAGTTGATCCTTGGAAAGTTCCAAGCCAATCTGGTAATTTTTTATCAAAATAACGATTATGAAGCCAAATTACAATCCCAGCAATAATCAATGAACCAATAATTGAAGTATCAAGAGTTTTAATACCTGCAATCATAGTTAAACCGCCATTAGTTGAATTGGCTGTAATTTGAATCTTATTAAAGTCCGGAACACCAAAATTTGCTCCCCAGTGGGCAAGGATTGCTCCAACAAAGTAGTTGAAAGTCAAATAGGTAATAACAGCTTCCATAGCTGCCCTACCACGAGACTTATTTGCAAGTCCAATTGGTAAACCTACCGCAAACAATATTCCTTCTTGATTAAAAACAGTCCAGCCCCCAGCTGAAATAACATCCCAAACAGAATTCCAAGTAGTCCCTGGATTAGCAAGTGACCCAAAAATAGTTGGATTATTAAATAAACTCCCAAGAGCTACCACGATACCTGCAAATGAGAACAGCATAACCGGAACAAACATCGCTGCTCCAAAACGCTGAAGTTTTTGCATCATGATAATACACCTTCTAACTAATTGATCGTTACTTTAAATCTGGCCAGTAAGGCTTATTAACAACCATCATGTCATCTAAGATTTGCTTAGCAACTAATGCATCAGGAACAGTCTTATTAAGTGCAAATGCTTGCCACATCTTATTATATGAATGTTCTACAAAGGCATCTACGACGAGCTTTTCACAAGTTTGTTGTTCCATCATCAATCCTCTTTGGAATCTTCCAGCCCTTCCTGTAGCCATTGGCTGAATTCCATCTGCTCCGTAAAGGCAAGGCACTTCTACAATTGAATCTGGATCCATATTAGAAATGGCACCATTATTTGGACAATTTGCTAAAAACTTTTCATGAGTGTTATAAGCAATAGCGTGACAAATATCAACGATATATTCTGAGTGAAGACCTGAAATATCCCAAATATTATCCTTAGCGGTTCCAGCTTCTACAATACGTTTACATTCACCAAAGACAATCTTTTGTCGATGTTCTAAAATTTCATCAGTACGAGTATGCTTTGGATCGGCATTTTCTACTTCATATTTTGGATAGTAGTAATATTGCATATAAGTATTTGGCAATGTTTCTGGTTCAAGTTTGTAGCAATCTGCAGCTTTTTTGAAAGTTGCTTCCCAGCTTGGCTCAGTGTCTTTATCATAGTCGCCACCAACCCAGTAGCCGTTTTCATTTACATAACCTTTAAGTTTTGGCATTAAGTTTTCACCAGTCTTCTTGTTAGTAACTGACTTCCACCAACCAAAGTGGTTCAGACCATAATAAGTGAAATCTAAGTCATGGAAACTATCAAGACCACAAATTTTTGCCATTCTGTTCATAATATCAATTGGCATATCACAAATATTAATAACTTTTGCGTGTGGACGAAGTCTACGACAAGCTTCAGCGACAATTGCAATTGTGTTTGAATAGTTAATCATCCAAGCATTTGGAGAATACTTTTCCATCCAATCAATAATTTGCAAAATTGCAGGAATTGAACGAAGACCATATGCCATTCCGCCGGGGCCTGTTGTTTCTTGACCATTGACACCATATTTTAATGGAATTTTTTCATCAAGGCTTCTCATGTGGTACTTACCAACACGAATTGATCCCATTACAAAGTCAACATCACTAAAGGCTTCTTTTGGATCTGTTGTTGCTTCAAATTTAATCTGTGGAGCTCTTTCTTTAATAATAATTTTTACAGCGTCTGCAATTTTCTTTTGACGCTCTGCATCATTGTCATAAAACTTGAGCTGTCTTAATGGGAACATATCCTGACTTTTAATAAGGTCAAGTACAAATCCCGGTGTAAATGTACTTCCACCACCAGCAATTACAACTGAAAACTTACGATTATCTGTCATTGTTTCTTCCTCCTCAATCAAGATTTTCTTTAGTTCTTACAGTTATATTTATATCATTATTTCAATTAAATGTATCCGCTTTCAGAAATGATGAAAGATTGTTTCTACTTTTTCATGTAATATTTCAACTTGTGAAATATATTTCATTTTTAGTAAATAATTAAATAAGAAGTTTGTGCAACCGTTTACACAAAAGAATATGTTTATATTAAGGCTTTACATATTGATAAATAACAAAGGATAGATTTTATAGATGAAAGCTATATTTTCCAAATAAGAAACAAATAGCTAAGTTATTTCACAAAAAAACGCTTGACACTAGGCCAAACGTCGTCAAGTATATTTAATTTTTTAATAACCAATCTATTACATATTCAACTTCAATTCCATCCACTGTTCCTTGATCTAACAAATTTAAAGTTAGAACCTTCTTTTTATAACCATCAGGTATATAGCGTAAATTATCGGTTTCACGTTTACTATTTTCTGGTAATTGTTGAGTAACCTGATAATAAACAGTTTCATCTCCTTTTCTTGCAACAAAATCAATTTCTTTACTACCATATTTACCGACATCAACCTGATAACCACGTCTAAGAAGCTCTATGTAAACAATATCTTCTAATTGATGTCCTAAACTATCACGTCCACTTTTATTAATGAAGGTATTACGTAATCCAGTATCTACTACATAGTATTTTTCGTTTGCACTCAAATATTTTCTTCCACGTAAGTCATAATTCTTTGCTGAATAAAAAACAAACGCTCTCTTAAGAAGATCCAAATAGGTATTAATTGTTGGATTAGAAACATTTATTTGATTAGATTTTAATGTAGAAACTATTTTTGACACAGAAATACTGTTACCAACTTCACCCATCAAATAGCCTACTAATCTAAGAAGTGCTGTTTCATCACGCAATCTCGATCTCAACAAAACATCATTTAAAATTACTGAATCGATAATCCCTTCTTTAATAGAAGCTTTAACTTCAGCATCGGTTGCAATTGAAACTAATGGAAAACCACCATCTTGAACATAATTTAAAAATAGCTGGTAAGCTGTATCAGATTTTCCTTGATGATAATTATAATATTCAGAAAATGATAACGGAAAAACATGCATTTCTACATATCGACCCGCTAAAAGTGTAGCCAAATCACCCGAAAGAAGTGAACTATTTGATCCAGTCACATAAATATCACAATCTAAATCAACTCTAAAAGCATTTATAGCTTCTTGCCAAGCGTTGACATGCTGAATTTCATCAAAGAACAAATATTGCTTGCCACTTCCTTTATGATCCATAACATATTGATAGAGAGAATCTGCATCTTTAATTTTGCGGAAAGCAAATGATTCAAAATTCATTTGAATAATGTTTGACGAATCAACTCCATCATCTTTCTTTAATTTATCAATAAACATTTTCATGATGTAGGTCTTACCTGACCGACGAATTCCTGTAATTATTTTTATTTGTTCATTGTTTTTGAACTTCTCTAAAAATTCCATGTATCTTGGTCTTTGAATTATCATAACTGCTCCTTTTTTAAAAACATATTTTATAATTTGCAATTTTTATTAAAATTATAAAACATATTTTATAATTTTGCATTTTTAATATTATTGAAAAATATGCTTTGTATTTTTCTATTTTAGTAAAAATTACAAAACGTATTTTATAATTTTTATGAAGCAAAAAAACGCCTGATTTTTCATCAGACGTTTTTTGTTATTAAACACTATTTAATAGTATGATGGATAACTTGATTCATTGTTATCTAATAAGTATTTGAAGTAATCTGGTAATCTATACGCAGCATTATTACCTAATTGAGCAACGGTAAGCGTTTTAGCTGGAGTACCTTGAGGTCCAGTTCCCCAAGATGGGTATAGCATACTTCCATAGCCAACGTTTTCAATTTTTTATGGTAACTCTCACTCCTTATTTTCAAATTTTACTGTTAGGGCATAGCCTAACGCTAATGCAATTACTATCAAAATCGCATCTATAAGTAAAGACCAGCCCCCATCATAGCCATATAACTGAGAAATGTAACTATACATTTTTAACATAAACAATTCATTAATAATAAATTGTATCCACCAGATTATTTTATCTTTCATTTATCCATCTTCTCCCTCTGTATCTACACTTTTATTATAGTTTTTATATTCCATCTCATCAAAAGAACGCGCTTATTAATAACAATATATTCCAATACACAAAAAACGCCTGATTTTTCATCAGACGTTTTTTCTTATAACTATATTCTATCTTAATCTAAGCCTTCCCATTCCCATTCAGTAACTTCTGGCATATCCTTACCATTATCACGAATGTATTGGTGGTGCTTAGCAAGCATCTTATCCATTTCAGCAATAAAGTCAGCATTCTTGCCGCGCAATTCTGGAATTGATTCAACTGCATCCTTTGCTAAGTCATAACGATCCAAGTGGTTCAAGACACGCATGTCAAATGGAGTAGTAATGTCACCATTTTCTTCATAGCAGTGAATTGAAACATTGTAACGCTTGCGAGCAAACCAAATACTTTCCATCATTGACTTGTATCCGTGCCATGCGAAGATAATTGGCACATCAGTTGGGAATAATCTGTCAAATTCTTCTTGACTAATTGCATTCTTATTATCCTTTGGAGCCATAAGCTTCATAACATCAACAACATTGATGTAACGAATCTTAAGGTCAGGGAATTTCTTGTGCAAAATGTCGATTGCTGCCAAAGTTTCAAGAGTTGGTTCAGTTTCAGTTGAAGCAAAGACAACATCAGGCTTTGCACCTTTATCAGTTGAAGCCCAGTCGATGTAACCAAGACCCTTATCAACTAATTCAGTAGCTTCATCAATTGAGAACCATTGTGGACGTTCTTGCTTAGAAGTTACTAAAACATTAATACATTCACGGTCTTGGAAAGCCTTGTTTGATACAGCAAGCAAAGTATTAGTATCACTTGGTAAGTATTCATGAACTAAGTCTGGACGATTCTTTTCATAAAGGTGAGTCAAAATACCCGGATCTTGGTGAGTATATCCATTGTGGTCTTGTTGGAATACTGTAGAAGTTGCCACAAAGTTAAGAGATGGATAATCATGTCTCCAGTATTGTTCCTTAGCTTTTCTAAGCCACTTCATATGTTGAGTAAGCATTGAGTCAACTACACGACCAAATGCTTCATAAGTTGCAAAGAATCCATGGCGACCAGTCAATACATAACCTTCAAGGAAACCTTCATCTTGGTGTTCTGATAATTGTGAGTCAATTACACGACCTTCTGGTGCCAAGTTTTCATCATTTGGTTCATGAACATCAAGTTCCCATTGACGCTTTTTATTATCAAGAAGTTGGAACAAGCGGTTTGATTTTGATTCATCCGGACCAAAACCACGGAAAGTTTCAGGGTTCAAAGTTGCTACATCATCTAAATACTTAGCCCATTCAACCATATCTTGAGCAGTCTTTTCACCTGGCTTATTAATTTCTAAAGCATAGTTGCGGTAATCTGGCAAGTTGAGGCGCTTAGGATCAATACCACCATTGGTAATTGGGTTCATTGCCATACGCTTATCGCCCTTAGCAGTGTTTTGAGTAACAATATCCTTAGGTGAACCATCTTCATTAAATAATTCTTCTGGTTTATAACTTTCAAGCCAATCTACTAAGAGGTCTTTGTGTTCCATATCACTTTGAGCAACAGGAATTGGAATTTGGTGAGCACGGAAACTGTTTTCAATAGGATTGCCATCAAGGTCTTCTTTTGGACCAGTCCAACCTTTAGGACATTGGAAAATAATAAGTGGCCAATGTGGTAAAGTAGCATCATTATTTTCACGAGCATGCTTTTGGATGGCCTTGATTTCTTCAATTACCTTATCCATTGTCTTGGCCATTTCTTCGTGAACTTCTTCAATTGACTTTTCACCATCGAAACGTCCACCTTTAAAGACAGAAACAAAGTGTGGATCCCAACCCATACCACGGAAGTATTCAGTTAACTCTTCATCTGACATTCTTGAAACAATAGTTGGATTAGAAATCTTAAAACCATTGATTTGTAAAATTGGCAAAACCGCACCATCAGTAATTGGATTAATGAACTTATTACTAAACCAGCTAGCTGCAAGTGGACCAGTTTCTGCTTCACCATCACCAATTTCTACAGCAGCAATTACATCAGGATTATCTAAAATTGCACCTGTACCATGTGATAATGCATAACCAAGTTCACCACCTTCATGAAGTGAGCCTGGAGTTTCAGGAGCAGCGTGTGAAGCAACACCACCTGGAAAACTGAATCTCTTGAAAAGCTTAGTCATCCCTGCTACATCTTGGGTAATTTCTGGATAACGTTCAGTATATGAACCATCAAGATATGAATTAGAAACCATAACTTGACCACCGTGACCTGAACCTTCGATATAGAACATATTCAGGTCATACTTCTTAAGAACACGGTTTAAGTGAGCATAAATAAAGTTTTGTGGAGCAATTGTACCCCAGTGACCAATTGGCTTTGGCTTAACATCTTCAGCTAAAAGCGGAGTTCTTAAAAGTGGATTCTTCATTAAAAATAATTGTCCAACTGACAAGTAGTTAGCTGCACGCCAGTAAGCGTCGACACTCTTTAAGTAGTCTTTTGAATCGTAATCAACCGCCATGATAATTTCTCCTTTTGGGTTAATACTAAATAAGATTTTAGTAGTTTATTTGCTTTTTTCTTACACTTTAATAATACCACCTTTTTACGAAAGTTCAACTATTTAAAAAATTGGTACCACCCAATTTTTAACAAGTATCAAAAATAAATACTGATTCATAAAAGCTTGCTATAAAGCTATTCTTGTCAAAGCATCTAAGTATTTCTATAATTAAATACATAATAATACTGATAAATAATTGCAAAACACTTACTAAACACAGACTAAATCTTTGCAAAATGTTAACTTATTGATGGAGGGAAAAAGATGTCACAAGAGAAGCGTTTAATTGAAATCAAAAAATTATTGAAAGAATATGATCAACTATCAACTCGAAAACTTGCCAAGCATTTTGGTGTTTCTTTTGATACAGCTCGCCGTGATGTAATCCATTTAACTTCTACAGGTCAAGCGCTCCGGATTCATGGCGGTTTGATGGCTATTAATCACGGAGATGTGCCTGATTTTTTAGCAAGAACTCAAATTCAATCTCCAATTAAAGCAAAAATGGCAAAAGTGGCAGCTCGCTTCGTGCATCCTGGACAACTTGACTTTATTGGCCCTTCCACTACTCTTCGCCATCTTTGTACTTTTATTACTGGGAAAAATCTTGAAATAGTTACCAATTCTGTTGATAATGCCTTAGCTTTAATGGCTGCACCACTACCTGCTGTATCAATACTTGGAGGTACCATTCAAAAGAAAGATCGCCTTATCTACTCTATGAACTCACTTTCTGAATTAAATAAGTTGCATTTTGATACAGCTTTTATTGGAACATCAAAAGTGCGCGAAGATGGTGTTTACACTTCAACTCAAGTAGATGCGCAAATGATTTCAGCGGCAGCTTCTCGAGCTAAGCAAATTGTATTAGTTGCTGAACAATATAAGTTCACTAATGCAAATTCTTCTCCCTTTATGTCATTACCTTTAGATAAAGTTAACGTATTAATTACTGATGTAGCTTTACCTAAAGAAATTGCAGATAATTTCAGTCCCAAAACCCAAATTATCTCTGTAACTTAAGGAGGTAAAATCATGATTAGTTTGTTCAGTCGTCCTCAGCAAAAGCAAGAAGATAATAAGATTTATACATTATTAAATGAGTTTTATAACAGTTTTTCCAAAAATAATACTTTTAATGAAATGAATATCGAAAAATATCGTAATGTGCGCGATGCTGCAGGACTAGTAATGCGTAAGTTTGAAAAACACGATCATCCTTTAGCATATACTAATAAATTGGTAATGTATATTGATGCACAAGTAGCTTTGAAAAATCTGCATTTGACTCACGAACAACGAAAAATTATGCAAGTATTGCGTGAGGATACTAAATATACTAACTTGTGCTATGTTTATACTAGTCCTATAAATAACAGCGACCAATTTGAAGTATAATTTCTTACTTTAACTCAAAAAATGAATCCATGAAAAAAGGCAAATCACTAAGTGATTTGCCTTTTTTCATCTATTTAAATTTACAAAAGTGTTAAATCTCATATAGTGATAATGAACTCTCATATTTGATACTTCAAACGGAGTTCCATCATCCAAAAAGAAAATTCCATCCATTACTCCTACCGGCTCAGTAGGTGTTAATTTCATTTCTTTTTGATCTTCGCTATTCGATGGTTCAACTGTAATATTTAAGAATGCCTTGGTAACTGTTTTATTTTGTTCATCTTCTAAGTAATTAAAAAGCGAACTTTGCAAAATTTCTGGTTTTAGCTCTGGCATAATTTTAATTGGTAAATAGCCGGTTTCTATTAAAAATGGCTGATTATCTAATAAACGTAATCTTTTAAACTCATAGACAAAATCCTGCTCATTTAAAAACAAATCCTGAGCAATTTCTGAAGTTGCCTTAACTACATGAAAGTTAAGTAATTTAATAGTTTGCTTTTTACCAGGCCATTTGAAACTATCAGTCAAACCCAAGTTTGAACCTTCATAACGAAAAAGAGCCTGATTTTTTAAATATAAAGGATTAATGAAAGTACCGCTACCACGCTTTTTAAAAACAATCCCCTCTTCAGCAAGCACTCCTAAAGCACGCTTCATTGAAGAACGACTAACTTGATAATGTTCTGCCAGACTGCGCTCATCTGGTAAACGCATCCCCTCATAATTTCCCTTTAAAATATTTTGCTTAATATCGCGCATTACACTGCGATAAACAAAGTCCGTCATTATTTTTGTCCTTGCTCAGCAAGCTCTACACTGTCAATAAACCAACCAGCAAACTTATCAACATCTACATCGGTCGCAATTAAAGCATTGGTTTCTTCATTCAAGAAGTCCATACTTGTTGCACCATAAGTAAAGCGACCAGTAAGTTCAATATCTACACGAGCTTTTTTCATAGTGAAAAATTCAGGATGAAGCATAATACCTACAGCTGTTGGATCAAAAATCTTAATTCGAGTATCACCATCTGGTTCATGAATATTAGAAAACATTGAATAGAGCATGTCGCCAACTTTCCCATGTTTCTTAATTTCTGCCATTTGTTTTTGAGTAACATGAGCTTTGTTCCCAATTTCAAGAGGTGCTACTTTTACTAAAACTCCACTATTAAAGACAACACTTGCAGCTTCTGGATCGCCTGCAATATTGTATTCTGCTAAAGGACTATGGTTGCCTCGCCCAATATTTCCACCCATAATAACAAACTCTTCGATATTTTTAACAACATCAGGATATTGCTTTAATAAAAGTGCATAATCAGTTAAAGGACCAATTCCCATTAAAGTAACTTTTTCAGGGCTACTCATAATTTCTTCATACATTAATGTTGCAGCAAGCCCAGACTTTACTAATGAATTATCAGCTTCTGGCAATTCAAAACCGGCAATTCCAGTTTTCCCATGGACACTAGCAGCACTGATAGCTGGAGCCACTAATGGTTGATTTGCACCTACAACTACAGGCACAGTAGTACCTAAAAACTTTTCTAAATTAAGTGTATTTTGCAAAGTATACTTAAGTGGCACATTGCCCCAAGTTGGTACAATCATTTTCACATCAAGTTCTTTACTAAATAAACTGATCGTCATCGCTGCAACATCGTCAATGCCTGGATCAGTACTAATAATCAATGGCTTTTTAGTCATTATAAAATTCCTTTCTTGTAACTATTGTTACTTTAATTCTACCAATTGTGGGCAAAACAAAAATATTTTTTTATTATTTTTATAAGTTTATCTTACCTTTTCTTCAATTGTTCCATCACTATGTGCAATAATTACTTCATCGCACATATCAAGAAATAATCCATGTTCTACAACTCCTACAGTGTGATCTAAGTAGTCAGCCAAGCCATGTGGAGCAGGTACTGGGTCTGCTGCTAAATCAATAATGTAATTGCCATAGTGAGTTATATAACGCTTGCCTTCATCAGTCATACGCCATCTAGGCTTAAGCCCTTCTTCTTGAAACTTGCGGAAGTTTTGTTCACATGAAATGGGCAACACTTCTACTGGAAGAGCAAAACCACCTAAATGATGAACAAGTTTTGATTCATCAACGATCCAAATAATTTGCTTAGAATTTACAGCAACATTTTTTTCAAGAGTTAATGCTCCGCCACCGCCCTTGATACCATCTAATTGGTCGTCTACACGATCAGCTCCATCAACTGTTAAATCAACTTGATCAACATCACTTAATTCATCAACTTTAAAGCCTAAACTTTCAAGTTGCTTCTTACTTCTATTAGAAGTTGTAACAATATGTTTTAATTCTAAGCCTTCTTCATTTTTTCTTTTTCCTAAAGCATCAATGAAAAATGCAACTGTTGAACCCGTTCCCACTCCTAATACTGAGTTTGGTTTAACCATCATTGCAGCTTGAGTAGCTGCTTCTTTTTTTAATTCATCTTGTTTTTGCTTATCCATTTTTTAATTCTCCATTAAATCCTCTACTTCTTTTGCAGTTGGAATTGAAGGTTGAGCACCAAGACGTTGAACTGCAATAGAAGATGCACGACTTGCAATAAGAACTGCTTCTTCAATATTAGAAAGATCCTTATTTAAGTTTCCAGCTAAAAAGCCAATAAAAGTATCTCCAGCACCAGTTGTATCAGTAGCATTCACTTTAAAAGCAGGAACAAGCTTTTCTACATTTCCAGCAGAAATATATGAGCCTTTATCTCCATAAGTAATAACGACATTTTCTACACCTAGTTCATGCAATTTTTGAGCATTTTGTGCTAAATCTTCTTCCTTATTGATAACTATGCCAGTAATCACAGCAGCTTCTGTTTCGTTTGGTGCAATTAAATCAGTATATTTTAATAATTCTGCTGGAATCTCCTTAATAGCAGGAGCCGGATTCAAAATTGTGACTGCGTTTTTCTTTTTAGCCATCTTAAAAGCTTCTATAGTTGCTTCAATTGGAGTTTCAAATTGAGCAATCACACAGTCAACTTCATCAATCAAATCGCTTGCAGCATCAATATCGGATGCACTTAATTGATAATTTGCACCATGATCGATAATAATATCATTTTGACCATTTTCATTTAAAGTAATGTAAGCATGGCCGGTTTTTTGCTCTTGAGTTGTTTGTACATAATCAAGCGATACACCATAACTCTTAAGTTGAGCCATGATAAATTCACCAAAACTATCTTCACCTACACGGCTAATAAATTCAGTTTCTGCACCACTCTTTGCTGCAGCAATAGCTTGATTGGCACCTTTACCACCACCTGCTACAGTAACATCTTGAGCATTGATGGTTTCACCTGGTTTAGGAAAGTCTTTTACATGTAATGTTGTATCAACATTACTGGATCCAATAACTACAATTTTTTTCATTAATAAATTCCTTCTTTAATGCGCATTTTTGTCACTTTTATTATAACAAAAAGGTGGCAAACCAGTCTGCCACCAAGAAAAAAATATAAGTTAATTAAGACTTATTCCACCTGTCACAAAACCTTTAAGGCGTGCTGCCTCCCATTTTAAGGTATCAGAATCATCTACTTGAGAAATTTTGTAACCTACAAAATATGGAGACGCATAAAAACGAGGAATAATCTTGCAGCAAGTTCCTTGTCCATTATTCATTGGATAGAAAAATAAGTTATAAGAATCCACACCATGTGATAAGACTGATCTTACATATTGAGTACCTTTTTGAATTAAATCTGCCCAAGTATTCAGGTCTTGATTATGATAAGTGATAATATTGACTTCTTGATAGCCTTGAACTGGATGAGAAGATAAATTCATTTCCACATCGCCACTTTTTCCAACTTCAAAACCTTTAAAATTGTCTTCACCTACATCTTGATAGCCGTCCTTTTTGTCTAAGCCAACAATCTGCATATGAGGGTGAGTTAATGAACCATCAGATTTGGGACCAAAATTTTTATACCATAAAACACTTTTATATTTTTTAGAATTTAGCATCTCATGAAAACATTTAAGGGCAAATTTCATTAATTTTTGGTTTTCTTCTCTAGTATAAGTTGAAATATCGCCTTGATGATCACTTGATTCAATTAAAATTGTTTGATCAGTATCTTGTAATGTTGGATATTTATTTTTAAGCCAAATACGATCCTCATCTTTTTCAAAAATATTCTCTAAATGAGCTACATCGCAAAATGGACAGCCGGCATTTTGATTACCTTGCCGATTACCATAATCATAATCATAAGGTTTACGTTTACCAATTGCGTATTGATATACTAATGGGTCTTTATCCATGATCTTCTCCTAAATATTATTATGTTTCTTAATCTCAATAATAATTTTCTAATTATCTTTTGTCAATCAAGAACAATATTTTAAAAAATATTTATAATTATCCGTGTTTTATGATAAAATTACGGTATAATTCAAAAAGCATTCGAGTTAGGAAAGGTTTTTAAACTCAAAAATGAAACTTAAACATAAAGTCGCTACAGCTGCCGGTGTCTTAATGGCACTTATTGCACTTAGCGCATGCTCAAATAAATCGGCTAATAATTCTAGTAGCAAGATTCCAGAAAAAATTTCTAAAAAAACTACTGTAACTTTCTGGTATTCTTTAACTGGAACTTCTCAAAATGCTCTTAAGAAACTTACAAGTGATTTTGAAAAGAAAAATCCGAATATTACTATTAAATTGCAAAGCCAGGGTGGAAATTATGCAGACCTGCAGTCAAAGTTAACTTCAAGTCTACAATCTCCTAAAGATTTGCCAACTATTACTCAAGCTTATCCTGGTTGGCTTTATAATGCAGCTAAGAATAATATGCTAACCGATTTAACACCTTATGTTAACAACAAAAATATTGGCTGGGGCTCTTATAAAAAAAGCGACATTCAATCAGGTCTCTGGGATGGTGCAAAGATCAATGGCAAACAATATGGTGTACCATTTAACAAGTCAGTTGAGGTTCTTTTCTACAATAAGACACTGCTTGATAAATATGGTGTAAAAGTACCAACAACTATGCAAGAATTGAAATCAGCTTCTGAAACCATTTATAAAAAGAGCAACCACAAAGTTCGAGGAGCTGGTTTTGATGCACTTAATAATTACTACATGCTTGCAATGAAGGAAAACGGCGTCAATTTTAATAATAAGCTTAATTTCGCTAGTTCAACTTCTAAAAAAGTCATCAATTACTATGCAGATGGCGTAAAGAACGGCTACTTCATGCAAGCTGGTACTGAAAAATACATGTCAACTCCTTTTGATAATGCTCAAGTTGCAATGTTTATTGGTTCTACTGCTAATGAAGCTTATGTCAAACAAGCTTTGAGTAAAAAATATCAATATGGGATTGCGCCTCGACCAAGTAAGTTGAATGCTCAACAAGGTACAGACATTTATATGTTTAATAAGGCATCTGCTATGCAAAAAGCTGCTGCTTTCAAGTATCTTAAGTTCCTCTCAAGTGAAAAGTCTCAACTATATTGGGCCAAGCAAACAGGTTACATGCCTGTTAACTCTAAGGTCTTAAATTCTAAGACTTATAAAGCTGATAAAAATAGTAAAGTTCCTGCAATTTTAGCTGATACAACCAAGAATCTTTACTTCTTACCAGTTACAAAAAATGCCACAACTGCATATGATCAAGTGAATGCAAACATGCAAACAATTTTAGCTCAAGCTGGTAAAAAGCAAAGCTGGAATACAGCTATTTCAACTGGGAAAACTAAGCTTGATGCGGCTTGGAAACAATAATCTTATTAAGCAAAAACTCGCCTTTTGGCGAGTTTTTTTATTAATTATTTTTCTTTCAAAAATCCAGCCTTATCAATCAAACTTGCCAATTTATTAAAGCCGCTGTTATCTGGAAAACGTTTTTTATTATTTTAAATCATCTAAAAGATATTTCATTAGAGTTACCAATATCACTTCTTTAATAAAGCTTATTGCACCACTTTAATATATTTGTTATAATTTTTTAAAAATTAATATTTTAAAAGAAGAGAGATGTGTTTATGAATAAAACAAAATCACAATCAATCAAAATCATTAAATTATTAATGGTTTTTACTATTATTTTAGAATTATTTGCGACACTTTCAAGTAATGTATATGCGAGTGATTCAGTACAATCTCAAGATGTTGATACTGTAGCGACAGAATTACAAAAAATGTTTGCTCATGGCGTAAGTCAAGAAAATCTTAATAAATATGCTAAAGAAAATTTTAGCAAACAAGAGTTACAAGCAGCTAGTCGCGAATTAGATGTTAATTATTTAGCAAATACTAGTTCAACTACATATTCTCCATTCATTTCAATGTTCAGTTGGAATAGTATGGGCAAGTGTATGTACAATAAAATTAAAGATGAACTTTTTGCAATGGTAAATGTTGGCGTTATTGTTAAATACGCAAAGAAAAAGGCTTGGAAAGAGCTAGCAAAAGTAGTAATTAGAGTTGCAAAAGGAGCTGGTGTAAAAACAAATGCTATTCTTGTAGCAGGTCAGTTAGCCGTTTGGGCAGTGGCATGTGGTATGGAGTGGAATTAGTACACAAGAGATATGGGTAAAAATTTAATAGATTTTTTTATCACCTACCTACTTTTATTTTTATACTACTTACTAGATATGCGAGTCCTCAACTTTCAAACATTTATAAGACCTATGTTGATGAGCTTTGTTTTAATTTTCATAGGAAAATCTATATCATATTTTTGTAAGAAAAAATAGAGTTTAAACTATACAGTATATGAATAAAAGGCTTAGTTTTGAATTTAATCAAAATTAAGCCTTTTTATTAATTATTTTTCTTTCAAAAATCCAGCCTTATCAATTAAACTTGCCAATTTATTAAAGCCGCTGTTATCTGGAAAACGTTTCTTCAAATCTGTTAACTTTTCTGCGGCAAGTTTTCTTACTTCACCAGCTTGTCCCTTCTTTTCTAAGGCCTTAGCTAAATCATTAGTCTTAGTTAAAAATTTTCTCTCATTCAAACTTTCCCTTAAAAATTCATCATCAACTTCGCGCAAAAGCAAGTTGCCATCTTTATCAAAACGATACCCACCCCACATATGCTGCTTAATGGGTGACATCGGCGTTGAATCTACATACATCAATCTTCCTACCATGTGATGAGTAGCAGTAATGCCAAGGGTTACTGGATCATAAATATCTACATAGTTATAAATTTTTGTTCTTAATTTTGCGGCAACTTGACGCTGTTTTTGAGTTAAAAGTAACCAAATATTAGTACCTTCATATAAATATGCACCATAAATAGAACTTGGATGGTGACAATTAGCTAAAGCATATTGAGCATTAATTGATCCCAGTGAGTGCCCATAAATATAAAAATGTGCTTTAGGATATTTATTAATCGTCTTATTTAAAAGTTTTGCTGCAGAATTTAATTGACTGGGAATTTTCTTTTCATTATTGATAAGCAATGATACTAAAATTGGTAAATTTGTCTTAAGCCACTCATCCCGCCAAGTTGTCGGATTACCTTTTAAAAAGCCATATGAACCCTTATATAAAATCGTAACTTCATTTTGATTCGTAATTACAAAAGCTCTTAAGCCATCTTTTTCATAAATAGAATCTGTAACAATTCCAATAAAGTGACCACTAATTTCAATTCGTTCGCCTAAGTTTAAATTTTGATATGACTTTTTAGTTAATTCTATTCGGTCTAAGTCTGTTAATTGCAAATTTGCATCCATGTTTATTTTCCTTACAAAAAAATACTAACTACTTTAACTTTAACACGTAGTTAGTATTTTTTGATATTAATCGTTTGAAAACTTCTTTTGTAAGTAAGATGCAACCATTGATAAGCAGAAACAAACTACAAAGTACATTACCGCAATAATCAAGTACATTGGAATCATATAGTTAGTGTCTTGACTATAAACGATTTGTGCATGATAGAGAAGTTCTGGCAAGATAATAATCGTTGCAAGAGAAGTATCCTTAACTAAGGAAACAAATTGTGATAAAAGCGTTGGAATCATCTTCATCAAAGCTTGTGGCATAACTACATAAAACATTGCTTGTAAGTATGTCATACCATTACTTCTAGCACCTTCCATTTGACCAGGATCAACTGCTCCGATACCAGAACGAACAATTTCGGCAATCATTGCACTTTCAAATACAACCAAAGCTATAATCGACGCAACAACTGCGTTAACCCTAATCTGCATTGCTGGCAGTCCAAAATAAGTAAAGAAGATTATTAAAAGAAGCGGCAAGTTTCTAATAATATCTACTATAAAACCAACAATCTTTGACAAAATTGGAACCTTAGAATATCTAATTGTTCCCAAAACAAGTCCAATAATGAAACTTAATGCGATTGAAATAAGTGAAACATAGATTGTAACCCACAACCCATCAAGGAGGAAGCGGAAGTTAATCCATGAATATGCATGTGAAAAATCCATTTAAATCCTCCTTTTATTTGTTTTCTAAGTGTTGCATATAATATGACAATGGCAATGTTAAAATCAAGTAGAACAACCCTACAATAATATAAGTTGGAATTGTTTGGAAAGTACTTGATGCAATAACATCCCCTTGATACATTAAGTCAAATCCAGCAACAAAGGCTAAAACACTTGAGTTTTTAATTAAGTTAACAAACTGGTTACCTAATGGTGGAATAACAATTCTAAACGCTTGTGGCAAAATAACATATCGCATTGCTTGCCAATAAGTCATCCCATTACTTCTGGCCCCTTCCATTTGACCATCTCCAACGGATTGAATACCAGCTCGCACAGTTTCTGAAATAAATGCAGAAGTATACAGTGTAAGTCCAATTGTACCTGCTGCAAATCCACTCATTTTAATCCAAAATTGTGGAATAACTAAATAAAAGATCATCGCAATAACCAATAGAGGGATATTACGGAATATTTCGATATAAACACGAGCAACCCCACGCCAAAATTTATTTGGCATAGTTTCTAAAATGGCAAAGACGGTTCCAATAATTAAACTAAAAATTAAAGCTAAGATACTACATAAGATAGTATTCCAGAAACCAATCAAAAAGGTTTGCCAATTATTAACCAATAATGACCACATTTATCTTTCAGCCTCCTTTATACTAAATCCTGGGATACCGTCAAACCATTTATGCATTAAACGATTATAAGTACCATTTTTCTTAAGTTCATTAAAAGCTTTATTGATTTCACTAGCCATCTTAGTCTGTCCCTTATCAACAGCAATACCGTAAGGTTCATGAGTAAAAGTGCCCCCAACAACTTTGTAGCCTGGGTTTTCTGCAGCAATCCCTGCTAAAATACCATTATCAGTACTCATGGCTTGGCCTTGACCAGCCTTAAGAGCTGTAAAGCATTGACCATAATCATCATATTCAAGAACACGAGCCTTTGGAGCAAACTTGTGAATATTTTCTACTGCAGTTGTTCCTTTAACTGCTACTACAACTGTGCCAGCTTTATTTAAGTCCTTAACTGACTTAATTGAACTCTTTTTAGATACTAAAAGAGACTGCCCAGCATTAAAGTAAGGTTCTGAAAAAGTAACTTGCTTTTTACGCTCTGGCGTAATAGTTACAGTAGCCATTAAAGCATCAACATTTCCATTTTTTAAAACTGGAATCTTAGTTTTTGAAGTTGTTTGGAACAATTCAGCTTTGGCATCTTTTCCTAGCATTTGTTTAGTAATTGCCTTAGCCAAATCAATATCAAACCCAACTAACTTATTTTCTTTAATATCCATGATACCGAATAAACGTGTATCATTTCTAACGCCCCAGATAATCTTTTTGCTTGCTTTTACTTGGCTATAAACTTGATCTTTTTCTGGTTCAGCTGTGCTATTGCCATAACTTTCACAAGCACTAAGTGAAACGACTGCTAACAAAAAAAGCGTTACAAAACCAAGCTTCTTCCATATTTTTCGCATAAGAACTACCTCGGTTAATTTGTAATAATTTTACCCAAAAATTCTTGTGCACGTTCAGTATTTGGATGAGCAAAGAACTCTTCTGGTTTACGATCTTCCAAAATATGACCTTGATCAAAGAAAATCAAGCGATTTGCGACTTCTCTTGCAAAGCCCATTTCGTGAGTAACAACAACCATTGTAATACCTTGTTCTGCAACAAGTTTCATAACATCTAAAACATCCTGAATCATTTCAGGGTCAAGTGCACTTGTAGGTTCATCAAACAAGATTACCTTTGGATGCATTGCCAAACTTCTTGCAATAGCTACACGTTGCTGTTGACCACCTGATAAATTACGTGGAAACATATGAGCTTTGTTTTCAAGGCCAACCTTTTTGAGAAGGTCCATTGCAATTTCTTCATTTTCATCTTTAGGACGATTCAATACGACACGCGGTGCTAATTCGATATTTCCTAATACAGTATGATTTTCATATAAATTAAAGTGCTGGAATACCATTCCGACATCCTTACGAATCTTGTTAATATTAGTCTTCTTATCAGCTAAATCATAACCATTAACAATTAATTTACCACTATTAATTGGTTCTAATCCATTCATAGTACGAATAAGCGTACTCTTACCAGAACCAGAAGGTCCAATAATTGAAACGACTTCGCCTTCATTGATAGTTAAATTAATATCCTTTAAGGCATGAAATTTACCATAGTATTTGTCAACATGATGGAATTCGATAATTGGTGTCATGTTTTACATCCTTTCATACATAGCGTTAATTTAAATTTTACCTTTTTTTCACAAAAAAGAAAAGTGCCTTTTTAATTAAATCCCACACATTTTTATATTGTATACTAAAAATGGTTAGTTATTTACTGAATTATAATACTATACTTTTCCTAAGCGTTCGTTATTTCTGGTACTTATTTCTTATTCTCTGTCTTAAATATTCGTTAAATTAAACATTACACAATTTTTTTATTAAAAAATCACCTGTAAATGTTGTCACAACGCTATTTTACAGGTAATATTGGTAAGGATATATTTTAAGGAGTAAAAAATGACAAATCTTGATAAACCTGTGATTATTGGAATTACTGGAGGTTCTGGTAGTGGAAAAACTACTATCGCCCATAAAATTGCTGAAGAGTTTGATGATAATGACCGTATAACGATTATTACACAAGACTCATACTATAAGGATAATACTGGCATCCCTATGGAAGAGCGAATGAATATCAATTATGATCATCCAAACGCATTTGATATGCCACTTCTTGAAAAACAATTGGGAATGCTTTTGAAGCGTCAAGCAATTGAAATGCCAACATATGACTTTACTGCACACACTCGAAGTGATGAAACAGTTCATGTAGAACCTGCAGATATCATTATTTTGGAAGGAATCTTAGTTTTATTTAATGAAGAGATTCGTGACTTAATGGATATTAAAGTTTATGTTGACACTGATGATGATATTCGCTTCATTCGTCGCCTTGAACGTGACATGAAAGAACGCGGTCGTTCACTTGACTCTGTAATCAATCAATATATGGATACAGTTAAGCCAATGTATCATCAATTTATTGAGCCTACTAAACGTTATGCTGATATTATTGTTCCCGAAGGCGGCGCAAACAATGTAGCAATTGATATGCTTACTACTAAGGTTGAATCAATTTTAAGTTAAAAAAGAGTGGTTTCAAAACCACTCTTTTTAATTTGCCAGTTTAATCAATGTCTAACTTAGGTTTCAATGCTCGCTCAAATAAATTAGTAATCAATTTTACTAACACTCCATCAAAAAGTAATGCCGATACTACCCCTACAATAAACATTGTAATTTGTAAATTAAGACTATATTTGTACCAGCCATAAATAAAGTATTGCGGAATATAACCACCCAAGTTAGCACAAAATGCTCCAGTTAGCACACTTTTCCAAGAATATTTTTCATAACGGCTTTTTTTAGGAAAAAAGCCAATCTCATTAGTTGCACCTTGAATGGCTCCTTCTAAAATCGTTAAAGCGCCCCATTGACCACCGATTGCCATTTCAACCACTGACGCTATTGCTTCTCCTAAAATACCCGATCCACAAGTAGGAACAAAGTACATAGCTAATGGAGCTGCCATATACCATAATCCTGAAAACACCATATCCATTACTGGAGCATAACCAGTTGGCAGCATAATAAATTTTGTTAAGTTGTAAAGATTATTAAACCCATAAGTATAAATAATCCCCATTAAAATTCCAATTAAAGCTACTAATATCACTGATTTTACATCCCATTTAGATGATCTTGTAAACATAAAAAGCTCCTAACTAAACTACAAATAAGCCAGCTAGGAGCATTTAATTGATATTTTGCTTCTTTTTTCACTTCCCTTACGCAAGTATTGCCTTGTTCAAGTTCAAAGGGTATTGTCTCAGCTAAATAGCACCCCTAGTGACTTAATCATTTGTTATGTAACGCTTTCATTATAACACAATTTATTCAAATGACATCTGATTAGTATATAAATCATAGTAAAAACCATGTTCTTTTAAAAGCTCTTGGTGATTACCTTCCTCAATTACATTTCCATCTTTTAGAACTACAATTTTATCTGAATTCAAAATTGTTTTAAGACGGTGCGCAATCACAAAGCTGGTTCTTCCAGCAATCACTGCATCCATAGCTTTTTGAATTTTTGCTTCTGTAACTGTATCTACGTTAGAAGTAGCTTCATCTAGAATAAGAAAAGTTGGATCTGTCAAAATAGTTCGAGCAATTGAAAGAAGCTGTTTTTGTCCAGTTGAAAAAATTGTATTTTCATCAGAAACTTCAGTATCATAACCATCTGGCAAAGTCATAATAAAATCATGAATTTGAGCTTCTTTAGCTGCTCGAATCACATCTTCACGACTTGCATTTGGTTTACCATATTTAATATTATCTTCGATTGTTCCAGTAAACAAAACTGAGTCTTGTAACACAATCCCCACATTATCACGAAGTGATTTCAAGGTAATGTCCCGAACATCTACGCCATCAAACATTACGTGTCCCTTATCTACGTCATAAAAACGATTAATAAGATTCATAATTGTCGTTTTTCCTGAGCCAGTTGGTCCAACTAAGGCAACAGACTTGCCTTTATCTACTGAAATATTAACTCCATGTAAAATTTCTTTGTCCGGAGTATAACCAAAGTATACATTTTCAAGTTTTACTCCATCCTTAATTTCCGTTAAAACTTCACCATCAAGTTCTGGATTTTCTTCAGCTTGTTCTTCAACCGCATTAAGTCTGCGACCTCCAGTAAGTGCTAACTGAATCATTGAATAGATTGAAGTAAGCTGCGTCAAGGGTTGGAAATAAGTTTGAGAATATTCTACAAATGTTACAATCAATCCCAATCCGACAGCCTGACTTACTTGACCAGATACGATCATCCAAGCGCCACCTACAATAACAATGGCTAAATTAAGTAAGGATAATCCCTGTAACAATGGGAAGAGCATCCCTGAATAAAATTGCCCGTTAAACATCGCATGGCGAACTTTATTATTGTAAGTTTTAAAGCCATCAATTGATTCTTCTCGCAAGCCATTTGCAATAATTACTTTTTGACCATTAATTTGTTCATTAATGTAACCATTCAAATCACTAATTTCATCTTGTTGCTTATCTAAGTACTTGCGAGCTTTTTTCATAATGATAATACTAATTATCAAAATAAATGGCGTAGTAGCTACTGTCATTGTAGCCATCATTGGGTTTACAACGAACATAATAATAATAGTCCCAATGAAAAGTGTACCTTGAGAAATAATTTCAAAAACAGCATTATTCATTGCATTAAAAATATTATCAAGATCAGAAGTAAATAATGATAATAGCTTACCATCTTGATGAGTATCAAAATACTTAATTAACATTCTTTGGAATTTTCCAAACAAATTTTCACGCATATCATTAGTAGAATCAGCATTAAACTTAGACATAACCATCCAAGCAATAAAAGTTGAAACAATTCCCAATGCATAAAAGCCAATCATCAAACCTAAAGCTTGATAAAAGTTATTTAATTGATTCTGTCCCTTAAAAGCACCTGCAACAAATTTAGTTAAACTTGAAACCGCATTTCCTAAGAAAATTGGCGCAATTACTTGCGTTGCAGTTGAAATCAATCCCAAGACAATAACAATTGTAATACCTTTCCAATAAGGTTTAAGATAACGAGCAAAATAAGCTAAGGCCTTTTGAACATTGCTTTTTTCTGGAGCTTTATTCATTTAATTCACCTCTTTTTTCTTTTGCTTTTTGACTATCATATATTTCACGATAAACTTTTGAAGTTTTAAGAAGCTCATCATGACTTCCCATAGCCACTAATTTTCCTTCATCAAGTACTAAGATCTTATCAGCGTTCTTCACAGACATAATTTTTTCAGCGATAATCATTGTTGTCGTATTCTTTAAATCATGTTCTAATGCTTCTTGAACTAACTTTTCACTTTTAGCATCAAGTGCAGAAGTAGAATCATCTAAAATTAAAATTGGTGGCTGACTTACAACCCCACGTGCAATTGAAAGACGTTGTTTTTGTCCACCAGAAAAGTTAGCTGATCTTTCTTCTACTTCATGATCAAATTCATCGGGATAACGTTTAATAAATTCTTGAGCTTGAGCAATTTCTGAAGCTCGCTCTAATTCATAATCGGTGGCATCTTTTTTACCTTGGCGCAAATTAGACGCAATTGTTCCTGAAAAAAGAATTGCTTTTTGTAAAACTAAAGAAACTGTATCACGCAAAGTTTTTTCATTAATTAACTTTAAATTCTTGCCACCAATTTTAATTTCACCATCAGTTGGATCATATAGTCTGGCAATAAGCTGAGCTAAAGTTGACTTACCAGACCCTGTGGCTCCAACTACACCTATCATTTGATGAGGTTCAATTTTAAATGAAATATCATGTAAAGTTTCATCATTACCATCTGGATAAGTAAATGATACATGATCGAACTCAATTGATTCCGATAATTCTTCTTCTGGTGCATTTTCATCAAATTTAACATCTGCTTCTGTTTCAAGCACTTCTGCGATTCTCTTAAGAGAAACATTCCCACGTGAAAAAGTCATCAAGACCATTCCACCAATTAAAATTGCAAATAATAAAGTTAAAATATATGAAACATATGGACTTACAACAGTTACATCACTTGGATGTGATCTGATACTGGTTCCTACTAATAAAATTACCAAAGCAATTACAAGATATGCTATCAACATAAATGCTGGCATAATTGCAGAGAACCAGTAACCAATTTTAATATTCAAATCGTTTAAATAGTCCGATGTCTTATTAAATTTCTTAATTTCGTTATTTTCTTGATTAAAAGACTTTACTACTCTTACGCCCTGTAGATTTTCCTTGACCCTAGTAGAAATTTGATCCATTGTCTCTTGAAACTTATTAAAGAGGCTGGTCATATTTTTCATAACCCAAGTTCCAACACTCAAAATCAATGCCAGCATCAAAACCGGTGCCCACCAATAGCGCGGAATTGTAATAATTGCTAAAACAAATGAGCCAACTAAAATTATTGGAATTCGCAAAAGTTGCATAAATAGCGTCATCATCATATTCATAATTTGGTTCATATCATTGATTAAACGCGTAGTTAATGAACCAGTTGAGAATTTTTCAATATTCGCTAGAGAAAAACTTTGAATTTTACTATAAGTTTCTTCACGTAAATCACTAGTTACTCCTTGAGCAATCTTAGCAGCATAATAAACGTTAAAAATCCCAGCAACAATTGCAATTATTCCCAAAATTACTAACCAAATTCCATCACGTAAAACTCTTGACTGATTATTAACAAGAAGTGCTTTTTGAATATCTTCAAGAACACGCGGTTGCCAAAGAGTTGAAAAGGCCGAAATCAAAATAGCAATTACAGCACCAATAATTTCTTTTTTGTAATTTTTAAGGTGTGGCTTTAAAATCTTCACTTATTTTCCCCTTCTTTCTTTAATAAACTCCAAAAAATCTCGCTCCATTCACAAGAAAGCTGAGATAGTTGCATCATTTTCTCTTTTCCCATTATGTTAGAAACTTTTGTTTCTAATTCAATCAGAGGAGTTATTTTTTTGTAAGCATATTCTTCACCTTTTTTAGTAAGAGAACAATACTTTTTTCGCCGGTCATTATCATCTTTAATTAATTTCACATATCCTAAATCTTGTAAATGGTGAATACCTTTATTTATTGATTGTTTTGGCAAATCACTTAAATTTACAAGTTCTTTTTGAGTTAATTTTTTATGGAGTAAAAGTTCATATAAAAGTACACTCATATAATCCGGCATCTTATTTTGTCGGTTCCACTCTTCATATGCTTTATTAGCTCGCACTATAGCTAAATATATTTTTTCAGTTGTATCCATATTTATTTCCATACTTCACATCCTTCTTCATTCAATTTAGTCCATACACATACCTTTAGAATTTTAGTATGTGTGGGGACTATTGTCAAGACAAAAAAATAACTCATAATTAGTGAGTTATTTTTACTATTTTAATTTTGAAAAATCATACTTACGATACTTAACTGCTAAATCGGCTTTTTTAAATAACACTCCATGAATTTCACGATCACCAAAATCATACGCTAAAAATAAGCACTGATGTCCCTTAAATGTTCCTAGCATATAGATAATATCTACACTGCCTAGCACATCACGAATTCTAAGAGAACTGAGACCATTTATTGTATCAACTTTACCAATTGAAATATTCCCAGCATATTGCTTATTTTGCTTTTCAGAATTATGATCCAACTTAATGTTTCCAGTTTTTTGATAAACGACAGAATCGTTAACTAAGTGCTTTGTAATTACTAACTTACGAGCACTTTTTGAAAACTCATCACTTCGATACCAATTACCGCGAAATTCACTTGGAATCGTCATCAAACTAAGACCGGGATATTTTTTAGAGGTATCTATCTTTTTTTCTTTTATTTGAGTTACTTTATTCTGAACTTTACTCGAATTAGTATGATTTTTTGAATTATTATTCTGACTAGAACATGCAGTTAATCCAAGAATTGCAATTATTGATACTATCGCTTTTTTCATAAATTTTTCCTTATAATTAATATCTTACATAATTATAAGGAGAAGTTGACTATTTTACAATATTGTCACCCTTCATTGTCTTCATTGTAATAAAGTTATCAAACTGGGTATTTAATTCTAGATGTCCTTGACGAGTTTCTTTAAATAATTTATTTGTTCCATCAAGCGTATCCAAGCTATAGCCATAACCATCGCCCATAACACCTTCAACTTTATTATCACCATCGCTGTTTCTAATAAAGTATTTACCATTAAACTTACTATCCCAAATTCTGCAATCACCATCAATTAAATTAATAGAGCCACCAGTTAAGTGCATCCGTTTCATATAGGCATCTCCATCATCTAATTGAATAGCAACATTATCAAGATCAGTATTATCAGCTTTGAAGTCACCATCTAAAACATAAATTTCTCCTGACTTAATATTACTGTCTTCTAAGTCTACATCACCATTGCTACTTTTAATGTACATATTTGCAACAATTAATTTTCTTAATTTGAAGTCTCCTTCAATCGAAGAAAAGTTTAACTTATCAATTTGTGCTTCTCTTGGAATAGTAACCTTAACTCCTAAATCATAACGATGATTCAAATCATAAGTTACATTAATTTCTTCACGGCTATTTTGTTCAATATTCATAATATCGCCAATAAGTTCAACTCTTGGCATTTCTTCCTTGATACCTTTATAGGTAACTTCAAAACGATCACCGTTTTCAATTCTAATATCACTAGATAGCAATCTAATATTCAATGAAGCAAACTTTTCCGTAGACAAGCTTTTCTTAATGATATCTTCATCTGTAATTCTTCTTGTTTTTTCATGTAACATTTTACAATCTCTCCTTTTTCGGAATCGCTTTCACTTGCAACACTTTTATTATAGTTCACTTTGCTTCAAACACCCACCTTAACGACTTCTGTACTATAATGAAGTCAGAGACGTTAACAGAGGTGATTATTATGACTAAATTATTTTTAATGCGTCATGGTGAAACTTATTTTAATAAATGGCATCGAATCCAAGGATGGTGTGATTCTGCCTTAACTCCAACAGGTGTTAAACAAACAAATGAAATCAAACAATATTTCATAAAAAATAATATCTACTTTGATAAACGTTATACTTCAACTTCCGAAAGAGCCTGCGACACAATGGATATCATTTGCGAAAACTCTCCTTATATGCGCCTAAAAAGCTTAAAAGAATGTAACTTTGGTAAATATGAGGGCAGCAGCGAACGTTTAAATCCACCTTATCCATATGGAGACTTTTTCAAAAAATATGGCGGTGAAAGTGAAAAAGAAGTTCAAACTCGTATGAACTCCACAATTCTTTCTATATTATTATCTAGTGATGATAGTGATAATATTTTAATTATTTCCCATGCTGGTGCAATACTTAATTTTCTTATCAGTGTTAACTTGAATCCTCAGGTTGTTAAAGATCAAGGTTTTGGTAATTGTTCAGTACTTGAGTTTGAATTTAACGATGAAAAGCTGAAGCTCAAACAAATTATTAATCCTAGTTAAAAAACGCGCGAAAAAATCGCGTTTTTTATTTTGCGTCAAATTTTCTTTAGTTTATAATTAGGTATCTAATTTTTAGAAAGGATATTCAAATGACTACCAAACTTACAAAATTTAATGAACTTAACCAAATATTACGTCTCTATATGATTAATTCACATCGTTTATTTTCAAAATATACTGAAAATTTAAATCTAACTCCTCAACAGTCTCGAACTCTATCTTATATTGAGCGTCATCCGGGAATTATTCAAAGAGAATTAGCAGATAATTTTCATTTGCGTGGAGCCAGCGCTAGTAATATGCTAAAGAACTTAGAAAGAGATGGTTATATTATCCGCAAAAATGATCCCGCTTCTGCCCGAGTAAAAAGAATTTATCTCACCCAATACGGTCAAAAAACTATAGTCTCAATTCGAAAAGCATTTTCAAAAATCAATGATGATGCCAGCCACGATTTAGATGAAGAACAATTAGATGAATTAATTCATTTACTTAAAAACTTAAATAAGCATTTAGAAGATTTTATTGATAAATAGTTGACAGTTAGGCATCTATCTGTTTTAATAATATTCACTCAATTAGTTAGGTACCTAACTATAGTGAAAGGAGATTTTTATGGATAGAATGTCTAATACAAAAGTTGAAAAATCAACTGAAAAATTTAAATTCAGTGACTTTTTTAAATTAATTAATCACACCCATCCTCATTACTGGCAATTATTTATTGGGGTCTTATTGGGGCTAATTTCAACTGGAGCTAATCTTTTAGTACCACAACTTGCACAAAAACTTATTAACAGTTTTAAAAATTTAAACTCTGGGATTATTATCTTAACAATCATTATTTTCATTGGTGGAATATTAATTAGTGCTTTATCAGGATTAATATTAGGAATTTTTGGTGAAAATGTAGTTGCGAATTTACGTAAGCTTCTCTGGAATAAGCTTCTTCATCTACCCGTTAGTTATTTTGATAATACTAAAACTGGAGAAATTTCCTCACGTCTTGTCAACGATACTTCTCAAGTCAAAAACTTACTTGCCAATACCTTGCCGAATGCAATGACTAGTATTTTGCAATTTTTTGGTGCTTTAGTTATTATGCTAGCAATGGATTGGCAAATGACACTAATTATGTTTATCGCAATTCCAATTGTAATGCTTGCTATGCTTCCAGTAATGAAACAATCTCGAAAAATTGGTAAAGTTCGTCAAGATGAATTAGCTAACTTTTCAAGCGATTCTACTAGTATATTAGGTGAAATTCGTTTAGTTAAATCTTCTAACGCAGAAAATAAAGAACTTACTACTGGAAATAAGCGAATCGAAACTTTATTCAATATCGGTAAAAAAGAGGCTTGGATTAATGCTATTACTCAACCATTAACTAATATGTTAATGACAATGCTCTTTTTAGGAATTTTAGGTTATGGAGCTATTCGAGTAATGAGTGGCTCTCTTACAATGGGTGCATTAATTTCATTTTTAATGTATATTTTTCAAATTATGTCTCCTGTTTTAATTATCAGCCAATTTTTCAATGAATTATCAAAAACTAGCGGTTCTACTCAACGCATTAAGCAAATGCTAGATGAAAAAGAGGAACTAGCTCAAGATGATAAAACTGATGAAATATCAAATAAAATCCTTGCGTTTCAAAAAGTTAACTTTTCTTATGAAGATGGAAAACAAATTTTGCATGACATTAATTTAGAAGCCAAACCAAATACAGTTGTAGCCTTTGCAGGACCTTCTGGCGGTGGTAAAAGCACAATTTTTTCACTAATTGAAAGGTTCTATCAACCAACTTCTGGAAAAATTACAATTGGAAATGAAAATATTGATAATCTTGATTTAGCTCATTGGCGTAAACAAATTGGCTTAGTAGGACAAAATTCAGCCGTTATGCCCGGTACTATTCGTGAAAATCTAATCTATGGTTTAGATCGTGAAGTTAGTGACCAAGAATTGTGGCATGGACTTGAAATGGCTTATGCCGATAAGTTTGTCAAAGAAATGGAAGATGGACTTGATACTCAAATTGGCGAGCGTGGAATCAAATTATCCGGCGGTCAGCGTCAACGTATTGCTATTGCTAGAGCATTTTTAAGAAATCCTAAAATTTTAATGCTCGATGAAGCAACTGCCAGTCTAGATTCTGAAAGTGAAGCTATGGTCCAAAAAGCCTTAAATGGTTTAATGAAAGACAGAACCACTCTAGTTATTGCCCACCGTCTGTCTACAATTGTAGATGCCGATAAGATTTACTTCATTGATCATGGCACCGTCTCTGGTAGCGGAACCCATGATGAGTTAATCAAATCTACTCCACTTTACGCTGAATATGTTAAAAATCAATTCAAGAAATAAGCACAAATGATAGCTAAAATTTAGCTATCATTTTCTTTGTAATGAAAATTAGGGTAAAATTTTCTATGGAAATATTTCTGATGGAGGATTTTATGTTAAAAGTTCTACTAATTATTTTAGGCATTTTTTTAATTTGCTTTGCAAGCTTCATCTACGTTTTAGTACATGAACGACGTACTCTTTGGGCTGGGATGACTTTTACGGCATCATTATTTACTTTTGCTTTATTAATACTTATTAGTTTAATGGATTTAACTGATATCTACTCTAAAAATCATCCTTGGCTAATTTCAGTATTTCTACTAATTCTAATTTTAGCATTAGCAATTATTGTGGGAACAGTTTTAGTTTTAATAGGAATGCTTATATTTAATGGAATAAAAATTATTCTTAAAGAAGGTAATCATTGGACTAATTATCTTTCATTAGGGTTAGGAATTTTATTTATATTAATTTTATTCATTTATCCTAATTTCGGTCACTTTTATGTTAATGACTGGGTTACTTATGTTTATGCATTCATTTTGTTAACCACTCTCTATTTTATCTATATTATGATTATGTATACTTTCACTGCTTGGATAAATCTAGTCAATCCTAAAAATACAGACCTTAACTACATTGTAGTTTTAGGAGCAGTACTTCTTAACGGAAGCGAAGTTTCCCCACTTTTAGGTGCAAGAATTAAGCGCGGAATTGAAATTATGAAGAAAAATCCTGGCTCAAAACTAATTATGTCTGGTGGTCAAGGTAATAATGAATCTATTCCAGAAGGAGTAGCAATGGCAAAATTCGCCGAAAAGCTTGGAGTACCTAAAAATAAAATAATTATTGAAGACAAATCTAAAACCACCTATGAAAATATAATGTTCTCGCACAAATTAATGGGTCCAAATTCTAAGTTTTGTTTAGTTACTAACTCCTACCATGTCTACAGAGCTTTAGTTTTAGCTAAAAACCAAGGCTTCAAATGTATTGGCTATGGTGCAAAAACTAAATGGTACTTTACTTTAAATGCTTTTATTCGTGAATTTATTGCCTATGTTGTAATTACTAAAAGACTGCAAGCCAGCATTGTTGGAATTATTTTTATTTTATGTTCTCTAGCTGCAATTATTGATAACGTGCTTTAAAAAAGCTTTCTCCGTTTTGGTTGGAGAAAGCTCTTTTATTTCCTAGGAAATAATTTAGAATTTTTTGAAACTATCTAATTTTTCTTGGGTCATATCACGAATAATTGCCGTTGCTAAATCAACGGATGCTTTAAAATCATGATATGCGCTGAAGCAATATGGTGAATGCTCATAACGAACTGGAATCCCAATTACAATAGTTGGAGCACCTTGTTCATAATAAATCGCTGCTCCATCTTGACCACCACCAGTACGAACTGAGCGAGTATATGGAATGTGATTTTTATCAGCTAGATCACAAGCATATTGTTGGAATTTAGGATTTGGTAAAAACGTTGTATCCATATCTCTAAGCATAGGACCTCGCTTTAAACCAGTTTGCGATAGCCATTCAGGTTCAAATGTGTCATCAGCCGGACAACTTTCGAGCACAATACATAAGTCAGGTTTAACTTTTCTTGCTGTTACATAAGCGCCACGTAAACCAACTTCTTCTTGACTAGATAAGGCAGCCACAACATCAAAATTGGTATCTTCACCCTTTAAATTATCCAATACATCTATCATAGCGCCTGCACCAAAACGGTCATCAAAATCTTTTCCAAAAAAGAGACCTGATTTTTCGTTATATTCGCACTTAACATCAACAAAAATTGGACATCCCGTATCAATTTTGTAATCCTTAATTGTTTCTTCACGGCTGCTTGAACCTACATCAATTGACATATCTGCAATTTCTGGAACATTATTTCGCTCTTGTGCTGTCATAAAATGAGGTGGCTTAGTTGCAACTACTCCTGGGATAAATTCTCCATCACGATTTCGAATTTTAACTCTTAAAGCAGGAATATTATACTTAACCCAGCCACCAAGAGGAACAAATTTAATTAATCCATTTGGTCGAACCGCTTGCGTAATAAAACCTACAGCATCAGAATGGGCATCCATTTGAATTACAGGACGATTGCCCTTGTTTTCTTTTTTAGATGCATAGACATTTAACATTCCATCTACATCAATATTAGCTGTATCTTTAGCGTATTCAGAAAACATCTTCACAAATTCTTCTTCGAAACCTGAAGTAGAATTTGCATCAGAGAATTCCTTAAGCATGTTTATTTCTTGTTCTTTTTTCATAATTGAATCCTTTTTAAAAACAATAACTTTTAATTAGTATTTTACAGGTATTATTCAGATTATGAAAGTTAATCACTAAAATGCTGATGAAGAAATCTTTTTCTAACTATAATTAACGTGAAAGCAGCAAAGAATATTTTGTATAATTTTTACCATTAGGAACAATAAAAGTAAATCTAGGTTTCTTTTCAGCAGAATAATATTCTTTATTAGGAAGAGTAGCAACTACAGTAACTGGTTGCTTAGCATGAAGTAGCTTTTTAAGATAAGTTACGTCTTTGTCATTTTTATCATATACTTTAACAACTGGATTGCTTAAACTATAAGGAACCTCAAGCCACATATTTTCGATGTAATTAGGATTATTTGTCTTTTGACCAAAATCCAATTTTCCATATTGATGAAGATACATTTTTACTCTTAATTCAATTTCATCATTATTCTTTTGTACAGATGTATTAAGAACTTTAAAGTTGATATTATGGGCATGAATGAGCTGATTTTTATGAATCACTTTTTCTGTAACCTTGATGTTATTAGCGTTAACTTCTGTATATTTCTTAACAAAAACAACCCCAACTCCGAAAAATAAAATCAAACTTATTATTGCAATAATTTTATTTTTCATAAACTTGTCCCTCTTTTATATAAAGCTTCTTAGTTGAAACTTCATTAACAAAATCCTTATCATGAGAAACAATAATAAAAGTTGTGCCATACTTTTGATTATATCGCTTTATTAAGTCAACTAGCTTTTGAATACTTTCATCATCTAGTGCATTTGTAGGTTCATCTAAAATTATCAAAGAATATTTTCCAACAAAAGCTTGGCTAATCCCAAGCTTTTGTTTCATTCCCAAAGAAAAATTTTTCACTTTTTCATCTGGCAAATTAAAATATTCAAGCAATTCCAAAATATCTTTTTCTTTAATATTAGAGTCTAATTTTGCTAATAAGTCTAAATTTTTATAAGCTGAAAATTCATTAATCACACTTGGATTTTCAATTAAAATTCCAGCTTTAACAGGGAACTTGGCTTTAGGAGCAACTATTTGATCTGCAACTTTAACTTCGCCGGTTGTCTTAAGTATTCCTAAAATTGCCTTAAGCAATAATGTCTTTCCTGATCCATTGATACCCTGAATAGTCGTAATTTCACCTTTATCAATATTTAAATTAATATTTGAAAGTAGTTTTCGTCTTTTTGTAGTTTTTTCTACATTTTTTAATTCTATATAGCTCAATATTTTTCTCCATAATCATTCAAATAATAAAATATAACCTCTACTAAAACTGTACTAATTGCTAATAGACCCACACTACTATTTCTTGCCAACATTAAGCTATTCAAAGGATTCTGCTGCCATGGAATATAAATTGTTAAAACCAAAAATATTAGCGGAATAATTAGACCCAAAATCAGATTATATTTACTAAAAATATTCTGGACTACTATAAAAAATAAAGTTCCTAAATACATAACTAACCATAATCTGTAGTCAATGATTTTTCTATCATTTGCCATTATGATCCAAAAAATAATTCCAGAGTACAAAAAACAGAGTAAATTCATAATGCATAAAATAGAAAAATTGTATTTTTTAGCTGAAACTTGCATCCCTCTTAAAACAACAGCTCTAGTTTTATTCAATTGCACAAAAGTATCCAGCAAAATTAAACTAATCCCATAGAAATAACTCAGCCAAAATATTGGCAATCTAACCATATTTAACTCAATTTCTTTAAAACTTACTCCATCAAACAAATAATTGACTAAATGAATTTTTGAAGTAATGGGAATATTATTTTTTAATAAAAATATGCTCAATCCTAAAATAATAATCCAAGCTAAACTTCTTTTTCGAATCTCATACCAAACTTTAATCCACTGATTCAAAAAAATTCCCACTTATAGAATCTCCCTTTGCGTAACAAGAACTTCTAATAATGCAAATAATAAAATATCTATTCCAATTATTTCACTAATAACTTTCCAATCAGTAATAGCTATCATAAAACTATAAAGTACCCCATTATGCCAACTGCGATAGCAATAAAACATTATGGCAACTATTACAAAACTTAACAAAAACGCAATTATTTTATTGAAAAATGCCCAATAAAATATTAATGTCATCAACATCACTAATATGCAACTCAAAATCAAGTATATAAATGGTAATAAAAAATCTATTTTAAAGATTGAAGGACGTAGAGATTTAATTTTACAACTAATCCAGATTGTTACTAGCCACGGTACTAATAAACTTATTAGAGTTTCTAATAGTTGAATAATCATTTGCTGTAGTAAGATGTTTCGGCTTCTTGTTGCATATATATCACTTAATCTAATTTTAAATTTAAATAAAGTGTTAAAAATTATCATTGGATATAAACCAAAGCAAAATAAATATTCAGAAAATACTTCATAAATAAAAGTACCTTGTGTAGTCTCTCTTGCTAAATTTCCTACACTTGCTAGAGCAATAATTATTCCCAGGGAAATATTTACCAAATTGATTTTATAATTTTTACTAATATATAAAAACTGATGTTTAATGACTTTACTCCACATTACGCTTTCCTAATTCAATTAAAATTTCTACTATTATCCCCATAATTATCGTGGCTACCAAAATAACCACTCCATCAATATTAGAAGATGGTGACGTTTCATGTAAAAAGTCAGCCGGTGAATAACTTACATAATCAGGTAATTTTATCGTCGCATTTAATACCAAAATAATTACTTGTAAAATTAAGCCACTGCTTAAACCTACAAAGATATTTTTAACTTTTAAAGAAACTCCAAGAGAAAATAGCGCAAATAATCCTCCCCAAATTGAAGCAAAGATAATTGCAAGAATACTATGCAAAAGTGGGTGAGAATAATACAGGGGTACTAATAGTGTATTTTTGTTAAAAATCAACACATTAATATTTAATAAGTTATCTGGTATATTATTAGGTGCTAATGTGAACCAAATTATTAAATTTAATAGTAAGGGAATAGCAATCATAGCTGCACCAGTAATAAAACTAACTCCAGCATAAAGTGAAAAAATTTTGCTTATGGAATATTTATTTTTTAATTTATAAATAAATCCACTATTTATATCTTTCTTTAATAAAGTTGATGCTGGAATTGCTGAAATTATTGGCAATAATAAATAAAACAAAATTGCAGAATAACCAAATGAATCAACTCCCAGCCATCTTGTATAAGGCGAATCTAAAATATCAATTCTACTCATATTGATAAATTGTGAAAGGCTAATTGCAATACCTATTAATAATGATAAATAGATTTGTTTTTTAGGTAGTCTAGATATGATGTAATTCATAAAGTTCCTCCGTAAATTATGATATAAAAACAGGAGAATATTAATTCCCCTGTCATCACCTATTTAGAATCCGGACTCCATACACCAGAAGCACTTCCATTGTTAAAACTTCTAGAATTAATTCTCACTGACACACCTTTGCCATAGTTTTCAGTGGCAACATTATATAAGTGAGTTGTCTGTCCAGCATAGCTCTTGTAACTATGACCTGCTGAAACATCTCTACCATCGTACAAAGCAGCCCAAATAGTGTGATATACTACACTACAGCTTTTAGTTTTATTGGAGTAAGCAGATCCATTAGACTTTCTTCTAGCAGGTGTATGATCTTCACTAGAGAACACGCTATAGTGATTAGTCCATGTAGTGTCTCCTGTGTTACCTGCAAATACAGTTGCAGTTGGAGCCATTAAAAACGCTGCTCCAATTGTAGTTAATAAACCTAATTTCTTATTCCTTAACAATAAGAAAACCTCCAAATTTTTAATTAAAAGTACTTTTACTTTCTTACTAATATTATTATTTTATTTTTATCAAGTAAAAAAGCGTTCGCTATTTCGAACACTTTTTCATTTTTATAATAAAATTTACTATTATTTTACTAGTTAATAATAAATTTTAACTATTGACCATATACTGCTTTTAATTGTTTAAACGCATATTTAAGTCCTTCACCATAATTTGAAAATGATAAAAATTCTATTGCTGGAAAAAATTTGTTTTCAAACTCACTACTATCTTTAGTTTTTATATAATTTACAGCACATTCTAAAAATCGAAATCTTACTAATTGAGTTCCATATCTATCTAGTATTGGTGTTAATTTTTTGAACTTTTTTATAACTTCTTTACCTTTTTGATAATCACGTAGAAGTAAAATAAAGCTTGAATTAAGTACAGCATCAAGAGCTACTATTGTCCATTTAACATGTAATTCTTTAGTATGATCTACTTGAATTATTTTACCAATTAAATTCAAACTCATTTTTTCTCCTAATTTTGCTGGCAATAAAAATGAAGAATTATTAAAAAAAAACACATCTTCATAATACCAATTATTTATTTTACGTACCTTATTTTCTAACTTATCCTGTTTTTCATCAGAAAATAAATTAATTCCACTTAAAGCCATATAACAATTAGCAGATATCATTTCTAATATAAATGCATTTTTATCAGAAAAATATTTATCAGAGTTTTTTGAATAATAATCGTATAATTCCTTTAACTTATCTAATTGATCATTAGTATAAGCATTGTCAATTTCAATCATCATTTCATTGAGAGAGCTTTGTAGACTATCAACAACAAACTCTGAAGGGGTAATATATAACTTAGTAAGCATTTTTACTACCTTTTCAAAGCTCATTTTTCCTTTTCCATTTTCCCATTCGCTCAATGAACTTTTAGAAGTAATACCATCAGCTACTTTAGATAAACTCATTTTCTTTGCTTTTCTGATATTTTTGAAGTTTTCTCCAAAATTTAATTCATTTTCATTCATATAGGGGGGGTGATTACATTGCGTACAATTTTAAAACTCGTTATTATTTCAGGATTTTTAATATCCCACTTTTAATAATTTCTTCAATTATACGCGCTTCCTTTCTAGGTTATTTAAATTTTTAAAGCTATAATTTTATCATTGTTCTATTTTCTTCTCAACTTTAGCTGATAAAACAATTAACGTCTTATAACTACTAGATTTACTAGCAATTATAAGACGTTTTCTTATTATTCTACTTCTGCCTCATTTTACTTAAATAATCTTGTCTACGCTTTTCTTCATTAACATCTTTTTTAATAAAGAAGTAAAGCACTGCTGCTAAAATTGCAACAACAGCACCGACTAGGATAGTTTTCCAAGTAAAGTTAGTTACCATATATGCAGAAATTATCAAAGCTAAAATTGGAATAGTGTAGCCCCCAGGGAGCTTAAAGCCATGGTTTGGAAATTCATTAGTGTGTTTGAATTTGATAACCGCCAAGATTGATGGAACATATTGAACAAAGGATGCAAGAACAATACATGATACTAGGAATAAGTAGCTTTGCGTTATCAATACTGCAGTGACAATCGCAGTTAAAATAATTGATACCCATGGTGCATCATACTTATTCTTTTTACCGATCCATTTTGGAAGCATAGCATGTTCGTTTGATAAGGAAGAAATTAATGACGGCGTATTGAATGAACAAGTAAATGCAACACCAAAGATACTCATTAGCATCCCAATAATAATTAAAATATAACCCCATTCACCAACGCCTTTTCTTAAAGCTTCAGCAATCGGAGTACTATAAAGTGACATTTTATCACCTAGAATTCCAATTGCTACTAACAACATTAATGAATACATAATAGTTACACTAATCATTACTGAAATCAAAACTTTTGGAATATTCTTTTCTGGGTTTTGCATTTGTTTTGCTGCAATTGGAATAAATGAAAAGCCAGTAAACATATAGAAAACTACACTAAATGCTGCACCAAAATGCTTAAAATAGGGACCTACTCCAGTCATTGCAGCTTTTGGAATAACTGGTGAAAAGTTTGCCTTATGCATAAAGAATGCACCAATAATGATAAACAAAATAATTGTACCCATTTTGGCTGCAGATGATAAATTATCGACAAACTTTACAAGGGAACGTCCAAAGAAATTAATAATTGAAAATAAAAGTATTAAACCTAGCGCCGTTCCAAAGTAAACCCAGTTATTATTATAAACTGACCAAAAGCTCTTAAGTGTTGTAAGAAGTGCCACAATTTCCGCAGCATAAGTGCAACATCCCAAAAACCAAGTAAAAAGACCTAATTCATAACCAGTAAATCTGCCAAAGGCATTATATGAATAAAGCCACGCAGCACCAGAACCAGTAAAGCGACTTGAGAGATCCGCGTAACAAAGTGCAACCATACTAACAGTAATTGCGGCACAAATCGTAACGAAAACACTCATCAAGTTCATATCTTTATAAATAGTTTGTGGGAGTAAAAAGGCTCCTGAACCAATTACCCCATTAATTCCCAAAAAGTAAATAGATATGAACGAAAGCTTCTTGGGAGTCACGCTTTTTTTGCCATGATAATTGCCTCCTTAATAATTTTCTTCTCTCCACTTTAGTATAGGCTTTAGTGTATCTTAATACCAATAAAAGCTACTATTTTAGAGATTTATTCTTAGTTATATAATTTTGGTTAACATCCCTATTGTTTTAGTAATAAAGCGCTATTTTATAAAATATTAGTTAATAAGTCTTAACATTTGTCTTTTATTTGGGAACGTTTTAGTCTTTGTCTTGAATAGATTAATTTAAGGCGCTGGAAATTCATCTATTAAAAATAATATTTCAACTTTCTAATGGATGCACAACTTCTTGTATTCCATAAACTAAAAGCCTAAAGTGGTTATTAATTTATAAAAGCTCCTAGTTATTCATCTTTTAGTAAAGTCTATTAGCTATTAGATAGGAGTTGATTATTTAGATGGTGAATGAAAAAAGCCAAGAAAAAAAGGCCTATATATCCGTTCTTGCCCTTACTATGATGAACGTATCAATGGTCGCTGGACTTGCTAATGATGTTCAGCAATCATTTTATGGCCTTGCTTCTGTTACCTACTTTGCAATTGGGGCGATTTGTTTCTTTATTCCAACTGCATTAGTAGCCGCTGAACTTGCCTCTGGATGGAGCAACCGTGGAGGTATTTTTCGCTGGGTTGGTGAAGGACTAGGTAAAGGATGGGCACTTACCTGCCTTCTAATTTTATGGTTCCAAACAATGCTTAACTTCGGTATGGGAATGCCTAGTTTTACAGCAACGATTATGTTCTATACTCCTAATTATGACGCTGCGGTAAAATTTGCACAAGACCCACATCACGAACTATTAATTATGACTGGTTGGATTATTTTATATTGGTTCCTCACCTGGCTTGCTACCAAGGGTGTTAAGGCCTTTTCAAACATTGCTAAATATGGTGTTATCATAGGGAGCTTAATTCCATTAGTAGTTATGGTAGTTTTAGCAATTGTTTGGCTTGCTCAAGGACATCAACCAGCTATTCCAATGACACCAAAAGGACTAATACCTAAATGGAATGGAATGAGTACGCTAGCTCTAGCGGCTGGAGTATTCTTCTCCTACACGGGTATTGATATGAATGCTGCTCACATTAAGCAATTAAAACACCCTGAAAAAGATTTTACTAAGGCAATGTTTATTTCAATCATTCTTGCCTTCTTAATCTTTGTTGTTGGTACTGTCATTATTGCAATGATTATTCCGGAAAAACAAATCAATGTTTTATATACTCTATTTTCAGTATTTAGAGTTTTAGGAACAACTATCGGGATTCCATGGCTTTACATGGTACTTGTCTGGGCACTTCTTTGCAATACTATTGCAATGGTTATTACTAATATGGCAGGCCCATCATTTATGCTTGGACAAGCTGGAGGAAGCGGTTTTTTGCCAAACTGGTTCCAACAAAAAAACAAGCATAAGATGCCATCACACCTAATGTATACTCAAATTGCAGGAATGACGATTATTGCTTATTTAGTAAAAATGATTCCAAATGTCGAAGGGTTTGTAATCATGTTAACCCAAACTATTACGGTGTTATATATGATTTATTATATTTTAATGTTTACAGCCTTCTTAAGATTGCGCTACGATCAGCCTAATCGTCCTCGTTCATTTAAAGTACCAGGCGGCATGTTTGGTGCATGGCTTGTAGCAGGAATTGGACTTATTTCAAGTGTGTTTGCAATTGTTTTAGCTATTTATCCACCAGCACAAGTTAAAGCAGAAGTTGGTTCCCCCATAACTTATGTTTCTGTAATTATCATATTAGTTTTAGTAATTTTAGCTATCTGTCTCCTACTTTATCAATTATCCAAGAAACATGATTGGGTAAATCCAGATAATGAATTCGCTCCATTTACTTGGCAAATTGAAGGACTTAAAAAACCAAGCAAGGCAACTTCTAACATTCCAACTACGGTAATGTCAAAAGATCAAAACCCAATGGGAATGCCAATCAAGCGTAAATATAGTCCTGATCAGCAAATGTCTGAAACCGAAATCAAGAAGTTAAAAGAAAATAAATCATAATTTTTAGAAAAGAGATTTATAATGGAAATCAATACTGAGAATTTAAGGAAGATTAGAACTGACTTTTTAAGAGAAAGCAAATTCCGTAATACTCAAAATGCCGTTATGAAAAATGGCATTAAAAAATCAATTATGAATCAGTCAGCTGCAGCCAAAAAACCGTTTGCTTTTTCAGTTGACGTTGATTCTGACAAAGTAATGAATCAAAAGAAGTCTGGTCGCTGCTGGATGTTCAGTGCTCTTAACTTTATCAGATTTTTAGCTGGAAAAAAGCACCATATCAAGGATTTCGAACTTTCAACAACTTATGACTTTTTCTACGATAAACTCGAAAAAGCCAATTATTTCTATCAAAATATTATTGAAACTGCTGATTTACCAATTTCTAATCGAAAAGTTTCATGGCTTCTTAAAACACCTCAACAAGATGGTGGGGATTGGAGTTTATTAGTTAACTTAGTTGAAAAATATGGTGTAGTTCCAAAAAATACAATGGATGAAACTGCAGTAACTGAAAATACTAAAGAACTTGACTTTATGTATAATCGTAAGCTTCAAAAAGATGCTATGAAGCTTCGTGAATTAGTAAATAATGATGTTTCTGATGAAAAAATCAAGAGTGTACTAGAAAGCTTTAATAAAGAAAATTATCGCATTCTTTCAATTAGTTTTGGTACTCCTCCTGAAAAATTTACTTATGAATATCGTGATGAAAATAATAAATTCCATACGACTGGTGAAATCACACCAATGGAATTCTTTAAGAAATTTATTGATGTTGATTTAGATAATTATGTCGAGTTAATGAACCTACCAGGCAATGATTATCCTTATGATCGAATTTATGGTATTGAAAATTCTGAAAATATGGTAGGAGGAACTCCAAATCGTTACTTAAACTTACCAATGAAAGAACTTAAAAGAATGGCGATTGAACAATTAAAAGACGGCACTCCTGTATGGTATGGATGCGATGTTTTACAAGAATGGAATAATCCTGCCGGCTTACTTGATCTTGATACTTATGACTGGAAGAGATCATTCGGCATTGAACTTGGTAATGATAAAACTAAAAGATTTGAATTTGATGAAAGTCTTCCAACCCATGCCATGCTAATTTGCGGAGTTGATTTAAATCATGATAGACCAACTAAGTGGAAGATTCAAAATTCATGGGGCGACAAGCCCGGTCACAAAGGCTACTTCATTATGGGAGACGAATGGATGGATCAATATACTTACGAAATCGTAGTTAATAAGAAATACTTAACTGACGAAGAAATCAATATGTACACCACTGATCCAATCATTTTACCATTCTGGAATGCTATGAATCCAATTTAGAAAGGAGGATTTTTATGGCATGTACCACCGTAATAGTCGGTAAAAAAGCCAGCATCAACGGGTCAACCATGATTGCTCGTAATTGCGATGCAGAACGATGCAATATCCCTGTTAAATTCGTTGTTGTTCCAGCTAAAAATGAAGAACAAACATTTCATTCTTATGTAACTGGACTAGATATTCCTCTTCCAAATAGTGCTATGCGTTATCAAATGGCACCATTTGTAGATTATAAACGCCATGGACAATTTGGAGAATGTGGGATTAACAGCGCAAATGTTGCAATGAGTGCAACTGAAAGTCTTTATGGCAATCCTCAAGTATTAGCTCTTGATCCTCTTGTAAAAAACGGGATTGGAGAAGATGCCCTTTTAAGTATTGTTTTACCATTTATTCATAGTGCTCGTGAAGGAGTTGAATACTTAGGTCAGTTAATTGCCATTTATGGCTCTCATGAAGGAAACGGCATAATATTTAGTGATAAAAATGAAGTATGGTATATGGAAATTCCAACCGGTCACTATTGGGCAGCAACCAAATTATCCGAAAACCGAGTAGCGGTAATTGCCAATCAAGTAGCTGAACAAAACATAGACTTTGAAGATACTGATAACTATTTATGGGCTGCTGGATTAAAAGAATTTATCGATCAAAATGACCTTAATCCTGATGTCGATGGCTATAACTTCCGCCACATCTTTGGAACCAATAATGCCCGCGACCATTGCTACAATACTCCAAGAGTCTGGTTTGGTCAAAACTATCTAGGACACCGCGCTTCTAGTCCAACAAGTGATAATTTAGATTTTACTTTTAAACCAAATAGAAAACTGAAACATGAAGATATTGGTTACATTTTAAGTTCGCACTATAATGAAACTATATTTGATCCTTTGTCTTCAACTGATAAAAAAGCCGATAAGACTCGCTTTCGTCCAATTGCAATGGCAAGATGTGCCGAATCCCATATCCTAGAAATTAGAAATAATGTTCCTGATGAATATAGCGCAATAACTTGGTTTAATTTTGCTCCGACAACTTTTAATCCCTATGTCCCATTTTATGCTAATGCTAATGGTACAAGTGATTCCTACAATAATACAAGCGATTCTTATAATATCAGTGAAGCTTATTGGCTTAGTCGCACTATAGCCAGTTTAATTCAACCAAGTTATAATGAAATGAAGAGCTTATTAATTGGATTAAACGGGTATCTCCCAACAGCAGACCAATTAGCTAATGAATTGATCCATCAAACTGACAAAACAGCAAATACTTTACATGATAATCACTTAACCCACTTTCTTACAACTGCTAACAATCAAAATGCCAAAAAAATGCAAAATCTAGCTATGCAAACAGTCGGCGAGCTAGTTAAAGATGAATTAAAACATTCTCGCTTAACATTTTCAATCAATACAGATTATACACAAGAATAATTTTTAGTTGACAAATACTCTAAAGGATAGTTAAATATATCTAAATAAGTGATGACCTTTAAAGTTAGTCCCGTGAGGCTAAGAAGGAATCTTGTGTTTAGAATGCGTTTTTTGAGCATCCGCATATCCAAAGAGACCATCTTGGACCCCAGGGTTCAGGATGGTCTTTTCTTTTGGTCATCTAGATTAGGAGAATTTGAATGAATCAAAAAGATAGTTTTCACAATTCTGATGCTATTTTAGATGTTTATGAAAAACCTAAAATGGGACAAGGAGTGCTATTATCCTTACAGCATATGTTTGCTATGTTTGGATCTACGGTGCTTGTACCAATTTTAGTCGGAATCAGTCCAAGCATTGCTTTATTATCATCTGGAGTTGGAACACTAGTCCATATGTTGTTAACAAGATTTAAAATTCCAGCATATCTTGGAAGTAGTTTTGCCTTTGTAGCAACAATGCAAGCACTAATGAAAATGGACGGTTATCCCGCAATTGCCCAAGGTGCAATTGCTGCAGGACTTGTCTATGTAATAGTTGCACTGATTATTGGCAAAGTAGGTTCAGCTTGGGTCAATAAAGTTTTACCTCCAATTGTGGTTGGACCTATCATTATTGTAATTGGCCTTTCACTTGCAACCACTGCCGCAAATGATGCTATGCTCCATAACCAAAAATATGATTTAACTTATTTTGCAGTAGCACTTTTTACTTTGGCTATGACTTTATTCTTCCAAATGTATTTCAAAGGGTTCACTAGTTTAGTATCAATCATGCTGGGAATCGTGTGTGGGTATGTATTATCCTGCTTTTTAGGAATAGTTGATTTTTCCGGAGTAGAAAAAGCGGCATGGTTTTCCTTACCTGCACTTGAATTACCTGGAATTAGTTATCATCTTAAGTGGTATCCTGCTGCCATTATAACTATGGCACCAATCGCTTTTGTTACAATGACTGAACATATGGGACACATTATGGTCCTCAATTCTCTTACTAAGCGTAATTTCTTTAAAAATCCTGGCCTTCATCGTACTATGATGGGTGATGGACTTTCAACAATTATTGCCGGTTTCATTGGTGGTCCTCCTACTACTTCTTATGGAGAAAATATCGGCGTTTTAGCTATGACCAAAGTTCACAGTGTATGGGTACTTGCTGGGGCTGCAGTCTTTGCAATTATCTTTAGTTTTGTTGGAAAAGTTGCCGCAGTTATCGAATCAATTCCAATGCCAGTTATTGGTGGTATTTCATTCTTATTATTTGGAACTATTGCATCTAATGGACTTAAAATTTTAGTAGATAACAAAATTGATTTTGGTGAAAAAAGGAACATGCTTATTGCTTCTGTTATCCTAGTAATTGGGATTGGAGGAGCCTATCTTCAACTTGGCAACTTCCAATTAACTTCTGTTGCTCTTTGTACAATTTTAGGAATGCTTCTTAATTGGATTTTACCTAAAAAAGCTGCTAGCGAAAAAGTACTTGATGAGAAAAAAGAAAAACAAGACGGAAAAATTTATCAATAAATCAAAAAAGAGTTGCCCTCTAACGAAGAGGTGAAGCTAACTCTTTTTTATTTTTCAATTTTAAATTGATAAAGACCAAAACTCATCTGTTTAAGCGCCTTAGCAAAGCCTACTTTATCAAGCTTCTTACCAGTGGTAAGAGCTTCAAACTCTCCATCTTGATCTTTTAATTTCTGATCTGTTCGATGGAAACCATTTCTTTCATAAAACTTAAGTCGACTAATTCGTTGTTTGTAATTTTTAGCAGTTGGCACCACTGGTTCAATATCAATTACAATTGCCTTATCTTGATATTTATTTTCAAGCATTGTTAAGATTTGACTACCATAACCATGACCACGTAACTTTTCATTAACTGCTAAATAAGTCAAATAGATAGTAGATTCACTTTCAACATAATAAGCAAGTCCAGCAAATTTATCTCCATCATATAATGAATGAAAGTTTACACTTGGTTTCAATGACATCACTAATAATGATGGTAATGAAAAGCGTTCCCATTCTGGAAATGAACTTAAATATAATTGTCTTGCATCACGATATGCTTTTGTACCCCATCGGGCTGGTTTAGATTCTAAAATAGTATCCTTCTTTTCTAATTTTCAAATAAAACTATATTTATATTATACCAAAAAAGCCACGCATTGATTGCGTGACTTTTTTATTTCCGAGGAAATATTACATTAATTTATATTTCTTAAGCAATTCTTCTACATAAGTTCCTTTAACTTTCTTAAGCATGGCTTTAATTGCCATCTTTTCACCAATTGGTAAATCAATTTCTGTAAGCTTCTTTTGATCGTTTAAGTAATACATTGCATTCATTAACATTCGAATATCAAAAGCAGAAGCAAATACTTCAGGAACTCCGCGATCAACATTGAGTAAAGTATAAACAGCTTCCATTGCAGTACGAACTGAATATTCTGTCGTAAAGACAGTATCTCTTTCAGTTTCCGCAAAATTACCAATGAATGCAAAATTCTTTGCATGATCAGGAACAACCTTTGGACGGTCGCCTAAAGCTCGTGGCATAAAGTAACTTGTAATGTATGGCATATGTGCTGGAATAGTCTTGGCTGCATGAGCCATTTCAGAAATCTTTTCTTCTGGCACGCCCATATGATATAACCATTCTTCACATAACTCAATACCGTTACAATCGGGCATTGTTTTCTTTATATAGTTACCTTCTGTATCAGAATATAGACCATATAACCAAACAATTAATTGATTTGGCTTTTGTTTATGAAAATGAGGTTGACGACTGATAGAATAACCTAACATCCAATTTGAATCTTTAATTGTAGTTGGACCACTAGTTACAATTGAACCACTATGTGGATCTTTTTTATTAACTTTTTCAATATATGGAACAATATCGTTATTTTCAAATGTAATAGTTGCAGATATTACCCAATTTGCTTTTGGTATATTTTCACAGAATTTTTCTGGGTGACCAAAATCAGTATCTTGAGCTGCTAAATTCTTCCATAATTGCCAACTTGGACCAAGTGGGTGCTTTTGGTCTGCTGGATGGAAATTGTCACCATATGTTGTACTTTCCGTAATTGATCCATTAGTTACAAACACCAAATCATCCTCAGATAATTTGATATTCTTCTTTTTACCCTTTTCAGTTAGATGAATTTCTCGAGCTACCTTGTAACCTTCTGAGCGGTTAACAATAATATTATTTACAATTGTATCATAATGGAACTGTACACCATGATCTTTTAAGTAACTCATTAATGGCAATACCAAAGATTCATATTGATTATATTTAGTAAACTTAAGTGAAGATAAAGTCTTAAGTGTAGCCACATGTTGAACAAAACGCATCAAATAGCGTCTCATTTCCATTGCACTAGCCCAAGGCTCAAAAGCAAACATCGTTGACCAATATAGCCAGAAGTTTGATTCAAAGAACTCTTTAGTAAAGACTTCATTTATCTTCTTATCTTGTAAGTCTTTTTCTGGAGTCATTACCAAATTTAAAATTTCCTTAACAGCTTTTGGAGTAAGTAAAAGCTGACCATCAGTCGGTAATTCCTCTCCTCGGTTAATTATTACACGAGTCTTAGAATAGCTTGGATCTTTGCGATTTAAGCGATAAAATTCATCCAAAACTGTTTCATCAGGATAATCTAACGATGGTATTGATCTAAACAAATCCCATAAACATTCAAAGTGGGATTCCATTTCACGACCACCACGAATAATATAAGCTTGATCAGCTGGATTATAAATTCCATCAAGACTACCACCTGGAAGAGCTAACTCTTCAAAAACATGTATATTTTCACCCTTCATATGACCGTCTCGAATCAAAAAAACAGCCGTTGCAAGTGAAGCTAGTCCTGACCCAACCAAGTAAGCTGATTTTTTATCAACATTTTCATCTTTTGGAGTTGAAGCATGTACGAATGCTTCATAATTTCCACTTGTATAATGCATAATTACACTTCTTTCAAAAAATATATCTATATATATTTAATTACACCTCTATCTTAATGTAAGCGTTTTTTAAAATCAAATATTATATAACTATACAAATATCAAAAAAGGTCATCTAATAAGATGACCTAATAATTAATTCTTTTTTCTATTGAAATAAAGGTTACAGAAAACTGATAAAACCAATAAAATTAAGGCACAAATCATAATTTCACGTAACCCGCTATAAAAAATCTGACGCATTTGTGGAATTAAACTACTTGGCAAACTTTTAGCAGATTGTGCGTCACTTAATTTATTCAGCATATTCATTGTAATATTGCTGTGTGTTGCAACCCCTCGAGCTAATGCCAAATTCATAATTACACCATATACTGCAGCCATCACCGTTTGCGCTAAAATTCTAATCAAATAAGACAATGAAGTTGCAGGTGCCATATTTTCTTCACCAGCATCAACTTGAACTTTTACTTGTAACAGCACAAATATGAAACCTACGCCAAATCCAGAAAATGTTGCAATTATCGTTAAAACCCAAAAGTTGGTATCAATTGGAGCTACTACCATTCCTAAAGTTGAAATTATCATACAAATAATTGCCATCATAATTAATGACAAATCACTATAACGAGCTTTGAACTGGTTAACTACCTGGGTTCCAATTGTATCAGCAATTGAGTTTGGAACTAAAGTTAATCCCCCAATCAGGGCACTAGTCCCAAGAAGTCCTTGAGCCCACATTGGCAAATATGTATTTACCGCTAAAAATGCTCCCCAAGTAAGTGAAAATAGTAATAAATCTCCAACTAAAGCCTTATTTTTAAACATACTAATTGGAACAACCGGACTTGCAACATGGTCTTCATACTTAAAGAAGATTACTAATATTATTCCCCCGGCAATAATCAAGCCAGCAATTATCCATCCTGAAACTAGTCCTAGTAATTGAATACCAAGTAAAATAGCTACCAAGCTAATAACAATTAAGATAGAACCGCCTAAATCAAATTTTGTTTTTTCATGAACAACTTTTTCACGATAATATAGAACTGACAAAAGAGTTGCAAAAAGTCCAATAGGGATATTAATGTAAAATACCCAATGCCATGATAAAGTATCTACTAAATAACCTCCAGCAAGCGGTCCAACGATTGCTGCTACACTAAAGCTGGCTCCTAAGTAGCCTAAAACTTTAGTTCGCTTTTTAAGATTATCAAAAATAAATCCTGCCATAATATATGGAATAGAACCCATTCCTCCAGCTCCTACTCCCATGACAGCACGAGCAACTAAGAAGAAATACATATTAGTAGCTAAACCTTGGAAAAGTGAGCCTAATACAAAAAGGAGCAATGAAATTTCAAATGCAGCTTTATTACCGATTTTTTCACCAATTTTTCCCCAAATAGGAGTTGAAACTGACATTCCAAGTAGCATAACTGCTATAATCCAACCCATAAATTGAATCCCATGCAGATCAGCTACAATAGCTGGAATTGCAGTGTTAATAATTGTACTATCAAGACCAGCCATTACATTTGCTAAAATCATAGCAAAAGTTACCATTGAAACCTGTTTTTTATTCATAAACCCACTTCCTTTATTCAAAGTATTCAAAAAATAATAGCCTTGATTTGGAAATCAAGACTAGCTATTATCTATATTATGCTTGCTAATAGTTTAGAAAACAAGTTTTTTAGCCAATTATTTCAAAACTTTTTTGGATGTTTTTTTAAAATTAAAGTAGAAATTCAACACCACTGCAAAAATCAACAAAATAAAAGATACTAACATAATTTCCTTTATACCGGAATGAAAAATCATACGCATTTCTGGCAATAATTCATGAGGTAAAGTAGCTGCTGATTTAGCATCACTCAATTTATTCATCATTGTCATAGTAATATCTGTGCGATGTGCAATTCCATGCTCTAGTGAAAGGTTCATGATAACACCATAAATCGCTGCCATCATAGTTTGTGCTAAAATTCTAATCAAATACGAGGTCGAAGTAGCTGTAGGCATATCTTTCATTCCTGCATCAATTTGAACTTTTACTTGAAGTGCTACAAAAATAAATCCTACTCCTATTCCAGAAAAAGCTGCAATCGTTGTTAAAAACCATAATGGAGTTTGAAGAGTAGATAAATATAATCCCCCTACTGAAATCATCATAGTAATAATACCAATTAAAACTAAAGTGAATGTTCTTAAATGTTCTTGTACAGTAGCAACTGTTTGAGATGCGATAATTTCCACAACTGAGTTAGGAATTAAGGTCATTCCACCAAGTAACGCACTCATTCCTAAAAGAGCCTGCGCCCACATGGGCAAATAAGTATTAACCGCAATAAATGCACCCCAAGTAAACGCAAATAAGAGAAAGTCTCCATCTAAATCTTTCTTTTTAAAAATTGAAAGCGGAATAATTGGATTTTCTGCATGTTTTTCTCGATAAAAAAATGCTATCAATAAAACTAAACTCATAATTACTAATGCTACTACAATAATATTTTTAGCAATTCCTAAAAGTTGAATCCCTAATAAAAATAGCAATAAACCACTACTTAATAATCCTGCACCTGGTAAATCAAAAACTGGAATTGACTTCGGAGTAACAGGTTTAAAGAATAGTAAACAAATTATAAATGCCACTGCTCCAATTGGAATATTAATATAAAATACCCAATTCCATGAAAAAGCATCAATGAGCCACCCTCCAATTAAGGGACCAATAATTGCAGCTCCATTGAAACTTGCTGTTAAATATCCCAAGACTTGAGTTCTTTTTTTAATATTTTTAAAAACATATCCCGCAATAATATAAGGGAGCGACCCCATTCCTCCAGCACCAATTCCCATAATTAAACGTGAACATAGAAAGAATATGATGTTAGGTGCTATTCCTTGAAGAGCAGATCCAATCACAAAAAGACAAATTGCAATTTGAAAAGCTTTTTTATTAGTAATTCTTTCACCAATTTTTGTCCAAATTGGAATAGAAATTGACATGCCTAATAAATAAATTGCAACAATCCAACCCATAAATTGAATACCATGAAGGGCTGAAACAATGGCTGGAATTGCAGTATTAGTTATTGTTCCATCAAGTCCTGCCATAACGTTTCCTAGCATTAAGGCTATAGTTACCATTTTTATTTGTTTTTCATTCATAAGATCCCACTTTCAAACTAAAACAGTCCCTTTTGGGACTGCTACTTTTTCTTATATTTAACTCTTTGAAAGCGGTTAGTGTAAAGGCTTTTTCAATTCAATGAAAAATATTTTTTATGAAAACGTATTCTTATCGAATTAGGGCTATGTTTCACAACGGGTTTCATGTATAATCTTTCTTGCAGTTTATTTTTCATCTATTTTTTCAAGCTTTAGGAGGAAAAAGTACTTTTATGGAACATACATGGATGGCAAAGTATTTTGCTGAATTTTTCGGTACATTGATATTAGTCGCTTTTGGTAACGGTTCTGTTGCTAACTCATTCTTAAAAGGAACCACAGCCAACCCAGAAGACGGTAAGGCAAATGGTGGTTGGTTACTTATTGCATTCGGATTCGGTTTTGGTGCAATGATTCCCGCAATGCTTTTTGGTTCAATTTCAGGTAACCACCAAAACCCAGCTGTAACTATTGCTCAAGCAGCCGCTGGCGCTTTCCCTTGGTCTCATGTTTTACCTTACATTCTTTGTCAAGTTGCCGGTGCAATTTGTGGTCAATTACTTGTTTTAGCTATTTACTGGCCACACATTAAGGAATCTACTAATCCAGATATCGTATTCAGCTTTTTTGCAACAAGTGACTGTACTGGAAGTAAATGGAACGGTTTTGTTTCCGAACTTATCGGTACTGCCATCTTAATGTTTGCTGCAATTGGACTTTACCATGGTATGTTCTTTAAGCAAGCTACTGATGTTGCTAACATCGGAGTAGGTTTCCTTATTACCGGTCTTGTTATGGCACTTGGTGGTCCTACTGGTCCAGCTTTAAACCCAGCTCGTGACTTTGGTCCACGTCTTATTTACACATTATTACCAATTCCTAATAAGAAGGGCCATGGTCACTGGAACTATGGATGGATTCCTGTACTTGCCCCAATTTTAGGTGCTATTATCGGTATCTTCGCATATAAAATTGCATTTGGAATTTAATTTTAATAAAACAAAAAATCCATACAAGTCAACCGCTTGTATGGATTTTTTACTGCCTATCTTACTTATTATTTAATACTTTCTAAAGCCTGATCAATTGGGGTATCCCCGCCAGTCATTTCAATTACCTTATACTTAGTTGCTGGGAACTTTAAGAGATGTGCTAATACCATTGCTACATCTGGAATTGGATTTTCTTTAGAATCAGTATTATTCAAGGAAATTTTACCAGTTCCCTTTACTTCAGTAAGATTTGTTGGTTGCAAAATAGTATATTCAAGATTAGTTGAATCCATTAAAAACTTATCTGCAAAGAATTTAGAAGCCAAATAATCCTCTAATCTTGGAAGAGCATTCCATTTATCAATGTTCAAACTTAACATTGAACTCAACATAATATAACGTTTAATTCCAACCTTTTCTGCTGCAATCATCGTCTTAATGGCACCCATGGCATCAGTTTGAATCAAATCTTGACCGCGACTGCCTGCAGTAAAGTAAACAACTTCAATATTATTGTCTTTTAACTGTTGAGCCAAATCTGATACACTTGCATGTAAATCCGTTTTTACGGCTTCAACGTGATCCATTTTTTCAATTCTTTCTGGATGGCGAGCACCAGCAACAACATCATAACCTTCAACAACCAAGTCTTTAATTAAGTCTTTAGCAACTCTACCTGAGCCACCATATATAAATACTTTGCTCATATGGAAATCTCCTTATCTAACAATATCTTTACTTCTATTTTAGAATTTAATTTACAATTAGTTAACTAAAAGCACTTACTTTTTAATTGTTACAAATGTATCTAAATTTGCACGATCAGTATAAAACTTATTTATTTTTGTATTTGGATCACGATATCCTAATCCTATTCCCATAGCCAAAATTTTATCTTTCGGAATACCTAAATGCTTTTTAATAGATTCCGGATATTGAACAATTTCCCATGCAGGCATAGAATCTAGTCCTTTATTCGCTGCTAATCTGTCCAAAAGCACCTAAATCATAAATAGCCTCCGCATTGCTTACTTTTAATAAGTTTTCGCTAGAGACTATTTTAGCTTACTTTTTGTTAGTTGTAAAGGATTAATTTATAACTTTATATCCATTATCTGCTAATGCAATTAAAGCTTCATCAAATTTATCTGCTTTAACCATAATATAATCCGTATCATAAGTTGATTGAGTAAGAATACTAATCTTTTTATCTGCTAAAATTTTAGAAATTTCAGCTAAAATTCCAATCAAAGAAAAATCAAACTGACCATCTACCTTAAACATTTTCCAGCCGTCTTCTCTAGCTAGTGTTTCTTTTGGTGTCATATAGGTAGGACATACTAGTGATAATTCTTTATCAGTACTTGCTACAAATACCCAAGGTAAGCCTAAATTAATTTCACTATATTCTTCTAACTTGCAAATAGTAAAATCCTCATTAATTTTTTTAATTTTCATAATTTCATGCCTTCTTCAATTCTTGAGTTAATAAAATTGTTCCACCAATGCCCATGAATAAAATCAAAAATCCAACAAAATATCCCCAGGAAATTGCAACAAAACTACCTTTAAACACAAAACTTGTCACTATAAATAGTATGCCAATCAAAATGCCAAAAATATTCCAAGTATAAAGATTAACTTTTCTTTTTTTACGATTACGCGAAGTTAAATCTTTTTTTATTACAAAAAATTGCTCATCATGCTTAACCGCATATACCCATCTAGTTCCCAAAACAACGATTGCTGCTAATAAACCTTCAAGTAAACCAATCCAAAGTGCATTAATCATAGTTATCTTGCCTCATTTCTAGCAACTTCTATTACTAGTATAGTCAACTTTGAAAACGATTACCAACAAAAAACACATCCAAATTGGACGTGTTTTCATTTATTATTTTTCATAAACGCTTCTTTTAAGTACACCTATATATGGTAAATTACGATAAAAACCATCATAGTCTAAACCATACCCTACCAAAAATTCATCTGGTGCACTAAAGCCTACATAATCTCCTTGAAGATCAACTTGACGCGTATCAGGTTTATCAAGCATCGCACAAATTTTAACGCTTGCTGCACCGCGCTTTTCAAAAAGTTCTTTCAAATATTTTAAAGTGTGACCAGTATCAATAATGTCTTCCATGAAAATAACATGACGACCTTTAACATCACTTCTAACATCTTGTACAAGCTTAACTTCACCAGTTGACTTTGAACCTACATAGCTTGAAGCCTTAACAATATCAACATTAAGTAAGAAATTCATTCGTTTTAGCATTTCACTACTAAACATCATTGCTCCCGTCATAACTGGTACAACTAGTGGAGTCTTATCTTTATAATTAGCTGTAATCTCTTGAGCCATCTGGTCCATACGATTGCTAAGTTCTTCTTCACTGTATAATACGCGCTCAATATCGTTGTTCATTTTAAAAAGTTATCCCCTCTGAATTACTAACAATAAGATTTTAGCATATTTATAAAATAAATAAACCCTTTTCGTGCGTATTTTTATGTTATTTTCTAACTTTTGATTATTTTTATATTTTTATTGTTCGGGAACTAATCAAAAAAGGAAAATAAAAAAACTGTATTTTAGGTACAATACAGTTTTTTAAAGCTAATCCACTATCTTCCATGAGCCATCTGGAAATTGTTGTAACCAGCCATCTTCTTCAGATAAAGTATTATTTGAAAAATCCGTAATTTTTACAGTATCTTCTGAAAAATCTCCATCAAAATTTTTATCATATTGAATAAATAACCGATTTTTATCAATATAAACAACATTTTCGTGTGCTTCAATGAACTTCATTTTAAATCTCTTAGGCCAATAGCAATTAAAGGTTTCAAAATCTGTACTGGTCAAATAAACCTTATCTCCTGGGGTTAATTCCAGATTATATAGGCTCATATCCCGCAATGACTGCTCATAGACTAACTTCAAACTATTTTCGGGTAAATACTGATAAATTCTAATAAACTTTCTATTAAAGTCACCTTGCAAAATATAAATATAATTATCTTGCCATAAAGGTTTACCATATAGAACGTTTTTCTCTTTTTTAAAGGGAGAGTATATTTTTCGAGTTTTTAAATCATAAAAATAAATCTCGCTTCCTTCAATGCTCTCGCGCATTCCCCACTCTTGCATATCATAAAAATCAATACTATCATCGATTCCATACATATAACGAGTTTGACCTGATAAAAGAGAAAAATTTGTTCCATATTTGTTATTAGTTTTTATTTTTTGTGGATGCATGGATGAATTATTTGTCCTAATCTCTAACTTTTTCGACTGTCAATTTCATCAAATAATTAACTTCTTTTTCATTCTTTTGAAACATAGTAGCTAATTCATTATCATTTCTACCAAAGTCACGCATTATTTCATACATACTTTTCAAAGTTTCTTTTCGAGCTTCAAAATATTCAACAGCCTTTTCATGACTCTTAAATAATTGAATTAATGGAAACTCTTCACCATCATAATCTATCTCTTGAACTACATACATTTTATTCATTTGTTACACTCCCAAACTAGCAACCATAATTGATCTTAAAACATGAATACGGTTTTCTGGACCATTGAAAACTATTGACTTATCACTTTCAAAAACTTCATCAGTAACTTCCATTTCTTTTAAGCCAAATTCTTTATAGATTTTTCGACCAAGATCTGTTTCCAAATTATGATAAGCTGGCAAGCAATGCGTAAATACTGTATCAGGATTTTCAGTCATTTTCATCATTTCCATTGTAACTTGGTAGGGCTTTAATAATTCTATACGCTTTTGCCATAATTCTGATGATTCTCCCATTGAGACCCAAACATCGGTAGTAATTACATCAGCGTTCTTTACACCCTTTTTAATGTTATCAGTTATCTGAATAACTGCACCAGTTTCTTTAGCTATTTTCTGTGCTTGTTTTACAAGCTTTGCTTCTGGCCACAATTCTTTTGGAGCAACAATACTATATTGCATCCCCATCTTAGCTGCTCCAATCATCAAGGAATTAGAAATATTGTCTTGACCATTTCCTACAAATGCAAATTTCATATCTCTATATGATTTATCCAATACTTCTTTTGCACTCATAAAATCAACCAAAGCTTGAGATGGATGACCTAAGTCAGTTAGTCCATTCCAAACTGGAATCTCTGCATATTTCGCTAAAGTTTCAACACTTTCTTGACTAAATCCACGATATCCAATCCCATCAAACATTTCTCCAAGAACTCTTGAGCTATCTTTTAAAGATTCAGAACCAAAATGTGTATCTTCTGGACCAAAATATGTTACATGTGCCCCTTCATCATGAGCTGCAATTTCAAATGAAGCTCTAGTTCGAGTTGAGCCTTTTTCAAAAACAAGCACAATATTCTTGCCTTCAAGTCTTTTATGTCGAGTTCCTGCTAATTTCTCACGTTTTAACTCTTCTGCTAAATCTAACAAATATTCTAATTCTCTTGTAGTGAAATCAGTCAATGAAATAAAATTACGATTTCGTAGATTAATTGGCATATTTTTCCTCCAAGTATTTTTTCTAATTATAACAAAAACAACAAATCTATAACTAGACTTGTTGTTTTAATTTTAGTTGTTTTTTCCAGCATCTAATTTACGAATAATTTTTTCACGTAAATTTGCAATTCTTCTCGCAGTTGACTGCCACATGAACTTGTCATTGAAGCGGTCATAATAAGAATATGTATGAGCTTGATTAATCCAATTTAACGCTTCTAAGTAACTTTTCTTTACTCCAATTCCATCATAATAACAAAGTGCTACTCGATAATAAATATCCGATTTAATATCATCTTCACCATAAGTTCGACTTAAATCTAATGCTTGCTGATAATACAAAAAAGCAAGACGGTGATTTTCTTGAACAAAATCACCATATAAATATGCGTCTCCCATCTTATAACAAGCATTTGCATTATCTTCCATTGCTGCTTCATTGTAATAATAGAATGCCTTTTCAGGGTTCTTTTCACCTGTTCTACCGTATTCGTAGATGTATCCTAAATTACAAGCAGCTTGAGAATTACCAAGTTGTGCTGATTTTTCATAATATTTTTGTGCTTCTTCATAATTTCCAACTTGATAAGCTTGAGCACCAATATCTAAATACTTATTTGATTCATCCATAATAATTGACTCCTCTTTTTTATTATTTTAAAGATTTAATAAAGATAAATTTATTAGTTATTGGAACTCCCCATCGAGGATTACTATGCAATATAACCTCAATTTTAAAAATTCTATTTACTGGTACATAACTAGTAATATTTTTAGAGCTTTTAAGAGAACCAGTTACTTCATCTAAATCATAACAACTTACTTTAATTTTCTCAGGCAACAATTGATCCTCAATTAAAGTATCCCAAAAACCAATATACTGTTTATTATTAATTAAAGTAATACGAACTTTTTCCCCAATTGGATTTTCTTTAAATAAATCAATAAGAAATTCAGCTTCTTTAATTATTTTTCCTGATAAACTATATTGAATAAATTTTATGTTTTTTTCTTTCATAGAGCTATTTCTTTTTGTACTTAATATTTATACAACCTACTAATAACTATACCATTTTTATTTTACTCATTAAAAGACATAAAATAAAAAAGTGTACTAATCCCAATATTAACTATAGAATTAATACACAATTTATTATTTTACACTAATTTTCTTTAGTTAAAACCGTCACACTTTCAACATGCGGTGTTTGTGGGAACATATCTACTGGTGAAATTTCATCAAAGCTATATCCATGTTCCTTAAACAATTCCAAATCACGCACTTGGGTAGCTGGATTACATGAAATATATACGACCTTTTTAGGACCTGTTTTTACAGCAGCATCAATAAATTCTGGAGTAAGACCTTTTCTTGGTGGATCCACAAAAATCACATCAGTCTTAAGACCTTCATTAGCCCATCGAGGCATAATTTCTTCTGCTTTACCAGTAACATATTTTGCATTAGTAATACCGTTAAGTTGAGCATTTTCATTTGCATCTTCAACAGCATCTTTAACAATTTCAATACCGCGAACTGCTTTAACATGCTTAGCAACGCTTAATCCAATAGTACCAATTCCAGAATAAGCATCAATTACAACATCGTCAGGGGATAAGTTGGCTTTTTTAATAGCTAAATCATATAAGCGCGGTGTTTGCAAAGAATTAATTTGAAAGAAACTTTGTGGAGAAATCTTAAATTCAACATCGCCAATTTTATCGGTAATTTGACTTTTACCAAAGACAAGATAGTCTTTCTTACCTAAAATGACATTAGTCTTCTTAGGGTTATAATTAAGAACAATGCTGACAACATCTTTTAGATTACTAATTTCAGCAGCAACCTTTGGCAATTGTGGGAAATCCTTGTGCAAACATACAAGAATCACCATAATTTCGCCAGTTGCCTTACTTCTGCGCACATCAAGATAACGCACTTCACCTTTATTATGAATCTCATCATAAGCTGGTACTTTATATTTACGCAAAATATCACGAACCGCTACAAGCACACGGTCAATTTCTGGATCAGTAGTAAAAAAGTTAGTTAACGGAACTAAATCATGTGAATGACGTCGGAAAAATCCAATTTCAAGCTGTCCTTTAACCATACGTACTGGAACCTGAGCTTTATTACGATAACCTGTTTCTTCAGGACTAGCTACAGTTTCATCAACTTTAATATTATCCATATGAGCTTTATTTAAGAGGTTCACAACTTGTTGCTTCTTAAAATCAAGCTGCTTTTCATACTTAATATGAGCAAGACTTGCTAAACCTGTTTGCACCCATTGATTCAGCTTAACTTTAATTCGATCAGGACTTTCTTTGATGATTTCTTCAATTTTTGCAAAAGCAAAGCTCTTTTTAACTTTTAATATTTTAGCTTTTACAACTTCACCTGGAATGGCATTATTAACAAAGATAGTCATCCCTTCATAGTGGGCAACTCCCATTGCTTCGTAAGATAAATCTGTAATTTCTAATTCAACAATTTGATTTTTTTGCATTTTAAATTCCCTTTATTTGTAGTAACTAGAAATCTATTATAACAGAAAAAAACGAATGGAATACTCCATCCGCTTTTTTAGTATATTATTCCCCCGAAGTGAATTTAATTCCAATAATTGAAATAATTAAAAGTCCTACAAAAACCAAAGTCATCCAATTCAAATTTTCTTTAAATATAATTACCCCAGCAATCACGGTTCCTACTGCACCAATTCCAGTCCAAATAGGATAAGCAATACTTAATGACATATCTTTAGTAGCTAATGCTAATGCACCAAAGCTAAAAATCATTCCAATAATCGTTGCAATACTATATGGTAAATTACTAAAACCATCACTTAACTTCATTGTGGAAGCCCATACAGTTTCTAATAATCCTGCAATAATTAAATAAATCCAATGCATAATTTTCTCTCCCTTATTCTTGTTTTATTCTAAAAAATATTTTAAACTGTAAAGTAACTTTATAGTCAAGGAGAAAAAATGAAATATTTAAAAATTAGTGAATTTGCTCATTTAACTGGAATTCCCAGACAAAACTTAATTTTTTACGATAAAGAGAATATTCTCAAACCTACCTTTATTGATTCCAAAAATAATTATCGCTACTACACCCTAGAACAAGTAGATTTAGCAAGCGCAATTATTGTTTTACGTGAGAGTGGATTCAGCCTAGAACAGATAAAAAATTGGAATATTCATCGCACTCCCAAAACTATGCAAAATGTTTTCCATCAAGAAGCACAGGAAATTAATTCTAAAATAAAATATTTACAACAACTTCAAGATGTATTAATGTACCGTCAAAAAAATATTCAAGAAGCAAAAGAATTACCAACTTTGCCTTACATTAAAACTAACATTTTCCCAAAGACACCTATTATTCTTAGTAAAAATATCCCTGATAATGATAACTACTGGCTAGCATTTCAAAACTTTATTAATTATTGTAAAGAAAATCATATAACGACTAGCATTCCTATTAGTAGCATTATTTCTAAGAACAATGCTGAAACACATAACTACCAAAATATTAGTAATTTCTTTTATCGTCCCATAAACCCAACTTTATTTTTAACTAATAGTTTTATTCCTAAGGAACAATATTTGCAAGTTTATCACTATGCTAATTATGAAGATACCTCAGAAATCTATACATTTTTATATCATTATCTTCATCAACATCATTTATTAATTGATAGCAATATTTACCAAGAATACTTGATTGATGAAGCTAGTTCATCTTCACCTAAAAATTACATCCTCAAATTAACTTTAAAAGCAAAATAATTTTTTGATTAAAAGTATTGACACATTTTTTTAACCTTGTTATCATGTTTTTCAACAACAGATGAATCAGTAGCTAACTTGTTAAGTGTTCAGAGATCTGGTGGTTAGTGCGAACCAGTCAGGCAGGATTAGTGAATTACAGCATCTTCTTAGTTTGTTCGGAAATATCCAGAACCGTTATCATCTGGTAGAGTATGGATTTAGATCCATGAGTTGGGTGGTACCACGGTTATTAGAATCGTCCCGTTGACAATTAGTCAGCGGGATTTTTTATTTGGAGGAAAAATATGAAAAAGAAAGTCTCTTTCAGCGAATCCTTAATTATTCTCGCGCTTCTTCTTGTAATTTTAGGAGTTGCAGTTATCAAATTTAGTCTTTCCCCAGAAGTTCCTGTTTTATTTACAGTTTTACTTCTTACCTTTTGGGCTAAAGCACGTCAATTTTCTTGGCAAGAAATTCAAGACGGTATCAAAGAAGGTATCGGAGTAGCAATTATTCCAATCTTTATCTTTATTTTAATTGGGGCATTGATTGGCCTTTGGATTCAAGCTGGAATCATCCCATCAATCATGGTCCTTGGATTCCATTTAATCAATGGTAGCTTCTTTGTACCATCAGTCTTCATAGTATGTGCAATTGTTGGAACTGCCATTGGTAGTGGTTTTACTACTATTTCAACAGTTGGAATTGCCCTTTTTGGAATTGGAGCAAGCATGAACGCCAACCCTGCACTTGTTGCGGGAGCAATTATTTCGGGCGCCGTTTTTGGTGATAAAATGTCTCCACTATCAGATTCAACCAACCTTTCTTCTGCAATTGCAGAAAGCGAATTATTTGCCCATATCAAAAATATGATGTGGTCAACCATTCCAGCCTTTGTGGTTTCTTTCATTCTTTTTTGGATTTTAGGTAATAGCGGTCAAATTGATTCCAGTAAAATTCAACACACATCACAAATTTTGCAATCTCATTTTACAATCAGCTGGTGGGCTCTTTTACCAATTATCCTAATGCTTTTATGTGCTTGGAAAAAGATTCCTGCGATTCCAACCTTGTTTCTTAATATTGCAGTTACAGTAGCTATGATTTTTGTACAAAATCCTCATTACTCAATTGTTAGCTTAAATGATCTAATAATGAATGGCTTTGTTGCAAAAACCGCTGATAAATCTGTTAATGCGCTTTTAACACGTGGTGGAATTTCAAGCATGATGGCTACAGTTGCCTTAATTATTTCTACACTTTCTCTTGGTGGAATGTTAATGAAATTCGGCATTGTTCAAGGCGCAATGGAACCATTAGTTAAACACTTAAAAAAGCCTGGTCGTTTAATCACTGTTACTATTCTTTCTGGGATTTGCATCAACCTTTTTGTTGGTGAACAATACCTCTCGGTAATTTTGCCAGGACGTGCATTTAAATCAGCATTTGATAAAATTGGACTATCTCCTCTTGCTTTGAGTCGAACACTTGAAGATGGGGGAAGCGTTATTAACTACTTAATCCCATGGGGTGTAGCTGGATCATTCGCTGCATCAACATTGGGAGTACCAGTACTTGAATTTTTACCATTTACATTCTTTAGTTTATTATCTCCAGTATTCTCAATTTTAAGCGGAACAACTGGAATTGGTCTTCAACGGTCCCCAAAATCATTTCCAAAAACCAATGAAGCTAAAGCTGAATAAAACTTTTTAGTAAATAAACTTTTTTCTTTAGTCCTTGCTGCTTTTGTGGTAACTTAGTATTGAGTTTCTATATATTTGTGGTAACTTAGTATTGAGTTTCTATATAGTAGAAAGGACTTTTATTATGGATAATTTTTCAAATAATCCTGAACGTCGAAAAGTTGTCGACGTCAGTCAGGTAAATAGTTTTTTAGCAAAAACTTACGGTATTATGGCCTTAGCTGTTCTTGTTTCAGCACTTACTGCCTTTTTATCAACTACAGTTCTTAGAAGCGTGTTCATTTCACTTCTTTCAAATGCGGCAGCTTCTTGGGTTTTATTATTTTTGCCACTTGTTTTAACATTTGTAATTAGTTTTAGAGCAACTAGAAATCCAGTAGCTAGCTTTATCATGCTGATGATAATGGCAATTGCATATGGATTTACTTTTGCAATTATTTGTACAGCTTATACTGGCGCAACTATTGCTACAGCCTTTGTTTCTGCAGCTACAGTCTTTATTGCTATGGCACTTTATGGTACTTTTACGAAAAAAGACCTAGCTAATTTTGGTGCGTATGCTTTTGCTGCATTAATTGGATTAATTGTCGCCAGCTTGGTAAATCTTTTCCTTAAGAATCCTATGGTAACTTACATCTTTTCTTACATTGGTGTAATTATCTTCACCATTCTTACTGCGTGGAATGCTCAACAAATGAAAAACATTTATGCAAATTACGCTGATGAAAATACTGAATTGGGATTAGCAGTTGCTGGTGCTCTTCAATTGTACTTAGACTTTGTTAACTTGTTTATGTACTTCTTGGAAATCTTCGGCTTTAATGACCGTCGATAATACAAAAGCTCTGAATTTTTACATTCAGAGCTATTTTTATACCTTTTTTATTGATTTAGGAACAAATTTTAGCGAAATCAACAAATTAATAATAATTAAAATTATTAATTCCAATAATAAATATTTTTTTAGTTGACCAACGTAGTCTAATTTGTGAGCTAATCGGCCCAATTTCGTAAACGTTACTGTAGTTGATGTTTCATCTAAAATCCCTAAAAAACATAGCATCCCTGCTGATAGTGTTGGCACCAACACTTTAAAAGAAAGCTTTTTCCATATAATTATTCTTCCACAAAAAATAGTATTTAGTTAATTCACTACCCACTATTTTACTAAAAATATTACTTTAAGGTTTATATAATCCTTGTATCTTCAGGCGTAAAGAAAAATGAAATAATTGGAATAACAATATAGGAAATCATTGCTAATCGAGGAATATAGAATGCTAAAACTATTAAAAGTATATTTAACATTAAAATAAAAATCGCTTTCCATATTGCTCCACGCGTAATAAAAATCTCTACCATTTTAGAGTTTTCCATAACATATTTAAATCCAAAATATGAGATTAGAATTTTTAAAATTTGGGCAATTAAAAATACTATTCCAAAATTCATTACGGCAAATCCAGTATCTTCTCCCATAATCCATTTTGTCATAACTGGTAACAAAGACAAGTCGGCTAATAAGAAGATATCAAAGATTACAACTATTTTATTCGGTTTAAAAATTAGTGGAGAGAACATTTTATGTAAATCATACCAAAAATCAGCCAGTATAAAAAAAGCAATTAAAAAGATAAAGATATCAGTTAAAAAACTTTTATAATTAGCCTCATAAAGAGGGGGCTTGATTTCCAGAACAATAATCGTCATTACAATTGCAATCACCGCATCATTAAAGGCTTGTAGATGTTCTCCTAATCTTTTCGGCTCTTCTTTTTTACTTTGTTTAATTTTTTCTCTAAATTTTGTTACTTCATTAGCTTGTTTTTGGGATAATTTTGGACGTGGCTTTCTTGAATTTCTATTTCTCATAATTCACCTCAAAAAATAGTGCTTAACAGAATATTGCTAAGCACTATTTTATATTATTAAATTTATGCACCAACGTAAAATTCAATACGTTGCTTCAAATTCTCAAAACTTACTGGACAATAACCACCAATTTCACCATCAAGGTTCACTGGTAAATCTTTGCCTTTACTTTTACCAATCAGCTCTGCTTTAAGACTAGTTGTCTTAGTATAAATGATGTTAGGATCATCAACATGTTTTCCATTAAGCGCCATAACCATTAATCTCATCAAATTAACTGGATCAGATGGTTTAACAACAATTAATTGGAATAATCCATCACTTAATTGAGCATCTGGCATAATCTGTTCGAAACCACCAATCGAATTAGTCATACCAAGTAAAAACATTGAAAGCTTACCTTCATAAACTCCATCATCATAAGTTAGACGCATTTCGTTTTCAGACAAATGAGGTAACATTTCTGCACCTTTAATTAAATATGCCGCATAACCTAATGCTGACTTGATTTCTGAAGGAACGCCATAAGTCAGTTCAGTAAGAGAACCACTGGCAGCGATATTAACAAAGTATTGGTCTTGAGCACCAAAATGTGCTTTTCCAATATCCATTTTACGAGTTTTATTTTTAAGGATAATTTTTGCCGCATCAAGAATATTATCACGTGGAATTCCTAGCGCACGGGCATAATCATTAGTAGTTCCCGCAGGAATAATTGCCATCTTAGGTCTATTTTCTAAAAATGCAATTCCATTAACTACTTCATTGATCGTACCATCTCCACCAGCAGCCACAATAAGTTCAAAGCCTTCTTTTGCAGCACGCGTAGCTTCATTTTGTGCACTTTTCTTTGCGGGAGTAGTTCTAAAAGCACTGGCTTCATAACCTGCTTGTTCTAGAACATCCAAAATATCGGCCACATTTTTTGGCATTTGCTCGTGACCTGATACAGGATTATAAATTAATCTTGCTTTACGAGTCATATTCACTACCTTAGTTCTAATTAACGATTTGCCAATTCTTCATTAAGAAGCTTATTAACCATCTTAGGGTTAGCTTTACCACGAGTTTGCTTCATAATTTGACCAACTAAGAAGCCAATTGCACGATCTTTACCATTCTTAAAGTCTTCAACTGATTGTGGGTTATTATCAACAACTTCCTTAACCATTGGAGCTAAGACACTAGTATCTGATAATTGAACCATACCCTTTTCTTCAACGTACTTCTTAGGATCAGTACCGTTTTCAATAGTTTCTGCAAAGACCTTCTTGGCAATCTTAGATGAAATAGTACCATCTTGGATAAGCTTAATCATCTTAGCCAAGTTTTCTGGAGTAAGCTTAACATCTGCTAAACTTACACGATTATCATTAAGGTACCCATTAACTTGAGTGTTCATCCAGTTAGCTGCAAGAGTTGGATCTGCACCTGCTGCAACTGCTTCATCAAAGAAGTCTGAACTTTCCTTAGTTTGAAGCAAAACATTTGCGTCATAAGGCTTAATACCAAACTTGTTTACATAGTCATCATAACGTTCAAATGCTGACTTAGGAAGAGTCTTAGCAATTTCATCAATCCATTCTTGGCTAATGTGATCTGGAGCAATATCAGGTTCTGGGAAGTAGCGGTAGTCACTAGCACCTTCCTTAACACGTTCCAAAACAGTCTTACCAGTAGCTTCATCAAAACGACGAGTAGAAAGTTGAACATGTCCGCCTGACAAAAGAACTTGTTGTTGACGCTTTTCTTCATAAGCAAGGGAACGTCTTACGTGGTCAAATGAGTTCAAGTTTTTCATTTCAACCTTAGTACCAAGTTCTTTTTGACCGGCTGGACGAATAGAAATATTGGTATCAACACGCATTGAACCTTCTTCCATCTTAACGTCAGAAGCACCAGTAAATTGAACAATCTTACGAAGCTTTTCAAGATATGCATAAGCTTCTTCAGGATCTTCCATGTCAGGTTCAGAAACGACTTCAAGAAGAGGAACACCTTGACGGTTCAAGTCAACATAAGAATAGCCGTTTGTTCCGTGAGTGTTTTTACCAGCATCTTCTTCGATATGCATTTCATGAATACCAATACGCTTCTTCTTACCACGTACTTCAACTTCAATGTAACCATCACGAGCAAGTGGTTGGAAGAATTGAGTAATTTGGTAAGCTTTTGGGTTATCTGGATAGAAATAGTTCTTACGGTCAAAATGAGTAGTTGGCAAAATATGTGAGTGAGTTGCCAAAGCTACCATAATACCTAAACGGTAAACATCTTTATTAACTTGAGGAAGAACACCTGGCATAGCCCAGTCGATAACATTAGTTTCAGTGTTTGGTTTTGCACCATAACTAACTGGTGAAGGTGAGAAAATCTTACTCTTAGTCTTTAATTCGAAGTGGACTTCTAGTCCGATTGTCGATTTAAAATTCATTCAATTAATCCTCCATTCCAGTTGGTGTTTTTTCATAGAATTTATTCTTACGTTCAACAAAGTCAGCAACTTGGAAAATGCTACCTTCATCAAAACGCTTAGCCATAACTTGGAAGCCAACAGGCATACCATCAACTAACCCAGCTGGAACACTAGCTGCAGGAATACCTGCTAAGTTTGCTGAAATTGTCAAAATATCATTGTTATACATCTTAATTGGATCAGAAACTTCTTCACCAATTCCAAATGCAGGAGTAGTAGTGACAGGTCCTACAACAACATCATTTTCGGCAAAAATCTTGTCAAAGTCTTCGCAAATCAAAGTTCTTACTTTAGCTGCTTGTCTGAAGAACTTATCATAAGAACCAGCTGACAATGCAAATGAACCAAGCATAATACGACGCTTAACTTCATTACCAAAACCTTCTGAACGAGATTTTACATAAACATCAAGCAAGTTCTTAGTATCTTTTGCGCGATAACCATAACGAATACCGTCGTATCTTTGAAGGTTTGATGAAGCTTCACTTGAAGCAATAATGTAGTAAGTTGGAACAACATACTTAGTATGTGGAAGAGATACTTCATTAATAATTGCGCCATTTTCTTCAAGCATATCAATTTGCTTTTGAATAACGTCGCGAACTTCTCCTTCAACTGCATCCATGTATTCCTTAGGAACAGCTACTTTAAGACCTTTAACATCTTTACCAATAAACTTAGTAAAGTCAGGAACTTCACGTTGAGAAACAGTTGAATCGTGAACGTCTCCACCACTAATTACATTAAGTACTTCGGCAGAATCCTTAACTCGCTTACTCATCACACCGATTTGATCAAGTGAAGAACTAAATGCGATAAGTCCCCAACGTGATACACGACCATAAGTTGGCTTAATACCAAAAATACCGTTAAATGCTGCTGGTTGTCTGATTGAACCACCAGTATCACTACCAAGAGCAGCAACTACTTGACCACTAGCAACGGCTGCTGCTGAACCACCAGATGAACCACCAGGTACTTTATCTAAGTTCCATGGATTATGAGTTTCACCATAGTATGTATGTTCAGTAGAAGAACCCATCGCAAATTCATCCATGTTGGTCTTACCAACAAAGGTAGCTTGAGCATCTTTAAGCTTCTTAATTACAGTTGCATCATACATTGGCATGTAATTGTAAAGCATATGACTTGCTGCAGTAGTCAAAGTACCATTGGTAATAATATTATCCTTAATACCAATTGGAATACCAGCTAATTTATTTTTTTCAAAATCAAGATTTTCACTTGGTTTAGCATCATCATCAACAGTAATCCAAGCGTTGATTTTTTCATCAGTATCTTTAATGTTTGCCACAGTGTCTTTTGCAAGTTGATCTGCAGAAAGTTCACCACTGGCAAGTTTTTTGTTTAATGAGTCAATATTTTCGTTTAAGTAATTCATTACTCGTCCTCATCCTTATCAATAATTACAGGAACCTTGATGAATCCGTTAGCCTTTTCAGGAACATTTTCCATCAATTCTTCTCTTGTTTGCCAGTGTTCAGGAATATCTTCTCTGAAAACAGTATCACGGTCAACAACTTGTACAGTTTCAGGGACACCTTCAGTATCAACTTCTGAAAGTTGATCTGCCATATTAATAATTGAACTCATTTGTTCAGTAAATTTGCCGATTTCATCATCACTAAACTCAAGTCTAGAAAGAGTAGCAACGTGCTTAATCGTCTCTTCTGTGATTTCCACTCAAATTACCTCCTATTCGCCACCATAAACATGAACTTGATATGCACTATCAGCCGTTTCTTTAGCTATTAATGCTTGAACATTATCAACTGACCCAATTTTTATTTCAATTGGACAATTCTTTGGCAAATATTTCTTAGCAGTTGATAAAACTAACCGCGTAAAACTTTGTGTTTGCTCATAACCATAAAATTGCGTAGTAATTGAAATATTTTCTTGAGCAAGTTTACCATTCTCATAGCGCAAAGTAGCAGTTACACCACTAATGTTAGGGAAATAGTCTTGAACTGCACTTTTAAAGCTATTGAAACTAGATGCATCATCACTATTGATAGCTTTATTACTTCCAACTGTCGGTAAAACTTGTGTTTTTTCCGATATGGATTTCCATTTAGTTATTTTACTACTATTAGCGTCTGCTGTCCCATAAGCAAAGTAACTTCCACCAACTAATGAATCTTTAGAAGTCTTTGAAAAAAGCCCAACTGTAATTGGAATCTTTTTCAAAGCCTTCTTTTTGCGCAATCTAGCAATAATTTTTTCTGCAGCTTCTTCACCAAATTTTCTTTGCTGACTACGAGAAATAGTTTGTTGATATTCTGGACCATCTTTTACTTTTTGATAATAATCAATAGAATTTAATGCCAAACCAATACTCATGCCACCCATTTTATAATTAGGATTGGAACCTGTTAAATAATCTTGCTCTATAATTTCTTCTAAATAATATGGATTGTAGTTTTTCTTAGTACCTGCTTCTGGATTTAATCCTTCTGGGTTATTCTTGGACTTTCTTGCGAGCCAGTCTGTAACTGTTGAAGCATCTAAGTATTGTCCTTCTTGAAAGACAAAAGAATTGGGTGAATATTCACCTTTAGAAATTTGAATAAGACCACGTTCAAGTTCACGAGTATCAACTGAATTATCATTATCAGTTGCAGTTAAACCAGATATTGGACTTGTAATATAGCGTCCATTTTTCATTAAAACGGTATATCCGTTCTTGCCTGTAGTGGTTGTTTGATAACCTTTTTTCTTAGTGTTCGAAGTTGTGGTTGCATTATTGGCTAAGTCAGAATTTTTTAAATTTCCGCAAGCACTTAAAGTTAATGCAGCCCCAGCCAACATCATCACTTGCACATATTTTTTCACTATTATTAAACCCTTTTATTTGATTTTTTCAATCGCTTCTTCTTCAGTTAAAAGTGGGATCCCTAAATTTTTAGCTTTAGTGTATTTTGAGCCGCTATCTGCACCATAGATAAGATAATCTGTCTTTTTAGAGACAGAACCAGTAACTTTAGCTCCTAATTCTTGTAATTTCTTAGTAAACTCACTTCTTGAATAGTGTTCAAGTTTACCAGTTAAAACAACTTTTTTATCTTTAAAGAAATTATCTGGTGCTTCTTCAGGCTCCTCACCTAAATACTTCATATTAACGCCGCTTGACTGAAGACTGGCAATTAATTCCTTAGCAGAATCTTGCGCAAAATACGTCGTAAGCGATTCTGCAATCGTCATGCCTATTGTATCTATTGCCGCTACTTCTTGCACGCTTAAAGACATAATCTTTGCCATATTTTTAAACTTTTGTGCAATAAGCTTGGCAGCTTTAGCTCCAACATGGTCTATTCCAAGACCCGTTAAAAGCAATTCTACAGAATTAGACTTAGAATTTTCAAGAGCTGTCCGCAAATTATTGATAGATTTTTCTTTGAAATGATCTAATTGGGCTAAATTATCTGCAGTCAATAAATATAAATCTGCTACATTATGTACTAAATCTTTATCAATGAGCTGCTTGACAATTTTTGGGCCAAGACCCGCAATATTCATTGCTGGACGAGAAGCAAAGTGAGTAATCTGTTCTTCAACTTGTGCAGGACATGAAGGATTAATGCAACGCAAAGCAACTTCACCTTCTAAGTGTACCAGTTCTTGACCACAAGAGGGACATTTAGTTGGAATTTCATAAGATTTAGAATCAACTGGTCTTTTTGTTAATACTACTTCTGAAATTTCTGGAATAATATCTCCAGCCTTGTGAAGCTTAACGGTGTCGCCAATTCTCACATCCTTTTGCTTTAAGTAGTCAGGATTATGTAAACTGGCTCTTGATACTGTAGTTCCTGCAAGCTCAACTGGATCCATTACAGCAGTAGGAGTTACTACTCCAGTTCTACCCACAGTCCAAACAATATCACGGATAATTGTTTCTTGTTCTTCTGGAGGAAACTTATACGCAATTTCCCAGCGCGGAGTTTTAACAGTATTACCAAGACTGGTTTGCAAGTTTAAATCATCGACTTTTAAAACAATTCCATCAATACCATAACTTAGGCTATCACGCTTTTTTGTATATTCATCAATAAATTTAAATACTTCGTCTAAATTATTAACTTTCTTACCTGTTTCATTAGTATGAAAGCCTAACTTATGCATTTCTTCAATTGCTTGATGTTGACTGGTAATATTTTCAGGAGGATTCACCCAAGTATAGATAAAAGTACTTAATTGGCGTTCTTTTGTTATACGAGCATCAAGCTGTCTTAATGAACCTGCTGCAGCATTGCGAGGATTGGCAAAAGTTGTCAATCCTTCATCTTCACGTTTTTGGTTAAGTTTTGCAAAAACGTCTTTTTCCATATAGCATTCGCCACGCACTTCTGTTGTAAGTGGTACTGGTAATTTTTGCGGAATATCACTGATATAGCGCACATTTTGAGTTACATCTTCACCAACTTGACCATTTCCGCGAGTTGAAGCCCTTGTAAGCTTACCTTTTGTATATTCAAGCGATAAAGAAAGTCCATCAATTTTTAATTCTACATTATAGGCTACTGGATGACCGACCAACTTTTGTATACGTTCATCAAATTCTTTTAATTCTTCTTTTGAAAAGACATCCCCCATTGAAAGCATAGGAATATCATGCTCAACTTTTGAAAAATCGGAATTGATTTCACCACCAACTCTTTGAGTGATTGATTCAGGTGTTACTATTTTTGGAAAGTCTTGCTCTAATTTTAATAAACGACTGTAAGCTTTATCATAAACACTATCCTCAACTTCAGGTGCATCTTGTGAATAATATTGATCAGCCCATTTATTAAGTTTTTGTCTTAATGAAGTAGCTTCTTTTTGTGCTTCTTCTAAAGTCGTTTTAACCATAGTTTCTCCTTCCTAACAAAAATTACTGTCTTAATTATACCTTTTTAATTGGTGCAAAGGCAGCTAAAAGACGCTTAGTACCAATCCCATTTCCAAACACAATATCAAGTTCCATATCTTCGCCAGTACCATTGATTTTGGTAACTACACCTTTACCCCAAGCTTTATGTTCTACTTGATCGCCAATGTTCCAGCCCTTCTTTTCAGCACCAACAGCTCCACTGGCTTTTTTAGCATAAACTTGACTTGTTGCTCGTTCCATTTTTCTTGCAAACGGTGCAGCTTGACTCTTAAAAATTGGTGAAGCAGCATTAGATGTTTCTTTTTTAATATCTTCATCATTAATTTCATCTAAAAACCTCGAAGGAGCATTATGCTGCATTTGACCAAACATCATTCTTGAATATGCACTTGTTAAGAATAGTTCTTCTTTAGCACGAGTAATTCCTACATAAGCTAAACGTCTTTCTTCTTCCAAGTTGTTTTCTTGAATGGCACGATTCAATGGAAACAGTCCCTCTTCCATCCCTACCAAAAAGACAACTGGAAATTCAAGACCTTTGGCAGCATGTAAAGTCATTAAAGTTACCTGGTTATCATCTTCATTAAGATCATCTTGATCACTTAGTAATGAGACTTCTGCCAAAAAATCACTCAATCTATCAGATTCATCACTTTCCGGTTCATAACTATCATCAAAACGTTTAGTTACAGACAAAAATTCATCTAAGTTTTCTAAACGAGTATCAGCTTCAATTGTTTTTTCCTTTTTTAAAGCTTCGATATAACCAAAGTCACTAAGTAGTTTTTCCGTTAAACCAGTCACAGTATGATTTTTTGAAAAAGCAATTGCATCATGAAGCTTACTTGCAAAATCATTCATCTTCATTGCTGCTCTAGTTGAAACATCAGACATCCCAACTCTATCCATAGCTTCTAAGGCATTAAAACCATTGCTATTAGCAAAACTAAGCAATCGGTCAACACTAGCAACCCCAATTCCACGCTTAGGAGTGTTGATAATTCTATTTAAACTCATCGTATCCGCAGGATTGGCTACAAGTTTTAAGTAAGCTAAAACGTCTTTGATTTCTTTTCGATCATAGAACTTATGACCACCTACGATTTGATAAGGAACGCTAGACTTAACAAAGGCTTCTTCGACAGTACGAGATTGGGCATTTGTTCGATAAAGAATCGCAAAATCGCGATAATTACGATTTTTTTCGTCAACTTCTTCTTTAATCTTAGACAAAATGTAGTGTGCCTCATCATCACCACTTTGAGCTTGATAGTAAGTTAGTTTTTGACCATCACCTTGGTCAGTCCACAAACTTTTGTCTTTACGATTTTGATTGTTTTTAATAACTGCATTAGCTGCAGACAGAATATGACCAGTTGAGCGATAATTTTGTTCTAGTTTTACTGTTTGAACACCATCGTTTTTGTAATCTTCTTCAAAATTCATGATGTTTTCCATATTAGCCCCACGCCAACCATAAATTGACTGATCAGCATCCCCAACAACACAAATGTTTTTAGAACCTTTAGCTAAAAGCGTAGTTAATTCATATTGCGCTTGATTAGTATCCTGGTACTCATCAACTAAGATATAACGGAATTTATTTTGATAAAATTCTAAAGTATCCTTATCCTTTTTTAGCAATACTAAAGTTTGCATAATCAAATCGTCAAAATCCATGATGTGGTCACGTTTGAGGCGTTTTTGATATTCGGTATATATTTCAGCTGTCATCTTTTCAAAAGGAGAAGATACACTTGTACTGAAGTCATCAGGTGTAAGTAAAGCATTCTTAGCATTAGAAATATTTGCCAAAATTTGTTTTGCAGGGTAATACTTAGGATCAATATTTAAATCCTTTTCAATATGCTTAATTAATGTTAACTGTTCTGCAGAATCCGCAATTGAAAAGTTAGAAGAATAGCCGATTTTTTCAGCATCTCTACGTAAAATACGCACACAAAGAGCATGGAAAGTTGACATCCAAATACTTTCTGCTGCTGGACCTAATAAACTCTTTTCACGTTCACGCATTTCCTGAGCAGCTTTATTGGTGAAGGTAATGGCTAAGATATTCCAAGGAGCTACACCGTGTTCTTCAACTAAATAAGCAATCCTACGTGTTAAAACTGATGTCTTACCACTTCCAGCTCCTGCAACAACAAGTAATGGTCCTTCAGTAGTTTGAACTGCTTGTTTTTGTTGCGGATTTAATCCTGACAAAATTGTTTCTTCGCTCATAATCTTCTCCTTCACAAATCACTTTTATAACTTAACTATTATAACAAATTGGTCATAAGAAAAAAGCATCTAGAAATCATTCGAAGTGATTCTAAATGCTTTTGTGGGGTTTAGTGAAATTGTAGATGAGAGGTAACAGTATGAGAAGGTCTAGGATAAGACTTTAAGTCTTGGGCTGATACCCAATAATCGGTTCCCTTAACTCGATAAGAATAAGTGTTTTGATTTGGTAATATATTTGTATCATCAATAATTAATTTTTGTCCACTTTTATATGTTTTAGTAGTTTGTTTACCTAACTTATTCCAAGTATGGGCCACTTTTCCTATACGTGGTTTTATTATTACAGTTGCTTCGGTAGATATTAATCTATTATCGTCCCCGTTAATACTTTTAACATTAATACATTTAATGTAGCCTTTATTACCAATACTGTAATAATAATTTCCTTTTATTTTTGTATAAGCTAACCAATAAGGAATTATATTATTGTTTACATCATTGTCATAAAAGTAATATCTTTTTGCTTTTTGAATGGGCTCTATTTTACCTTTTACCGTTAATTTCTGGGATTTCTTTATAAGGGCTTTTTTGCCCTTATATTTCTTTAGCCTTTTTCCATTTTTATCATAAACATAGGAGTTATGATTCAAGCGCAGTTTAACAGTAGTTTCTTTAGTGCTTGTGGTAGAAGCAGAAACGTAGTTAGAGTTATTAGTGTTAATTGCAACTACGGATAAGCTTCCTAGGGTAAGCGCCGTTGCTCCGATAATGATTTTTTTATTTAATTTCATTGTTTTGCCTTTCTTTATTGATAATAAAAGGCAAGTCCAATATGGAACTTGCCTAAAACAAAGTATTTACTATTCTTGAACTACATAATCAAATTTCAATTTATTAGAAACATAATTTGTTCTTGGTTTAGCTTTCAAATCCTCAGAAGAAACCCAATAATCTGTCCCTTTAATATGATAAGAAAAGCCACCAACTTCTCCTAGAACTCCAGTATTATCAACAATTAATTTTTCGTTTTTTCTAAGAACCTTATTTGTTGCCTTTCCTGTATCATCTGTTGCATATGTAGTCGTCTTACCCAAAAACGGTTTTACAATTACGGTTGCTTGTGAAGGGATAATACTATTTCCATTAATACTTTTAACATTTATGCATTTAATGTAGCTACCATTACCAAGGTTGTAATAATAGTCGCCCTTTATTTTCTTATATTGCATCCAATATGGAGTAGAATGTTTTCCGCTATCAGTCACAATATAAAAATAATATCTTTTAATTTTTTGAATAGGCTCTATTTTACCTTTTATCGTTAATTCCTGGGATTTCTTTATAAGGGCTTTTTTGCCTTTATATTTCTTTAGCCTTTTTCCATTTTTATCATAGATATAGGAGTTATGATTCAAGCGCAATTTAACGGTAGTTTCTTTAGTGCTTGCAGCAGAAGCAGAAACGTAGTTAGAGTTATTAGTGTTAATTGCAACTACGGATAAGCTTCCTAGGGCAAGTGCCGTTGCTCCGATGATAATATTTTTATTTAATTTCATTGTTGTTCCTCTTAAAATTCACTACCAAGTAATCTTATAAATTCGATTATATTTAGTTGTATAATCTTTGAACTACAACTTGATTAACACCTGTCAAGTCGTATTCTTTTTGTACGTTAGCATTATAAATATCTGTCATAATAAGTACCTCCATAACAAATATTAATACTTTTTTGACTACACTGTTATTATACAACGACTTTGTGAGCTTTATGAGATGTTTATGTTAACGTTTTCTAAAGTTTATTAAGTTTTTACTTATAGTAAAAAGCATCTAGAAATCATTCGAAGTGATTCTAAATGCTTTTGTGGGGTTTAGTAAATATTATTAAGAAAATCTACTTTTCATCATATTTGTCCAAATCAAACTGCTCAATTAAATCAGTTAATTTCTTAGCATAATCTGGATCGGTTGCATATCCATCTTGAACTAAGGCTTTAGCTTGTTTTTTATAATCTTTAGCTGCTAAGACATGTTTATATTGATTATGGTTCCAAGTGGTGCCATTTTGAAAAAGTCGTGCATGGGCGCGAATAGATGCTTCATAGGAATCATAAATTTGAAAACGTGCCTTTACATTGACCCATTTTCCTTTTACATATTCTTTAGTAGTTAAAACTGCAGAAGTATTTGGATTAGTACCTTTTACACCAAAGAGATTATTATATTTTTGTGCAAGTTCACTTTGTCCATAATTACTTTCAAGGCAAGCCTGCGCAATTGTAATACTTGGAAGCAAATCATAAGACTTATCAACTTGCTTAGCAATTGGGCCTACCTTTTTAATGAATGCTTTACGCATTCTCATTAAACGTGCTTGCTCTTCTTGACGCTGCATTTGTGCCATTCTAATCTGCTCTTGTTTTACAGCATAACGGCGATAATAATGAAAGCCTACAGCACCTATTCCTAATACGATAATTGTTAAACAAACTATAACAATAAATTTAACGATTGCTGCTTTTTTAGATTTCTTTTCTTTAGCCATAAAAATTCCCTATCTGTGTTTAATAACTAAATTATAGCGCAGATAATCATTAAGAAACAAAAAAAGAAGTCGTTTTCCAACGACTTCTTAAGTAGTGCGGGCGAGAAGACTCGAACTTCCACGACCTAATATTGGTCACAAGATCCTTAGTCTTGCGCGTCTGCCATTCCGCCACGCCCGCGGTACATGTAATAATATACATGTAATTTTGGATTTTGGCAAGTGTTTTTTGAAACTTTTTTCAAAAAATTTCATTTTTTTCTTTCAAGACTAATTTACCATGACATTTTCCGCAGACAAATCGCTTAGTATCAAGCTTTCTAACTCTAGGATAGATTGCTTTGCAATTTTTGCAAATATAAAAATATTTTTTATTTTGCTTTTGTCTTAAACCAATATCAGGAGCATAACGACTTCCACCAACTCGTTGAAGAAGAATTTTGAAATCCGCATCTCGATGTCGATAACCATGACCAGCCAAATGCAAATGATAATGACACAACTCATGCTTAATTATGCCAATTAAGTCTGCATGATATTTTTTCGCTAAAAAATGCTGGTTAATCTCAATATGATGGTCATCTAAGTGGTATCTGCCACCAGTGGTTCGCATTCTTTTATTAATTTTCACTTGGTGCAAAAAAGGCTTGTGAAAATAATTTATCGAAATATCTTCAACTAGCCTTTGTAATTCTTTTTGATTCATCGAATTAATTTTTGATACATCCCTGCTTGTTTTGGTGTTGAAATATGACGCTTAAGAGCAGTCACAATCTTTTCCTTAATAGAATGCTTTCCATTCATCCAAGTTCCAGTAAATAAGTGAATACTTTTAGATTTTGAACTTGGATTACATAAGATTCCATCTGGATAAATATGAACACCATATTTTAATCGTTGCTCAAAGTTACCTGTTTCAAGTCCATATTTTTTTACAATATCAGTCACAGAAAGACTATTCACTCCAGCCATTTGATTATTTTTATCAAAAGTAAATTCTCTATCTTTATAATAATCTAAAATGTCCTGCATGAATTGATGACCTTTTTCCGCACCAAAAATAGCAGCTGAAAGAAAGTCTTTATTTTCAAAACCAATAAACGCTCTATCATCAAGAAGTGAATCTAGCTTATCAATTACTCGCACATCAGTATCTAAATAAATTCCTCCTTCTTCAAAAATTGCTTTTGCTCGAATATAGTCAGATACAAAAGCCCACTTTTTAGCTTGATAGGCTTCTTCAATATAACAATTTTCATGCATATTAAAATTATCTTCATTCCATTCGATAATTTCATAATCAGGAAGTTTTTCTTTCCAAGTTTTAATACATTCTTGAATAAGAGGAGATTTTGGGTTTCTTCCTACCCATACATAGTGAATTTTTTTAGGAATCATTTTAGCCTCGCTTTAAAAAATTCTTGATTAGTTTCTTAATATCTTGATTAAAATCAAGCTTCATCATAAACATAATACCTAAATATACAATTAACATCACAATAGACTTAAATGCCATATTAAAAAAGGCCGACGGAATAAAATTCGGTAATATCATCCCCACCATAAATGTAATTATGGCAATTAAGAAATACTTAGGCACATCATGAAATACATACTTGAAATTATAACCATCTCTAACAACCCAAAGTCTTAAAACTAAAACTACAAATTCAGTAATTAAAATTGCAATCATTGCTCCTGTTGCTCCAAATGGCTTATCAAGTAAAAAACTCAAAACAATTTCAACGACTGCTCCAATTACAACTGGAAAGGCATAATCTTTATCACGGCGATTTGCTAAAGCAAACTGATTCGCAAATACTCCACCAGTTGGAATCATAATGATTGTTAAAGTGAAGAAAAACATCAATGGAATCATCGGAGTATATTTATTTCCAAAGAAAAATGGTACAAATTGCTTAGTATTTGCCATAATAATCACTGAAAAAAGTGTCCCTAACATAATGGTTGCTTCGAGCGATTTTTTCAAAACTACCTTTTGAGTTTCTTTTTCTTCACTCGCCATTTTAGGCATAATAACTAACGAAATACTCGTAATTACCCCTAGCACCATATTGGAAATTCTTTGTGAATTATCATAAAAAGCAACTTGAGTCGAATTTTGAAAAAGCCCCAAAAGAGGTTTATCAAGTGAAGTATAAATCTGAGTAGCAATTTGCGGTATCATCAAGATAACGATTGCTTTCAAAGTGGTTTTAAATTTATAAAAATGCTTTGCAGGTCTTCCAACATAACGATGAATATCAAGCCAAAACACAAAAGACCCTAGCATCGTTGAAACCGACATGATAAGCAAGTACTTCCATAAATCTCCCGGATTTTTTACTAAAAGCAAAATTAAAACAACACTGACAAGTTTCACCACTGTATTTTTTAATACAACTCTACCAAAATCAGCTAACCCTTGAAAAAACCAGGAAATATCAACTTGAGCAGAAACCAAAAAAGGAAGCATCAAAAGAATATAATTCCAATATTTAATTTTAAAAATACTACAAATCGAAATTGTTAGTAAAATTGTAACAACTCCTGCAATTCCCTGAAAATACCATAAGCCCCAAAACGTATTAGTTAAATCTTGAGGAGTACCGTGAACACGTGTCCTTGAAATTGTCCGCATTCCAATATAAGACAAAGACAAAATACAAAAGACCATTAAAAACTGCACAGTGTTATTAACACTACTATAAATTCCGTAAGTTTTAGGACCAAGAACCCGAGATAAATACGGAACAGTAATTAAAGGAACTAAAACAAGAAAGATTTGATAAATAGCATTATATAAAATATTCAAGAAAGTTCTTTTCATTTAATCACCTAAATATTTTGTCATGTAATCAAATACTTTATCTGAATAATTATCACCTTTAACTTGATTAGTTAAATCAAGCCAATATAATCTACGATTTTGTATCTGTTGATTATCTAAATTGTCTAAATTTTGCATCAATTCTCTTTGTGAATTAATGCAAATTCCCGGTGTAATTTCTTCATAGGGTCCCATTAAAAGTCCACGTGTTTTTTCGTATTGTTTCAAAAAATTCGTTACAAAAATAATTGGCTTATTCAAATGCAAGTAATCAAAATAAATTGAAGAAAAATCAGTCATTAAGAAATCTGTATTTCCTAATAATTCATACAAGTCATAATCATTATCAAATAAATAATCATTGTTCATGAAAGCAATATTTGAATACTTACTATTAAAATTATCAAACAATCGCATTTCATAAGGATGCAATTTAACAATTAAATATTGATGCCTCTTCTTAAGCTCCGCATTTAATTTTTTTCCATCAAAATCATCAAAAGCAAAAAAGTTCCCTTGCTTAATTTTTTCCATGATTGATTTATCTTCTAATTCATAACGAAAAGTCGGCATATAAATCCCGATTTCAGCATTACTATCTTCAGTATTAAATAAGTCTTTTAATAATTTTTCTTTTGGTATTATTGGATTTTTAAGTGCATCAAGCCTTGGAAAACCTATTTTTTTATATTTATTAGTTTCAATAGCCATGCAACTACTCATTAGTGTTTCATAAAGATCAGAGCTAGAAGTTACAATATCGGCTGTTTTGTGCCACAAATTTGCATTTCTTTGATTATCGCGGCGTTTTGTATTATTAGCCATAATTCCCATGCGCTTAAGTGGTACTCCATGCCAAAATTGCACATTTATTTGCCCTTTACGAGCCTTAAATGGCTGATGTGTAGTAATGATATATTTGGCTGCTCCAATTTTCTGCCAAGTTTTCCAATTTAAATGTGATGACGGCCATGGCTCAACTAATGTAACATTGTATTCTGGGTGATTTAGTTGTAAATATTTATAAAAAATATAACCATTGGACCCTGATCTCCCAGCTCCATTCAAAATAACAATATTATTATCTTCCATTGTTGTAAAATGGCTCAAAAACTTCATCCACGACAAATAAAGCCTAAACAAAAAACTCTTCATTAATTAATCTTCCATTCAAAAATATACTTATTAGTTAAGAGTACAAAAAAAGCTTGAGAAAACTCAAGCCTTTTCTAATTTATTTTGATAATTTTTATTCTTTGCCTAATTTTCTTTGGAAGAACTTCACAATTTCAACAATAATAATCATAAGAAGTCCAGCACACAAAATGACAAGCCATTGCATTCCATCTAGTTCAGTTACTTCAAAGAGTTTTGTCATAAATGGCAATTCAACTGATGCCATAATGATTGCTGCAATAATAATTGCCCAATTAAACCATTTATTTGAGAATGTATGCTTACTAAAGATTGATTGGTGAATATATTTAGAATTAATTGCATGGAACAATTGAATTAATCCTAAAGTCAAGAATGCCATTGTTAAAGCATCTGCGTGTTGCAAACTTGGATTATTAACATGTGGTCCTACATGAAGGCCTATTTGGTATGCACCAAGTACTAAAATACCTTCCAAGATACCTTGGTAAATAATTGAACTTGCTACACCACCACTGAAGAAGTTACTCTTTCTTCCACGAGGCTTACGTTTCATAATACCATCTTCTACAGGCTCTACACCAAGCGCAATAGCTGGCAAAGTATCAGTTACCAAGTTGATCCACAAAAGCTGCACAGGAGCTAAAATATCCCAACCAAGCATCGTCATCATAAAGACTGTTAAAACTTCACCTACGTTACAGCTCATCAAGTAAAGAATAGCCTTTTGAATATTACTAAAGACTTTTCTACCTTGCTTAACCGCTTCAACAATTGTCGCAAAGTTATCATCAGCTAAAATCATATCACTGGCACCCTTAGATACTTCTGTACCAGTAATTCCCATACCAATACCAATATCAGCTTGCTTAAGACTTGGAGCGTCGTTGACACCATCACCAGTCATGGCAACGATTTTACCATTTGCTTGCCATGCCTTAACGATTCTTACCTTATTTTCTGGAGAAACACGTGCATAGACGCTATAGTCTTGAACGTGCTTAATAAAGTAGTCGTCACTTAATTTATCAAGTTCAGCCCCAGTTAAAACACGCTCATCTTGACCAGGTTTTAAAATTCCAAGACGTTCTGCAATTGCTTGAGCTGTAACTTGGTGGTCACCTGTAATCATGACAGTTCTAATGCCTGCATTGTGAGCTTCCTCAACAGCAGCACGAGCTTCAGGACGCTCTGGATCAATCATGCCGACAAGCCCTGCAAAAATCAAATCCTGTTCTACATTTTCAGTTGTTGGATCTTCATAAGTTTTATCAACAATTTTATAAGCAAGTCCCAATACACGAAGAGCTTGTTTAGCTAAGTTTTGGTTAGTTGCTAAAATATTTTCCCTTTGCTTATCTGTAATTGGTGAAACTTGACCATCAATTTCAACTTGAGTAACACGTTTTAAAAGTTCATCTGGAGCACCTTTTACAGCTACATAATATTTATCACCGTATTTATTAACTGTACTCATTAATTTACGATCTGAATCAAATGGAACTTCTTGAACACGTGCATACTTTTTAAGCATGGCAGGAACATCAATTTTTTTATCAAATGCATATTGAATCAAGGCAGTTTCAGTAGGATCACCTAATAAATCACCTGCATTTTCAATTTTAGTATCATTGGCAAGAACCATTGAAAGAAGTGCTGGATTTGTTTCTGAAATAGCATCTTTATCTGGAAAAATTTGACCGTTGTAAAAGATTTTTTCAACAGTCATTTTATTTTGAGTTAAAGTTCCAGTTTTATCAGAACAAATAACATCAGTTGCACCTAATGTTTCTACAGCAGGTAATTTTCTAACAATCGCTTTATGCTTAGCCATTGTTTGAGTTCCTAATGCCAAAATAATCGTAACAATAGCAGGAAGGCCTTCAGGAATTGCAGCAACTGCTAATGAAACAGCTACCAAGAACATGTTGATCATGAGAGTAGAGTTTCTTTGAGCCGGATCCGCTTTTAAAACACCAACGATAAAGACAACCACACAGATTGCCAAAATCATGATAGTTAAAGTCTTACCTAGCTGATTTAAGTTTTCCTTTAAAGGAGTATCGGTTTCATCAGCATTATTAAGCATAGTGGCAATTTTACCAACTTCAGTGTGCATCCCTGTTCCAACAACAACACCTTCGCCTCGACCATAAGTAACATTAGTGTTGGAATAAGCCATATTTACTCTATCTCCTAGAGCAATATCACTACCTTCTAAAGTTTCAGCAGCCTTTTCGACAGGAACAGATTCACCAGTTAAAGCTGATTCTTCAATTTTTAAACTATATGCTTGACTTAAACGTAAATCTGCTGGAACTACGTCGCCGGCTTCAAGTAAAACAATATCCCCAGGAACTAATTCAGTACTTGGAATTTCAATAATTGCTCCATTACGCTTGACATGAGCATTAGGCGTGGCCATTTCTTTTAAAGCATCAATAGCAGCTTCTGAACGCGCTTCTTGAAAAACTCCTAAAATTGCATTCAAAACTACTACAATCATAATAATAGCTGCATCAGTCCATTCTTTAGCAACTACTCCCGAAAGAACAGCCGCAATAATCAAGACAATAATCATAAAGTCTTTAAACTGATCAATGAATCTCATGAACATTGACTTCTTCTTCTTTGAAGCCAAAGCATTCGGACCATATTTTTCTAGCCTTTTTTTAGCTTGATCTTTAGTCAAACCGTCGCTTAAAGAAGTATCAAAACTCTTTTCTACTTCAGAAATTGACTCTGTATAATAATTCTTCGCCAATTTTTTAACCTCCTATAACAAAAAAGAGACCTACATGCATATCGCACATAAGTCTCACAAATTAAGATAAGTCCAGAAGATTTTCTTCGGGTGTTGGGCTTATCGCATATAAGATGCCGTTACTCCCTTATGATCAATAATAATTATAAGGAAAAACAAACAACTATACAAGTTTAATTTTTATAAAAATCATCAAAAATAGTAACTGGCAAATGACGTTTATGTTCGCTCTTCTTCCATAATTTTTCAATTTGGTCAGCTGCTTTATCGCTAATTTCTTTACCTTCTAAATAGTCATCAATTTCTTGATAAGTAACACCAAGTGCAACTTCATCTGGAAGCTCTGGTTTGTCATCTTCTAAATCAGCAGTTGGAGCTTTTAAATAAAGGTGTTCTGGACAACCTAAATATTTAAGCATCGCTTTACCTTGACGCTTATCTAAGCGGAATAAAGGAGTAAGGTCAGCTGCACCATCACCATATTTAGTATAAAAACCACTAAAGTTTTCTGCAGCATGATCAGTTCCAACAACTGCACCCCTATTTGCGCCAGCAATCGCATATTGAACAACCATTCTTTGACGTGCTTTAATATTACCTTTATTAAAATCACTGATCTTTTGACCGCTAGCTTCAACAGCCTTAACCATGGCATCAACTGGTTCTTTAATATTAACAATTAAGTCTTGATCTGGATTTTGAAATTCAACAGCATCTGCAGCGTCTTGAGCATCAGCTTGAACACCATAAGGAAGACGAACAGCGATAAATTGGTAAGAATCATCACCAGTTTCTTCGCGCATTTCACTAATTGCTATTTGGCAAAGTTTTCCAGTTAAAGTTGAATCTTGTCCACCGGAAATTCCTAAAACATAAGACTTTAAAAAAGGATTTGCTTTCAAGTAGTCTTTTAAGAAATCTACTGACTTTCTAACTTCCTTTTCTGGATCAATTTCTGGTAAAACATGTTCATATGCGATAATTTTCTTTTGTAATTCTCTCATCGACCAATACTTCTTTCACGAATTTTACGACGAATATCTTGAATGAGGTTCATCTTTGACTCATATAAGTCCTGTGATAAATCTACTGGATATTCTTGTGGATTAAGACTTCTCTTATATTCATCCCATAAACCATCCAAGTTTTGTGCAACAAATTCTCGAATTTCTGTTAGCGTAGGTTGCTTATAAACTAATTCACCATCTTTAAATATATCTTGCAAAAGTGGAATAGCAGTATAATCAGTTACCACTTTATTAATATAATTATATTGCGGATGGAACATGAATAGAGCATTAAACTTTCTCGGATCTTCACTATCACGTGATACCCAATCACCTTCATTTTTCTTTTCAGTATTAGCACTGATTCTCCATACTTGCTTTTTACCCGGTGTTGAAACTTTAATTGCATTTGAAGAAATCTTCAAAGCATCACGCATTGCATGAACTTCATCTTCAATTGCAACAAGCTTATAAACTGCGCCAAGTGCAGGTTGATCATAAGCAGTGATAAACTTAGTACCAATTCCCCATACATCAATCTTAGCACCTTGCATTTTTAAGTTAGTAATAGTTGTTTCATCAAGGTCATTTGAAGCAAAAATTTTTGCATCAGGATAACCTGCATCATCTAGCTCTTTTCTAACTTGCTTAGAAATATAAGCCATATCTCCTGAGTCAATACGTACTCCTAAGAAGTTTATTTTATCTCCCATCTCTTTAGCTACTTTGATAGCATTAGGAACTCCGCTTCTAACTGTGTCATAGGTATCAACTAAGAAAACACAATCTTTATGAGTTTCTGCATATGCTTTAAAAGCTTCATATTCGCTACCAAAAGCTTCAACTAAAGCATGAGCGTGAGTTCCTGAAATTGGAATACCAAATAACTTTCCAGCTCTTACATTACTAGTTGAATCAAAACCACCAATATAAGCAGCTCGTGCGCCCCAAAGTGCTGCATCTGCTTCTTGAGCTCGGCGAGAACCAAATTCCATTATTTGGTCTCCATCTACTGCTAGTTTAATTCTTGCAGCTTTAGTTGCAAGAAGAGTTTGAAAATTAATTATATTAAGTACTGCAGTCTCAATTAACTGACATTGTGCAAGAGGTCCCTCAACTTGAAGAAGAGGCTCATTAGCAAATACTAATTCTCCTTCTTTCATTGAACGAATGTTTAATTTTAATTCTAAATTACGAAGATAATCAATAAAATCATCATCATAATTCCCTTGTTCTTTTAAATACTTTAAATCACTTTCGCTGAATTTAAGATTTTGCAAATATTCTATTACATGCTCAAGTCCAGCATAAACAGCAAATCCATTACCAAATGGTTCCGTACGATAAAACGCCTCAAAAACGGCATTACGATCAGCAATTCCTTTTTTGAAGTAGGTATACATCATATTGATTTCATATAGATCTGTATGTAGAGCCAATGAATCATCTTTATCTATTTCTGGGTAAAACATTGTTTTCCTCTCATAGTTCAATAAACGTTTTGCCTTTAATTATACGACTAGCCAGCTATATCGGCAATTATTCTACTAGTAGTTTTTTATAAACAGATTCAATTGATTGCAATTGATTTCTTACAGAAAAGTTATTCTCAGTATATCGCTTCTCATTAACTGCTATTTCTTGTAATTTTTCAGCATTCATATTAACTGCCTTTTTTATTTGCTTAGCAATAGAATCAATGTCTCCTATTTTAGCTACAAAGCCATGATTATCATCTGGAATCATCATTTTAATATCACCAACATCAGTTGACAAAATTGGTACTAAATTATCACTAGCTTCAAGTAAAACCAACGGAAAGCTTTCAGAATAAGACGTTAAAGTTGCCAAATCAGTTCTTCTATATAAATTATTTAATTCATTTTGATTCAAAAAACCATGAAATGTAACTTGTGGAGCAATTTGCAAGTCATTAGCTAATTTTTTTAAGTTTTCAAGCTGACTACCATCTCCTGCAATATGTAAACGAACATGCTGGTCATCAACTTTTTTCAAAGCTTTTAATAAAAGCTCTTGACCTTTTATTTTTTCAACACGGGCTACATTAATTAAATTGAAATAAGGATGTTCATACTTAGCGGGAATCTGATTATCAGTACGAAAGAATATCCCATTATATATAACATGAATTTTATTTTTATTAATATGAGTTTTATTTATCAAAAGATTTGCAAAACGTTTAGTTACAGCAAATACACAATCTGCCTTTTTTAAGGCATGAATATTTAATTTCGTAAAAATCGCTCCAATAATGCCTCGTCCTTCAAAATCTAAATATGGATTAGAATGAACTGTTATACACCATTTAGCATTGATTTTTTTATAAATCATTGCTAAAAATAAATTTGCACGAGCTCCATGAGTATGCACAATATCATAATGGCCTTGATTAATAAATTGTATTAATTTTTTTAAGCTATTTATATCATACCGACTTTTAGCACCTAATACGTAGGTATCAATTCCTGCTATTCGAGCACTTTTAGCAACGGGACCTTCAGAAAGAGTTAATAATTCAAAGTTTTTATTTTCTTTTTTTGCTTCTGTAAGCAAATTAACAATATGAGTTAAGCCGCCACCATTTTCTAAGCCAGCATTAATATGCAAAACTTTCACAATTATTTGCCTCTTTTCGATTTTTTAACTTCTATTACAAACTTCGGAAGTACCATCATTCTTCCAATCCTTGATGGTTCTTTAAGCAAACGATAAAACCATTCTAAATGCAAATTTTGAAAAAATTGCGGCGCTCTTTTACTCATTCCAGAAAAAACATCAAAACTTCCTCCAACCCCCATCATTAAAGCTGGAACATTTTCTTTTCTTAGTATTGATAATAACTGTTCTTGCTTAGGAAAACCTAAGGCTGCAAAAACTAAATCCGGTTTTGCTCGGCGAATCCTGCGAGCCACCATTTCTAAATCTTCCGTAAAATATCCATCTTCTGCACCAACTAAATTAGTTCCAGAATATTGGTGAGCAACTTTTTCCTGAACAGCATGAATTACTTGAGGTTTTGCTCCAATTAAATATACTCTCAACCCTTTATCATCTGCCAACTTCATTAACCAAGTAAATAAATCATACCCAGTTACTCTTTCAGGTAAGGGGGTTTTTAAAATTTTAGCCCCTTTAATAATTCCTATTCCATCGGCAGTAATATAATCAGCATCTTCTTTTAATATTTTCATAAATACAGGATTTTCATTAGCTGCCATAACTATTTCAGGATTTGCAGTTACGACAAAAGTCGACTGATGATTATTAATTCTATTCAAAAATTCTTCTTGAAATTGTTTAAAATTCTTATTATCAAAATTTACACCCAGAACATTTACTTTATCCATATAAAAACCTCTTATTGTTTTTTATTTTAATTCTATCAAAAATCACGTGAAACATTAGTAAATTTAAGATTTCTTAGAAATTGTGGTATATTATTTTAAGCAATGTAAGGAGAAAAATATGAAAAAAGTCATTACATATGGAACTTTTGATTTGCTTCACTATGGTCATATTCGTTTATTAAAGCGTGCCAAAGAACTAGGTGATTATTTAATTGTCGGACTTTCAACTGACGAATTTAATGCATTTCAAAAGCATAAAGAAGCTTATAACACTTATCCTGAACGAAAATATATACTTGAAGCTATCCGTTACGTAGATGAGGTGATTCCGGAAAAGGATTGGGATCAAAAAGTAAAAGATGTAGAAAAATATGACATTGATACTTTTGTAATGGGGGATGATTGGAAAGGAAAATTCGACTTTTTAAAACCTTATTGTAAAGTTATTTATTTACCTAGAACTCCTGGAATTTCTACAACTAAAATAAAAGAAGATTTAAAATAAAAAACTCCTAATCTCACTACTTTGAGTAAGATTTGGAGTTTTTTATTTTGAAAAAGTAAATTCGAAACGTTCTGCTACATAACGTGCGCGTGTATATTCAAAAGGCTGTCCATCAGAAAGCTCAGTAACTTGTCTACGAGTAATAAGAGCTTCGCCTTTTTTAGCATTTAAAAGTCTGGCATCTTGTTCATTAGCAATAGCTGCAGAAATATGTTCTGTTACACGTCCAATTTTATAATGATTTTTACTTAAAGCTTCATAAAGATGAGTAGATATATCTTCTTTAGAGATATCTTCAACTAAATCATATGGAATCGTTACTACTTCATAGCAAATTGGAGTCTCATCAGCATATCTAATTCGCTCCATTCGTAAAACATCCTTACCAGCTGGAAGTGCTAAACGTTCTTTTTCTGATAATGATGGTTTGCCAATTTGATAAGAAATCAGCTTACTTGATGGCTTTTGTCCGTTTGCTTTAGTAATTTCAGTAAAAGACATAATACCTGACATCTTTTCCTGAACCTTTTGGCTAGCTACATAAGTTCCACTACCAAGGCGTCTTTCAAGAATTCCTTCTTCTTCTAGCGTTTTTATAGCTTGACGCAAAGTCATTCTTGACACACCAAACTCAACTGCAAGCTGTCTTTCTGCCGGAATTCGATCCCCCACTTTATAGACGTGATTTTCTACATCTTGCTTGATCTGATTATGAATTTTGATGTACATCGGTTCTTCCATAGTGCATCCCTCCAAATCTATAATCAATTATAAGCTAAATTGGTCTAGATTGCATAGTCTAAAGACCCATTTATTTTTTATGGCTATTTTTTCTTAGCGGTCCATTTCATTCCTAAAATATGAACATTAGGTTTTTTACTACATTCAACTTGTAGAGAGTCATCTTTACTTGCAAGTACATTTACTTTAAATTTTGCATTATCTTGAACTGCTAAAATAGCTCCATTTGAATTTAAAACTAAATTACTTCCTGAAAGTTTGGCATCATCACTAACAGCTAAAAAATACTCGTATTCTGCATTTCCATTAAATGTTACACGATTTGCATCACATTTTGCATCATTTTGAAAATCAGCATGAGCCATAATAATCGAATTGTTAAGAGTCACATCAGCTTCATCAATCGCCACCATCCGATTTATAGCACTATTTTGTACGATCATTCTAGCTTGTTTATCTAAATAGACACCGCCATTAAATTTACTATTTAAAATATTCACCCAACACTCATCACTTACATACAAACAAGAATCCTCAATTGATAATACTTCGCTTCCCATCATATTCATCCATGTTTGACCATGAAGTAGTAAGTAATCAAGAATTGAATTATTAAAATCAAGTTCCATGTTAGTTTTATCAAAAGTATTAATACTTCCATGGATTCTAGAATTATTAATAATTGCCGTCCCATGCCCTTCTAAAGCTAAAGCACAATACTCATTTGAGGGATAGTCAATAATTGAATCATTCATTTCTAATTTAAAATCTGATGCTTCAAACATTGAAATAGAACCACCAATAATTTTTGTTGAATATAATTCTAAAGTGATTTTTCCATTTACAGCAATAGTTGCGGTATCTGTTCCGCATCCTTTAATAACACAATTTCGTAAACTCAGATAAGTATCTGCTTCTAAGGGTACAAATAAACTATTTCGATCTTTATTTGTGTTAATACAAAGATTTTCTAAAGTAACATATCGACTATTCTTAGAAATACTGGCATACCCTAAAATCGTTGTATCTTCTGGGCTTGATCCTGTTCCTTTAATAGTGATATCTGCCAAAGTAATTCCCTTAGGTAATTCGTAAAAACCAGGCTCTAAGAACAATACATCATCTGCGTGTAAATCTTTTAATGCATCATGCCAAGTGACTTCTGCGCCACCAGCTCCAATTTTTATAAGTCTAGGCATCCAACTTTTCCCTTTCTAAAAACAAACTAAATACCATTTTACCTGTTTTTCTTTTATAATAGGTAAATAATGCATAATCGAGGTTAAAAAATGAAAGAAATTTCTACAAATAAATTAATGGACTTGCTAAATAATAAAAACATCAACTTAATTGATGTTCGCACTGAAATGGAATATGCTGGTAGCCATATCCCTGAAGCTCAAAATTTTCCACTAGAAGAAATAGCAAAGTTTTCTGGAAATAAAAATCAGCCTTACTACTTAATTTGTAGATCTGGAAATCGTTCTAGTCAAGCAGCAGCTATCCTTGAACTAAAGGGCTACGAAGTCACTAATGTTCAAGGAGGAATGCTCGATTGGCATGGTAAAACTATAAGTGAACTTTAAAAGCTCGGAATTATCCGAGCTTTTATTATTTCATTGATTTTTAGAATTAGAGCACGCAGCTAATGTCTCTGCTGCAACTAACACCACAATTCCAGCTAAAAATCCCCTATTACGTCTCATATTTTCCTCCTGCTTACAAAATATAAGTTTATTGCAATTAATAAGTATAAAGGAAACAAGCTATTTTTCAAATGACATTTATTTATACTAGTATACATAAAATGTATAGTGAAAATAAGCAAAAAAAGAAGCATCTCATAAGAGATACTTCTTAATCGGGTTGGGTGTTCTATAAGAACTATTGGGTTAGCTGGATTCGAACCAGCGCATGATGGTACCAAAAACCATTGCCTTACCACTTGGCTATAACCCAATTCATTGAACTTTTTACTTGTTAGTTCAACTAATTACCAGCTGGATAAACCAGCAATGGAGGAAGGTGGATTCGAACCGCCGAACTCAGAGAGAGCGGTTTTACAGACCGCCGCGTTTAGCCACTTCGCTATTCCTCCGTAATGCACGTTTATTATAATACATAAGTTTAGGGATAAATGCAAGTGTTTTTTGTAAAAAAATCAATTAATTTTTGAAATTATCTTTTTTCTTTATCAAAAGCCATAACACTTTTATTGCATAGCGCTTTCAATAATACTAAACTTTAATTGTAAGAAAATTTTGATAAGGAGAAAACTATGAAAAAATATAATTGGGGAATTGTTGGCACTGGCTGGATTGCTCATGATATGGCTGATGCAATAAATGCAGTTAATGGTGAAATTTATGCTGCAGCTAATAATAATGAAAAATCTGTTGATGAATTCGCTGAAGAAAAGCATGTTAAGCATATTTTTACTGATCCTGATGAAATGATTGAAGATCCTAATATTGATATCATTTATATCGCTACTCCTAATATGTCTCATTATACTTATATAAAAAAGGCGTTAAATGCAGGCAAAAATGTATTCTGTGAAAAACCTATAACAGTTAATGCTAAGCAGTTTGACGAAGTAGCAAAACTTGCTAAGGAAAAACATCTTATCTTAACTGAAGGATTTACTCTTTATCACATGCCTATTTATAAAAAAGTTAAAGATCTTATTAAAGATGGTAAACTTGGTCAAGTAAAAATGATTCAAATTAATTTTGGCAGTTTAAAAGACTATGATCCTTCTAATCGCTTCTTTAGTAAACGTCTTGCTGGTGGAGCCCTTCTTGATATTGGTGGGTATGCTACTGCATTTGCAATGGAATTTTTAGGTGAATATCCAGAAAGTATTACTACTTCAGTTAAATTTTTTGAAACTGGGGTTGATGAACAATCCGGTATTATCTTAAAGAACTCTAAAGGGCAAATGGCAGTAATGTCACTTTCTATGCGTGCTAAACAACCTAAGCGTGGACTTGTCTCTGGCACTAAAGGTTATGTTGAAATAAGCCAATATCCACGTGCAACACGCGCTGACATTACTTACACTGAAAGCGCTCACGAAGAAGATCACGACTATATCGAAGCAGGTGAAAGTTATAAAGCTTTACAATATGAGGTTCGTGACTTTGAACATTATATTGAACAAGGTCATGATGATGGTCAACTAGAGAAATCTCGAGCTATCGCTCATATTTTAAACAGCGTTCGTGTAGCTTGGGGACTTAAATTCCCTTATGACAATGAAAATGAATTATAGAAATTTTTTCCAAGATAAAACGGCAGCTGATAATGGCGACTTTTTAAAAGTCATAGCAGTATCAGCTGTCTTTTTACAATCTATCTTAGGGTTTGCTTTAAATGCTCATCCCAATACAGATACCCAAATTAGAATTGGTATTAGCTATAATGTTGTGAAATTTTCTGCACCTGCTTTTATTTTTAGTATTTTATTTACTAATACGCGGTACAATTTGGGAACAAAATTTAATACTAAAAAGTTTTATCTAAAAATATTACGTAGCTCATTTTTTCCCTATTATTTATGGGGAATAATTTATTTGTTACTTTTTCCAAATTTACAGCAAATTAATCATTATCATAACTTTCAAAGTTTTTTATGGCAGCTTATCAGTGGAAATGCTGCACCTCACTTATGGTATGCAGTAATGATGCTGCAATTTTTGGTATTAATGCCACTATTTAATTTGCTTGTAAAATGGATTGATTTTAATTTTCAGCTTCGAGTGAAAAAATTTATCTTTTATTTGATTATTATTCTAATCTTATCTGCTTCATGGTTAATATTCTATGATTGCTTGATTTTCCATGGTCCTAAAATGCACGATTGGTATTTATTTGACAGATTCTTTATGAGCTTTGCACTTTATGGTTTTCTCGGTGTATTATGTGCTATATTTTTTGAATTTTATTGTGATTTCTTATCAAAATGGAAATACTCGATTGTGGCTATTTTGATATTAAGTTTTATTGTTATTAATCTTGAATTATTTCAATTTGGCTTACCTCTTAATCTAGCAAATGCACCATATTATAAACCTTCAATGACTTTTTATGATTTAAGTGTTATCTTTTTAATTTCTTTATTTGCAATTCATGTCGGACCACGCTTTAAAAAAACAAGTTACTTAATTCATAAATTAGCTCAGATTGCTTACTTAGCTTATCTGCCTAATGCAATGTGGTCATGGATTCTTTGGAATTTATTTGGCAAAATTTTATTTCAACAAGTTCCATTCTTAAGTATTCTTATAATTTATTGTTTAACTTGGATTTTATCTTTTATTACTGCTTTTTTGAGTAGCCCAATATTTATAAAAGCAAAGAAAAATCTCGCTTAAACTATAGATCTAATTCTAGTTTTAAACGAGATTAATCATAAAATTCTATTTATCAATATCAACTAATTCAATTTTGAATAAGCGAGCTAATTGCTTCAATTGTTCTTCAGTAGCATTCAAAGAAATTACTGAATGGTGTCCACCACCTGCATACATCCAAGCTTTAGCACCCGGTTCTAAGCCAACTTTTGGTGTCCACATTTGTTTAGCTGTTGGTAATTTAGGCATTTCTTTTTCAGGGATTTTAGCATCAACTGGATAAGAAACAAACTTATAACCTTTATCAAAGTAAGACAAAGTTACATAAATACCGTCTCCTTCTGATCCCGTAAATACTAATCGTGCTGGATCTGCTTTACCACCAATACCAAGTGGATGAACTTCTACTCTAGGTTTATCAGAGGCTAAGGTAGGATCAACTTCAAGCATATGAGAACCCATAATTGCTTCATGGCCTCGACGTAAATCTAACGTATAATCTTCCATCAAACCAGTTTTCTTATTATCAGCTAATATCTTAATCAATTTACTTAAGCCAGCTGTCTTAAAGTCACCTTCTGGACCAAAACCATATCCTTGTAATTGGAGAAGTTGTACTGCAAGTCCTGGCAATTGTTCAAGTCCTGCAAGATCTTGGAAGTTATCAGTAAAGGCATTGTAATCATTATCATCTAAAAACTTTTTAAGAGCTAAATATTCACGTAATTGATAACGGACAGCGTGAACATATTTTTCATGGTCGTTATCGCCTTCAACCATTTCAAAGTTTTGTTCCAACTTCTTATATTCTTTATCAATATCTTCTTCTTTTACTTCATTAACTAATTTAACTAAATCAGCAATTGGGTAATAATCAACTGTCCAGCCAAGTTTGATTTGAGCAGCAACCTTATCACCTTCAGTAACAGCAACATCACGCATTGTATCGCCAAATCTAGCAATTTTAATGTGAAAACTTTCATCATAAGCAATTGCTACGTGCTCCCAAGAAGCAATTTGTTTTTGAACTTTTTCATCATTCCACCATCCATAAACAATGGTATCTGGAACACCTAACCTTGCATTAATGTATTCATACTCACGATCACCATGTGCACTTTGGTGTAAATTCATATAATCCATATCAATATCATCAAATGGAATATGATTTAAAAATTGTGTACATAAGTGCAGCAGTGGCTTTTGCAATAATTGAGTACCACGAATCCAATTTTTAGCTGGTGAAAAAGTATGCATCCAAGTAATTACCCCAGCAACATCATCACGATAGTTTGCTTCTTTCATAAACTTAGTAATACTTTCTGCAGTTGTAGCAACTAACTTAAATTCAATCGGATATTCTAACTTTCCACTTTTGTTAATACCAGCAACAATTTTTTCTGCATCTTCTTTTACTTCTCTTAAAGCTTCCTCCCCATATAACGGTTGACTACCTACAACAAACCAAAACTTATAATCTGGAACTTTACGCATAATTGATCTCCTTTTTTATTTTAAATAAAACGCTTACATTTTAATTGTAAGGCTAATACCATATAAATTCAATATAAATATAACATATTTATTAATTAATTTTAGCTAATTTTTTTAGCATGATCTTTAGAATGAGCGTTATTTTGCCCATAATAAGCATCTTGACCATGTTTACGATAATAATGCTTATCTAGTAAATATTGTGGTAAATGAATATTACCTCGAGTTAATTGCAAAGAATGATAATCTTCTTCGGCAACTACTTCCAAAACTTTTGCATTATACACTGCTTCTTGCGGAGTTTTTCCCCAAGCAAAAGGGCCGTGCTGACTTACTAAAGATGCTGGAATTGCTTCGTAATCTAAATTTTGTTCCTTAAAAGTACGTACAATTGTTTTTCCAGTATTCCCTTCATAATCTTCTTCAATTTCTTCTTTAGTTAATGCATCAGCAGCCGGTACATCCCCATAAAAAGTATCTGCATGTGTAGTATTAAGTGCTGGAATATCCATATTAGCTGCCGCAAAAGAAACAGCCCATGGAGAATGAGTATGGACAATACCTCCAATTTTTGGAAAATGATTGTACAAATAGGTATGCGTTGGAGTATCTGAAGATGGATTCATAGTCCCTTCTACAACTTCACCATCAAGATTAACAACTACCATATCTTCAGGCTTCAATTCATCATATGGAACTCCAGAAGGTTTAATAACAAACAAACCCTTTTCACGATCAATTCCGGAAACATTTCCCCATGTAAATGAAACCAAATCTAGCTTCGGCAACTGCATATTTGCTTCATAAACTTCCTTTTTTAAGTCTTCTAGCATTATTTTTCTCCTTCTTGAAAATTAATTTTACTTCCAGCAAGCTCCTCTACTGGCAACCCAGCTTGATAATCCCCAATAAACTCCTCATATCCTTTAACACCGTTATCTTCAGGAGTAAGAGTCATGCTTTCTGGATTCTTAAATACATCCTCATCTAAATAATCAGCTAATTTTTTAACACCACCTGTTTCAGCGTACTTTGCTAAAACAGCCATTCCCCATGGACCGCCTTCACTTGCTGTATTCATCACAGTAATAGGGATATTTAAAGCATTAGCTAAAACTTGTTGTCCAATAACAGGTGTAGCAAATAAACCACCTTGAGCTACCATTACATCAGTTTGCACATGTTCTTCATTTAATAAAATATCCATACCGATTTTAAGAGGAGCAAAAGCTGCATATAATTGGCTCAAGAAAAAGTTAGCAAGATTCATCTTACTATTTTCAGTCCTGACAAATAGTGGTCTACCTGCCTTAATTTTTGTAATATTTTCACCAGATAAATAGCTATAATTTACTAAGCCACCAGCATTTGAATCAGCACGAACAGTAGAATCAAATAAGGTCTGATATAAGTTATCCGTACTAATTTTATTACCTGTTGCATCTGCGAATTCTTTAAATAAATTAACCCAGGCATTAATATCTGAAGAACAATTATTAACATGCACCATAGCTACAGGTGTACCTGAAGGAGTAGTTACCAAATCAATATCACGGTGAACAGATTTGAGAGGTTTATCTAAAACATTCATTGAAAATGCTGATGTACCCACGGAAATATTACCTGTACGCTTTCTAACACTGTTCGTCGCTACCATTCCAGTTCCCGCATCCCCTTCTGGAGGTGCCATAAGAGAACCTGCTTTTAAAGAACCTGTGGGGTCTAGTAACTTGGCACCTTGTTCGGTTAACTCCCCCGCACTTTTTCCAGCTACAACAGGTTTTGGTAAAATATTTTCAATTGACCATGAATATTTGGCAACTTCTGGTAATTTGCTAAATTTATTTAAAAAGTCATTGCGATAAGCTAGCACGTTTTCATCTATTGGAAAAATACCTGAAGCATCTCCAATTCCTGTAACTTTTTCTCCTGTTAGCTTCCAATGTACATATCCAGCCAATGTAGTAATAAAATCAATATTATCAACATGTTCTTCCTTGTTAAGAATAGCTTGATATAAATGCGCAATGCTCCATCTTTGAGGAATATTAAAATTAAATAATTCAGTAAGTTTATCAGCTGCTTCTTCAGTAATATTATTTCTCCAAGTTCTAAATGGAGTGAGTAAATTTCCTTCCTTGTCAAATGGTAAATATCCGTGCATCATCGCACTTACACCAATTGAACCAATCCTAGTTAAAGGAATATGATATTTACTTTGAACCGAAGCTTTTAATTGCTTAAAGGCTTGCTGAATTCCTTCCCAGACTTGGTCAAGTGAATATGTCCAAATATTATTTTTATATTGGTTTTCCCATGTAAAACTTCCGGAAGCCAGTGTTTCAAAGTTATTATCAATTAAGACAACTTTTATTCTTGTAGATCCTAATTCAATTCCCAAGGCTGTTTTACCATTTTGAATTTGTTTTTTAGTTTCAAGTAAATTCATAATTATTCTCCTAAGAATTAGTTCTTTCTACATTAATATTTTTAGAGTGTACTTTTTTAATCGCCTTAAAATGATTTGTTCCTTGAGCTTCAATTTCTTCAAGAGTGTGTCCCCTAGTTTCTGGAACACGAGTTTTTATGAAGATTACACCTAATAAGCAAATTACACCAAAAATTGCAAATACTGCTTCTTGTGGCATACTTGCAGTCATAATTGGAAAAATTAAACCAACTAGCCATGAACCAATCCAATTAAATGAAGAAGCAAGACCAGAAGCGCGACCCCTAATAGCTAATGGGAAGATTTCCCCAACCAAAACCCAAGTAAGAGGAGCCCAGGTAAATGAATAAAATGCCACATAAATACAAAGAAATACAACTATTGTAATTGGATTCATATTTGGAATCATCCAATTTAAAATAGCCGGTAAAATAAATGATAGTCCCATTACACTGCCGCCAAGCATTAATAGCGCACGGCGATTAAATTTATCTGCAATCCACATATAAAATAGTGATCCAATCACTAAAATAATACCTTGGATAATTGGCCACATTAAGTTAGAGGAAGCTGCTTGACCAGTTGCTTTTTGTACAATTAAAGGAATATAGTAGAAAATTGCATTAGCACCTTGAAATTGTTGAAAAGCTGCAACACCAACACCAGCAATAACTAAATAACGATACTTGCTACTGAATAAAGTACTCCAGCTAGCTTTTTTATTTGCTTCACGCTCTTTTTTAGCGGTTTTTTTAATGCTTTCTAATTCTTGATTAATTTCAGCAGGGTTTGATCTAATATAGGATAAAACTCGCTTTGCTTGAGCTTCATCACCTTTTTTAAGTAAAAAACGAGGAGACTCAGGTAAACGCAATACTCCCATAAATAAAATCAAAGCCGGCACTGCAGCAAGTCCTAGCATTAATCTCCATGCCCATTCTCCAGGTAAATCTTTTAACAAAAAATCAGCAACATAAGATAAAAGCATCCCTGAAACGATCATAGTTTGATTAAGACCTGATAAACGACCTCTTGCTTTTGCTGGAGCCATTTCTGACATATATGCAGGAACTAATGCCGAAGCAGCTCCAACTGCAAGTCCCAAAAGCATTCTTACAATAATTAGATAATATGGGCTAAGTTTTCCAATATCGGGTGCTATCCCTGATAAAATTGAAAAAATCATAAATATTACCGCAGAAATCAAAATCATTTTACGTCGACCAAGCTTATCAGATAGTTGACCTGCAAGTGCACCACCAAAAATAGCCCCAAACATAACGGCGGAAGTAATCCATCCAACCAAACTCGCTGCGTTTTGCAGATGCCAATCTGCTTCCAAAAATGGTAAGGCCCCGGTCATTACACCGATGTCATAACCAAATAAAATACCACCAAACGATCCAAAGAAGTAAATAAAAGCACTAGATATCTTCTTTTCACTTTTAGCCATTTTTTCCTCCTTTTTCATGAAATTAACTTGTTATTTTCGTCATTGAATGCGCTTTCAATTTATAAATCAATAATACTTCTTTCTCGTCCTTTTTTCAATACAAATTAATAATAAATTTTGCATTTATTATTTTTGTATTTAAAATTATTACACAAATAAAAAAACATCGAACAAATTTTTGCTCAATGTCTTTTTTATTAGTATTATTTTTAATCTATCTTACTGGTTGTTTCATTAGGCATTATCTTAACTTTATAACATTTAGAAGTTACTTTTTTACCATTAATCATATCCAGTAATGTTTTAGCTGCATCTACACCCATTCTTTCTTTAGGATGTGCCACAGTTGTTAAGCGTGGGGAAATATATCTTCCTAAAATATAATCATCAAAACCAGCAACTGAAATATCTGTAGGAATTTTTAAATCTACTGATCTAATTACATCCATCATTTGAATGGCAAGTTCATCATTATAGCAAACTATTGCAGTCGGTCCATTTTCACGATTAATTTTTGAAATTGCTTCTTTTAATATCGGCGACATATTTTCAGTTGACTGATACATAATAGTTTCATTTAAATATGAAATATCAGGATGCTCCATGTAGGCATCTAAAAAACCTCGCAATCTCTTAGTTCCCTGCATGTCATCTACTTGAAACATACCTAAGATCTTTTTATGTCCTAAGCCAATCAAATAATTAGTTATATCTTTTTCAGCTTTTAAATCGTCTACTTCTATATATGGAAAATCTAAATCATTATAATGGGCATTAATCAAAAGAGTAGGAATATTTTTTTCTTTTAAATAATTATAAAGATCTAGATTTTTATTTGGTAATGCACTTTGTGTTGGTTCAATAATTAATCCTGATACTTCATTATCAATCATTCTTTTTAAAGCTTTACGCTCTTCATCAGAATTATTATGGGTATTATTAAGAATTAAAGAATAACCATTTTCTGAAACAACTCTGTCTATACCACTAATAATTCTAGGAAAAATATAATCAGCTAAATGAGTAGTTATTACACCAATCATTTTGGTGTCACTAACTTTAGATTTAATTCTTTTTTTCCAATTATCAACGAACATTCCGCCGCCTTGAATACGATAAATATAGTGTCTATTTTCTAATTCACCAGCTGCTCTTCGAATTGTATAGCGACTTACACTATACATTTGCATTAATTCAGACTCAGTAGGTAATTTTTCGCCTTCTTGATAGTTGCCACTTTCAATATCTTTTATCAGACTATTGCGAACTTTTTCATATTTAATTTCAGACATAAACAACTTTCTTTCTAAAAGCTAAAACATGATTCTGGTGTATCCTACTTTATACTACTAAATTTTTAACTATCTAGGAAGTTTTAAATATAAATTTTTAAAATTATACGGATGAAAGTACATATTAACCAAAAAAGACAGCTCTACAATTAGAACTGTCCCAGTTGAGAAATCAAGCAAGCCATTAAGGGCGCTTAATCTCACGGACTAACCGAGTGATTGAGTCGATTAGCACACTGATAGCAATGATTAATAAAACGTTGGTCATGCCTTACACCTCCTTTGATATGAACCCCGAAATTTGGACAAGAATTTCGGGGTTTTATTATGACTAAATTAACTAAGCAAGATAAAATCGATATTTATAATAATTGGAAAAATTATAAAAAGTCAGCTGAATCATTAAGCAAAGAATATAAAATAGCTTCTAGTGTAGTTAGGTATTTGGTTAGGTTACTTGATAAACATGGATTAGACGTCTTAAACAGGTCATATACTAACTATTCGATTGAGTTTAAAGAGAAGGCAATAAAACGTATACTATATGGTGCTGAACCGATACAACAAATAGCACTAGACCTTGCTTTACCAAGTGATGGAATGCTTCGTAATTGGCTTCGCAAATACAAAGAAGATGGGTATAATGTCATTAATCATCAGAAAGGCAGAAAACCCAATGCAGGACAAAGACAAACAGATCCAAGAACTTCAAAAGCAAATCAAAAATCTCAAACAGAAGAATTTAGAGCTTACTGTCGAGAACGAATTTATAAAAAAATTAGACGCCTTAGTAGCACAAAGAACCAGAAACCAAAAGCACAAGAAATAGTTTCTGCAGTCACACAGCTAAGGCGAGAACTTCACGTGACTGTAAGTTTTGTGCTCAAAGTTATCAATTCTAAGCCTGACCTTCCACATCTATCCAGAAGTAATTATTACTATGTTCAAGGACATGATGATAAAGATAGAAAAAACCAAAAGATTATGAAGAGGATCAAAGAAGTATATGAAGAGCACAAACATCGCTATGGTTATAGAAGAATTACTGCGCAGCTTCAACGTGAAGGACTTAAAATTAATCATAAAAAAGTAAAGCGTCTAATGACTAAAATGCACTTATATGGCATTGCCATTAGACGTAAGTATAAATATTCAAGCTATCGTGGAACTGTAGGTAAAATCAAAGCTAACCTAATCAAACGCAATTTCAAGTCTGTGATGCCAAATATAAAGTGGTATTCAGACGTGACAGAATTTCATTTAAATGGTGAAAAGCTTTATTTATCCCCAATCATGGATGGTTGCACACAAGAGATCGTCTCTTATACTCTCAGCCACAGACCTGTTTTAAAACAAGTAATGGATATGTTAGAACATGCATACAAGAAGTATCCAGCACTTAATGGCTTGATCTTCCATACTGATCAAGGTTGGCAATATCAAAAACCACTCTTCCAAAATTGGCTCAAAAACCATGGTATTACTCAAAGTATGTCACGCAAAGGTAACTCCTTAGATGATGGCATGATGGAGGGGGTTCTTTGGCATACTCAAAAGAGAAATGTTCTACGGTTTTGAGAAAAACTTTAAAAACTTAGATGAATTAGAACAAGCTATTAGAGAATATATTAAGTATTACAACACTAAGAGAATAAAATCTATACTAAAAAATCGCACTCCGATTGAATATCGGAATGCGATCATGAATCAAAGCTAATCAATAATATGTCCTAATTTTAGGGTTCATATCATACACCTCCTTTCAACGCATAAGCGTTTTTAATTAGGTGCTTAAAGCACGCATTAAACATTTTACCATTTTGTTGATTCTATGCTATAATCTTTTTAGCAAGATTAATAAAACTAGGTCATACCTAGCACGCAAAAAGTCGGGCTGATTACCCGCATTAGCTAATGGAGTGTACATGGTTAACACGTCACTCTTTTTTGTTTTGCTATATTAATAATTAAGATAAAAAAGCAAAAAAAAAGAACACAGCTCTCACTGTGTTCTTTTTCACCTCTGTCAATTCACCACGGACTAAAGTCCGTGGCTTGTAACTCACGACTCTCATTGAGTCAGCAGTCCAAATGTCTTGCGACTCCTGCTTGTTTGTGGCTACATCATATCGGACGATTGACTTACGCCCGTTTATCTAGCAAGATTTAGCTCACTAGATGTTCTAACAGGATCATAAACTGATCTGCTAGCTATTTATCTTTGATTATTATCGGCTCTTCTTCACCAGATACATATCTTGTCCCTAATTGCTGGATATTGATAGCTGCTAAACGGTCATCATTTGTGCTATAACCACACTTATCACAGATATAGAGATGCAAATCATGATCTCTATTCTCCTTGCGAATACGTCCGCACTTAGGACACCTTTGACTGGTGTACTCTGCCGGTAATTCAACAGTTTGAGAAGAATTAAGGTTTGATTTATAAGTTAAGAATTGACCTAATTGGAAGAAAGCCCAAGATACATTTTCATATCTGGAATCTTTATTGGTCTTTTCTGTAGCTTCTCTAACTCCGCCCAAATCTTCAATTACAAAAAGGGTATTCTTGCCATACTTATTAACGAGTGTCTTAGACAATTGATGATTGACATCAGTCATCCAACGGTTCTCTCGCTGACCGATTTTTTTCAGTCTTCGTTTGGCAGATTTAGTACCTTTAGCTTGTAATTGAGCTCTTAATTTCTTATATTTTCTGCGTTTTCTAGCAACTTGTTTGCCATCAAAGAAAGCTGTCTTACCATGCTCATCATAACAGGTTGCCAAAAAGCGTAGTCCACGATCAATACCAACTACATGCTCAGTCTGTGAAACTTGATAATCAGGTATTTCTTTAGTAGCAGAAACATGCAGATACCACTTGTTTCCAATATTCAAAAGCTTGCCAATTCCTAATTTCCATTCAGGTGTAAAGTATTGATCAAAGCCTTTACAGATTGGAGTTACTTTGACTCTGCCATCTAAAGTATTTAAAGAGAGCAAGTTTTTAGAAGCTAAATAAGACCAGTCTCTGTTTCTCTGCAAGTCAACTTGTGGAGTATTAAAAGAAATCGGATTCCAAAGCCAGTCTAAATTACGATAAACACGCTGATAAACTTTCTTGCCTTTAGCATTCTTTTGGCCAGTATCATAATACAGTGGATTATTAAAGAGCTGAGTCTTAACAGTCTTATACTTGGCAACAACATTTCTAATTGCAGATTGAGCCATTTGGGACTTTAAGCCAAATTTTGAACGCAAATCAGAATAAATAGCTTTATTCAGTCTGGTCTGTGACATATCAAAATTATGATTAAATATGTACTCAGAAATATAGTTACAAGTAAGACGATAAGCTTCCATAGTTTTTTCAAATTTGTTAGCAATAGTTTGATTATCAAAGTTTAGTTTTACTTTGATAGTAACAGTTTGGTTCATTGTTGTCCTCCTTTCTTCACAAATATTATATCAAATATAAACTGTGAAATATATAAAATATCAAAAAAATAAGCTGACGCGAACGCATCAGCTTAAGGCTATCCCTCCAGCGATTAAAATCGCTGGTATCTCGCCTAAAAATCAATGAATTGGGTTAGCTGGATTCGAACCAGCGCATGATGGTACCAAAAACCATTGCCTTACCACTTGGCTATAACCCATCCTTCGAACCTTTTACTTGTTAGTTCTATTCAAATGGTTCTCACCACTCGACATTTAATAGTATAGGGGATAACAAGAAAAGAGTCAAGAAAAATTTGAAACTTTTTCAAAAAAATTTAGTCAATTACTACAGCACCTTGTGAGGCTAGTGTATCACGTACTAATTCGTGGCTTTCTCTACTTTCAATTAAGTCCTTAATCTCATCTTGATATTCTGCAAAATGCTTTGAATCAAGGTGTGCTTTGTACTCAGTGTCATTTGAATATACTTCAAGTACAAACCATTCATCAGGATTACTCTTATCATTACCTGCAATGATCATTTCAACGCCAACTTCTTCGGCCATAGCATTGGTAATTTCTTTCTTTATTGCATGTTCAAACTTATCCTCATTACCTTTTTTAACATTAATTTTATTAAGATGCATTACAAACTCGTTAGCATAAGAATTAAGAGCTTTATTTGGCTTTGTTGTAATAATTTGTGCATTCAAATCCCAAGTTTTTTGCTCTTGGGCAATTCTCTTAATAGTTTCTGCATACTCATCTGCATGATCAGCAGCAGTATATAAATCTTCAGCTATTGGACTACGGAACAATCTTACAACATAATTAATAGTTCCTTGGGCATCTTCATGACCACTACCAATAATCAAAGTATCAATTTGTGCTGGAATTGATTGATGCATATCATTTTCAGCTTCTCTAATATATTCTGCACGATCTTCTTTTTTGATAACTAACTTAGTTAACTTTAATACAGGTGTATTGTCCATTTTTTTCTCCTAAAAAATCTAATAAAAAATCTAGCTTATAAGTATATTTTAGAACTTATTATAAAAACAACAAGGCAAAATACACTTAAAATTATTTTTGATTTTCTATTGACTTTTATTAAAAACAGTATAATATTATTAACAACAATTTAATTAATAAATCGCAATGAGAAAGAAAAGTAGATCAAATAATAGCTTCCAGAGAGTCTCGATTGGTGTGAAGAGATAGCTTCCTTATTTGATTAAAAATCACTTTTGAGTCTAAAGCTTAAATTAAAGTAAGTTTTAGTGGGAGCGCCCATTATAGTCGCAGCGTATCGCCGGTTTGGCCGTACGTGTACGAGGTGTTTTAATAAGCACGAATATAGGGTGGTACCACGCTCAGCGTCCCTTAGTCCAAGTTGGACTAAGGGGCGTTTTTCTTTTTCATTAAGAAATTTTAGGAGGAAATATTATGAATGAGTCAACCTCAACGAAACTCACATTTAAAAAATATTTAGTAGTGGCTTCCCTTTTATTCGGGCTGTTTTTTGGAGCTGGGAACTTAATTTTTCCACTTCATTTGGGTCAATTAGCTGGAAAAAATTGGATGATGGCAGCTGTCGGATTCTTGATTACCGGAGTATTATTACCACTTTTATCAGTTTTAGCAGTGGCAGTCACACGTGCTGACGGAGTTTTTGACATTGGTAAACCTCTTGGAACTGGATTCGCATTAGTGTTTATGGTTTTAATCCATGCAACAATTGGACCACTTTTTGGAACTCCTCGTACTGCAACTGTCTCTTTTACAGTTGGACTTGCTCCGTTTATTGACAAACATTATCAATCTGTAGCATTACTTGTATTTTCAGCATTATTTTTTGCAGCAGCATTTTACTTCTCATATCGAGAAAACGACATCTTAACTAATATTGGTAAAATCTTAAATCCAGTATTTTTAGGACTTTTATTTTTAGTCTTTGTAGTTGCTTTTGCTCGTCCTTTAGGCAATCCTGCAACTGCCCCCGTAACTCCCAACTATGTTCATGGTGCGCTTGTTAATGGATTTTTAGAAGGTTATAACACAATGGATGCCTTAGCTGGATTAGCATTTGGTGTAACTGTTGTAACAGCAATTCGCCTAATGGGGCAAAAATCAAGTAAAGATGTTTCTAAAGTAGTTGCAAAGTCCGGCGTCCTTTCAATGGGTGCTGTTGCTGTAATTTATGTTCTTTTAATCATTTTAGGTGCAATGTCACTTGGTCGTTTTAAGGTATCTGCAGATGGCGGTGTTGCATTTAATCAATTAGTAAACGCATATGCTGGTAATTTTGGACAAATTGTCTTAGCATTCTTACTAACAGTAACTTGTTTAACAACTGCTGTGGGATTAGTAGCTGCCTTTGCTCAAGATTTTCACAATCATTTTCCTAAAGTCAGCTACCACACTTGGCTTGCATTAAGTTGCTTTGCTTCATTCTTAGCCGCAAACTTTGGTCTTGATCAAATCATTGCTTGGTCGACTCCAATGTTAATGTTCTTATACCCTCTTTCAATGGTACTTATCTTACTTTCAGTAGCGTCCCCACTTTTCAAACGAGATGGTGTAGTATACTTCTGGGTAGTAATGCTTACTGTAGTTCCTGCACTGGGCGATATGGTTGTAGCTTTTCCAAGTGTTGTTAGCCAAAGTACCTTTGGCACATGGGTAGCTTCTTTAAGAAATGTATTGCCTTTAGCAAGCGTGGGACTTTCATGGCTTTTACCCGCTCTTGCAGGATTAGTAATTGGATTAGTCGTTCATGTATTTCGCCGCAAAAAATTATCTTACAATGAAATGGAATTAGATTAGTATTTCCTGGGAAATATTTCTCATATTAAAAATGCGTTGTCATTGACAGCGCATTTTTAATTATATTAGTTTATTTACTTAAATCTTCACCATTTGAATTAATTACCTTTTTATACCAGTAATATGAGTCCTTTGGCATTCTCTTTAAACTGCCTTTTCCATCATCGTCACGATCAACATAGATAAAACCATAACGCTTAGACATTTGCCCAGTACCGGCACTTACGCAATCAATGCAACCCCAAGTTGTATAACCAATAAGGTCTACTCCATCATCCACTGCTTTACGCATTGCTTCAATATGTCGAGCTAAGTAGTCAATTCTATACTTATCATGAATTTTACCATCATCACTAATTTTATCAACTGCACCTAAACCATTTTCAACGACCATCATTGGTAAATCATAACGATCATACATTACTTCAAGATAGTATTGAAGTCCTGTTGGATCAGTTGCCCAACCCCATTCAGAATACTGAAGGTATGGATTCTTAGCACCAGCCGCAAAATTTCCACTTGCTTTATCTTTTACTTCATGAGTTGTAATTACATTACTCATATAATAACTAAAGGCATACATATCAACTGTTCCTTCAGCCAAAGTTTTCTTATCTTCTTCAGTAATATCAAGATGGACATTATGTGCATCCCATAAACGCTTAGAATAAGTTGGATACTTACCTTTGCATTGAACATCGCCACAATAAAGAACAGTTTCTTCCATTTGATGACGAGTTGCAAGCATATCTTCTGGATCTGGAGTTAATGGATAATCCAAAATTCCGCAAATCATATTACCCACTACATAATTTGAGTCAATTTCATGTGCTAATTTAACAGCTTTAGCACTTGCCACAAATTGATAATGAAGTTTTTGATATGCATGTTGAAAAGTTTTATCATCAGTAACATTATTGCCAAATGCACTAAGCATCAAAAGTGTAGAATTAATTTCATTAAAAGTCAGCCAGTACTTAACCAAACCCTTATATTCTTCAAACAAAACTTTAGCATATTTGACATACATATCAATCATCTTGCGGTCGCCCCAGTCATGATACTTTTCACTCAAATATAGGGGATCTTCATAGTGAGAAATAGTGACTAAAGGTTCAATATTATATTTTTTGCATTCTTCAAAAACTTTACGATAAAAGTCAAGTCCAGCTTGATTAGCCTTTTCTTCATCACCTTTTGGAAAAATCCGTGTCCACGCAATTGATAATCTAAAGGTTTTAAATCCCATATCAGCAAACATTTTAATATCTTCTTTATAGTGATGATAAAAGTCGATTGCTACATGGTTAGGATAATAACTGTTAGGGTCTATCGCTCCAATTGCACCATCTGGTAAACCAGCTCCAGGAACTGCTGGTGTTTTTTCTAATTTTCCATTTAATTTATAAGTAAGCATTCGTGGCTTTTTTAAACTGCCAGCAGTAGTTATATCTGTTACTGACAAGCCTTTACCATCTTTATCATAAGCACCTTCAATTTGATTAGCGGCAGTTGCTCCGCCCCATAAAAAATCTTTCTTAAATGACATAATTTTCTCTTTTCTGTATAAAACGCTTTCTTTTACTTATTATAAACTTATTTAAGCCGGTTGAATGGTAGACGCTACAGAATTTTCTGCTTTCTTACCGATTAAGACTATAATCTTTTGCCCTGTATTTACTCTACCAGTTGCTACTTGTTTAATATCACTATAATTTTTAGAATTAGTAATAACTATTGGAGTAGTAACAATATATCCTGCATTTTTAATTTTTTGAATATCGAACTTAATTAAATTATCGCCAGCCTTAACCTTATCGCCCTTTTTAACTAATGTTTCAAATCCATCACCTTGCAAATTAACTGTGTCCATTCCAATATGCATTAATACTTCTGCACCATCATTAGTCTTCATTCCAATTGCGTGACTTGTTGGAAAAGTCATAACAATCTCACCATTTGCTGGAGCATGTAATATTCCTTCGGTAGGCTCAATAGCTACACCTTGTCCCATTGCACCACTAGAAAACACTTCATCTTTTACCTCACTAAGTGGCATAATAGTTCCATCTTCTGGACTTACTAGATCAGTATCCACATTTAAAATAGGAGTAGTGGGTTCTGGATTTTTGATTGCTTCTACTGTCTTTTTAGCTTGCTTTTCATTATAAGCTTGGTCAACATACTTTTTACCAAACATGAATTGAAGAACAAAACCTACAATGAATGCAACAATTGCGGCAATAATAACTCCAACAATTTGAAGAGTAGAGTTTCCTTTAGGATCAACATAACCAGGAATTGCAAAGAATCCCATTGATGGAAGCATGAATAATTTAGCACCTACTCCACCAATAATTGCACCACTAATTCCACCACCAATACAGCTTAAAATAAATGGTACTTTACGCGGAAGTGTTACACCATAGATAGCTGGTTCAGTAACACCAAAAAGTCCTGAGAAAAATGCCCCAATAGCATTTTTCTTTAAGCTTGGATCTTTAGTTTGTTTAATCATTGCTAAAACTACACCAATTTGTGCATAGCAAACCATACAAGAAAGACCTAAAATTGGATCATATCCTAAAGCCGCTAAATCTGTAGTAGCTACAGCAACAATTCCCCAGTGAATTCCAAAAATTACTAATACTTGCCAAAGAGCTCCTACAAGCGCACCAGCTAAAATTGGACTAAATTGATAAATACCAGACATTACTGCACCAATACCATCACCAACCCAAGTGGTAACTGGACCAATTACAATAAACGCAACAGGTAAAGTGATTAACATAGTTACTACAGGAACAATGAAAGTTTTAATTACTGCTGGAACCCATTTATTTGCCCAATGTTCAATAATTGAAGCAAACCATACTGCAAAGATAATTGGCAAAACAGTTGAAGTATAATTCATCGTTACAACTGGAATACCAAAAAATGTAGTATGAATTTCTGATGCAAACGGTGTTCCGCTAAACAAGGTTCCTAAAACCGTTTTACTTGCTGCCAATTGTACCATTGATGGATAAGTAAGGACTCCCCCAATTGCTAAACCAATAAATTGATTCATATGAAATCGTCTAGCAGCAGTTACTCCCAAGAAAATTGGTAAAAAATAAAAGATTGAATCACCAATTGCATAGAGAATTTGATAAGCTCCTGATTTAGTAGAAAACCAGCCAAACACTCCAGCCATTACAGTTAGACCTTTAATAATACCACCAGCACTAAGTGGCCCTAAAATGTCAGTGAATATTCCAGAAATTAGCGATATTGCTTTATCCATAAAACTTGTATCATCATTTTCGCCGTAATCATCAGCAACTTCTCCTCCGCCGCTAAAGCCTCCTTCTTTTAAAACAGCATCATATACATCACTAACTTCATTTCCAATAACTACTTGATACTGACCAGCTGCTTTGACAACTGTTACAATTCCATCAGTATCTTTTAAGACATCATCATTAGCTTTTGACTCATCTTTCAACTTAAATCTTAATCTAGTTGTACAATGAACAACACTATTAACATTGTCTTTTCCACCAACATTTTCAATGATAGTTTTAGCTAACTTATCATAATTATCAGCCATAATGTTCCTCCTAATTAAAAAATAAAAACCCAAGATATTGCATAAAGATGAATTTCCATATAAATTCAAAATCATACAATAACTTGGGTTAATGCCTCTTAAGTAACACACCTAAGTATGTATTATTTAATTTTTTGTCTACTTGTAACTCGCCAAATATGTAAAACAAGGTAAAAACGGTCATCTTGCTTTAAAATCCAGCCCATTTTTGCGTGTAAAAAAGTAGCTATTCTTTCTTCTGTTTCATAAGCATGATGATACTTTATCTTCATGAATGCAAGAAGGGATGAATCAAGTTCTGCGGTGTCTGTTGATTGATTTCTAAGCAACCTTACAAATAAAGCTCGTAAATGAGTAATAAAACGACTATAGTTAAAAGAATCTGTATCTAATGTCATCTGATAATCAAACTGGATAATATTAATAATTCCTTTGATTAATTCTGTAATTTGAATCGTTTCTTGAATTTGACTGTCATTAGAAGAAGCATTTACTAAGTGATAAGTCATTAAGACTTGTTCACTTTTAGGCAAATTAATATCTAATTCTTGATTGATCAACTTAATAACTTCTTTAGAAGTAGCAAATTCTTTAGGAAAAAGATTCTTAACTTCCCAGCGAGTATTATTATCACTTAAATCAATATTATCTTTAACTCTAGTAACGGCAAAATCAATGTGATCTGCCAAAGCTAAATATTGAAAGTCATTAAATTTAATATCCAGTATCGGCTCTACCATCTTAACAACTTGAGTAGTCACATCAAGTGTTTTAGCGCTTATGTCCTGAACCTGATCTAAGTTTATTTGATCATCAGTCGTAACAAACGTGCGCTCAATTTTGGTTTTATCAACTTTATCGCCCTTTTTAAGACCAAAGCCAATCCCTTTGCCAAGAACTACTTCTTCTTTACCATTATCATTTACAATTGCGGCGCTATTATTTAATTGTTTTAGAAAATCCATTCAACGAATCACCTACCTTTTTGCAAAATTAAAAGCCACCATAAATAACCTTAACAAACACGCTTGATTATTTATAGTAGCTAAGACCTGATTTAATCAGTAATCCGCTTCTTTACGTTTACTATAATAGCAATTTGTGTAAGCGGTGTCAATACCGGAGATGTTTTTCTACGTAAAGTCAAGTATATCAAGATGTTTAATTATCTTATTTTGATATATTTGGATTTCTTTGTTTTAATGGTGCGAATTATTTCAATTATGAAAGTACTGCAAAAGACTTCAAAGAAATTACCTCTTTGAAGCTAAGTTAGAGTATAATGAAGCTGATCAGTTAATTACGATTTACGTCTTTGATTTTGTTTGGCGACTTCGTAACTATACAACTGATCATTTTTGATTAGTGCATAAATAGTACGGATTAGCTTATGCACTGAAGCTATTGCAATCTTCTTGAAGCCTTTGCTTTGAGAAGATTTTTTATTTTCATAGTAATCCGCAATATGGCAAGGATTGGTCTTTGAAGCATTGTCTATTTGACCAACTGCCCGATAAAGAATCTTACGTGCAATAGCGTTACCATGTTTAGTGATACCAAGGCGGGAATCCATTTGGCCTGACTGGTATCTGCCCGGATCAATTCCAATAAAAGCATCAATCTTGTTAGGGTTGTCGAATCTCCTGATATCTCCGAGCTCTGCCAAAACACGTACTGCAGTAGTCTGGGCGAAGCCAGGGATACTTGTGAGGATTTCTAGATCACGATTAGGCAGCTTTTTAGATATATCAACCATTTGCTTAAGCCGCTCATCTCTGTCCTGATCAAGCTGGATGAGACGTTGGGCATAGTAAATTACATCGCTGGTTTCAGGACTATCAAGCTCTGCTACGGGATATGCTTTATTGGCAAGTTCTTTTAATCCTTGAGCAATTTTTTGAGCACGTTTGATGCCATAGCCTTTAAAATCCTTGATTTTATTGATAATATCTTCTGCTTCAATCTCTCTGACCGTTTGGCAATGCGGAAATAGTTTAACTAATTCCCAATAATTGCGGTTCTTGGGTGTAGAAACCACTGTTTCAATTTCAGGGAAAGTCAATTGCAAGATACGGTGAAGACGATTCTTGGCACTGACAATGTCGGAAGTCAATTCTTCATAAGAGCGGCTTAAGGCACGCAATCTATGATAATCTTCGGCTTCTTGTTTATTTGCCTTGTGTCTGTTTTGAAGCTGAATTCTGGCTAAATTATAGGCATCTGTTTTGTCGGTTTTATTATGACGAAGTCCCTGATCCATTTCTTTCTTAGCTTTTAAAGGATTAAGGATCACGTAATCATAGCCATAGTCTTCTAGAAACTTCTGCAGTCTTCTTGAATAGACCCCGGTAGCTTCAAAAATGATCTGAGGATGCTTTGAGAATACTGCAAGATTCTTGAGCAGCTCTTTAAATCCAAATGAATCGTTAGAGATCTTAAACTCTTTCCTGGTATCATCCATTAACATACAAATACTGGATTCACGGCTGCTTACATCAATTCCAAAAACAATATCCATCTTCAATACCTCGCTGTTTCTAAGTGATAAAACTGATTTATCCAGGCAGTCAGACTTAATTTTCTAAACTCGGCATCAGGTGCCCACATTCTTCGAGGAAGCTACTAACTGCAAGATAAAACTGCCAGTTTTTTATTCGGCGTCATGCGCCTAAACACCTCTCGGCATATTGTTTTATCACTATTTAAAGTTTACGGCTAAACGAAAAATAGTGAATCAATTATCCCGTCGGATAATCAATCCACTATTAAGCTTAGAATGTTTTTTATATAAAAATCACTATTTTAGTTTATAATTGAAAGTGGTTACAAATTTTGAAAATAGGAGAATAATTATGGCAATTAAATTGATAGCTCTCGATATTGATGGTACATTACTTAATTCTGACGGAGAAATTTTAGGAAGTACTAAAAAAGCAATCACCAGAGCTCTTGATAAAGGGATAAGGGTTGTACTTTGTTCTGGTCGTCCAATTGATGGATTAACTAATTTTCTTAATGAATTAGGAATTAAGGGTTCTGGTGAATATGTTATCACTTTAAATGGTGCACTTATACGTAATACTGATGCTGATATCATCACAGAAAATTTGGTTCCAAATAGTTTCTATCGCGAAATGACGGCTTTTGGTTTAGCTCACAAAATTCCCTTTAACATTGTTGATTCAAATTCTCGCATTATTACCGCAGATCACAATGTTGATCCTATGATTTATCGTCAAGCTTATGAAAATAATGCCCCACTTTATATTCGAACTCCTGACGAAATGCCTGAAGACAATATTCGTATTGCTAAAGGCTGTTATGTAGGTGATGCAGCTTTACTTGATGAATGGGAGCCAGTTATTAAAAAGAAATTTGGAAAAGCACTTAATGTCATGCGAACAGAAAACACATTTTTAGAATTATTGAATAAAGCAGTTAATAAAGGTGCAGCTCTTAAAATTTTGGCAGAAAAATTAAATCTTAGTTCTGATGAGGTGATGGTCATCGGAGATGAAAGAAATGACATTGAAATGTTTAATTATGCTGGTACCTCTGTTTGCATGGGAAATGGTCAAGAAGATGCAAAAAAGGCAGCAGATTATGTAACTGGGTCTAATGATAGAGATGGAATCGCAGAAGCTTTTGAAAAATTTGTATTTTAAAAAAGAATGGTTTAATCATCATGACTAAACCATTCTTTTTTTGCTATTTCATATTTTCTGCTGGCCAAACATATTCTTCAAAGTGTGGCCTACTATCTTCAAACGTAAGCTTTACAAAGCTTGCATTGCCAAATCCAGCAAAATCCTTCTTTTCAGTAAATTCACGTACATATTTTGCTAAAATATCGCCATGCCCTACTACAAGTGCTGTTTCACCATCTTGCATCCCATACAAAATCTCAACAATTGCACGTTTCATTCTAGCTATAACATCTTCATTTTTTTCCATAGTTGGATCAATATTTTCATTACCATAATTCCAAGGAAGCAAAAATTCATCTCGTCCCTCAAAAATACCGTAGCATTTTTCACGCAAATCTTTAAGCCGCACATAATTCATCTTATGAGCAGTAATAATTTCTAAAGTATCACTTGCACGCTCTTGAGTTGAAGAAAAAGCTTTATCAAATTTGACGCCATTTTTAATGAAATAATCCCGTGTCATTTCAACTTGGCGAATTCCACGTTCATTTAAAGGTGAATCGCATTGCCCTTGTACCTTATGATAAAAATTGAAATACGTTTGACCATGTCGAACTAGATAGATAGTTTTTGTCATAATTTTCCTCCGATAGGTTAGATTCAATGCTTCTATCCTATCAGAAAGTCGCCTTTATCAGCAACTAATCTAAAAGTTTTACATGATAATTTTTAAAAGCAGCTAACGAATTCCAATTAACATCTTGTTCTAAATTTAATTTTGTTTCTGCATTAACTATAGTTTCTTCTTTCAAATCCATATTTTTTCTCACTTGATTTGAAACTCGTTGTAATTCTGCAGTAGGAGCAACTTGCATAGCAACTTTCTCAATCCATGCATCATGAGCATGAATATATCCATCTTCAATTTTATTTAAAGCTGGTTTGTATTTTAATCCAACTTCAATTATTTTATCCATTGGAAAGTTTGTCTTAACTTCTTTATTAATTATTTGGGAGACTTTTTGATAGTAATGAATTGAAGTTACGTTAAGTAATTTTTTTACTATACTAAAAATTATCTGTCTTTGTCTCATTTGTCGACCATAATCACCTTTTGGATCATCATAACGCATTCTAGAATAATCGAGAGCTTGTGTACCATTCAAATGCATCTTTCCTTTTTTAAACTTAGTATGATAAGTGAAATTAAATGGTACTTCAACATCTACTCCACCAATTTCATCAACTAAATTTTTAACAGTTTTCATATTTACTTCCATATAATAATTAACTGGTACATTTAAAAGCGAAGAAACTGTTTTTGAGGCTGTTTTTGAACCTCCAACTTGATAAGCAGAATTAATCTTAAACCAAAATTTTTTATTCTTCTGTTCAATTTGCACTAATAAATCTCTTGGAATTGAAGTTATAGTTATTTTTTCTTTTTTGGGATTTAACGTTACCAAAATCATCGTATCAGAATTTCCTTTATCATGTCTTCCCTCAATACCTTGATCTACTCCAAGTATCAAAAACGAAATTGGCTTTTGACTTGCTAATGTTTGTGGAATATTTTTCTTATTTATATTTTGATGATTCTGAATAGCAAAAAATCCCAAAATAACAAACATACTCAAAAAAATAATTACTACAATTGATTTTTTAAACTTAATTTTACTCACCAATACTTTCTTTAATTAAATCAGCGTATTCAGTTTGAGCTTCAGGTTTAAGATGAATCCCATCACTATAAAGTTTATCTTGATTTTTACTTGCCACAGCAGCCCAATTAATTACATGAACATTTTTATTTTCTTCAGCTAATTGAGTAATAACTTCATTAACTTGATCCTGCCATTGTAAGTGGGTACCATATGAATTTACCCAAAAAATTTGACGATTTTTACCAATTGTATTAATTAATTTTTGCCCTACTTCCTTAGTGAATGGTCCATTTGTTCCTAAAGCTAAAACAACAAGTTTATGAAGTTTATTTTCTTTTTTTAAATTTTCAATAATGCTTTGGGTTTGAACTACTTGACGTCCTTCTTTTGAATCAATATCGATTTCATTGAACTTCTCTTTTAATTCAGGAGCCGCCCCAAGACTCACAGAGTCACCAATTAAAGTAACTGCTTCTTTTTTTAAAGAGTATGCTTCTTTTTTCTTTTTGTCATGTTTTAGTGATTTTTGGTTATTTTCTAAACTAGCCTTTAAATTATTTTGCTGCTGAACTTCTGGTGAACGATTAACCATGTATTGCCCACAAGCTAATGCTAAAATTGCTATAACTGCTAAAGATAATAAATATTTAAGTTTCATTTTTAAAATTAACACTCCTTGTTTAGTAACCGTCTTTAATAAAAATGCAAAAGCATTTGTTAAAATAATAATTAGTAAGCATAACAATAAATCAATTTTGCGAGTTTTATTGTAAAAGAAAAATATAATTGGATAGTGAACTAAATAAATTTCAAAACTATAACTACCTATTAATTCCAAGATTGAATTATTTAAAATTGGAACCTTTTTTTCACTATTTATTACAATCCATAAAAATGTTGCAATTATTACATCAATTATTAGCATTCCTCCCTGATAGATGTATCCTTTATTTCCATCAACTAAGAAAAATGCTATTAAAATTAAAATACCCAAAAAGGAAAAAATATTTTTTTGATTCTTAATTCGAACTGCACCATTTTGCAAATATAATGCACCGAGCAAATTTCCAATCAAAAAAGAAAATAATCTTGTATCAGTTCCATAATAGACTCTTGATGGGTCACTTCCTGGCTTATACATCACAAACATCAATGCAGCTGATAAAATAATTCCACCAACTAAAAACCAACTGCCAGCAGAAACTGACTCTTTTTCAATTAATGTTTTATGAATAAAGAAAATTAAGGGCCACAGTAAATAAAATTGCATCTGAACCGATAAATACCATAAATGTGTAAAAGGAGAGCCAGACGTCATTTTTGCAAAATAAGATTTATTTTCAAAAATTTGATACCAATTATTATATGAACCAATTGTACTCACACCTTCAGAAAAAATGTGCTGAATTCCTGTTGGCATAAAGGTAACAAAGAAAATCGTACAAACTATTAATAAAATTAACAGACTAGGGTATATTCTTTGAATTCTTTGCCAATAAAATTTACCTACATTTTGGTCTAGCTTTCTCATTGTAGTAATATAAATTAAAAATCCACTCATAATGAAAAAGATAGACACTCCAATAAATCCACCCTTAAAAATTTCAGGATAAAGATGATAGAAGAAAATTGCAATAATTGCAATTCCTCTTAATCCTCCGAGACCTTGAATCATCTTACTTTCTTGCATAATTAAAACCTTTCTAAGTTGATGTTGTTACTGTAACATGTCATAATCTTAAAAAGTATTTTTTGTCATACTAGCTTTTTCAATCTCTCAAATAGTCATTAAGGATATTCATTTAAGACAAAAAATTGTTATTAAGGACAAGATAATATCTATAGGCAATAATCATTTACAATATTTTTAAGGAGAAATTATGATACAAAAAATTATTATTTGCGATGATGATGAATTTACTTTAAAAATAGAACAAAATTATTTATCTACTATAATAAAAAACAAGCAACTTAATTTTGAAATCGTTGCTTGTTTAAGAAACTATAAGGAATTATCAACTTTTTTAGAAAATACCTCTGAATCATTTATTTATTTTATGGATTTAGATTTTGGTGATAATCATTTCAATGGAGTTGATATATCTCATTATGTTAGACAATATGATGAAAATGCTAAGATAATTTTTGTTACTAGTCATTCTGAAGAAGTCTTTCAAGTTTTAAAAAGTGGTGTTGAGCCATTTGGCTTTATTGAAAAAACTATCAATCAACAAAAAATGCTAGAGGAATTTGAACATTATCTACTCTTAATTGAAAAAGCTAATGCTCAAATTAGATCCACATCAGCCTCTAAGTCAAGTAACGGATTACAAATTCCAATTGGAATTGATGAATATGTATTTTTGCCCTTTGAAAAAATCACTTATATTGAAACTGCTCTGGAAAAGGCACACCATATTTACTTTCATACAATAGATAATTCTCAATTAATTATCCGTTGGAGTTTAACTAAAGTAGCAGAAAAACTACCAGATAATTTTATACGCTGTCATCGTTCTACAATTGTAAATAAAGATTACATTGTCAACATGAATCACGGAGACTTACGCTTATCCAGTGGTGATACTATTCCTTATTCAAGAAAATATACCAAAATTTTAAAAGAGGTTCTCAATAATGCTTAATAACGTTATATCTTTTCAAAGTTTATTAATTCAAGGGATCGGGCAAATTTTAACATATTACGGATACGTTATTCTTTTAATTATACTGGCACATTTAGGTGAACTTTTTAAAAGATTAAAATTGCCTTTACTTATCATTTCAAGTATAGGGGCAATTTATTTTCAATTACAATTTGGTAGCTATTTTGATATAGGAATGTCAGTTGTTTTTTCATTTACATTAACAGCAGAATTATTTTTATTAAAAATTCCTAGCTTTTCAAAATATGATTATGGTTATATTTTTCTTACATTATTATTTCCCGATAGAATTTTTAGTTCAGCTTTATCCGTATTAGGCTATTCTTTAGTTTTTGCGGTTTTAATTTTTGTATTGCCAATGCTAATCAAATTGCATCAACAAAAACTTAAAAATCATATGTTAGAAATTTGTTTCTCGTATATTTATCTTTCACTAACAGCTTACATATTAAAATTATGTTCAAATATTACTACTTTACAACTCAATTTACCTTTTCGATTACTTCGCTATTTACCATTTATCTTTGAATTGATAACAAGTACAATCATAATCTGCTTAACTTATATTCTCGGCAAACATTTCAAAAAATTCTTATTACGTTTAAAATATGCTAATTTACAATATCCTAAAGTTAGTATTTGGAGTTATCTTTTGGTAATTTTTACAACCCTGCTTCTTTTTGGACTTAATTTTATTTCAATCATTATTACACATAATGTTGATAATATCTTGATCAGCTTTATTCCAATTTTTGGAATAATTCTTTTAACTATTGAACTAGCTTTTATTTGCTTAGGATTATATCTTTTATATTATCGCCAGCAATTATCACAAGTTAACTCTATTATAAAAAGTGAAAATACAGAAGAAACTTTAATGAACTTAAGAAAGGTTCGCCATGACATTAAAAATCTCTTTTTTACCATGGGAAGCTTTATCAATCAAAGTTCTGATGAAACATTAAAAGAATATTTTTGGAATGAAATTTATCCTTTTGCTGAACAAGAAATTTCTAAAAGTAAAATTATTCAAGAATTTTATCAAATTCCTGTATTACCATTAAGGTCACTTCTACAAGTTAAATCTACACAAATCATTGATCAAAAGATAAAATTTGATGTAAACATTAATATTAAACATTTTTTCTTAGGTATAGAAATAATTGATTTATCAAGAATATTAGGAATTTTAATTGATAATGCAATTGAAGAAAGCAAACAATTAAATGATGGTGAAATAAGTTTATCAATTAAAGAAATAGATAACGAAATTTCTTATATTATAAAAAATAAAGTGCATGTTGGATTTTCAATGGAAAATATCTTACAGCACAAAACAAGTAAAGTAGGGCATCATGGATTAGGACTTCAAATTGTACAAGATATAGTCAATAATTATAGTAATCTTAATCTTAATACCTTCAAAAATGGTAATTATTTAATCCAAGCAATAAATATTGAAAAATAAAAATGAAACGAATCAACGTTTCATTTTTTTAAACTTCAAATCCAGTATTATACTTGCTACTATTCACTACAAAACTTGGCACACTTACATAGTGCATGGAATAGACATTTCCTACTTTTGAAATACTGAAGCCATAATAATTGTAGTCCCCATCATGTTTTGAACCTTGAGTATTAAATAAATCACCTGCATGTTCCCATTCACGATAATATGATTTATTTTTTCGATCAAGTTCAGTTGCACCAGTATAACCAAAAATCATCTGCTTGATACCGAAATAAATATTTTTCTTCATTTCTGTCATTGTCATCTTACCATTAAGATGAGCAAATCCAGCCATATCTTCTACGTAATTGTCATCTAAATTTAAGCCATTATTTTTATATGCACGTACAATTCCAGCTACATAATGGTCGCCATCTTGGATACCATGTTTGTCTGCTTGATATTCAGTTGCAATATCATCTGCTAATTTCTGCGCACCTTTACTATAGATCCATGGCTTTAAACCTAAATCTTTTCTTGCATCATTAATAAGACGTAAACTGAACTTAGTAAGCTCCTGCTTTTGGCTTGCAGTTAAGTTAGCAGGATCAACTTTAGTTTGATTATCTTTTTTACTTTCAGCTAATTTAACTCTACTAAAGTTATTATCATTCATCCCTTTCATGGATGCCTTAATAAAACTGCTACTTGGTTTACCTTTATATGCTTTAAGAAGAGCTGATTTAGTATAACCTTTAGGAAGTTTAATAGTAGCTTGTTTATATTGAACATTTTTAATTAAATTTGCATTTTTAGCTAAAATATAATGAGAATTATCTCCAATTTTATAAGCTAGATACTTTTTTCCTGAAATTTTTAAATATTTTGTTGCAGTATAGGAATATTTTTTGTTAGGACTTGCATAGTACTTAGATTTTTTAGCCGTTGAAGTATATAAACGAACTTTTTTAGTTCCTTTAACTTTTAAATATTTCTTTGTTGCAGCTTGAACTGTTTGAATATTAGGATTTGTATTTTTATTAAAATTTACACATCCTACAGTCATCAGCGCACTAATAATTGCAATTGTAATTTTTTTATGCATATTTTTCACCTTCTATACTAATAATAAAATTTTATAAAAAAACGCCTTCCAATGGAAGACGTCTTAGATTGTAATCTTATTAGTACCAACCGTTTGCTTGCCAGAAGCTTTGAGCTGCAGTCCATGAACCATAACGGGACTTAACATAGTTGTCAGCTACTCTTTCTTGGTTAGCTGCTGAATAGTCACCATTCAAGTATGAAGCTGATAATTGGTATTTACCAATATATTGACCGTTAGTTGCTGAGTATGAACCACCTGATTCACGACTAGCAATCCAAGCCTTAGCACTAGCTTCTGAGCCAGTAGCATTTGAAGTGTAGTTTGATGATTGAGTTTGTGTTTGAGTTGCTGCAGGTGCTGAGTAAGTTTGAGTCTGTTGTGCTTGAGTAGCAGCAGGTTGCTCTACTTGTGCAGTTTGAGCAACAGTATTAGTTTCAGTATTTTGTGACTTAGTTACCTTTTTGGTTTCAGTTTCAACTTTAACCCATTGATTCTTACCTAAGTCGTACCACTTATTACCTTGTGCGTCGTAAGCAGTCTTAATAACTTTCCATGAAGTATTAGCTGATAAAACTTGACCAGTTGCTACTGGGTTTTCGTAATTGTTGTAAACAGTAGTTGACTTGTTAGTAGTGTATACTGCTGCGTCATTTGCAACAACAGCAGCTTGTACATCATTTGAGTTCATATTATTTACTGCAACTAAACCAGTTACTGAAAGTGCAGCAGCTGCAATTGATTTACCTAAGATAGAATTGATCTTCAAAAAAAGTCTCTCCTTAAACATAAAAAATAAATTGATGAGTGAATAATCACTCAATAAATATTTGTATCATTCAATTGACATGCTATATAATACAATGTAAAAATTTCAGAACTATAACAGAATTATCACTCAAGTGTTAAGAAATTATTACTAAATGTGTCACTTTTGTAACATTTGTAATATTTATGTCATTTTATTTTAGCTAATAAAATCAGCCTTAATCATTGATTTATAAGCATTTATTTAAGTAAAAGCACACACGTTCGCAGTATATTTGGATAACTTCAAACTGCTAATTTTGCAATATTTCTATTATCGAAAATATGTTTCCCTCTAAAAAATTAATGAAAGATTTATACCTCAAATAAGGAATTAAATATGGAATTTTTAACTTGAAAGACTATAATATAGATAGATTTTTAAAAAGTGAGGAATAATCATGACTAAATACGTTGTAAAGTTAAATGAAGAAGATATGCAAATGATTAAGGATTGTCACTCAAAGAACCCTTCAATTATGAAGGCTATGAATGAAGCCAAAAAAGAAGACTAAACAAAAAGCGACTTAATTGATGCATCCATTTGGAATTATGTCAACTAAGTCGTTTTTTATTACTAAGATTCTTTTATATACTTACTTAAAAGTCCTGTTCTAAAGAATTTACATCTTCTAAAAAATCTGCAATCAATGTTAATTCTTGCGTGCTATATTTTTTCTTGATTTTGTCAATTACAGTTTTCCTCATTTCACAATGCATTTCATCATGAGCTTTAGCCACCTCTAACCCGTCATCAGTTAGTTCATAATAAATGTTTTTCCTATTAGTTTCTTTTTTATGGGTAGTAATCAACTTATATTTAAGCAAGTTTTTACTAGCACGTGTGATGGCTCCCCTTGTAACATTAATATTGCAAGATAATTCCATCCCTGTTTGAGGACCTTTTTCAAGGCTAGAGAGCATGTGCAAAGCAACAATTGATAGCTTACTAATAATTATTTTCAATTTACAATTATCTAAATGTTCACTAATCCAATTTTGTTCATGAGAAGAATGGGCATTTTGCGCATTTTCTCTCATAACTTTAATTGCTTCATAAATTCGTTGCTCTGAAGCCATAATCTTTACCTCACTAGTTTTTTCTCTATTATACTAGAATTTTGGTGCTTTTGCTTGAGCGTCTTGTAATGCTTTTTCCAAAATTTCTTGACGCTTTTCAGGATTTTCATCTGCTCCTTCAATAAAAATGTTATCTATATCATTGATTCCATAAAAATTAAGCATCTTAGTCAAGTAGACACTTCCAAGATCCATCATTGGATTTGCATCTTCTGAATGATATTTACCACCTGCTGCTTGAATGTGCATAGCTTTTTTACCAGTTAAAAGACCTACAGCTCCTTCAGGAGTATATTTAAAAGTCTTACGTGCAATTGCCGTTAAATCAAGATATTGCTTCATTTCTGCTGGCAAGAAGTGATTGTACATTGGATTGATGAAAATGTACTTATCAGCTGAAATAAATTCATCAAGCCATTCATCATGTTTCTTAATAGTTTCTTTTTCTTCATCAGTCATTTCTTGACCAAACTTTTGCTTCTTCCAAGCAATCATCGTTACATCATTTAAAGCAGGAACACCTTCCTCAGTGAACAAGTCACGAATAACCACTTCATCATTTGGATGACTCTTTTTATAATCTTCAACAAATTCTTTTCCAACTGTTAAAGATAAACTATTATCAATGTGTGGGTGTGCTTGAATTACTAAAACTTTTGTCATAATTATTACCTTCTTTATATATTTTTTGTTTTCGCTTTTTGTTGCTTATCAACTTTATGCATATATCTTACTTTTAGTTTTGTTGTTTGTCAACATTTTTAGCTAAAAAATTAAATTATTTAGTATCTTGCGCTTTTTCTTTTATAATGAAAGAATGGAGGTAAAATTTCATGGATAAAATTATTGTACGTTTCGCTAAATTTTTACATACTTTACGAACCATTACATTAGGACTAATGGGTATATTTTTAATATTACTATTATTTAGAGAACTAATTCCTATTAGTCAGCAACTTTTTTCAATTCCGATTTCAAAAAATAATGAACAAATTTTAGATGAAATCATTGTATTCTTCTTATTCTTTGAATTTGCAGCTTTAGCAATTGCGGCCCTGAGGCACAAAGGTCATACTAGTATTGAATTCTTGATGGAATTAGGAATTACGGCTTTAGTTAGAAGTTTATTAACTGCACATAATAATGTATTAGATACTTTAGGTACTTCTATTTCCATCTTGCTGATTATTATAGCTATGGTACTTTATCATAAATTCGGTAATAATGAGCAATGAAAAAAACATGTTTTTATAGTAACCTATAGAATTAAAAAATCTTTTATCTTTCACCATAAATAACAAAAAGAAAATTTAGGAATGTCTATTATCAGTATAATTTTAATAATTATTTCTTTAACCTGTTTATTAATATTCAAAACTAAGAAAAACAAACTCTCTCTTACACTCGCCTTCATTTTTCTTATAATCGGTTTATTACTACTAATCACATCCCTCATCACATTTTTCAATATGAACTAAAAAACTGCTATCCCTCACAGGACAGCAGTTTTTACTATTTATAAAATGTTTCATTTACAGCTTGCGTAATTGCAATCTTAACATGTGCATATGAAAGTCCACCTTGAATATACAAACGATATGGTGGACGAAGTGGACCATCTGATGATAACTCAATAGTTGAACCTTCAGTAAAACTTCCAGAAGCCATTACAACTTCATCTTCATAACCATCTTGGTGATATGGAATCGGATCCACAAAAGAATTCATTGGTGAATAGTGCTGAATTGCAGCACAGAATTTAACCATTGGGTCAGCTTTACCGAATTCTACTGTTTGCACAATATCGGTTCTTGGATCACTCCACTTAGGTGATACATTCATTCCCATTTCTTCACATAAGGCAGAAGTATAAATCATCCCTTTTAAAGCTTCGCCAGTTGTATGAGGTGCCATGAAGAAACCTTGATAAAAGTCACGTAAGTAACCCCAAGTAGCACCTTCACCTTTGCCAGCACCGGGTACATTTAAGCGAGAGCCTGCTCCATCAATTAAATCTTTTCTACCAACTAAAAAGGCTCCGCCTTTAACAATTCCAGCGCCTGCATTCTTGAAAAGGGACCCTGCAATAAGGTCTGCCCCATAAAAAGTTGGCTCTTCAGTTTCAGAAAATTCACCATAGCAATTATCAACAAAGATATTTACATCAGGACGAACTTCCTTGATAAACTTAAGCATCTTCTTGATTTTTTCCATGGTAAAACTCTTACGCACTGCATAACCAAGTGAACGTTGAAGTGCGATTACTTTAATTGAAGGATCCATAATATCCTTCTTAGCTTGTTCATAATCAACTTCTCCATCTTTAAGTTCAGTGGCTTTAAAATTAATGCCCCATTCTTTCATATTACCAGACTTATTACCAGCTAAGCCAATAACTTCTTGAATAGTGTCATATGGAGTGCCTGTTAAGTAATAAAGTGTGTCGCCTGGTCTAAGCATACTAAATAACCCCACAGAAATAGCTTGCGTAGCTGATGAAAATTGTGAACGCACAAGGGCATCTTCAGCTTTAAAATAATCTGCATAGATTGCTTCAATCTTGTCACGACCAATATCATCATAGCCATAGCCTGTTGAAGGAACTAAATCTTCTTCACCTACATGGTGTTTTCTAAATAAGTTCAATACACGTTGTTGATTGTATAAAACTTGCTCATCAATTTCTTCAAGTCGTGGTTGAATCTTTTCTTCAACTTTAGCAACTTTTTCTTGTAATTCTTGTGGTAAATCTTCTTTCCATGAAAATGCCATTTTATTTCTCCTCTTTTAATACTTCTGCTTGTACATGAATTTTGCCGTTTTTATCTTGGTCCCAATATACACCTTGGATTTCTGGGACAAAACCTGGAAACTCCTCAATTGCACCAACTAAAACTTCAAAATACTTTAAAGACTCTTCAGTCCATTTTTCACCAGGTGCAACTACAAAAACTCCCGGTGGATAAGGAAGCGCACCTTCCATTGCAATTCGTCCTTTTACTTTTTCAAGATCTACAAGTTCACTATGATTCTTCATAAATAATTGATCAGCTTGCGCAGGAGTCATCCTATAATCTTGCATATCTTTTCGATTAAACATTGCCCTTTGCAAAGTAAAAGTTTTATTTTTAGCATAGTAGTTATGCATTTCTTGACAGAGCTGCTTGATTGTATATCCCTTATAACGCTCAGAATAAGTTTGAACTAGTTTTGGTACTACTTTTTCAAGTGGAGCATCTTCCTTGTATAATTTTTCAAACTCTAAAAATGCTTCAAGTAAAACATCAAGTTCTTCTTGGGTGTCACCAGGTGTTAACAAAAATAAAAGTGAGTTTAAGTCGTCTTTTGCTCGAATGATGCGTTTTTCCATTAAAAACTCCGCCACTACTGGACCTGGAATTCCTTCTTCTTCATAACGAGCATTTTTAATATCAATACCTGGAGTCACTACTGTAATTTTAAGAGGGTCGAGCATTGCTTCACCTTTGCCGATTTCCCTCCAGCCATGCCAATTAGCACCGGGGGAAATCTGCCAGTATTTTGCATCCCTCATTAAATCTTTAGTTGGAATTTTTGCAAAATCATCTGGAACAAATGGCTTAAATAATTTCGATTTTTTAAGAAGTTTTTTTCGCCATTCGATACCCATTTTTAAGGTTTCATCCCACCACTTCTTATTACCTGCTCCAGCTGTCATATAAGAATTAACAGTTAAAGAAGCATAAAGAGGATAAGAATAACTAGAGGTTACAAACTTAAGATAAGCATTGTTAAAGTGCTTATGATCAACGTAGCGAGCTTGCCCTTTAAGATGCGCATCTTTTTTCAAAATTTGTGAAGCTTGTGCCATTCCTGCTTGTTGCTTATGAAGCGATTGCGTTACCAAAATACCCGGATCATCTGGTCCATAATTAATTAAAAGCGGTGATAGGTGTTTCATAATTGGAACAAAACTCTCAAATCCACCCCAAGCACAGTCAAATAAAATATAGTCACAAAGCTTTCCAATATTATCAACAATCCATTTGGCATTATAAAATAAACCATCGTAGGTTTCTGCTTGAACAATTGCTAATCTAAATGGACGTTTAGCCTTAGCTTTTTCTGGGTCAATTTTAGCAATTTCTTTGCGAATATTTTGCTCTGACAAACTTTCTGGCGTCATCTCACCAATTAGTCCTAATGGATTGCGGTCTGTTGCAATATAAACTGGCTTTGCACCGCTCATAACTAAGGCACTATTATATAGAGACTTGTGATTATTACGATCAAATAAAACCAAATCTCCTTCACTTAATAACGCACTTGCACAAATGGAATTAGCACTGGTTGTTCCATTTGTGCAAAAATATACCTTATCTGCGTTATAAGTTTTAGCAGCCTTTTGCTGCGCAGTTAGCGGTGTCCCTTCGTGCGTCATAGTATCGCCAAGTTCAGGAACTGTGTCACTGGTATCGGCAAACATTAAGTTTTCTCCAAAAAACTTATCAAAAACAACTCCCGCTGGGTGTTTCATATAATATTGACCATTATGATGTCCCGGAGTTGTAAAACTAATCGGTCTATCTTGAGCAAAATTTACCAAGTCTTGCAAAAAGCCCGGTACCATTTTTTGTTCATACTTTTTTGCAATTTCTAAAACTTGCTCAGAATCTACATTATTATCTACTTCAATTATTGGAATTTCTAATCCTGATTTTTCACGCAAATTTTGTGCTAACTGTTGTGAATTTTTCTCCTCTTTTTTAATAACAATTGCAGCAAGTTCTGCAGGATTTAATTGTTCAGATAAATTAACTGACTCAATCCCAGTAAGACGCACATCTTTACTTGTCGCAATTTTTAAAAAATTCATCCAAATCCCCCTTTTTCTAAAAAAGGTCTTGCATTACTAGTGCTACCCCTCTTATAATTTTCTTCGTATGTTTTTTGCATTTCCTATAAGAATGTAATACATAAATTATAAAAAGATATGGGAGTATAGACAAGTGCTAGCACCAAGTTTACTTGTTTTAAAGCCGCCGAAGTTTTAATTTCTGCTTAAAAATACAGCTGATTAAAACTTAGGAGGAAAAAATTGGAAACTATTGATTTAGAACCAAATAAAAAACACTATATGTCTTGGCCAGTTATTGCCTTGATTGACTTTGTTACAATTATTAGTTTTGAAAATATCTTCTATCCATTTCAAAACCAAGGATTATCTGTTGTAATCTCATGGATATTCTTGCTCTTTTCTTATGTAATTCCTTATGCTCTTATTTCAAGTCAAATGAGTTTGACTTTTGATAACCAGGCAGGGGGACTTGCTTCTTGGGTAAAATACAGTACCAATGATACGTTAGGATATTGGACTAGTTGGATGTACTGGGTGCAAACTGTACCTTATTTAGTTGATGTATCCAACTCTGTTATTGTGTCTTTTAGCTGGATTATTTTGGGAAATAATTCATTAGATAAGAAGATGTCAACTTTTTGGTTTGGAATTTTGACATTTGTCATTATCTTAATTTTTATTTTATTAGAAAATAGACTTAAGAACTCACTTGAAATTCTTTCTCTTCTTGGTGGTGGGGCGATGTTCATTATGTCTGTACTCTTTGTTGTAATGGCAGCATGGGCAGTTATTCATGGACACCATCATATTGCTACTCAACCATTTAATTGGAGCTCATTTAAGCCAAGCTTCAGCTTGAATTACTTCTCAACTACTGGACTTTTGATTTTTGCAATGTCCGGAGCTGAACTTGCTGCACCATATGTTTCTCAAATGAAGAACCCTAAGCGCGACTTCCCTAAAGCTATGTGGATGCTCGCAATTATGACTGGTTTCTTGACTATCTTTGGTACTTTAGCATTATCAATGTTTTTCAATGCTCATACTGTTCAATACGATAAAAAATTCAAGATGAATGGACCATATGAGGCTTTCCAATTACTTGGTCAAAGTTTAGGTATGGGTAAGAGCTTAATGTATATTTTCGCCGTTGTTCAAGCTCTCTTTATGATGGCTCAATTAGCTGTTTTACTTGATGCATCAAGTCGTGTATTTGCTGGTGATGTTGGCGATAAATTCATGCCTAAGTGGCTTACTAAGAAAAACAAAAATGGCCGTCCAGTTCACAGTTATACACTTACTGTTGGTTTAAGTTTATTCTTACTTTTACTTACTGGTACTTTACCAAGTATTCACAGTATTTATAACTGGCTTTTAAATATTAACGGTATTATTTCTCCATATAAGACCTGTTGGGTATTCGTTGCCTTCGTAGCAATGAGACTGCAACAAGAAAAATTCACTTCTGGTTATGTCTTTATTAAGAATAAGACTGGTGCTTTGATTGTTGGTTTCTGGTGTCTAATCTTCACCTTCATCTGTGCAACTTTAGGATTTATTCCACAAAACGTTGCAATAGGCACTAGTGAATTTAATCATCAATTATGGATGAACATTATCACTGTTATCGTACTATTCGGTCTCGGATTCCTCTTGCCATGGCTTAGAAAGCGTGAAGCTAAGAAGAACGGCGAGCTTGATATGGATTTAAATGCTGAATAATTAAATACAGAAAAAACTTCAAGAATTAGCATAGCTAAAACTTGAAGTTTTTTGTTTGATACTTGTACAATTTTTTGCTAAAATTGTTGTACAAAAAATTGTCAAAAATGGAGGTATCTAATAATGCAAGCTGAAGCTTACTCAAATGTACGAAACAATTTAAAATCTTTTATGAAAAAAGTAAATGATGATGCAGATGCGATTATTATTACTTCTAGAGATGGAGAAAGTAATTCTGTACTCTTAAGCCAAGATGAATATGACAACTTAATAGAAAATGCTTATATTCGCAGTTCCAAAGCTAATGTAAATCACATCATGAAATCATGGGAACAGTTAAAATCTGGCAAAGGGAAGGAACATAACTGGGAATAATGAATGTAATATGGTCAGATGAATCCTGGAAAGACTTTGAATATTGGCTAGATAATGATAAAAAAATTTCTAAAAGAATTAGAAAATTAATTAAGAATACCAGATGCACACCATTCGAAGGAATTGGAAAACCAGAACCCCTAAAAGGTGATATGTCAGGATTATGGTCTAGGAGAATTACAAACGAACACAGATTTATTTACTTTATTGATGATAATGGCTTAAATATAGTTTCAGTAAGATTTCACTATTTTGATTAATGAAAAACTTCAAGAATTAGCATTAGCTAAGACTTGAAGTTTTTTAGTCTATTTTTTCAAAAAATTCACACACCATTAAACTTTTAGGATCAAAAGCTTCATTTAATTGTTCTTTAAATTCTTGTTTAAAAAACTCATCATGAACTTCACGCCAATACTTATAACTTCGGTCTCCCTCACCTTCCAAGAAAGCATACTCAGGCGTAATTTTATTATATGGAGTAATTTGCACATCAGTGTTTCTTATAACACAAACTGGTTCATCATTTGCATTTAAAATAATACTGTAGTTGCCGGCTTTAGGAAGGGGATCTTCAATATAAAAGTCATAAGCAGAGGTAGTTGCAGTCTTAATGCCTTTATTCACTAAATCAGCTAAATAATTTGCTTCCTCATCTGTCCTACCAAAAGCGAATGCTTCAATTGGAGTATTTATATCTAAATTGTGTTTTTTACAAAATTCATGCCAATATTTTTGTGATTTTATATCCATTTTAATTCTTTCCTATAAATTCAATTCATAAGCCAAACGGCTCTTATCTTCTGGATCTTCATCAACGTAAATAATTCCGCGCTCTTCAAAATTATGACTAGTTGCAATATGTTGCACAATTTTATTTTTACGAGAAGTATCTATTCGAAAGTTCCGCACACCTTCTGCATATTTGACTGAGATAATGTTAGAAAGAAATTTGTCAGCTAAATGCATCCCTCTAAACTTAGAACTTATCGCCATCCTGTGAATAGTCGCATAAACATCTTTATTGTTTTTCCAAGAACCTTCAATGTTAATATATGTTGGTTCAATACCAGTAATTACTGCACTATAACCAGCAACCTGACCATCAACAATCAAAACTAGCCCATAACCATTTTCAATATCATCTTGGATAGTAGTTTTATCTGGATAAGTTCCTTGCCATTGACTGCTACCACTATCTTTTAAAAAGTTCTTAGCTTCTTGAATAATTTGCATAATCACTTCTAAATCGCTTTGTTTTGCACTTCTTGTGTAGATTAATGTCATAGTTTTAAATCCTTTTAAATTTATTTTTACTTTTAAATTATTTTAATTCCATTTAAAACTACAAGCAATCAAAAAGTGATGGACCATTATATCTTCCATCACTTTCATATTATTTGATTTGCGTTTTAATTATTTTCTTTACTTGCGCTAAATCTGGATTACAAAGCAAAGGTAAAACTTCCACTAACTTTTCTTTGTTAAAGTTCCACCATTTATATTCAAGCAATAAGTTTATTAATTCATCATCAAATCTTTTCTTGATAAATTTAGCAGGATTTCCTCCCACAATCGAATATGGTTCTACATCTTTTACCACAACAGAATTAGCAGCAACAATTGAGCCAGTTCCAATTTTTACTCCTGGCATAATTACACTGTTTCGCCCAATCCAAACATCATTCCCTACCACAATATCTCCTTTTTTAGGTAATTGTGACATATGTTCTGGTGTTCGTTTTTCCCATTCACCACCAAATACTGCAAATGGGTAAGTAGTTACACTACTTAACCGATGGTTGGCTGCTCCCATTATAAATTGAGTTCCTTGCGCAATTGAACAGAACTTTCCAATTTTCAATTTATCCCCAAATTCAGGATAGTTAAACTTAATATTGTTCTGCTCAAACTTAGTTGGATCTTTTTCATCATCATAATAGGTATAATTACCGATTTCAATGTTTGATGCTTTGACTACATTTTTAACAAAGCACATTGTATGATATTGATTTGGAAAAATGTCATTTGGATTTGGTAAGTTATTCATTTCTTTGTCCCTTCTGTAACTAATTATTCACCTCTCTTGTTTGGGACATTTACCACGGCTACCGCACGAATCATTCTAATAATTATTGTTTTCATATTTTCTCCTATTACAAAAAATATGACAGCAACTTAGCTATCATATTCTGGCAATATTTTATGCCGCGTGCCAGGATCGAACTGGCGACCTCTTCTTTACGAGGGAAGCGCTCTACCAACTGAGCTAACTCGGCATTGCTATAACAATGTAATTATAGCAAAAAACCTTCCTTTATAAAAGAATTATTTCCAGTCTAAACATAATCCTTGCTTATGAAGTTCTTCTGGTAATTCATCACGATCAGTTTCATGATTATTAAGTTTAGCACCGGTAATTTGTTTAGTGAATGAGTCAATTCTACGATTACTATCACGCAGATCATAATAAGTAGTAACTTTTTCATCGTAAGCTTTTAAATCTTGAACATTAAAGTTTTTTGGATATTCATTTTCAAAACAAGTAAACTTCTGCGGTAAACGTGGTTTCAATTGAGGCTCTTGATCTGGAATACCAACTTGCATCCCTAAAACTGGGAAAGTCAATTCTGGCAAATTTAACTCCTCTAACATTTTTAACGGGTGGTCATTAATTGTTCCAAGTGGAACATATCCCAAATTCATACTTTCTACGGCATTTGCTACATTTTGAAAAGCTAAAATTGTATCTTCCATTGCTTGGAAAAAGATGTCTGTTGTATGAACTCTCCCATCATCAACTCCTAATTGCTTACGAATTTGTTGATTGCGATACAAATCTACTACAAAAATGAACAAATCACCTTCTGCGCCAACATAATTTTGACCACATAAATCTTGAATTCTCTTCTTTTGCTCTTCATCAGTAATATGAAGTAGACTAGCATTTTGCATAAACATGCTTGTTGGAGTCTGGCTAAATACCTTATATATGGTAGTTAATTGTTCATTAGTTAAAGTCTTATTTTTAAATTTTCTAATTGAACGATGGTTAATTTGCTTATTAATTGTGTAATTATCAATCATAAAAATTCCTCTCTTTTATTTTAGTTTATTACTAATTTTTTGTAAGTTCAACTAAGAAATTTAATTATGCTACACTATGAGATGGGTAGAAAATCACATTAACAAAGGAGCAAAATATGCGAGTTTTAGTTATTGGTGGTGCAGGCTATATCGGCTCTCATGCCACCAGAGAATTAGTTAAACAAGGCAACGATGTTGTTGTTTTAGATGCTTTATATACAGGTCACAAAAAGGCTGTTGATCCTAAGGCTAAGTTTTATCAAGGTGATATCGAAGATACTTTCTTAGTTTCCAAAATCCTTCGTGATGAAAAAATTGATGCTGTGATGCACTTTGCAGCTTATTCTTTAGTTGGCGAATCTGTTAAAAAGCCACTTAAATATTATGACAACAATGTCACTGGTATGATCTCACTTTTAAAGGCAATGGATGACGCAGGCGTGAAATACTTAGTCTTCTCAAGTTCTGCTGCTACTTATGGTATTCCTAAGAAGCTGCCAATCACTGAAGACACTCCACTTGATCCAATCAATCCATACGGCGAGACCAAGATGATGATGGAAAAGATCATGCACTGGGCTGATAAAGCTGACGGCATTAAGTCAATTGCATTGCGCTACTTTAATGTAGCAGGAGCTTCAAGTGATGGCACAATCGGTGAAGACCACGGTCCTGAAACTCACCTGATCCCTAATATTTTAAAGAGTGCTATTGCAGGAGATGGCAATTTTACCATCTTTGGTGATGATTATGATACTAAAGACGGCACCAATGTTCGCGACTATGTTCAAGTAGAAGACTTGATCGATGCCCACATTTTAGCACTTAAGCATGTTATGGAAACTAATAAGTCTGATGTCTTCAATTTAGGAACTGCACAAGGTTACTCCAACTTGGAAATCTTGGAAGCTGCTAAGAAAGTTACTGGCATCGACATCCCTTACACTATGGGACCACGCCGCGGAGGCGACCCTGACAGCTTAGTAGCAGATTCAACTAAGGCGCGTGAAGTCTTAGGCTGGAAGCCAAAGCATGAAAATGTTGATGATGTAATAGCCACAGCTTGGAAGTGGCACAAGAGTCATCCAAAAGGCTATGAAGATAAGTAATAACAATAAAAATCACTTCACTTTGAAGTGATTTTTTTATTAAAAAATATAATAATTCGCATATTAACACTAATTCTTTGAGTCTTATGATAAAAGCTCATACAATAAGCAGTGTAGAGAGATTTTGGAATCGAGGTGTTTTCCAATGACAATGTCAACAAGTGACAAAGAAGATGTCATCAAATCAGCCAGAGAAATGATGCACCGTAATCGCGACAATGGCTACATTTTGGAAGCTTTGCAAGATAAATACGGCACAGAATTTTCTGATGATGAATTAAAGAAGCTCATTACTGAAGCAAGTAAGTAAACTTTATTTATTATTTTCCCCAACACTTATCATACTTCAAATCCAATAACGTACAGAGTATCTTTGGTAAATTGCCAAAGATACTTTTTAATTATAGTTTTATAAAAACAAAATATATATTTCAAAATTTGTGTGTTCATTCACAAATAAGTGTGGTACTATAGTGTATGTAAACAAATGTAAACGCTTACGAATGTTCTAGAGAGGAATAATCTTAAAATGAGTACAAAAGAACGTTATTCAAAAGATGAACTTAGAAAAGCTAACCCTATGTTTAGTAGAGTTCGAGCAACTATTGAAAGTGCTTTTTATGGCAACAACGTACACGAAGTTAAGAGCGTTGCAGAAGCATACGAACTTGCAAAAAAGCAACCTGGTGTTATTGTTACTGATTTGCCAATCTTACACACTAAAGAATTAGGCTTACCAAAAGATGCAAAGCAACTTGTTTACAACCACGGTAAAATTTTAGGTAGAACTGCTAGTGCGCGTCATTTTGTTGATGATCCAAAAGAAGATGCAGAAGCTCTCGCAGGAAACTTACGCGAGGATATTTACGCCGGTCATAATCAAAAATTCTTAAAAGCTACTGTTTTAGTTGGTCTTGATCCTACTTTCACAGTCAAAGCTCACGTTATGATGCCAGAAGATCAAGCGTTTAACTTACTTTCTTACATTTTAAACTTCCATTTCTTTGATGATGAAGCTGAAAAAATGTACAAGAAATCAAAAGCTTATAATGAACCAGATATTTACTTTTACTTCGATCCTAACACTCAAGATCCCGAATTTCCAAAGGGCTTAGGTGTATTTGATGCACCACACAACTGTGCTGCCGTCTTTAACCTCCGCTACTTTGGTGAACTTAAGAAAGGTACTTTAACTTTGGCTTGGGCAATTGCTCACCGTCATGGTTATACTGCTTGTCACGGTGGTGAAAAGTCATTCCACTTTGATGATAAGGATGATAAAGTATTTGCCTTTTATGGACTTTCTGGTTCTGGTAAATCAACCTTAACTCATGAAATGTACGATGGTAAATATGACATCACAGTTTTACATGATGATGCATTTATTATTTCACGTGAAGATGGTTCTTCTGTAGCCCTTGAGCCTTCATATTTTGATAAGACTCACGACTATCCAGCAGGCCATCATGAAACTAAGTACTACACTACAATTATGAACTGTGATGTTACTCAAGATGAAGATGGTAACAAGGTGATAGTTACTGAAGACCTCAGAAACAACAATGGTCGTGTTATAAAGACTCGTTACACTAGTCCTCACCGAGTAGACTTTGAAAAGTCTCCAATTACAGCTTTGTTCTGGATTATGAAAGATGGTTCACTTCCACCACTTCTTAGAATTGATGACCCAGTTTTAGCAACTACTATGGGTTGTACTCTTGCTACTAAGCGTACTAGTGCTGAAAACTTACCAAAAGGTTTTGACATGAATACTTTGGTAATTGAACCATTTGCAGATCCATTCCGTGCTTATCCTGTAAGTGGCGATTACCGCGATTTCAAGGAATTATTCACTAAGCGTGGTGCTCAATGTTATATTTTGAACACTGACGCATTCATGGGCAAAGATATTCCAAAAGAAGTTACTAAGAAGATTGTTGAAGACTTAGCTAATGGCGACATCAAAGATAGCGACTGGAAGCAATTTGGTAACTTCAAGGGTGTTCAATACTTACCAATTGATGGTTATGAAGTACACCTTGAAGACCCAGAATACCAAAAGACCTTAGCAAGAAGAATGCAAGATCGTTTGGACTGGCTTAATAAATACGATGAAGAACATCCAGAAACTCCAATCCAAGAAGAAGCTAAAAAGACCTTGGAAGACATTATCAAGGAATTAAGTTAATAGTTAATTAGTTAAGAGAGAATTACAATAAAAAAATCAATACAAACTTGTCTTTTATTAGCAACTGCAAGTCTACTTACTATTGAAACTCCAGCTACAGTCTTTGCATCATCAAATACTACAAATATGTCTAACTCAGAAGTTACTACAAATAAAAATACATCTAATACTACAAATTTAAGTGCTTCACAAGCAAATTTATCTGATAGCTCTATTCAATCAATTGATAAATTTATAGTAGTCAATAATAATCAATTTATTCTTTCTAATCAAGGTAAAACAAGTATGCCAACTACCTTGGTAAACCAAGTTGAATCCAGATTGACAATAGTTAATAAAGCTATTAAAGATGACAACCTAATCATTAATCCAGATACAAAAGAAATCACACGATATTCACCTTATAACATTTTTGCTGCAAGTGTAAAAGGTGCTACTAGATTAAGAAGCGGATGTTATGTAAGAGTTTTTTGGTGGGGCGTCAGAGTTTACTTTACTTCAAATGCAGCTGTAAATTGGTTTAGAGGTAAAATAAGTACAGCTTCTGGAATTGCTACGGTCGCTTCGATGGTGGCTCAAGTTACTGGGCATGAAATCGCAGGTACACTAGGGGATGCTATAGGAATGTATGCCGATTCCATGTATAATAGATTATATAATTATAACAAGGCACATAGACATAGTAAAATATATATGGATATTAACTTTGCTTCCATTTACTCTTTCCACACTTTTAGATAGATTAAGGACTAATTATATATGTCACATCTATTTTGGTGGAGTATATTCTTATTATTAATAATCATAATAAGTAGTTCAACTCCTCAATATCATCGCTATCAACTATATCTTTACCAAAAACTAGGATATTGGAATATCTTTATTCCTATTCTAATTGCTCTAATATCTAATCTTATTGGGATACAATTGTCTGGAAGAATTATGATTCTCCTATTAATACCATTAGATATAGTATTTCTAATTGATGCAATATTTACTTTTTTACGAATTAAAAAGAGAAAAAGTAATAATTGATATCTAATAAAAAATGGAAGACATTATCAAGGAATTAAGTTAATATTTGAAATTAGTAAGATCCATAATAAAAATCATCAGACTATTTTATCAATCTGATGATTTTTTGTTTACTAATTTAATTCATTTAGAATTTTTGCAATTCCATCATGGTCATTATCTAAAGTTACAGTAGAAAACTTTCTCTTTAAATCTTTAGGTGCATTCCCCATTAACACTGGATGTCCTACTATATTGAGCATATCTTCATCATTAAAGTTATCTCCGAATGCCCAAGCATCTCTAAGAGAAATATCAAATTCTTGACAAATTGCCTTAACTCCTTCACCCTTATTGACACCCCTGAGCATTATTTCCAATAAATGCGGAGCTGACTTTACCAACTACAAGTGCTCCGACTAAACTAACCATTGGCAATATTGTCGCAACAGAATCGACTGCTGTTTTTATTGCTTTAATATTTCTTGCTGAAACTGGTATAAATGGATTGCCCTTAATAATTTGTCTACGAATTGTATTCCTAGTCTCTTTTGAAACAGTCAAATTTGAATTAAGTAAAGTTCCATCAATATCTGAAAAAATCAATCGTTTTGTCATAATTATCATCATCTTTATTATAACAAACTAAAAGAAATAACCGCATCCCCCACAGAGGATACGGTTATTTTTATAGGATATGTATTCAAAATTGGCGATTTATTTCCCGGGAAATTATTTTACATCTTTGCCTTCATAGCAGTCCTGCATTAAGCACTCAGTCTGTTTAATAAGTGGTGCTACTGGATTAGTGACCGTATTTTGATCACCATAAGCTTCAACTGCTAAGTCATTGACTTTCTTATCAAATTCACTCTTGTCAACACCATACTCTTTAAATGCTAGTTTAATATCAACTGAATGAGCTAAATCAATAATCTTTTGTACTAATTTTTCAACTAATTCATGATCATTTTTACCAGTTAAACCAAGCGCACGAGCAATATTAGCATAGTCACTTTCTGCGCGATAAACAGAATAATGAGGCCACATAGCTAATTTTTGTGGACGTTTAGAATTAAAGCGAATAACTTGCGGAAGAGCAATCGCATCACTAACACCACTTGGAATATCAAAAGTTGAACCTACAGTGTGGGCAATTGAGTGACCCAAGCCAAGAAAGGCATTTGAATAAGCCATACCAGCAATAGTTGCTGCATCATGCATTCGTTTTCGAGCTTCCATATCACCATCATAAGAAGGTTTAAGGTTCTCAAAGATTGTTTTAATAGCTTCAAGTGACCAACCACGAGTAAAGTCAGTCGCCATTGTTGAAACATAACTTTCAATTGCGTGACCAAGTGCTTCAAAACCAGACCAAGCAATCAAGCGTTTTGGTAATTTTTCAACAAATTGATCATCAACAATTGAAACATCTGGGTTCAATGCATAATCACATAAAGTGTGTTTGATACCTGTTTCAGCATCTTTAATAATTGCAATTGGAGAAACTTCAGAACCAGTTCCAGAAGTAGTTGGAATACATACAAGCTTTACATCATTAGTCTTTGGGAAGCGAACTACACGTTTTCTGATATCTAAGAACTTTTGATATGCTTCTTCAAATGTCATCTCAGGATTTTCATAAAATAAACGCATAGCCTTAGCTGCATCCATCACAGAACCACCGCCAATTGCTACGATAACATCTGGTTTAAAGATTTCCATTCTATGAACACCATCTTTAATGACGTCGGTTGATGGATCAAGTGTAACAGCTTTAAACACTTCGTATTCTTTTGTACCACGACGCTTAGAAATTATATCAGTAATTTCGTCAGCAAAGCCTTGATCTGCTACACCTTCATCAGTAACAATGAAAAAGCGGTGTGCATCTGGCATATGACGTAAGTAGTTAGCTGCATTATGTTCAAAATAAGTTTTAGCTGGCACCTTTACCCATTGCATGTTATCACGGCGCATTGCTACAGTCTTAATATTAAGCAAGTCCATTGCTCCAATATTATGTGAGAATGTATTAGCACCGTAAGAACCAGTTCCTAAAGTTAATGATGGCAGCATATTGTTATAAAGGTCACCAATACCGCCAAGTGCAGCTGGTGAATTTACTAAAATACGACAAGCATCCATCTTCATAGCAAACTTTTTAATGATTTCATTATCACTTGAATGAATACCTGCAGTGTGACCACGACCACCATAATCAAGAAGGTCAGTACAAATCTTAAATGCATCTTCATGATTTTTAGCACGATAAAGAGTAAAGACTGGTGACAATTTTTCAGCAGATAATGGGAAGTCGCGACCTACACCCTTATATTCTGCTACAATCACTTTAGTATCTCGTGGAACATCAACTCCGCAAAGTTTTGCAATATCATATGCACTTTTACCTGCTACTGGTCCTGCTACAGTGCCTCGACGAGGATCAATAAAATGTTCTTCAAATTTCTTAATTTCATCTTTATTCAAGAAGTAGCAGTTCCACTTTTTAAATTCTTCCTTTACTCTATCATAAATTGAATCATCAACCACAACAGAGTTTTCTGAAGCACAGACCATTCCATTATCAAAAGTCTTAGATAATACAATGTCATAAACTGCACGGTCGATATTAGCACTTTTTTCAATGTATGATGGACCATTACCAGGACCTACACCAATTGCAGGTTTACCAGATGAATAAGCTGCCTTAACCATTCCTGGACCACCTGTTGCTAAAATTGTTTGAACTCCAGGATTCGTCATCAAGTCATTAGTTGCAGTTAAGCTTGGTTCTTCAATCCATTGAATTGCGTCTTTAGGAGCTCCAGCTGCAACAGCTGCTTTTTGTAAAATTTTACCTGTTTCAACACAACATTTTTGTGCTTGTGGGTGAAAACCAAAAATAATTGTATTTCTAGTCTTGAGAGCAAGCATGGTTTTAAAAATAACTGTCGAAGTTGGATTAGTTACAGGAGTTACACCAGCAATGACACCTTTAGGCTCTGCAATTTTTATCAAACCTTGTTCTTTATCTTCATTGATAATACCAACTGTTTTTTCATGACGAAGTGAATTCCAAATATTTTCACTTGCATACATATTCTTAGTTGTTTTATCTTCTACAACTCCACGTCCAGTTTCTTCAACTGCCATCTTTGCTAAAGGATACGCATTTTGTTCACCTGCAGTTGCAATAGCTTCGCAAATTTTATCAACTTGTTCTTGAGTGAAGTTTGCCATTTCATCTAAAGCAATATGTGATTTTTTCACCAAGTTATCAACCATATCGTAAACTTGTTGATTTTTCTGCTCTTCTGTTAGAGTTTGCTTTTGTTCTTTTTTAGCCATTCTCTATTACCTCTAAGACTAACTAGTTATTGTGAACTTCTTTACAATCTTTACTATAGCACTTAATAAAAAAATGTAAATGCTTAACTTAGTAAATATTCTATTGCACAAGCACAGTAGCTAAAGATAAAATTTACTCTCTCTTGAATGTAATCGCTATCATTTTTATTTGTTTGTGAATTAACAAACTTTATATAAGTAAAGCTATTTATGTTTACATATATTATAATTTATTAAGATTTTTAGAATTTCTTAAAAAATATATATAAATATAGCAGCTTTTTTAAGTAATGGTAAAATACTATTAAACATATTTTTATGGGAGCGATTGAATGACAAATAAGGATTCACAAAACAATACTGGATATAAGCGAACTTTAAGTAATGCTCATATTCAGCTTATCGCCTTGGGCGGGACAATCGGTACAGGATTATTCCTAGGAGTTGGTGATAGTATTCATCGTGCCGGTCCTAGTGTTATTCTAATTTATATCATTGTAGGTCTTTTCTTATTTTTACTAATGCGTGCTTTAGGTGAGCTTATTATGTCCGATTTAAATAAGCACACATATATTGATTTTATTGAAAAATATTTAGGAAAAAACATTGGCTTTATTACAGGTTACTTATATTGGTTAAGTTGGATTACATTAGGAATGGCAGAAACTACTGCATTAGGAATTTATTTTCAATATTGGTTTCCAAGTTTAAAGCCATGGATTCCGGGACTTATTACAATTGTCGTTTTATTGATAATTAACCTAATTTCAGCCAAAGTTTTTGGAAATTTAGAGTTTAGTTTTGCAATTATCAAGATTGTAACAATTGTTGCCTTTGTGCTTTTGATTGGTTATTTATTAGTAACAGGTGGTAAAACTACTTTTGGTCCAATATCGTTTGAAAATCTTGCGGATAATGGTGGCTTTTTTGCCCGCGGTGGTAAAGGATTTTTACAAGGCTTCCAAATGGTTATCTTCAGTTTTATTGGGGTCGAATTAGTAGGATTAACAGCTGCTGAAGCTAAAAATCCAAAAGTTACATTAAAAAATGCTATTAATGAATTACCAGTTAGAATTATTTTATTCTATGTTTTAGCTATTTTAGCTATTTTATTGGTTATTCCATGGTCAAAAGTTTCTACAGGTTCAAGTCCATTTGTACAAGCTTTAGGTGCAACTGGCATTCGTAATGCAAGTTCAATTATCAACTTTGTAGTTATTTCTGCAGCTGTTTCTTCTACTAACAGTTTCTTATATAGTGCCGGCAGATTATTATTTTCAGTAACTTATGATGGAAAAGGAAAGTGGAATCAAACCTTTGGTCACTTATCACGTAGACAATTACCACAAAATGGTTTAATTTTATCTGCTATTTTAATGGGGCTTGCACCTTTAATCACTTTAATTATTGGTGACCAAGCATTTAACTTCATTTCATCCACTTCAACCAGTATGTTTCTTATTATCTGGTGCTTGATGACTTTAACTCATATGGCTTATCGTCGCACTACTCCAGAAGATCAATTAAGCGATTATAAAATGCCAGGTTTTCCATATCTTGACTATTTAATTTTAGCGTTTTTCATTTTAATGATAATTTTACTTTTAATATTGCCAAGTTATCGCATTCCAATGATTGCAGCAATGATTATCTTTGCTGTACTTTATACAATTAGTAAAATTTGGGATAAAGAAAAAAATGCTTAATAAAAATCCAGCTTTGTAAGCTGGATTTTTTTATTCTTTGCAAATACTATTATCCTCTATCGAGTGTTTTACGATACTTCCGGGTAAAATTTTTGCATTCCTTCCAATTACTACACCCGGATAAATAATGCTACCAGAACCAATTTTGGCACCTTTTTTAATTATGACTTTTTTAGAACTTAAAACTGTATCTACACTTAATATCTGCACATTACTACCAATCTTAACTCCATCCTCTATAACGATTCCACCCTCATCGGCAAGCATTACATTTGAATTTATAAAAACATTTTTACCAATCTTAATATTTCTGCCAAAATCAGTATAAAAAGGCAGACGAATCTCCGTTGAAGATGGTATTTTTTTACCAATAATTTCACCAATTAATTGATTAATTTCACATTTGCAATGACGTTCTGTGTTTAAATTTTGCAATAACCGCTGATTTTGTGCCACTAATTGTTGAACTGCATCTTCCATTTTTATTAGTTCCTTTTCTTTATTATTACTAAAATTAAGTTTAAAATGAAAGAGTAATAATGTTAAAAACTTATTGATTATATTTAAGGATAACTAATATTTATAGCAACTATGGAAATTCGAGTACTAAATTACTTTTTAGCAACAGCACAAGAATTGAATATGACTCGCGCTGCAGAAAAACTTCTAGTGTCTCAACCAGCTCTTTCAAGACAAATTGCTGATTTAGAAGACGAATTAGGAGTTAAGCTGTTCGAACGGCATCCCCGTCAATTAGTCCTTACACCGGCAGGACAATATTTACAAGAACAAGCCCGAGAAATTATTGCTTTATCTAATAAAACTAAGGAAAATTTACGCTCTTCAGCCGTAATTAGTGGAGATTTAACAATTGGTGCTGGTGAAAGTGCTGGAATGCAAAGAATTATGAACATTATCAGCAACATTATCAAAGATTATCCAACGGTTAAACTTCATCTTTTTAGTGGTGATTATACTATCACGGATTTTTAGTGGTGATTATACTATCACGGAAAAGCGCTTAAATCATGGCACATTAGATTTTGCAGTAATAATGGGTGATCTGCCATTAACCAACTATGAATCGCTTAAATTACCTGAAAAAGATGTTTGGGGAGTATTAATCCCAGAAGATGACATCTTAAAGGACAAAAAATTTGTCACCCCAAAAGATTTAGTCGGACGCCCGATTTTAAACTCTGCTCAAGCTAATGAAAGAAACTTGTTCCAATCTTGGTTTGGCAACTATTATAAAAGCATTGACTTTATTGGTGATTACAACTTAAATTATAACGCTACCTTAATGGTAAAAAATCATGCTGCAACCATGCTTTGCTTTGATAAACTTGCAAATACATCTGCTGGTTCAGGACTTTTATTCAAACCTTTAAAACCAGCTATGACTTCCCCAATTACAATAATTTGGAAACACGAAACTCCACTTTCACCAGTAGCTCAGCTTTTTATTGATAGAGTTCGAGCAGCAATTTCTGAAGATTAAAAAATCCTTCCTATTTTTTATAGGAAGGATTTTTATTTTTTATTTTTTACGATGAGTAAATCGTTGCTTTAGACCTTGCCAAAGACTAAGTGAGCGTCTCATATGATCTGAAGGAATATATTTATTAATTGCACGTAGTGTTTCTTTGACATCACGAGATGCAAATATAAAGTTTCCATTCTTTTTAGTTCTGATTTCAAATCTAGGAATATATTTTCCACCAAATTTAACATCAGCTACTACATATGTAACTTCATCCCATGGAATTTGAACAAAATCTCCAATATTTTTCTCATTGTAAAACTCAAATGCTTTATCGCCAATCATAATTTTTCCATAAGAAGGAATTCCTCTAAACCAAGTTCCATTCTTAGTTAGATCGACTTTTGTATTAATTGATTTAACCATTTTTGATTAAAGAATGTGCCATACGTGGAAGAGAACACCAACTACGAAAATACCAATAATAATCCAAATTGGTGAAACTTTCTTCTTTAATAACCACATACATAGGAAAGTAAGAAGAAGACCTGCCAAACCTGGAATTAATTGGTCCAAGTTATCTTGTAAAGTAGTGGTCTTGGTCTTAGTTAAAGACATACCATCGCCTTTATTCCATTGAAGAAGAGCTTGTTGAATACCTTCAGCGCCTTTTGGCAACTTATCCCATTCAATGTAACCACCTTTTTGAATAGGAGTTTGAGAAACAACTGGGGTGAACTTAATGTTTACCCAACGTTCAATTAAGGCACCCAAGACGAACATACCCATCATTGAAGCCCCACGGGTTACTTTTTGAAGAAGACCGCCTGACATATCGCTAGTAATAGCAGATCCTGCCTTATAACCAAACTCTTGTGTGTACCACAAGAAGGCAAGTCTAATAATGTTCCATAATACAAAGAATAAAATTGGACCAAGAACATTACCAGTTAAAGCCATTGATGCACCCAAGGCACCTAAAATTGGACGAACAGTGTACCAGAATACTGGGTCACCAACACCAGCCAAAGGTCCCATCATACCAACTTTAACACCTTGAATTGCTTCATCTTCAACATCGGCACCATTAGCCTTATCTTCTTCCAAAGCCAAAGTAACACCAAGAACAGGTGAAGCCAAGTATGGGTGAGTGTTGAAGAATACTAATTGTCTTTTTAAAGCTTTAGACATATCGTCTTTATTTGGATAAAGCTTTCTCAATGCAGGAATTAATGAATAAGCGAAACCACCGTTCTGCATTCTTTCATAGTTCCAAGAACCTTGAAGGAATTGTGAGTGCCACATAACATTGAAGCGGTCGGCTTTTGTTAATTTGATTTTCTTATCAGCCATTATAAAAATCCTCCTCTATTGGTCTTTTTAATAGTCGTCAATAATATCGCCAAGTGGATCACCGGTACCAGCATCGCCTGAATTTGAACCGCCTTTACCACCTTTTGCTTCAAGTGCTAAGTACATTAAAGCCATTGAAAGACCAATAGCACCAAGAGCGATCAAAGTTAAGTCCTTAATAGCTGCTAAGGCAAAACCAATAGCAAAGAATGGCCATACTTCTTTTGAAGCCATCATGTTAATAACCATGGCATAACCTACAGCTACAACCATCGCACCACCAATAGTCATACCTTCGTTTAACCATTGTGGCATCATTGCAAGCCAACCTTTAACGACATTTGAAGGAATAGCTAATAATAAAGCAGCAGGAATAGCAATTCTTAAACCTTGAAGACAAACTGCAATCCATTGCCACAAATTAATCATACGCCAATTACCCTTTTTAGCTTCTGCGTCCATAATGTGAACAATAGCAGTAGAAATGGTACGTACAATCATAGTCAAGAATAAACCAGCAACTGCAAGTGGGATAGCAATACCAGTAGCAGTACCAATACCCTTTGTTCCTTGACCACCTTCAATTAAGATGATTGCTGAGGCAACAGATGCAAGAGCTGCGTCTGGTGCAACGGCAGCACCAATGTTTGCCCAACCCATAGCAATCATTTGAAGAGACCCACCGAGCATTACGCCTAAGTCCAAGTGTCCTGTTACTAAACCAATTAATGTACATGCAACTAATGGTTGGTGGAATTGCCATTCATCCAAGATACCTTCAGTACCAGCAAGAAAAGCAACAACCACTACCAAAATCATTTGTATAGCGTTCATTTAATTACTCCTAATTAATTTTATTATTTCTTTTGTTCATCAAGTAAAGTTTGTGCTTTATTCAAGATAGCATCCATATTACCAGGATTATCTGAAGGAACCTTTCTTACATCAAACTTAACGCCCATCTTTTCAAGTTCACGGAATGTATCAACGTCTTGTTGATTCATTGACAATACATTGTTAGCGTTAACGTCACCTTCAGAATATGACATTGAACCTACATTGATTTCTTTAATATCAACGCCGGCTTTAATAGCACGAAGCACATCTTCTGGATTTTCAAATAAAAGAAGTGCATGAGTATTACCAAAACGTGGGTCTTTAGCAATTTCTTCCATCTTTTTAAGTGGAACAGTATGTGCTTTAACACCTGCAGGAGCTGCTTCACGAATCATACTCTTACGCAAATCATCTTTTGCAACACTATCTGAAACAACAATTACACGATCTGGTTTCATTGCTGGAATCCATCCAGTAGCTACTTGACCATGAAGCAAACGTGAGTCAATTCTAGCCAAAACATATTTAATATGACCGTCACCAATAACAGTGCCTTCTGGGATAGATTTCTTAGATGCTGCAGAATCACCTGACGTAGCCGCAGGAGCTGCTTCTGTTTGAGGCATTAATTCAGATGGCTTAGTCTTAATACCATCTTTTGCTGGCTCAATTACAGCAGTAGCAATATCACGAGCAGTTGCATTAGCATTCATCATTCTTTCAGTTAATGCTTGAACTACCATTGGTAAGTTTAAACCACTTACAATTGCCCATTTATCTGCATGTTTTTCAAGAAGCCCATTAGCTTGATTGAAAGGTGTGCCTCCCCATAAGTCTACTAAGAACAATACTTCATCTTGACTATCAAACGAAGCAATTGCTTTTTCCATTTTGCCACGAATATCATCTGGACCTTCGCTTGGTTTTAAGATGACATGAGCAAAATTGTCTTGTTCACCAAATAGCATTTGTGCTGATTGTGCAATACCATCGGCAAAACCACCATGGCTGGCTAAAACAATTCCTACCATGTTATTTCCTCCTCTAGATCAAAAAATGAATCCGCTATTATTGTACTATAAAATTTTATATTTTGATAGCGTTTTCTGCAAAATGATGAAAAAGTGAGCAATGTTTTTTTAAAAATAGTACTATATAATGCTAGCATAATAAATTATTACTCTAACAGCCATGTGACATTATGTCACTATAGATAGTATATATTAAATTTTCTGTTTTGTACAGTCTTTATATAGTAAGAATGTGAAATTTAAAACAAAAAAGACGAGGACAAACTATCCTCGCCTTTTATTCCTATTCCGCTAGCTCCGGCTGTCAGACTCGAACTGACGACATCTTGATTAACAGTCAAGCGCTCTACCAACTGAGCTAAGCCGGAATATTAAAAAAGAGCACGGCAGCTGCCTACCCTCGCAGGCAGTCTCCCACCAACTACTCTCGGCGTTAAGAAGCTTAACTTCCGTGTTCGGCATGGGAACGGGTGTATCCTTCTTGCTATCGCCACCGTACTCTTTTGTGAGCTTTTACACTCAAAACTGAATATGAAACCTTTCCGCAAAAACCGTTGCGAATCGCTTTGGTCAAGATATCGACTGATTAGTACTGGTCCGCTCCAAGTATCACTACTCTTCCACTTCCAGCCTATCTACCTCATAGTCTCTGAGGTGTCTTACTGCTTTCGCAAAGGAAATCTCATCTTGAGGGGGGCTTCGCACTTAGATGCTTTCAGCGCTTATCCCTTCCGCACATAGCTACCCAGCGATGCCTTTGGCAAGACAACTGGTACACCAGCGGTGCGTCCATCCCGGTCCTCTCGTACTAAGGACAGCTCCTCTCAAATTTCCTGCGCCCACGACGGATAGGGACCGAACTGTCTCACGACGTTCTGAACCCAGCTCGCGTGCCGCTTTAATGGGCGAACAGCCCAACCCTTGGGACCGACTTCAGCCCCAGGATGCGACGAGCCGACATCGAGGTGCCAAACCTCCCCGTCGATGTGAACTCTTGGGGGAGATAAGCCTGTTATCCCCAGGGTAGCTTTTATCCGTTGAGTGATGGCCCTTCCATACGGTACCACCAGATCACTAAGCCCGACTTTCGTCCCTGCTCGAGATGTATCTCTCGCAGTCAAGCTCCCTTATACCTTTACACTCTGCGAATGATTTCCAACCATTCTGAGGGAACCTTTGGGCGCCTCCGTTACACTTTAGGAGGCGACCGCCCCAGTCAAACTGCCCACCTGACACTGTCCCTGACGCCGCTGAGGCGCCGAGGTTAGAGTATCCATCAAACAAGGGTAGTATCCCAACAGTGCCTCCGATAAAACTAGCGTCCTATCTTCTCAGGCTCCTACCTATCCTGTACATGTTTAACAGATACCCAATATCAAGCTACAGTGAAGCTCCATGGGGTCTTTCCGTCCTGTCGCGGGTAACCCGCATCTTCACGGGTATTATAATTTCACCGAGTCTCTCGTTGAGACAGTGCCCAAATCATTACACCTTTCGTGCAGGTCGGAACTTACCCGACAAGGAATTTCGCTACCTTAGGACCGTTATAGTTACGGCCGCCGTTTACTGGGGCTTCAATTCGAACCTTCGCCTAAGCTAAGCTCTCCTCTTAACCTTCCAGCACCGGGCAGGTGTCAGCACCTATACGTCGTCTTACGACTTTGCAGATACCTGTGTTTTTGATAAACAGTTGTTTGGGCCTATTCACTGCGGCTGATCTGTTACGATCAGCACCCCTTCTCCCGAAGTTACGGGGTCATTTTGCCGAGTTCCTTAACGAGAGTTCTCTCGCTCACCTTAGTGTTCTCCACTCGACTACCTGTGTCGGTTTGCGGTACGGGTACGATCTCTCTGGCTAGAAGCTTTTCTCGGCAGTGTGACATCAGAACCTTCGCTACTTTTATTTCGCTCCTCATCACGCCTTGCTTTTATCAAGAGCAAGCATTTGACTCACTCTCTGGCTTGACGCTTGAACGTGGATTTCCAGCCCCACGCGTTCCTAGCCTCCTGCGTCCCTCCATCGCTCTTAACGATTGATCGCAGTACAGGAATCTCTACCTGTTGTCCATCGACTACGCCTCTCGGCCTTGCCTTAGGTCCCGACTTACCCTGGGCGGACGAGCCTGCCCCAGGAAACCTTAGTCTTTCGGCGGATAGGATTCTCACCTATCTTTCGCTACTCATACCGGCATTCTCACTTCTAAGCGCTCCAACAGTCCTCTCGATCTGCCTTCGCCGCACTTAGAACGCTCTCCTACCACGTGCTCTTTAAAACACATCCACAGTTTCGGTACTATGCTTAGCCCCGGTAAATTTTCGGCGCAGCGCCACTCGACTAGTGAGCTATTACGCACTCTTTGAATGATGGCTGCTTCTGAGCCAACGTCCTAGTTGTCTACGCAACTCCACATCCTTTTCCACTTAGCATAGATTTGGGGACCTTAACTGGTGATCTGGGCTGTTTCCCTTTCGACTACGGATCTTATCACTCGCAGTCTGACTCCCGTGTATGGATATATGGAATTCGTAGTTTATCTGGATTCAGTAACCCCTGACGGGCCCCTAGTCCAAACAGAGCTCTACCTCCATTATCCTCTACCACGAGGCTAGCCCTAAAGCTATTTCGGAGAGAACCAGCTATCTCCAAGTTCGTTTGGAATTTCACCGCTACCCACAGCTCATCCCCGCAATTTTTAACTTACGTGGGTTCGGTCCTCCAGCGTGTTTTACCACGCCTTCAACCTGGCCATGGGTAGGTCACTTGGTTTCGGGTCTACGTCATGCAACTGCTCGCCCTATTCAGACTCGCTTTCGCTGCGGCTCCGTCTTTTCTGACTTAACCTCGCTGCATAACGTAACTCGCCGGTTCATTCTACAAAAGGCACGCCATTACACTTTAATGTGCTCTGACTACTTGTAGGCACACGGTTTCAGGTTCTCTTTCACTCCCCTTCCGGGGTTCTTTTCACCTTTCCCTCACGGTACTGGTTCACTATCGGTCACTAGCTAGTATTTAGCCTTGCGAGATGGTCCTCGCGGATTCAACCGGGATTCCTCGTGTCCCGGCCTACTCAGGATACTGCTCAGCCTTCTTAAGATTTCGCTTACGGGGCTCTCACCCTCTCTGGCTCACCTTCCCAGATGATTCTGCTATCTCTTGAAGTGCCTTATTGCAGTCCTACAACCCTCAATAATAAATTACTGAGTTTGGGCTCTTTCCTCTTCGCTCGCCGCTACTAAGGAAATCGATCTTTCTTTCTCTTCCTGCAGCTACTTAGATGTTTCAGTTCACTGCGTCTTGCCCTTACCATCTTAACAATGATAAGTAATGCATCTCTGCACTGGGTTCCCCCATTCGGATACCCCCGGATCATAGCTTACTTACAGCTCCCCGAGGACTTTCGTGGTTCGTCACGTCCTTCTTCGCCTTCTAGTGCCTAGGCATTCACCGTGCGCCCTTTTCTTCTTGACCTTACTCAAGATCTCTCTTCTCGGTCGCTCTTCGCAATCTGTTCAATGATTGTCTCGGTTTTTGCTTGGTTTCTTATTCAGTTTTCAATGTACTAGCTCTTTTGAGGTACTACCCTCAAAACTAAACAAAGTTTCTCTCGTGTGCTTCCGTTTGCTTTCTTGGCTTCTGTTAGTATCTCTACTCTCCACCATTCAGCTTCCTTAGAAAGGAGGTGATCCAGCCGCAGGTTCTCCTACGGCTACCTTGTTACGACTTCACCCTAATCATCTGTCCCACCTTAGACGGCTGGCTCCATAAAGGTTACCTCACCGGCTTTGGGTGTTACAGACTCTCATGGTGTGACGGGCGGTGTGTACAAGGCCCGGGAACGTATTCACCGCGGCGTGCTGATCCGCGATTACTAGCGATTCCAGCTTCGTGCAGGCGAGTTGCAGCCTGCAGTCCGAACTGAGAACAGCTTTAAGAGATCCGCTTGCCTTCACAGGTTCGCTTCTCGTTGTACTGCCCATTGTAGCACGTGTGTAGCCCAGGTCATAAGGGGCATGATGACTTGACGTCATCCCCACCTTCCTCCGGTTTGTCACCGGCAGTCTCATTAGAGTGCCCAACTTAATGCTGGCAACTAATAACAAGGGTTGCGCTCGTTGCGGGACTTAACCCAACATCTCACGACACGAGCTGACGACAGCCATGCACCACCTGTCTTAGCGTCCCCGAAGGGAACTCCTAATCTCTTAGGATGGCACTAGATGTCAAGACCTGGTAAGGTTCTTCGCGTTGCTTCGAATTAAACCACATGCTCCACCGCTTGTGCGGGCCCCCGTCAATTCCTTTGAGTTTCAACCTTGCGGTCGTACTCCCCAGGCGGAGTGCTTAATGCGTTAGCTGCAGCACTGAGAGGCGGAAACCTCCCAACACTTAGCACTCATCGTTTACGGCATGGACTACCAGGGTATCTAATCCTGTTCGCTACCCATGCTTTCGAGCCTCAGCGTCAGTTACAGACCAGAGAGCCGCCTTCGCCACTGGTGTTCTTCCATATATCTACGCATTCCACCGCTACACATGGAGTTCCACTCTCCTCTTCTGCACTCAAGAAACACAGTTTCCGATGCAATTCCTCGGTTGAGCCGAGGGCTTTCACATCAGACTTATCTTTCCGCCTGCGCTCGCTTTACGCCCAATAAATCCGGACAACGCTTGCCACCTACGTATTACCGCGGCTGCTGGCACGTAGTTAGCCGTGACTTTCTGGTTGATTACCGTCAAACATGAGCCAGTTACTACTCATGTCCTTCTTCACCAACAACAGAGCTTTACGATCCGAAAACCTTCTTCACTCACGCGGCGTTGCTCCATCAGGCTTTCGCCCATTGTGGAAGATTCCCTACTGCTGCCTCCCGTAGGAGTTTGGGCCGTGTCTCAGTCCCAATGTGGCCGATCAGTCTCTCAACTCGGCTATGCATCGTCGCCTTGGTGAGCCGTTACCTCACCAACTAGCTAATGCACCGCGGGTCCATCCTTTAGCGACAGCTTACGCCGCCTTTCAATCTACAGCCATGCAGCTATAGATCATATCCGGTATTAGCACCTGTTTCCAAGTGGTATCCCAGACTTAAGGGCAGGTTACCCACGTGTTACTCACCCATCCGCCGCTCGCTTCCAAAGCGTCATTACCGAAGTAAATCTGCTAATTCCGCTCGCTCGACTTGCATGTATTAGGCACGCCGCCAGCGTTCGTCCTGAGCCAGGATCAAACTCTCATTTTTATAAATAATCGTTTTTTTAAGATCTTTGTCTCAAAATTTATTGCTTGCGAATTGACTTCGCTCATTTGTTTGGGTTATTACACCCGCACACTTTGCGAAACTTTGTTCAGTTTTCAATGTACTACCTTCTGACTTAGAAGTCAGCTTTTATATTATATCAGGCTCATTTTCTTTTGTCAAGAACTTTTTTCAATTTCTTTTAAAAGATTTTTGAGCTTGGCTGTCATCTCTCTTTGGCTTTCTGCCTTTTTCCTGACGACAGTTAAATATATTACCAGCTTTTCTTCTTTTTGACAACCCCTTTTTTGAATCTTTTTTAAAAAGTTTTCTTGAGCTGTCTCTTCCTTTTTCAGAAGTTCTTTATCGCTTCAAGCGACTTTATTAGAATACAGGACTTTTTGTTAAATTGCAACCCTTTTTTCTAAAAAATTTAAATTAAATCAAATATTCTTGTATTTTCTCATAACAAGTATATGGAATGTAGCAGTTCTTATCTTCAAGAACATAATAATTAAGCTCACTGTCATATCCTGCATCAGCTACTATATTTTGAAACTTATCTATAACCTTCATTGATTTAAGGATGGTTCTAAAGTCCGTTAGATTAGAATAGAGTGCAAAGTCTACTACTTGGTTAGTTGTAGCTGCTTGAACATTATAACCGGGCTTTAATTGTCCATTTCTCATATGATCTTCTTTCATATGCATAAATGTGGCGTCATGATCAGTTTTAGAGTAACTATTACGATCGTCAAAGATTTGTTCTAACTTCTCATACTTTTTAACTCTTAGTATGAAAATTACGAACGTATTTTTTAAGGTTATGTCTGCGTTGCTTCTTTACAAAACCGTCTGGCATTACTTTAGGTTCTCATTCGATACTCTCATCTAACTTTTGAATTTTTTCTTCGCTTATAGCTAATTCAACTTCTTTTTGAAACAGTTCGTTATAAATCTTTAAGAAATTCAGCTTCAATCTTTGCTTCATCAATAAAGATGGCATCTTCTCTAATCAATCCTTCTTCTTGCAAAAGATTAATAAAATGAACAAAAGATTCTTTGATTAGTCGATCAGCATGATCACTGCTCCTGAAATTATTAATCGCGTGATAGAAGATCTGCCTGCCTTCTGCGATCACCATCATTGTCGGATAATAGTCGGTCTACCAGTACTATGCTAATCTTCTAAAAGTATTTCTTCAGGAATAATATCCAAAATTATTAATTACTGAAACAATGTGATTATTAGGAATAGAAAAATCCGATAGAGATCGAAATGATTTCTATCGGATTTTTCTATTTTAAGTATCTAGTTTTTTTCTCAGACATCTATTATTAATATTTTTCCCTTTTTGCTTTTTCCACTATATCTAATGATGAACGAAGTTCTTGATAAATTGTCTGTGGATCTTCATTAAATTCATGTGTCCACCAAACTTGAATTCTTGAACAAATATGGCTCGCACACCCTCTTACATCCCTCATCCGCAAAACACCTGTACTTTTAATGTATTCTTCAATCTCCATCATAAAGATTTTTTCAATTTTGTGATATGCCTTAATTTTATGCTCAATTCGCTTCTCAAAATGTCCTGTATCTAACAAGCCTATCACAGCATGATAATAATACTTTCGATTATAGATTTCTCTTAAAACATTATAAAAAATCCTAGAAAAATCTTCAGAAGTATTTGCACGTAAATTATTATTTAACTCATATTCTAAGACTTGGGTTATGAATTCTCCCATGGTCTTAAAACGATAGTTAAAATCATTCAATCCTTTATTACTTTTTCTACATAACTTAGTGACGGTAATTTTTCTTTCACCAGCATTAATCAGACTCTCCAGTCCTATAAGATATTCTAGCATGGAGATTAAATTCCTTTCTTATACATAATTTTCAAAAAACATATTACTATCCCAAGTTATATTATTCAATAATCTATTCTATATTTTTTATTTATTTTATACTATACAAATATAATTTTATACTTATAAAAAAGAGCTACCTTAAAAGGGTAACTCTTTAAAAACTAAACTTTATATTTTCTACGAAGCTCTCTATCTTGATCTCGTTTCTTAATAGTTTCTCGCTTATCATATTGCTTCTTCCCTTGACCTACTCCAATGAGAACTTTAGCAAAGCCATGCTTAAGATAAACCTTTAAAGGAATAATAGCAATCCCACGTTCTGCTTGAGCTTTAGCCAAACGAGCAATTTCTTTTTTATGCAAAAGAAGCCTTCTACTTCTTAATGGATCATGATTATAGCGATTTCCTTGTTTATATTCACTGATATGCACATTTTCCAAAAAAGCAGATCCATCAATAATTTGCACATAACCATCACGTAAATTAATTCTGCGTGCACGAATAGACTTAATTTCTGTCCCTGTAAGTGCAATTCCTGCTTCTAGAGTTTCTTTAATGAAATAGTCATGACCTGCTTTTTTATTTTGAGCAATCAGATTTTCATTTTTTTCTTTCATAAAAACTCACCTAATGCTTAAAACTACGGCTATTGTGATTTTTATTATTTCTGCGACCATGGAAGTTATGTTGTTTTTCACCACGGCGTCCTTGATTATTTTTAAAACCGCGGTTACCACGACGACGATTATTCATCCCACGATCATTATGTTTACGCTTAGGAGCATTAGGGTCATAAATTTCAAAATCCAGCTGATGTTGTTCAACATTAGCATTAATCAATGTAACTTTAATAGGCATCCCTATCTTAAACTTTTTATGAGTGCCACGTCCCGTAAGAGTAAGCGTTTTTTCATCAAAGCTGTAAAAATCATCATCTAAATTAGAAATATGGATGAGACCTTCAACAGTATTTGGCAATTGAATGAACATTCCAAAGCTAGTAACTGAAGAAACTACTGCATCAAAATGCTCACCTACTCTATCTGCCATAAATTCTGTCATCTTAAGATCATTAACTTCACGCTCAGTATCAATTGAGCGACGCTCTTGAGTTGAAGTTTGTTCAGCAACTTCTGGCAAATAACTTGCAAAATGTTTCTTGGTATCTTCTCCCATACCTTTATCTGCATATTGATGAATCATTCTATGCACCATTAAGTCAGAATAACGACGAATTGGTGAAGTAAAGTGGGTATAGAATTCTGCAGCCAAACCAAAGTGTCCAAGCGCATCTTCAGAATAATGTGCTTGCTTCAAACTTCTTAACATCATCATTTGAACAACTGCTTCTTCAGGCGTACCTTCTGTTTTAGTTACCACTTTTTGTAAATCTATTGGTTTCACATTATTTGGATCAGCTTTTACATTAAGTCCAAAAGCACTACAAAACTCAAAGAAAGTTTTAATTCTTTCACCATCAGGAGTTTCATGAACACGATATAAGAAAGGAACATGCTTTTTATAATAATCTTCCGCTACAGTCTCATTTGCCATCAACATGAAAGATTCAATCATTTTTTCTGCTGTTCCGCGTTCATGTAAAACAATATCGACAGGCTTGCCTTTATCATCAACTATAATTTTTGCTTCTGGTTCTTCAAAATCAATTGCACCACGCTTATGACGTTGCTTATAAAGGGCATTGTGAAGGTCTGACATATCTTCAAGCATCGGACGTAGTTTTACATATTTATCTTCTAAGCCATCCATATCGCCTGCTAAGACCTTATTAACCTTATTATAAGTCATTCGACCATGAGAACGCATAACTGATGGATAAATCTTATAGTTAACACGCTTACCTTCTGGTGTAATTTCCATATCACATGATAAAACAAGACGGTCTACACCTTCGTTTAAAGAACAAATCCCATTAGACAGTCTAAATGGAAGCATTGGAATAACTCTATCAACTAAATATGTACTATTTCCACGAGCAAAAGCTTCTGCATTCAAAGGAGTATTTTCTTTGACATAGTGAGATACATCAGCAATATGGACACCCAAATGGTAATTTCCATTTGGCAATTTCCATACAACAACAGCATCGTCAAAGTCTTTTGAGTCATCCCCATCAATAGTTACAGCTGGTTGATCAGTAATATCAACTCTGCCTTTTCTATCTTCATCAGTAACATGGTCAGGAATACTATTAGCTTGATCCATTGCTTCTTCAGGCCATTCTGTGCGCACATCATGAGAAGCGACAATAGACATAATATCTACACCAGGATCATTTTTATTACCAATCACCTCAATAACTGCACCAGTCATTGATTCTGGATTAGCTTCAGTAGGATAATCCTTAATTGAAACCTTGACCATATCACCCATTTGGGGAACAATACCATTTTCTGAGACATAAACACGATATTTATGAAGTTTTTTATCGTTACTTAAAACATAACCAATAAAGTGACTTGCTTCAACTTCTTCATCAGTTAATGGATGGTATTCACCAACTAATGTTGTGGTTCCTCGTTCTAAAATTTCCTCAATATGACCTTCTGGTCCCTTACCATTCCAAGGATTGCCATCAGCAATAATTTTTACCTTTACACGATCGCCATTAACTGCAAATTTAGTATAATCAGCATCAACAAATACATCATCGGCTTCTTCATCATCAAGTCTTATAAAGCCAAAACCGCGTTCATTTGCTCTAAATTCACCTTCAACAATTGTATTAGCTTGAGCTAATTGATAGCGTCCCTTGCCATCTGTAATAATCTTTTTTTCATGTTCTAGAAATGATAATGCTTTAATAAGTTCAGTAAAATTGCCTAAACGATCTCTTCGAGCCTTTTTTTCAATTTGATCTATACGAAACTGTTTCTGAGGCTCATGACGAAATATTTCTAAAACACCGCCTAAAGTTTTTTCATTTTGTACCATTAATATTCTCCGTTTCTTTATAAGTAAGTATTTATAAAAAAAGCCTCCCAACACACTTGATCGGGAGACTTTAAACAAAAATTATTTTGAAGACATTATTGCTAATACAATAGCAAATGCGAAAAATAGTACCAATAAAACTGCGGTTACTTTTTCCATAAATGCTTCAAAACCACGTTTTTTGGTTTGACCACTAAAAACTGCACCACCAGAAAGGGCGTTTAAAGCGTCTTGTTGTTTTTGTGGCTGCATCATTGTTGCAATAACGATTAAAATTGAAACAATGATTAGTAGCGTCATAAATAAATTGTACAATGCGCTGCCTCCAATACACAGATACGATTACTGAACAATTTTATCACAAAACAGAAAATTTTGCAGGCTTATTTTTCTAGCTCAGGTGCATCTGTCTTAAATTTCGATTGTGTTGTCTTCTTGTGATTCTTATACCACAATGATGTTTTATTATCTTTTGAATACAAAGTCTTCAAAGACTCATCTTTATTATAATTATAATCACTTGGTTTAACTTTAGTAAACCATTTTGGTTGATAAAATCTCAAAAGATTACCATCGATTACACGATCTGATAATGACAGTTGAGTTGTCACTTGATTAGAAAGAGTTAACAGCTTTTCTTTTAGCCTTTTATTAGGATGAGTAATTTTCTTTCCTGTCTTTGTATAATAATAATTCCCTGTAACTTTAGCATATTCTGGCGTAATAAAATCACCATTTCTTTGAGCAACTATTTGTGGAGCATTTTTACTTAATAAATCATGTCCAAACTGAATAGTATCATTGTCCTTTATGCCCAAAAGATTTAATAAAGTTGGTAAAACATCAATTTCACCGCCATAAGTATGATCAATTTTTCCCTTAAGTCCTTTCATATGAAACATTAATGGAACTCTTTGGAAATTTAAATTATCAAAATCATTAAAACTATCTTTTTTAAGAAGTTCAGCACTAGCTTTATGGTGATTACCAGAAATTCCATAGTGATCCCCATAGAACATAATCAAAGTATTTTTATCTAAGCCAGTCTTTTTCATCCAACTCATTAATTGACCAATAGCTTGATCTAAATAATGAGCAGTTTGAACATAACCATCAACAGTTTCATCTCCTGTATTGGTTTTAGAAATTGTTTGATTTTTTTTATCAATATCATAAGGATAGTGATTAGTAACTGTAATCATCTTTAAATAAAACGGTTGCGGCAAACGTTCGATATATTTAATAGATTGATTAAAGAATAGCTTATCCTTTATTCCATATCCAATGTAGTAATCGGGCTTATTTTCATAAAAAGACAAAGGCATAAAATACTGATAACCAAATGATTTATAAGCATTATTTCTATTCCAAAACGACCCAGCCCCACCATGCATTACAGCCGTAGTATAGCCTGCTTGTTGATGCAAAATTGCTGGTGCACTTTGAAAAGTATTGCTGGTGCCATAACTTGACATTGCACTTCCTGATTGTAACCCATAAAGCGAATTTTCAAGCATCATTTCAGCATCGGAAGTTTTCCCTTGACCTACTTGATTAAAGAAATTATCAAAACTTATAGTATCTTTTGCATGATAAATTTTATTCAAATTAGGAGTTACTTCCTTGCCTTTCCACTTGTAACCAATTAAAAACTGTTGGAAACTCTCTAAGTGAATTACCAAAACATTTTTTCCTTTAGCCACACCCGTGTACTCAGGATTAGGTTTAACATAATTTGCCTTTAAATATTTTTGAACCGAATTAATATCAGAAACATTTGCTTTAGCCATCTGGGCACTTGTTTGTGCAGTTTTAAATCCATCATAAACGGCATACTCATTCATTCCTAAATACTTAACAATATAATTATTATCAAAGGTTCTAGTAAGAAGTCCTGAACGATCTTCTTGAGCCATCAAAAGATTAATTCCCATTAATGTTAAGGCTAAAGTTTCAATCATTAAATTAACTCGTAATTTTAATGGGCGAATATCAATACGAATAACTTTAAAAATTAATAATGCAATAATTATTGCAACATCCAAAAATGCTAAAAAATCACTGGCTTGAGTAATTCCTGCAATACTTTTTCCTAAATTATCTGAAGTTGAGCCTGATGTTTTCATAATTGAAAAAGACAAAAAGTTCGAAAATTCACGATAATATAAAATATTTGCAAATAACCACAAACTAAGCAAAAAGTCGATAATCATCACTATCCAGTATGATTTTCGTCCTTTAAAAAATAGTCCTATTCCTAAAAGCAGCATCCCTGCTGGAATTGGATTTATTAATAATAAAAAATTTTGCATAGGACCTACTGCGCCTAAATTAAACTTATTTAAATAGACCCAATAAGTCTTTAACCAAAATAAGGTCAAAACAATTATAAAAAAGCCCAGCTTAGTTTTAGTCAACCAGTTAAAAAAAGACTTTATACTTTTCAAACAGTGCTCCTCCTTTCGCTCATGCTAACCATATTACTACGTATTTCCAGTTAATAACTAGCTATTTTACTGAATGTTAATTATTTTGCTTGCTCTTTATTTTCTTAGGTTTAAAAATCCAGCCAAAAATTCCTAATATCATCCCAAAGAAATAAGTCGCAAATCTCCATAAAAACATTCCCAAGACAAGTGCACCATGTGAAGAAACAAAAGTAGCAAAAAGTGTCTGAAAACTATATTCTGCCCCGCCGGAAGCTCCTGGAATTGGAATAATTGCCATAAACATAATAATCATAATATTAATTTGTGTAACTGCAAACCAGGAAGCATGTACATTAAGTGCCATTAATACTACATAAGGAATTGAATAAAAAATTAATAACTGACCCACAGTCAAAAATGTTGAAATTAATAACTTTTTCTTTTCTTTTTTTAGTTTTTGACTTTCAGCGTAAAATGTTTCAATTTTTTCCATTGTAGCTGCACGCCATTTTTCTACACGTTCTTTTTTAATAAACTTTGCGAGTAAATTCATCAAAAAATTAGTAGCATTCTTGGTCCAATTATATGCAAACATAATAGCTAATAAAAATAAAATTGAACTAACATGAATAATAAAGCCGATAACAATAAAAATTGCTAAAGCAGAAAATTTAGTTGCTACCATATGAAAACCAAAAATAATAGTTAATACATAGGCAAATAATACAACAACTTGATAAATGATGAATTTCATTAATAAAAGCGATGTAGCTCTTCCGCCTTCAATTCCCATCTGAACCATTGCAGCAAGCTGAGATGGCTGTCCTCCTGTTGACATTGGAGTAATGGCATTAAATAAAGCTTGAATAATAGGTATTCTAAAAAATGACCATTTACTTCTTTTAGGTTCATTTTTTCTTTTAGCTAAAGTCGCTAAAATTGCAGCTTCACAAACATAAGATAAAAGCATCAATACAAAAATCATACTAAAAGCAAACCAATTCATTCCCTGGGCAGCTTTTTGAATTTCATGAATTGGAGTAGTCTTTAAGTCTGTATAAAGTACAAAGGCGCTGATTGCCAAAACAATCAGTATGCCCCATAAGTGTTTTTTATTCATTAATGAATTTGTCCTAATTCCCTTCCAATATCATATTGTTGAGCATAAAAATCACTCCAAATTCTCGCTAAATTATCTTCAGAATATTGATCACTAGCTTTTAAAGATAATTCCTTATATTGCTTCAAAATTTGTGGATTTTTAACAGCATTCTGAAGTTGTTTATTCATTTCTTCAAAATTATCACCTTTAAGATAATATCCATCAATAATAGCTTTATATAAGTCCAAATTTCTTAATAATACAGGAGTTCCGCAGCTAAAAGCTTCAAGAACCGACATAGGAAAAAGTTCATCATATGAAGGTAAAACAAATAAATTTGCAATATTCAAATAGTTTACCAAATCTTTTCGATCAACTATACCAGTAAACTTTAAATTCTTTGGTGGATTATCTACTAACTTTTTATAATGATCATAACCATCTGTAATTTTTCCAAATGAGAAGCCACCAGCCCAAATAAATTGCACATCTGGATTAGCTAGTGCCATTTTAGCAAAATCATCTACACCTTTTCGTTCTTGAACTTGACCATCTCCAAAAACCACAAATTTATCAAGAGGAATACCTAATTTATTGCGAAAAGCATTTTTAGTAACTTGATTTTGAGGATAAAATTCAGTTTTTGAAACAAAGTTTGGAATATATTGAACTCTTTCTGGATCAATTCCATATTGAGCTAATTTATCAATAAAAATTGGATTAACTACTACAATTTTATCCATTCGTTTATAAAAATCTATTACATAATTATAAAAAATCTTTTTAGCAGAACCTGGCAATTTGATTGATCCTTCTAGAGTATCAGGTAAGAAGTGAACATAACCAATTTTTCTACCACGTGCTGGCGAAAAACTATTCAAGTAATAGGTTGGGTTAATTGTATGGTAATGCGTTAAATCGGATGTTCCATATTTATTGACGGTGACGTAGTATTCATCAACCATCTTTCTTCTTAATAAGCTCATCAATTCATTATAAGCCGAACCTACTCCTTGTCCTTTAACAGAATCAGCTTGAGAAAACATATTAATTCTAATCATCTAAATCCTCTTTATTTTTCTTATAGTTTTCAATTACTTCCTGATAAAAATTGTACACTTCTTTACCAAAGTGTTTAGCAGAAATTTTATCCAATTTTGCTTCTAATATATCATGCGGAATTTTCTTCTTTCCCATATGTAAATATTCTAAAATTTCAGCTAACATTTCATCTTGAGTGTTAAAAGTTTGGCCCAGGAGCTTATTATCAAAAATATTTTCTGTATATTCAGTCTCATATACAATAGATGGGGTTCCGGATGCCATAGCTTCAATATAAGTTAAACCTTGTGTTTCTGTATCACTAGCAGAAACAAATAAATCCGCCATTCGATAATAATTACCTACATCTTCATGCTTAACAGGTCCTGTAAAGATTACATATTTTTCTAATGTCAATCTTTCAACCTGCTCTTTTAAAACATCAACATCGGGTCCATCACCAGCAATTACTAATTTAACCTTTGGAAATTCTTCAACCACTTGAGGCATTATATTAAGAATATGATTGATTTTCTTTTCTGCCGCAATTCTACTTAAAGTCAAAATAACTGGAGCATCTGTCTCTATTCCTAATTCATTTCGCAGATTATTATTAATTTCACCATTCATTATTTCAATATCAACGCCAGTTGGAATAATTTTAATAGGAATTTTTACTCCATAGCGAATGAGTAACTCTTTCACTCTTTCACTTGGGGCAATTACTCCATCCATATTTTTCAAATAACCCTTAGTAAACTGTTTTACATGATAAGGTTTTAACAAATGTCCATTAAGTACATAATGTAAATAATTTTCATACATAGTGTGATAAGTATGGATTACCGGAATCTTTAATTGATGAGCAACATATTTACCCATCATACCTAATGCAAATTCTGTTTGAGTATGTACAATATCTAATTTCACTTCTTTAGCAACTTTCGCTGCTTCAAAAAAGCCTCGAAAAGCAATTCTACGATCAGTAAACGATACCCATGGAATACTACTAAACCGAAAAACATTTGGCTCAATAGTTTCTTTTTTTATATGAGGATCAGTTGTCGTAAATATGAATACATTGTGCCCCTGTTTTTCTAAGGCATCCTTCAACGTTTTTATAGACGTTGCAACACCGCTTAGTTGGGGGAAATATGTATCGGTGAAAATACCAATGTTCATCAAAAATACCTCCATAGTAACCATTATAGAGATTCAAGAAAGCATTCGCAATTTTAAATAGCAAATATATATAAAAGTTATATAAAAACAAAAAAACAGCTCACTTCCGTGAACTGTTTGAAAATAGCGGTGATCGGGGTCGAACCGATACGTCCGTAATGGACACCAGATTTTGAGTCTGGCGCGTCTGCCAATTCCGCCACACCGCCATAATATTTTCTGATAGCTTAAAGGCGGGGATCGGATTCGAACCGACGATAAAGGTTTTGCAGACCTCTGCCTTACCACTTGGCTACCCTGCCATGAGCTTTATATTCTGTTAAATAGATTGGGATAACTGGATTCGAACCAGTGCATGTTAGAGTCAAAGTCTAATGCCTTACCACTTGGCTATATCCCAATGCTAGGGCGGAATATGGGATTCGAACCCATGTATGCCGGATCCACAAACCGGTGTGTTAACCCCTTCACCAATTCCGCCGTGAAGTATAAACAGGGATAGTAGGAATTGAACCCACATCAGCGGTTTTGGAGACCGATGTACTACCATTATACGATATCCCTATTATATGGAGGAGGGTGGATTCGAACCGCCGAACTCAGAGAGAGCGGTTTTACAGACCGCCGCGTTTAGCCACTTCGCTACTCCTCCGTTATTGATGGCGCGGGACGGAATCGAACCGCCGACACAAGGAGCTTCAATCCTTTGCTCTACCAACTGAGCTACCGAGCCATCTTACGGTCCATATCGGATTTGAACCGATGATCTCCTCCGTGACAGGGAGGCGAGATAAACCACTGCTCCAATGGACCATATTGCGGGAGCTGGATTTGAACCAACGACCTTCGGGTTATGAGCCCGACGAGCTACCAGACTGCTCCATCCCGCGATGTTAAGGAGGATGTGGGATTTGAACCCACGCGCGAGCATAACCCGCCTGACGGTTTTCAAAACCGTTCCCTTAAGCCACTTGGGTAATCCTCCATCGTGAAATAAAGTACCAACTTATATTTAATTGGTAATGACCCGTACGGGATTTGAACCCATGTTACGGCCGTGAAAGGGCCGTGTCTTAACCACTTGACCAACGGGTCGTGTCATTCCTTACTGACGCAAGGCACTTAATTATAATACCTAACTTTAAATCATTTGTCAACAACTTTTTTTATTTTTTTGATTTAAAGCTTTTTGTTAAGTGACCTGCGCCACAAGACGTATTTAATATTACACAATAATTTTGGTTTTGGCAAGTAAAAATTGAAACTTTTTTTATTTTTATTCAAAAAAAGTTCTAAAGCCTTATAGCATCAACGTTTTCATAGGTTTCTTTTTTTAGCCTCCCATTCTTTATGACGCTTATATACCATATATCCATAAAGCCCATTTACAAGCGCTAGGAGCGCTGTAGCTATCAGTAAGGTGTATGACCCTATAAACTTTTGAAAAATGGCTGAAATAATCGCTCCTGTCGCAAATGCAATGACTAAGAGTGTATAATTGCGTGCAGGCTCTTTTTGATCTACATCTTTGTCAAAATAATATTCGCTCCATGCAATGACAGTTTTTTTCAAGTTTCCAGAAGTAAAACCATTACTATAACCTAATCCTTCAATTTTTTTAAAAGCTCCAGTTTGCATGGATAATCCAACAGCCAAAGCTGGAACCACATAATAATCTGGAACATTTTTAGGCAAGAAACTTACTACTGCACAAACCACCATTATTGGAATCATTTCAAAAATTCTCCAATATCTACTTTGAGTATGTGAATGAATATATGTAACTATAGTTAATCCAAAAATAAAAGCTAAAATTGTTGATAATCTATTGATCATACCCATTACATTTCCATTCGCTAAAGAGGCACTAAAGAAAATAATATTTCCAGTTTGTCCAGCAGCTAATGTATGTCCTCTTTGTATATAAGTATAGGCATCGATGAATCCTCCACAAAAAGTTAATGCACCTGCTATTTCTTTTGTTTGAGCAATACTTTTACTACGAATTAATTTTTCAAAAACCATAATTTTATCCTATAAACTTTAACAAAACACAAAAACCACCCAATCATAAACGATTAGGTGGTTTAACACTACGGAGTAGGAGAGATTCGAACCCTCGCGCCGGAAAACCCGACCTACACCCTTAGCAGGGGCGCCTCTTCAGCCACTTGAGTACTACTCCATATGGGCCTAAATGGACTTGAACCATCGACCTCACGCTTATCAGGCGTGCGCTCTAAACCAGCTGAGCTATAGGCCCAAAGAAAAGCGGGTAACGAGAATCGGACTCGCGACTAAAGCTTGGAAGGCTTTCGTTTTACCACTAAACTATACCCGCAATATATACAAAAACGAATGGCGCGGGACGGAATCGAACCGCCGACACAAGGAGCTTCAATCCTTTGCTCTACCAACTGAGCTACCGAGCCATCTTACGGTCCATATCGGATTTGAACCGATGATCTCCTCCGTGACAGGGAGGCGAGATAAACCACTGCTCCAATGGACCATATTGCGGGAGCTGGATTTGAACCAACGACCTTCGGGTTATGAGCCCGACGAGCTACCAGACTGCTCCATCCCGCGATTAAAAAATAATTAAAGTTTTTAGTCATTATGGACCTTGTAGGACTCGAACCTACGACAGGACGGTTATGAGCCGTCTGCTCTAACCAACTGAGCTAAAGGTCCAAGCTTACAAAATAGCGGCGGGGGGGATCGAACCCTCGACCTCCCGGGTATGAACCGGACGCTCTAGCCAGCTGAGCTACACCGCCAAAAACTGTAACCATTAGATGTATTTATAGATTACTAATCGGGAAGACAGGATTCGAACCTGCGACCCCCTGGTCCCAAACCAGGTGCTCTACCAAACTGAGCCACTTCCCGTTAATAAATGCGCCCAGAAGGATTTGAACCTTCAACCTTCTGATTCGTAGTCAGACACTCTATCCAGTTGCGCTATGGGCGCTTCATTAAATGCCGAGGACCGGAGTCGAACCGGTACGGTTGAAACCAACCGCGGGATTTTAAGTCCCGTGCGTCTGCCAATTCCGCCACCCCGGCATATTTTAATGAAAAGCGGAAGACGGGATTCGAACCCGCGACCCCCACCATGGCAAGGTGATGTTCTACCACTGAACTACTTCCGCAAAAATATAAATGCCGATTATACGACTTGAACGTACGACCCCCTGTTTACAAGACAGATGCTCTACCAACTGAGCTAAATCGGCATTAATGTCAACATGTGGTTGGCATATACGGGTGGTGAGACTTGAACTCACACGTCCGAAAACACTAGAACCTAAATCTAGCGCGTCTGCCAATTCCGCCACACCCGCATTAGGGTCATGAGCCGTGAGGGACTTGAACCCTCGACCCACGGATTAAAAGTCCGTTGCTCTACCAACTGAGCTAACGACTCGGAATGGAGGATACAGGGCTCGAACCTGTGACCTCCTGCTTGTAAGGCAGATGCTCTCCCAGCTGAGCTAATCCTCCATTTGAGCACGGCAGCTGCCTACCCTCGCAGGCAGTCTCCCACCAACTACTCTCGGCGTTAAGAAGCTTAACTTCCGTGTTCGGCATGGGAACGGGTGTATCCTTCTTGCTATCGCCACCGTACTCTTTTGTGAGCTTTTACACTCAAAACTGAATATGAAACCTTTCCGCAAAAACCGTTGCGAATCGCTTTGGTCAAGATATCGACTGATTAGTACTGGTCCGCTCCAAGTATCACTACTCTTCCACTTCCAGCCTATCTACCTCATAGTCTCTGAGGTGTCTTACTGCTTTCGCAAAGGAAATCTCATCTTGAGGGGGGCTTCGCACTTAGATGCTTTCAGCGCTTATCCCTTCCGCACATAGCTACCCAGCGATGCCTTTGGCAAGACAACTGGTACACCAGCGGTGCGTCCATCCCGGTCCTCTCGTACTAAGGACAGCTCCTCTCAAATTTCCTGCGCCCACGACGGATAGGGACCGAACTGTCTCACGACGTTCTGAACCCAGCTCGCGTGCCGCTTTAATGGGCGAACAGCCCAACCCTTGGGACCGACTTCAGCCCCAGGATGCGACGAGCCGACATCGAGGTGCCAAACCTCCCCGTCGATGTGAACTCTTGGGGGAGATAAGCCTGTTATCCCCAGGGTAGCTTTTATCCGTTGAGTGATGGCCCTTCCATACGGTACCACCAGATCACTAAGCCCGACTTTCGTCCCTGCTCGAGATGTATCTCTCGCAGTCAAGCTCCCTTATACCTTTACACTCTGCGAATGATTTCCAACCATTCTGAGGGAACCTTTGGGCGCCTCCGTTACACTTTAGGAGGCGACCGCCCCAGTCAAACTGCCCACCTGACACTGTCCCTGACGCCGCTGAGGCGCCGAGGTTAGAGTATCCATCAAACAAGGGTAGTATCCCAACAGTGCCTCCGATAAAACTAGCGTCCTATCTTCTCAGGCTCCTACCTATCCTGTACATGTTTAACAGATACCCAATATCAAGCTACAGTGAAGCTCCATGGGGTCTTTCCGTCCTGTCGCGGGTAACCCGCATCTTCACGGGTATTATAATTTCACCGAGTCTCTCGTTGAGACAGTGCCCAAATCATTACACCTTTCGTGCAGGTCGGAACTTACCCGACAAGGAATTTCGCTACCTTAGGACCGTTATAGTTACGGCCGCCGTTTACTGGGGCTTCAATTCGAACCTTCGCCTAAGCTAAGCTCTCCTCTTAACCTTCCAGCACCGGGCAGGTGTCAGCACCTATACGTCGTCTTACGACTTTGCAGATACCTGTGTTTTTGATAAACAGTTGTTTGGGCCTATTCACTGCGGCTGATCTGTTACGATCAGCACCCCTTCTCCCGAAGTTACGGGGTCATTTTGCCGAGTTCCTTAACGAGAGTTCTCTCGCTCACCTTAGTGTTCTCCACTCGACTACCTGTGTCGGTTTGCGGTACGGGTACGATCTCTCTGGCTAGAAGCTTTTCTCGGCAGTGTGACATCAGAACCTTCGCTACTTTTATTTCGCTCCTCATCACGCCTTGCTTTTATCAAGAGCAAGCATTTGACTCACTCTCTGGCTTGACGCTTGAACGTGGATTTCCAGCCCCACGCGTTCCTAGCCTCCTGCGTCCCTCCATCGCTCTTAACGATTGATCGCAGTACAGGAATCTCTACCTGTTGTCCATCGACTACGCCTCTCGGCCTTGCCTTAGGTCCCGACTTACCCTGGGCGGACGAGCCTGCCCCAGGAAACCTTAGTCTTTCGGCGGATAGGATTCTCACCTATCTTTCGCTACTCATACCGGCATTCTCACTTCTAAGCGCTCCAACAGTCCTCTCGATCTGCCTTCGCCGCACTTAGAACGCTCTCCTACCACGTGCTCTTTAAAACACATCCACAGTTTCGGTACTATGCTTAGCCCCGGTAAATTTTCGGCGCAGCGCCACTCGACTAGTGAGCTATTACGCACTCTTTGAATGATGGCTGCTTCTGAGCCAACGTCCTAGTTGTCTACGCAACTCCACATCCTTTTCCACTTAGCATAGATTTGGGGACCTTAACTGGTGATCTGGGCTGTTTCCCTTTCGACTACGGATCTTATCACTCGCAGTCTGACTCCCGTGTATGGATATATGGAATTCGTAGTTTATCTGGATTCAGTAACCCCTGACGGGCCCCTAGTCCAAACAGAGCTCTACCTCCATTATCCTCTACCACGAGGCTAGCCCTAAAGCTATTTCGGAGAGAACCAGCTATCTCCAAGTTCGTTTGGAATTTCACCGCTACCCACAGCTCATCCCCGCAATTTTTAACTTACGTGGGTTCGGTCCTCCAGCGTGTTTTACCACGCCTTCAACCTGGCCATGGGTAGGTCACTTGGTTTCGGGTCTACGTCATGCAACTGCTCGCCCTATTCAGACTCGCTTTCGCTGCGGCTCCGTCTTTTCTGACTTAACCTCGCTGCATAACGTAACTCGCCGGTTCATTCTACAAAAGGCACGCCATTACACTTTAATGTGCTCTGACTACTTGTAGGCACACGGTTTCAGGTTCTCTTTCACTCCCCTTCCGGGGTTCTTTTCACCTTTCCCTCACGGTACTGGTTCACTATCGGTCACTAGCTAGTATTTAGCCTTGCGAGATGGTCCTCGCGGATTCAACCGGGATTCCTCGTGTCCCGGCCTACTCAGGATACTGCTCAGCCTTCTTAAGATTTCGCTTACGGGGCTCTCACCCTCTCTGGCTCACCTTCCCAGATGATTCTGCTATCTCTTGAAGTGCCTTATTGCAGTCCTACAACCCTCAATAATAAATTACTGAGTTTGGGCTCTTTCCTCTTCGCTCGCCGCTACTAAGGAAATCGATCTTTCTTTCTCTTCCTGCAGCTACTTAGATGTTTCAGTTCACTGCGTCTTGCCCTTACCATCTTAACAATGATAAGTAATGCATCTCTGCACTGGGTTCCCCCATTCGGATACCCCCGGATCATAGCTTACTTACAGCTCCCCGAGGACTTTCGTGGTTCGTCACGTCCTTCTTCGCCTTCTAGTGCCTAGGCATTCACCGTGCGCCCTTTTCTTCTTGACCTTACTCAAGATCTCTCTTCTCGGTCGCTCTTCGCAATCTGTTCAATGATTGTCTCGGTTTTTGCTTGGTTTCTTATTCAGTTTTCAATGTACTAGCTCCTGAATCCTCTAGGATTCAATGGAGGCTAACGGGATCGAACCGATGACCTCCTGCGTGCAAAGCAGGTGCTCTCCCAGCTGAGCTAAGCCCCCAATATTCTTTTATTTTAGGCTGACATAACTTTAACTCTTTTTATTCATTATGTCAATGGGCCTAAATGGACTTGAACCATCGACCTCACGCTTATCAGGCGTGCGCTCTAAACCAGCTGAGCTATAGGCCCGACTAACGCTTGTTATTCAAGTTTCTTTTGAGGTACTACCCTCAAAACTAAACAAAGTTTCTCTCGTGTGCTTCCGTTTGCTTTCTTGGCTTCTGTTAGTATCTCTACTCTCCACCATTCAGCTTCCTTAGAAAGGAGGTGATCCAGCCGCAGGTTCTCCTACGGCTACCTTGTTACGACTTCACCCTAATCATCTGTCCCACCTTAGACGGCTGGCTCCATAAAGGTTACCTCACCGGCTTTGGGTGTTACAGACTCTCATGGTGTGACGGGCGGTGTGTACAAGGCCCGGGAACGTATTCACCGCGGCGTGCTGATCCGCGATTACTAGCGATTCCAGCTTCGTGCAGGCGAGTTGCAGCCTGCAGTCCGAACTGAGAACAGCTTTAAGAGATCCGCTTGCCTTCACAGGTTCGCTTCTCGTTGTACTGCCCATTGTAGCACGTGTGTAGCCCAGGTCATAAGGGGCATGATGACTTGACGTCATCCCCACCTTCCTCCGGTTTGTCACCGGCAGTCTCATTAGAGTGCCCAACTTAATGCTGGCAACTAATAACAAGGGTTGCGCTCGTTGCGGGACTTAACCCAACATCTCACGACACGAGCTGACGACAGCCATGCACCACCTGTCTTAGCGTCCCCGAAGGGAACTCCTAATCTCTTAGGATGGCACTAGATGTCAAGACCTGGTAAGGTTCTTCGCGTTGCTTCGAATTAAACCACATGCTCCACCGCTTGTGCGGGCCCCCGTCAATTCCTTTGAGTTTCAACCTTGCGGTCGTACTCCCCAGGCGGAGTGCTTAATGCGTTAGCTGCAGCACTGAGAGGCGGAAACCTCCCAACACTTAGCACTCATCGTTTACGGCATGGACTACCAGGGTATCTAATCCTGTTCGCTACCCATGCTTTCGAGCCTCAGCGTCAGTTACAGACCAGAGAGCCGCCTTCGCCACTGGTGTTCTTCCATATATCTACGCATTCCACCGCTACACATGGAGTTCCACTCTCCTCTTCTGCACTCAAGAAACACAGTTTCCGATGCAATTCCTCGGTTGAGCCGAGGGCTTTCACATCAGACTTATCTTTCCGCCTGCGCTCGCTTTACGCCCAATAAATCCGGACAACGCTTGCCACCTACGTATTACCGCGGCTGCTGGCACGTAGTTAGCCGTGACTTTCTGGTTGATTACCGTCAAACATGAGCCAGTTACTACTCATGTCCTTCTTCACCAACAACAGAGCTTTACGATCCGAAAACCTTCTTCACTCACGCGGCGTTGCTCCATCAGGCTTTCGCCCATTGTGGAAGATTCCCTACTGCTGCCTCCCGTAGGAGTTTGGGCCGTGTCTCAGTCCCAATGTGGCCGATCAGTCTCTCAACTCGGCTATGCATCGTCGCCTTGGTGAGCCGTTACCTCACCAACTAGCTAATGCACCGCGGGTCCATCCTTTAGCGACAGCTTACGCCGCCTTTCAATCTACAGCCATGCAGCTATAGATCATATCCGGTATTAGCACCTGTTTCCAAGTGGTATCCCAGACTTAAGGGCAGGTTACCCACGTGTTACTCACCCATCCGCCGCTCGCTTCCAAAGCGTCATTACCGAAGTAAATCTGCTAATTCCGCTCGCTCGACTTGCATGTATTAGGCACGCCGCCAGCGTTCGTCCTGAGCCAGGATCAAACTCTCATTTTTATAAATAATCGTTTTTTTAAGATCTTTGTCTCAAAATTTATTGCTTGCGAATTGACTTCGCTCATTTGTTTGGGTTATTACACCCGCACACTTTGCGAAACTTTGTTCAGTTTTCAATGTACTACCTTCTGACTTAGAAGTCAGCTTTTATATTATATCAGGCTCATTTTCTTTTGTCAAGAACTTTTTTCAATTTCTTTTAAAAGATTTTTGAGCTTGGCTGTCATCTCTCTTTGGCTTTCTGCCTTTTTCCTGACGACAGTTAAATATATTACCAGCTTTTCTTCTTTTTGACAACCCCTTTTTTGAATCTTTTTTTAAAAAGTTTTCTTGAGCTGTCTCTTCCTTTTTCAGAAGTTCTTTATCGCTTCAAGCGACTTTATTAGAATACAGGACTTTTTATTAAATTGCAAGCTTTTTTTGCAAAAAATTTAAATTAAATAAAAAAGAGGACCGAAGTCCTCTTTATATCAACTAAATCAAGCTTTCTTGTTTAGTAATTTTCTTCATACCATTCATGTATGGTACTAATGCATCTGGTACAGTTACACTGCCATCTTCATTTTGATAATTTTCTAAAATTGCAGCTACAGTTCTACCTACAGCAAGTCCAGAACCATTCAAAGTGTGAACTAAGTGAAGCTTACCATCTTCACCACGATAACGAATCTTAGCACGGCGAGCTTGGAAGTCAGTACAGTTTGAACAACTTGAAATTTCACGATACTTATCTTGTGCTGGCATCCAAACTTCAAGATCATAAGTTTTAGCACTAGTAAAACTTGCATCTCCAGTAGAAAGGGCCACAACATGATATGGTAAACCTAATTTTTGTAATAAGTGTTCTGCATTATGGGTAAGCTTTTCAAGTTCATCCCATGATTCTTCTGGTTTACACAACTTGACCATTTCAACTTTTCTAAATTCGTGCATTCTAATTAAACCACGTGTATCACGACCAGCAGAACCAGCTTCACTTCTAAATGCTGGTGACATAGCAGTTACATTAATAGGCAACTTTTCATCATGAATAATTTCATCGCGGAAATAGTTTACCAAAGGAACTTCAGCAGTTGGAATTAAAGTTAAGTCTCTTGGCTTATCTGGATCATCATTATCAACGATAGTATAAACATCTTCGTGGAATTTAGGGAATTGTCCAGTTCCTTGCATTGAAGCATCATTTACTAAGTATGGCGGGATAATTTCAGTGTATCCTTCTTTAGTATTTTCATCCAAGAAGAAGTTAAATACAGCACGCTCTAAAAGAGCTCCTGCACCTTTATAGTAAACAAAACGAGCTCCTGAAACTTTAGCACCACGATCCCAATCTAAAATATCAAGGTCAGTTCCAATATCCCAGTGTGCTTTTGGTTTAAAGTCAAACTTAGTTGGCTCTTCCCACTTACGAACTTCTTCATTGTAGCTTTCATCAGGACCAATTGGGTCTGAGTCTGCTGGGAAGTTAGGCAAACGAAGCAAAATGTAGTCTTGTTTTTCAGTTAAATCACGAATTTCTTCATCCAAATCCTTGATTTGAGCACTTACTTCTTGCATTTGCTTAATAGCGCTACTTGCGTCTTCTTTATTACGCTTTGCTTCACCGATTTTTTTAGAAACATCATTTCTTTCAGCCTTAAGTTGTTCACTCTTGGTTAAATCTTCACGACGTTTTTTATCAATTTCAACTAATTCATCTAATTCTTCAGGCTCAATGCCGCGTGTTGCGAGCTTATCTTTAGCCCAATCAAGATTCTCACGAATCACTTTAATATCTAACATTAAAAAACCTCCATACAAAAAGAGCCGAATTATCCCTATATTTGGGACGAATCGGCTCTTACACTGTCTTTCGCGGTACCACCCAACTTCAGTCGTAATGACTGCACTTCATTGAAAATGACTGATAACGGCGTCAGACCGTGCAACTATTAATTGCCCACATTTAGAAATCTGGAAGCGACCGCACCTGCTTCTCACCACACTAGCAGACTCTCTTTAAGCAGTCTTAGGATTTCGTGTTTTCGTCTATTTTAAGCCATTCTGCCTTTTTGAGCAAATAATATTTTTCTTTATATGAAAAAATTTCTGAAATCTGATTCATATCATATTCATAAATATATTTAAAGCCTAAAGCTTCTAATAATTTTTGACTGCGAACATTTTCTTCAAAAACTCCTGCCCAAATCTCTGTTTGATTTAATTTTATAAAAGCATAATTCAAAACTAACTTAATAGCTTTTTTCATTAAACCTTGTCCTTGATAAGATGAATCAATCAAAAAACCTATTTCTTTAGTATTCAGCAACCCGCTACGCTCATCTAGGCCACGTTCATAAAGTTCAATCAATCCAATCACTTTATCGTCATTTTTTAGGCAAATAGCATAACTATATTTTCTCTTAGCATATTGTTTTACAGCCTGAAGAGCTTCATCATAATTATTAAAATGATTAAATCCAGCTAGCTTATGAAAATGAGCATCTTGCCCCCATTTATATAAAACAGCTGCATCCCCCAACTCAAAATTTCTCAAATATATTTCTTCATCATCAATCATTTATTTACCTACTATCTTTAAAAGCCAGTTAGCTCCATAAACCAATCCAATACTATAAGCCGCAATTGTCCAAGGTTTACATAAAATTATAATCCAAAAGTATGTCCAGAATTTCATCTTTGTTAATCCAGCTAACAAACATAAAACATCATCTGGAGCAGCCGGCGCTAAAATACACAATGCAAAAAACCAATTAAACTTCTTTTGATTTTTTGTCCATTTCATATACTTATCTAGTGTTTCTTCGGACACAATATGCAAAATAAAAGGCCTACCATAATAACGTGCCAAGAAAAAATTGATTATTGAGCCAATACAAATACCAATGTAATTATATATAAATCCTGCAACTGGTCCAAAAAATACAACCCCACCTAATAAAGAAACTCCTCCAGGAATAATTGGAATAACTACTTGTACAATTTGAATCAAGACAAAAACTATCGGTCCAATAATTTGCTTATTCGCTAAATAGGCTTTCATTTTTTCTTGATCGGTAAAAATTCCCAATTTATACCAATAAATCACAAGCAAAACAATAATAATTCCACAAATTATCGTGGCATAATTAATCAACTTTCTACTAGTTTTTGCTGATAAATGCATCTCTGTTCGCCTCCAAGGTAAAAAACGTCTAATTATATTTTAACTATGATTACATACTTAGAACAGCATTAGCAATTGTCTAACACATATTTTGAAGATTTTTAATATATAATGGAGTATGAATAATATTTTGAAAGGGTGTGTATTATGGTCGTAAGAAAAAATGATATTGTCTATGACACAGACAAAAATTTAAAAACTGATATTTATTTTCCAAATGATACTTCATCAGACACAAAAATTTTGATTTTTTGGCATGGTGGCGGCTGGTTCCGCGGAAGCAAAGTTGCTGCTAAAAAGATGGGAATTCGTTTTGCTAATGCAGGTTTTATGACTTTTATTCCTGAATATAGTCTTGCACCAAGCCAAATTTTTCCAGAAGCACATAATGATGCCAATCAGTTTGTTAAATGGCTTTTAAAATCAGAATACACTGATGACGATGATCAAAAAAATATCGTTCAAATTGGTGCTAGTGTCGGTGGCACTATGGCTTTAAATATTGCCGGAAAATATGGTTTCCCTACTGTTACATGGTCAGCACCGGTTGATTTTTCTGATTGGATGAAAAAACATAAAGATGTTAAGCCTTCTTTTGAAGCAAAAGATGAACTAGGTCTTACTGAACCTCACGAAATCAATAATGCATTTTATAAATACTTTACTCTTACTTATGCTGGAGCAAATGATCCAAAAATCCTCAAAAAGATGGATGCTGCTTCTTATGACTACAGCAATTTAAAAGAATTGATGATGATAAATTCTGCCGATGAACTAACTCCATTAAAGAGCGTTTTAAACTTTGTTGATTTTTTAGCTCAGAAAAATCTAGGAGTAGAACTTCTTGTTATCAAAGGTTACGGACATGCGATGGATTATGCCAGCGATTATGTTGACGAATCTCTCGATTTTTTATATCAGACTATTAAGCGCCAAAAATAATTATGATTAACATTCAAAAATTTATTCAAATCAGAAAATCTCAAAAAATTTCTCAAAATGAACTTTGTAAAGACATTTGCACACAATCTACTTTGAGCAAATTTGAAAATAATGGACAAGTCCCTTCTTTCAAAATTTTGCAAAATTTATGTGATCGCATGAGTATCGAAGTCGGAGACATTATGACTACTAGTAAAGATAATGTTACCACTCAAAAAATGTTTGAAGCCGATTTTGCCTTTATTACCTATAACTACACCAAAGTTTATAAACTACTACAAGAAATTGATCCTAAAGATTTAAAGCATAAAACCGACCAGCTACATTACAGTTATTTGCAAGGGATGTTTGCCTTTGAAAGTGACCGAAACAGCATGACTGCGCTCTTTTACTTTAATAGCATTTTAAACGATGGTACTTTAACCAAAAATAATATCTATCGTCTTTTAGCTCTTAATGGCTGCAGCAAAATTTATTTTGAAGAAAAAGAGATGGCTAAAGCACATCATTACTATGACCAAATATTGAAATACATTAAGGATGTTCCCATTGATGATGAATTATCTACTTTGCAAGTTTTATCAATTTTGTGCAATGCTGGTGAGTTTTATGGACAAGAAGAAGAATTTAAGCAATCTAACTCCTTGCTAAATTATGGTTATAAGATTGCCAGTGAGCATCACACCGTCTACTTTTTAGCTAGGATCCTTCTTCAAATGGGAATCAACGATATTGAACAAGACAAACGAATTGATATTATCTTGCAGCATCTTTATGATGCATGTGCATTTGCTCGTATCAATAAAAACCACGTAACTTTAGTAAAAGCACGTAACTTAATTAAACAAGTTGAAAACAAAACTACTAATTGACTAGTTTTTTCAGTTTTGCAAAAAACTAGTCAATCCAGTGTAAGCGTTTTATAATAAAAGCGTAATTATAGTTTTATAACGAGGAAAAATATGTCAAAATACGAATCTATTAATCCATATAACGGCGAGGTTTTCGCCACATTTGAAAATCCAGATAAACAAAAAATTGAAGAATCACTTAGTTTAGCTCATGCACTATACAAAAAATGGCGTCATGAAAAACCTGAAACTCGTGCAAAACAACTTCATGAAGTCGCTCAAGGCATAAAAGAACATGAAGATTCCCTTGCTAAAATGATGACTTTGGAAATGGGAAAATTGCTTAAGGAATCCAAAGAAGAAGTAGAACTTTGTGTACAAATTTGTGAATTTTATGCAAAGCATGGTGTAGAAATGCTGAAACCACAAAAATTAGATTCCACTTTAGGAAATGCTTACTACTTGAAGCAATCTACAGGCGTTATCATGGCTTGTGAGCCTTGGAACTTCCCACTTTATCAAGTTATTCGTGTATTTGCACCTAACTTTATAGTTGGTAATCCAATGCTTTTAAAACATGCTCATAATGTACCATCAAGTGCTGCCTTAATTGAAAAAGTTATAAAAAGATCCGGTGCTCCTGAAGGTAGTTTGATCAATCTTTATTTAAGTTATGATCAATTAGCTGATGTAATTGCTGATAATCGTATTCAAGGAGTTGCTCTAACTGGGTCAGAACGAGGAGGCAGTTCAGTTGCTGCAGAAGCGGGAAAAGCCTTAAAGAAGTCAACTATGGAACTTGGCGGTAATGACCCCTTTATCGTTTTAGATGATGCTGATCCTGATGTTTTACGAAATGTGTTAAGTGATGCAAGAACTTATAATGATGGACAAGTCTGCACTTCTTCTAAACGAATTATTGTTGTTAAATCTCGCTATGAGGAAGTTTTACATGAACTTAAAAATGTCTTTTCTAATTTAAAGCCTGGGGATCCACTTGACTCAAGCACTACTCTTTCACCAATGAACTCAATGAATTCTAAAGAAAAATTAGAAAAACTTGTTGATGAAGCAATTGATAATGGTGCAGAAGTATTTTACCAATATCCTGAAATCGAATCCAAAGGTGCATTCTTTAGACCTATTATTCTGACACATCTTGGAAAAGATAATCCAGTTTTTGATAAAGAAATGTTTGGTCCGGTTGCAGAAGTATATTGCGTTGAAAATGAAGATGAAGCGATTGCTTTAGCAAACGATTCAAGTTATGGTTTAGGTTCTTCAATTATCAGTAGCAATATTGAACACGCTCAAGAATTAGCTAGCGAAATCGAAACTGGAATGACTGTAATTAATGGTCGCTGGGTAACTTCAGGCGACTTACCGTTTGGTGGTGTTAAAAAATCTGGGTATGGACGTGAATTGAGCAAATTAGGATTAATGGCATTTGTGAATGAACACTTAGTCATTGATGTTACTAAATCTAATGAATAATTTAGATAATTATTTCTAACCATATAAAAAAGATTGAGCTGTATTAGCGCTCAATCTTTTTTGCTTTTTTAAATAAATTATATCCTGCCAAAGCAGTAGTCATTATACTTATCAAAATTAAGAAATACATCGATGCCCCAATTGATACCGCATAAGTCAGAAGTTGACTCGTAACTTGCCCTAAAATACCACTTGTTGCTCTTACTGGAGCAGATAATTTAAATACAACAAAAATTAAGAATATTGTTTCTAATAATGACAAAATAAATGCAGTAGTTTTGCTTTGAGAAGTATTTTTTAAAGTATTAAAAATCACATAAATTGGAAAAACGATTAATAAAAGCCATACTAAATATAAAACAATAGCTGTCATCCAATTTTGTCCTGCTAATAATTTGGAAGCTAAATTTAAAATCACTTTGGAAATTGATAAATGTTCCGTATAAGTAATATTTGAGACCGCTGCACCTGAACCTGTAAAGAAAACAACTAAATTAATAGTAGATGTTAACACCACAGATAAAGGAATATATCCAAAACGATGAATCTTTTTTTCCTTAACACTTTTTACTTTTTTCGCTACATCGGGATGTGAAGCTTCAAACTTTTTACTTCGACGTTTAACCTTTTCGCTATGAACTTCAACATGGTTAAACATATCAGAACCAACTTGATTGATTTTTTGAGTTAAACGCTTGTCAGCAGTATATTGCTCAATTTTTTCTTTGCGATCACAAACAATATAAAGCCATCCCATTAAAAGCAAAAAACTAATCCACCCAGCTGCTCTAGAAAAACTCATCATTACCAATAAGATAACACCTACTACAAATACAATCGTAGCATTTGCCCGTACCCAATCAATCATTTTTTGAACAGTTGAGTTCTGTCTTTTAGGGTTAAATTCTTCTCTATATTGTGCTCGTCTAACTTTAGGCATATCATTCAAAAATTCTTTACGATATTTTTCTAAATTAAAACCACAATTAGGACACAGTTGATCTTCTTTTGAAACTTCATGACCACAATTAGGACAAGTTGACATACTATTCCTCCTCAACTATTTTTAATAATTATAACATTATGCATTGAAAGGAAGTATCAGCTGATTATATATTTGAGATAAACTTATACTATTTAAGGTTAAAAAGCTCTCAGAACGGCAAAATTTATTGTTAAAAGCAAAAATAAAACAGGCTTAGTAATTTAGCCTGCTTTATTTTTCATATTTAATTCTTTGAATGCTTATGTTTGCCTAAATTAAAGCCTGAAAATCCTTCATAAGTAAGCTTAACCCCAGCAGTCAAAGTAATTGGCATAATAAATACCAAGATTAGAAGTCCGACAATAACAGTCAAAGCAACTTCAATTAAAGTTGGAATACCTGATGGAATTAACGCAGCAAAAGTACCACCTAAGATAACAGCTGCAGAAATTACAACTGTACCAATAATTCCACATGCCTTCAAAATTCGTTCACTTGGTGAAGTCAATCCTTCAGTCTCTAATTCACGATAACGAGTCATAAGGAAGATACTGTAATCTACCCCAAGAGCAATTAACATGATGAAACTAAAGAATGGAGTGTTCCAAGTAAGCATATCACGACCCAAGATTGCTTTAACAATCCATTGATTAATTGAAAGTGAGCATAGGTAAGCAATAAGAAGAGTTCCTAAAATGTAAACTGGTTGAAGAAGTGAACGAGTTACAAACATAAGGGCAATTCCGATACCAATAAGCATAATAGCTGCTGTTCTTAAGAAGTCGCTACTTGCAACATTCTTAGTATCTTCAATCTTAGAACTTTGTCCACCCATTGCAACTGTAGCGTTTCCTAATTTAGTACCTTGAAGCGACTTCTTAGCCATTGCACTAAGTTCTTGTGAACGCTTAGTTGCTTCTTCAGCACTTGGATTTGAATTGAAGACAATAATGAGCATGGCTGCCTTCTTATCTGGACTTAAGTAAACATCAATTGACTTTTGGAACATTTCATTTTGGATAAATTCCTTAGGAATGTAGAAAGTCTTAGCAGCAGCAGAGGCACTTAAGCCCTTGAGGTAAGTTTCACCTTGACCTAAACCACTATTAACTCTATCAATACCTGAAGTAATCTTAGGAGTACTATCTGCCAAACGACTTGCTCCTGATGACAATTGACTTGCTCCTGATGATAATTGACCTACACCATTTGCTAATTGGTCAGCCCCACTTGCACCTTGTGCCAAGCCTGAGTTAAGGCTGCCAGCACCTGAACTTAATGTACCAAGACCACTGTAAAGCTGGCCTGCTCCACTATTAAGACGGCTTGCACCTGAACTTAAACTTCCAAGACCACTATAAAGCTGACCTGCTCCTGAATTCAAACGGTTTGCTCCTGCACTAAGTGAGCCAAGACCTGTATTCAAAGTACCTACACCAGAGTTAAGTTGGGCAGCGCCTGAGTTAAGACGACTTGCTCCTGCACTAAGTGAACCTAAGCCATTGTAAAGTTGACTTGCTCCAGCATTCAAACTAGTTGCACCATTCACACCTTGTGAAACAGCATTTTGAACTTGATTTAAACCAGAATTTAATTGATTAAGGGCTTGAACAGCACCAGGAAGCGCTTGGTTAGAAGCTGCTGCTAAAGTGTTAACTTGAGTCTTTAATGCTTGAAGTTGAGTTAACATGTTAGTTTGTTGAACAGCAGCCATTGAGCTTTGAAGACCTCTTGCAGCTTCACTAGCTTCTGCAATAGTGCCACTTAATGAAGAAGCTGCACTTGATGTATTAGAACTAGACATTGCACTTGCAACTGCTTTTTGAGCAGCTTCAGCACCAGCTGCGACAGCCTTACTCTTTTGTTCATCTGTAGCATCTGAGTCAGCTAATGCACTTGCAACTGCACTTGATACAGCACTACCAATTTGACCAGCAGCTTGACTTGCATTTGATGAACTACCACCTAAGCTACCAGCAGCACTTTGAAGTTTAGCTAAACTACTTTCAAGCTTAGCAGCATTTGCTTGTGCTGATTGCAAGCTTGAAGTAAGAGAACTAGTGTCAACTGAACCATTTAAAGCTGAATTTAATTGTTGAATGCCGCTATTGATTTGTGGCAAAGCAGTTTGAAGCTGAGCCAATTGTGATTTATTTGAACCATTCATTTGAGCAGACAATTGTGAACTCATTTGATTCAAACTATTAACTAATTGTTGAGTACCATCCTTTAAGCTGCCTGCTCCATTTTGTAAACGATCAGCACCACTTTGAAGTGAACTTGCACCATTTTGAAGTGCTAAAGTACCACTTTCAAGACGACCAGCACCGTTTTGTAAACGAGCTACACCACTTACAAGAGAACTAGTACCATTTTGCAAACTACCAGCACCGCTTTGAAGACGATTTGCTCCACTAGCAAGAGTACTTGTACCATTTTGCAAACTACTTGCACCATTTTGAAGACGTTCAGCTCCACTTTGAAGACGACTTGCACCGTTTTGAAGGCGACTAGTACCGCTCTTTAATTGATCAGCACCATCTTGTAAACGACTAGTACCACTCTTTAATTGATCAGCACCACTTGCTAAACGATTAGCACCACTAGTTACCTTTTGACTTCCTTTACTTAATTTTCCAAGACCTGTACGCGCATCATCAACACCATCATTTACAGTATTTAATTGATTATTTACATAAAGCGCATCAATCTTTTCACCATATGGTTGAGTAACTGAAGTTACAAAAGATACATCTTTTGATTGTTGAAGCTGATTAGTTAATTGATCAATCAACTTTAAATTATCTTCATTATCTAGCTTATGATTACTCTTGATGTATAAGTAGGAAGGTTCTGCCATTCCCTTTGAAAAATGCTTTTGCACAATCAAAAGTCCTTGCTTTGCAGGAACACTATCAGCAATTTCATCAGTATCGTCATAATTCAAGTTGCCGTTATACATTAACATAAATGGCGTAACCACAACTGCTAAAATAATTAAGAAAAGAAATGGATGCTTCAAAGTTGAAGCAGAAATTCCATGCCAAAGTTTATCTTCACTTTCGCCGTTAAACTCTTTAGCAGGCCAGAACATCTTTTTGCCTAGAACTGCCATAAAGAATGGATTCAAAGTTAAAAGTACAACTAAAAGGACTGCAACACCAACTGCTACACCAACTGCAGATTGATAGATTGAGAACTTAGCTAAACTTAAAGCTGTAAATCCGATTAAAATTGAACTTCCTGAATAAAGAATGGTTTTACCAGCATTGCGAAGCGCATCCCTAAGCGCTTCATACTTATCCATTCCCTTACCCAAATCTTCTTTAAACTTATCATACAGCAAAATATTATAGTCTGTCCCAATACCAAAGAGAACAATAACCATGAATACTTGCGTAAAGTTTGAAAATGGGAAACCTGAATGTTCTACCAAGTTAGTAACAATTGAGAATGAAGTAATAAATGATACCCCAACTGTTAGTAATGAAATAAGCGGAACAATTGGTGACTTAAAGACAATAACTAATACAATAAAGATAAAGACAACAGTAATTGCTTCTGTCTTTTTAATACCTTCTTGAATTGAAGTTGAGAAAGCATTTTGCAAAATATCTGCACCAGTTACATAAGTACGAACACCTTGCGTCTTAACTGCATTGTTAATTTGCTTATCAACATCACTGATTCGACCATGCTTTTTAGAAATATTTAGTTGCATTACCCAAGTTGTGCCATCTTTTGATTGCAATTTCTTTCTGGTTGCAACATTAGAATCAGGAGCTAAAACGTCCGTAATTCCATATTTCTTTTTATGGTTTTCCAGATAGCTAACAGTATTGTTGATTGCAGCCTTGTCAGCATCTGTTAATTTGCCATGTTCCTTATTAAAAACAACCGCAACTTCATAGGTATTCTTTTTCTTTTTACCCCAATCGTTTTGGATTGTTTGTGCAACTTCACTTTGAACGTTTTTAGGTAGCGAGATTGTAGAGTGCTCGCTAGTCAATTGGCTAACGTTCGGCAAAGCAATTACTGAAACTAGCAAAATTAAAATCCATGCAATTAATGAAAATACATGGTTTTTCAGAAATTTTTGCACTTTTCCTTTTCCTCCCTAATTCTGTGTAACTGCAATTGGTTGGACAAGCCGTAAAATCATTTCATGATAATTACGATTTGCTTCATCTTTATTTTCATTTGAAAAAGATGATGACTTATCTAAAAAGACATAGCCTAGTACCGCACCAATCAAAGCATGAAGTGAAATGGCATTATCTTTTTTTAAATTAAGCCTCTCACCTAAATTAATAATATTGAGAATTTCCTGATTAATCGCATCTTGTTCAGAGTATTCATTTAAATGATACAAAATGCTAGAAAGTGCCGGATCATTTAAAATAAAGTCTCTTATTACATCAGCGAAAGTCAAAAGTGCTTCTTTTCCTGAAAGCCCCATTAAATTTTCAACCAAATGTTGGTTTAAAAGCTTAATTCGACTTGCTCCTACCAAGGAAAGCAGCTGCTTTCTACCTGAAACATAGTGATAAAGTGATTGCGACCTAACACCTAATGCCTTAGCCAAAGCTGGCAAAGTAGTCTGGGACAATCCTTCATCACGAATCAGTTCAATTGCTTTCTCAATAATTTTATCCAAATCAAGGCTTCTCCTTCTTTGCGCCAATTTCACCCCTCCTTTTAATAGCATAATAGATACTATACCACTACAAAGTGAAGATTACAATCTACAAAGTGTAAAATAAGTACACAAAAAAACAAGCCTTACTTGTGTAAGCCTTGTTTTATAAGTATTATTTTGCAAAATACTTATAAACAATTTCACCTAAATCAGCAAATTTTTTATTATTTTCACTCCAGATAGAAATTGCATATGCATGATTACGACCTTGGACAATAGCAACAGCAGAATTATCATCCCCAATTGAATAAGAGGCGCTGTTTAATTTTTTCACTAAAGGTGTTTTTGTAGGATTAGTACTTAGTGAAGTCAAGAAACGACTAGCATAATTTCTGTTTAAAGCTCGGCCTTGATACACTCCAACCATTGTTTGAGTTAAATCAGCTGCAGTGATTTTTCCATATGGCTCTTTGTCAAAGTTTTCAGAAATTGTAATTTGACTAGCACCCAATTTCTTAGCAACTGCATTAATATTATTTCGTCCAATTTTCCTAATTAAGGCATTTGTTGCAGTTTTACTACCTCTCATCATTGCTTGCCTCAAATATAAAACACCATATGACATCCCAGTTTTTAGCATTTTATCACCGTCAGCCTTATCTGATTTAGTGATTTTAATTGCTGTTTTTGAACTAATTTTTCCTTTTTGTTCTTGTTCAAAAAGTCCTAACAAGACATACATTTTCATTATTGAACCTGCATTATGGGTTTTACTACTATTTGCAACTCTAGCAAACTTAGAAGAATTTGTTAAATCTTGTACTGCCACTTGATAGCTATTCTCAATTCCCATCACAGATTTAATTTTATTAGCCAAAGTTTTTTGACTACCCTTAGCCATTTTTACATGGTTTGAATATTCAACAGAATCAATCTTAGGTTCTTTTTCCTTAGTTTTTTTAGGCTTGGGTTTTGGTTTATTTATTGTATTTTTAGATTTATTCAACTTAGACTTGGGTTCAATCACATTAACTTGAGCATTATTTACTCGTTCAATATTCCATGAATATAATCCAAAAGCAATTATCGTTGTTACAATCGAACCAATAACTACATTCTTTTTCATAATTTTTCCTCAATCTAGAAAAAGTGATGCTTGCGCATTAAAACTACAAGCCAGACCATCAATAAAATCATTAAGATTGTAATGAAAATCCAGTCAAATCCACTATGGAACATTGGTAAATCAACATTCATCCCATAAAAACCTGTCATAATCGTTGGAATTGTTAAAACCAATGACCATACAGTTAAAAACTGCATAGTATCGTTCAAATTATTATTCATCATATTATTTGAAGTTTGAGACAAAGTTTTAGTAACTTGTTGTGAAATCTGCACCATTTCCGCAGACTGGCTAGATTCAATAAGCACGTCATCAAGACGTTCTCGAGCTTCTTTAGTAAATTGCAATTTTGAATGATCTAAACTGTGTAACATCATTAAGTCAGTTTGAATAGAACTAGATAAGTAAACCAAACTTTTTTCAATATTAGATAATTCTACCAAGTCTTTATTATTAATATCATCAGATAATTTTTGATCTAGACTATTTCTTTCTGAATCAAGCTGGGTAACTGCGCGCTGAAAATATTGAGAAGCATATAACAAAAAAATCATCAATAATTCTGTAACATCTTTTGCTTCTGATAAGCGCTCTCTCATATGCTCATCATTAAATTCATCAAATACATAACTTGTTGATTCAGTATGAAAAGTAAATACATTTTCTCCAACAACTAAAAAAGTAATTGGACGAGAAGTAAAGTGTTTAATTGAATTAGTCGGCCAAATAGGAACATCATATACAAGCAAGTGACTGTGTGTGCGAATGTCATAATCATAGTGAGGACGTTCATGACGGTCAGAAATATATGAAATAATATCTGGCGTAAAATTGAACTCATCTTGAAGTCGTTCACTATCTTGCTCACTTAAGTTACTAATATCATACCACTTATATTTTGTTTCTATTGGAAAATTTTGCTGTCTAATCAACCAATCTCACCTCTACATTTATTTTTTAACATTAACCATCTTACCATTTTTTTAATTTTCATGCGCAAAAAAACAGGTCCTCCGACCTGTTTCTTTAACAAAATTTGTCATTCAGTTTTATTGCTTCCAAGCTGCATCAAATTTAGATTTACCAGCATTGATTGCATTATTAATGTTTTGCTTCTTTTGAGCTGCTGAAAGGATGTTTTGCATAATACTATTCAATTGAGTGTAAGCAGCATTTGAATTCTTTTCAACAGGAACACTATATAAATTCTTCATAGCATCATCAAGCTTAGCTGGAAGCTTAAGATCCTTATTGGACTTGTATTCACTAGACTTAATTACACCATTATTAACTGGGATATAACCAGTAGCATTTGCCCATTTAAGCTGACTTGATTTAGATACCAAAAACTTCATGTACTTAAATGCAGCAGCCTTTTGGTCAGCACTTGCATGATTAAACATGTAAATATCTGTACCTTGTTGCATAGTGTATTTACCAGGACGTGCTGCCACATCATAAGTAAATTTATTGCCTACACCTTGCTTAACAAAGCCTTCACCTGCAGAAGTTCCAATGAACATTGCCACTTTTTCATTAGCAAATGGTCCTGATAAATAATGTTCTGAACCGGCTACTCTGAAGTAACCTTTCTTAATACCATCTGCATAATAATTAATTACACTCTTAGATGTTGAGCCATTAAAGTTAATCTTATTTGAGAAGTTAACCCCATCATTCTTCATTCCTAATACATAGTAATTTGAAAGTGAATCAAATCCAGCACCTACTACTTTATGGTTACTCTTTTTGTAAATAGTTTCTGAAGCTTCTTTAAGTTCTTCCATAGTGGTTGGAACTTTCTTAATGCCATATTTCTTAAACATATCCTTGTTATAAGTCAAAGTTTCAATTGACTTATTAAATGGAATACCATATTGCGTACCCTTAATTTGAGCTCCTTCTAACAATTCTTGACGAATATCAGATTTCTTGCTACTCCCCCAACCTACATTCTTATTATTAATATATGGAGTTAAATTAACAAGCATCTTGTTTTGTGCAGCTGTATAAAGCCAACCAGGATATGCTTGAGTGATTGTTGGTAAGTTATTTGGTGATTGCAATGTTGAGTTGATTTTTGCTTGCAAATCATTATAAGAACCTTGATTTTCTAACTTTACAGTAATCTTAGGGTTCTCTTTTTCAAATTCCTTAGTCAGCTTTTGCAATGTTGCTTGTTGCACACCAGTCATTCCATGCCAAAAGACCACATTAGTCTTTTTAGTAATTTTTGATGGAATCTTTGTTGATTCTGAACTATTGCTCTTTCCATTAGAACAAGCTGCAGTTCCAACTAAAGCTAGGCCTGCAACAGCTGCCATAGCAAGTTTTTTACTAAACTTCATTTGGATTATATCCTCCCAAAAATAAAACTAAACAACAATTTTTTTGATTCACTAAAGCGTGATAGTTTCTCCACGCTTAGGTAAAATCCGTTTTCCATAAGGGTTTTCTTCCAATTCCGGATGCAATGTGTGCACCGGAGCTAAAATTTGGGGTTGAACCTCGCTGATGATTTCTTTCAATTCTTCTTCGCCAGCATGACCTGAACAACGAAGAGCAATAAATTCAATACCATTTTCAGAAAAACTATCTACAAATGGTTTATACGCTGGATCAAAATCACCTAAAGGTTCAGCGTTGGAATGGATATACAATCCGCCTTCCATGAGTTCATCATAATTACTATCAATTTGCCAGAGGTATTTGTTAGTATCTTGAAGCAAATCTTGATAAGAAACTTCCAATTTAGGATCAAGATCCGCAAATATTTTCTCCCCTGGCAAGTAATAATATGGAACATCCTTATCTAAACTTGCTTTTAAAAGATGAGCTCGCTTAGCATGAAGGACCACTTTACGTGGTGAAAGCTTAATAATATTTAACAAACGTTCTACATTCGTGGGATAAGTATTAAATGTTATTTGTCGATTAGGGTTCTCTTTTTGTAGATCAACAATTTTTTCAGTTAATTCTTTTTCATTCTTAGGTCCAGTGAATTCTTCACTGTTTCCAATATTTTTCTCTTCTGGCCAAGATACACCAGTTCCTTCAACAATAAATAAATCAGTATTTTTTGAAGCTTGTAAGTATTCATGCACCTTATCAGGATTATAACCATGAAGGCGAATATCTCCTGTATAAGAAATCATTTTATCAGGTGTGCGAATAATTAAACCTGTTGCTCCATAAGCATCATGGTCACTAGGCCAGATCTCTAAAGTAATATCACCTACTTGAATTGGTTTTTTATATTCAGCTGCAATAATTTTACGAGTGTAGCTCTTTTTATGGTTAGCAGCGGGCAATAAGAAATCGCCTTTTTCGTTTAAAGCGGGGAGTAAATGCGCCGTAATTGGCCCTGCATATAAAGGAATTTCTGGTGCAAGTAGGTTAAGTGCCTTACTGTGGTCTAAATGTAAGTGAGAAATATAAGCTGCTGCATGTTCCCATCTCTTTGTATCAATAGCTTTTCCCGTAACAACAGGATCATAAAAATTAGGAACATCTCCAATCAATTTATACTTAATTAAAGTATCATAATCTTCATCTTCCATCTTTAAGCCTAATTCCGGTCGATAAACTTCTCCTAAATCAAACAAAACATGAGACTTATTATAAGCAACTTCTATCATTGGACCACCAATAGTAGTTAATCCATTATAAAAAGTTACAGTAGTTTTATCCTTTAAGGTCATTACGTACTACTCCTCGAATAATTTGTTTTCTAAAGATAAAATATAGAATCAAAATCGGTAAAACTGTTAAAGTTGCCGCTGCAAGCTGCAATTGCGTTTCACTACCTGCATCACTTGCAAATGAAGTTAAACCATTGTTAAGAAGACGCATTGAATCTTCATTGGTTACTAATAATGGCCACAAGAATGAATTCCATCCAGAAATAAAGCTAAGCAAACCCACAGTAAAGAGACCGCCTTTTGACATTGGAACTAAAATTTTCCAAATATATTCCCAGTCACTTGCTCCATCAATCATGGAAGCTTTATAAATAGTGCGTGAAATTGAACCAAAGTAGCTTTGAAGATAATACATATAAAAAATAGAAGTCAAAAACGGAAGCACTAAACCAATATAAGTATTAAGAAGACCCATTCGAGCAATTGTATTATAGTTTGTAAAAATAATTGCTTCTCCAGGAACCATTAATAAGGATAAAAGAATTATTTGAATAAAATGCTTTCCCTTAAAGTGTAAGTTAACCATCGCAAATGCTCCTAAAAGGGCATTGAATAAACTTACAATCGTGGTCACACTTGCTGTAATAAAAGTATTAAGGAAATATCTAGCAAATGGAGCTTGGGCAAATACTTTTGCAAAATTTCCCCATTGCGGACTTTTTGGAATTAAGGTTGGTGGGATTTTTGTAGTTTCCTGAAAACTCATCAACCCTCCCAAAATCATGTAGATAAACGGGAAAATTGTAATAATTGCAAATAAAATTAGGATAATGTAGCCAACTAAAACTCCCCAGCGAATTTTCTTCATTATTAACGTCCCCCTATTTTCTTCATCATTTTACGTTGCAAGAAAGTTACAAACAAAATAATGATGAACAATACAACAGTTGCAGCCATTGCAACACCTGGAGTGCCGACAATTTGGAATTTATTATAAATATAGAACACTGCGGTTGTTCCAGAGTTTCCGACTCCTGCTTGTCCATTAAATAAAGCATATACTGAAGTATAAACTTTAAAAGCAGCAATAATATTCATTGTGAGCAAGAATGCTAAAGTTGGAACTAATTGAGGAATGGTAATTCGCCAAAACTTTTCAATACTACTTGCACCATACATATCTGCGATAGTGTAATAGTTTGGATCAATATTTCGAAGAGCCCCCATTAAAATTACAATGTTAAAAGCTAAAGAAGTCCAAATACCGAAAATTATAATCGTAGTCAATGACATTGCTGGATCATCAATCCAATTAGGTGCTGGCAAATGAAAAGCTCGTAAAATAAAGTTGAGCATCCCATAATCGCCATTAAAAATATAGCGGAAAACAATACCAATAGCGATAGTAGAAGTTACATATGGCATGAAAAATGTTGTTTCAAAAAATGACTTATGTTTAACTTTGCTGAAAATTAACCATGCTAACATCACTGAAATTGCTAATCCAACAGGTACAGAAATTAAAGCATATAAAACCGTATTCTTGATAGCCAACCAAAACTCTGGATCTTTAAAAATATATTGATAATTACTAAATCCAGCCCAATCTAAATTAATAAGAGAACCACCTTGAAAACTCATCACAAAAGCTCTTAAGATTGGATAAATACTAAAGCAAGTTACGAAAATGATTGTTGGTGCTAAAAATAGCCATGCTTTCTTTTGGTTTTGCTTCATTAGTAGACACGCTCTCCTTCCGGAGTAAAGATAAATACTCGATCGAGTCTCATTTTTAGTTTTATGTTGTCACCAGTTTTAATTGGAGTTTCTAGACTTACTAAGCTACGAGCTTGGACTCCATCATGGTCAAACTTCAAAATTCTTTCACGTCCAATAAGTTCAACATCTTTAATGTTTGCAGAAACATATCCATTTTCATCTGGCAAAATATTTTCTGGACGAACAGACAAAATGTAATCTCCATCTGGCATGTCTCGTTTAAAGCGACTTTGATCTAAATCACTCACTTTAATTTCAAAATCTGATGCAGTAATTACACCATTCGCTAACTTAATTTTAAAATTATCAATTACAGGGTTGCCTACAAAGTTAGCAACAAAATAATTATTAGGTTCTAAATAGAAGTTTTGTCCTAAATCATCTTGCTGAATCACACCTTCGTTAAACAGAATAATCTTATCTCCAATAGAAAGTGCTTCTTCTTGGTCGTGAGTAACAAATAAAGTTGTAATACCCACTTCTTTAACAAGAGAACGAATTTCTTCACGAATCTTAAGGCGAAGTCGAGCATCAAGATTAGATAAAGGTTCATCCATTAATAATATTTTAGGCTCTTGAACAAGCGCACGTGCAATTGCAACACGTTGTTGCTGACCACCAGATAATTGACCAGGTCTTTGATTAGCAAACTCAGTAATTTGAGTAATTTCCATATATTTTTCAGCTATTTTTCTAGCTTCATCTTTTGACTTTTTTTGCTTTCCTACAGTTAACGGAAACATTACATTTTGAAGTACCGTCATATGAGGATAAAGAGCATAGTTTTGGAAGACATATCCAATTTGACGGTCTTTTGGGGCAGTTTTTACTACAGATTTTCCATCAAAAAGAATTTCACCCTCAGTCGGACTGAGAAGACCTGCTAAAATATTTAACATAGTTGTCTTTCCACATCCGGATGGTCCCAATAAGCATACAAGATCGCCCTTTTTTACTGAAAAACTAACATTTTTTATAGCTTGATGTCCATTATCATATACCTTCTTCAGATTCTTTACTTCAACAAAACTATTTTCATTCATAAAATCACGCACCACTATATATTGTTATACTTATAAAATTTCATCATCAATTTTAAGATAAAATAGCAAAAAGTACAAATGATTTTTATGAAAAAATTCGTGGTTTCCGTGAAACTTTATAAAATCAACTGTGAAACCAGATATTTTTTAGGTGATTTTCTTAACTATATTATATTTTTTTGATTAAATGTTCTTAAATACAACATATTGTGTTAGACTCATCTAGACCAATAAAAAAAGACTACTGCCTTAGCAATAGTCTTTTTAAGTAATATGTAACTTTTATGAAAAAAATTATCCGAACAATGTGTTTTTATTATAAATTATCTCCGCGTTCAAATTGATATTTAGAACTATTCAAAGCTTGTCGTACCAAATCACTCATTAAATTCTTAGTTTTAGTTGTAATTTCATTTGCTGTAATTTCATTTTGCTTAGTCAAAAAGTTAGTCAATTTTTCATTTGAAAAGTCTTTTGCCTTATCATCAATTTCAGAAATACGACCGACACTATAGCTTTGACAGTTATCACGATAATTGTTGATTTGATAAATATATTGATGGTAACGCGGTTCAACTATAACTTGCAAGGTCTTATAAAGCCAGTAGGCACTTTGATCTGGATTAACTGTATGATTGGCTAATTTATAATTTTGTGGGGTATCAGCAATATTAGTATAGAAAGGAACATATGGCGAATAAGCATAAAATCCCATATTTAACCATTGAATCCCTGCTAATTCTTTTGGAACATCATTTCTAATTTGTAAGATACTTGATTCTTGGTTTCTATCAAGAGCAATTGAACGAAACTTCTTTTGATCTTTTTCATTTCCTGATGCAAAAGTATCCATTGGATCATATTGAGTGCCGTTATAATGACTGGTTAAAAACTTTTGAACATCTTCAACACTAATTTTCTTTTCAGGAACACGAGTAAATGGCATTTCTTGACTAGTTGGATCTTGTTCAATACTTGGGTTAAAAAGTTTTTGACCATACCACGTTCTTGGAGTGTTGTAGTAGCTATCTGCTTCATCTTTAGTTCCAAAAATATCACGGAAATTAAATGTTCCATCTTGAGAAGGATTAAGATGATATTTATCTACAAAATCACGAATTGTAGAAGCATACATAAAATTATCTTCATCAGAAAAATCTACATTCTGAATTACCATAATATTTGGACAAATTGCATATGAATCATCTGGAATGCGGGCTGCTACCCATTGATGACCTGCAGCTGTTTCAAGATACCAAACCTCTTCATTATCTGAGAAGGCAATTCCATTTGTTTCTCCAGTACCATATTTTTCAATTAATTGCCCCAAACGTTTTACACCTTCACGAGCCGTTTTGACAAATGGTAAAACCAAATAAACCATTGAGTCTTCATTAATTCCATTCTTTACAAGGGGATCATGTCCAAGACAACGAGGATTAGTTGCTTCAGTCTCAGTTGCACTCATCGCTACGTTATACTCATTGATTCCTTGTTCATCCCATCTACCTTCACTTTCATCAGCAGTTGGGGAAGCGGTCCATCTGCAGCCTTCACCTTCTAAGTGCATCTTAAAGCCGTTATATTTAGAAATATATTCTTCATCGTAATGACGAGCTTTATTAACTACAAAAAGTTTTTCGTTAATACCACCATAACCATCTTCGTCACGAGCAATCATAGTAGAGCCATCAAGAGAGGCATCTTTACCTACAAGAATTGCAGTACAGTTATCTTTTTTCATTTTGTACCTTCTTTACTTACTCATACGTTAAAAATATATTTCTATTTTACACCTAGCAGTATATTTTTGCTATTCAGATACTTTCATCTGACGATCTCGGCGCGCACGTCCATTATTATAGTCAAAGACATAACCAGGCTGAACATTAAAAAGATATACATTAAAATCTAGCGTCCCACTTGTAGAAATCGCTTGTAAATTTATACCACGTGCCATTAATTCATTACCTCTAAATACTGGCGTCGCCTGATAAATCACACGTTGATTTTCACGAAGTGCCTTTCTAACTTTACTTTCAAAAATTGTTTGAACTTTTTGATTAGAATATGCCGATTGAGTAAACAAATTCTTTGGATTATTTTGATCTCCTGATTGATTACTTGGATTATATTGTCCATTTTGATCAATCCCAGCCGAGACAGAATAAGCAATTAAATGTCCACGATTATAAATTTGAGTGCCATTACGTCGATTATAGTGCCAACCAGTTGGTTCAATAAATTGCCGAACTCTTAAATTATCATTTGCAACATTACGGCGCTCTAAAAAGGCAGTATTAGAATGTGACGTTCTATTTAAACTATCTAAATTAGAGTAAATTACTTTATTGACCTTCCAAGCATTTTTAATCAAAGTTGATTTATCATTGTTAACAGTAATATAGGCTTTATCTCCGCTTTTAAAGTCTAATTTGGCTAACTTTTCATAATCTGACTTTGACAAACCCCCATAAGGAGTATTGGCACGTTGCGCCGTTTTAATAGAATTATTTTGCCCAAAATTAAAACTATCACTTTTAGAATATATTCCCCAGGCAATAATTACTATAGCAGCGATAATTGTATAAAGTGTATTGGTCTTTTTCTTTTGATTGTTACGTTTTTTGGTCATCTCTTATTCATATCCTTTATTAGCTTCTTGCCCAATCATCTAACATGCTTAAAAAGAAGCTTTCAGACAATCGTTTAATTTTTGCGCCTTCTTTAATATATTGTCTAGCAAGTTCTAGATTTTCATTATCATGTCTGAAGAAATCATGGTCACCCATTACTAAATAATCTGTGTTCGAATCTACTATTTCCTGAATTTGACCATTCATATTACTAATGACTTTTTCCATTTCAGCAATTTCAAAGTGTAAATTTCCTGATAAAACCACTTTTTTAAAATTTAAAGGATTGCGAAAACTAACTTGACATGCTTCCAATTTATCATTAACTAAATTTACATCTTTAATTTGGGATTTCGCTACGTCGAACATTTTATTTGTAAAGTTTTCGTGAAAATAATCATAAACCTTCTTAGTATCAAGTGAGTCATCCAATCCACGATGTTGTTCAATCTGAGCAATTCCAATTCTTTGCATACAATCTAGCAAACGATTATGACGTTCATTAGGATAAAATGCCCGAGCTAGTCTAAATACATCAACATAATCGTTATTTAGTTCTACTTCATTATATTTTTTGGCTAAATCATAAACAAAATTCAAATCAAAATTTATATTGTAACCGATAATAACATCATCGCCAATAAATTCACGAAAATCATGAATCGCTTCTTTAACAGGAATTCCATCTTTTTCAATCATTTCCTGGGTAATGCCATTTAATTTAGTGATGAAAGCTGGAACCGTATTTTTTTGAGGATATTTTATTAAATGACTATATTTATCAACAACTTCTCCATCTCGAACCTTTATTCCACCAAGTTCAGTAATCCGATCTCTAAATGGACTTAAGCCCGTTGTTTCAATATCAATCAAAGTATAATCACTTATAAAATCTATAATTTCTTTTCCCTTATGACGTAACTTATCTTGACTTCCTGAAACATATAAAATGCCTTCTTTTATAAAAATACTCATTTTATCTCCTACTTACAAAGTTTTTTAATTAATTCATGACTATTCGCATTAAAAGTGACTGTTTTTTCTTTTAATTCATCTGGTATATCTTCAGTAGCCAAATCAGCTGCTACATAATTCCAATTTTCAAATTGCATAACTAGCGCAGCTATTGGATCTAAGAGTTGTGGACTGGTCATATCAACTCCTAATTCTAAAACTACTACATTTTTATTTTCATTATTAGTTAAAAACCAACGAAAACGTGTATTAGCATTTTCATCAGGAAAGAAGTGGCTATTAAGAGGCATATAAAGTTCCATAGGACTATTGCAATCTTCACATTTGGGAACAAATTCATCATTTATTTCTTTTCCTTGTTCTTCTGCCGAAATAATTTTTTTAATTTCCTTTATTGCACTTCTTTGTCCATGGTTCAAGCCACTTGAACATTGCATTTGAGTCCAATCACCAAAAATATTAAAGATTCTTTTTTTATCAAAATTAGCTTTTTCAAAAAAGTGACCAAATGAGCTAGTTGCAATAAAATATTCTTTACCTTTTAATAAACTCTTTAATTGATCCATTGTGTCACTAGGATGATAATTCAAAGAATATTTATTAACTAAATTACTCCAAAACTTCCACTGCTCATTCCATGAACCAAACTGCTTATCTAAAGCATCCCCAACAGTATGTACATTATATTTTTGAGCTACTTCACTAAATTCTTTATCAAAGTCTTTCTCACTTAAAATATCTAATCCTTCTTGCTTACTAAAGCCATTGCCAGCAGTTACAATAATCGCATCAGCATTTTCAAGCCAAGTTTTTGCCTTATTAAAATTATTCATCTAATATCTCTTTTCTATTCATCATAACCTGTAAAATTTAATTTACCGCTGTTATACTCTCCTAAAAATACATCACCAATATCATTAAAACCTGCTTTTTTTGCTTGTTCTTTGAGCCAATTTTCATTTTTATGAATCAGCTCTAAGACATCATAATTAATTTGCCCATCACTAATTATTGGAAAACGAATATTTGCTTCATCATTTTCAATAACGGTTAATTGACCATTTTGTTCAAAAATACAGTTTTTCACTTTACTGACTGAATATATACCACGACTGCGAAGCTTAAACATTAGTTCATTAGCAGAAATTCCAGCTTTTAAGCAATTATCAACTAGAACATGACCATTTTTTATTACTTGAACTGGCTTTCCATCAATTAAATTTCGCACCCAAGTATTATGCTCACGACTAAACTTCAAAATAAATACAACTAAAGTCCAAACAATTAATACAAGTAAAAATTGCAATACTTTAATTGAAGGATTATAAATTATTCCTCCAATTACTCCACCAAGCACATAATTTTGTAATTGATCTAAAGCAGTAGTAGGTGCTAGATTTGTTTTTCCAAAAATATTAATTTGAATAATCAAAGTTAATATTCCCAAAGCAAATTTAATAAATAATTCTGTGTAGTCTAACTGCATCTACTTTACCTCCACTTTATGATCGATAACATGTGCTCGTGTCAAAGAATAACTATTATTATCATCATTTAGATTTAACTGATAATCTTCATTTTTGGAATCAATGCGGACAATCATACCATTTTGCAGTGTAGTGGCATTAGCCATAACATCACTTTCTTTAACATTATTATCCCGTGCGATAGATTTTAAAAAAGGAATAATTTGAGTTGCTTGCGATTTTTGAGCATTTATTTGGGTATATTTTTCATATTGAACTCCAGCAAATAAAAGCAAAAATAAAAGTGCAATTATTCCTAAATCACGATATCTTGTAGCAAATCTATTTTTTAAATATAAAAAAGCAAAAATAATCATGGAAATCGCTGCCACCATCATAAGTACGTAAAAAAGAGTCTGGTTGCTTTTTTGATTTTCTTGAATATATTTAATCGTATAAAAAGTCATAGTCTCACCTCTATTAGTTTGTTTTATTTTACCATAGAAAAAAGCCGCAATTTTTGCGGCCTTTTGTAATATTATTAATCTCTAATTTCAGCAAGCCCAGCCTTTTTACGGCCATGATTGAACCATGGTGACACAGTAAAAGCTAACACATCATTAACAACATATATTAATGAGTTAACTGCCATAGCTAAACTAGCATCACCTTGAGCATAAGTAATTCCCCAAAGAATAAGTTGGAAAATACCACTTGCTGTCCACCAGAAGTATTGATTGTTATAACGCATAAAACACATAATTCCAGCAGTAAGAGAAATAGCAAAACTAATCGCATCAATCCAAGGACGAGGATCATTAGTAAACTTACCAATTAAAAATCCAGAAACTGCATAAACTACTAAAGTGCCTACAATAGCAATTATCCATTCTTTAGCTCCAAACTTTCTTAAGTGATTTTTAGTATCATCATTCCATGAATTAACTGAAAGAATAACTGGTAAATCTAAAGTTGCAATATAAGCAATCTGTTCAAAAATTGATAAGTAATTCTTAGCTTCAAGTCCAGCATAGATAAAACATGCCGCAGAAATAAGTCCAAGCCAGCCATTAATTGCTTTAGTTGCATTAATTGCTAAAACACAAAGCGTACCTAAAAGTGTCCCAATAAATGTAACTAAAGTAACCATGTCAAACTTACCTTGAATTAAAAGTGCAAGTTGAAATCCAAAAGCAAAAAACCACAACATGTAGTTTTGAATTGGCCAACCCTTTAATTGGTTAAATAGCCATACAAAATAATTCTCATTCCTAGAATCCATTAATTCTTATCTCCTTTTCTTTAGGTCACAATACAAGATATTGTGCCTTATCCGTTCTGTAAACAGAACATCTTGTAAATCAACGTTAACTATAATAAGTTAAAAATTATTCAGATTCAAGAATTTACATTTCTAGATATTGTGGTAGATAAAAATATTAATCCCTACATATAGTGTTTATAACAGGCATTGACACCATTTTTTATTTTCAAAAAAAATCTAATAAAAAAAGCGATTCTTCATCGCTTAAAATATTAATGTTCGGATGCACTACTAGTTGCATCAGTTTTTTCTTTATGTTTTTCTTTAACTTCTTTTGCTTTTGTTGAAGCACCTGTTGCTGCATCAGGATCCGAGTTTCGGCGGTAAGTGGCACCACTTACTGCATCAGGATCAATTACTAACTTTTGACCAGTAGTTTCACAGAAATATTTAACTAGTGGATACAAATCTTGTACCCATTCATAAATACCAACATAATTTCCTTTATCATCTTCTACACGCTTGTAGTAATGCAAAATAAGTTGTTTTAAATTGCCCGTAGGGACTGGCATGTACACATCATCATGACCTGATTCTTTAGTGCGAAGAGCATGAACTACTTTTTTGGCATTAGGAATAACATCTCTAACATCAGGGTGAATAGCTTTCATGGTATCACCGACTTGTTCAGGCTTTCTTCCAGCTTTCATTTTATAATTGGGGTCTTTAGGACGGTTATACCATAAAAATTGATTATTATCATCTACAAAAGTTAATTCACCAATAGTATTTTGAAGCATCCAATTCAATTGATTAACTGTCATTAATCCGGAATCAAGCTTAACGTAATCATCACCTTCTGCAGCATTAACCTTTTTAGCTGCTTTATCCAGCCATTCAGGATCATTTTTATCTATACTATCAATAGTTGTACCAGCAATTGACTTACCTGATGCATCAAAGTCCTCTTTTAGATATTCATCTTTATTCATGTCCTCTAACCACTTTGGTTCTGCCATAGCTATTCATCTTCCTTTACTTAATTTTTATCTTAATAAGCTAATTTTATTATGTAAGCATTTTCAAAACAAGAAGAAGTAATTTTTTATATATTTTTTTAAATATTAATTACATTCTAGTTTCTATACGATGCTTATCAAGATGAATAATTTGATCAAACATTTCTTTTTCTTCTGGCGAAATTTTATGTGCTACTTCAATTACCGCTACTTTAGGATTTTTAAGTAGAGTTTCATGAATGGCTAACGATAAATTAGGATCAAGAGCACTGGTAGCTTCATCAGCAAGTAAAATTGGTCGCTGTGACAAAAGAGCTCGCGCAATTTCTACACGCTGAATTTGTCCCCCTGATAAGCTATTGCCATCTTCACCAACATTTTTATCTAAACCTTGTTCTTTCACTAATTCATCAAGGCCCGCTTCATGAATTACACTATCGAGTAATTTGTCATCTACTTTTCTACCTAATGTGATATTAAAACGTAAAGTATCATCAAACATAAACGGCTTTTGATTTACATAAGAAAAGTAGTTATGCGCTTTTTCCCAATTACCAGTTACATTTTGTTTATTCAACAAAATCTCACCACCTTCTGGCTTTTTAAGTCCAAGCATTAATCTCAATAAAGTAGTCTTTCCCCATCCACTTGGTGCCATCAGGAGAACTTTTTCTCCAGGTTTAATAGTTAAATTAACATTATCAAAAATCTGCTTATGATCTTTATTAGTGACGTATGATAAGTCTTTAATTTGCATCCCACTAAATTCCTTAACTTTACTCTTATCATACTTAGCTTGATAATTTAGTGCCTTCAAAGTCTTTTTCCACATTGGAACAGTTGATTTAACTTGATTAAATTCATTAAAGAGCGTTACAACCGGTGTAATAAAATTCATTGCTAAGTCAACCATCATAACCAGCGTTCCGACTTCTAATTTTCCCTGCATCATTAAAATCCCACCAATTGTACATGGAATAATAAAACAAAATAGCTCTGCTGCAGAATAAATTAGCTCAAGTGCCCATGCTTGTGTCAAAGACATATTACGTAAAGCATTTTCCATATTTTGAGCAGCTTTAGCAGCTCTGGTCACAATATTTGAGCGAACATTATATAATTTAGCCGACTGAGCGCCATTTAATGAATCAGAAACATTTTGAGTATAAACTGCATTTTTTTCTGCCCAAATATCAGACTTGCGAGTAATAATTGGACTAGTAACTAATTGAACAAGTGCAGGTGCAATCATTGCCACAATAAATACAATTGTCATTTGCCATGAACTATAAAAAGCAAAACTGATTGCTCCAATAAAGGTAAGTGCTTGTAAAATCATATCAAGTTGGGCATTAACTCGATTCGTTTCAATTTGTTTTAAATCATTAGTCATCAAGGACAAGCCATTTTTAATATCGGGTTCCCCTTGATCTACTAAATACATAAGATTTGCACGTTTAAAAACCATATTGACATCGCGAACAATTGTCATTTTTACAGTTTCATAAACAAAATTACTTGCCATAAAACACAACTGTCCTATAGCAGTAAAAATGGCTAATCTAACTAAATACATATAATCATGTGAGCCAGAAGATGCCACATTCAACATAATCTTAATCATGTAGGCAACAAAAACTATATTACAGGCTTTTATTGCAGCTAAGATAGTAAACAAAATTACTTGACTCTTTTTAGCATATTTTAAACTCATCAAAATCTCCTTAAAAGTTTGGGATATTCTATATTATACGCAAAAAATAGTCATTTTCACAAATTGGCTAGAAATTACATTATGAGTTAAAATAAAATGTAAAAGATTACAAAAAAAGGAGAAAATTATGCAAACTGGTAGTAAAATTATCACTTTAGATAATGGTTATCACTTATGGACCAATACCCAAGGTGAAGGTGATATTCATTTACTTGCTCTTCATGGCGGTCCTGGCGGTAATCATGAATACTGGGAAGATGCTGCAGAACAATTAAAAAAGCAACGCTTAAATGTTCAAGTCACCATGTATGACCAATTAGGTTCGCTTTATTCAGACCAACCTGACTATTCTGATCCAGCAATCGCTAAAAAGTATTTAACATATGAATACTTTTTGGATGAAGTTGATGAAGTTCGCAGAAAACTTGGTCTAGATAACTTTTATTTAATTGGTCAAAGTTGGGGCGGTCTTTTAGTTCAAGAATACGCTGTTAAATATGGTCAGCACTTAAAAGGTGCTATTATTTCTTCAATGGTTGATGAAATTGACGAATATGTAGCCAGTGTTAATCGCCGCCGTCAAGAAGTCCTTCCACAAACTGAAATTGACTTTATGCATGAATGCGAAAAAAATAACGACTATGACAACCAACGTTATCAAGATGATGTTCAAATTTTAAATATTAATTTTGTTGATAGAAAACAACCTTCTAAGCTCTATCACTTAAAAGATATTGGTGGCAGTGCTGTTTATAACGCCTTTCAAGGTGACAATGAATTTGTAATTACTGGCAAACTTAAAGATTGGCATTTCCGTGATCAATTGAAGAATATTAAAGTTCCTACTTTAATTACTTTCGGTGAAAACGAAACTATGCCAATTGCAACGGCTAAAACTATGCAAAAAGAAATTCCTAATTCTCGCTTAGTTACAACTCCAGATGGCGGTCACCATCATATGGTTGATAATCCAGATATTTATTATAAACATTTAGCTGACTTTATTAGAGAAGTTGAAGATGGTTCTTTTAAAGGCGAATAATTGAAAATAAGTCACAATTAGTGGCTTATTTTTTCACTCTAAAATTTAAGAATTTGATAATATCAATTCAAGCAAAGTGACACAGTGTCTCTTTACAGATATAATTATTTTAAAATTATAACTATATTTTTAAGGAGAAAATCATGAAAAGAACCAAATTAATTCGTTTAACATCATCCCTTACTCTTCTTGGAATTCTGTCTGTTAGTACGGTAGCTTGTTCTAACAAATCCGAAAATAACACTTCTTCAAAATCAAGTACTCAAAGTAGCAGTAGCACAAAAAGTAAAACTGAAAAAGCCGTTAACAAAACCAAAGCTAAAGTAAAGACTTCTCAAATTAATATCAGCCAAACTAAAGCTCTTAATATTTTTTATAAAGATTATAATGATAAGAAAATCAAAGATATTGATTTAAAAGTAGAAAATGGTAATTATGTCTATGAAATTGAAGGCTTTGATTCTACAAAAGAATATACTATGACAATCGATGCCAATAGCGGCAAGATAATTAACAAACATTCTGAAACTCTAGATTTAGATGAACATCTTAAACAAGGCCTTAATTTTGATAAAGTGATTTCTCGAGATGAAGCAAGCAAACTTGCTGAAAATCATGTCAAAAATAGTACAAGTACTGAATGGAAATTAGAACAAGATAATAATAATGCTTACTGGGAAGTAAAAGTCAATGATGGTCATCAAAAAACAGAAGTAAAAATTGATGCTCAAAATAAAAAAATCATCGACACTGAACATGACGATGATTAAACACTAGACAGTTCAATTGAACTGTCTTTTTAATGCAAATTTTTAGCTAAAATATAATCGATCTGGGGATCATCTCCAACTGGATAAACATGTTGACTTACTTTCTCAAAGCCATCTCGTTTATAAAACTTTTGTGCATTTATATTTTTTTCATACACTCCAAGCCACATATAGTCACGTTTTTCTTCACGAGCTATTTTTTCTGCAAGTTTTATTAAAACTAAGCCTAAACCTCTATGCTGAAACTTACTTCTTAAATAGATTCTTTCTACCTCAAGTGCATTTGGCTTTACAGATTCTGTTTGAGCATCTTCATCATTAATCTTTAAATATCCTGCAACTTCATCTTCTACCATTAAAAAGAAAAATCTACTATGTGGATTATTAATTTCTGCCAATAATTTTTCATCGGCATATGCTTCTTCTAAAAATCGCTCCATATCATCTGGAGCAGTAAATGGATCAAAAGTTTTTTTAAAGGTTTCCTGGGAAATACTTTGTAAATCCTTAAGATCATCACTAGTTACATTCTTAATTAAATAATCCATTAATATGTCCTCTTTCCTCCATTTTTTACAAAATTCCAATTTTCACTGACATTTTCTTCAACTACTTGCAAGAGATTTCTTAATTCATCTCTTTCAACACTACTCAAACCATTTAAAGCCATTTCATTAGAATAAATATTTTCTTTCTGAATAAATTTAGCAAGTTCCCTACCTTTATTTGTTACATAAAGATGTCGGATCTTTTTATTTTTATCATCTTTTTCTTTACTTACTAAATTTTCTTTTACAAGCTTTTGAATACTTCGAGCAGCAGTAGTTCGATCAACATTCAAAATACTTGCTAAATGATCAGAAATAATGCCAGGCTCTTCATATATTCTTACTAAATACAAATATTGCCCTCGACTCAAATTAATATCTTTAAATTCAATATTAGCAATCGAATCAAGTGCTCTTGCAATAGTACCTATTTGATGCAAAATATCTTCGGTCATTTTCTCACATCCTTAAAAATAATTTTATAATGATTTTGTTGTATTTGCAACAATAATCAGAAAAGCTGTGAGATAATAATAGTAATAAATAATGGAGGAACTATATAAATGAATATTTTACATAATCTCGGAATAATTTTAGTTTTCTTAGTTGGAATTGAACATATCGCAATTTGTTACTTGGAAATTTTTGCAAGTCCAGAAACTCAAGCTAAAGCTTTTGATATGTCACCTGACTTTACCAAACAAGAATCTGCTCGTTTATCAATGGCTAATCAGGGAGTTTATAATGGGATGCTAGGACTAATGATTATCCTTGTATTCTTCATGTTAAAAGGAGAAACACTTATTCTCATTTGGCAATTATTGATGGGATTTATCATTGTAGTAGCTGCATTTGGTGGTTTTACTGCAACTAAAAAGATTTTTGTAGTACAAATGCTACCAGCAATTGTTGCACTAGGTTTAATTAGTTTATAGAAACAAAAAACTAGCCGATTGGCTAGTTTTTTTATTAGTGAGCTTGACTATCGGCACGAGACTTATATGTACCTTCTGCAGTATTAACGATAATCTTTTCGCCTTCCTTAATGAAGTCAGGAACTGTTACAACCAAACCGGTTTCCATAGTTGCTGGCTTACCACCACCAGCAGCAGTAGCACCCTTAATTTCTGGTTGAGTTTCTTTAACTGTTAAAGCAACAGTTGCTGGAAGATTTACCCCAATTAAATCAGTATCATTAACAAAGTCTAAATCAACAACAATATTTGGAATTAGATATAACTTATCATCACCTAAAATATCACTTGGCACTTCATATTGTTCATAAGTTTCAGTATCCATAAAGGTGTAAAGATCACCTTCACCATAAAGATATTGAGCCTTCTTTTTAGTCATTTCAACCAAGTCAACCTTTTCAGTTGGACGCATTGTCTTATGAACAACTGCACCTGTTTTTATATCACGCAAATCCATTTGCATAACGGTGTTACCTTTACCAGGCTTGTGGTGATTTGCTTTAATAACACTGATTAACTTTCCTTCTTGGGTAAATACCATACCCTTTTTTAAATTAATTGCTTGTACCATAAAAATTCTCCTTTAATTCAATTGTACCAAATTAATTTAAAAATGACGTAAATATATGCTATCTATTAAATGTCCTGTTGTTTTATGCAAAATTAAGCTTGCACGCTGTTTAGTTGGGGCAATATATTGGCGCAAATTTACCAAATTAATCATTTGCCACACTTCTTCAGCATATTTTAAGGCATCTTCTCTTGGTCCATTTGCCATTTTATAATAGTAATTATTCTTATTATTTTTATTTAGGTCTAGAACTTTTTCAAATCGTTGCAAGTACCATTTTTCAATCATATCTTCTTCAGCATCAATATATAAAGAAAAATCAAAAAAGTCACTTGTCACAACTTGACCACTCTTGGGTAATTGTAATGTATTAATACCCTCCATAATCAAAATATCGGGATTTTGTACATGACCATATTCTCCAGGAACAATATCACTCAATTCTTGAGAATATAACGGATATACAATATCATCTTTCCCGCTTAAAACATCCTTCAAGAAGTCACTTAGCATTGTCATATTATAGCTTTCTGGAAAACCTTTACGCGACATTAAATTTTTACGACGTAATTCTTGATTAGGATAAATAAAACCATCCGTAGTCATTAAATGTACTTTTAATTCTGGATAAGTTCTACTTAACAATAATTGCAAAAGTCTAGCAGTTGTTGATTTTCCAACGGCAACCGAGCCAGAAATACCAATGATGAAAGGAGCAAGTTTTAATTTTTTATGCAAAAAACTTTCTTGAGCATGTTGAGTATGACGCTTTTCTTTATAGACTAAATAAAGATAACTAATTAAGCTAGTGTATATTTCATGAACATCAGTTAAATCAACAACATCCCCTAATGATTTAATACTTAAAAGTTCTTCTTTAGTAATTTCGGCCTTATTCTTAGGAGCCAATGCAGCCCATTCATCTCTATTAAAGCATGTATAATTTTTCATAAAAATTCCTCTTAATTAATTCTATTTAGTTTATTATAGAGGAAAAGGAGCAAAATATGAAAAAAACGATTCTTTTCGGCGATTCCATTTTCAATGGTTTTCGTAATCGTCAAAATACTAATTTAGTTACTAATCTTTTTCAAAATTTCTTGGGAAATAAAAAACATACTACCTAAGCAGTATGTTTTAACTTTATAATTTCACCAGAATCTATCGTACAAATCTTTATTAATTTATTTGTACGCGAATTAAATTTATAAAGATTTCCTTCATCTGACAAACCAGCATTATCTTTTACAAATGCATAATATTTATTTCTTACTTTAAATAGATTTAATATTCCAATTGAATGTTTACTATCTTTAGCAATTTTATCAACAAGCTTATAATAGTTTTCATCATGTACTTTATTATTTTTATTATCTTTCAACGTATACTTTTTTAAGGTTAAATAAATTTCTTTATTTTTATTTACATATTCTTCAAAAATCCATGGATCAACACTTATAGCATCACTATCACTTTGTGTAAAAGAATGGATAGATTTTACTTTTCCATTAGAAAGTATTTCAATGTATTGTTTTTTAGAAGAATCAGGATAAGAAATTTCAGCCTGCAAAATACTTGAAGAATTTTGCATACTTGTTAATTTTTTATATACAAAAAAACTAACAAATACTATAAGAAATAATATACTAATAAAAATTATTGTTTGCTTCTTTGTTTTCATACCTATAACTTAAAAATAAATATTAATAATACTCCTGTTTTAGAGCAAAGATTTTCTTAAAATTATAGTGCTTTTAATTTTATTGTCAACTTAAATTATCATTCATAAAAAAAGGAGCAAAATATGAAAAAAACGATTCTTTTCGGTGATTCTATTTTCAATGGTTTTCGTAATCGTCAAAATACTAATTTAGTTACTAATCTTTTTCAAAATTTCTTGGGAAATAATATCCAAGTAATCAATCTTTCTAAAAGCGGTGCCACTACGGTTGAGGGACTAGATTATGTCAACTACCATTCACTAAAGTGAATGGCATGGTGACTTCACAAATAAGCTCATCACTTATTTGTTACTAGCACCAATATGTTTGGATGAGACTGCGATATCCTCGCTCAAGAAGCAAGCTTCTATCGGCAAAGATATCTACGCCAAATCGCCCCAAACTAATGACACAAGTTGCTGTGCCAGTAAGATTTTGCAAGAAAATCTACGAAAATTTATATTCATAATCAGGAATCTTCAATGCCATATATCCTTTGCCCAGGATATTTTTAGCTGCATTGTAGTCCCTGATATGATGCGCGTTGCAATTAGGACAATCCCACTCACGCATTTGCAGCGTGAGTTTTTTCGTGCCTTTCTTACCCATCACGAACTTGCAGTCATAACAAGTTTGGGTAGTATAAGCCGGATTGACCAAGACAAAGGTCTTGCCGTGAAGCGGTGCTTTATATTCAAGCATACCGATAAACGTTCTCCAGCCTACATCACTGATGCTCATTGCCAAGGCGTGATTTTTAAGCATGTTCCTGCTTTTCAGATTTTCTCCGACTACCAAATCGTGGTTCTTGATAAGTGCAGTCGACAAATTATGCAGAAAAGCATTCCTCTGCCTATATATTCTGCGATACAATTGAGCTACTTTGAGCTTTTGCTTTTGGTAGTTCTTGCATTCAGATAATTTATGCTTGGTCTTTTTGGCTCTGCGACACCTTCTAGACAAGATGCGCTGCTCTTTAGCCAGTTTGTCTCTCATTCTCCGATAATACTTTGGATTAGCTACTTCATTGCCGTTCGTATCTATCAAGAAGTTCTTGATGTTTAAGTCATAACCAAGAGCCGAGCCTGTTTTAGGATAGAGCGAAGCCAAAGGATCATTAGACTTGATAAGCATTGAGATATAGTATTCTCCCGAAGAATGAACAGAAATCGTAACTCTGGCAATTCTGATTTCCTTAGCTTTTGGCAGTTCTTTAGACAAATAAACTTTAATCTTGCCAAGCTTAGGCAGCTTAATATGACAATAGCCATGCGGATTCTGCTTTAAAAATCTAACTGTACCGTTGAATAAGTTAGGCACTTCGCCATGCTTCTTGTCTAATCCTACATACTGACAATTAGTGGAATAGCTTTGCTTAGAAGCAGACTTGCGCTTGAATTTAGGCACTCCAGCATCATGAACCTGTCTGAACGTTTTCCATGCAGATTGATAATTTATCTGAGCATTGTAAGCAGTCAAAGAATCCAAATCCTTATCGCCTAGCCAAGGATACTTATCTGCAGTGATCCTGTCTAAGCCAGTTTTACGCTTAGTTGACTTAGTTATCAAAGTACCTTTTTTGTTGTAGCGCCAATTCTGGTGTACAATAAAACACTTCTTGATTCGGTTGAATCTTACTGTGTATTTAGGAATTGGATATTTTTTGTCCAGCTTGTTTCTATGAATTGCACTATCAGTATAAGAATTAGCTAAAAGCTGATTATAGACAAAGCGAGAAGCATCAGTATTCTTTTTAATGATCTTCTTTTGCTTGTGGTTGGGAAAGGCTCTCATTTTAAGACCAAGCATGTATTTCATTTCTGTTTTGCGCATTATTTTCACCTCCTTTGCGAATAACATTAATTATATCATCTGTCAATGTATGTTACAATATAGTTATGAATCACTTTAATAACAAGGAGTAAATTATATGTCAATGAATATAAGAAGAGATAAAATAAAAGATGCAGTTTATGAGAGAAGATATGTTTATAGCACCCACTATCATTTAATCTGGTGTACTAAATATCGCAACCAGATATTTAAGGACCAAAAATTAGCTGATGAAATGAAAGAGCTGCTTGTGCAAATTGCCCAAGACAATGACATTCTTATTGAAAAAATGGAGGTAATGCCCGAGCATATTCATCTGCTTATTTCGTTCAAGCCGTATAAAGCTGCTTCCAGCGTTATCAAGGCACTAAAAGGCAGAAGCGCATTTTTATTCTTCCAAAATCATCCAGAAATAAAGAAATCACAGATGTGGGGCGGACACCTGTGGTCTTCAAGCTATTATTTTGGCACTGTAGGCAATATGTCAAAGGAAGTAGTGGAAAAGTACATCAATGATCAAATATATAATGCCCAGAAAGAAAAAAAGCCCTATCCATCCACCCATTAAAAATAGGTGGATTTCCGGGCAAATTTCATTAAATCAATTAGACTCTAGTAGCAATCTAGTTGTCATTGAATATGGCACTAATGATGCTTCAAGTGGATGGGGTGTAAGTCTTAAAAATTATTCTAATAATTTACAAAGTATGATTGATTATATCAGTCCTCAAAAGTGCATTATTGTTGGACCTTTTCCACCTGATCCAAATAATTTTGAAATTAACCAATTTTATCAAAACATTGCAGATTTTAATCAAGCTGCCAAACATATTGCTAAGCAAAATCATATTCCATTCATTAATATGATCTCTGCTTTTTCTGGTTTATCTGATATTTCTTCTTACTACCAAGCAGATGGTCAACACTTAACTGATAAAGGCAACGAGCTTTTAGTCAAAACTATAGCCCCAACAATTTTATCTAAACTAAAAGACTAGCTTTCATGCTAGTCTTTTAGTCTCTTCCTAAATAATTTGACTGTCTACCAAACCATTTTTTATTTAATTTTTCTAACTTGCCATTCTTTTGTAATTGACCTAAAGCATAGTTAATTTTCTTACGCAGTGTTTTATCGCCCTTGCGCATCCCTACTGCAAAATAATCTGCTGGAACCTTGTCATTAATAATCACTCGATACGCATTTTTATTTGCTTGATGAGCAATATAATAATTAGCATACACTTCGTCTAAAAGTATTCCTTGAATACGATTAGCATTCAAATCTAAGAAAGAATTTGGCACCTGATCATACAAAACTGCTTTTTTTGCATGAAGTACATTTTGCTTTCCTTCATACCATTGTTCAGCAGTAGACCCTGTCTGCATACCAAGTTCTTTAGTTTTCATCTGCTTAAAATTATGAATATTACTGTCACGTTTAACTACGAGAACCTGTCGATTTTTTAAATAAGGTCTACTAAACATAACTTTTTCTTCACGCTCTGGTGTAATACTATAGCCATTCCAAATTAAGTCAATTGTACCGTTACGAAGTTCAGTTGCATTCATTGACCAATCAATAGTTTGAAAACTAACCCTAATGCCATATTGCTTAAAGACTTCTCTTGCCAAATCAACATCATAACCTGCAAGTTGACCATTTTTTTGAGAAAAACCCATCGGTACAAAAGAATCATCTAGCCCAACCACTACAGTTTTCTTTTTGATAATTTTATTCCAACTATCTTGAGTATTAGCTTCTTTTTGTACACTGCTGCATCCTGCAAGACCTAAAGATACTAATATTAGAGATAATAAAAGTATAATTTTCTTCATGACTATCCCTCGCTTAGTGGTTTAACCTTTAATACTTGGTCAGCAACATTATTTGCAAAAGTTAAATCGTGAGTAATAATTACTTGAGTCAATCCGGTCTTTTTTAAGTTCAAAATCATTTTTTCAACTTCTTTTCTTAAAGTTGGATCAAGAGCACTAGTTGGTTCATCATAGCAAAGAATTTTTGGCTTCATTGCCAGTGCTCTTGCAATTGCAATTCGCTGCTTTTGGCCCCCAGATAATTGATATGGGTATTGTTTTTCATGTCCCATCATTTGCAAAGTTTTTAATAATTGTTCTGCTTCTTTATCGGCTTCTTGTTCAGTTTTCTTTAAAACAAGCCTAGGTGCTAAAGTAATATTTTGCATCACACTTAAATTAGGAAATAAATTATAATCTTGAAAAACTACTCCAACTTTACCTGAATCATAACTTTTTCCATCAATTAAAATTTCACCACTGTCTTTAGTTTCTAGTCCGGCAATAATCCGAAGCAAAGTAGTTTTACCGGCACCAGATGGACCAACAATTGTTAAAATTTCACCATCTTGCAATGTAAAAGAAATATTTTTTAAAATTTCACGTCCATTAAACGCTTTACATAAATCTTTAACTTCTAACATGTTTTTTACCTCTACTTATAATAACTAAAGTGCTTTTCTACTTTCTTTTGTAAAAATGCACACCCACTAATCAAAAGCAGATAAATAGCTCCCACAATTACTAAAGGAACTAAGGTTACATCCCTTGCCATTGCTACATTTCCGGCTCTAAGTAAATCTCCCAAGCCAATTACATAAACCAAAGATGAATCCTTGACTAAATTAATAACTTCATTTCCAATTGATGGTAATACAATTTTTATCACCTGGGGAATAATAATGTGAGTCATCGTTTGAAAACGGCTCAACCGCAAAACTTGTGCTGCTTCAAATTGGTCTTCGCTAATCGACTGCAATCCTCCTCTAAAAATTTCAGCAAAATATGCAGCATAATTAAGTACAAATGCTAAAAGTGCAGCTTGATAACGCGGAAAAACAATATGCAAAATTGGCAAACCATAGAATACAAATATTAGTTGCAGTAATAATGGTGTTCCACGCATTATCCAAACATAAAATTCTACTAACCATTTAACAGGTTTGATTTTACTCATTTCTCCCAAAGCAACCAAAACTCCTAATGGCATTGCCAATACTAAAGTCCAAAAGAAAACCTTTAATGTCATCCAAACTCCAGCCAAAAGTGCCGGCATAATCTGCATAATATATTCCATAAATTCCACCTACTTTTTTCAATAAAAAAGTCCTCTTGAAGTTAATCAAGAGGACGTAAAATTGCGTGTTCCCACCTCGTGTTCACAGCTAGCTCACACTAGACTGTCTCACTAGGTTTACTAACAAAAAACGCCTTCCTAGACACATAGTCTAAGAGGGCGAATTATTCCGCGGTTCCACCTCATATTTACAGCTGATTCACATCAAACTGCCTTAATAAGTTTGTTAATAAACCTATAGCTGTAACGGGCTACCCGGACTGCTCTACTGTTTTTTCAAGGAGTCAACTCACAGATGTGATTCATCCACGCCGTTATCTCATTTCCACCATCAAAGACTCTCTATTAGCGGTCAGTGAATTACTAGTTCTGTTCCAAGTTGTTTTAATATTCTTCAATATTATCCGATAGCACCATCTTTGTCAATAATTTTACTTACTTTTTAACATAAGTTTGCTTATCTACATCAAGAAGAGGACTCTTTTCGCCAGTATAAATAATGTCCAACTTATACATCGCACGTGAAGTTATCGTATAAACTAATTGAGTTTCATCAAGTTTATGATAATTCTTTTTAGAAGCATCCCACATAATTACTGAATCAAATTCTAAACCCTTAGCAAGATAAGAAGGAACTACTATAGTTCCAGGTACTAGACGCTGATTGGCAGTTGCAATTAAAGTAACCTTTTCACCGTGCTCTTTTAATTGTTCACTAACTTCTCTTGCACTGGCTAAATCTTTAGTAATAATAGCAGTAGTTTGCTTATTTTTATTATTATCATTTAAAATTTGCACTGCTACATTAATTGCTTGTTCATCATTTGCTCTTCCCCAAACTGCAGGTTTTGGACCACGACGATTGAAGGATTCAATTTTTTCACCTTCACGCAAAATTTGCTTAGTAAAGTCTGTAATTTCTTTAGTTGAACGATATGATTTAGTTAGTTGCACTACATCCGTTTTTTCAGGATCAAACAAACCAGAAATTTGTTTTAAAAGACTGCGGCTTTCATCTTTAGTAAAAATCGCTTGATTCAAATCTCCTAACATTGTGAACTTAGCTCGGGGAAAGTTAAACTTAAGATATGCTAATTGGAAAGGAGTATAATCTTGAATTTCATCAATGAAGGCATAACGCATTTCATAATTAGTTCTACGTCCTATTACTAAATCATAAAGATATAGGTAAGCAGAAACATCATTCATATGAATATCATGCTGTTTAAAACCTTCTTTAACTTCTTCAACATGTTTATCCCATGCTGTTTCAGAAATTCCCCACTTACTTAAATCAGTCATCTTTGGAACGGCACGTAAAAAGCGCAAGTATTGAGCACGCATATTAATAAATTGATTACGATTAATTCTTTGATTAACCTTTTTCAATTCTTTAACAACAATTTTTCTGCCTAAAAATTTTTCTTCTTCAGTTTCTGAAGAAAATTCTTGATCTGGACGGTCATACAAATTGTTCAATTCTTCTTTACTTAAACCTTCAATTGTTTCAGATACCCATTTTTTCTTTACTTCTGGAGCAATCTTACGATTAAGCAACTTAACTAATTCTTCACGAGTTGCATCAATTCTATTAGCTAATTTGTAATTATCATTGAAAGAATAGTATATTTCTTTGATTTTTTCTTTATCAAAATATGGCTTTTTCTTATCGCGGAAATAAATATTCTTAAATACCATTCCTCGCTTATTTAAATGTTTAGCATAGCGAGTAACTAAGTTAAAGAAGTTAACAGAATCCTTAAAGGCCCCAATTGTTGTATCTGCTGTTTTATCTTCAAATTGTTTAAAAAGATTTTCAACATTCATTCCCGGTAAACGTCTGGATACAAATTGCCAATAAGTCATTTGAACCATGTTTTGCTCACCCATTTCAGGTAACACATTCTTGATATAATCATTAAACAACTGATTAGGACTAAACATGATTACATCACTAGAAGTTAAATTACCACGATAGCGATACAATAAATAAGCAATTCTTTGTAAAATTGCACTTGTCTTTCCAGAACCAGCTGCTCCTTGGACAAATAACAAGTCAGCACTAGTATTACGAATAATTTTATTTTGTTCTTGCTGAATCGTGGTTACAATTGACTTCATTTGGGTGCTTGATTTTTCAGATAAAGCTTCTAAAAGCATCTGATCTCCAATAGATTCATTGGTATCAAACATGTTGATAATTTTACCATTTTCAATCATAAATTGACGTTTTTTAGTCATGTCAACTGTTACTTCTCCAGCTGGTGAATTATAAGTAACATTGCCAAGTTTTCCATCGTAATAAATTGAAGAAATTGGAGCACGCCAATCATAAACCAAAAAATGATCCTCAGTATCCGCAAAAGATCCTAACCCAATATAAATTGTTTCTGGTTTTGAACCTTTTTCAGTAAAATCTACTCGTGCAAAGTATGGTTTCTTTTCTAAACGTTCAATTGTATCAAGTTGCTTTGCAGAATGCTGCCAAGCATGTTCACGCTCGCTTAAGAGTTGCTGTTGCTGGTGAATAGATAGGGCTGTTTCCATTGAAGTAGAATATCCATCATAGTCAAGTTTCACATCATCAAAGAAATGAGAATTAAGATCCCGTGCTTCACCTTCTGCTGATTTAATCGATTTTTTAAGTTCTTTTTCTTTATTTTCAATAAGACCCATTACATAATCAAGATGGGATTGTTCATATTGTTCTTCACTTGTTTTTTCAGTCATATTGTCACCTTCCAAAAAAAGCTTGTATAATATTTTATCATTATTTACGTTGCCATCCTACTGTTTAACACTTTGCTAACAAAACATAAGCAAATATTTATAAAAATTTCACTATTTAGGTTTATAATTCTAAAAATGGAGTTGATAAAAATATGAAATCATTTTTCCGTTTTTTGAGGAATCTTTTATTTTTACTAGTTTTAGCATTTGGAATTTGGACTTATAACAATGACGCAAATGTTAGAACTGCAACCAATGATTCTTTTACTACTTTAAATACTAGAATCAAGCAAATTTTTACAACGGGAGATTTAAATCTTCCCAAATTTAACAATTCAGCAACTAATTCAAATAATAAACAAAGTTCTATTGAAGAAAAAACAAGTACCAAAAATTCTGGTAGCTGGGCTAAGGCTGAGGCTAACGTGTATATAAATATAAAAAATAATCCTCAGTTACGCTCTGCCACAATTGATGCAATAAATGCTTGGAATAGAACTGGAGCTTTTACTTTTAGAGAAACAAATGATAAATCAAATGCTCAAATTACAGTAAGTGTAATTGATGATAGCTCCACAAGTGCTGCCGGAGTTACTTCAACTACTTATAATCCTGTTACAGGGCACTTATTAAAAGCAAGAGTGCACCTTAATCGCTATTATCTTCAGAATAACTGGTATGGTTATAGTGATAGCCGCATTATTAATACTGCTGAACATGAGTTAGGGCACGCCATTGGCCTAGATCATAATAATGGCGTTTCAGTTATGTATCCTAAAGGTTCTATCTATACTATTCAGCCTCGCGATATCACTGCTGTTAAAAAAATCTATCAAGAAAGCTAATTTTCATTTTCAATCACTTCCATTACAATAGAAGTGATTGTTTTTATTTAAGGAGAAAACTATGAAAAAAATATATATTGTTCGTCACGGACAAACTTTCATTAACCGCTATAATAAGATGCAAGGATGGTGCGATACTCCTTTAACCACTCTGGGAGTTGAAGGAGCTGAAGAAGCTGGAAAAAATTTAGCCCAAATTCCATTTGATATTGCTATTTCAAGTGATTTAAAACGTGCTAGTGATACTTGTGAATTAATCATGAAGCACAATGTAAATAAAAATGAATTGCAACACATTGCTAGTCCATTTTTCCGTGAACAATTTTATGGCTATTTTGAAGGAATGGAATCTGAAATGGCTTGGCGAATGATTGGCGGACCACATGGATATGATGACCGTCATAAAATGCTTAAAGAAGAGCGGATTGACACTATTAAAAATTGGATCAAAGAAGCTGATCCTTACCATGAAGCAGAAAACGCTCAAGAATATTGGGAGCGAGTTGACCAAGGATTCAGAATGATTAGTGAACTTGATGGGGCAGAAAATATTTTACTTGTTACTCATGGCTTTACTATTCGTAGTATTGTTGATCATTATGGAAGTGACATTGATATTAGTCAAGGACCACGTAATGCTTCAATTACCATTATGACTATGAATGATAACGGTAAAATGAAAATTACCTCTTATAACAAAATGCATGTATAAACAAAAATCTCGGCAATAGCCGAGATTTTTTAGTCTTTTTCTAATACAATTCCTTCATACAGCTTAACTGTAATTAAGTAATAAAGGAAATATAGTACTAAGAATATAGTGAATGGAATCCAAATTTTATCATATGGATTAGAAAGCAAGCTCTTAAAGAACTGTAATCCAAATAATACATCTACAATTCCTAAAATTGCAGGAAGTGCAAACAATACCCCTATTTCCTGGGAAATAGATTTCTTAAGTAATTTCTTTTGCGTTCCCATTTTCCATAACATCTTATAACGTGGCTTATCAGCACCTGCTCCTGATAAAACTTTAAACATTAGTGTGGAAGCAAGCATTGCCAAAAATGCAATTCCTAAGAAAAATCCCATAAATTCAAATCCAGAAGCAATCATTAAGACAGGACGATATGAACCTGACTTAGTTCCAGTTAATAATATATCTTTCATCTCTGAACTTATATTTTGTGGAAGAGCAGCTTGTTGCAAGCTTTCTATATTATTAAAATTCTTCTTAAAGTCATTTACCAAGAGTAAATCAACTTGCTCCTCTTTAAATTTTAAACTGTTAAATTCTTTTTGAGAAACTATTTTTAAGTCTGCATCAAAAGATACTGGCAGTAAACTTAATAATCCTCGTTGCAAACTATAACGTTTTACCTCATCTTTTTGATTTAAGTTTTTAGTAGTTAAAGTAATTGTAGTATATGATGGCGTTGCTTCTTTCATATTATAATTTTGAATTTTGATTTTATCTTTATCAATTTCATTACTGCTTACATATACTATTTGCTTGTCATCAGTTCCTTTTTGCTTTTGAGTTAAAACTTTATAATCGAGTGTTGTCTTTTGTTGAACATTAACTTCTTTCAATTTTTTATCAACAGTTTTATTTTTATTAAATAAAACTACATCATAATAATTCGCCTTCATAGTTTGGTCAGTTAGATTACTAAAGTTAAGTCCAACAGTAATTGCACCCAGTGCCAAAGCAAAAAGCAAAGAAACAACTGTTAAAATTCGATTGTAATCGTGAATTCTGAATTTTAATTGACCAAGTGTAAATACACGAAGTTTTTTATAAGAAAAAGTGTGTTGTCTTTCTAAAAATGCAATAGCAGTAGTTGATAAAGATGCAAATAAGAAGTAAGAACCTAAAGTAATGGTTACAAAACCAATAAAGATTGAATTAGTCTTCAATTCCTTATAATTAGCCATTGACCAATATCCTAGTGCTAAAAGAACAATACCACTAATTGCTTCAATTCCGCGCCATACTGGATGTTTAGCTAATTTAACAGGTGTCTGATCTTCATGAACTAAATCAATTACCTTGGTTTTACGTAATTTAATACTGTTCCAAATTGCAGCTAAAAAGAATAAAATCACGAAGAATACTAAAGTCCAAATAAGAGCTGGAATATAAATACCAACAAATTTTGATATTTTTAAGCCAAGTTGATTAACTAAAAGAGTTGAAACCCCTTGTGTTAAGAAAATACCAATAATTTCTCCTAACATAGTTGCTAAAATACCAATAATTAAAGTTTCAGTAAAAATCAATCGACCAATCTTAGAATTGCGTGCCCCAAGCATCATGTATATTCCATAGTCATGCTTACGCATACTTAATAAAAAGCTATTGGCATAGACTACATAGACCAAAGTAATTAAAGATAGCAATACAATTCCTACACCAAATACAATTTGGGTTGTTTGAAAAGCGATGACTAAATTTTTCTTCAGAAAACTTGGATTAAGTGCCAAAGTCAAAAACATGTAGAAAACAGCCGCCGATAAAGTCAACCCTGAAAACAAGACCGCATAGTCTTTAAAACGACTTTTTAGTCCTGTAAAAGAAAGTTTCCACAACATATTTTTCCTCCTTAATTTCTACCAAGTTCTGCAATAATATCTTGATAAAACTCCTCACGTGTCTTATCTTCACGCTTCAATTCTTTACCAATTTTCCCATCTTTAATAAATAAAATTCTTTGAACATAAGAAGCAGAATAAGGGTCATGAGTTACCATCAAAATAGAAACTTTATCACGTTCATTTAAAGTCTTCATAGTTTCTAATAACTCAGTAGCTGACTTAGAGTCAAGAGCACCAGTCGGTTCATCTCCTAGTAAAATAGCTGGTTCATGAACAAGCGCACGAGCTGAAGCAACACGCTGTTTTTGACCACCGGAAATCTCTGCCGGATACTTATTTAAAATATTTTCAATATCAAGTTTTTTAGCAATTTGATCAACAAGTTTGTCAATTTTAGAAGAAGATACACCTTGCAAACTAAGAGGGAGGGCAATATTTTCTCGATTAGTTAAATTCTCTAATAAATTAAAATCTTGAAAAATAAAACCTATTTCTTTACTACGAAAATCTGCCATTTCATTTGCTTTAAGGGTATTAATATCACGATTATTAATAAAAACATTTCCAGTAGTTGGCTTATCCAAAGTAGACAAAATATTAAGAAGGGTGGTTTTACCAGAACCAGAAGCACCCATAATTGCTACAAATTCACCTGTTTCTACTGAAAAATCAACGCCTTTTAAAGCTTGGTATTGTTTTTCACCTTTTTTACCGTATGTTTTAGTTACTGCATCAACATTTACTACTTTAGACATAATTATTTCCTCTCTTTTAAGCTATCATAATACTGTATTATTTATATAATACAGTATTATGATTTGGAGATTTTGTCAATAAATTTTTGCTTAAATCCAGAAAACTTTGTAAACTTTAATTAGATTTGGAGGAAAAATATGGCAGAATTAAATTTCAATTATTTAAAAAATAATTCAATTTTTGCAAGTGAGTATAAGCCTGCTAATAAATTACTGAAACTCTACAATTTAGAATATTATCGTGAAGTAATGATTAATGCTCGCTTATTAGCAGAAAATATCGTCAAAAAAATTTTTGATTTAGAAAACTTAAATAAGTATTATCCTCTCACAAATGGTGAGGAAAGACGTACTTTACGTAGCAATACTAAGTACTTGCAAACTGAACTAGATTATCCATTAAGTATTATTAACTTACTTAACGAAGTAAGGCGTTTTGGTAATGATGCAGTTCATGATCAAAATTATAAATTTTCTAAAGGACAAGCATGGCGCGCCATTTGCGATATTAATGATATTTTTGTTTTTATATTAAATACTTATACTGATAAAAAACTCTATTATATGCGTCCAGATATCGCAATGGATGCAGCAAGTAATAAACGATACAATAAGCGCAACATTATTAATTCACCTAAAAAGTTAGCAATTAAAAAACATCATTCTGAAGTTTCTCAAGCTCGTGAACTAGTAAAAAATAAGAAAAAGCACCATTTTTCAAGTCGATTAAAGAAATTCTTACGAAAAAAATAAAAGCTCCAATTTAGGAGCTTTTATTTAATTTCAACACTCTTAATTAATTGTTTGCCATCTTTATTTTCAAAACTAGCATAGTCTTCCATGATGACCATTTTTTTATGCTTATATTTGTAAATTGCATCAAATTTAACTTCGCTATGATTTACCCCAGTTGGTAAAACTGACTGCACAGTAACTTGAACGCTCAATTTTTTAGATTTATATTCTTTACGTGCCTCTTTAACTTCCTTTTTCAATTTTTTATAACTTTTATTTTTATCACCTTTTACAAAATTATTAGGATCAACTTTTAAAAAAGTATGCGCCAAAATACTAGAAGCTTCTTTAGCTTGAATTAGCCCTGGCCATAATGGATTAACAATATAATTACCATCAGTATCGCGATAAACAGCGACTTTTTTATTACCTAAATAACTTTTAGTATGAGAATAATCTCTACTACCTTCTGCAGTATTAGGAATCTGCTGTTTAATAGCTTGAGCTAAATTATCTACTGCTTCACTTTTAATAATTTTATCTTTATATTTAGTTTGCACATAAAGTGTCATATTCTTTGACATTGGATAATTTTTAAATATATATTGTCCTGATTTATCTAAATTAGCAACTTTTTTATCATTAATATAGACTTCACTCTTGGGAACGCTTTTAATTCTAAAAGTTGCTGTTTTTATTAACATATCGATAGTTTTATTTGACCATACATCAATTAAAGAATCTGACTTAAGTGTTCGACCGTCTACTTTAGTATTTACTACTAAATGGTATTCCCCAGGAAATATTAAACCTAAATTTTGATAATAGTTTTGACCTCCTCCCTTCATAGTTCCACGATTATTTCCATTTACAGTCAAATATGAATTAGGATTATTTGTTTCAACTTGAGGTTGATAAACTTTAATGCGCAGTTGATATTTTGGAAAAATCATAAAATATTCTCCATTTTGAACCAGCTGAATCTGTCCATTATATTGTCCATCATGCAAATCATTTGATAATTCCGTTAATTCTTGTGGATGCTTGCGATAATAATTTTGCAAAGGCTCTAAGCTCTCTTTAGTTACTTTTATATCTGGATCAACGGGTTGGACTAATTTATCTAATCCCCTGTCTGAAGCTTTCATACTAGTTATTATACGATCAATTTGTTTATCTTTTTGATAATAATATTTTCCAAAAATATAACCACATCCAATTGCCACTAAACAAACCACTGTAATTGCAATCAGCCATTTATGCTTAGTTGACCATTTTTTCTTTTTATTTTTTAGAATCGTTTCTCTTTTTTTCATTTTTCTTCCTACTTATTAATTTATCCTCTACCTTATTAATTTATCCTCTACATATTTAGCCTAACAATTTACCAAAAATAAGCAAATTATTTGTATTAATTATAGTATTCTAGTAGTAAGGAGAAAAAGATGAAAAAGATGAAAAAGATGAAATTTATTTGTATTTTACTTGTCGCATCTGCCTTTCTTGCAGGATGTGCACAAAAGAAAATCTCAACACCAAAATCTAACTCTAAAAGAGCAGTTCAAAAACCAGAAGTAATCGATAAAAAAATAAAATCAATGACTCTTGATCAAAAAATTGGACAGCTTTACTTCGCACATAGCAGCGGTAACTACAAGCAAATGCTGCATGATGTTAAAAAATATCAGCTTGGTGGTATTACTCTTTTCAGTCCAGATTATCAAAGAAGAAGTCAATCACAATTTCAACATGAAATGCAAAATTATCAAAAAGCTAGCCAACATGGCTTACTAATTGCTACCGACCAAGAAGGCGGAAGTGTTTCTCGATTATCAAAAACTAGTCTTGCCAAAGGACGTGACTTTCTCAGTCCACAGGCACTATATCGTAAAGGCGGTCTCAAAAAAATCAAGCAAGAAAATAAAGAAGTTGCACAATTGCTTCGCAAAAATGGTATTAATATGGATTTTGCTCCGGTTGCCGATGTTGCACTAAAACCTTCAAGTTTTATTTATGACCGAACTTTGGGAGAAAATTATCAAAAAACCGCTGAATATATTCCCGTAGCTGTTAAAGCAATACAAAGCAAGAATGTAGCGGCCGTTCTAAAACATTTTCCTGGATATGGGGATGCAAAAGATACTCATAATGGTTTTGCAAAAATCGACAAAAGTCTTTCTAAATACCAAAAAGAAGACTTACTTCCATTTAAAGCAGGTATAAATTCAAAAGTTAGCGGTATTATGGTTTCACATATTATCATTAACTCTTTAGAGAGCAAGAAACCAGCTTCTCTTTCTCTAAAAACTCACCAGCTTCTAAGAAATAACTTACAATATCAAGGATTAATCATAACCGATGATCTACAAATGGGTGCCATTACCGAATATGGTCGTATGAGTCATCAAAATGTTGATGTTTTAGCATTACAGGCTGGAAATGACCTTTTGTTAGGCGGTGATTATCAAAGTGGCATCCCTGCCATTAAAGAAGCTATAAGAAAAGGACAAATTTCCGAAAAGCAAATTAATAAATCTGTCAAAAGAATTCTTAAATTAAAGCAAAAACTAAATATTTTAAAATAAAAAAAGAACCTTGTTAATTCAAGGTCCTTTTTTTATAGAATGGTTATTCCAAGCAAAGTACTTACAACTACTGCAATAGCAATTGGAACTACTGCATCCAGCTTACCTTCTTCAAGAGTTTGTAAGGTTTTATCTCCATCATTATAGGACAAAGCTAAAGAGTTAATTGTTTGCTCATTTTCCTTCAATAGCTTATCCTCATCTTGAATAATGGTAGCAAGATGTTCCACGTTTAAGCCAATCTCACCACTTAATTGAATCTCCGCATCAGTCAAGCGACTCATAAAGTAAGGCAAAATTGATGAAAGAGAGTTGTACTTTTGGAATTGTTGTTCAAATTCAATCAACTCATTCACAGCATTATTTAGCTCTGCTATTACTTTTTCTAGCTCTTCGATGCTATGTAATTGATTCCAAATATTCTGACTTAATTCAGCACCTGAATATTGATCAAGATATGGGAAAAACTCATAATTATCATGTGCTTTTTCATAAACAATTGCATTCGACTCTAATGCTCGCGTAATTCGTTCAATTCCTTGTTCATCTAGTTCCATGTTGGCAGTATCACGATGAACTGCATGATTTAATTCTGCAGGATTAACAATTAGAGTTCGATTATAATCACGATAATAATTTGGATTATCAATTAAGAAATCCTGTTTTTCAGGATTTGTTCGATTAACAATTACCAACAAACTTCTAATTGCATCTGCTCGCAAAAGTTTTTCAACTAGATGGTCAGCAAATAATCCTCGAGTTTCTAATTTTAATTTTTGATAAACTGCATCTTTATGAAGAGCAATTTGATTACGAATTTTAGCTTTATCTAATTCACTCTTTGCTCGATAAATTCGTCCTTCCTCAATATCACGAGATTGAACTTCAATTAAGAAAATTCCTGCTGGAGTGATAGCAATATGAGCAATTTGAATATAATCACCATTTTTAGTTGGTAAAGTAACATTATTCAAAATTTGAACTGTTGAATCACCCTTAAGCTTTTCAATTGCTTCTGCTTCACCAGCTGTTTCTGCTAGCATAGCACTTAATTTTTTATAAGCGTCTTGTTTACTGTTACCTTTAAAAATTTCAACAGGTCTTAAATACCATTGTAAATCAGCAATTTTTTTATAAATAGCTGAATCCGGCTGACGTAATACCGCAATTTTACTATATAAATCATTTACTTCATTATTATAAGCAGCAAAAGTACTATTAATAAGGTCAATTCCTGTAAGATTATTCATTGATAAATCATGAGAAATTTGATCTTGCTTACTCTCTTTTTTTCCTTTTCGCTTACGTCCAACATATTCGGCTTGCTGAAGAGTATCAATAGCTTTAGAATCACTCACTTTTTGATAATTAAACCAATTATAGGTTCCAGTTGGAGCACCATCTTTAATTTTTTCAACTTGCTTCAATTTGGCAGAGATAATGTTGTCATACTTCTTTCGCACTTGTTCTACTTTGCTAGGGACACTATAGAAATCACTATATTTTTCTAAAGAAAAGACTTCGCCGCTCTCTCCGCAAAATAAGCGTTGTACAATTTTGCCATTTTTGTATGTTGTTAATAAATATCCAGCCCTGCTAATTGAAAACTCTCGCACTTGTGTAAGTTCACCAGTTATAGCATAAACTAATTGATAATGACGAAAGCCACCCTTATCATATATATCTCTGATTAATAAATCTCCACGTTCACTTTTAAGTATTCGATAATCATCATGACCATCTGAATCTGGCTGAACAAAACCATCTATTTTGTCAATTAAATCAACTATCTTATCATTAAAAGTTTTATATTCTGGTGTAAACTTCTTTTGAATTGTTTCAACTTTAGATTTAATTTGTAATAATTCATTATACGTTTTTTCTAAGCGTGTTTTATGCCACACTGTATAAATAGCATACTCTGCCAGCAGAATACCAATACTCAATACGAGCATCAGCCAAAACTTTCCCCCATTAAAACTCAATACTGTTCCCATTGCACACATAATAAAAATAGTAATGAGAAGTGGTACCCAAATTTGGGGCATTTTAGTTTCAACTCGATTAACCTTGCTTTCTGAGATGGTCGTAATTTTATCAGTTATCTGTTGGTATATTTTAGATTGATTAGCTGCTTGATCTCCAACTAATTCACGCTGCTTGGTAAGAATCTCCTTATCAAAGTCTTTATTAACAGCCATCAAATTCACTTCCTCCGTGGTTTTATCTTCTATACTTCCATTTTACTATAATTAATAAACTCTATTAAGATTATTTATCCCACCATATGCTCCAGCGTTTTGTCGGTAAAAATAATCCTCCCACAGTTATAATAATTCCTACAGCAATTGCAATTACTCTTAAAACCATCATCAATTCCTCAAAGAAAGTTAGACCAAGCGGGGAAGCAGGCAAATTCCCATAATAATAATGCTCAACAAGATCATAAAACTGACTGCTATTATATCCATAATGTTCAAAGTACTCATTAGGATTCATCTGATCTTTTTTACTTTTAGAAACATTACTTTTACTTTGAAGAGATTTTGTATTATTAGGTTTTAAATTATATTCATGCATTAAACGAGCTACATAAATTGCTGCATTATCAATACTATGAGCAAAATTTACCGGGTCATCTTCTTCTTTTAATTCTACATAAATATATTTGTGATCTTCAAAAGAAGATGAAGGATTATGAAATTGAATCACGCCATATTTATCAACATAAGCATGTACCTCATCTGCATTACCTCGTCCTTCACTAACTACAATTCCTGCAGGACGGTTATTATGATAATGTAGTCCTGTATTGCTATCTTTAACTTTAGTAATCAATAAGTTATGTGCTGCTTTTGTGCTGATATAAGTATTGATATTAGGTATCTCTGGAAAAAACAATCCACTAAAAATAATAATGATAAGCATCCCTAGCCATACTAAGCTAAAACTTCTCCGCCTATCTTCTCTGCGTTCTCTCATCTGTTACCAATCTTCCTAATCATCTGAATTTAATGCACACAATTTCTACCTATTGTATTGTATAATAATTTGTCTTATTACAAATAAAAAATTGAATAATTAGCTTCTATTTTACTAAATTTTTAACTAAAAATAAAAAATGACTAATTAATTCTGCCAGAGTAATCTTATTTCCCGGGAAATTATCATTTTTAAAGTATTCAAAAAACTGTCAATTGTGTTTTTTGTCAAACCCACCATCCCCACATTACTCAACTTTTCCAAAAAAGAAGTCCAGACTTTTCATAGAAGGTCTGGACTTTTTTGTCGCTTATATAATTGTTTTAACTACTTACTGCGCCATTTCTACTAAGACATAATTATTATTTGGGTCAAATTTACAACTTTAGTAATGCGAATTCCATATTTTGTCTACCCTGTTAATTATACTTAATAATTTTAGCATGTTTTATTAGGTATATTTAATAAAACAATGTATTTTTGTTAAGTATATTTAACAGCACCTTATTGAATTAGTTTTATAAACATAATATTTTTCCTTTATATAATATACCTTAAAAACATCGTTATCATTTTTGTACTTTCTTTTAAAGGCCTGTTTTCTTTCCCCACCCTCCCACGCCGGACAATGCTTCAGGCGTGTGGCCTGTACGCATGCTGACCCTTCAGCAAGACTTACTACCTCAGAAGACTTATAACCTTCTGGTTCTTGTCTTGAAGTGTTTTGTACATTATAGGCTATTACACTTGCTGAAGCTTTCGTCCTTTTGCATTTTTTGTTTTTTCAAGGAGGATTAGACCACATGAAGAAAAATTTACGTATCGTTAGCGCTGCTGCTGCCGCTTTACTTGCTGTTGCTCCGGTCGCTGTTTCTACTGTTTCTACTGCTAATGCAGCTGTTACTGTAAACAACGCTACTGCTTCACAACAAACTCCAGTTAAGGCTAACGCACTTACTGTTAACGTATCACTTAATGCTACTGCTGGTCAAACTACAGTTGCTGACGCAATCAAGTCAGTTAAGGTATCTGTAGATGGTGCTACTGTTAGTGCTAAGAACGTTGAAATCGTTAAGGCTGGTACTACTACTGCACTTTCAAACGACACTAAGTTAAACGCTGAAGACTCATACCAAGTTGTTGTTAAGAACTTTAACTTGACTGGTTTGACTACTGGTAAGGAATACACTATTGCAGGCGGTACTTTAGCAGGTAAGCCAGCAACTACTGCTTACAAGGCAAGTGAACTTTCACAAAACCAAGCATTCACTAGTGACTCATTCCACTTAACTGACAAGAACTTAACTGGTACTCCATACTTCGTTAAGGATAACACTGTTGTAACTAACGGTGCCGTTTCAGTTGCTGCTTCAACTAAGACTGTTAGCGTTTCAGATGTTGTTAAGGCTATCAACGCTCAAAACTACACTGTTAAGATGACTGACGGTGCTTCAGCTAAGGTTATGAACAACGTTAACGTTGAAGCTGCTGTAAACTCAGCATTATCAGCTGCAGGTATCGAAGTTAAGAATGGTTCATTCACTATTCCAAGTTCAAATGTATTTACTGTTAACTTAACTGCTACTGCAAACAACGAAAAGAGTGCAACTCTTCCAGTTATTGTTTCATTCAATACTCAAGCATTGACTGATGCAGAAGCTAAGACTTACCCAGTAATTACTTACAACAACAAGAACTACCAAGGTGCTAACCAAGCATTGTCATTAGCAAATGACGCTTCATTCAACTACATGCCACTTAACTCAAGTGTTAACACTAAGGCTATTGAAGAAGCATTTACTGCTGTTGTTTCATCAGACAACTCTACTAAGTTGAATGTTAAGGTTGACGCTTCTAAGGTTAACACTGCAGTAGCTGGTACTTACCCAGTAACTGTAAGTGCAACTAACCCATCAGGCAAGACTTCAAGCGTTGTATTCAACTTAACTGTTGGTGCTAAGAATGCTGCTTACAAGACTGTTAAGACTGCAGGTAACATTTACACTGTAAATGGTAACAAGGCTACTCAAACTAACAACACTGTAACTGTTGGTCAAAACGTTGCAACTTTCGGTACTGTAACTATTGACGGTGTTGAATACACTCGTATCAACAGCGCAAGCTCAGACGAATTTGTACAATCTTCAGTATTTACTGAAGAAGTTGGTGTAGACAAGACTGTTATGCACGCAGCTGCTTACTACGACAAGGATGGTAAGGCTACTACTCTTGACGGCAAGAAGACTGCTGCTTCATTCAGCACTATTTCAGTAGTTGCTAAGCCTGTAACTATCAACGGTGCAAGCTACTACAAGATTGCTAACAAGGACGCTTACGTTAAGGCTTCAAACATTGACGGTACTAAGCGTACTTTGAAGCACAACGCTTACATCTACGCAACTTCAACTAAGCGCGCAACTAAGACTGTTCTTAAGAAGGGTGAAACTGTTGTAACTTACGGCGGTTCATACAAGTTCAAGAACGGTAAGCGTTACTACCGTATTGAAGGCGCAACTGCAACTAAGAAGATGTACGTTAAGGTTGCTAACTTTTAATTAGAACTTAATTATAAAGAGAAAAAGTGAGATATATTCTCACTTTTTCTTTCAATTCATTTCTCCAAAATACAAACGAAAACCGCAGGTCCTCAATATTAAGGATCTGCGGTTTTTTTGTGTTAAAAAATTATCTATTGTTAAACTTTAGTACTTGCTATAATAATTTTTGGCACTACATACCCCTCCTTCATGAACAAGGAGGTAAAAAGATATGAAGAACATAACTCTATTTGACAATTTACAAGTATAATAACATGTTTTCTAACTAATTCCAATATATTGATTTGTTACTAGTTTAATGTAATCACCAAACAAAAAAGACGAGCTTATGCTCGTTTTTTTTGTTATTTTTATGCTATAATGAGATAAAGAAAAAAGAGTAGCTAATAGCTACTCTTCAGGCCCGCTTTAAGAGCGGTGGTTATATTACGAGTAGTTAGACGCAGCTCATAACTTTCCCCAAAGTTATATATGTGAGCGGCGTTTTTTGTTTGATAAACTATTTATCGTGATGGTTATCAATATACGACAAAAGCGCAATGATAAAAGAACCAAACATAATTGCAAGACTTAAAGCCTCGTAAACAGACATCTGGCAGAAACCTTTCTGTAAGTGATTGTGCCATAGGCCTCACATCCAGGAGACAAAAACTGCCACCGCTCATAAAACTTGCCGATTAATATTATACCAAATTAGAAAAACATTTCTAATGGTTCTTTTTTAACGAAAAAAGTCCAGACCTTCTATAAAAAGTCTGGACTTTCTTTTTTTGGAAAAGTTGAGTAAGTGAAGAATAAATCTTCACAAAACTAAATAATTAGATATTTTTGATCCTTTGAAACTAGTAGGGAATAGCTAATTACTTAAAGTTTGCAACCTTAACGTACATCTTCTTAGTTGCAGTTGCACCTTCAATACGGTAGTACTTCTTACCGTTCTTGAAAGTATGTGCGTAACCGTAAGTACGTACAGTAGTACCCTTCTTAAGAACCTTCTTTGATGCACGCTTCTTTGAAGTTGCATAGATGTAAGCATTGTGCTTCAAAGTACGCTTAGTACCTTCACCTTGAACGTTTGAAGCCTTGATGTATTCTTCAGCAGTTCCACTTACACGGTAGTACTTCTTACCGTTGATAGTCTTTTCACCGTATACAGCTTTGTCAGTGAATGCGTAGATCTTCTTACCAACACTTTGACCCTTGTCGTTGTAAACAGCTGAGTTAGTCATAACGTACTTAGTACCAGTTTGAGCAACTGAAGCTGGTTGTGCTGGAGTAGTGTCAACCTTAGTGTTGCTTAATGCGTCTGATGGTACGAAAGTGTTTGAACCAGCATTGTTAAGACGAGTGTAGCTCTTACCATCTACAGTAATAGTACCGAAAGTTTGAACAGCATCACCCTTCTTCAAAGTATTGTTGTCTTCAGTAACCTTGTTACCATTGATAGTTACAGTCTTAGTGTCGTTCTTCAACCATTGAGTACTTTGAACGTCAACGGCATTCTTCAATACAAATACACTAACAGTGATCTTTGAAGTATCACCAGCTGGGTTAGTAGCAGTAATCACTAATGGGTAGAAACCAGTTTGAGTAGCATTCTTAATTGCTGAATCATCAAACTTAGCAGAAATAGTGTTGTTGTTTGAAGTGTTACCTGAAACGTAAGCAGTAGTGTTCTTTTCAATATCTGCTACAATAGCACTTGCTGGACGAACTTCATTCTTGTTGCCTGAAGTGTAGAAGTAGTTAGTTACAGCAGCTGCTGGGATTGCAGTACCATTAACAATTCTGTCTGAGTTTTCAAGGTTACCCTTTACTCCAGCAATCTTGAAAGTTGGGTAGTTAATGTTGAACTTGTCTGCACGAACAGTAACGTTCAAGCTTGCAGTCTTACCATTTTCTGCCTTAACAGTTACAGTAAAGTGGAAGTTTGAAGATGGGTAATCAAAGTTACCGTTTGAAGTTCTCTTAATATTTTGAGCAACAAGTTGCTTTTCAATATCTGATGAAGTAGTTTCCATTGAAACTTGTGACTTACCAGCGTTGTGACCAAAACCATAAACCTTGTTGAATTGGTTTAATAAGTCTTGTGCTGAGAAAGTTGAAGTTTGAACAGTTTGAAGGTTGATTTCAGCTTGTCCATTTTCGATAACTTTGTTGTTAGTCTTGTTGTAGAAGTAAGGGGTACCTTGTTCATTGATACCAGTTACATCACGACTAGTTACGAAAGTTACGGCATTCTTTTCAGCGTCTGCCATAAGTTGTGCTTCAGTGCCCTTAGTAGGTGCATTGTATGATTCAGGAACTACATAACCCCAAGTCTTGTTTGATAACTTGTAACCTGATTGTAAAGCTGGAGTAGTATTCAAATTCTTTGGCCAGTATGCCTTGAATTGAAGAGTTTGAGTAAATACTCCATTGTTACCAGCAGTTACAGCTGAAACTTTGTTGTTACGAGCAACAGTACCAGCGTCAAAGCCAAGAGCTTGCATTTCAGTTGAGTTAATGCTGTTTTCGTTGAAAAGGCTATCTAAAGTTGAACCGGTAATAGTAACAGTTTTAAGAGCTAAGTCTTTCTTTAAAACTTTAGCACCTTCTGAGTTAGTGCTAGTAACTTCAAAGTTACTTGCATTAGCAGTAGAAACAGTAGAAACAGCGACCGGAGCAACAGCAAGTAAAGCGGCAGCAGCAGCGCTAACGATACGTAAATTTTTCTTCATGTGGTCTAATCCTCCTTGAAAAAACAAAAAATGCAAAAGGACGAAAGCTTCAGCAAGTGTAATAGCCTATAATGTACAAAACACTTCAAGACAAGAACCAGAAGGTTATAAGTCTTCTGAGGTAGTAAGTCTTGCTGAAGGGTCAGCATGCGTACAGGCCACACGCCTGAAGCATTGTCCGATTGCTTACCACGATTCATATTGTACTAACCTTAAGCAAAAAACGCAAGCTCAAAACACGTCTAAAAGCTATTTGTAATAAACTTTTTGTGCAAAAAAATAACAAACGAAATTTACTTACACTCCTTGAAGCCCAATCTAACAATAAAAGATAAGCTTTTAATTATCTTTACAGTTTATTTATTCTTTTTTTAAAAAATCTCAAATTTTACAAAATTTTGACGAAATTTTCTGCTTTTGTAACACTTAAGTACTCTTTTTACTACCTCCTTAAATATTTCGTATTGCTTTGAACAACAAAAAAACAACCTCTACGCGAGGTTGTTTTTTAATAATACGCATCTGAGTAACCAGCCCATCTGCAACTTATACTAACTAACAGCTCTAGTAACCAACTAAAGCAAAATAGCACAAGTGATTGATATATTTCATTAATTCTAACGCTAGTATACCACACTGCATCAAAGATTGATACAATATGACAGGTGCTTTCTAGCACACTTTTTATTATAACTCACCCTAACCAAGTGAGATCAAATAATAGAAAGGAGGTAGTACAGTGATTGATATATTTAAACAATTAATTACTCCATTGATTCTATTTTCACTGGGTTATGTTCTTAAATATGTAGCTGAGGTCATAAAGCAGTTTAGATTGTTGATTAACCACCATCAATCTAAATTCGACTTCAACTTTCAGCAACGACGAACTTGTCGCAAAAGACATCACTATGCTCAGTGGCACCAAAATCAAAAAGATTAATCTTTTGTACGACTACAAATGTGTAGTCGTTTTTTCTTATAAAAAACATTCTAAGCTTAATAGTGGATTGATTATCCGACGGGATAATTGATTCACTATTTTTCGTTTAGCCGTAAACTTTAAATAGTGATAAAACAATATGCCGAGAGGTGTTTAGGCGCATGACGCCGAATAAAAAACTGGCAGTTTTATCTTGCAGTTAGTAGCTTCCTCGAAGAATGTGGGCACCTGATGCCGAGTTTAGAAAATTAAGTCTGACTGCCTGGATAAATCAGTTTTATCACTTAGAAACAGCGAGGTATTGAAGATGGATATTGTTTTTGGAATTGATGTAAGCAGCCGTGAATCCAGTATTTGTATGTTAATGGATGATACCAGGAAAGAGTTTAAGATCTCTAACGATTCATTTGGATTTAAAGAGCTGCTCAAGAATCTTGCAGTATTCTCAAAGCATCCTCAGATCATTTTTGAAGCTACCGGGGTCTATTCAAGAAGACTGCAGAAGTTTCTAGAAGACTATGGCTATGATTACGTGATCCTTAATCCTTTAAAAGCTAAGAAAGAAATGGATCAGGGACTTCGTCATAATAAAACCGACAAAACAGATGCCTATAATTTAGCCAGAATTCAGCTTCAAAACAGACACAAGGCAAATAAACAAGAAGCCGAAGATTATCATAGATTGCGTGCCTTAAGCCGCTCTTATGAAGAATTGACTTCCGACATTGTCAGTGCCAAGAATCGTCTTCACCGTATCTTGCAATTGACTTTCCCTGAAATTGAAACAGTGGTTTCTACACCCAAGAACCGCAATTATTGGGAATTAGTTAAACTATTTCCGCATTGCCAAACGGTCAGAGAGATTGAAGCAGAAGATATTATCAATAAAATCAAGGATTTTAAAGGCTATGGCATCAAACGTGCTCAAAAAATTGCTCAAGGATTAAAAGAACTTGCCAATAAAGCATATCCCGTAGCAGAGCTTGATAGTCCTGAAACCAGCGATGTAATTTACTATGCCCAACGTCTCATCCAGCTTGATCAGGACAGAGATGAGCGGCTTAAGCAAATGGTTGATATATCTAAAAAGCTGCCTAATCGTGATCTAGAAATCCTCACAAGTATCCCTGGCTTCGCCCAGACTACTGCAGTACGTGTTTTGGCAGAGCTCGGAGATATCAGGAGATTCGACAACCCTAACAAGATTGATGCTTTTATTGGAATTGATCCGGGCAGATACCAGTCAGGCCAAATGGATTCCCGCCTTGGTATCACTAAACATGGTAACGCTATTGCACGTAAGATTCTTTATCGGGCAGTTGGTCAAATAGACAATGCTTCAAAGACCAATCCTTGCCATATTGCGGATTACTATGAAAATAAAAAATCTTCTCAAAGCAAAGGCTTCAAGAAGATTGCAATAGCTTCAGTGCATAAGCTAATCCGTACTATTTATGCACTAATCAAAAATGATCAGTTGTATAGTTACGAAGTCGCCAAACAAAATCAAAGACGTAAATCGTAATTAACTGATCAGCTTCATTATACTCTAACTTAGCTTCAAAGAGGTAATTTCTTTGAAGTCTTTTGCAGTACTTTCATAATTGAAATAATTCGCACCATTAAAACAAAGAAATCCAAATATATCAAAATAAGATAATTAAACATCTTGATATACTTGACTTTACGTAGAAAAACAACCTCTACGCGAGGTTGTTTTTCCAAAGTTAATTATTATTCTCAAGTACTCAAAATTAATCCTTATTAGATTCAGTATCGTCAAACACACTAGTAACAGTTCGTTCAATGTATTGAGCAGATTGAGGAGTCTTATATAAATCAACTTCTTCCTTACTAAAGATATTCTCTTGAGAAATGATACTCATTGCATCCCTCACCGCCGCTTCTTCTAAACCCGGCGCTGCATTATTCAAAGTAATACTAGTCTTTTTATTCTTGCTATTTAAAAAAGTCATCTTTAAAGATTTTGTAGTTTCTGTCATTATTATTCTCCTTTTATTTCCTATAATTATTAAACTAACGCTACACCATGTTTCTGAATAAGGACAATTGCATCAAGCGAATCTTTTTGAAGTGAGCTGATGGCTTCACCCACTTTTTTAAGACTTTCTGCTTGAGTATCTTTTTTCACATTTTTATAAATTTTCTTCTTACCATTTTCACCATATTTTTCATTACCAAAAGTAAACTGCACTGATTGTTCTAATAATTCGTAATTCATTTTTAAAACCTACCTTATAATATTGTTTTGGATATATTAGATCTGTAAGTCACCTGCGCGCCTTGATGACTTACACTATTACTAACGAAATTAGCTCAATAAATGTAAACTATTTTTGAAAAAAACTTTACCAATTCGCAAATACTTGTCTGCTATAATATAGAAAAAATAATTCAAGGAGTAATTTTTTATGAAACGATCTACTATCGGAGTCATTATAGGAGCCGTAGCAATTGCCTTTGGAGGCGGTGGAATGGTTGCTACTACTCAAAACATCATCCCAACTTCTTCAAATAAGAAAGCACAATCTAATTCTCAATCTTCTGCTAATTCAGATGAACAATCAGAAGACAAAACTTCTAAACCTGAAGATTCAAATTCAACTTCTTCTACTAATAATACTGATAAGCCAGACGATTCTGATCAACAATCTTCCTCAAGTGATGTAAATTCTAATGATCAATCTTCTAAAACTTCCAGCTCTTCTAGTTCTGCAGAATCTAGTTCTTCTAGTGAAGACCAAGCTGAAGATAATAAGGAAGATACTAATAATTCAGATACTGGCAATGCTGGTAAAGTAAAAGATGGAGCCGGTGCAAAGCAAGATCAATCAGTTGATGGCAAAGAAGTTGACTCTAATACTGTGAGTAGTGATAAACAAGCAGATCAATAAAGCTGGCTATGACTCTAGTTCCTGGAGTCCGCAAGATAGTATTAATTTATATCGTTATGCTTATAAGCATGGTCACAAAAAACCAAGCTCAATTACCAAACAAGATATTGAAAATTACCTAAAAAAGTAGCCATGGTTGCTTTTATCGCAAAAACTCGGTAAAATTACTATTGACTTTTTAGTATTTTCTATTGCTTAAAGGAGTACCTACGTTGACTGAAGAAAAAAAGACTAATCAAAATATCGAAGAAACTGAAGAAAACGATGACTTAAAGGTCGTAATGCCTGAAGCTAACCGCGTTGTTATGGAACCAGAAGTGTTTAAGGAACAACCTGATTATTTGAAGGTTTTTGCTAATTTCTACATTGCTCATTTCGACGGACGCGACTTAGAAATTATGAACTTATATGACACTGACCACAACATTGTTGATATTAACAATTACTTGCGCAACAATATTCACTTCCCACGCAAGACTTTGGTTAAGCATGTTCTTCAATGGCATGATTACAACTTCAATAACTTACTTGACCAAATGAAGAAAACAGAAGATATTGATCCAGAATCAATGGTTACTTACGAAGATTGGGATAAGTGGTACGAAAAGCGTCGTAGCGAAATCCAAAACGCACTTTCATAATTATTTTTTAAATACCTTTGCTCATTTTTAGGGTAAAGGTATTTTTGTATATATTAATATAATTTCATACTTGAAAGTTAAGCCAAAATAGTTGAAAATAGATATGTTTTATAAAAGAGATGCTTCTTGCATCTTTTTTTACTAAATATCTATTTTCGTTAAGGAAGTACTAACATGACACAGAATACACGTAAAAAGATGTCGGCGGCAGGATTATTAATCGCCATCGGAATCGTCTACGGTGACATTGGGACAAGTCCTTTATATGTTATGAAGTCGATTGTTGCAGGTAACGGCGGAATCGCCAATGTTAACCGCGACTTTATTGTCGGTTCCATTTCACTTGTCTTATGGACTGTTACTCTACTCACCACTTTGCAAACTGTGATTATCGCTCTTCGTGCTACTAACCATGGAGAAGGCGGAATCTTTGCTTTGTATGCATTAATTAGGAAACGTGCTAAATGGCTCGTATTACCTGCTCTAATTGGTGGAGCCGCAATCCTTGCTGATGGTACCTTGACACCTGCAGTTACGGTTACAACTGCTATTGAAGGGCTCAAGGGAATGGAGTTTGGTTCAGGAAACATTCCGGTCAACACACAGGAAATGGTAATCATTATTACCGTGGTCATTCTTTTATTCTTATTTGGAATTCAAAGAATGGGTACTAGCATTATTGGTAAAGCCTTTGGTCCTATTATGTTTGTCTGGTTTACATTTTTAGGTATCATTGGTTTGATGAATATGAGCAACGACTGGTCAATCATCCAAGCCATTAATCCTTATTACGCAATCAAGCTTTTATTCAGTCCATATAATAAAGCAGGAATCTTCATTTTAGGTTCTATCTTCTTGGCAACTACTGGTGCCGAGGCACTTTATTCTGACGTAGGTCACGTTGGTAAGAATAATATTGTGGGTTCTTGGCCTTACGTATTTGTTTGTTTATCTCTTAATTACTTTGGTCAAGGGGTATGGATTTTACAAAATCCTGGCTACCACACTACTGGGGACTTTAACCCATTTTATGAAACTATCCCAGCAAACATTAGATTAGCTGCAATTGTATTAGCAACAATTGCAGCAGTTATTGCTTCACAAGCTTTAATCACTGGATCATTTACACTTGTTGCAGAAGCTAGTGGACTTAAGTTCTTACCTAGAATGAATATTCTTTATCCATCAAATGAAAAAGGACAAATTTATATTCCTTCTGTTAACAAAATGCTTTGTGCAGCAACAATTGCCTTAGTTCTTTACTTTAGAACGTCCGCCCACATGGAAGCAGCGTATGGTTTGTCAATTACCATTTCAATGTTAATGACAACTATTATGCTTTATGAATGGTTAAGAAAAGAAAAAATTCCAATGATTTGGGATTTGCTATTCTTAATATTCTTCGGAGCACTTAACATCATGTTTATGCTTTCAAGTTTGAGCAAGTTCACTCATGGTGGTTATGTATCATTAGTCATTACTGGGTTTATCTTGATGATTATGTATGTTTGGTTCTATGGTAATAAGATTCGTGATAAACGTGAATCTCGCAACGCTTACGTTCGTCTTGATGAATATACAAGTATGCTAACTAATTTAAGTCATGATGAAGATTATCCAACTTATGCTACTAACTTGGTATACATGGCAAAAGTTAAATACAATAAGTTTATTAAGCGAGAAATTCTTTATTCAATTTTAGATAAACGTCCCAAACGCGCCAAAGCATATTGGTTTGTAACAGTTAATGTTACTAATGAACCTTTTACTGCCGAATATGCAGTTAACACTTATGGCACCAAGAACGTAATTAATATTCAGCTTTATCTAGGATTCAAGAAGCAAACTAGTGTGAATGTGTATATTCGTCAAATTGTTCATGACTTAATTGCTGATGGTACAATTGAACCACAACCACAAGAATATACAACTACACCTGGACGAGATGTTGGAGACTTCTCATTTGTTATTGTTAATGATGTAATTAGTCCTCAAACTCAACTTGTAGGTTATGAAAAATGGTTAGTTGAAGCACGTGTATGGCTTCAAAACTTGTCTTCTAATCCAGCTTCATGGTTTGGCTTAGAGTATGCAGATACAGTTGTAGAACGCGTACCACTTATTTTGGGACGACCAAATCCATCTTACATTAAGCGAGTTGCTCCTAAAGACTTTTCAAACATGAAGAAAAATAAATAATTATTCAAAATAAAAACACCTCATAACGGTAATCGATACCATTTATGAGGTGTTTTTTTGCTCTTATTTCCTAGGAAATAATTTTTAAACAAAAAGAGCGAATCCAAATGGATTCGCTCTTAACTCAAGGCACATATACATGTGAGGACAGTTCCTGTTCACATCAGGCTTATCCAACATCAGCACTTCCCGTGCTTGCCATTTAAGGTAGATGTCCTCTATCTCAAAAATTTTACGCATCTCGCGTTTGTTTTCTCGACTCGTCACTTGTTATTATAGCCTATTATGACGCTTTCTGTAAAATCTTTTGCTTCTATAAAACATTTCAATAAACATTGTAGAAAGCAGTATCCCAAGCGCAATGGCACAAGTTACGATTCCCACACGCAAAATTGCCGTTTCTGCTTCCATAGTTTGTCCATTTACCAAAGCTCTTACAGCTTGATAAGCTGGAACACCTGGAACTAAGGGAACTAAAGCGGGAATATTAAAAACTGTAACAGGGCATTTTTTTATCCTGGCAAACATTAGTCCTAAAATTCCAATTATAAAAGCTCCCATCAAATTAGATAACATCCTCCCCATTCCAGCACGGGCCGCTACCCAATATACCATCCAACCAATCACGCCACTAATTCCTGATAAATTTAATGCGCGATGAGGAACATTAATGGTTAAAGCAAATCCAACAGAAGCAATATAAGAAAAAGCGATGTTAATAATTACTTCTAACCAAAGCTGCATACTTTAAACTCCTAAAAACTTAATAACAATACCCACTCCGCCTCCAAGAGCTAGCGCAGTTAAAGTTGCTTCAAAAAGACGCACAATTCCAGATAATAAATCACCCATAAATAAATCTCTTAAAGCATTCGTAAAAGCTAAGCCCGGAACAAGAGTCATTAGCGCACCGATTAAGATATTATCAACAACCATCTCGGGAAAAAAATGCGCAATTCCAATTGCAATCACACTCATCACCATTGCAGCAACCAATTCTGATAAAAAGCGCACTCTGGTAAATCGCTTAAAAAAGACATACGCTAAATATCCAAGCGCACCCACGATTGCGGCAGCCGGAAAGTCAACCCAATCATAGTCATCCATAAATAAAACCAGCAAAGTCGCACTAAGAGCAGCTGCACCCATAACTTGAAGCCATAACGGAAAAGTTGGTAACTCAGTTTGAAGGGCTAAGACTCTTGACTTTAAATCTTTTAAACTAATTTTTTTTGCCGCAAATTTTCTAGAGAGTGCATTAACTCTATCTACAAGCTCCAAATTTATATTACGGTCACGGATTTGCTTCATTTGAGATAATTTCCCACCATCCAAACTCATAAAAACACAAGTTGGAGTCGCAAATACTCGTGGATCCATAATCCCTGCATTTCGAGCGATGCGCAGCATTGTATCTTCAACTCGGTACATTTCACTGCCGCCTTCAATCATTAATCTACCTGCTGTTAAGCAAATATCAAGCACTTCTTGATAAAACTCTGCATTTTTTGTTTCAGCCATTATTTTACCTACTAATTTAATTTTTCTAAATCGATTGTTTTATCAATCCAATCTCCACGGAAAAAATCACGCTCGTGACTTACAATAATCACTCCTCCTGGAAAATTAACAATGGCCTTTCTCAAGACATCTTTTGTGTCATTATCCAAGTGATTAGTTGGTTCATCCAAGAATAAAAGATTGGCTGGTTCAAATTGCATCTTAGCAAGTTTAACTTTTTCTTGTTCGCCCCCAGATAATTCTTTTAATGGACTCATAGCTTGTTGGGCTGTTAATCCCATCTTAGCTAAAGCTTGTCTTAATTCCTTAGGCTTCTTTCTTTCAAACTCTTCTTGCAAATATTGCAAAGGAGTCATATTACCATTTGGCCAAGCGAGATCTTGCTTAAAATAAGCCAGCTTAGCAGTAACAGACAATTCATAGTTACCATAAATTGGTTTTAATTTTCCAAGTAATGTTTTAAGCAAGGTGGTTTTTCCGATTCCATTAAATCCAGTTATCGCAACTTTTTCATTGCCACCTACAGAAAAATTAAATGCTGTCTTAACTAAGGCCTTATCATAACCAATAACTAGGTCTTGGGTTTGAAGCAATAAATTAGATGCTGTAGCTACATATGGAAAGTCAAACTTTGCTCGATGATTATTCTTGGGCGGAGTCAAAACATCCATTCTATCTAATTGTTTTTGACGAGATTTTGCACTTTTGGCACGAGTACCAGCCTTATTCTTACGAATATAGGCTTCAGTTTTAGCAATTTTGCGCTGCTGGTTAGCATAAGCTTTAAGATAAGTCTCGCGGTTAGCAGCTTTTTGACGCATAGCTTGCTTTAAAGTTCCGGTATAGCGTGTAATAGTGCCAAAATCAATATCAATAATACAATTAGTGATCTGACCTAAGAAATCGTAATCATGACTTACAACTATGTAGACCCCTTCAAAATTATTCAAATATTCAACTAGCCAATCAATATGACTTACATCTAGGTAGTTAGTTGGCTCGTCCAATACTAAAACATCTGGGCTTTGCAACAAAAGCTTAGCCAAAATTATTTTTGAACGTTGACCACCAGAAAGTTTAGATACATCATGATCAAACCCCAATTCTGCAAGTCCTAGACCAGAAGCAACACGTTCAATTTCAGTATCTAAATCATAGAAGTTATTTTCTTCAAGATATGTTTGAACCTTTCCTGCTTTTTCTAATAATTGGTCATCCCCTTGCTCAGCATAGTCTGCATAAAGCTGATTTAATTCTTTTTCTTTTTTATATAAATTATCAAAAGCAGTTCGCAAAAAACCGCGAATCGTTACACCTGGGGCAAGTTTTGCATATTGGTCTAAATACCCAACACTAACTTTATTTTGCCACTTTACTTGTCCTTCATCAGGTAAAATTTCTCCAGTCAAAATCTTAATAAGAGTAGATTTACCTACTCCATTTTGACCAGTTACACCCATATGATCTTCTTTGTTTAATACAAAGTTAGCATTTTCATATAAAGTCTTATCAATAAAACTTTGACTTAAATCTTTTACAGTTAATAAACTCATTTTTTAACTTCCTAATTACCTTCCTCACGCTTTTTTTCATAGTTTTGCAATTCATTTAAAATCCTAGGCCAATAACGTTTTGGCAAAATTAATTGCAACTTATCATGATAAATTGGAAAATCACTAGCCCTTAATCCGGTAATTTTAGCTAATTCTTGATCAGTCAATTTATATTTATAAACAATTCGCTTAATTTCCATACTTGCATGTCCGCGAAACCAAGATATAACAAAGAATATTAAGGCTAAAATTCCCGCTAGCAAAATTGATATTTGCAAGTTAAGATTAAAACTACGAATACAAATAAAAAATACTGCAATATACGCAATGATTGCAGAAATTATGCCATAAATTATGGGAAAGATCTTTTCTTTTTTCATGATTTTCCTCCTGAAACTGAAACACTTATCTACCATCTTAACTTGCATTTATAAAATATAAAAGTCAAAAATAGACAACAATAATCAAAAAATAAAATTGTTGTCTATTTTTTATATTTTTAAGTTAAATTTTACCGATAAAAGTCAAATCTTCCAACAGCTAAAGTTTCTTTCAAACCACCAGTCTCCATCAAAGATTTATCAATGATAATTTTCTTCAATACACTTGCTAAATAACCTTTATAAGACATTCCAAGTGCCTTTCCTACCGCTTGATCCTCACCTACAGTTGCTACTTCACCTAATGACTTATAAGTATAAGCGGTTGGACGAGAATGCCCTAAAACTCTAGCTGCAATATCTTTAGCGGTGTAATTAGCCATTGAAAGAGCCATTTGACCAGTGTTTGGATATGGCCACTTTTTACCAGGAACCATAACGCTTGAAGAATCTCCTAATACATAAATATCATCACTTTCAGGAGCTGTTAAATGTTCACCAACCATTACACGATTTCGACGATTCTTAAAACCAGAAGCTTCAATAACTGGACTGCCACCAAAACCCATCAGCCAAATAATGGTACCTGCTTTAAATTCTTTTGGATCGTCTTCTTTTTTATCATCTGCCATTTTATAGTAGACACTATCCGCAGTAACTTTTTGAATATAAGCAGGATATAAAACATTGATGTTTCTCTTATTCATTACATTTAGTTCATATTTTACTAACTTATCACTAAACATTGGCAATAAGCGAGGAGACCCATCAAACATTTGAATCTTGATTTGACTTGGATCAACACCAGCAAGTTTAGCGTAGCGTGGACGAGCTTCAGAAATAGCTCCAGAAACTTCAACAGCTTGAAATCCTGCTCCACAAATTATAATGTTTAAATCTTTTGGATCTTGTTTTTGTTTATAACGCTTCATTTGCATTTCAATATGCTTATCAATTGCTTGGGCAGTTGGAACATTATACATTGGCAAGCCATTTTCTTTGGCTCCCTCAATTCCAAGACTATCTTGAGTAAACCCTAACCCCACAACACAGTAATCATAGTCAATTGGAGCAGAATTCTTCAATTCTACTTTTTTATTGTTAATGTCAATCTTAGTCACTTCATCAACTACTAATTCAGTAACAGCTGGATCAAGTACATCACTTAATTCATAAGACATCCCTGTATATGGACCATTACCTGAAGCAACTTCATAAAGTCGCATGGCTTCATAGTGATATGGTACATCATTAACTAAAACAATTTTAGCTTCACCTTTTATTTTCTTTTGAAGAGCTACTACTGTCTTTAAGCCTGCGTATCCAGCTCCTAAAACTACTATTTTTTTCATGATTATCCTCCTATCATTTTAAATTTATCAATAAACCAATAAAGTAAGTCAGCAAATAAGTCATCGAACCAATTAAGAGCGTTTTAACTGCTGCAATAAAGGTCTGAGTCTTCACTTGTTTACTAATTAATATCTTGTTCTGACGCCAGACGAACGGTACAATAATAATTGTTAACCACACAAACTTTGGTGCTAGTCCAAGAAATGGCAGTAATATAATGACTAAAAATGCTAAAACATTTTTAAGGCTGAAAAATACTAATCCAGCATTTTTGCCAATAAAATGAATGATAGTCTTACGATGATTATCTTCATCTTCTTGAGCATCGCATAAGTTATTAGCAAGCATCAAATTAGAAATCCATAATTCATCAGCTAGGGCTACCAAGAATATTTTGCCAATTGTATCAAAATTCCAAATAAATACTTGATAGGTATTTAAATACACACTAAGCAAAACAATCATAAAACCCATTGTAAATCCGGAAAATAGTTCTCCCAATGGCAGATTAGAAATTGGATAGGGACCAGATGAATACAAAAACCCAATCGCAAAACAAAAAATTCCCATCCATAATACTGGTAATCCTGCCTTTACAACGAGCCAGAGCCCCATTAAAGCTGATAAAATGCTAAAACCAATTATTAGTCCTAAAACAAGATTAGGAGAAATGTTTTCCCGACCAATAATATTAGTATTTTGTTGATAATCTTTGCTATCAGCATGATAGTAATCATTATAGTTGTCTAACATATCAACAACCATATTGAACAAAAACATGGCAACAAAAAATACCAGAGAAACACTCCAATTTAAATGCTTAAAATAATAGACGCTAAAACACATCCCTAATAAAAAGGGCGCAACACTTGCAGTTTTAGCTTTAATTTCAACTAGTTCTAAAAATACACTTAGTGACACTCACGTCACATCCTTCCAAAGTAAATTAATTATCTTCAATTTAATTATGTATCATAAGGGAAACTTTTCAAATGAATAATAAAGAATATCGTAAATATCCATTAATTGCTAAAGAACTCGACTTAGTTAACGACTGTATTAATCAAACAATCCAGACTAAACATCGCTCTCTTCAAGAGGCTCTGCTTACAATGGCTAATAATGGAGGTAAATATCTTCGACCAAGCCTTTTAATTTTATCTACTAAAGCCACCGAAGGAAAAATCACTGACAAAATTATCAAACTTGCTTCCGCAATTGAAATTTTACATATGGCTACTTTGATTCATGATGATATCATTGATGATTCAAATAAGCGTAGAGGCGCTATCAGTATTCAAGCTCAGTTTGGCAAAGATACTGCAGTTTATGCTGGAGATTTACTTTTTACCAACTTTTTTGACCTTATGCTTCAAACTACCAATGAGCATGAATATTTAGTAGAAAATGCCACAACTATGCGTGCTATTTTAAATGGCGAACTCGGTCAAATGAATGAACGTTTTAACAATAAACAAAAGATAGATGATTATATCAATAATGTTAAAGGTAAAACGGCTGCTCTTTTTAAATTAGCTACTAAAGAAGGAGCATATTTTGGTGGTCAAAATCAATTTGCTCAAATAATGGCAAATTTTGGAGAAAACTTAGGTGTTGCTTTTCAAATCATAGATGATATTTTAGATTACACCGGCAGTCAAAAGATGAATAAGCCTGTGTTGGAAGATTTAACTACTGGGGTATACTCATTACCATTATTGTTTGCTCTTCAAGATGAGGATCTTCATCAAGAACTTACATCAATTTTGAATAAAAAATATCAAATGACTAAAATCGATATCGAACATATTCAAAGAATAATTTTAAATTCAAACGCCATTAATCAAAGTCGTAGTTTAGCACAAAGCTACTCTCTAGCAGCTATAGATAACTTGACCCAACTCCCTCAAAATTCAGCTACCAAACTATTAACCAAAATGACTAAAGAAATGCTTAGTCGTAAAATGTAGTCTCAAATTCCCTGATCGGCCTTTTTTAATTGACGATAGCGACTACTTATCTGCCATAGTTCTTGCGGACTACCTTGCATTTCAATTTTTCCATTTTCTATAAAAATTACCTGATCCATCTTATCAATTCCTTGTAGATGATGCGTTATCCAAATTAAAGTTTTTCCTTTGAGTTCTTTCATAAAAGTATCAATAACCGCTTGCTCAGTAATTGGATCTAAGCCAACTGTTGGTTCATCTAATAAGACAATTGGTGTATCTTTAAGTAAAATCCTCGCTAACGCTAATCTGTGCCGTTCTCCACCTGAAAAACGCAATCCCGCCTCATCTACTTCTGTATCAAGACCGTCTGGTAAATTATCTACCATTTTATCTAAACCAACCCGGCGCAATACTTGCCAAAGTTCAGTATCTGTAGCTTCTTCATTTCCTAAACGTAAATTGTTGGCAATTGTAGTATTAAAGAGGTAAGGAGTTTGGTTAATAACACTAAAATAATCAGAAATACTATCGCCAAACTCACTCACTTCAATTCCATTTAAGGTAATTGAACCTACTTGCGGAATAAAATCTCCTCTCAAAAGTGAAGCTAAAGTAGATTTTCCCGCACCACTTTTACCTAAAATAGCAATTTTTTCTTTTGGCTTAATGTTTAGACTAATTCCATTTAAAACCGCTTGTTGAGTCTTAGGATAAGTATAATGAACATTTTTTAAATCAATTTCATATGGCGCAGAAATATTTATTTCATGCGTTTTTTCTTTTTTAGGAATTGGTAAATCATTTAAACGGTCTAATGAATCTTTATATATATCTGTTTCTTGAGCAGCCACAGGAAGTTGAGCAAACGCGTCAACCATTGGAAAAACTGCTAAAACAAATGCTGCAATCCAATTAGTAGCCGGCGTTTTTGCTCCACCGAATTTTTGCCATCCCCAAATAATCAAACTTAAAATAATTAACAAAAATAGCATCTGAAATAGAAAATCGCGTATCCGACCAAATTTATTCATTTTTTGACGAACTTCACGCAATTTTTGGGCATTAGTTTTATGTAAGCTTAAATATTCTTGCCCACGTCCTGAAAGTACCCAATCAGTAACTCCCATAACATCATCAGTTAAATCAGTATAAAGTTTATCTTGTAGATTTTTTTCATAAGCTTGTCGTGCACCATTTACTATAATTGTCCAAATAGGAATTGCAAAAATCATTAATCCAAATACTATCAGCATCCAAATTCCCATCAAAGGAGACAAGATTCCTAAAGCAATTACTATAATTGCATAGAGTCCCCAAGCAACCATCATTGGAAAAATTGATCGTAAATAAAGATTTTGGATATGACTAATGTCATCTGATAATAATCCTAAAATATCACCAAGTTGATATTTACTATTAAAAATAACTGCATCTTGTTCGAGTGAATCATAAAGTTTTTGACGTAATTTGGAAGTCATTTTAAAAACCCAATTATGACTAACTAAACGTTCAAAATATCTTACAGTTGGTCTAGCAATTCCAAAAGCTCTAGTTAAAACAATAGGGACATATATCAATAAAATATTTTCTGGCATCGTAGCACTTTTACTTATTAAAAAGCCAGCACAAAACATCAATCCAGCACCACAAACATAGGTTAAAATTCCTAATAAGATAGCCCAAAATAGTGTTACTCGATAACGTTTAAGAAATGGTTTGATCCAGCGATCTTGTTTTAAAGCTCTAAAAATTGGAAGTTTATTCAACATCTTCGCCGCCTCTCATTTCTTTTGTTAATTGTGCAAAATAACCTTTCTCTTTAACTAAATCATCAAACTTGCCCTGTTCTACTAACTCGCCATGATTCATTACAAGAATATAATCCATTTGCTTAAGCCAGTGCAAGCGGTGTGTAGCAAACAAAACTAACCGATTTTCCATTAATGGCAACATCTGCTTTTTCAAATCAACTTCAGTTTCAATATCTAAGTGAGCTGTTGGCTCATCAAAAATTAGGACTTTTCGTTTTTGATCTAAAAATGCACGTGCGAGTGCGATTCTTTGCGCTTGTCCACCAGACAAGACTCTTTTACCCTGGCCGATTACCGTATCTAACCCTTCAGGTAAATCTCTGAGTAAATCATCAAGTCCTACTGCATGAATAGCCTGCTTAATTTCATTATCAGTTGCCGTTGGCGCATAAAAAGCAATGTTTTGACGCAAGGTTTGAGTAAAAACATAAGGATTTTGCGGAATATAAATTAATTGCTTATGCCAATCTGGAATATTTAGAGTTACAGAAGTTTGATTTTGAATATTGATTTTTCCACTAGTCGGTGTCAAAAAACCACTCAATAAATTTATCAAGGTACTTTTACCTGAACCACTCATTCCAATAATTCCAATTTTTTCATAACCATGTATTTTTAAAGAAACCGGTCCAATTTCTGCACCTTTTGGATAATTAAAAAGCAAATTTTCTACTTCTAAATCATCATCATCTTGCCACTCATGAAGCTGAGCTTGAGTTTCAAGTTCAGGTTTTTCATCAAGTAATTCACAAATTTTATGATAAGCATTCTTCCCATTTAAAGTAGCGTGAAAATCTCCAGCAAAATTTCTAATTGGCAAGAAATATTCTGGAGCTAAAATCAAAATCCCTAAAGCTGGAAACAAGCTTACTTTTCCGTTCAAAAGTCCAAACCCTAAATACACTGCTACTACCGCAATTGAAAGAGTTGTAAAAAAATCAAGTGCAAACGTTGAAAGCATTGCCACACGTAAAACAGCCATCGTTTTTTTACGAAAGTTCTCACTTAAACTAAAGATACTCTTAGAATAACGTTTGCTTAATCCAAGATATTTCAAAGTATCTATTCCACGCAATGAATCAATAAAATTATTTGATAAAACTTGAAAATTACCAAACTGTTTAATTGCTTTTTCTTGTGCCGCATATCCTAAAATAATCATAAATAAAACAATCAAAGGATACATGACCAATAAAATCAAAGCAGATTGCCAATTCAAAAACAGCATAGCAATAAATACAAAGACTGGCACAATCATCATTGTTAAGACTTTGCTAAAGGTAAGCTTGATATATTGTCTAACTTCATCAATTCCATCTAGCGTCATCGTGATAAGGCTACCTGTACCTTGTTTTTGCACAAGCAAACGTCCTTCTTGAAAAATTTTATTTAGGAGTTCTTCTCTTAAATTCTCTACCACGGAACTAGAATAATGATCTAGGATCTTATCACGAAGCCAATTAATTAACTGCCTCATAATAAAACACCCTGCAAAAGCGATTAACAATGTTATATCTAAATTTTTTCCAGCCCAAAGTATCGTCAATACTGCACTAAGCGCATATGCCTGTCCTATTATGAAAAAAGCTTGCAGAACTTCAAGCACTGCAAGTTTTTTTACAATCGAGCTAGCACCAGCAAGCTTAAAAAGCTGTCGATCTATCATTTACTAACCTCGCCAATTCTTGGCATTTCAATTCGCTTACGGAAAATCCAATAAGCCCAAATAGTATATGCCAAAATACATGGTACTAATATTACTGTTGCAATCGTCATCACAACTAAAGTGTAATTAGATGATGATGCACTTTGAATCATTAAGTTAAATTTACTACTAATTGATGAAATCATTACTCTTGGGAATAATCCACAAAAGATAAGTGCTACTAATGATACCAAAGTTAAACCGCTAAAGGTAAAGGCTGCACCTTGAGCATTTCTGAAAGTTGAAACATGAGCAGCCACTGAAAAACCAACTATTAATGCTAAGCAAATCCAAGTAAGAATTGGATGAACTCTTAAAAAGTCAGTTTGGAAAATCAAAAGTAGAGCAAAGATAACTTCACCAACATAAAGTACCCAATATAAAGCTTGAGCATAATTTTGCGCACGTGCACTCATCACACCTTTAGTTTTTAAAGTAATGTAATTAAGTCCGTGAAGATATGTTAATAGCGTTAATGCAATTCCACCTACAATTGAAAACCAATTAAAGTAATCAAAGAATTGTGCTGACATATTTCCTGCAGCATCAATCGGCATTCCTTTAATCATTGAAATAAACATTATCCCAAGGAAAAACGGTGCCATAAAGCTACCAAGTGCAAGCATTTTATCCCAGAAAGGTTTTCTATAGTTTGGACTTTGTTTACGAAATTCAAATGAAACTCCGCGAATAATAAGTCCTACCAAAATCAATAGTAAAATTAAATAATATCCTGAAAATAAGGTTGCATACCAATATGGGAAAGATGCAAACATTGCACCCCCAGCAGTAATTAACCAAACTTCATTTCCATCCCAAACAGGACCAATTGTCTCAATAATTTGAGAACGTTCTCTTTCATTATGAGCAAGCGTTACAACTGCCATTCCTACTCCATAATCAAAGCCATCCAGGAAGAAGAAGCCAGAGAATAAAACGCCGATTAATATGAACCATAAAATTTGAAGAAACGACATTTAAAAGGCCCCCTTTGCAAATGGATCAGTATTTTTACTATCTTCTGCCATCCACAACTCTTCTGGATCATTATGCAAGTAGCGAACGATTAAAGCGATTAAAATAATTGCTAAACTCAAGAACAAGCAGAAATATACAATGTTCGAGGTGAGCAGGGATGCTACAGAAACATTTGGTGATACACTTTGTGCTGTTGTAAAAATCCCATAAACAGTCCAAGGCTGACGACCAAGTTCTGTAATAAGCCAACCACATGTATTCATAATAAATGGTGCAAAAGTCAAAATTGCAATAACCCATAAACACCAACGATGCTTGTATAAACTTTCATGACCTTTTCTAGTCATAATAAGTCCGACAATTGAAACTAAAGCAAGCAATGTACCAAAGCCGGCCATAAATCTAAATGACCAAAATAGTGTATTCACTGGAACATAATAGTCCATTTTTTGACCAGCAATCTTAGTACCATATTGCTTCTTCATCTCTTTATTAATTTCTTCCATACCTTTAACTGACCCAGTTGTCTTATGGTAAGAAAGGATACTTAACATATCAGGAATATCAATATTTCCCTTTACTTCATGAGTTTTAGGATCAACAAACGCAATCACACTCCATGGTGCACGCTTACCGGTAGTTTTCATTACAGCTTCAGTAGCTGCAAATTTCATTGGTTGTTCATGAACTAAGTATCTCATCTGAAGATCACCCATTGTAATGGCTCCAAGAGAAAAGATAAGCATCAATATTAAACCTAGACGCATTGTCTTTTTATAAATTGTTTTATTGATTTCTGACAATTTGCGTTTTTTAAGTAATTGAAATGCTGCAAGTCCACAAAAGATAGTTGCTCCTGTTAAAAGAGCCCCCATAATTACGTGTCCATATTCAAACATCAATTGTTTATTTGTAAGAAGTGCTCCAAAGTTAACCATTACAGCACGACCATTTTTAATAGTAAAACCTACTGGGTGCTGCATAAATGAGTTCGCAGTTAAAATCCAAAGAGCTGATGTCATTGTCCCAAATACTACCATCCAAATAAAGAAGAGGTGTAGACCTTTACCAACTTTATTCCAAGTAAAGACCCATAACCCAATAAAAGTAGATTCAATAAAGAATGATAATAATGCTTCAAAAGCAAGCGGAGCTCCAAAAATATCTCCCATAAACCTTGAATAGTCTGACCAGTTCATCCCAAATTGAAATTCCTGAATAAGACCAGTAACAACTCCCACAGCAAAACTTAAAAGAAAAATATTTCCCCAAAATTTTGCCATTTTTTTGTACAGGCTATTGCCTGTATTTACATACATCGACTCCATGATGGCAACCACAAAAACTGTACCTATAGAAAACGGTACAAAAAAGAAGTGGAATACAGTTGTCATAGCAAATTGGAATCGCGCTAAACTAACAATATTCATTGTTTACGCCTCCATCTAAACTAACAGGATATTACTCCTTTCATAGATAGCATTTATTCTTTATCTTAAGTGTATATCTATATAATAAAACTTTCAAGCGCTCAGTAATGCGCTTACACAGCTGTTATTTTTTAAATTTTGTGAACACTTACATCTTTTATTGTACCATTCTTATTAAAAGAAAATATTTTTTTAGTAATTTATTCCATATGTAATTTTATTAAAAACTAAAAAAAGCATTCCTGCTAGAATGCTTTATTTTAAGTTTTTAAATATATCCCAATTAGAATTATTTTTACTGCTTGACGCCGAAGAAGTTGAGGAGGACTGTCTTTCCCCTGTGAAAGAGGAAGATGAATCTCCAGATTTACCAGTTTCAGGAGTATCAGAATCTTCATTGAAAATTTGATAATTAGTAAAGGCATTAGGATTAGTCCAGTCAATCTTGTTTCGTTGCTCATTCAGCTCATTTTGACGCGTTTCTTCGTTGTTTAAAGTTTCTTTTTCTAAGTTTAAATTGCTCCTAATTTTATCAGATGTCTTTTGAAGCTCTTTAGTTGAAGCTACTTGAATAGAAGCTCCATTAATCCATGCATCGTGGCCTTGAATATAACCACTATCTAAATTTTTCATACAACCACGATAATTCATTGCTAAGGCAAACATATCATTAAATGTAAGATTAGTTTTGACATATTTATTAAAGATTGTCACAAGTTCGCGATAATTTGAAATAGTATTAACGCTCATCGCCTTTTGGGCTACAGCTTCAATCACTTGACGCTGACGTAATTGTCTACCATAATCACCACGCGGATCTTCTTTTCTCATTCTGACATAAGCTACTGCATGCCGACCATTTAAATGTTGCTTACCTTTGTGGAAATCACACCAATCATAACTAAATGAAAATGGTACTTGAACGTCCACGCCACCTACAGCATTTACTAAACTCTTTAAAGCCTTCATATTAACTTCTAAGTAGTAATTAATTGGAACATTCAGCATAGTTGAAACAGTCTTCATAGCAGCCTTACTGCCACCTACTTCATATGCGGAATTAACACGGAACATAAAATATTTATTTCCAGGTTCTCCCAATACATCAACTAAAGTATCTCGCGGAATAGAAGTCATTGTCGCTTTATTTTTAGCAGGATTGGCAGTTGCTAAAATCATGGTATCGGAATTACCTTGTTCATGACGTCCTTCAATTCCTTGGTCAACTCCAAGTACTAAAACTGAAATTGGCTGTTTAGCAGCAATTTTTCCACTGGTTGCAGTCTTACTTCCGCTAGCACTATCAATTGCATTATGCACTGTAAAATACATATGAGCTCCCCATGCAACTCCACAAGACGCCATAAATAAAGCAATTACACCAATTAAGCGAGCAAATGTATTTCCTTTTTTGTATGTATTTTCTTTAGCTGCAAAAGCTCGATTACGGTGGAGATTTAATGATGAATGATTTTTGCGATAATTTTCTCTTTGACTCGAATTAGGATCCATACTTTACATCTTTTCCCTTCAAAAGTTGTTTAAGTTCATTTGTATCACTTTTCAATTGACAAAAAAACCTCATTGTCAATATTTTAATAATAACTTATTTTTTGCTATTTGACTTATACAGATTTAAGATAATAGATATTCAAAAAAGAAAGGAACCATAATAAAATGGCATTACCAACTAGAAACGAAGTTCCAGAAGAACTCAAATGGGATTTAAGCCGTATTTTCAAAACTGATGCAGATTGGGAAAAAGCTTATAAATCTGCTAAGTCTGATATTCAAAAGTTATCTAATTTAAAGAATGATTTTACTAATTCTGCTCAAAATCTCTATAACGGAATTAAAGAAGTACTTGCAGTTAAACAAGTCGTTGAAAAAATATTTGTTTACGCAACCATGTCTAGTGATGTAGATACTTCAAATTCGCACTACTTAGCCTACGTTAGCCAAGCACAAAGTTTAGCCAATAGTTTTGAAGCTACTACTTCTTTTCTCAATCCAGCAATTTTAGCAATTTCTCAACAAAAACTTGCTTCTTATTTTGAATCTGAACCCCGATTACATGAATTTGATCATTTTATTGACCAAATATTAAAAAAACGTCCCTATACTTTACCAGCTGACCAAGAAAAACTTGTCGCAAATGCCATGGATGCTCTAAGTATTTCCGAAAACACCTTTAACGTTCTTACAAATTCTGATATGGAATACGGTTATGTCCAGGATGAAGACGGTGAAATGGTACAGTTATCCGACGGTCTTTACTCCTTACTTATCCAATCCCAAGACAGAAAAATAAGAAAAAATGCTTTTGATGTTTTGTATGCTAGCTACGGTCAATTTGAAAATTCACTAGCATCTACTCTTTCTGGCGTTGTAAAAAAACATAACTACTACTCCTCAGTTCATCATTATAATAGCGCTCGAGATGCTTCATTAAATTCAAATGGTGTGCCTACTGTTGTTTACGATACCTTATTAAAAGAAGTAAATAAGCATTTAAATCTTCTTCATCGTTATGTTTCATTACGCAAAAAAATACTTGGACTTAAAGATTTGCAAATGTGGGATATGTATGTGCCTTTAACAGGACAGCCACTACTTGAAGTTAAGTTTGATGATGCAAAAAAGATGGCCAAAGAAGCGTTAGCTCCTCTTGGAGAAGATTATTTAAGCCATGTAGATTATATTTTCAACAATCGAATAATAGACAGTGTAGAAAGCCAAAATAAAGTTACTGGAGCATATTCTGGCGGCTCTTATGATACAGACCCTTATGAACTTTTAAACTGGGAAAACACCCTAGATTCACTTTATACTTTAGTACATGAAACAGGTCACTCAGTTCATTCATGGTACACTCGTAACACTCAGCCGTATGTTTACGGAGATTATCCAATTTTTGTAGCAGAAATTGCTTCAACAACTAACGAAAATATCCTTACTGAGTATTTCTTAAATAATATTCAAGAACCTCAAGCAAGAGCCTTTATTTTAAATCATTATCTTGATTCCTTTAAGGGAACTCTTTTCAGACAAGCACAATTTGCGGAGTTTGAACAATTTATCCATGAAGCAGATGCCAAAGGAGAGCCTTTGACTGCTGATGTGCTAGATGACTTTTATGGAAAATTAAATCAACGTTATTATGGCGACAGTGTAACACCTGGTGGCGATATCGCTAAAGAATGGTCCCGAATTCCTCATTTTTATTACAACTTTTATGTTTATCAATATGCCACTGGGTTTGCGGCAGCAACCGCTCTTAGCAATAAAATTGTAAATGGCAGTCAAAAAGACCTCGATGCTTATATTAGTTTCTTAAAATCTGGTTCAAGTGATTATCCAGTAGAAATTATGAAAAAAGCTGGCGTTGATATGACTAAGCCTGATTATTTAGAAGATGCTTTCAATACTTTTGAAAAGCGCCTTGATGAATTTGAAAACTTAATTGAGAAAATCTAATTTTATGCCCCGGGAAATAATTCTCGAGGCTTTTTTGTACCTTATTAACTAAATCGGGTTACAGTTAAGGTGATAAAGTCTTAAAAAGGAAGGAGTTTTTATGATGGCTGAAACAACTGACAAAGCATTATTAAGGACTGGATATAATGTTCACGTTGAATTTGAGAAGATGATTGCTGAAATTGAGAAAAACCAAAAACAGTGGGCTGAAATCATTGAAAAGCATTTTGATAAATGCCAATATTTGATTAAAAATTATCATAAGGTCGCTTTTGAAATAACTACTGACACTAAGCAATACGGATTTCCTAATTATCTCAAAGACTCCAGCCCAGAAGCATTAGAAGTAATGGATAACTTTAACGAAGAAATCCTCAATTATGATAAGTTTTTAGATGATGTTCACCATCCCCAAAATTTTATTGCTTTAATTCATCAAGTTAATAAAACCAATGATTTACTAAGAAAACTAAAAAATCAGACATAATAGATAGGTTTAGATAAAATTATTTAAATTTTTTTGGAATTTATGCAGATTTTATTTGACTACTTAGCCAACTACAGATATAACATATTAAGGAAAGTAATTTCTCACATCAAAAAACCGTTCCTGCGTTAGGAACGGTTTATTTTTTGATAAAAATCATCTAATGTTCAGATGCACCACTAGTTGCATCTGCTTGTGAACCAGTTTTGATTTGATTTTCACTAGTTTTTGGATATGGTTTCATTCTATCAAAAGAAGTATTTGAATCTAGATTATCTGCAGAATAACGGAATTGATCAATCTTGGCATGCTTGACATCATCAATTGTTTTACAGCCTGTTAACTGCATATCAATTTTAAGTTCTTTGTTAAGTTGATTAATTGCACTCTCAACACCCTTTGCACCACCTAAAGCTAGTGCATAAAGATATGGTCGACCAAACCCGACGATATCTGCACCAAGTGCCAAAGCTTTAAAAACATGTGAGCCACGACGAACTCCCCCATCAAATACGATAGGAACTCGATGATTTACTGCTTTAGCAATACTTGGTAATACATCAATAGTTGCTGGTGCTCCATCAACTTCACGACCACCATGATTTGTTACATAAATACCATCTGCACCTGCACCAATGGCTTTAAAAGCATCTTCAGCACATTCAACACCTTTTACAATAACCGGTAGACCGGTTGCTTCCTTAATTCGGCGAACATCTTCTGGACCAATCTTTTGAGCACTAGATGCATACATTTGAGCCACACTTTGTCCTTTTCCTTTTGCTCCCATATATTCTTGGAAGAAAGCTAGAGGAACTGGATAAGTAAAATGAGTTCTAATATTTGCTTCACGATATCCTGATACCAATGCATCAACCGTTAAAAAGATACCCTTATAACCAGCTTTTTTAATTTCATCAAAGACCATTTCATTGAATTTCCAATCTTTACTTAAATATAATTGGAAAAATCGTGGAGCATTTGGAGCCGCTTTTGCAATATCTGCTACACTCTTATTGGCATAAGTACTTGATGAAAAAAGTGCTCCTGCAGCAGCTGCGCCTTTTTGAGTAGCAACTTCTGCATCCATATGAGCAATTCCATGACAAGCGATTGGAGAAATCATTACTGGAGTTTTCAATTTCATTCCCATAAACTCAGTATCCGTTACAGGATCTTGCATATCAGTTAATGCTCGTGGAACAATTTGATAATGGTTAAAAGCAGCTGTGTTATTGCGCCAAGTCCATTCATTTTCTGCACCTGAAGCAATATAGTAATATGCACCTTCCGGCATAACTTTTTTAACATCTTGCTCTAATTGATCCAAGTTGACCATATGTAAATATTGATTGCGATCACTTTGTGGAAAACCTTCATAATAATGTGTCATACAATTTTCCTCCCTTTTTTATATAAAATGCCTGTTTCATTTTCATTATACTAGTAATCGCTTACAAAAGTTAATAATAAGTATCTCTTTAAAGTTAAAAAAGCAGATTGGAAAACCAATCTGCTTAAAAATTAAAGTTTGTGTTTAATTATATGTACAAAATATGCCGTTAGATAAATAACTACTTCAATTAGTGAAATAAAGAAAGTTACCGGCCAATTAGTCACAAAGCCTAAATATAGACCGACCCATACACCAAATAAAGCAATTCCAACTGACCAAGCTATCATTGCTGGGATTGTTTTTCCAATATAACGAGCAGTTGATGATGGTAAAGTTAATAAAATAAATACCAATAATGAACCTACAATTTGTGAACCAATTGAAACTGACATTGCCAAAGCTACTAAAAATACAACTCCAATAATACCAGTTTTAATTCCGTGAGCTAAAGCTCCAATATGATCAAAAGAATCAAAGTTCAGCTGATTTTGAACAATAAATATTAATAACAAAACAATAATAGACAAAATTACCAGCTGAATTACGCCATGTTTATCAACACCAATAATACTACCAAATAAGATGCTTGTAGCATAGCGACTATTAGAATTAGAAATCGCTAAAAATAAGACCCCTAATCCAATAAACAGAGCAGAAATTGCACTTATTGAACTTTCTTTTTGATCACTATGCATAGAAAGTTCTCCAACCCCAATTGATCCTAACAATGTAAAAAAGAGCATTCCCCATAAAGGAGCCATATTTAAAAATACCGCAAAAGCTGCCCCAGCAAAACCAATTTCAGATAAAGTATGAGCTAAAAAACTGAAGTTTCTTGCTACAACATACACTCCAACTACCCCACACGTAATAGCAATAAAAGTACTTGCTAAGAAGGCATAACGCATAAATTCAAATTGAAACATTATTCGTAATCCCCCTCAAATTCACTCATTTTTCCTTGTCTAATACTACCATGATTCAAATATAGATAGTCTTTCATATATTTACGAGCAAGAGGAACATCGTGTGTTACAAATAATACTGTAATATTATGTTCTTGATTTAAGTGCTGAATCAAATTCATCAATTCCTCTTTAGCAGAAGGATCCAAACTTGCAGTTGCCTCATCTAAAATTATCATATTAGGATTATCAAGAAGAGCCTGAGCTAGATATGCACGCTGCTTTTGACCACCAGAAGCCTCACCCATACGAGTGTTTTGAATGCTCAATAAATTAGTTTCTTCCAGCTGCTGATTAATTCTAGCTCTAATTTTTCTTGTTTTGAAAAGAGGCGCATTTAAACCTACAAATGCCTTAATTGATAATGGGTATTCTGCATCAATATTCCTAAATTGTGGTACATAACCAAGTCTAATTCCATTTTCAAATTTAAAACTACCACTAGTAGGAATTAATAATTTCATTAAAATATTGATTAATGTAGTTTTACCTGTACCATTTGGTCCAAGAAGAGCTGTCATTGATCCCTTTTTTAATTTGAAATTCAAATCCTTAAAAACTGTCTTAGCATCAAATCTCATTGTAAAGTCTTTTACTTCTAAGACATCTTTCACATTAAATCACCTTTTTTCTTTACATCTTATTCTTTAGAAATTTTTGCCAAATTATTATAGTTTTCTCTCATCCAATTAAGGTAAGTTGTATTATCTGGAATAGTTTCACGAACGTTCAATACTGGAATATTCTTCTTCTTTGCCAATTTTACAAAAGTATTAACTGTTGAGCTGCTTGCTTGAGTATTGTTCACAAAGAAAGCAATCTTCTTATTGTTGATATCATTTGTCATTTGATTAATAGTCTTTGGACTTGGATCAGTGCCATTTTCAACAGCTTCTTCAAATGACTTATCGCCTATTTTATAACCAGCTTCTTGAAGTGCATAATCAAAAACTGGCTCACTTACAAAGACAGGCTTACTATTTCTGCCATCAATTGATTTGGCTGTTTTCTTAATTTGAGCAATTTTCGCTAAATATTTATCACCATTTTCTTTAAAGTAGGCGGCATGTTTTTTATCAATTTTAGATAAACGTTTTACCAAATAATCTACATACTTTGTTGGCATAGATAAATTATACCAAATATGAGGATTATCGCCCTTTTTTAAATTCATCAAATCTTCACCAACAGAAACAGGCTTCTTAGATACGGAACTTGCAAGTTTGTTCATCCAATCGTCATAACCTAAGCCATTTTCTACAATAATATTGGCATTTGCGACTTTTTTTGCATCAGCTGTAGTTGGTTCAAAGTCATGTGGATCCATACTTGACTTAGTAATGATAGCTTCTGCAGTACCGTATTTTCCTACAACATTTTTTGCAATATCAGAATAAACATTAGTAGTGGTTACGATATTAATTTTGCCATTACTTGCTTTTTGATTTTGACCACAAGCAGAAAGTGCTACAGTGGCAAAACCAACAAGTACTGCAACAGATAATAATTTTTTAAATTTCATTTTTAATTCTCCATATTTCTTTTCCAATTTAGAATCGTTTTAATTTAGAAAATTTGATTGTTTTTCTAAATTACATTTAGAATAGCGTTCTAATTTAGAATTGTCAACATTTTTTCTAAATTAGTTTTAATTGTATTTTTAATTTAGATTCATTCAAAAATGAGTACAAAAAAACGTCACCCTAAGGTGACGCAAAACATAACAGAGTATCTTGATTTAAGTAGAGATCATCAAGATATCTATATTATAATACGTTTTTTCTTAAAATTATAGTCATTTAAAACATAACTTGCATTATTTTATTATTCTTTAGCGTTTTTTAAATTCTATTCATCTGGATCTTCGCTGACTGGTTTCTTCCAGAAACTCATAATAAGACCTGCCACAATTGAGCCAACAATAGTAGCTACAAAGTAAAGTAAAATGTGGTTAGCAAGCGGTGATACCCAGAGACCTCCGTGAGGAGCTGGAACTTGAATGTGCCAAAGACCTACTAAAAGTCCACCAACAGCTGAACCGATAACACATGATGGAATAACACGACCAGGGTCTGCAGCAGCAAATGGAATTGCACCTTCAGTAATGAATGAGAATCCTAAAATCCAGTTTGATACACCAGCACGACGTTCTTCTTTAGTGTAACGATTCTTAAAGAATGTAGTACCAATAGCAGTAGCAAATGGAGGAACCATACCACCAACCATAACGGCAGCCATCATAACAGCAGCAGTTGCGGAATGAGGATCGTTAGCAAAAGCACCTGAAGCAAAGACGTAAGCTGCCTTGTTGAAAGGACCACCCATATCAATAGCCATCATTCCAGCTAAAATCATAGTCAAAATTACCAGGTTACCTGTACCCATGTGGTTCAAGAAGTTGGTAATAGCCAAGTTAATACCACTGAAAATTGGGTTAATGATGTAGTACATAATTGCTGCAATGATAAGCAATCCAAGAATTGGGTAAAGAAGCATTGGCTTCATACCTTCTAAGTTCTTTGGAAGCTTACTAAAGAGCTTCTTAAGACCTACCATTAAGTAACCAGCAATAAAACCAGAAGCAAGACCACCTAAAAATCCTGCTGGTGATTTGGCATTTGCCATTACATTAGCAGTATATGCTCCACCATATGCACCAGTATAAACAGTTGCCATAAATCCACCAACAAAACCTGGCATCAATGCTGGCAAATCACCAATTGACTCAGCAATATATGCTGAAAGAACAGGTACCATGAAGGCAAACGCCATATTACCGGCATTGTTCAAGAAGATAAAGGCAGGAGATTTGGCACCCCCAGCGTAGTTTTCTACGATGAAGGAGATAGCCATCAAGATACCACCACCAATAACGAATGGAAGCATGTGGCTAATACCGCTCATTAAGTTCTTGTAGATGCTTGCCCATACACCAGGCTTAGCTTCAGAAGTAGTTGAGGAGTCTGAATTTGAACCACCTTCTGAATGATAAATTGGGGCTTTATCATTCATGATAATGTCAATTAATTCATCTGGTTTGTTGATTCCGTCAACAACTGGATGGTTAGTTAATTCTTTACCATCAAAACGTGGCATATCGACCTTTTTATCAGAAGCAATAATAACACCTTTAGCACGTTTGATTTCTTCTGGAGTTAATTTATCTTTAACACCTTCAGAACCATTAGTTTCAATACGAACCTCAATTCCGCGCTTTTCACCAGCTTTAATTAAAGCTTCTTGAGCCATATAAGTGTGGGCAATACCGTTGATACATGCAGTAACCCCAACAATTAAAGGCTTTTCATCTTCTTTTGAAGGGTTAGCAGCCTTTTTAGCTTCTTCAGCTTTTTTCTTTTCAGCCGCTGCTTTATCTTCGGCATCTTTCTTAGCTTCAGCATCTTCAAAAAGTTTAATAACTTCTTCTGGAGTTTGAGCTTTCTTTAGTGCTTCAACAAGTTCTGGGTGAACTAACAATCCTGAAAGCTTAGCTAAAGCTTGTAAGTGAGTATTGTCAGCACCATCTGGAGCAGTAATCATAAAGAATAAGTGAACTGGTTGACCATCTAAGGAGTCATAATCAATTCCTTCTTTACTTTTTGCAAATAATACACGCGCTTTATTGATGTATTTATTACGCGCATGAGGCATAGCGATTCCGCCACCGATACCAGTAGTTGATTCATTTTCACGAGCCCAAATAGACTTGATAAATTCTTCTTCGTTATTAACAATATCGGTTGCAACTTCAAGGTCAGCCATTTCTTTAATGGCATCCTCTTTATTAGTAGCCTTGAGGTCCATAATCATGGAATCGGTGCTTAGTATGTCCTTGATTCTCATTTATCTAAACCTTTCTTCTCTTTTATATGATTATTTCCTAGGAAATTTGTTCTACTTTAATTTGTGGAAGGACTGCTTCAATTTGGCTCTTAACAGCAATATCCTTAGTAAATGCAGTTGCTGCACCACAAGCCATACCCATTCTGAAACTTTCTTCTGGGTTATGAGTCTTAAAGTAAGTACCAACAAAACCAGCAATCATTGAGTCGCCTGCACCAACTGAGTTAACAGCAGTACCTACAGCAGCTTTTGCATGGTAAACATGATCTTGAGTTAACAAGTAGCCACCATCACCAGCCATAGAGATCATAACGTTTTGTGCACCCATCTTAAGAAGTTTTTGTGCGTATTCAAGCATTACATCACTTGAGTCAAAAGTAGTATCAAAAAGATCTGCCAATTCATGGTGATTTGGTTTAATTACTAATGGCTTGTATTCCAACGTATCAAGAAGAGCTTGACCAGTAGTATCAACAACAAATTCTGCACCAGCTTCCTTAATGGTAGGAAGAAGTTCTTGATAAAAATTAGTTGGCAAACTTGGAGCAAGTGAACCACTCATTACTACAATATCGCCTTTCTTAAGATCACTTAAACGTGACTTAAATGCAGTAATTTCTTGATCAGTAATTTGTGGACCAGCTGCATTGATTTCAGTCTCTTTTTGAGCATGAATCTTAACGTTAACACGAGTTACATCTGAAATAGTAACAAAATCGCTAACAATTCTCTTTTGATTCAATTGACGAATCAATTCTTTTCCAGTAAAGCCTCCAACAAAGCCCCAAGCAGTATTATCAATATCTAATTGATTGAGGATTTGAGAAACGTTGATTCCCTTACCTCCTGCTAAAAATGAATAATTATTTGTTCTGTTGACTTCACCAGCATTAACTTTTTCAAGTTGCATAACATAGTCAAGTGCTGGATTAACAGTGACAGTATAAATCATCTTATACCTCCTCTATTTTTATATCGGCTGGCATAGCCGCTTTTTCACGTTGATTAAGTTTATTCGTAATAAGTACCGTATCTTTTATATTGCCAAAAACAGCAAAATTCTGCTCACCTATCTTTGACTTATCTGCCAAAACATAAGCATGTTCAGCTTGAGCAATTTCAGTACGCTTTACTGCAGCTTCTTCAGGATCTGGCGTAGATAATTTACCATCTTTATCTATGCCATTGGTTCCAATAAAACTTGCTGTAAAATTCATACTCTTGATTTGGTCCTGAGCACTATGTCCAACACTGGCATGCGTATCATCCTTAATCTTACCGCCAACTAAAATTGTATTGATACCATGATTTAAGCTGCATAAAACTGTTTCAACACCGTTAGTTACAATTGTTAAATCAGCAATTCCTGCTAAAAATGGCACCATTTCATAAGTAGTTGTTCCAGCATCAATAAAGATGTCATCACCACTATGAACAAAGTGTTCTGCCGCAAAGCGTGCAACTTTCAGTTTATCTTCATGATTCAAACTAAAACGTACATGCTGCGACACATCACGAGAGAATGACTTAACTGATCGAGCACCACCATGAACTCGCTTGAGCATCCCTTGCTTCTCCATCTGAATCAAATCACGTCTGATAGTTGATTCAGAAGTATCAGTTAATTTGCAAAGCTCCGAAACCTTACATAGACCATTTTGATTAATGTAATCTGCAATACGGGCTTGACGTTCTTCGGTCAGCATTTTTTTCACCTCGCTTAATATTGTAGACGGTTTCAACTTTAAAATCAATCACTTTTCTTCAGCTTTATTCATTTTTGTTCAAAATAATTCATTTTACTTCAAAAAAGCGCAAAAAAATCCGCTAGAACATTCATGCTCTAACGGATTTTCGATATTCAATTATTTTCTCAAGAGTTCTTCCATCTCAGCATCGGTAAACTTATCGCCAAATTCTTTCTTCATTTTAGCAACTAATTCATCTCTTTTAAGATTAAGTTTTTCAAGTTCCTTCATTTTAGAAACAAACTCTTGTCTCTTTTCACTGCTTCTATCTCTTCTTTTTTCAATGTAATCTTTAACTTCACTCATAGAAAAATCCTTCTTTCTATCAAAAGCTCTACCTTAAGTATTGCGCGTTTGAGAAAGAAGGACAAATATTTAGACTTAAAAATTAAACAAATCTTACATCTTAGTTGGTAAATTATTATTCTTAGCAAAGTACTTCTTGAAGCTATCTTGGAAGTCTAGTTTGTCTTCATTTCTATACTTATAAGTATCATGGATTGCCCAAAATGCAGTAACTGCAATATTAACACCTAGCACAATCAAAATTCCAATAATAATGTATAAAATGTAAAGCATTTCTACCCCTCCATAATCTGTTATGTATCCCTTTTTATATACTGTACTATCTATATAATACAGTAATATAGAGCTAGTCTTTTGTCAACTGTTTTTCATTGTAACAAACAATTTCTAATTGCAGTCAAAACACTCACATTTTGTCATTTTTGCTTCCTATTTGGTAAGTTTATCCCAAATAGCGCCTAGAACTTCTGCACCACACTCAATTACTACTTGCAAAATAATATCAATCCATTCACCCATTGTTACATTTTCCTTCCAATCCAAAATAGTCCCAGTATGAAAATTATTTGTATTCCAAAAACTATAATTATATTTTTTATATCTTGATCTGTGATTTTTAAAGATGAAAAATCGAAATCAACTTTTTCAAATCCTCTTCTAAGCATCATGAATCCACTTAATACGCAATTTAACATTTTATCCTCTCCTTTTTTGATTATTTTACTTGAAAAATGGTCAAAAATGTAAAAGTGGACTGATCTTGCTCATTTTTGGACTGATTTTGCATATTTCCTAGGAAATAATTATTCACGGCTTTTTCTGTATTCTAAAATTGCCGCATTAATTAAGCAGACTATTGCTAAGAAAGTTGCAACAGCACTACTTCTACTCATTTGAGTACCGTATTTTGTAATCATTAATGCAGTTAATAGTGCATACAATACAAGCGTTCCTCGATAATTTTTAATATTTACTTGCCAATTTTCATTTAATGCAAACATCAGTGAAATTACAAAACCTATTAATAAGAAAATTGCAGCTCCAATTCCAGTTGGTGTAATTAAGCGTACTATACCATTTGGTGAAAAAATCAATAATAATAGAACTACTAACGCAGTAGCGCTGATTGCTAAATATAATTTCTTTTGCTTTGCCATAATTTTCTCCTTAAAAAATCAATGTCATTCCTAACGATCCTAAAATAGCGATAACTATGCTTCTCCAAGTTATAGGTTCTCCACCTAAAAAATGCGACCATAAGAAATCCAGCATTAATATGACTAAAAATACAACTAAAAATTCTACGAATTTACCTTTGATTGAAAAACTGTCGCTTTTCTTCCAATTAAAAATACTAAATACTATTAATGGTACGAAGAACAAACTAAATCCAAACGACATTCCCAGATTAATTAATACTTTCTTAGTATCTGAAAAATACGCTAGTTCTGCACCACCAACTAGCCATAAAAATAAACTCAACACAACTATAGAAATTACCATTGTAATTAGATAAATCTTGATACTAAACTTTTTATTTTCCATATTTTTCCCTTTAAGCTCGCTATTACAAAAAAATCTTGGGGCAATCTCACCTCAAGATCATTAATCTAAAAGATTCCTACACACACAAGAATAATGCCTGCTAGAATCATTATTCCTCCACTAATGTAGCCTGCCCATAAAGCAAAACCCCAGAACTGATTATCAGTTGTCTTGCCTCGAGTAGTATTTAACTTCAAATAACTTTGAGTTCGCTTAAAAGCATAAACTCCTCCAACTGCAACAATAATACCAATAATTAAATAAATAATATGTTCCATGATGAATACCTCGTTTATTTCATTCAAAAAATATAGGAACTTATTTAGTTTTTCACAGTTATTATACTAAATATTTGATCAGAATTGTCAAAATGGACTGATTTTGCTTACTTTTGGACTGATTTTGCATCTTTTAAAGAATGGAACAACAGTATTTCTAAAATCATAGCAATTACTGTAATAACTATGTTAATTAATCTAAAATCATGCCTATAATTTAAGCAAATAATTACAACATAAAACCAATATAAAGTCCACATTTCTTTAGATGTATTATTAGCTACATATTTTCTTATTTTTGAATTGATTGTTATCATTATCGATAAAAAAATTGGCAATACCATTAGAATTAATAAACATATTCCAATCTCACTATTTAATTTTTGTAATCCCTGACTTGCGCAATATCCAAATGTCCAAATTAATATTCCCAAACTATTTATCCAAGAATATTCTTTAATTTCTTGTTGTTTAAGCTTCATTTTTATACCTAACAGAATATTTAACAAAGACCTCAAAACCAAATTAATTAGTTTTGAGGTCTTTAATTAAAAGTCACTATTAAAGAGAAAATAATTATAACAATAATTTACTTTCTTTTAAAATTAAATATAACTAATCCAATTTCTACTATTAAAAATATTATTGTTACAATAATATTTTTAATATCAAACTTTTGACCATAGTCAAATGAAATATAAATTACATAAGCAAAATATACTAATGTAGCCCAATTAGTCATATATTTAGCTAATTTATTTCTTAATTTTAAATTGCTCATCCCTAAGGCAACCAAGATAAATGATACAACTGTAAGAATTATCAAGTATATACCAATCTCACTATTTAGTTTTTGTAATCCATCTAACGAAATGCAAGAAAGCGTCCATATCAAAATTGAAATACTATCTATCCATAACCATTTTATGATATTTGGTTTTGTTGAAGTCATTTTGTTTAAACCTTTCTTTTGAGCATTTTTCTCTAATCAAATTCCTTATTTATTTTTTTGATTTCAATAATTACAGAAATTATCATTCCTACACTTAATAAAGCAATAGCACCTAACCGAAACTGTGAGATGTTATCCATACCAATTAATGGGATTAAAATTATTCCATATACTGCAACCAATGTTCCAACTATTTTAGTAATCTTTTTTTCATTATTAAGCATAACCCCTAAAACTTCCTTTTATAATAAATAAAAAATATGTAAGTAATATAAAAAATATCTACTCTACATATTTTTTACTCAACATAATATTTTTATCCAAAAGCTCTTGCTAAACCATAGCCGGCCGCAAAGCCACCACCTAAACCACCAACTATTCCTACTCCAATCAGTATGGGAGCAATTCCACCGTGTATACCTAATAATTCGTTTTCCGATAATTTTACAAATTTAGTTGTATTAACTGTTTCCATATTAATCTCCTTATTTAATGATTGACATAATTTAATCCTACAGCTATTCCACTAAGAAAGCCTATAATAAATAGTACTGTAAACAAGATCCAGTACCTATATTTATAAAATGAATCCATTTTACTTTCCTTTCTTTTTACTGTCATTTATACGATTCACTTTATTCAAACCTACAGCTATTCCACCTGAAAATCCAGCTGCTGCAGCTCCGCCCCAAATTGCCCAAACAGCCACAGGAATAAAACCACCAGTGACTCTTTTTAAGTCATTTTCTGATAATTCTGCAACATCAACTGTTTCAAACTTATTCATAATTTGAATCCTCCTATTTTTACATCTCTTATTTACAAGATTAATAATACCAACTTACTTACCTTAATAGTAAAAGTGAACCAAAGTTGCTCATTTTTGTACTGATTTTACATTAAAGTGCAGAATCAGTATATTTACAAAAAAACTAATACAATCAAAATGACTGTATTAGCTTAAAGTTCATCTTTTATTTATTAATTTATCTTTTAAATATTCAAAATAAGTTACTTTACTTGTAATAATAGTTGCTTCACCCTGCATCCCATATCGCAAATTTTCTACATTTTTAGTTCTTACACTACCTACAACTTTATACATATTATGCTTCTTCACTACAGTAGGATAAACAGTCACCGTTTCAATCTTTCCACTTAATCTTGTAGTGCCAGCTTGTGCTGCAATATTTACTTGTACATCTTGTCCTTTTTTAATTAAAGGAATAGTACTTTCTGGAAAATACATAACAACATGCAAATTTTTGTTTGCCTTAATTTTTGGAATTAAATACTTTTCATTACTATCTAAATGTGCAATATTATCTTCTTGAAGTTTAATTATATTGCCAGAAGTTAACTTAACTTTACTATTCTTTTTAACAATTTGTCCTTCAGAATACTGGGATTTAGTTTTTATTACCTTTCTAGGTTCAATTGAGCCTATAGCTGTTACAGTATTTTGCTTAATTGCAAAAAAAGACCCAATGAATAAGATGAAAACCAAAATAGCTGCTGGCAAAATAATAATCGTTGATAAACTTTTGAACTTAGTAGAATAGAATTTATTACTTTCATACTCTTGTCTTTTCATTTTTACTCCTAGTTCTTAACCAACTCATAATAAAAGCCATGTTTTTCTATCAACTCATCATGGGTTCCTTTTTCAACAATTTCACCATGATCAATTACAATAATATTATTAGTCTTTTCTGCAATTGCTAATCTATGAGCAATAAAAATTATTGTCTTATCAAGTTTCATCAAATTATCAACTACTTTTTTCTCAGTAATTGTGTCTAATCCACTAGTTACTTCATCAAAGATTAATACTTGCGCTGGAGACAACAATGCGCGAGCAATCGTTAAACGCTGCTTTTGACCACCTGAAAGAATCTTGGCATTTTCATCCATCTTAGTATCAAAATTAAGCGGTAGATTCATAATTTCTTGTTCAATTTCTGCTAATTGACAAGCTCTAAATATATCTTCATCTGTAATATTTTCTCTGCTACCTAATAATAAATTCTCCTTAATAGTTCCAGAAAAAATATATGGACTTTGCGGTACATAATTCACATATGAACGCAAAGTGTGCTTATCAATATCTGTAGTCTTGATATTATTTAATGTCACTTCTCCAGCAGTCGGAGAAAAGAAATCTACTAATAACTTAACCATTGTAGATTTTCCAGAACCACTCATACCAACAATTGCTAATTTATCATTTGGTTTAATGGTTAAGTGGATATTAGTAAGGATGTTTCGTCCATATCCATAACAATAATTAACATGGTTATATTTAATTAAGCCGTCTAACTTCTTAATATCAGTAATACCTGACTTTTTAAACTCACTCTCAACTAAATAAACTTCATTAAGACGATTTTGGGCAACATTTGCTGATTGAAGCTTAGGCTGTAAGTTAATAATATTTTGTAAGGGATCAATAAAGTAAGCTAGTAATGCATTAAAAGTCATCAGTTGTCCGATACTTAACTGATCATTCATTACAATCTTTGCACCAAGCCAAAGAATTACTACATTAAGAGAAAGTTGAATAAATGTTTTAAGAGCTGTCTGTAAGCTTTCAGTTTTACTATATTTAAACGATTTTTTTAAATAATCAACAAATTGACTATCAATCCTGCGATAACGGACTTCTTCGCTATTAAGCGCCTTAATAGTCTCAATACCTTGGATATCTTCAATTACAGATGAACTAACTACACTGTTACTCTCCATCTGCTCATTATTTAATTTATCGAATTTCTTAGTGAAACCTAAAATTACAATTGCATAAAAAGGTAATGCAATAAGTGTAATAACAAATAAAGTAACGTTTTGAATTACAAGCACTATTCCCATTACAATCACAATTGAAAGATCAAGAAACAAAGAAATAACGGTGCTAGCTAATGCATCAATAATTCTACTTGCATCAGAAAATCTAGAAGTAATTTCACCAGTCTTACGCGTTACAAAAAATTCCATTGGCAATTCAAAAATATGTCGAATATAACGCAAGTTAAGATCAATACTTAATCTTTGACCTAAAATATTTAAAAGCAAATCTTGTCCATAAGAGAAAATCGAATTAAAAATATATGCAATTAATAAACCAATCGCCAAAATAGATAGAGTTTGATAAGTTCTACTAGGAATATAAGTATCGATTATTCCCTGTAAAAAATATGAACTAGAAATGCTAATAATGGTCATTAAAATAGCGGCTAAGATGATATTCATCATTAGTCGCTTTTGTTTGAACATATAAGGAAATAAGGACAGTAGATTATTTTTCTTTTCTTTAATCGGCTTAAAATCTTCATTAGGTTGCATTAATAGTGCAATGCCAGTCCATTCTTGCTCAAAAGTAGCTCGTGGCATTTTTACTACTCTTCTATCAGGATCTGGATCAGCAATTGTAATATAATTCTTATCGCTTTTAAGAACTACATAATAGTGCAGCAACTCACCTTGCTTTAACACATGAGCAATAAAAGGATAATGAATATCATCAAGGTCAAACAGCGACATATCTGCCTTAATAGCATCCGTTTTAAGATTAAAGTGCTCTGCAGTCTCCACAAGTCCTAGAGCAGTTGTTCCATCTAAATTGGTCTGAGCAAAATGTCGCAGATGTGCAAGAGACACCCGAGAATGATACTGCTTAAGAATCATTGCTAAGCACGCTACTCCACAATCAGCTTCATCTACTTGAGGGATATAGATTGATTTATATTTGAACAGCATAAATATTTCCTATTTTTCTAACTTCTTCTTCAAACTCCTAACAACCTTAGAATATGTTCTAGTGTAATTAATCGTTTCTTCATTTGAAACTATAATTGTTCTTTTAAGAGTATTTATTTCTTTGATGTTTTCAGGATTAATTAAACAAGATTGAGATACTTTAACTAAGAATGGATTTTCAGCTTCTATTTTGCTAACATTTCCACGAAATTCAGCTTCACCATGTTTATGAACCATTACAACTTTGTGCTGAATTCCACTATTCATAACATAGATAACCTCTGATTGAGGAAGTCGTTGGGTTCTGCGTCTAATTTGATAAATAAAATATTTACCCTCATTCTTTTTAGCTATTTCTAAATTTTTAAGTGCATTAATAATAGTTTCATTTAAACGAGGTAAGACATTCTCAGAATCTACTTTATTAATATAATCAATTGCCCCAATTCGCTTACGATAAGTTAATGGAGCATACTTATCATATGCAGTTACGAATATAATTTGTGCATCGGGATTATTTTTGCGAATTTTTTCAGCAATATCTACACCATTTTGATTCTGATTAAGTTCAATATCTAAGAAAAAAATAGCACGAGATACATCCACAACTTCGGTATAACCAATAAGCCTCAAAGAATCAGTAAATACTTCAATTTCAGTATCTAGTTGTTCATATTTTTGATTATCATCTTTAATATTTTGAAGAGTAATATTTACTTGGTCTGCTAATTGATTAGCTAAGTGTTCATTATCATCACAAATAATTATCTTCGTCATAATTCTCATCCTCTTCAATTACCATATAAAAGTCAAAATATCCATCTTCAATACTGTATGAAATCTCCATTGCAGGATATTTTTGTTTTATCTGCTCAATATTGGCTAAGCCTACACCATCATGATCTTTCTTAGTTGTATATCCGCGCTTCTTCATTTGGGCTAAACTTATATCATCAGTTAAAATTTTATTTCTAATTTCAAATTCTAACTTAACGTCTTCTGATGTATTCATCATTATCTGAATATCCGTATCATTTTTATTAGAAGCAGCTAAAATCTTCTCGTTTTCTTCAATTGCATTATCAATCGTTATTCCTAATATACGAATTAAGTCTAGTTTTTCAATATCTTCTAATAAAGATGGAATATCTTTTCGACATTCGAAATTATATTTAATACCATCGTTTGCCATTTTAGATATTTTTGCAATTAAAAGACTCTTAACATATTCATCTTTTACATGATTAACATCTTTATATTTTAACAAAGCATTTTTATCTAGATTTTCTTCTGAATATCTATCTAATTCAGCAATTGCTTCATCGTAATTGCCCTTCTTAACACTGTACTTCACAGCTGTTAGCATATTTTTGTAATCATGTCGAAATCTACGCAAACTATCTTCTTCTTTTTCTAAAGTTTCAGCATATTCCTTTTGTTGGAGTAGTTCTTCTTGTAATTTTTCTTGTTGCTGTTTGTTCAGAATATTTTTTTGTAACCTTATTAGTGAAATATATATTACTATCGCAAATCCACCTTGAATCAATAAAGTTTCAGCTAAGAACTTGGATACTGGTGGAATAACTTTGCTTTTACCCAAAATTATTCCTATAATGGTCTCAATTATATATAAGTAAATCAATAAGGAAATAAAAACTTTTTTATTTTTATTAGTTAATTGTTCTTTAAAAAATGAATGATATTTAAATATAAGACAATACTCTAGTGCAATTAAAACAATCGTACTAAAATCCTGAACATATAGCGAATTGCTTAAGCTAGTAATAATTGAATTAATGTAGTCCAACATTAAATCTAAAAAGTACACAGTAATCAAACTACCTACTAAGAGATTAATGTTTAATTTATTCTTATACAAAAGTAACAATCCTAAAAGAACAAACATATCGGCTAAAAATGTAGATAATGCTCCCGATACACTTTCATTAATAATCTCTCCAACTATTAGAACAATTAATAAAAGAAATCCTTTATGTTTTAAATCTAGCTTGACTTGTGTAATCTTTTGAAAGTACACAATGTCTAAAAAACTTGTAATGATGCCTATAAAAGCATCTAAGGTATAATTTACTTCCACTTAAATATCCTTTTATAAATATCATGAGCGAATTTATTTTTTGACATTCTTGAACTTACTCCTCTACCACCTACAACTTTAGTAAGTTCTTTTTCAGTTAACTTAACAACTTGCTTTTTTACAGTTTTCTTTTTCATAATAATTTTCTTTCTGAAATCCTTAACTTTTTTCAACAAAAATAATATCATGTTTTACTCTACTTTTGTGAAAGTGGACCGATTTTGCTCATTTTTGGACTGATTTTGCATTAAAAGATAAAAATCAGTCTAACTTTTTATGGTTTGACTGATTTTTGAATATATTATTTTTAATTAACTATAAATGCTGCAGAAATAAAACCAATTCCTAAAAATACTATTAAAATTCCAAATACATATCCCGACCATAAACCTAAGCTAGAAAATAAATTTTCAGTGCCTTTTGTTTTTATTAAAGCAAAATATTTATTTGATTCATGAAAAGTAAAAATGCCACCTAAAATAGTTAATAAGCCAATAACTACAATACCGATTTTTCCCAGTAACATAATACAAGTCCTCTATTTAAATTTATTAATCTGATATTTCCAAAAACTTTTTATACTTATAGAATTTCTTTTAATCCACTCAACTACATTTTCAATCCATCCACCTGAAATTAAGTATATTGCTACAAAAGCTAATATTAATTCAAAAATAATTTTTAACATCTTAAAAGTCACTTTTATCTTTCACTATCTATAATTTTTGTTTTTATCTCTAATAAAAATATAATCATATTTTAGCATTATAAATATTAATATTATACTAATGCACAATTTAATTGCATAAGGGACCGAGGATAATCCATTTGAAAATCCAATAAATTTAATAAAGCTATCTATAAATGAATATCCATTTAATATATAAATTAAGTCATTTAATCCCAAAGTTAAAGTTATTAGTGGAGCAATTATAGACATAATTTTTTTATACATTTTTATCCTTTTCGTTTCTACTACTGTTAATGCTAACAAATAAACTGTTCTTTTTATAAAAATGGACCAATCTTGCTTATTTTTGGACTGATTTTGCTTTCAGTCCATTATTTTTATAAAGGAATTGTCATGTTAACAAATCCAGCTAAAACTTTCACCCAACATCTCCAATAAACTTGCCAAAATGATTCAAATTTTATTTCATACTTTTTGCGTTTACCATTTTCTATTTTGTAATAGACATAAATATAATCAGAACCCTGTTTTGCTTTTAGTGTTTTAGGAAGTGCAAGGATTGCTGCAAGCATTAAGATTATAATTATAAAGCCAATAACGGCTAAGATGAAATCTCTCATTATTTTCTCCAATTAGTTTTGCAATAATTATAACGATAGAAAAAAATCTTTACAACAAAAAAAGCGCCTACTACAGCACTTCTTTCACTATAAAACTTCAGTATATTTCTTAAGCTCTGCCTGCAATTTCTTAACTCCTGCTGGCGCCTTAAAATCAGTCTTAACTAAATAGTCTGACAATTCTTCATCAAGTTCTTTAGCAATTTCATCTCTGGGTTCATTTTTACTTGCTTTAAAGAGAGCAAGTTCAACAAACTTCATTATATCTTTATTTCCTAATAAATCTGGATCACGATTAACCATCCATCTTAACTTAGTCATAAATTCATTGTTTTCCGGGGTGAGGTCTTGGTGCATCCCCACACCCTCATCAGGTTTTCTCATAATTATACCTCCTAATATCTAACTCAATTCTACTACCAACTAAGTTAATTAACCAAAATTAATTATTTTCTTGATTATTTATCATTTAATGATATTATTAATTTAATTTTAATGTTTAAGAAGGCTTTAAAACTATGAACTCCAATAAACATATTCTTACTAAAAATATCAACCACTTCGCTTTATTCATTGAACTAGCTTACGTCGTTTTACTTCTGTACTCTATTTTATTTAACTTCTCTCTTTTTGCTCATCTTATCGTAGGTCAGTTTTTTCTTATTATTGCCTACTTTTTAACCGGCTGGATTTATGTTCTTCACCTTAAAGTTTCCGGTCAATATGTTTCTCAGCATTATCGAAAACGTGAATCTTTAGCTGATAAACTGGCTAACCTGCTACCACATTATACATTTAAGAAAAGTTTTTATCGTTTTTTAGGATTAATCGTAATTTTATCTTCTGCAACATATTTCGTTATAAGCTTAGTAATTGTTTTTCAAGATTTAGCTTCTCCTACTAATAATTTTGATGTTTTTGATAGCTTCGCTCTATACACTAACATGGCAAATCAAATATTTCTTTTTGATCTTTTAACAGGCTTGCTGATGGGCTATAAAAGAATGGTGCGCAACTCAAGTATTGGCATTATGATTTGTTCAATTGTTTTGGCAATTTGTTGGCCACATCTTTGGTTAACTTATATAATTATGCTTTTCACAGGATTTTTAGGATTAATTTTATTTATCCGCAATCAAATTTAATTATACAAAAACCCTCCAGCTTCAAACTGGAGGGTTTTATTAATGTCTTTTCTTTATTCTTTCTTCAGCATCCCTATAAACTTCTTCATTAGACCTTTTACCAATTGCAATTATTGAAATTATACTTATTTTTTGGTTTTCTTGAGTGAATACTACTCGTAATTCCATCTTTCTATTTTTCAATTTTCGACAATTATGAAGCTCTCCATGCAATTGAGCTCCTGCTTGCATTCCTTGAATTTTTAATCTATCTAAAGCCTTATCAACAAATAATCGTTGAGAACCATCTAAATGTTGATATTCTTTTTTTGCTTCTTTCCAATAATTAATTTCAAACATTATTCCCAGCCATCATCTTCATCAATTATTGGTTTTTGATTAGCTACTTCTTCTCCTCTAACTTCTTTATCAGAGAATCTTTCACCACTATCATTTTGTATTCTAAATTGAACTTCTTTTTCAATTTGTAAATCTAGAATTTTTTCTTCAAGGTCATTTAATTTTTTTACCATTCCCTCATAATCATTTACTGACATCACAATTCCTGCTGGAGTATCTCGATTAAACACATAAATACCAGTTTTCTCAGCTTGTGCATCATTAAAAATTTGCTTAGGATTCTTTTTTAAATTAGAAATATTGGTAGTTGGAACATCTAATGTTTTTAACATAATTAAGACCTCCTTATTTATTAATAATATTTTATTACTTTTTAAAAGTCTACTAAAAGATTCCTAAAAGTCACACAAAAACCCTCCAGCTTCAAACTGGAGGGTTTTATTAATTATACATATATTTGGCGCAAGCCTCTTTTGGATCCATGCCATTACGAATCTTCAATGCCAATTCAATTGACACATCCGCAATAATTGATTGCGGATCAATTACGTTATATGGATGGTCTGGTGCTTTTTCTTGAGCTAATGACAATTCGGTGCATCCAAGCAAAATAACATTGCACCCATATTTGTCATGCATAGTCTTCAAGATTTTATGATACAAATCGTGATCAACGCGTCCCTTTTCTTTAATGTCAGAGTATATTAATTCATTTACCATTGGTTGAATTTCTGGGCCACCAAGCTCGACCTTACGTCCAACTTTCTTGATTTCATCAGCATACAAATGATCATAAATTGATCCTTCTGTTGCTATCAAACCAATTTTTTCTTCATTTGGATAATTTTCAATAAAGTTATGAACAGCAATTCTCATCATATGCAAGAACGGAATATCATTTAACTTATTTAAATCATCATAAAAATAATGCGCTGTGTTACATGGCATAACATAAAAATCAGTTCCAATTTTTGCCTGATTTTCTACATCATCTTTTAAATCATAAAAGAAATTTGGTTTTGAATGATCTTTAATATAAGCAGTTCTATCGGGAACTTGAGCATCATTAACTAAATAATAATTAAGATAATCTTGATCGCGATTGATTTTTACACGGTGGTTAATGAGACGAACATAACTTTCTGTAGCGATAGTTCCCATCCCACCAATAATACTAAAAAAATGCTTCATATTATCACACTTTAATTAAAATGTTCTTGATTGCCTTCAAGTTCATTAATTACACGTTGTGCAACTACAATATCAGATGGATATGGATTATCGACTCCGCGAACTTTTTGGAATGCATCTGCACCCTTACCACAGATAAGAACTACATCATCCTTGCCAGCCATACTAATTGCATCATGGATTGCTTTTTCACGATCAAGTTCAATAGTAACATCACATTTAGAATGATCAATTCCTGAATCAATTTCTTCTGCAATTGATTGTGGATCTTCAAATCCAGGATCATCAGTAGTAAGAAATGCCTTATCAGCATATGCGCTAAGACTTTCACTAAAGCCTGGACGACGCGATACTCCTTTGTCTCCAGGAGCACCTACAACAACAATGATTTTCGGATTATCAAATTCTTTTTGCATGAAACGCATCAAAGCCATCATAGAAGCTTTATTGTGAGCATAATCGACCACAACCATTCCATGTTCTTTAGTCATTTCATTTTGCATTCTACCCGGAATTGTAACATGGCGAATGCCCTTAGCACATTCATCATGACTCATGCCAGCAAGGCCAGCTCCAATAATTGCGGCAGTCCCATTTGATTCATTAAAGTCACCAATCATTTGGAGAGTATAGTCACCATTAATTGGTAATTCCTTTGCCTTATCTGTTGCACAGAAAAGCTTGAACTTAGTTTCACGCATATCAGTTTCTTGTGAAGCATATCTGAAATCAATTGGGACTTTTAGATTAGGGTTTTCAAAGTTTTCACTTGCAAACAAGTAAATGCTATCTGGATTTGTAGTAGTGGTTGCAGCAGCATATACTTCATCAAAGTGATCAGTTTCCGCATTAATAATACATTTACGAGAGTTTACAAGTAATTGTAGTTTACAATGTAAGTAATCAGCAAAGTTAGGATGTTCATTCGGACCAATGTGATCTGGAGTAATATTCAAGAAAAATCCCAAATCATATGTAAGTCCAAATACACGATTCTTCTTGTAAGCTTGACTTGAAACTTCCATTACCAAATGGGTCATTCCATTATCAACTGCAGTACGCATATCACGGAATAAGTCTAAACTTTCTGGTGTAGTCAAACTTGACTTAAAGGTATCTTCTGGTTTTGGTCCTACCACATCATTTACTGAAGAAATAAGGGCAGTACGTCCACCATTCATCTTATCAAGCATTCCTTTTAAAAAGTATGCAGAAGTAGTCTTTCCCTTAGTTCCAGTGAATGCTACAACAAACAAATCGTCTTGTGGAAAACCAAAAAATGCAGCAGAAAGAAGTGCCATCGCCTTAGAAACATCACGAACAATTAAAGCGTGCATCCCTTTTCCTTCTGGATATGGTTGCTCTGCCACATAACAGATTGCACCATTATCTTTGGCCATTGATAAATAAGTTGGTCTGAAACCAGCACCTTTACAGAAAAATAAAGTATTAGTTTCAATGTCGCGTGAATCATAGGATACATATTCCATTTTAGTTGCGACAGTATCTTGAACTGCACTTGATTTTAGCAAGTGGTGTTCTTTTAAAATTAAAATGCAGGTATTTAGAGAAATACTCATAAGCCTTATCTCCTCAAATTTGTTATTGCTGAATGAATAAGTAAATTATAGCACAGCTATTAATGTTGCGCTGACTTGCTTGGATCTAATGGCAGACGAATTATAAAACTTGTCCAATTGTCATCTGATTTACAACGAATTGTACCATGGTGGAGATCAACAACTCCTTTAGAAATTGAAAGTCCTAATCCCGTTCCACCAGTTTTGGTATTACGAGAAGTTTCCACTCGATAAAATCTTTCAAAAATTTTATCAAGAGATTTTTGAGGAATTTTCTCACCATTGTTTTCAATTCTTAATTCAACTTGTTCATTATTCACTAAATTAGCAACCAGTTTTATCTTAGTTGCACCAGTACCGTATTTTAAGGCATTGGTAATTAAATTATTGTAAACCCGAACTAATTTTTCTGGATCCGCCTTAATTGTTAAATCTTTTGGTCTAGCTTCTATTTCAAAAGTAATTCCCTTTTTCTCAGCTTCAAGTTCAAATCCAGCTTCAACTTGTTCAAGCATTGAATAAATGTGAAGCGGAGCTAAATTTAAAGTAGTATTTGTAGACTTCAGGGTTGTATATTCTAACAAGTCATTTGCTAAAGACTTCATTTGCTCAGCTTTTGTATAAGCAATATTAATATATTTCATTTGGTCTTCTGGACTTGCAGCACCTGATTTTAATAAACCTAAATATCCAATAATTGAAGTTAGAGGTGTTCGAATATCATGAGAAACATTAGTAATCAATTCATCCTTACTTTTTTCAATAGCTCGTTCTTCATTAATTGAACTCACAGTACTATCAACTAATGAATTAATAGAATCAATTACCCTTTGTAAATCTGTTCTTACAACAAAAGATATTCGATGATCAAAGTGACCATTTGCAATATAATGAAGCTCAGAAATAACATGTCTTAATTGCATTTGGTGATATCTTCGAATCAATCTCCAATACAAAACAATTAAGTCACCTAAGGCCATAATTAAAATAAAAGAGTTTTGCCAAGACCATAAATGTCGTCCTCCGACAAAAGTCATAGTTTTCTTTAAAAAATAAATACCATTGACTAGATTTTCATCTTGTAAAATTGCAAGATGAATTAAGATGATAATGGACAAGTTAAGCAAAAGTAATAAAACAATTGTGACTACTGCTTCAGCAAATAATTCACTTTTTTCAGCGCCAGTTAATTTTACACGCTCTTTTTTCACAAATTATGCCTCAATCTTATAGCCAACGCCCCAGACAGTTTGAATTACATCTTCACCGCCAGTAGCTTTTTGAATTTTATCTCGAAGATGAGATACGTGAACCATAACAGTTTTGGCAGAAACAATTGACTCTTGTTGCCAAACTCTTTCAAAAATCTCATCTGCAGAAAATACGCGATTAGGATGACTGGCCAAGAGATATAAAATTCCAAATTCTAAAGCAGTTAACTGAATAATCTTTCCATCAATTGTCTTCACTTCATGTGAATCACGATTAATTACAAGCGGACCAACTTCTAAAATATCTGGCTCATCATCTTTGACTTGCTTTTGACTACGACGAAGAAGTGATCTAACGCGTGCCATAACTTCCAGTGGATTAAATGGTTTAGACACATAGTCATCAGCACCCGTAATCAAGCCTTGAATTTTATCCATATCACCAGTTTTGGCAGAAACAATAATAATAGGAATATCTGAATCTTTTCTTACTTCTTTAATAACATCAATTCCTGTCATATTCGGCATCATTACATCTAATATCATTAAGGCAATATCAGGTGTAGTAGATAGTTTAGTAATTGCTTCTTTTCCACTGTAGGCAGTTACAGGTTCATAACCTTCATTTTTTAAATAAATGCTTAATAATTCAACGATTTCTTTATCGTCATCAACAACTAAGATTTTCACGAGGATTTGTCCTCCTTCTTTACTTAAAAATATTATTCATCCTAGTATAGTTTACCAGAGTCTATGCTTACTATTTTAACTATTTTTAAGCAAAGTCACAAAATTCTGCTTAAATTTTTAACAAAAATAAAAAAAGCTGAGAATAATCTCAACCTTTTAATACTAACTATTTTCCAATCCTCTTATCATCATAAAGTTTAGTTTCTACATAAATGCAGACGATCATAAGAAGTGCAAAACAACAAATCTTGGCTGCTGACGCATAATCAAGCATACTGGCAAAGCCAAATAAAATACCATCTGGAACGACCCACCAGGCACCTATCCAAGAATTGAAAGTAGTGCTGAATGTGCCAAAAATTGCAATCAAAATAGTTACAATAATCAAAATTGTGGTTACAATCATCGCCGGTTTACCAAAATCTTTAAAACTATGATCCCAATAAACCATTAAGCCAAGAAGAACTAATAATACGGATACAAGCCATAAACTGCCTTTTTTCATAATAACAGCCTTCTTTCTTATGACCATCGTAACACTATTCACACATTAAGTCCTAATAGTTGCACTTAAATTATTGAATTTCCTTCTTACCAGTATAAAGTTCATAATAATAACCTTTTTTGGCAAGTAATTCATCGTGATTTCCTGATTCAATAATGTGACCGTGATCCAATACTAAAATAAGATCTGAATTTACAATAGTAGAAAGTCTGTGAGCAATAACAAAACTAGTTCTACCAGCAAGAAGGTTATCCATTCCTGCTTGAACCATTTTTTCAGTACGAGTATCAATACTTGAGGTTGCTTCATCTAAAATCATAACCGGTTCATCTGCAATCATGGCTCTTGCAATACTGAGTAGTTGCATTTGACCTTGAGATAAATCTCCGCCATCTCCATCAATTACAGTTTCATACCCATCTTCCAGTTCATGAATAAATTCGTCAGCATGTGATAAACGAGCAGCTTGGTAAACCTCATCATCACTGGCATCAGGATTACCAAAACGAATATTATCCATAATCGTTCCGGTAAATAAGTGAGTTTCTTGTAAAACTATAGAAAGTGATTGTCTTAAGTCATCTTTTTTAATGTTATCAATTTCAATACCATCATAAGTAATAGTGCCTGAATCAATCTCATAAAAACGATTTAGCATATTAGAAATGGTTGTTTTACCTGCACCAGTTTCACCAACTAAGGCAACTTTCATACCAGGTTTTGCATTAATTGAAATATCGTATAAAATTTGATGTCCTGGAACATAAGAGAAGTTGACATGGTTAAATACAATGTGACCTCGTACTGGAACTTCTTTAATTGAGCCATCTTTTTGAGGAACATTCCAATTCCATGCTCCTTCTACTTTCTTATTTTTAGAAATAGTTACGTTTCCAGTATCAGTTTCAGAAGCTTCATCTTCTAATTGGAAAATACGATGAGCACCAGCTAAAGCCATAACAATTGAGTTTAACTGTTGGGAAATTTGTGCAATTGGCATACTAAATTGTTTTGATAGTTGCAAAAATGATGCAATTGCACCTAGCGTCAAAGGTGCCCAATTATTGATTGCGACTGCACCTCCAACAAAAGCAATTAAAACATAGAGTAAGTTACCTATATTACCCATGATTGGAAATAAAATAGTCGCAAAAGTGTTGGCATTTCCTGAAGCAATTCTCAACTGCTCATTGTATTTTTCAAATCCAGCCTTACTTTCTGGTTCATGAGAAAAGACTTTGATAACTTTTAAACCATTAAGCATTTCTTCGTTATAACCATTAATCTCACCTAGTTTTTTCTGTTGGACACTAAAATAGTAACTAGACTTTTTAGTTAAGTAGCGAACAATACCAAATGATAAAGCAAAGACAATAAATGAAAAAATGGTTAATTGCCAACTCAAAATGAACATTGCACTAATTACAAAAACTAAACTCAAGAATGAATTTGTAAATTGTGGAATTGATTGCGAAATCATTTGCATTAAAGTATCAATATCATTAGTGTAACGCGACATGATATCGCCATAGTCATTTTGATCAAAATATGCAATTGGTAAACTTTCCATATGAGTAAACATATCATTACGAACACGATATTGAACTTTTTGTGCTAAAACTCCCATTAACATGTTAAAGAGATAATTAGCAATAAAACCAATCGCATAAATACCAAACATAACAGCAATTGCATATGCTAAAGGACCATAGTTTGGTGATTGATGATTTTGAACTTGCTTAACTAGAGGGGTGATGTAATTATTGATCAATTTTTCAATAAACAGAGTTCCAATAACATTAGAAGCAGCTGCTAAAATAATTGAAATAATCGATATAATAAACATCCATGGACTAGTCGTTAGCACAAGCTTTAAAAGACGCTTAAGGGTTTGAGAACGATGTCCTTTAATTTGATTAGTATTTGTTTGATTCAAAAAACTCCCCCCTTACTTTGAATTTTCTTCTTGGAATTTAGCAATTGAACTATAAAGTTCATTAGTCTTCATAAGTTCATCATGAGTTCCAATATCTTGGATGTGTCCATGATCCATTACAATAATACGATCCGCATCTTTAATTGAAACAATTCTCTGAGAAATGATAATCTTAGTTGTTTCTGGCATATCCTTTGCAAGAGATTCACGAATTTGACGTTCGGTGCTTGTATCAACTGCAGAAGTTGAATCATCCAAAATCAAAATCTTAGGATTTTTAAGAAGGGCTCGAGCAATAGTTAAACGCTGCTTTTGTCCACCTGAAACATTAGCTCCTCCTTGTTCAACCATTGTGTCATAGCCATCTGGCATTTCTCGAACAAAACTATCAGCATGGGCAATCTTAGCAGCTTCAATTACTTCTTCATCAGTTGCATTTTCATTACCCCACTTAAGATTTTCTTTGATAGTTCCTGAAAATAGAATATTCTTTTGTAACACCATAGCTACATTATCACGAAGTGTCTTTAAATCATAAGATTTAACATTATGACCTGCAACACGAACTGCACCATTTGTTACATCGTATAAACGTGGAATCATTGAAACAAGTGTTGATTTAGAAGAACCTGTCTCACCAATAATACCAATGGTTTCACCTGGTTTAATATGTAAATTAATATCAGTTAAGGCAGCTACTTTATCACCAGGTTCATATTTAAAACCTACATGATCAAAAACAATTTCACCATTAGTAATATCTTTAAGAGGCTTATGTGGGTTCTCAATTGCAGGCTTTTCGTTAATGACATCTGCAATTCGACGACCACTAGCTCCAGCCATAATCAATTGGGTTGCAATCATAGCTAAAATATTTAAACTAAATAAAATTGAATTTGAATATGAAAACATTGAAATTAATTGTCCAGTTTGAAGAGTTCCACCTACAATTTCTTTAGCACCAAACCAGCAAATAGCCAAAGTTGCAATATTTAAAACTGCGGCAACCACTAAAGCGTTAAGTGACAAGATTTTTTGTGCAGTAGAGAATAATTTATAAATAAATCCTGATGATTTTTCAAATTTTTCAATTTGAGGTTTTTCTTGAACATAAGTCTTAACTTCACGAATACCACGCACGTTTTCACGTACGACCTGATTCATTTTGTCATAACCTTTAAAAATCCTAGGAAAATATGGATAAACTGATTTAATAATAATTCCCAAAAGAAAGACAAAAATTGGTGCAATTACCAAAAAGATAAGCGATAAACGTGGACTGATGATAACTGACATTATGATTCCTACAATTAACATCATTGGAGCTCTTACCGCAATTCTAATTAACATTTGATAAGCGTTTTGAACATTAGTTACATCCGTAGTAAGACGTGTCACTAAACTTGAACTTGAAAATTTATCTATATTTTCAAAAGCATAGTCTTGCATATGATCAAACATATCTTTACGTAAATTTGCTGCAAAACCAGCTCCAGCATGTGCTGAAACATAGCTTGCACTTGCTCCTAAACATAATGAAACAATTGTCAAGCCAAGTAAAATTAGCCCCATCTTTTGAATATAAGGCATATTCCCTTTCATAATTCCTTTATCAATCAAAACACCTACTAAATACGGAATAAGCATTTCGATAATTACTTCTCCTATAACTAATAATGGAGAAAGAATTGATAATTTTTTATACTGGCGAATTGATTTACTCAGTGTTTTTATCAAATAGATGCCCCTTTCTATTACATAAAAAAGAGACAAATAGACTATTAAAATCTATTCATCCCTTTCAAAGACTTATATTTAAGAGTATACCTCTTTTAAAAAATTAGCAAGTTATTTTCTGCGAGGGGTTGGTGCAAAAATTGAACCAGTAATTTTATATTGTTTTCTAAATAAGTAACGAATACCAAAAATTACAGCTGCAATTACTAAATCAATTCCACCTGGCAATACTACATTTATCGTGCGAAGACCTGGTAAATTAAATAGCCAAATCCACACCATCAATATCGCAAGTAAGCCAATAATTCCGAAGATCATTCTTCCAAATGGCAACTTTTGACGTTTTCCAGCAACTGGCATAATCCAATCATTGTATTTAGTCATGAATAACCCCATCAAGGCACCAGTTGAAGCTAAAGTCACAATTCCCATTTGACCATTATCTTTAGTATTAGGAGTAAATAATGCAATCACACCAAAAATCCCAATGAAGAATACCATATATAAAAGTGCCCCATCAATTGCACGTTGCCAAAATGGATGATCAATTTCGGCTTCATCTTTTGGACGAAGCATTTCTTGCGCTTTAATTTTAGGTGAAGCCATATATAAACCATTTGCTGGTTGACCATGACGCTGAGCAATCACAATCTCTGGCAAAAGCTTATTAACTTTTTCTGTTGCTTGGTCAGAATCCATTTTTCCTTGTAAAACTAATTCTTTTTGAAGACGAAAAACATAGTCAGAGTTCTTATTAGAGAGCATTGAACGAAGTTTTTCAGGAGATTCAGCTTTAATTTCGCTGTCTTTTTCTTCGGTTTCAGTTTTGGCTTTTAATTTTTCTTGCTTATCTTGATTAATATTTGCAGTTTTATCTTGTTTTTCCTCTGCCATATTTTCTCCTAGACATTGAATCTAAATTCAATAATATCGCCATCTTCAACTACATAATCCTTACCTTCAAGGCGAAGACGACCCGCTTCTTTAACTTTTTGCATAGTTTCATATTTATTTAAATCATCATATGAAACAACTTCTGCACGAATAAATCCACGTTCAAAGTCTGAGTGAATAACACCAGCTACTTGTGGTGCCTTCATTCCTTCATGGAAGGTCCAAGCACGAGTTTCTGGGCCACCTGCAGTGAAGAATGTTCTAAGACCTAAAATGTGGTAAGCTGCCTTGATTAAACGATCAAGACCTGATTCTTCTACTCCTTCCATTTCAAGGAATTCTTTTCTTTCATCTTCATCCATTGCAGCAATTTCTTCTTCAGTTGCTGCACTAATTCCTAAAGCTTCTGCATTTTCACTTTCAGCATGTTTTTTAACGATTTGGAAGTACTTATCACTTTCAGGATCAGCCATTGAGCTTTCAGCAATATTAGCAACATAAATAACTGGCTTAGAAGTTAAAAGGAATAAACCTTTCACAATTTTTTGTTCATCTTCATTAAAGTCAATTGAGCGAGCTGCATTTCCTTCTTCTAAAACTGGTTGCAACTTTTCAAGAACAGCCATTTCAGCTTTAGCATCCTTATCGCCTTGTTGAGCAATCTTTTTAACCTTATTAATACGACGATTAACTGCATCAAGGTCAGCAATTGCTAATTCCAAATTAATGGTATTAATATCTTCTTCTGGATCCACTTTACCAGTAACTGAAGTAATATTGTCATCATCAAAAGCACGAACTACGTGAACAATTGCATCAGTTTGACGAATATTTTCAAGGAACTTGTTACCAAGACCTTCACCTTTTGAAGCTCCTTTTACAAGCCCAGCAATATCAGTAAATTCAAAAGTAGTATGAACAATCTTTTTAGCAGGGATTAATTCTTGGATTCTTGCTAAACGACTATCTGGGACTTCAACCATACCAACATTTGGTTCAATGGTTGCAAATGGATAATTGGCCATTTCAGCACCAGCTTTAGTAATTGCATTAAATAAAGTTGACTTACCAACATTTGGTAAACCGACGATTCCGGCAGTTAGTGACATATTTTTCCTCTTTTTCTTTAATAATTTTTATTGTAATAAGTTTGGTTTAGCAATACGATCTTTAGGAATATAATACTTCTTTTTCAAGTTTACAGGATCAGATGCTTTAGTTAAAACCTTTTTTAGCTTTTTAGAAAATTCTGCTCTTGGCATCATAATCATTCTTCCACATCCCAAACACTTGATTTTAATATCTGCTCCCATACGCATAATTTCCCAATCATTGGTTTTACAAGCATGGGGCTTTTTCATCAAAACCGTATCAGCCAAATTATAATCTTGTTTAATCATCTAAATCAACGCCTAAAATATCAAGAATTCTATTAAGCTCTTCTTCTGAAGCAAAATCAATAGATAAATGTCCTTTACCCTTTTTGGACTCAGAGATATTTACACTTGAGCCAAATTTTTCACTTAAACGACTTTCACTTGCTCTAATAAAAGCAGATTTTTGAGATACTTTTTTACGAGTTTTCTTAGCATTCAAAGAAGCAACTAAGGCCTCAACTTTTCTTACAGGCATCCCTTCTTTGACTACACGTTTTGCCAAAGAATCAATCTTATCTTTATTTTTAAGACCAAGCAAAGTTCTCGCTTGTCCCATAGAAAGCTCTCCATGTTGAAGAAGACGCTTAGTCTTATTAGGCAAAGTAAGCAATCTTAGATAATTTGCGATATATGGACGAGATTTTCCCATTCTTTTTGAAACTTCTTCTTGAGTAAGTCCAAGATTCTTTTGAAGCATTTCATAAGCTTGCGCTTCTTCAAGTGGAGTTAAATCCTCACGTTGCAAATTCTCTAAAACTGCAACTTCCATCATCTCGCTCTCATCAAATTTTCTAATAATTGCTGGGACAGTTGTTTGTCCAGCTAATTTTGATGCACGAAAACGTCGCTCACCTGCAATAATCTCATAGCCATTAATTGATTTTCTAACAATAATTGGCTGAAAGACACCATTGTCTTTAATTGAAGCAGATAATTCTTCTAATGACTTATCATCAAAGGTTTTTCTTGGTTGATAAGGATTAGGACGAATTTCATCAAGTGAAATTTCATGAACTTCTTCTGCTTCTGGCTCTGGGACAGTTTCTTCAAATAAAGCTTCAATACCTCTTCCTAAGCCACCTTTTTTTCTAGGTTCATTACTTTTTGAGTCTCTTGCCATGCGCCTTTAACACCTCTTTTGCTAAATCATCATACACCTTAGCACCACGAGATTTTGGTGCATATTCAGTAATTGGCTGCCCATAACTTGGAGCTTCTGCAAGCTTGGTAATTCTAGGAATAATAGTTTTATAAACTTTTTTATTGAAATATCCCTGAACTTCTTTTACAACTTCTGCTCCCAAGTTAGTTCTTGCATCTAGCATTGTAAGCAAAACGCCCTCAACACCTAAATCTTTATTGAAGTGTTTTTGCACAAGTCTAATTGTATTAAGAAGCTGGCTTAATCCTTCTAATGCATAATACTCACTTTGAACTGGAATCAAAATTGAATTAGATGCAGTAAAAGCATTTATTGATAATTGGCCAAGTGAAGGCGGACAATCAATAAAAATGAAATCATAATCATGACTTACTGAATCAAGAGCTGATTTTAAACGAGTTTCACGAGCCATCATACTGATAAGTTCAGTTTCAGCACCAGATAAATTAATAGTTGCAGGAACAATATCTAGCTTTTTTGTGGAAGTATGATGAATGGTATCTTTTAAAGGGATTTCATCAATTAAAACGTTGTAAATGTCCTGGTCAATTTCTGATTTTTCAATTCCTAAACCAGAAGTCGCATTTCCCTGCGGATCAATGTCCACAATCAAAACACGATAACCACGGTCGGCAATTGAGGCCGCTAAATCAATAGTGGTTGTGGTTTTACCAACACCACCTTTTTGATTAGCAACCGAAATTACATTTACCATATTTTTCATGCTGCCCTCCTATTTTCTCTTTAGTTCAATAGTTATCTTATAATCATTAGGGTCGCCATTTTCAGTAACTTTAACATCGATTCCTGATTCTTCAGCTAACTTAACGGCACGCTTAATTGTATTAATTTGAACCTTAAGATCCTTAGGCATCTTAGTCATTGCACGAGTCTTAGATTCTTTTTTATTAGTTGCTGTTTTCTTAGTAGCAGAAGTTGCTCTTTTACTAGTTTTTTCAGCTGTTTTATTTTCAGGCTTTGGATTAAAGTATGCATCAACATCAGCAGTAATAGCTTCAGTTTCTGTAACGTTCAATTTCTTATTAATAATTTCATCTAAAACTCTTGCTTGATTTTTCTCATCAAGATTTACTAAAGCACGCCCATGACGAGCAGAAATCTTACCAGCAACTAAAGCATCCTTAACTTTTTGACTTAATTTTAAAAGACGTAACTTGTTAGCAACATAAGATTGTGACTTACCCATATCTTTTGCAAGCGCAGTTTGGGTTAAATCATTAAGCTCCATTAGACTCTTATAAGCTTCAGCTTCATCAATTGGATTCAAGTTTTCTCTTTGTAAGTTTTCAATTACTGCAAGAGAAGCTGCCTTGTCATCATCCATATTATTAACAATTGCAGGAATTTTATCCCAACCTAAACTCTTAACAGCACGAAAACGACGTTCTCCAGCAATAATTTCATAACCATCACCATCTTCACGTACAATGATTGGTTGAAGTAATCCTTCTTCATTAATAGTTTGAGCTAATTCTTGAATAGACTCATCACTGAAAGTGTGACGAGGCTGATAACGATTAGGGGTAATTTTATCTAATTCTAAATCTTTAATTTGCTTGTTCTTTGGAACTTCATCACGATGTCCAAATGAAAATAATGCCATTTATAACTCCTCCTAGTTTATACTATTGGTTTACGACGGGGGGTCCCTGCTTGCCGTGGATATTTCTTAGGTGTAGTTTTGATCTTTTCAACTAAAACTAAAGTACGCTCTTCATCACTGTCTGGTAAAGTAAATTCTATATCTTTAATTAGCTTTCCGCCTAAAACATTCAAAGCTTTTTGACTATCTTCTAACTCTCCTGATGCTTTAGGACCTTTAAGTGCTATAAAGTATCCATTCTTCTTAACAAGGGGTAAACAATATTCACTCAAAACTGTCATATTAGCAACGGCACGTGCTGTTACTAAATCAAAGCTTTCACGATATTGCGGATTTTGTCCAACATCTTCTGCTCTACCATGCACCAGTTCAACGTTTTTTAAGTTTAGCTTTTGAACCAAACTTTCTAAAAACTTTAAACGCTTTGCAAGCGAATCAACAATGGTGACCTTAAGGCCTGGCATCAATATCTTAAGTGGAATTGAAGGAAAGCCAGCCCCTGCACCAACATCGCAAAGAGTTAGTCCATCTTTGAAAACTTCACTAAAAGTAAAAAGCGGCGTTACACTATCGAAGAAATGTTTAAGATACACTTCGCTTTCTTCAGTAATTCGAGTTAAGTTAACAACCTTATTGGTTTCAACTAATTCTTTAAAATATATCTTAAATTGTTCTTCTTGCTCTTTAGTTATTTTTAAATTATGTTTTGATAATTCTTGTACAAATTGTTGAGGATCCATTTTTCACCTGTGAAACGGTGTTTCACACTCCTTAAATTTAACGCTATTATTGGCTTTCTGTAAAGCCAAACTCAACATTTATTATCTATTATTTTTATTCACTCGTCAAAATTAAAATGAGGTATAATCTTTCAAAAGGAGAAAAAATTTATGATTGTTACACTTATTGTTTTGCTATATCTTGCCTGGGAAACCTACAATGGGTATAAGACAGGCTTTACTCGTTACATCATCAACCTAATATTTGCGGCACTTGTATTTATGATTGCAATTTTCTTCCAAAATCCACTAGGAAACTGGATGTATTCACAATTTACAGGTCAGCAAATTAAAGCAAATCTAACTATTGAAACTAGTTTAATGCTTTTTAGATTTGCGGCATTTTTTATTATTTTGTTTCTTGGAAGACAAGTTGTACAAATTTTTAAATCATGGATTCCTAGCAAAAATCCAAATGCTACAAACGTGGGCAGCGTCTTAGATAGTGTGCTTGGAGGATTTGCTTCATTTATTGCAACTTATTTCTTTATCTATGTTTTGCTTTCGATGCTTAATGCAATTCAAAACCCATGGTTCATGCAACAAACAGTTGACTCACCGATTTTAAAATTTATCATTTATAATACTCCTGGTCTTTCCAATGGAATGTTTAATAGTATCTTTAGTATTGGTAAGACTGTGGGATAAAAAAGATTGGCTCGAAAAAAGCCAATCTTTTTTATTATTTCAAATTTCATTAAAATTCAAAAAGTAAGATATTTTTTGAACGATTTTCTAAATTGCCATCTTTTTTAATTTGATTAAGAGATTGCATTACTAGTTTTCTTTGATTAGCTGGTAATTTCTTAGCAGCTTTAAGAGCTAAATTGAAATCCTTTTTATTTTTAGCATTCTTTAAACTACTGGAGTCTCTATCAATAATTATTTTAAGTGGCTTCATTACATTTTTCATGGCTTTAGTATTAGCAAAATAATAACTTAAACCACTGCGAGTAGTCCAGCCACTATATTTTTTATCTTTAGAAGCTACAAAATACTGAGGTGCTCCAAAAATCGCTGCCTTTTTAGCTGTAGCCATTTTTTCAATTCTGAATTTAATATTTTTTATTTTTTTCCAGTTAATTGTCTTGCCCTTAAATGGTTCAGATGTCTTTAATCCATGCTTATAATCTGCTTTACCAACATAAATCTTGCCAGATGGATCTTTCACATTTAAAACATAGCCTTGTTTGGTAAGATTTTTATTTGATGTGATTTTTTCAACTGATGAGTCTTTTATAGTTGTTGCTTCAGCTTGTTTAGGAGTTGTTGACAAAAAAGCTACTGAACTAGCTGTTAAAACTGTTATGAGTAATAATTTCCTAAATTTCATTTTGCTTCCCTTAAATCATTAAACTATAAACCTTACAACTTACACATATGTATTACCAAATATAAGATGTACTTTCAATGAATATATGAAATAAATAAAAATAGTGTATAGTTTTTCACTACACACTATTTTTTATTTACCAAAATTATCATACACAACTTTTTCATCATTATAGACAAAGATTGCGCCAATTCTATCTGGATCATCACTCCAGCCTTTGATAGGCTTGCCTGCAAAAAACAGCCGCTTACATTCAATTTCTGCTTCTACTGAAGTTTTTGTAAAAGTAGTAACTCCTGCTAAATCAGTTTGAACAGGATAACCAGTTCTTGGATCAATCAAGTGGTGATATTTTTTACCATCAACAACTAAGTATCTTTCATAAGTACCACTAGTTACTGCAGAACACTCTGGAACCATCACAGAAGTAATATTGTCGCCACGTGGTTCTTTGGGATCTTGAATACCAATTGCCCATTGACCACCTACACGTTTAGGACTATCTCCTACAAGCAAAATATTGCCACCTAAATTAATAATTCCAGAATTAATTCCGTAAGCATGCCAGAGGTCTTTTACACGGTCTGCAATCCAACCTTTAGCAATTCCGCCAAGATCTAACTCCATCCCTTTTTGAAGCAAAAATACGCTTTGATTTACATCATCAAGTTTTACATTGTATGGATCTGTCAAAAGCATTTTTTGTTCAATTTCGCTCTTAGTTGGGACATGGGCTCCTTTAAATCCGATATGCCACAATTTCACAACTGGTCCAATCAGCGCATTAAAACCAAAGCGTTCTCGACTTTTTTCAATTGCTAATTTAACTAAATCATAAGCACCTTTTGAAATTTGCACTGCATGATCCCCTGCTGCATGGTTAATATCCATAATTTCTGATTGATCACGATTAACTGTTAAGACATCTTCATAATGGTCAATTAATTCAAAGGATTTTTGAATTGCATAATCATCAGTTGTACCAAAAGTCTGTAAAGTAATTGAGGTCCCCAACGCATGATGATGCCCAATAGTTTGCTGCAGAGCTAAATCTTTAATAAATTTATCTTTACTCATTTTTACTACTTTTCTAAATAAATATCGCGTAACGCTTCTTTTAATTCAGGAGTTACACCTAGTTGATTTTTTATAAACTTATCCATTCCACCAAATTCTTTTTCTATAGTGATAAGCGAAGTATCTAAAAATGCATCACTTACTGATCCTAATGTTCGCATATTAGAACGGAAAGTCAAATTTTCACCATTTTCTTTAAATTTTATATCTCTTTTAGCTCGATAATTATTAAGCATTATATTTGAATATAGATAATCTTGCCGAATGACTTCCATATCAACTCCTAAAAGATAAAGAATCATAACAGTTACAAGACCTGTCCTATCTTTTCCTTCAGAACAATGATAAAGCACAGCTCCATTAGGAGTATTTACCAAAGTTTCTAAGATTTTCTTCATTGCATTTTGAGCATGTTCTTTATAAATGTGACCATGATATCTCTCACACATCATCTTAAAGCCAGCATATGGATCTTTGCGATATTTTGCAAAAGTTTTTTCAATATTTCCTTTGCCACCCTTAGTGTTATCAATTTCAGACAAAGGAATAGATAAATGTTCTACACCGTCAATTTTATCATCGGGGCATTTTTCTCGCTCTTGTTTAGAACGGAGGTCAATTATCTTTTTTAAACCATATTCTTGCAAGAACTTTTTATCATGTTCAGATAATTTATTTACTTTTCCAGTTCTTAAAAGTTTATGCATTTTTATTTTTCGTCCGTCAATCCCCACATAACCTCCAAGATCACGAGGATTTCTAACAGTTCTAAGCGGTAAAATGTTAACTTCCATCCACTTCACTTCCCATCTTTAAAATTTAAAAAATGAAAAAGTCTGAGATATAATTCTCAGACTTTATTTTACAACCTTTACCAAAATTGTGGCAAAACTTTATTTATTGGCTTGTTCAACAAACTTAAAGAAGTTACTCATTACTCCATCCAATTGTTCAATATAATTTGGATTGACTAAGTCGCCAGTTTCTTTATCAAAGTTATTTGCGGCACCACCAATTAAAATTTCATTGCCAGGCAAAACATTAGCACTCATATCTGGTGAAAGTAAAATTTCACGAGCATCTTCTTGTGCACGACTTGCACCTTGAATACCATAAGAAGTACCAACAACCGCTGCTGGCTTCATTTTCATAACATTAGGACCAGCATGTGAACCAAGCCACTCTAAAGCACTTTTAAGTGAAGCTGGAATTGCGTGGTCGTATTCTGGAGTAGTTAAAATAATACCATCTGCCATTTTAACATCTTCAATCCATGACTTAGTAGCTTCATCTGGTTCATCAGTGCGGCAAAAAGGCTTTATATCATCAATTTCTCTAACAATGATTTCTGCTTTATCGCCATAACGCTTAGCAATATATTTTGCCAAAAAGCGATTATATGAAAATGGTGCATTTGTACCAACAATAGCTAATAATTTCATATTTTATCCCTTTCTACTTAGTAAGTTGTGCGTACCAGACATCAACCTCATCAAAGAAATGACCTAAAAACTTAATGGTACCTTCATCGACTAAGTTTCCTTCTTCATCAAATTGCTTAGGTGCATTGCCCATCATAAATTCATCACCATTGAATACATGAGCGCTGAAGCCAGGAGCTGCCAAAATATTCTTTAAATGAGTTTGTGAACGACTACCACCTTGAGGCATTGGTGAAGTTGAAACAATCACTACTGGCTTTCCATGAAATGGATGAACTGAGCTAGATAACCATTCAAGTGCGCTCTTCAAGCTACTTGCAACTGAGTGCTGTTGTTCAGGAGAAGCAATCAAGATAAGATCTGAATCTTCAACTTGCTTTCCAAGTTCCAATACATTAGCTGGTGCATCAACACCTTCTTTATACATTGGTAATCCTTTTACAGTAGCTAATTCAAATTCGTATCTGTCTTCAAAATGCTTAATAATATACTTAAGAAGTGCTTCATTATATGAGCCTTCGGCGTTTGAACCTGATAATGCGAGGATTTTCACTAAAAAAACCACCTTTCGAAAACTAATTCCTATTATTTATTATAACTTAACTAAACAAAAAAGCACTCCCTAAATAGGAAGCGCTTTTTCTTAGACTGAAAGCACAGTGATTCAGATTGACTTAGGCTAATTGATCCTTAAGTGATGCATCTTCGCCAGAAGCAAACATTGGGTTTTCTTGAGTTTCGCTGAGACGATCGTTAAGCATTGCATCGTGAATCTGTGCATTAAGTACGTTAACAATTTGGTTTTGGTTGAAAGTAGCAATCTTATTAACTACTAAAGCAGCCATACCAGTAGTAGAAATCCAGTTAGCAATTACAATATCACGAACTCTTTCGTCATCGTAATTTGTATTGCTGTATTGTTCTTTGAACTTTTCAGTTCCAAGTTCCATCAAAGTATCAGAAATAACTTTGCTACCAAACTTACCGTCTACAAACATTGCACGGAATAAGTTTACATGCTTTTCTGCAAAATCAATGTATGATAAGTCTAAGTCAATTAAAGCATCGCCTGTAAACTTTTGTTGCAAAGTCTTAGTCTTCAAATCATTTGAAATTCTTGCAAGTACTTGTTCACGCAAGTCATTCATGTTGCTAAATTCAAGATACAAAGGTTGGGTTGAAAAGTGTCCAGTCTTTGCAATGCTACGAGCAGTTAAACCTTCAATACCATCTTTAACTGCCATCTTATAAGCAACATCTAAAATTTTATCTCTACTAATTTCTTTCTTTCTTGCCATTTTAAACACCTCAATCAGAATTACTCAGCTGTGCTTTTCAGTTACAGTCGTTATTTTTCTCTTCACAACTATAATAACGCTATAAAATAACAAATGCAAGTGTTAAATGACAAATGTTTTTTATTTTTACAATCTAGAAAATAGTGATGTACTCGTACCACCAGTAAATTGGTCATAGTTGGAGTTAACCATTTCAATAACTTCCTGCTTATCCAGCCCTTGAGATGCACAATATGCAAATAGCGCTGCAGACAATATGTAACCGCGTTCACGTGAATCAGATAAATTATCTGAAAACTTCATGTTTATTGCCTGGTTCTTATAATCAGTCTCTAATTCAATTGACTTATTTTCAATTTCTTCAGCCATAATAGTACCTCTATTTTTTCAAAAAATATTTTTCAAGTTATAATAATTATAATTCAATTTAGCAGAAAGTGTGAAAATCTATGGAAACAAAAGTTGGTCGTTCATCATGTACTTCAATCTTAATCGGTAAAAAAGCTTCCATTTCTGGCAGCGTAATGATTGGACGCAATGAAGATGCTAAAACTGCATGGCCTAAGCATTTAGCTTTTAATAAACATGAGACTATTTCAAATAATCATTTTAAGTCAAAAGATAACAAATTTGAAATGGATCTCCCAAATGAAAAACTTGCTTATTCTTCAACTCCTGAATGGACAGATAAATATGGAGTATTTGAAGAAGATGGAATTAACGAATATCATGTTGCAATGAGCGCAACTGAAAGTGCATATGCAAACGACCGAGTTCAAGCAGCAGACCCATTTGATACTGAAAAGGGCATTCTTGAAGAAGCCATGGTAAGTGTAGTTTTGCCTTATATTAAAACGGCTCGCGATGGTGTAGCACGTTTAGGCGATATTGTAGAAAAACACGGAGCTGCAGAAGCTGATGGAATATTATTTGCAGACCCTGATGAAGCTTGGTACATGGAAATTGGTTCAGGTCATCATTGGGTAGCTGAGCGCATTCCTGATGATTCATATGCCGTAGTTGCAAATCAACTAGCAATTCAGGAAATTGACTTTAACAGTGATAACTTTATGTATTCTAAAGGTATTCGTGATTTTGTTTATAATAACAAATTATGGCCTGAAAATAGACCTTTTAATTTCCGTGAAATTTTTGGCACTCACGATGATAGTGACTTGCATTATAACACTCCACGTGTCTGGGTAGGACAAAGGCTACTAACTCCTACAATAGAACAAAAACCTCAAAGTTTTGACTTACCGTTTACTCAAAAACCAGACAAACCATTATCAGCACAAGATGCCCAAGCTGTTTTAAGTAATCATTATCAAAATACACCCTATGATTTAACAAATAAAAAGAATAAAGACAATGCTACTTTCCGTCCTATTTCAGTAGCTACTACACAAGAGTCTCATTTACTTGAATTAAACGGCGAAAATATGATTCACTGGCTTGCAATGGGAGTAGCTTCTCAAAGTGTTTATATTCCATTTTATCCACAAGGTACAAAAGTTCCTACAATGTATAAATATGGAAAAGAAACTTACAGCCAAAATTCAGCTTATTGGGTATTTAAACTTACTAGTACCTTAGTTGATCGTGATTGGAGTAAGTATGGAACTGACTTAGCCAATGCACAAAGTGAAGCTAATCAAAAAGTTAACAGAATCCGTTATGAATTTGACCAAAAATTAGCTAAAGAAACTGACGACAAGCAAAGAATCAATTTAGTTAATGAAGCAAATAATAAAATGGCAAAAACTGCATTAGATATTTTCCGTGAATTAAATGCTAAATTAATTACAAAACAAACTGCAGATTCACCATTACGTTTTCAAATGGATCCTAATTTATAACAAAAAACAAATAACCTACTTCATAATTGAAATAGGTTATTTTTTATATACTCATAACAGTATTATTTCTTCTTACTCATCTTACCATCCATCATTTCATAAATATGATCAGCATATTTTTCAAGACGAGGATCGTGAGTAACAAGGATTATTGCTTTATCACGTTCTTTAGCTAATTTTTTAAATAATTTTCCAACTTCTTCTACGTTCTTAGTATCAAGAGATGCAGTTGGTTCATCTGCCAAGAGAATATCAGGATTGGCATATAAAGCTCTAGCAATCGCAACACGTTGCTGCTGACCACCAGATAATTCATTAGGATATTTTTTAACTAGTTTTTCTATACCTAAATCTTTTAATAATTTATCTAAATCTTCTTTAGACAAATTATTTTGCTTTTTAACTTTATCAACTAAAACAAATTGTTCATGAACATCCAAAAATGGTACTAAGTTATAAGCTTGTAATACAAAGCCAATCTTATTTAATCGTAAATTATTGCTTTGCTTAGCTGAAAACTTTGTAATATCTTTACCATCAATTAAAACTATACCTGAAGTAGGTTTTTGAAGTGAGCCAGCAATTGTTAAAAATGTACTCTTTCCAGCTCCACTTGGGCCCATGATTAAGACCACTTCACCTTTATTAGCCTGAAAGTCAACATCTTTTAATGCTTCAACTCGTGCAATTCCTTTTCCATAAAACTTGTTCACATCTTTTAATTCAATTACTGCCATAATTACTCACCAATCGCTTTCGCAGGATCTACTTTAAGAATTGATCTTACTGGAATCAAACTACCAATTATTCCCATCAAAAGCATTCCAATACTTCCAGCTAACATAATTGCAGGGGTAAATTTCATTGGAACACTTGCTGGTAATAACAATGCTGTAATCCACATCATAATAAGGGCAATAACTACACCAACTACAACTAAAATAATTGATTGACTTACTGTAGCCCCAACAAGGGTCTTAGATGGGATTCCTTGAGCACGCATTACTGCAAAATTGTGCATCTTTTGCATTGTCAAAATATATAAGAACACTGCAATAATAATTAATGAAATAACAAATAAGAATCCAATCATTAATTCAAAAGTCATATTTTGAGCAGTATAGCCTGGTAATTTGTTAATAAATGTTGCAATATTATAAGTTTTAGCATTTTTATGATTAAATTTATAATTTGCATTTTGAGAAATAATCGCCGAAACTTTTACATTATTCATCCCCTGACGAAGAGATTTCCAAGTAGCTAAATTTCCATAAACAATAGGAGCAATATTGATTTTTGCATTCTTAACAAAACCAACAATTTTATATTTCTTATCAGAATCATTAAGTTTAATTTTATCGCCTAGTTTATATCCTTTAATTTTAAAAGCTTCATCAACAGTTACTTCATTACCATTTTTTGCCTTTCTACCAGAAATTAGATTTTGATTTTTATAAATAAACTGTGATTTTTCAATTCCTAAAAATTGTGCCGATACTGATGCCTCATCTTTTGCCTTTACTACTACTGGAGTTTGTCCAATATAGGCTTCATCTTTACCCAGCTTAACACCTTTTAAATCATCTGCAGTTAAGATTGACTGAGACATACTAATATTTGCATTTTTATTTAGAACTACTTTTTTAGCATCCCAAGCATTGATTGCTTGCGTATTTTCATCAGCTAAACCAATTGCTAAAGATGACAGCATAAAAATCAAATAGCTTATTAGGAAAATCATCAAAATAATTAATCCATAGCGCAACTTTTCACGCTGGATTTCTTTAAATGCTAAAAACATTACTTTTTTGCCCCCTTATCTAATAAATAAAGTGCTTCTTTATAACGTTTTAAATTTTTTTCCTTATTATCAGGATCAGCAAATACTGCAGTAATTACTTCATGACTTAATACCATTGCACTCCACATTTCTGGAGACATATGGAGCAATTGCTCTGAATTAATTCGCATACTATTAGGAAGAGCTGCCTCATTTTGAAGCATATGCAATTTCATCATTGGTTCATACTTGCTGTGCTGAGTTTCATCAATAAACTTTAATACCCTTTCATAGAAAAAGTCTGGATCAAATTTATCCCCAGGACTCATATTGATATGAATATCTTGAATTGCAATTCGATAAAGGTACATATAAGCATCAGTCAAGTCATCAAAATATTTATAAAAAGCGCCTCTAGCAATATCAGCATCCTTGACAATCCTTGCTACTTGACTATCAGTTAAAGCGTGATGGCTGAACTCATTCAAGAGAGCTGCAGTCACGCGCTTTTTTTTAACTTCTGGTAAACGTGTAAAAGTTGCTTTAACCATAATATTATCCTCTTTCCCTTTGGTGACATTTTGTCATTATCTACAGCATTATAATAAGAAGAAAATGACACAATGTCAATAGAAAAGTATTAAAAAAGGCGATTTTTTCGCCTTACATTAAAATCCGATTGTAATATACTAAACGATTAATTCCTTCTCGAATAGAAAATTCTGCTAAACCGCAATTTTCCATAGTTTGAAAAGCATCAATATTTCCATTTGCAATCAAATGTGCAGCCATCATTCTAATTAAAGTTCCGTGAGCTACTACTAATACTTTTTTATCTGGATATTTTTTAATCATTTCATCTAAAAAACTAGCACATCTTGCTTCAAGCTCACTCATTCTTTCGCCATGAGGAGCATACTTAACATAATTGCCATTAGCTTTTCCCCAAGGGTCAATGGCATCAGGATACTTTTCTGCCATTTCAGTTAATAATGCACCGTCCCATTCACCATAATCAAACTCAAGCAAACGCTTATCTAAAATAATGTCTTTTTTACCTTTAGTAAAAATTCTTGCAGTTTCAAAAGCTCTTTTCATAGGACTTGCGTAAACTACATCAAATTGACTTTCATCAAAATTTTCAGAGGATTCTTGGGCCAGTTTTCTCCCTACACTGTTTAGTTCAGCATCAATATTTGATCCTTGAATCCTACCTGTTTTATTTACATCTGTTTGACCATGTCTAATGAATACAATTTCCATATTATCATCCTCACTTTAAAAATATCTTACTATTTTATACGAATTCTTTCCATTTTCTTAACTTGTTTCACTTTGAAAAGGATTAAAATATAAATATACAGTGTATTTAAGGAGAAAATTTATGTCTCGTGTAACAATTCAAAGAGACGGTCTAACTTTAGTTGGAGACCGCGAAGAACCATTTGGTGAAATTTATGATATGGCAATTCTCATGCATGGTTTTACTGCTAATCGAAATACTGATTTATTAAAACAGATTGCTGATAATCTGCGTGATGAAAATGTCGCAAGTGTCCGTTTTGACTTTAATGGTCATGGCGAAAGCGATGGTAAATTTGAAGACATGACTGTTCCAAATGAAATCGCTGATGCAAAAGCAGTTCTAGATTATGTAAGAACTGATCCACATGTTAGAAACATTTTCTTAGTAGGACACTCTCAAGGCGGCGTAGTTGCTTCAATGCTGGCTGGACTATATCCTGATATTGTTAAAAAGGTTGTCTTAATGGCGCCTGCTGCTTCATTAAAAGATGATGCTTTAAAAGGGAATACTCAGGGAGCAATCTATGATCCTTATCATGTACCCAACAAAATCCCTTTAATTGGAGAAAAGTCTGGTCTAAAGCTTGGTGGAATGTATATTAGAACAGCTCAAGTCTTACCTATCTATGAAGTAGCAGGTCGCTTTACTGGACCTGTATCAATAATTGATGGTACAAATGATCAAGTAGTTGATCCAAAATATTCTAAAAAATATAATGATGTTTATTCAAATAGTGAACTTCATATGATTGAAGATGCAGATCATCGCTTTAGTGGAGAATATAAAGGAATCGCTGCAAAACTAGCTAGTGATTTTCTAAAGCCACTATTTTAACGGCGCTTAAAGTCAAAATTTGTACGGAAAATATAATTAGTTTCCGTACTATTTTCTTTATCAAAAATAAATTCAAAATCATGAAAATCCTGCAATTCTGTAGGATTTTTTATTTGGTTTTCACAAATATATCGTGCCATTTCTCCTCGCGCCATTTTTGCATGAGTTCCAATCGTCTTCCATTTTCCATTGCGTTCTTCTAAAAAATCAATATCAATCATTTTTCGTTGTGAATCCGTATAAGGACGTATTGCACGAGAATATTCTTTAGAAGCTAAATTAATTACTATATCATTATCTTTATATAATTCTTTTGCAATTAAATCGCCCCAATAATGATACAAACTATAATCACGAAAACCTGTCATTTTAGCATTCATCTCTAATCGGTATGGCGTTACTCCATCAAAAGGACGCAAAATCCCATAGAATCCTGACAAAATTTTAAGATGGTCTTTGGCATAATCTAATCCTTTTTGAGAAAATATATCAGCTGCCATATATTGATACTGTATTCCATGATAAGCAACTAAAGCCGGAGTTAAATTATGATCTAAATCCATCACCTCAAGCTGCTTTAAACCCTCTTTAGTAATACGGTCACTAGATTTCCATAATTTTTGTAATTCATCTTGAGAGCGTGACTTTAAATATTTTTCCAAAATTCGGCTTTTATCTAAAAACTTCGGCATTGTCTCAACATTAAAAGAATCTCTATCAACAAGCATTTTCTTAGCTGGGGAAATAATAATCTGCATTTTTTTGGCATCGCCTTTCTAATAAGTTACAATTAATAAGTATTAATTGAGAGGAGAAAAAATATGAATCCTGATTTTGCAATCGTCTTAAATTTTAACCTAAATAATGCTAAAAATGTTGACTTTGACTCACTTGTAAAAAAGGCGCGTGATATTGGTGTACGTGCTATTAGTGCAAGTAATGATTTTCAAGAAGCTTGTGACAAATACACCATTAAGTTAATAGATGAACAAAATGGTGAAAATTTAACTACAGACAACGTCATCAATGCAATTGTAGAAAATCGTAAAAATGGCGATAAAACTGTTATTAATATCAATTTAGAAGATGGAAAAATTTCTGCTTCTGACGAAGAAATGCTTGAAAAAATCAATTCTTGGATGCACATGTTTGGACATGCGTTTAATGAGGGAATTCCAAGTGAATTAAGCGTTGATAAAGATGGCTTTATTTTAGAAAATCGTCATGCAAATTATCAAAAGTATATCTTCTTAAAGAGTCCTATCCCTGAAAAAATTGCAGTTAAAGGATTAAATGAAGAACCAAATCGAGTTGAATGGATTGAAAATCGTGTAGATTTAAAATTCAATTATACTGATGAAAAGTTAGAAATTGAACTTGTAAAACCTGATGATGAATTTGACTGGGAAGTAATTCGCATTCAAGCACACCGTCCAGAAGATGATATTTTAGAAACTAAATTTTAATAAAAGCTGATACACCACTAAAAAAAGTGGATGTAGCAGCTTTTATTTTTCATTCTCAAATTTAACTGTCAAAGCATATCCTAGAGCAAGCAAAGTGACTAGTACAATAATTGAAATAATCTCATTAACATAAGCACTAACTTCTAGCCATAGCTCAAAAGCAAAAAGCTCGTTAATTATGAATTGAATTGCAAAAATTATTTTAGACTTCCAATCATTTTTCATTTTCTAACTTTGACCCTTCATCAAAAAACTTTCTAAAACGATGAGCTTCTTTATCTAATGTTATCTCATCATTAACTTGTGATAATTTATACCCAACAAAATATGGTGGAGCATTAAAGCGTGTAATAAATTTTGCACAATAACCGTCTTGCTCACGTGGATAAAAGAAAAGATTATAAGAATCACATCTGCCATCATACATAACATTAAGCATATATTTAGCACCACTTCTAATCCAATCCGCCCATAAATCAAGATTGTTTTTATTCAAAGTATTAATATTAAGTTCAGTGTAGCCTTGAACTGGATGTTGAGCAATATTTACTTCTACATTTCCATTATTAAATAAAGTTTCACCTTCAAAATTATTTGGATGAATATACTTATAACCATTCTCATGCTCTAGTCCCACAATCTGCATATGCGGATGAATCAAGGACCCACCAGAATTGGGACCATAATTCTTGTACCAAACTACTGATTGGAATTTTTTGCTACTATTCATCTTTTCAAAAACATGAAGTGCAAACTTAATAACTTTTCGATTATGTTCAATTGAATACGTTGAAATATCTCCATGATGATTACTTGATTCAATTAATACAGTTTGAAGAGTATCACGCAAAGTGGGAAATTTGTTTTTTAGCCAAATAATTTCACCATCTTGTTCATAAATATCAGTTAAATTATCAATATCGCAAAATGGACATATCTTTTTGTGCTTACTTTTTCGATAAGATTGTGGCTTACCTTTGGCCTGCTCCATTTGAAAGACAATTGGATCATTATTCATTATCAATATCCCCTTATAATTTCATTTTGTACTTTTTATTATAGTAGAAAAAGACTAAAATATTCTTATAAAAGCTAATGCCTTTACCAAAAAGCAATTAGCTGATAAACTGTTAAGCAAACGCATATTCTCAATTAGTGGGTGTTAAACATAATGGATTCTAGAAAAAACTTAAGACAGAAAAACAAGCGCAATAATCTTTATTTGGTTATTGGTGCACTAGTATTAGTGGTAGCTATTGCTGCTGGATTTATGATTCATAGTGAACATGTCAAAGGAGAAGCGAAGGCACGCACATTTGCGACTACACACTTCAATCCTAATGTAAAAATCTATGGTATAGATGTTGGCAATCTAACTGTTGCAAAAGCAACCGAAAAAATCAACAAAAAAGCTACCAATGTCATTCATCTAAAAGATGATAAAGTAGTAGCAGAACGTGATCCTGAAATTACCACGATCAGTAAAGAACAAGTTCAAAAGTACTTTGATCAACAGCATACTGATATGCCAACTAACAAGAAGTACAATTATACTTCCAAAGAATACGATCAAGCTAAAGAAAAGCTTACAAAAGTTCATAACGCAAGTGTAACTTATAAGATTGATGGTAAAGAATATAACTTAAAGGCTAAGGATTTAATTACCGAAGCCAACTATAAAAATGGTAAGTATCAATTCATTGATGTGAAGAATTTAACTAAGAAACTTAACGATATTAACAAAGAAGTTTCCACTCTTCATAAGAGTTACAAAGTTCAAGTTCCATCTGGCAATAGTGTAAAAGGTAAAACCATCACTGTTAAAAATGAAAGCTATGGCTGGGGAGTTTACGTTAAAAAGGCCCAAGCAGCTGTTGAACAAGCATTTATGAATGGTGATAAGACTTTAGATGGTAGTAAGTACCTCTATGGAGATGGCTTTAGTACATATGAACATGGCTATGGCAAGAGCAACCATGGTCTTGGTGAAAACTATGCCGTTGTTTCTATTAAGAACCAAGAATTATGGGTTGTTAGAAAAGGCAAAGTTGCAGTTCACTTAAACGATGTCGTAACTGGAACTAACAGTGGCGATAATAAAACACCTGTTGGTGTTTGGTACGTAATGTACAAAGAGTCACCAAGTACATTGCGCGGGTTTAATGATGATGGCTCAAGATATTCATCCCCAGTTCAATACTGGATGCCATTTACACTTAGTGGATGTGGCTTCCATGATGCAAGCTGGAGAACTAACTGGTCTAAGTCAGCATATCTTTCTGGAGGCTCCCATGGATGTGTAAATATTCGTCCAAGCGAAATCCACAGCGTATGGAGCAATGTAATCAAGGATGAACCAGTTGTAATTTATTAATAAGAAATTATAAATCCCTCTCCCAGAGCAATCAACTCTGGGAAGGGATTTTTGTATAAAGAAGTCAAATTCATCCTTATTATTCCCTTTGTATTGTAAAATAAAGATGAATTACCATTATATTTTTAGAAAGGATTTATAACAAATGAATAAAAGAAATACACTAATAATTGCACCATTTATATTTATTATTTTTTCAATCTTTTTATTAATTTTTCTAAAAACGCCTGCTATAGCATCAACTAATAATACACCAATTACTTTTAATCATAATTCTTATATTTATAATAAAAACGGAAAAAGAATTATGAAAAATAAAAAGTATTTAAAAAACGAATCCACTATAGCTAAAGGTAGAATTGTAAAACTTAGTAAAAATAAAAAATACTATACACTTTATTATTCTTCTGGAAAAATTACTAAACTTTGGCTCCCATATACTATAATAAATAAACATGCGTATTATAATATCAAGGATAACGAATATATAAAAGTAGCTAATGTAAAAAGTATTAATAACCAAGAATTAATCGCCACTTCAGGAAAAATAATTATTAAAAAAGATACCTATTTTTACGATATAAACGGTAATAAAACAAAAGAAAGAGTAGCGAAAAACACAATTCTTAAAGTTAATGGCTTATTTAATTTAAAACCAAACTGGCCACAAGGAAGAAACTTTTATCGTGTCTACGGAACTAATCATTACTTACTAATATATGATGTAATTCAACCACGTACTCCTCTTCTTCTTCAATCTAAGGAAAGTATTTAGAAATTAACTCATGAAAACAAATCGTTATTTTTGAATCTTTATTTAATTGCATTATAATAAAAGTAGAGATAAAAACTTAGATTTATAATCAAAGAAGGTAATTCAAATGGAAATTACATTAAAAGCTAAGTTAAATACTCCCTTTGCACGAGTAGTTCAAAAAGCAAATATAGGTTCAAAATATACTTATGCCTTACAAATGTATAAAAATGATACCTATGTAAGTCGAACATATAATGCAACTTATAATGGTCAAACATTAAACTTCCCATCTCCAGGATTAAAAATGATTGGTCGCACTACTCAAGATATAAATAATAATACTCATAAAGATGCCGCTGGTGGTCACACTCAAACTTGGGAATACGCAGGAGGAAAAAATCAAAATAACTTTAATGGAGGATGGTTTATCGGAACTAAATCCAATGACAAAAAATGGACTATTCAAATAGGTAGATTAACATATCCTGGTACTTATAGTAAAAATACTCAAATATCTCGTATCTCAAACTTAGTAGAGATTACTAACGGTAATTGGAGTGGACAACATATCTACAGAGTAGAAGCCGCTGTGTCCCCAAGTTACCACTATCTAATGATAGCCACAGTTTGGACAAATAATTCTGGCCATTTTGCTTTATATGATCTTGCTAAAGTTAATAACGCATTAAATAATAACGGTTCTAGCAATGTCACTATCAGTGATTTATCTCCATATAAAGTAGCTCCTTATATTGACATTGATAATTTTGTAGGGCGCATTAATTCTATTCAAGGTTATGATATTGATGACAGTAAAAATATTTATATTTCTAGTCAATATTCTCCAGATAAACCTAACGCATCTGAAAGAAAATTAGTAAAATTTAATTGGCAAAACTTCAATAATTGGGAAATACATAACCTTACTAAAGATAGTCGATTAGATACTAATTTTGTTGGATATCCTACTGAGCTTGAAGGTATCCAAGTAATAGGAAACAACGATTTATATTTGACCGTTGCATATCATAGTAAAGACGGTAACAGTACCATTGGAAATCAAATATTTAGAATTACATGGTAAGTAGTTTTAATCCCTCTCCCAGAGCAATCAACTCTGGGAGAGGATTTTTTATATAAAGAATTATTATCTCACTATTTAACTAATTAAGCTTTAAGAATACCCATATATGGGATTTTTTTGCAAAAAAATAATGGCCAAGTTTGACCATTATTTTTATTATTTAATTTACTCCAGCCATAAGTGAGTGAATCTTTTTAGCAAAGAATAGCATCACAATACCAAAGATTACACTAACAATACCAACAATCAAGAAGTAAGGTACTTCTGTAGCACTTGAGTAGTATTTAACAATTTGTGCGTTTACAGCTTGTCCTGCAGCGTCTGCCAAGAACCACATACTCATCATCTGTGACTTAAATGCTTTTGGTGCAAGCTTAGTTGTTACAGAAAGTCCAATTGGTGAAATAAGCATTTCTGCAATTTCAACAATAAACCATGAACCAACAAGCCAGAATGGACTAACACGGTCACTAGTACCAAACAACCAACCTGGAATTGCCATCCACATATAGGAAAGTCCAGCAAATACCAACCCTGCCGCAAACTTAGTAGGTGCACTTGGTTGTTTTTTCCAATTTTCCCAAAGCCATACAAAGAATGGTGTCAAAATCATGATGAAAACAGGGTTTAAAGTTTGGAAGTTAGCAGCTGCAAAGTGCCAGTTTCCAATATGAAGTACTGTACGTTGTTCAGCAAAAAGTGCTAAAACAACAGAACCAGATTCTTCAATTCCCCAGAAAATTGCTGCAGCAATAAACAAAGGTACATAAGCCCATACACGTGAGCGTTCAACCTTAGACACCTTTGGACTGCGAAGCATAATTACAAAGTAGTAAACAGGAATCGCAATTGCTAAAATGGTTAGCAAATTAATGATATTATCAATGTTCAATTGTCCCATTAATGCCATTACTACTAAAAGAGCAACTACAATTACAACACCAATAACTACTTTTTGAATAATCTTATTTAAATCTTTACGTTCAATTGGATCGTTTGGATACATTCCTGCTTCTGGCAAGTATTTTTTACCATCGAAGTAGTATTGAACAAGTCCAATAAACATACCGATTGCTGCAAGTGAGAATCCAGCATGGAAATTATAATGATTACCAAAAGCATGGAAACCAAAGCCATTAGATGCCCATGGCACTAAGATAGGAGCAATTGCAGATCCTAAATTAATACCGAAAACAAACATACTGAACCCTGCATCACGGCGACGGTCATTTTCTGAATAAAGACTACCAACCATGTCAGATACATTTGGCTTTAAAAGACCAGTACCTACAACAATTAAGGCAATTGAGCTATAAAGTGCTGCTAATCCCCATGGAAAGGCTAAAACAATATGACCAAACATGATGAGGACACCACCGAAGAAAACAGTTCTTCTAGGTCCCCATACACGGTCTGAAAGCCAGCCCCCTACAACACTAGATAAATAAACAAGTGAACCATAAATCGACATTACACTAGCTGCCGTTGTCTGGCTCATTCCAAGTCCGCCTGCACTTACTGCATAATACATGTAGAAGAGCAGAATGGCTCTCATGCCATAGTAACTAAATCTTTCCCACATTTCTGTGAAGAAGAGTGTGGAAAGACCTCTCGGTTGACCAAAGAAAGCCGTATCAATATTCTTTTTATTACTCATTAACAATTTTCCCCCTTAAATTAGGTAAGTGAGTATTAATGTTAATTATATTTGATTAGTAGGGGATTAGTCAATATATGCTGTATATGTATACTGTATATAAACAAAAATAGAAACTTATTTATACATAAGTTTCTATTTTTTTAGTTATTATTTATTTTTAGTTAATTTCAACTTCAATTGCGCCATTCACAGCATCTTTTTCTTTTTCAATCAAGTTGACCTTAGTTTCAATTACTTTAATATCCATTTTAATTTCACGAGTTAAACCTGGAGTATTAATTTTGGGTTCAAAGAACTTCTTAAATTCTTCAAGTCGCTCTGGGGTATGGAATACATAAGCAGTAACAGTAATAAATGTAGCAAATTCCATATCGCCACCAACTGTCTTTTCAAGCCAATCCCAATCTTCACGAAGCCAATTCCAAGCAGCTTGTTGACCATGAGAATTAGCAAGAACACCACGATACCAGCCACGTAAATCTTGTGGCTTAATTACATTAGCATCTTCAAAGTAGCCTACAATCTTATTAATTTCAGCAATATCTACAGAGCTAGTTGATGCAAGACGAATATCGGCTTTATATGAAGCATCAGAAGTTTTTTGGTAATCTTTAATTAGCATTGCCATTAAATTATGACCGCCAAAGTTTTTGACTTCACTAATCAAAACATAAGGACGAATATCAGCATTAATTGCCTCTAAGTTATCCTCATTTTCAACAAAAATCTTATGGGCTTCTTTAATTGATTCAGGATTGCCCGCATAAATACTTGCACTAAGTTCAAGTGGTCGAATTTGTGCATCTTCATCACTTTCGCCCTTCTTTGGAATCCAGCCAAGACGCGCAACTTGTTCTACTGAAAGGTCATCATAGAACTTCTTTAAATTCTTTTCATCCCCTGAACCAGGCTTTACAAATTCACGTAATTTTGCAGCAGTTGCATAAAGAGCAGTAATTACTAAACTAGATTTAGAATTTGCAAATTTTGCAAGAAGCGGAACAATTGTAGCATAAGAAATTTGTCCACCTTGTGCTAAAAGTCTTAAATCTTGCAAAATTTGAAGCTTAGCAATTGAATCAAGTTCATCAGTATCAGCTAAAATATCATCAAGCAAAGTCTTATCATATTCAACAATAAAATGAGAATTATTACCAACATTTAAACGAAGAGGATGACCTGCTTTATCACGCAAATCCTTATAATTACCCAAGTTAATTTCTTTATCCTTCATAATTGTTGGTGCATCAAAATTAGCATTCAAAGGAATTTGCCAAGTTCTTCCCTTATCTTCTCCATCACCAATGAAGAATTGTTTTTGACTTAAAATAAGGTCCCCGTTGTCATCAATTTTAGCTGTAACAACTGGATAGCCCGGTTGTTCAAGCCAAGAATGCATAATTTCACCAATATTCAAATCAGTTGCAGTAGACAAAGCATTCCATAAGTCGTCACCTGTGGCATTATCAAACTTATGATGATCAAAGTAGTATTTAAGTCCTTTTCTAAGAGCTTCATCGCCTAAAAGTGAACGAACCATGACAAGAAGTCTTGATCCCTTAGCATAAACAATTGCTGGATCAAACAGGGCATCAATTTCAGCCGGATCATTAACTTCAACATGAACTGACTGTACCCCATCGGTAGCATCTCTTTGAAGTGCTTGAGGAGCTTCGCTTGTTTGGAACATTTCCCAAATATGCCAATTTGGTTCTAAATGATCCACTGAAAGATATTCCATCATATTAGCAAAACTTTCATTAAGCCATAAGTTGTCCCACCACTTCATAGTTACCAAATCACCAAACCATTGGTGAGCTAATTCGTGAGTAATAACTGTTGCAACCAGCTTTTTATTTTCAAGAGTAGTATTATCTGGATCTAAAAGGAGATATGCTTCACGATAAGTGATAAGACCCCAGTTTTCCATAGCTCCTGCTGAAAAATCAGGAAGTGCCAATTGCCATGAGTGTGGTAATGGATATGGAGTTTCATAAAATTCTTCATAAAAATCAATCGCACGTTTTGCAATATCTAAAGCAAAATCAAGTTCTTTTGGTTTATGAGCTTTAGTGGCAAATACACCAACCTTGATACCATTTTTAGTTTCGGTGATTTTTGATTGAAGTTCACCAAAGGCAAAGGCTACAAGATAAGTTGACATGCGAACTGTTTCTTCAAAATGGTGGACACCATCAACGACTTCAGTTTCAGGCATGTTAGCAAGTGCGATTTCACCAGGTTTTTCATCCCACTTAAGAGATAAAGTAAAAGTAGCCTTTGCTTCAGGTTCATCAACTGAAGGGAAAGCTTGTCTAGCAAATGTAGTTTCAAATTGGGTCCCGATAATTTGCTTCTTTTCACCATTAAATTCGTAATAAGAAGGATAAATCCCCATCATTGTGTCAGTAAGTGGAGCAGTATAATCAATTGCAATAGTAGTCTTACCAGTTCTACCTAAATTGATTTTAATTGCTTCATCTTTATCACTAACTTCAAACTCTACATCTTCTCCATCAGCACGAACTGCGGAAATTGTCATGTATTTTTGATTAATAAAAACTGTGTCATCTTGTGCTTCACCAGTAATAGTTGAAGTACCGCTAATTAATTTTTTGCCCCGGTTGACATCAATAAAAAGATCATAATGTTCTGGGTGGAAAGTTTCGTAAAAACGTTTTACTGCCATTTTTTAACCTCCTATATACGGAACTATTTTTCTTAATTTTAGCAAAAAACTTTAAATGTTACATTAAAAACGCTAAAAACATAGGATTGTAAGCCTCTCGTGGTCGTTTTGTAACATTGTTGTCATATTCACCATGTAATATATAAGCATAGTCATTAAGAAATAGTTAAGTTTACGGGGAATGAAATTAAGAATAATGAATAATTTTAAATCTACTATTGTTAAATTAATCGCAGCTATCGCTTTAGCTTTCACTGCTGTTGTTGCAGTTCAAACCATTACTGCTAACAGTTCAAACACTACTGTTCAAGCTGCTACTAGAAAATTATCTAAGAAAGAAAAAGCAGCTAAGCATTGGATTGCAATGCGTGAAAGTGGCGGCAGCTACACTGCAAGAAATGGTGTTTGTTATGGTCGCTATCAATTAAACATTGGTTACTTGCATGGTGATTACTCAAAGAAGAACCAAGAAAGAACTGCTGATAACTACGTTTATGGTCGTTATGGTTCATGGGTAAATGCTAAGAGATTTTGGCTTAGTCACCACTGGTATTAATACAATTTAAATTAATTCCCAGTAATAAAAAATACAGCTTGATCAATTTGATCAGGCTGTATTTTTTTATTCAAATTTATCTTGTTTAATAAAACGATATAGTGAAATTAATAAAACAACAACTGAGCAGATAATTGCTACATAAGCCATACCTCCAACTTTAACAGCATTATTTGCCGCTTGCTGACTCATATTGTTTTCCATAGCGTAAGCAACTACCCAATGACGCATTAATACTGGAGTTAAAACAAAAGATATTGCAGAAATAATAGAAGCAATAAGTGCAGAATTGCGTGAATATGGTTCCTTAAAGAATTGCGAAAGTACACAAAAAGCTGGCGCAATCATCAAAACAAATATCCACATTACAATCCAGCGTCCAGATGGTGAACTCATCATTTGAGCACTATTGGTTGCATAACGATATGAACTCCATAATTGTCCTCCGGTGAACGTATTGAGCAAGTTTAAAAAATATGTTCCCTGTTGACCATATGCCCCACCACGATTAGATAAAAGTCCCGTAATAACTTGAAAACTATCAGTAGAACCTGCTGAAGAAAAGTCTACTGATACTACTTGTTTCATATAAGTTGCTAAAAACATCAAAATTGACCCACCAAACTGAATTGCACGAAGCATACTCAATCTTCTGGAAGCTTTCATCTTAAACTCTAAACTTAAGACTTGGTTAGGATGATGACTATTACCTATCACACTGATTCCTATGATAACTATTCCAGCTAGAATTAAAAGTCCCCACCAGAGCTTAACCATAATTAAAATAATTGCAACTACTATTACCGCTACTGCAACATATGGACGATCTGCAAAAATGTCCCAAAAGTTTAAAGTATGACGCTTATCTTCTCGAGTTGTAATATTTTGTGCAATATTTGCTGAACTCATTTGAGGTTTTTGACGACTATTTCTAAACTCTTCCCTATTAATACTTTTATTTTTAGCAAAATTAGCCTTGGAACTGCTTGTTCCTTGCGAATTTTTTGCATTTTTCATTCTATATTCGCGACGCGACATATGTGCCATAAGCTAGCACTCCCTTCTAAGAAAATATGCTAGCATAGTTTATTTGCAATAAGTTAACAATTAAGTGAAATTTAGTAATTTTTGAAATATGTTACAATAAAAGCTAAGTATTTTAAAAAAAGAAGATGAAATTGTGACTCAAGAGAAGTCAAAACTACCTACAGGTTGGCATAAAGCTTTTTATACTTTATGGCTAGGTTGCTTTATCACAGGAATGGGATATTCAATGACAATGCCATTTATTTCATTGTTTATTTCAGATTTAGGAAACTATACAAAACTTCAAATTAATCTTTATTCAGGATTGGCTTTTGCCATGACTTTTATCGCTCAAGCTATTGTTTCACCTTATTGGGGTAGCTTAGCTGACAGAAAAGGGCGAAAGTTAATGTGTATGCGAGCAAGTGGCGTAATGGCCTTAACTATTACCTTAACCGGATTTGCACCTAATGCAGTTTATATTGTTGTTATGCGTTTTATTCAGGGGTCTTTTTCCGGATATATTAATAATGCGACAGCATTAATGGCAGGAGAAACGCCTCATAATCGTAGTGGCTGGGTAATGAGTCAAATGATGACCGCTGGAACTGCTGGTAATTTAGTTGGTCCTCTTCTTGGAGGTACGCTTTCTAGTTTCTTTGGAAATATGCTTGGTGGTGCATGGGGATATCGAATTCCATTCTTTATCACTGGTGTTTTAATGTTCTTAGTATTTCTAGGAACTACATTCTTTGTTCATGAAGACTTTACTCCTATTTCTCGTGAAAAGATGAAACCAATTGGTGAAATTATGAAAAGTTTACCAAGTGTAAAACTTATTATAATTATGTTTATAACTACAATGCTTGTTCAATCTTCTACTATGTCAATTGATCCAATTGTTTCATTATACGTAAAGTCCATGATGCCTAATAGTAGAGATGTTGCATTAGTTGCTGGTATTGTTGCAGCTACTCCTGGTCTGGGAACATCGATTGCAGCTTCCAAGATTGGACATAAAATGGACGAAATAGGACCACTTAAAGTTCTCAGAATTGGACTTGTTGTTGGTTTTGTTCTATTTGTTCCAATGGCAATAACTAATTCACCATGGGTGTTGGCTGGACTTAGATTTTTGCTTGGAATTGCTAGTGCGGGAATGCTTCCAGCCGCACAAACTGTGCTAACTTTAAATACACCAAGTGAAAGTTTTGGACGTATCTTTTCATATAACCAATCATTCCAGGCTGTCGGTTCTGTTATGGGATCTCTGATGGGGTCAGCTATTTCAGGTTTTTCAAATTATGCAACTGTATTTTGGATTACTGGACTTACTTTACTCATTAATTTCATATTAATTTTAATTTTTGCTCATGGCATTTCTTATTCAAATAGATAAACAACAGAATCTACAGAAAAACTATTTCAACTAAATTTAAATAAAAACCAAAAATAAAATCGTTAATATATCTAGGCTTATGGAACCAAGACTATTAACGATTTTTGTGATTTTATACTCTTTATTTATTTTTTAAATTTAACAATTGTAATGAAGCACTAGCTATTACTATTCCAGTAAAAAGACTAATTACTCCATTCGTGTAATTTACATTAAAATTACCAATTTGAAAGGCTAATTCTCCAGATACTGTCTTTATACTATTTAAGTAAGTAGTCGGTAAATAAGGAGCAATATTTTTCAAAGGTACTATAAATGCAGTAGCCATATTAAAACCAACTAGTAATACTATTCCTATAAATAAAGTTGGTAATTGATCTTTTAATAATTTAGAAATCAATTGCATCATTACCACTATGAAACCAATACCTAAAAAACTTAATATTATTGAAGGCATAAATATATTCCTTACTGGAGTATAGTAACCCGCTGATTCGCTAGTATAAATATAAAAAGGATAGTCGATACTACCGGTTCCAAATAATATACTTGAACCTATAAATACTAATAAATTAACTAATATATAGATAAAACCTACTATGATGACTCCAGACAAAGAATTATATAAAATTTTCTTATTACTTTGCAAAGGAATTAAGGAGTCAATATCAACTTTATTTTTATAACTTGAAGTATATAATTGCGTAAGCATAAAAACTGCAATTACACTAAATATTATAGGTAAATATAGCTGATTTAAATCAGTTAAAAACATATAACCTTCACTAGGCGGATCTGTTTGATATGGTAAAGGATGCCTTTTTAAATAGGCAAATAAAGCCAAATTCTTATTCAAGTAAAACTTTTCGGTTTGTGTAGCACTTTTATCCTGAAAAGTATATTTATCTGCCTTTAATAAGTTACTATATTTAATTTTATAAACTTTTTCCCAATTTTTATTTTTTAACTCTTTTATTAGGGTATTAGTTTTTTCAAGCTCTGCCTCATTGCTAGTTAAATCTTCTTGAGCAACTTTATAACGCTCACTATTTTTAGGGAAATTTTTTAAATCAGCTTTACTTTCTTTAATATTCTTCTGTTGTAACGCTTGATTTCCATAGGCTTCACTTTCTAAGGACATTTGAGTAGCAGCGTTTTTATTTAAAATTAGTACTACAAAACTTAATACGATTAACAGTCCTACAGTAATAATTATTAAGTTATTTTTTGTTACTTTTTTTATTTGAAATTTAAGATAATTCATCAATTTTTTGTTCCTTCATTGTTAGATTTTCTAAATTCAATCTAATTAGTGGAGTAACTTCAATTTTATCAGCATAATGAGAAGTATAAATAATACATTTATGTTGCAGTTTTTGTTTTAATTGATCATAAAATTTTTGCCGACTGGATTGATCTAATCCATTGGTTATTTCATCCATTAAAAAATAATCGGCATCACTCAAAAAATACATTGCAATAATAAGTTTTTGCTTCATTCCTAAAGAATATTTTTTTATTGGAACATTCCAATATTCATCTACTCCCCACAAATGGGCTTCCTTCTTAATAGAAAGCGATGAATTCCACTGAAACTCAATCATTTGTAGATAATCTTTAGCTGTTAAATTAGGATTTAGCCACTCATTTGACTCAAAGAAAAATACTTTATTTTTCTTTTCTGCGAAAGGTTCATCATCAATTGTTACTTGACCATCATATGAGATTAAACTAGTTAATGCACGTAAAAAACTTGTCTTACCTGCACCATTTTCAGCAACTATATGATAAAAGTTTTTCTTTTCAAAAGTATAGCTAAAATTATCTAAAATTTTTTCTCTAGTCTTTAAGGTCATCTCTTTTACTGAAATCATAACTTTTCCTCTTGGTTTAATTTAAAAGGATAGAAAATTGTGATTTTCTATCCTTTTATTTTTATTAATTAATATCCACCCTTATAAAAATTAGTGTGCAGATAACGTTTATTGCTTTTGTAAAAAAACATAATACATATATTTGCACATAATGTCAATTATTTTTTATACTTTGGATTACGGGACTTACTTTACTCATCAACTTCATATTAATTTTAATTTTTGCCCATGGCATTTCTTATTCAAATATGTAAAATCAAAAACCATTTCCTAGGAAATAATTCTTTGGAAATGGTTTTATTTTTACTCAAAAATATTTGTTACGCAACTTCTTCAAACAAGCGATACATCTTGTCATTATAAGCGCACATAGTTACATCAATATCATAATTACTATTTTCTTGAATCCAACGATTAACAGTGTCAAAAGCAATCTCAGTAGCATCTTTAGCAGGATAGCCATAAGCTCCTGTGGAAATTGCTGGAAAAATAATACTGTGAAGATTTTTTTCTTTTGCTAAATTAAGAGAGTTGATATAACAAGACTTTAAAACCCTGCTATCAATTTCTCTTCCAGCATAAACAGGTCCTACTGTATGAATAATATATTTTGCTGGTAATCTGTAGCCATTAGTGATTTTTGCATCCCCGCTACGACAACCATTTAAAGTCATACATTCTTCAATAAGTTTAGGACCAGCGGCTTTGTGAATAGCTCCATCCACTCCAGCACCACCAAGAAGAGAATTATTAGCTGCATTAACAATTGCATCAGCTTTCATTTTAGTAATGTCACCTTGTACAATTTGAAACTTACTCATATTTCTTACTTCTTTCTGACACTCTTCCAGTCCTCTCTTTTATAATAACACTAACTGTAAAAAAATAGGCAAAAATAAAAAAGTTTCTCAAAAATATGAGAAACTTTTTTATTTTTATTCATCATACTATCCTTTATCAGCACCTGCTGTAATACCATTTACATAGAATTTTTGCATGAAGATAAACAAGATTGTGATTGGAATTGCAATGATAACACACCCAGCAACAAATTGTGCAAAGTATGCAGTCGCGTTACCCTTTGCGGTGTGAACCATGTTGTACAATCCATAGGCAATTGTGTAATTCTTAGCATTTCCTGAAGTGGAGAGAATAATACCTGAGAAAATGAAGTCAGTCCATGGTGCAATAAATGCAGTAAGGGCAGTATAAACAATCATCGGCTTTGAAAGTGGCAATCCAATATGTACAAATACTTGCCATTTAGTAGCACCGTCAATTTCTGCAGCTTCATCTATTGCCCGGGGAATAGTATCAAAGAATCCTTTTGCAACATAAAAGCCAAGTCCAGCACCACCAACATACACAAGGAACAAACCAAATAAGTTCAACATGTTAAGTCCCTTTAAAATGTAGTAAAGAGCAATCATTGACATGAATCCTGGGAACATTCCAAGAACTAATGCAATTTGTAAGAATGGCTTTCTAAATTTAAAACGAAGACGTGATAATACATAAGCTACTGAAATCGTCAAAAATGTTGAAACAATCATTGAAGCAATTGAAACAATCAAAGTATTAATAATCCAGTTTACAAATGGATACTGTGAATTAGTAAAGATACCAATATAATTCTGCAGTGTAAACTTATCTGGCCAAAATGTTGAAACAAATCCAGTATCATTATATGAAAAACTTGCTAAGACGATCCACACAATTGGTAATACCCAGATAATTGCCAAAGCAATTAAAAGAATATAGCGAAATATCAATGAGAGCCGTCTCTGATTTTTATAAGACTTCATAATTATTAGCCCTCCTTGTAAGCATTAGTATGACGATATGCAATCAACGATACCACAGCACTAATGATAAAGATCAAGATACCCAGAACGGCTGAGGCATTATAACGTTGCTCTTGGCCAAAAGTTAAGTTATACAGCCACGTTACCAAAAGGTCGGTTGATCCTGCACCGTTATATTTACTATTCATTGGAGCACCTCCTGTTAAAAGGAAGATAACATTGAAGTTGTTGATATTTCCAATGAATTGTTGAATAAGAGATGGGGCCATTACAAAGAGAATTTGAGGGAAAGTAATTGAACGAAAAATTTGTACTGCATTTGCACCATCAATTTTAGCAGCTTCAATTTGATCTTGCGGTAAGTTTTGAATAATAGCTGTTGAAACAAGCATCGAAACTGGGATACCAATCCACATATTAACAATAATAACTGTAATTCTAGCTACCAATGGTGAAGCTTGATTATCAATAAAGTGAATTGGATGAGAAATCATTCCAATATTCATCAAGATATTGTTAAGCGCACCTTGATAATCTAAGAATTGGGCCATCATTAAAAGTGATACGAATTGTGGCACTGCCCATACAATAACAAAAACAGTTCTCCAAAATCCTTTATGCTTAATTCCTTTTGACTCAATTAATAATGCAAGCAAAACTCCGAAGAAGAAAGTAGTTGCAGTAGCTGCCACTGCCCAAATCAAGGTCCAGCCAAGAACTGGGAAGAAGGTACCAGCTAAGTCACCGCTTAAAACATTTCCAAAAGCTTGAAAACCAGTCCATGAAAATGCAATTGGGTGTTCTCTATCATAGTTAGTAAAGGCCATTGAAATCATGAATACTGTTGGCAAAATGGTAAAGAATAAGATTCCAAGAAGTGGAATTACCATTAAAGTTGCATGAAGACGTGAATCAAATAGGCTTTTAATTTCTTGCATGTTAGTTGGAATATGTTCCCCATCACGCTTCAAAATAAAGTTATGACGTGTTGAACGCAAGTTAACAATGTATAAGCAAATAATTGCAATACATAAAATAATTGCGAGTACACCAAATAGTAAAATTAAAACAGAATTTGATGGTTGTTGTGTAACATAAACACCTTGAGCCGCATCATAGACAACTTTCTTAGTTTTATTAGTACCCAGTGTAGCAAGCAAACTTAAAGTGGAAATACCACTAAAGAAGAACCAGACTAAAAAGACAATTTCTGAAATCAATAATGAGAATCCTTTTGCCCATTGCTTATTAGCTAAGGCATTTGATCCCATTATGAAAAATGAAAGCTTTGTAGCAAGGTCACCTTTAGACCAAACTTCTTTATAAGTTGCTTTAGGAGCTACATGCTTTTTCCTTCTAAACATATTTTCTCCCCCTCTAAACAAAAGGCTGACTGTAATAAGCCAGCCCAATGTTTAAAATTTATTACTTCTTTTCAATTGCTTTTTCTAATTTAGCAAGTTGTGGTTTATATTGACTAGGCTTAATCTTACCATCATAAGCACCGCTGATAAGTGGAGCTGAACCGTTCCAGAATGCAGCCATTTGTGGAAGCATTGGTTGAAGAACAGAATTACCAGGTTTAGCCATTTCAATTACAGCATCTGCAACTGGATCCTTCTTAACAGCACTAGAGTTTACAGCAGCCTTCAATACTGGAATTTGACCAGCTTTATCATGGGCAATCAATTGTGCTTTCTTATTAGTAATATAAGCAGCTAAGTCTGAAGCAGCTTTAGCATTTTTAGTGTGTGAGTTTACAGCGAAGCCTTCAATACCAAGAAATGCTTCCATTTGCTTAGTTTTACCGCCAACTTCAATTGTTGGATATTTTGCTACAGCAAAGTTATCGCCTAAAATCTTCTTAATATTAGCTGCATTCCAAGGACCATCTAAGATAGCTTGAGCGTTACCCTTCTTTAATTGGTTTAAGGCATTTGAAGTTTGCATTACACCTTTATTGCTCTTTTGAGCTGCATACCACTTCAAACCATTAACACCGTTTTGTGAATTAAAGGTTGAACCCTTAAGCTCTTGACCATTATCACCAAATAATTTTGTACCTGCTGAGAACATTACTGGCCACATTACGTAAGCATTTGTAAAGTCAGTAGCTACTACACCTTTTGAAGTCATAGTCTTCCAAGATTTGACATCATTTGCAGAAAGTTTGCTCTTATTGTAGTAAATAGTTTGTGCTTGTTGAGCATATGGATATGCATAAATCTTATTCTTCCAAGTTACACCCTTTGAAGCAACACTTACATAGTTAGCTTTAATGTCTTTAGTTGCAGATGGTGAAAGTGGATTAATATAACCAGCTTCTGCCATTTGCCCCAATTGGTCATTTGGTACTTCAAATACATCTGCAGCTTTTGATGGGTCCTTACCAACATCGGTTTTGGCATTAGCTGAACCATTTGGACTTTGAACAACACGAACCTTGATATTCTTATTCTTGTTAGTAAATTCCTTAGCAATTTGCTTGTAGTATGGAACTTGTTGAGTATCAACCCATAAAGTCAAATTAGCCTTCTTATTACTATTTGATGAAGTAGATGAATTATTTGAATTAGAACAAGCAGCTAAACTTACACTTGCAAGTACAGCAGCACTTCCTAAAGCCATCTTTTTCCAAAACTTCATAATATTTCCTCCGTATAAAATCAAAAACAAAACATTTTTCTTAACAACTGCAGAATTAGCTGCGGATTGCTATCAATATTAAATTCTTATACTGCGTCTTCAGCACAAGTTAGTTAACAATAGCCTTAGTAGTATCTTTGTCAAAGAAGTGAGCTTTATTAACATCAAAGCCCATTCTGACTTTGTCGCCGGGTTCATGATAATCACGAGCATTTACAATAGCAACAAATTCGGTACCATCGACTTTTTGATATAGCTGAATAGTTGCACCTAAAAGTTCAGAAACAACAACTTCTGATTCAACTACAGCATTTGGCCAAGTTTCCAAAAAGGCTTCTTCAGCGTGAATATCTTCAGGACGAATCCCAAATACTACATCCTTATCTGCGTAACCTTTTTCTTCAAGCATCTTGGCTTTTCCTTCAGGAATCTCAATATTAAGACCCTTACCATCAGTAATACGCTGATTTTTATAATGAACATTGAAAAAGTTCATTTGAGGAGATCCAATAAATCCAGCTACAAATTGATTTACTGGATGGTTATATACCTCAAGGGGAGTGCCAATTTGTTCAACTCTACCAACTGACATAACTACAACTCTATCAGCCAAAGTCATGGCTTCAGTTTGGTCGTGAGTTACATAAATAGTAGTTGTGCCAAGACGTTGATGAAGCTTGGCAATATTGGCACGCATTGATACACGTAATTTTGCATCAAGGTTTGAAAGTGGTTCATCCATCAAAAAAATTGGAGCATCGCGCACAATTGCACGTCCAAGTGCTACACGCTGACGTTGACCACCAGATAATTCTCCTGGCTTTTTATCAAGATATTGCTTCAATCCTAAAATATCAGCAGCATGTTGTACTCGCTTTTCAATTTCGTCCTTTGAATAATGACGCAACTTTAAACTAAATGCCATATTGTCATAAATTGACATGTGAGGATACAAGGCATAGTTTTGGAATACCATAGCAATGTGTCGGTCTTTTGGAGCAACATCGTTCATTACTTTATGGTCGATTTCTAACGTACCCTTACTAATATCCTCAAGTCCCGCTACCATTCTTAAGGTAGTTGACTTACCACAACCAGATGGTCCAACAAAAACGATAAATTCTTTATCTTTAATATGTAAATCAAAGTCATTTACAGAATAGTAATCATTTCCTGGATATTTTTTATAGATATGGTTTAAATCAACTTCAACCATATTCTCCCCCTACTTTCTATCTTTATCTCTTTTCAAAAACTGTTTTAGCTTCTGGATAAATCAAGTATTTTGCTTTTTGTTTACGCTTACATTATGAATGTTTTGAAAACGCTTTACAATAGCTTTTTTATTGTTACCGGTATCAGAATTTATAACAAAATATTAAAAAAGCAGACTAAATTGTCTGCTTTTGTTATTTATTCTCTAGTCTTTTAATTTCATCCATAAATTCAAAGGCTGTATCTCTTTGATTCAGACTAGAAGCTATATTAATTAACTCACTAAGTTTAGAGAGATCCTTATTTTTATCCTTTTTATAATTTAATAATTCAATTAAAAACTGTCTCCGTAACTCTATATACAAAAAATCTCGTTTTATTGGTATGTCTTTGATTTTTATAGCCAATTTTTCAGCATAAAGATAATTTTTTCTTACAATTAAAATATCTAATGCATTTAATAATGTATGAAATGCAATACTATAAGTTGCTACTCCATCTTGATTTATATCATCCAATACTTGAATATCAGACCAATTAGATATTAATAGGCTTGTTAATCCATAGATATTTTTATCAGATAGCAAAACAATGCTATTCCCTAAAATACTAATATATTTTTTAGTCCACAATTTAACATCTGATAACTTATTGATTAATTTCTCTTGGTACTTAGATGATAATAAATTTTTACCACTTAAATCATAATAGTAATTACATGAGATTACTGCCAAATATAAATCATCAAGAGACCGTCTTTTTTGATAAAGTTTTATTCGTTTTGTAGTTAAGGTTTCAAGACCTTCATTATCCTTAGTCATATACAGAGATTCTATTTTTTTAACTACTGAACTAGGTGTTGCAATTTTAGCCAATTTAAAAAATTCCTCAGGAGTTAAATTAATTCGCTTAATTAATTTAACAAATTTTTCAAAAGTAATATCACTTTTTCCATTTTCCCATAACGATAACAACGGAACTGATACTATATTTTTAGCAGCATTTTTTTGCAAAATATTTTGTTGAACACGCAATTTTTTATAAATTTCTCCATACATTTTCGTTCTTATCTCCTCTTGCTACTTTTTATACAGCCTATTTTTATAAGCTAGTTTCTCTTAATACCAATCATTTCAGCTATTATTTATAAAGTAAACTTTAGTATTTTAAATAAAATTAAAATTAAATTTTATTTATTTTACACTATATGTATCAAGTAACGAAAGGAGAAAAAATGAAAATCAGGAAATATTTCATTACACTATTAAGTTTATATGTCTTGCCAACTACTCTTATTCAATTATTGGCAAAACTATCTTAGTTTTTATATTAATTTGAAAGGAGATGATTTTTATGACAACTCGTCAATGGCGCAACGGTGGTCGTTAATAATGTACTTTAACTAACAAGTCTAACTTGTTAGTTTTATTTTATCTAAGGGAATAAAAACATGGAAATTAAATTAAAGAAAACATTACAACCAACTATTGAAAACGATGAAATTGTTTTTGGATACGGTAATCCAACATTAGTTAGAAAAATTTCTAATACATCTATCAATCGTAATCTCATTAAATTTCTTAATGATGAAATTACACGTTCTGAAATTAATATAACAGACGCAGAACTGAAAGAAAAGATAAAGGAATTTACAAATTTGGGCATTTTAACCACAAATGATTATCAAACACAATATAGGTATTCTAGAAATTATAATTTTTATGAATGGATTGATATTTCTAAAAATGTTAATCCAATAAAATACCAAAATATTTTATCACAAGTTCATGTAATGATTTTTGGATTAGGTGGTATAGGATCTAACGTTGCAGAACAACTTATACGCACAGGAATCAAACACTTCACATTATTAGACTTTGATAAAGTAGATTATTCTAATTTAACTCGACAAGGAGCTTATACTGAACAAGATATTAACATCTTTAAAACAGAGGCTTGCAAAAATTATCTTAGTTCAATTGATAGTAAAACTTCAATTAAAACTATTAATATTCAAATTAAATCTAAACAAGATATAGAAAAATTACTTAATTCTAATACTAAAGTAGACTTAATTATAAATTGCATGGACAGACCCAAGAATATAGATAGGTGGTTTGATAGTATCTCTAATCAGTTTAATATTCCTGTTATCTTTGGAAGTTATGCTTCCACGTGTGCTAATGTATTTGTAAAAATTCCTAAAATTACTATAAATTATAGTGATTTTGTAGGAGAAAATGGTATTGAAGCTGATACTTTAGTAAAGTGTGAATTTCCAACCGCTGTAATAGCTCCAGTAACATATATGGCCGCTGGTTTAGTTGCTTACAACGCCATTTTATTACTCACTAAATTACGTATCCCTAAAACAGCAATACAAATAGATTTCGATAGTTGGGACATTCTTAAATATGACGTATCAAAATAAAATTGAAAATCAAAACTTCTGGAAACTAATTTTAGGTCAATCGCTTTTTACAATTGGTGATTCAATATTTGAAATTTTACTACTTTACACTTTAGTAAAAAATTATCATGCAAATTCTAGTATTCTAGGAATATTTGGAATAATTGCAATACTTCCCTCAATGCTATTAGCAATATTAGTACCTAAACTTGCAACTATTAAGAATCAAAAATTTTTACTAATATTTTTACAAGCTTCAGCAATTCTTATTCTCATAACAGAAGTATGCTTAATAATATTTAAATTTAATTTGATATATATTGGAATTTTACAATTTTTGCTTCAACTTATTGTTACAATATCTGGTTCTATTGAAATCGGCTATATACCTATAATTTTATATGAAGATCAATCTGAAATAGACAAAACTGTCAACATTAGCTATGTTACTAGTTCTGTATTAACAATTTTAACAGGATTAATTAGTTCAGGTGTAATTATAACTATTGGAAGTTCATTACTACTAATACTCAGTATTCTTTTACCATTTATAGGTATATTTTTTTATTTAGGTATAAATTATCATACTCCTAAACAAGAAGAACCTAATATTATTAACGATACCACTGAAAAAACATACTTATCACTATTAAAAGGAAAGTTTTATACATATACTCATACTTTACCTGCATTTTTAATAATCTTATCAGAAGCTATTCTTGGCGGTTTAACAGGACTATTATTGCAACTTTTACCAATAACTATGAAAGAACTTGGTTTAGCAGTCGCTTTATTTCCATTAGTATCTTCAATTCAAAAAACAGGTGATGTCTGCGGTGGATTGCTGGCTCCATTTATAAAATTAAATGCTCATAGTTTTTTTATAATTGATTATATTATTACCGGAGGTAGTTTTATTGTTATAGGGATTCCTGGAATGCCTGATATCATTAGATTATTCTTTTTGCTAATTTCTTCATTGACTACTGGACTTAGTGGTAATATTTTTGAAAAACTTATGTATCGGTCATTCTCATCACAGGACATGAGTTCTATGCACGCACTTGTTACTTCAACTTTTTCATTATTTTCATTAGTTAGTTATTTCAGCTCCTTTCTTAAAATCTCCACTCTTTATTTATGGATTGGAACTGGAATATTTTCACTAATTATAGGACTAGCTTTGATTATTTATAGCCATCTTAATTCACCCACCATTACAAAATTAAATATTAAAGAAGCAGACTAAATTGTCTGCTCTTTGTTATTTATTCTAGTTTTCCTTGTTAGAAACTACAAAGCCTTTAGGAGTAAGGATGCCATTTTTATATCCTTGGCTAAGATTATCATCGACTGTTATCTTTATATCTTTATTAGTTGTATTAAAATATGCAACAATTTCTTGATTACCGGTACGTTTAACCTCAATAAGTCCATCCTTTGTTACCGATAATAAAATACTGCCTTTACTCAAGGTTTCACTATTATCTAAACGATACTTAATAAGATTATGGACCTTCTTCCAAGTATCTTTATCTTTTTTGCTCCAATCCATTGGCTTACGGCAATCTGGATCATTTCCACCGTTCATTCCCATTTCTGTTCCATAATAAATACATGGACTACCTGGCTGTAAAAACATAAAAGTTAACCCTTGAAGAGCTAATGCTTGATCATCTTTAGCAACTGTCAAAATTCTAGCAGTATCATGGCTATCAAGCATATTCATCATTACTTGATTAGTCATATCACGATACATCATCAATTGATCTGTTAAATGCTCTACTAAATCTTCTGCGCTAGTCTTATTTTTAAAGAAATGATCCTCAATTTGTAAAGTGTAAGGATAATTCATGACTCCAGAAAATTCATCCCCATTAAGCCACGGACGTGCAGAATGCCAAATTTCACCAACAATATAGAAATTAGGTTTAATCTTTACAAGTTCATCATGGAATCTTCTCCAAAAATGATGATCTACTTCATTTGCTACATCTAAACGCCAAGCATCAATGTCAAAATATTTAACCCAGTAAGTCGCAATTTCTAATAAATATTCTTGAACCTCCGGATTTGCAGTATTTAATTTTGGCATATGCTTTTCAAAAGCAAATGTATCATATGGAGCCTCACCTTCTCCTTTTGATGGATCTTTATAAGGTTCAACTGGGAAATAATTAATATGGAACCAGTCTTTAAAGCGTGACTTTTCTCCGTTTTGAACAACATCCCGCCATTGCATTGACTCGTCACCTAAATGATTGAAAACTGCATCCAGCATAATTTTCATTCCACGTTTATGAGCTTCATTTACTAATTTATTAAATAACTCTTTATCTCCAAAATCTGGATCAATATCAAAATAATCAATAGTATCATACTTATGATTAGATGGTGCTTTAAAAATTGGACACATATATAATCCAGTTACGCCCAATTCTTGCAAATAATCTAAATGATCAATTATTCCTTGTAAATCTCCTCCATAAAAATCATCTCGACCAGGATGGTCTTGTGGATTCCATGGTTTTACATTTTTAGGGTCATTACTTTTATCTCCATTAGCAAATCTCTCCGGAAAAATCTGATACCATACAGTCTGCTTGACCCAATCGGGGGTTTTAGTCATATCAATTTCATGTAAATAAGGTCTCTTAAAATATGATCCATCTTCATTAAGATTTTCTTTTGAAAATTCGCTAATCCCACGATCTCCCAAAATAACTTTTGTACCATCTTTACCAACAATTTCAAAAGTATACTTCAAACGATGATATGGTGCTGTTAAAGTTGCAGCCCAATAGTCACTAACTTGACCCCTACCGATTTTTTTTAGTTCAATTTTTTTAACTGATTCAGTAGGCATATAGTTATCTGTATAATATGCAAAAATCTCTGCCACATCATCCTTGCCTGTATGTACACGAACGCGGACATGTTTATTATCTAAAGCAAAACAATCTTCACTTTCAGTTCTATGTCTTAATGCTGCTAATTGCATAATTTTCTCCTTATTCCTTACTTTATTCCTTACTTTGTTTTTTTAGTACAACTCCTGCATAAGGCATCAGTGTTAAATTTCCATTATTTAAATTATATTGACCAGCCTTTAATAATTCGTTATTAAAAACAGTTGGTATTGTCACTTGTTCTTTTTCTGAGCTTAATGAAACAGCTACAATAGCTTCTTCATCACCTAATTTACGCTGATAAATATAGCTTTTTTCATCAGTAGCTAACATATAATAATTTCCATCTTGAAAGAGTGGTTCTTTTTTTAGTGCAATCATTTTTTTATAAAAATTCAATACACTCTCTAAGTTATTCTCTTCTTCTACTACACATGCTTGATCACGTTTTTCGCCATCAAGCCATGGAGTTACGCTACTAAAGCCATGGTACTGTTCATTATTCCAAGGCATTGGACCACGAGCTGGCAATTTATGAGTCTGGCTTGCCATTTCAACAGCATCCTCATAACTTAAACCAGCATCTTGAGCAGCCTGAACAAAGTCTTTTACAGTCTTATCATTAAACTGTTCAACTTTATCAAACTTTAAATTTTGTAATCCCAACTCTTCACCATAATAAATAATTGGAATCCCTCGCTGCAAATACATCAACATTGCTAAACTTTCAGCTTCAACATTATTCTTAGCAACTCTAGTTCTTAAGCGCGCCATATCATGGTTACCCCAGTAGAGTACTGGTCTTGAAATTCCAGCCAAAGTTTGTTGCCAAACCGTTTGATTTTGTTTAAAAGCTGTCATATCTAGCTGTTTAGGTTGATAATTTGCTGGAAAATCTTTATTAACATCATCATCTTTTTCAGTAAAATATCTGAAAGTAATTACACTATCCATCAAGTGATTTCGCTTAGTGGTATAATCTACTGCTAAGTTTACATTTGCACTCGCTGCTTCACCCAGCAATAAACATTCTGGATAATCTTGCTTGATTCTTTCACAAAATGGTCTAAGCCATTCTTGTACTTGTGGTAAATTAGCAAAAAATGGTTCTGCAACTACTGGTTTTGAACTATTATTTTTAGTTGGGTAACTTTGTCTTAAGTCTGCTTTTGCAATATGAATAAATGCATCTAATCTTAAACCATCAATACCTTTTTTGAGCCAATATTCTGCAACTTCTAGCATGGCATGACGAACTTCAGGATTTTTCCAATTTAAATCTGGCATCCGCTTATCAAATAAGTGGAAATAAAATTGACCAGTATTTGCTGGATCGGCTTGCCATACACTTCCGCCAAAAAAGCTTCCCCAATTATTGGGACGTTGATTATCATGTCCAGCAAAAATATAATAGTCACGATAAATACTGTTAGGATCCTTAATTGCATCTTGAAACCATGGATGCTGATCAGAAGTATGATTAAGCACAAAATCCATAATCACATGTATCCCAGCTTGATGAAGATCATGAATCAAATTTTCCATATCTTGCATAGTTCCCATATGTGAATCAATTGCAAAATAATTTGAAACATCATATCCATTATCAACCTGCGGAGAAACAAAAACTGGATTTAGCCATACTGCGTTGATTCCTAATTTCTTTAAATATGGAATTCTTTTTCTGATTCCATTTAAGTCACCAATTCCATCATTATTAGAATCTTGAAATGATTTAGGATAAATTTGATAAATAATTGCGTGATCATACCAATGTTTCATAATTTTTTCCTCCAAATTCAGTCTACCTGAATATAGAAATCGTTTACAAGATTTTTATATATGTTACCGCTATCAAAAAAGATAATACTTATTAAGTATTGTCTCTATCTTGTAGATCCTCTTCTAACTAACGTAGGGTCTATTAAAATTTCTCCTTGAGGCGAGCCAGATTGGTCAATTTTTTGAAGAAGCATTTGAGCAAGCAATTCGCCCATTTCAAAAATAGACTGACGAATTGTAGTTAATTTAGGATTAGATACTTGATCTAAAAACACTCCATCATATCCAATTACTCCAAAATCTTCCGGAACTCGGCCATCCATATCTTGTAGCTGACGCACTACTCCAGTTGCAATTCTGTCTGAAGCACATATAAAGCAGGTATCTTTTTTAAATTCAGAAAAATGCTCTTTAATTAAACTCTGCGCTGAATGGCTATGGTTTGAAATTCGATAAATTTGCGGTATTAGTTTATTCTTTTGCAAAGTGTTAATATATCCAGCTTCCCGTGAATATTCAAAAGCTTCTTTAACATCAATTCCAATAAAAATAATATGTTTATATAATCTCGAAAGTGCATATTCAGTAGCCATTCGAGTTCCAGTTTGATTATCATTATCAACAAAATCAAAACCACGATGATTTTCACCAAATAATACAAAAGGCTTTTTTAAATGATCAAACAATTCATAATTCTTAGTTCGTGCCCCAGTAATTAAATAGCCATCTGCACGTCCTAATTCAATCTCATCACAATTCGTAATCAATTGAAAAGCATAATGTTTTTTTGTAAGTCCTTTGGCAAAACCAAATAATAAATTCATGTAATAAGGTTCAGTAGTATCTATATCTTCTAATGTAACAAACTTTACTACATTACTGCGATGATTGACTAAAGCTTGCGCTACAGTATTAGGGTGATAATCAAGTTTAGTCATTGCAGCCTCTACTAACACTTTTAACTCTTCTGTAACTTGTTCAGGATGATTAATGACTCTTGAAACTGTCATTTTAGAAACATTAGCCTCTTTGGCAACATCAGATAAAGTTACCATATTTTACCTCTTAAACTAAATACATTTTTCTTAATTTATCAATATCATTTTGAGTAAAGCCAAGTTCTTTTTTAAAGAAATTATCTGGACTTCCCCATCCACAACGAATAGTTTCAGTAATGCCAATAATGGCTGTCCCTTCACCTTTTGTGACATTCATTTTAGCAACCATTTTTGAAATTTCATCATTTGATGGTAATTGCTTAGAGACTGCAAAATCGTATAATTGATTCGTTAATAAATAATCACGAGCAATAGTTTCATCATCAACTCCTAATAATGTCAAAATAAGGGCTGCTGTCATTCCGGTTCTATCTTTTCCAGCACTACAGTGAAAAACAAGCGCCTCATCTTCCGGTAATTCCAATAAATAAGCAAAAATTTTACTAAATTCTTCTTGGCTATGGGAATTTAGTAAAACTCTTTGATAAATTTGTCCAATATAATTATCCAAATTAGGAATACGATGAATAAAACGAAATAACTTACTGTCACCTTTATTTTCTCGCGGATCTTCAGAATAAATATGGGCATCAATATATTTAACATTAGGCCAAAGAACATCTGGTGCTGAGATTTGTTCATATTTTGACCTTAAATCACAATCAACAGTAACTTTCATTCTAGTTAGTTTTATTTTGTCATTAAATGATAAAGAACTTAGAGAATCTGAACGATAAATTTTGTTCCATTTTACAGTTTGACCATCTTTATTTTTATATCCACCTAAATCACGAAAATTTAACGGACCATCTAAAGCAACGATTCTATCATGTGCCATCTTATTTTCCACCTTCTTTTTGAAACCGTTAACATACAAAACTATTATACCATTTTCCCTATTTATCAATATATTTATAAAACTAGATTTATATACTATTCACTATGTGCAAAAACTCTAGTTGCTTTAACTGCTCTCTTCCAACCATCATAGAGATTCTTTCGAACTTGGTCATTCATTTCAGGATTAAAGGTTTGTCCTACAATAAAAATACTCTTTAATTCATCAATATCTTGCCAATATTTAACTGCAAGTCCTGCTAAAAACGCCACTCCCATGCCAGTTGTTTCTAGTACTTTTGCACGTTCAATCTTAGTATTTAAAATATCTGACTGAAATTGCATTAAATAGTTATTATTAGATGCCCCACCATCAACTCGTAAAGTTGGAATTTTAATACCAGAATCATTTTGCATAGTATCAACTACATCCCTAGTTTGATAAGCAAGAGATTGCAAAGTAGCTTTGATTAAGTCATTATTCGTTGTTCCACGTGTAACACCAAAAATAGCTCCTCTTGCTTCAGAATCCCAATATGGTGCACCTAACCCAGTAAACGCAGGAACTACATAAACTTCATTTTCAGATTTTGACTTTAAAGCTGCTTTTTCAGAATCTGGAGCTGACTTAATCATCTTCATTGAATCACGCAACCATTGAATAGCACTTCCTGCAACAAAAACTGATCCTTCTAAAGCATAGGTAATTTTTCCATTAATACCATAAGCAATCGTAGTCAATAAGTTATTATTTGATTCTGTTGGCTTTTCTCCTGTATTCATTACAATGAATGAACCAGTTCCATAAGTGTTTTTCACCATACCTGGCTTTAAGGCAAGTTGACCAAAAAGCGCTGCTTGTTGATCACCTGCCATTGCTGCAATGGGAACTTCACCACCAAAGAAAGTATAGGGCTTAGTATAACCATAAACTTCGGAATTAGACTTTACGTCGGGGAGGATTGCTCGGGGAATATTCAAAAGTTTTAAAATATCTTCATCCCAATCAAGATCATGAATATTAAAAAGCATTGTTCTTGATGCATTACTATAATCAGTTACATGAACTTGACCATCAGTCAGTTTCCAAAGAAGCCAAGTATCAATTGTGCCAAAAATTAAATCACCTTTTTCTGCACGCTCTTGTGCTCCTTCAACATGATCTAAAATCCAACGAATTTTTGTGGCACTAAAATATGGATCAATGATTAAGCCGGTTTTTTTGCGGATCATTTCGCTATAACCATCACGCTTTAGTTTTTCTGCTAAAGCAGTAGTTTGACGTGATTGCCAAACTATTGCATCATAAATTGGCTTACCTGTTTTTTTATCCCAAATTACTGTTGTTTCACGTTGATTCGTAATACCAATAGACTCTATTTGATCTGGACGAATACCTGACTCAATAAAGCAAGTGGCAATCGTTGTTTGTACTGCTGTCCATATTTCCTCTGCTTTATGTTCTACCCAGCCAGGTTGTGGGAAATACTGAGGAAACTCCTTTTGGGCTGAAGCTACTTCTTTTCCCTCATGGTTAATAATCATAGCTCTAGTTGAAGTGGTTCCTTCATCAATAGCCATTATGTATTTTTCTGACAAAATAATCCCTCCAAGAAAACGTTTTCTAATTAAGTTTAATAGAATTTATCATATAAAAAAAGTCTTTTCCCTGTTTTTTCTACTATTATTAGTTATACTACTCTTATATATAGTAAAAACTAAAAACGGAGGGTAATTATGGAGCAAGAACCAATTGCAGTAACAATTGCAGGGAATGATAGTGATGGTAGTGCAGGAATGCCAGCTGATCTCCATTCTTTTTATGCAAGAAACGTTTATGGAATGGGACTTATGACTGCAGCTGTTGCAGGGAATACCACTGGAATTTACGCCCAACAAATAATGCCAGTTGACTTTATTCAAAAGCAATTTGATGTTTTGGCAGAAGATTTTAATATTAAGGCCGCTAAAACTGGAATGGTTGCTGATTCTGAAATTATGAATTGCGTTGCTGACAACTTAGAAAAATATGACTTTGGTAAAATTGTCATTGATCCAGTAATATCAACTAAACATGGTAATACCTTGATGGATGATGACTCGTATAATACTTTCATTAAGCGACTTGTTCCATTAGCAGATGTAATTACACCTAACTTTTATGAACAAAGAAAACTTACTGGACTTGAGTTAAACACTCTTGATGAAGTTAAAAAAGGCGCACATTTACTACAAGAAATGGGTGCTAAAAATGTTCTGATGAAAGGGCGCCATGATTTAGATAATCAAACAGAAGTAACTGATTTATTATTAACTGAAGATGGAAAGTTCCATACTTTTACTAAGCCTTATTTTAAAACTGACCGCGTAAATGGAACTGGTGATACTCTTTCAGCAGTAATTGCAGCTGAACTTGCGAAAGGTAATTCAATTTTAAATAGTGTAAAGATTGCCAAAGACTTCACTTATGATGCTATTTCTCACCCAATTGAAGTCGGTTCTAAATGGGGACCAATTAACCATATGGCAGCTCAGAAAGAAACCGAAGAATAAAAATAACTGCTTCCAAAAAAGGAAGCAGTTTTTGGTTCATTATGTTTGATATTAAAGACGTTTGGGTCCATAGTGAGAGTGAATAAGTAATTGAGAATATGGATGAAAAGAGGCGCATCACTATGAATCCAATCTTTGGTGCTATGCTATGGGCATTAATAGTTGTCTTTATTATCGTAGGTGGTAGATGGCTCTATACAAGTAATAGAAACAAACCATTTTTTAAATTGATTAAGAATGATGTTGTCAAAAGAAAAAAAGAAATTCGTGGTCTATATATTTCAAGTTTATTAACAGTTTTTATTGGATTATTGATGATTTCAATGATTTATTATCAATTCAACGTTGATTCGTTTGCGGAATACTTCTTTGGCTTCTGTTGTGTCTTTATTGGGATTGCTACAACACTAATTTTGATGAAAGAAACTAAGAATGATACCAATTAACCAATTCATTGCGAATTGTTTTTTTTGTTTTGACTTTTTTGCAGAGGTGCAAGATTTCGTTAATCTAATTTGAAGAGAATTGCTTTCTTAAGTTATAATGCAAATAATTTAAGAAAGGAGATCCGTGATCAATAAATTAATGCAAAAAATATTCAGAATTATCTTAATTATCTTAGCTATAATCGGATTAATTCTATCATCTATTACTTTGTCTATTTTTATTCAAAGTAATACCACCAATTTTTCCAAAAATGATTATTTATTTTCTGTTTGTTTATTTTTGCTATTTTAATTCTATTTAAGAAATTATCATTAAATTGCTTGATAATAAATATTTTAATTATGATTATTACAATAACTTTTAGTTTCAATTTCCTTCTATTGCAATAATTTATACTTATTTTCTTGCATACGATGTACTATCGTCTTTAATTTGCATTTATTATTTGAAAAATAATACCCAAAATGAAAATAATTAAATATCTACTTCAAACAATTACTGTAATTTTTTTAATCTTCATTACTTCAATTACAGCGATAAATCTATCTGACTATATTAATTCTGCAAATATCATAGGAATTAAAGATTTTATCATTCCCATAATAGGTCATGTTGTTGCTATATTAGTACTAATTTTTGAGTTAATTTTTACTTTTAAAAAGCAAAAATTTAATAAGGTAATTGTTATACTTCTTACATTAGTTGTTTTAACTGCAGTAGGATTATATTTACCAATTGGCTGGGGCCCGGGATTATTGAATTATAACTTTATTGTACTGGGGTTAATTTTACTTTTAAAAATTCTGAAGGAAAAAACATGTCAATCAAAATCTTAAAATTCATACTTTTAATTTTAGATATTGTTATATCTGGATTTATTTTTATCAACTTATTATTTTCATTAGGTTCCGGAATACATAGTAATGTTGACTTAATTCGTTATGTGTTTTTAGGACTAGTAGCAATATTATTACTAGCTTTGCCAATATTAAACTTCTGCAAAACTCAACTACGTACAAGTTTAATTTTATTAATTATTGGAATTATTTCAGCATTTATTGCTTGGAATCCAATGATCTCTACTTTTGCAATAATTAATTTTGTACTCATTGGAATTATTGCTTATTACTCGAAAGGACTATCTAAATGAAAAAGAAAGTCTTTGCAGGTATTACAACAATTGCACTAACTTCAGCATATGATGTTTTGAACCTAAATGTTGTGACCCACCTAATTTCAACGTTTATCCATTAACAAAAAGAAGCGCGAATTATTTCGGGCTTCTTTTATTTTGAGCTACATCCTTGCACAATAATGCAAGTTCATTTGCATATTCTGAATAACCTACTTCGCCCAGCAGTGAAGTAACTTTTTCCATTTTTTGAACTGCAAAATTATCCCCTAATTGATAATTAAGTAGATTATTTAGGAAAGACAATTTCACTTTTGCATACATTAAGTATCGCGGAATCTCCAAATTCTCTAATAGTATTTTTGCTTTTTTAGCTAAAACTATACTTGTCTTAATAAGTTTTGTATAAGCATTAAGTAAAGCTATAATCATGCAATTTTTTCTTTTGGCATCTACATTTGAGATTTCATCTATAGCAATAACTATACTTTTCATATATTGAAAAATTCTCTCATTATCTATAACTTCTACTACATTTCCAAATGCTCTACTGTAATATTCATTCCAACTTTGAACCCTATCAAAAATCGAATATAATTCTGCTTTCAACTTATTAGAAAGAATGCTTTTATTAGTCAAATCTTGATACATGCAACAAATCGTTACTACTAAAAACAAATCAAGTTCTTCTGTAGTATTTTCATAATTTTTAAGCTGAGTTTGAGCTAATCCATATAGTCCTCTACTATCTTTTTCTGAATATAGTTTTTTCAGTTTTTCAAAAATTACATTCCTCTTTTTATTAGCATTTGTTTTTGCAATCATAATGAATTCGTCAGGATACATATTTATTTTCTTCAAAAGCTCAATTACATTACCAAAATACATATCACCTTTGCCATTTTCCCAACGTGATAAGGTCGCTGCATCAACAATTCCGCTCGAAGCTTGGCTTAAGGTTAAACCATGTTTTTTGCGTAACTTTTTATAAGTATTTCCGTATATATCGATGTTATCTACTTCTTTCTTTGTCTAAGAACTTTGCTAAAACAATTATAATATAGTAAGATGTAAGATGTAAGACGGTTTGCTATATTTTGAAAGGATGATTTATATGGATTCATTAACTGGACATGTTTCTCAAAAAGGACAAATTGTTATTCCTGTAAAGATTCGCAAATTATTAGGTTTAGAAAAAGGAACCAAAGTTACCTTTGAAGTAAAAGATAACTCCGTTACTATTAAAAAATTACCAACAGCATTAGATTGGGCAAACTTGGTAGATCAACTTCCAAGTGAAAAAGTTGATTTCGATAAAAATGGAAATTATGATCCTAAAAAATCACCTAATTTCCATGAATGGATGACAAATGAATGAAAGCAATGGATATTTATATAGCAGATGTTCCTTTTGATGATATAGATAAAAGTAAAGTTAGACCTGCTTTAGTAGTTAAGGTTTCACAAAATCGAGTGAATGTTTTCAAAATTACCAGTAAATATAAAAATAAATCTAATGTTATTAAGCAACTATATTATCCTATAAAAGAATGGAAATCTGCAGGATTAAGCCACCCATCATATGTTGATACACATAGAACATATAATTTACCACAAGAAAAAATTTTTGCAAAAAAGCCCTTAGGTAAATTATCAGATATTGACAGAATTCAATTATTTGAATTCATTCAAGCTAAATTAGGAGAGCAAAAAAGACAAAAATAATTTCTCTTTCCTTTGATTAACTGGCTACTTGTAGGTACAATAAAAAGAGTTAATTATAGAAATCAAGGGATATAAAAATGAACGAAAAACTAGTTAAGATTGCATATTTATACGAAGATTTAATGAACACCTATGGAGATTCTGGAGACGTTAAAATTTTAAGTTTTTTATTGAAAAATCAAGGCTATGATACTCAAGTTGATAACATTTCACTTGGAGACGACTTTGATGCTTTTGATTATGACTTTGTCTTTTTTGGTGGTGGTCAAGACTTTGAACAGACTGTTGTTGCTAAAGACTTACCACGTCATAAAGTCACTTTAGACAAATATGTTAACGATGGTAATCCAATGCTCTGTATTTGCGGCGGCTACCAATTAATGGGAAGTTACTACAAGACTAACTCTGGTGTAACTATTAAGGGACTTGGAATTTTACCACTCCATACTGTCTTCAAAGCTGATAAACGTATGATTGGTGATACTAAGTATCGAACTGAATGGGGAGAAGTTACTGCCTTTGAAAATCATTCAGGTCAAACTTATTTTGATAATACTGATAAACTACATCCCTTAGGTGAAATGATTGAAGGTTACGGCAACAACCCTCAAGATGGTGTTGAAGGTTTACGTTATCGCAATTTCATTGGTTCATATTCACATGGTCCGCTTCTTAAGAATGTTAACGTTGCAAATGCTATTGTTGAAATGATCTTACAGCGCCATGATGAACGCATTAACAATGCTCAAGAAAAAGCAGAATAATACAAAAATCACGAAGCAAAATGCTTCGTGATTTTTAATTTTCTTCAAGTTTAGATTTATTTTTCTTCTTAGGAGTAATATTTAATGCCATTGCAGCCAATACAACTAAAATTGAACCAACCCAATCCATTGGCTTCATTACTAACCCAAAGCAAAGCACTGACCCAATAGTTGCAGAAAATGGTTCAAATGCATCAAGCAAGCTAGCAGTTGAAGCTTTAATGAACCTAAGTGAATTAGTCATCAGTTGAAATGGAATCAAAGTCCCAATTACAATTACGCACCCTGTATAAAACCAAACTTCAGGTGTATTTGGAATTTTGGGCCAAGAGGGATGAACTATCATTAAGCAGATTCCAGCAGAAAGCAACCCCCAGCCAGTAACTACTAAACTAGAAACTCGTTTTAAAACATTAATTGGAATTAAAGTATTAGTTGCAACTCCAACTGCAGAAAGTAAACCCCAGAATAAGACTTCAGGAGTAATTGCAAAGGTGTTGAACTTTCCATGAGTCGCAAGAAGTACTACCCCAAGAAATGCAACAATCGCTGCAACTATGTCAATAGTGCGCATAACTTGTTTTTTTGTAATTGCTAAATATGCCATTACAAAAAATGGTCCTACAAATTGTAAAATTGTTGCAATTGAAGCATTTGCTTTAGCAACTACAATAAAATAAAACAATTGTACTGGTAATAATCCAAAAACTCCATAGGCTATAATTACCCATGCATCATGTTTATTTGTCATTGTTTTAAATGGCTTTTGTTTAACTAGTCCTGCCACAATCAACAAAATAATTCCTGAAGTTACCATTCTGATTTGTGATAACCACATTGGCGTAATACTTGGACTAGTATCAAATAAAGCTTTCGCAAAAAGACCAGAAATCCCCCACATAATGCAAGCAAGAGCAGCCATTGCTGCCCAAAAACGGCGCTGTTTTTTTGAATCCATCTAATTCCTCCTCATTTTCAACAATATTAATCATAACATGCAAACTATCTAATAATAGGTAGCTAGTTTAATCTTCTAGATTTTCAGCATTTTGAATTTTAGATTTAGGTACAATATTTAACGCCATCGCTGCCAAAACAATAAGAATTGAGCCAAACCAATCAATTGGTTTCATTATTAAGCCAAAGCATAATACTGATCCAATCGTTGCTGCAAGTGGTTCAAAAGCATCAAGCAAGCTAGCAGTTGAAGCTTGAATGAATCTAAGTGAATTAGTCATCAGTTGAAACGGAATTAAAGTTCCAATCACAATTACCCCAGCAGTGTATAACCATACTCGCGGTTCATTTGGAACATGCGGCCAAGAGGGATGAACTATCATTAAGCAGATCCCAGCAGAAAGTAACCCCCAACCTGTTACTACTAAACTTGAGATTTTGCGTAATTTTAATACATGAATCGGAATTAAAGTATTAGTTGCTACACCAATGGCTGATAAAAATCCCCAGAACAAAGTATCAGGTGTTAGTGCTAAATGAGTAAAATTACCATGCGTTGCTAAGAGTACTACACCAACAAAAGCTGCAAGTGCTGCAATTGCATCAAGTCTTCTAATAATCTGTTGACGACGAAGTGCTAAATATGCCATTACAAAAAATGGTCCCACAAACTGTAAAATTGTTGCAATTGAAGCATTTGCTTTTTGTACAACTATAAAATAAAAAAGCTGAAATGGAACCAATCCAAAAATACCATAAGCAATAATTTCTACAGCATCACGTTTATTAGTCATCGTTTTAAGTGGCTTTTGCTTAAAAATTGCCGCTGCAATAATTAAGATAATACCCGATACGACCATTCTGACTTGCGTTAACCACATTGGCGTAATTGCTGGACTCAAATTAAACAAAGCTTTTGCAAAAAGACCTGATATTCCCCACATAACGCAGGCCACTGCGGCTAGAAAAGCCCAAAGCTGACGCTGTTTTTTCGTAACCATTTTTTATCTCCCAAACTTAAGTGAATACCTAATTTTAACATTTTAAAATTAAGAAAAAAGCTAAAAATAAAAAAGCCTGAGAAATTATTTTTCTCAAAGCTTTTTAAAACTATCTTACTGTATATACCTTTTCTTTTCCAAATGGTTCTTCTTTAATATAAACCTTCCATTTACCGGAAAATTTAGCAGCACTTATAGAATACTTATATGGACTATCTAATTCATCATATTTGCCTAGATGAATATTATTTTTTCGAAATAATATTTTATTCTTTTTCAAAGTTTTTTTAGTAGAAAATGAACTTTGATAATCATAAATAGTAATAAATTTTCCGTTAATTTTAACTGCATCAAAATCTATAGGTTCATATCCTTGTTGATTTGTAACTTTTTGCATTTGTTGTAATGCAATTGCTTTTTGATTCTCTAAATATATATCTTGGCAAGTATTAAAAATGCAAAATAATATAAATATCCAAACAGGAGATGTTAACAAAATCAACAGTACTTTACGTGGTTTTATAGTTTTCATAGATATTTAGTATGTTGCAACCTTATATGGTGCATATGTATTATTAAAAGTATTAATTAAAGCTTTAGGCATTACATATGTTAATCCCGCTGACCATGTTCCAATAACATTATAATTACCTGAACCATAATAAAATGATTGCCATACTAACTTAGAACAATAATTTGGATCAAAGCTTCTTAAACTAGGAGTAATTTTATATGTTATATATCTATTTTTAGTTTTAGAGTGCGTACTACTCCAAAATTTATAATCAGCATAATTTGCAACTTTAGAACTCATAATTTGCAACTTTAGAACTCATAGTTTTATTTTTAGGACGCCAAATCTGAATTTTTGCTTTACCATGATTGCACCATTTATCTATCCATTGGCTTTTAGTTTTCTGACTATTATTATTAGGTATTCCTGTAACCAACCACTTTACAACATTATATCCACCTGGCATTTCTAAAATATAATTATCAGTTGTAGCTATTGCCGCATGTCCCACTGCTCCACCAACTAATAAAATATCTCCTTTTTTTACTTTACCCATAAATTTTGCTCTCCGCAATGTGGTATATAATGATAAAAATGGTGAATATATCTCTTCATCATTATCAGACTTATCATTTGCAAAAGGAGAAGAACCATCTGGCATAGCACCATAATTATTATCTTGGGCAAAGTATTCTTCAAAATCGATAGTATTATTATCAATATCTAGATACATATCTTTAGCTTGATCATAAGCTGTTAAAAAATCTGAATAATTATAAGTAGATTTTTGTATTTTACCGTCACGTATTCCCTGATTATATAGATTTAAAGCTTCTGAATTATCAGAACTAGGGGAAGCAAATACATTTCCACTACTAGTAATTAATATTATTATATTCAGTATTATGCTTGCTATTAATTTGTTTAATTTCATATATTTACTCCTTTGTAATTTATATCAATATAATAATACTTAGTTTACAAAAAATAAAGTGCTTTCATTGAATTTAAATAAAAAAGCCTGAGAAATTATTTTTCTCAAACCCTACACTAAAACTCTAAATATTCCTATCACTACTGCCACTAATACATATCTTATCCAATTAGGCAATCTATACATTGGCAGTCCCACTAACACTATCCACATAATAATAAATCCAGCCAATATTTCCAAGGAAATAATCCAGTTTCTACTATTATAAAGAAACATATGAATTATAATTACTGGTATTAAATATTCAAAAAAATTTTTATCAAATGCTTTCCATCTTTTGACAAAACCTACTTTTCTAAAATGCAAAAAACTCTCTATTGAATCTGCCTCACTTCTTGCAAAAATAATAGAAGCATAATCAAAGAAAATAACATTTGCATTTAACAAAGCTACTCTTAAAGGCCTACTAATTAAACCAAAATTAACCACTTGCATCTTATTCAAGGTCAATTCTGGTAAGTTTATCCTAGCTAAAAATAATATTAAAGCTGTAATAAATGCATAAATCCAAAATCCGCGCCTTCTATTCACCTTCCAAGACTCCATTTACTAACTTTAATTCTTTATCATACTTAAGATTTGGAATGTCATCATGATTAGCAATAATTACAGCCCGATTTTGCTTTTTCAATTCTTCTAATATTTCTACAAAAACTGCAATTCCTTCTTTATCAATTCCGCGAGTTGGTTCATCAAGTAAAACAATATTCTGCTTTTCCATGATTGCTTGAATAATACCAAGTTTTTGACGCATTCCAATTGAATACTTACTGACAGCCTGTGAATCATCTGGATCAAGCGATAGACGCTTCATTAACTTGCGTACGCGATCTTCATTATAATTATGATTAAGTTCGGCCAAGAATTTCATATTCTCAAGACCTGCTTCATATTCAAGAAAGCCTGGATTTTCAATAAGTGCGCCAATTACATCTCCATCATCAATATTAACTGTGCCACTATTTTGCTTTAAAATTCCAGTAATAATTTTAAAAATCGTCGACTTACCAGAACCATTTTTTCCTATAATATGAAGTCGCTCTCCGGGTTGTAATTCAAAGGATACATCTTTTAGGACTTCTTTTTTGCCAAACTTTTTATTTAAATTCTCAACTTTTAACATACTTTCTCCTTAATAATAAATATGGTGGATTGCTTGATATAATGGATCGAAGATAATGCTATACTTAACCATTAATATTGGCCGTTCTAAGTTATAGTGATATAGCAGCGTTACAAGTAGTGCAAAAACAAATGCCAAATATGGATACGGCATACTATAAGCTGCTATCATAATTAGCATTACGATAAGCATTAATAGCATATGCATTACTAATAGAAGTAATCCCACGCGCCAATCTCCAACTTGAAATAATTTCGTCCGATGAATCAAGCAATATGGAATCAATAGACAACTCCAAAAAATAAACCAGTCCAATAATACTAATTTAAATAATTTTAAAATAGTTTCATTAGTCTTATTACGTACTTCAATCATATTTCTAATTGGACGAAGTCGTAGAATCTGAGTAAAAACAATCAAATAGACTGCAGTTTGAAAATATAATGAGATACCATGTTTATATAAAAACGCATATGGAATTTCAACCATATCATCATGTTGATTACTAAAGAAAAAGCTAGCAACTAAACCAATTCCAGCTATCCAAAGAAGTGTCTGTTTAAAGTATTTCTCTGTCTTATCTTGCATTAGGCACCTCGCAATTGCTTCTTATACCATAATTTAATTAATAAAAATGAAACAGATGCATAAATTATGGCAATTATTATCCAAGTTAAAGGTAATCCTAATGGTGGGAATTGGCTATGTATAGAAACTTGACCTGGTGCTATCAAATTAAATATTGTAGTTATATTAGCTACAAACACAGTAATTGAATTAATTGGAAATAAAGCAAAGAATAGCATTAACGCTAATCCTACAACAGCTCCTGAAATTAGGTAAATAGCATTTTTCTTAATAAATAATCCTATTGCAAAAATTAGTACTGCAAATATTCCCCAACCAACGGAAGAAGTAATCAAATATGCAATTAAATGAATCAAACTATTACTTGTAAAATGGGGTCGTTGACTTACTACTAGACTATTTGAAGTAAAAGCAAACGGAGAATAAAACCAATTAATTAACACTATTTCATAAAGCTGAACACCCAATGCAAAAACGCTAGCAAATGAAAAAACATGTAAAACTGATGTCTGTAAATATTTTTTGTAGCCAATTCTCTGAATTATGTTAGTGATACCATTATTATTCTTAATGAAAATAATATAAAATGAACTGAATACTGGTATTAAAAGTAATGGCATCATACTTGTAATAAATCCGTCATCCGCAAACCCAAATGGCTGTACACCAAGAAACATGTATATTCCATTATCCACATCGAACTTTAACCCAGGACGGAGTTCTTCTTTAATAGCAGCTAATACCATATAAGTCGTTAATACAAAATATATTAATGCCCCTATTACAATTATCTTTTTTGTTCTTTTTGTCATCCCTTTTTCCTCTTTCATTAAGTACAAAAAGAGATCTTACTAAGATCTCTTATCGCTTATTATTTTCGATCTGAACTGAAGTGAAGTTTTACGCGGGTCTCATTAGGTTCAAATGTTTGAGAGCGTACATCTGAATAGTAATAGTAATTACGTTTTCCAGAATTATTATCAGCATGTGTAGTTCTATCTTTATATAAACCAACCCAAGAAGATCTACCAGAGGCATGACTATTAATTAATCGAACATTATATCCTAATACAGCTGGTAAAGCATCCCCATTAAAAGAAGCAACATTAGAGTTAGTAGTTTTTAAGTTAGGATCACCATAAGAGCTCCATGATCCACCAGCTCCTACATTTACTTCTGTAATAGTCCAACTTGAAGCACTAGCAACTGCAGTACCACCTAAAGTCAATGCCAAACCCAATGCAGCAACAGACTTAGCTACAATCTTTTTCTTTGAAAATAACATATCTTTCCTCCAAAACGAAATCTTACTTCATTACTTGATTTAATATTAGAATTCAAGTAATATCTTTAACTACTAAAAGAACTTCATCGGTACCATTGTAAATACCGAAAATAAACTTTCAACAAATTTATTCAAATCGAAAGGACCTCCTCAATGATTAAAAATGAAATTGGTAAAAAATTTAGAGAACTTCGAGAACTACAAAACATAACCTTAACTAAAGCTACTCAAAATATTGATAATCTCTCTGTATCAAGAGTTTCACATTGGGAAACCGGTGATGGAGAAATACCTTTATCAAAATTAAATCAGCTCTTATATAATATCCATATCTTACCTAGTGAATTTGAAAATTGGACAAAATTACGTCCAGAGAATCAACTAATAAATAATCTTCAAAAAGCTTTTATTGAAAATGATTTAGATTTAATTTTGTCATTATCAAGATCACAGTTAGATATGTACAAAAATACTAATAAAAACGAAGATTTATTTTTGGCTGCTACTGGCTACAATTTATACTTCCAAATAACACAAAAAAATTTGCTTTCTACAAATTATCAACAAAAGCTCTACATCGCTTTAAGTAATGTAGACTTCTGGAGCCAATATTACATAAGTATTTTCAGTAATACTCTTGATCTCTTGGATTCAAATTTTGTTTATAGACTTTCTTGCTCCATAACCAATAACTTTTCCACTATTCAAAAGTTAGGATTAGAAACTGAAATTTATGCTACTACTTCACTCTTAAATGCATTAAACATGCTAACCTTAAAAGAAACAACTTTAGCACAGAAATTATTAACTAAAATCAATAAACTACCCTATTCTGCTTTTAACACTGATTCAAGTTTAAGAAAAAAATTTCTATCTCACATATTGTCCTATCAAACTAACAATAATAAGAATGATTACAACATAGCTAACTCTATTTCTAATTTAGCTTCATTAATTGATCGAGATAATCTCGCAAAAGAGCTAAAGTTGACATTATCTAAAGTTCAAAACTCCTCCAAATAATTCACTCTTACAAGTATAAAGAAACGTTTTTCTATATCTACCAAAGTTGCGCGAGACGCAACTTTTTTACACATAAAAAGACGCATCCCTCACGATGCGTCTTCTTCATTATCTTCTTTATTTTGCTTCATCCAATACCAATTCATCCAAGCTTGTACCACTCCATAAACAAGATACATTAAATACAGTGGCCATGCTCCATGAAGTATTGCCCAGGAAATAATCGTCCCAATTAAGATGATTATATCTAAAACTAAAACTATCTTTTCTAAATTTTTAATTAGTCCAACTATTCCTGACAAAATAATCACAGCACTAAATGTAAGCAACCAATAATTGCTGCTATCAAGTCCTGTGCCAATTACCTGACTAAATAATAAAAGCGCGATAATCATGAAGAATACGCGCAAAGACTTTTCTAATTCTTTCATTATAAATAAACTATTGTTCCTTACTTATTACAAATGGACTCAACACACCACTAGCTAAGCCATAAACGAAATACCATGTATAAATATCACCTTGATCTGGATGACGAATCCAAAGAATAAATGCCATCACAGCTAAAAGCGCTCCTAAAAATAAAGTTGAAACCATATGTCTATTAGCTAAAAAACTAACTGCTGTTCCAAGCGTAATCAATAATAATAGACTGAAGATAACTACAATTACTGGTCCTTTTGCCTCTATATTTACATCTAGTAATGAAGCTCCATTCATTAATTGCCAAACTAAGAATCCTGATAGTGCAATTCCCACTAAAAACACTAGAATACGAACTACCATTGAAACAAACTTCTTCATATAGCTTCTCCTTCACATAAATATTATGACAACTATAACTGATTTTTCTTACATACTCAAGTGTTCACCAAAATTCTAATTTTTGTCCAATTATCTTCTAAATTTTTTGCATATTAAAAGAGAGGTCAGATGGGGACTAAACCATTCAACCTCTCGGATTAGGAAACTTTATTAAATTCGAACTACTGTCAGAATATATTTATATCTATATCACTTATTAAGATTACTTATTAAATTTCTTGTAGTTCTTGATGTAACGCTTTGCTACACCCATCATGTGAACACTGATCTTGCTATCGTCATTCTTTAAGCCACTAAAGCTTACACCGAAGTATTTAGTCTTAGCGTCAAAGCCGTTTGATGAACGAAGACCTAACAAGTCGCCTGCGTGTTCCCATTCAGTGTAACGAGAAGCATTGTTGTAATCACTTTCGTTACCGTAGAAACCGCCGAATACCATTTGCTTTACGTTAAAGTAAATTTGATTCTTAAGAGCGGCCATTGAACGAGTTTGACCATGCCAATCACTGCTGATAGGAAGACCAGCTTCGTCTTCATATACTTGACCTACAGAGGAATTAAGACCTGATTGTTTTGCAGCACGTTGAATACCTGCTACATAGTGGTCTGAATCCCAGCATGAACGGTTATTGTTGTAGTATTGTGCAGCAGTACGATCTGCAAACTTCAACGCACCCTTTCTGTAGGTCCAGTTCTTCTTACCCATTTGACGACGGGCAGAATTGATTAAGTTCATAGTGAAGTGACTAAGTTCAACTTTGTCACTCCATGATAAGTTAGTTACATTAACAATCTTAGCTCTGTCTGAAGCATCTGTATCGATCCAGTTGTTGCTCTTCATACCGACCATAGAACCCTTAATCAACTTGTTCTTATCACTTTGAGAAAGGCGTCCTTTGTTAGCCTTCAAAACTCTAGATTTGCTGTAACCAGCTTTCTTAGCACTTGACATGCTAATAGTTGCTGCTTGAGCTGAAGCATTAGTCCCTACTTCATTACTCATCATAACACTACCGCCAAATAATGCAGCTGCAATTCCAAATACTGCTAAAAATTTTACGTTCTTTCTCATTTTCCTAATCCCCTAATCTACTAAATATATAACCATTTGCTATGTTTTTTTGAATTGAATTCGAAGTAGTCAATTTCGTCATCAACTCAATTAGTCCTTTACGTCTCTTCATTTATAAGGATAGCAGGGTTTAAATAATTGTCTACCCGCGAATAGGTTAAATAACACCAGTATTTAATATATAACCTTAGTTATTTTCTACCCATGCAATAAGTCAAGTTCCATAATAGGCGTTATAGAATAAAAATCAGATAAATAATTTTATGTTTTTTTATTTTTCTTCAAAATATATAAAAAAATATATTACTATAACCAAAGTTATAATATACAAAATCATATTTTCTAAAAATAAACCTTGTTATATAAGTATTTTTACTTATTTTAGTAGTCAAACCCATTTTTATACATAATACAAATAAATTTTTTATTTATCTTCGCTTGTTATCTTATTTTCTATCCCATGATATATTTCAGTTTCTTAGCAGATATCTTTGTTATCTTTTTCCTATTTTTTATAGTAGAAAAACAAAAAAGACCTTTTCAGGTCTTTTTACCATCTTATTCTAAGCCTAGCTTTTTAAAAATGTCGTCCACATGACGTAAGTGATAATGATAGTCAAAAGCATCATCAATATCACTTTCAGACAAGTAGTTCATAATTTCGCTATCTTCAACTAACTTTCTAAATGAAGTTTGTTCATTCCAAGACTTAGCGGTTAATTTTTGTACCATATCATAAGCCTTTTCACGAGAAAGACCAGCTTCATCAATTAGTTTAAGAAGTACACGTTGCGAATAAATCAAGCCATAAGTACGATCCATATTCTTGAGCATTGTCTCTGGAAATACATCCAAGTTAGTAAGAATACGGTTAAAACGATTAAGCATGTAATCAATGCCAATTGTAGCATCTGGCAAAATAACACGTTCAGCACTGGAGTGAGAAATATCACGTTCATGCCATAAAGTTACATCTTCATAAGCTGTTACGATTTCACCACGAAGAACTCGAGCCATCCCGCATAAATTTTCTGAACCAATCGGATTACGCTTATGAGGCATTGCAGATGAACCCTTTTGACCAGCACGGAAATGCTCTTCTACTTCATGAATTTCGCTTCTTTGCAAACCACGAATTTCAGTGGCCCAATTTTCAATACTAGTTGCAATCAAAGCAATCGTAGCAATGTATTCTGCATGTAAGTCTCGTGGTAAAATTTGACTAGTAATTGGCTGTTGAGTAAGACCTAGTTGTTTCATTACACTAGTTTCAACTGCTGGTGGAACATTTGCAAAAGTTCCTACGGCCCCAGAAATTTTTCCACTTTCCACACCTTTTGCAGCATGTTCAAAGCGTTCGATATTACGATTGATTTCTGCATACCAGCGAGCAAGTTTAAGACCAAAAGTAGTTGGTTCAGCTTGTACCCCATGAGTACGTCCCATTTCAACCGTATTTTTATATTTAATTGCTTTTTCAGCAATAGTTTTTTTCAAAGCTGCTAAGTCTTGACGGATGATTTCATCGGCTTGCTTTAAAATATAGCCTTGTGCAGTATCCACTACATCAGTTGAAGTAAGACCAAAGTGGACCCACTTCTTTTCATCGCCTAAGCTTTCTGAAACAGTTCTAGTAAAAGCCACTACATCATGATGAGTAATTTCTTCAAGTTCTGCCACACGTTCAACTGTAAAACTTGCATTTTTTGCAATTTTTTCTGCATCTGCTTCTGGAACTTCCCCAAGGCTAGCCCAAGCATTAGTTGCTGCAATTTCAACCTTAAGCCAAGCAGCATATTTATTTTCAAGTGACCAAATTTTGCCCATTTCAGGACGAGTATAACGTTCTAACATAAATTAAATTTCCCAAGGATTCTTCAAAACGATAGTTTGTTCACGATCTGGTCCAACTGAAACAGTTACCAATGGAACACCTACTAATTCTGATACACGGTTCAAGAACTTTTTAGCATTTTCTGGTAATTCTTCCCAAGTCTTTACACCAGTAATGTCTTCTTCCCATGCAGGAAGTTCTTCATATACTGGCTTACATCTATAAAGTTCCTTAAGACTTGCTGGGTAGTAATCAATCTTTTCGCCATCAAGTTCATAAGCTGTACAGATCTTAATCTTGTCAAAACCGGAAAAGACATCAAGCAAATTAAGACTTAAAGCATTAATTCCTGCTACACGCTTTGCATGACGAAGAGCAACTGAGTCAAACCAACCAACTCTACGTGGACGACCAGTAACAGTACCATATTCATGAGCAATATCACGAATTTTATCGCCAGTTTCATCTAATAATTCAGTTGGGAATGGACCTTCACCAACACGAGTAGTATAAGCTTTGCAGACACCAATTACAGTCTTTAAGCGATTAGCTCCAATTCCAATACCAGAAGCAATTCCACCTGAAATAGTGTTTGAAGAAGTTACATATGGATAAGTTCCTTCATCAATATCAAGCATTACACCTTGTGCACCTTCAAAAAGTACCTTTTCATCTTTATCAAGTGCATCATTCACAAGGACAGAAGTATCAGTTACATACTTCTTCATTCTTTGACCATATTCTAAGTACTTTTCAAAAATATCATCAAAATTAAGAGCAGGCTTTTCATAAACCTTAGTAAAGAGTGCATTCTTTTCTGCTAAGTTTGCACGTAATTTTTCTTCGAAAGTATCTCTTTCAAGCAAGTCGCAGACTCTAATACCAACTCTTGAAGCTTTATCCATATAACAAGGACCAATACCATTTTTAGTAGTACCAATCTTCTTATCTCCCTTGGCTTCTTCTTGATATTCATCTTGCAAGATGTGGTAAGGCATAATGATATGAGCACGGTTTGAAATACGAAGCTTACTTGTATCAATGCCTTCTTTTTCAAGGTTATCAAGTTCGCCGAACATTACTTCAGGATTGATAACAACACCATTTCCAATAACTGCACCATCTTTTGCAGCAAAAATTCCAGATGGAATAAGACGCATCTTAAAAGTTTTGCCATCAATATCAATAGTGTGGCCAGCATTGTTACCACCATTTGAACGAACTGCCATTGAGGCTTCTTTACTTAAAAAGTCGGTAATTTTACCCTTACCTTCATCGCCCCATTGACTACCTACAACTGCAACTGCTGTCATTTTTACTTTCTCCTCTAAATCTCAATAATTGTTACATATGATATTCTAGCAATAATTATTAGAATGTCAATGTAAAAAGCGAATCATTTTTATTTAATTCAAAAATATAGTTCGCTTTTATTGTTGACAAAAAGATGATTCTCTTTTATATTATCTTTGTTTCGAAAACTTCACGATATTTAAGGAGAATATTACAGTGAGCAATTATTTTAGTATGGAAGCCTTTGACTATGATGATATTCAATTAGTTCCTAATAAAGGCATTATCAAAAGTCGCCATGATGCAGATACAAGTATTAAGTTTGGAAGCCGAACATTTAAAATTCCAGTTGTACCTGCCAACATGGAAAGTGTTATTGATGAAAAACTCGCTACTTGGCTAGCTCAAAATGGCTATTACTATGTAATGCATCGTTTTCAACCTGAAACAAGATTAGATTTTATTAAACGAATGCATAAAAAGGGACTTTTTGCTTCAATTTCTGTTGGAATCAAAGATAGCGAATATGATTTTATCGATAGCCTTGCAAAAGAAAATGTAATTCCAGAATACATTACTATTGATGTTGCCCACGGTCACTCTACCTATGTAATTGATATGATTCATTACATTAAGGAAAAACTTTCAGAGAGTTTTTTAACTGCTGGAAACGTTGCTACTCCTGAAGCAGTACGCGAATTAGAACAAGAAGGTGCAGATGCTACTAAAGTCGGAGTTGGTCCTGGTAAAGCTTGCATCACAAAACTTAAGACTGGATTTGGAACTGGCGGTTGGCAACTTGCAGCACTTAGAATGTGTTCAAAAGTTGCAACTAAGCCTTTAATTGCTGATGGTGGAATTCGTCATAATGGAGACATTGCAAAATCTGTCCGTTTTGGTGCAACTATGGTTATGATTGGATCAATGCTTGCAGGTCATGAAGAATCCCCAGGCAATATTATTAAGATAGACGGCAAAACTTACAAACAATATTGGGGATCAGCTTCTGAAGTGCAAAAGGGAGCCTATGGCAACGTTGAAGGTAAGCAAATGCTTGTACCTTATCGCGGATCAATTAGTGATACTTTAATTGAAATGCAGCAAGACTTACAATCTTCTATCTCTTATGCAGGTGGACGCGATTTAAACGCAATCAAGCTGGTAGATTATGTAATTGTGAAAAATACGATTATGAATGGGGATTATTAATTTGTGAAGATTTAATGACCAATTTTTAACCATTTCATTAAATAACAAAAAATAATATAGTATTAAAAAGCAAAATTCGATACAATATCATAGCTTGGGATTGTTAGGTAGTCAGTCCCAAGCATTTTTTTGCAATTTTTCCAAATTTTTTCGTGACAGTAGGAAAATTTATGTTATACTATTGTAGTTGATAAATAACGCGCCCATAGCGCAACTGGATAGAGTGTCTGACTACGAATCAGAAGGTTGAAGGTTCAAATCCTTCTGGGCGCATTTATTAACGGGAAGTGGCTCAGTTTGGTAGAGCACCTGGTTTGGGACCAGGGGGTCGCAGGTTCGAATCCTGTCTTCCCGATTTTTTAAAGCAAGTACAAAATGTACTTGCTTTTTTTATTTTTATCTATTAAAATTAATTTCAATAATTAAAAAGCGATGAAAAGACGAGTAAATAATTCATTCTTTAAGTGAGTTAGCGTTAGTGTGAAGCTAATAGACCCTGAATTATTGAAAAACACTTTGAGCTATTTCACCGAAAAAACTTAAGTAGGTTGAAACGTTTCCGGCACGTTACCACACCGGTGGGGTATGATTGTACCCTAATAAGTGGTCTAGTAATAGACAATTTGGGTGGTACCGCGGAAAAAAGCCTTTCGTCCCTAGTAATTCTAGGAGCGAAGGGCTTTTTCTTTACTCTGAGTAAATTTAGGAGAGATCATTATGGATTTAATTTTACCAAAAGACTATAAACCAACATTAACAGTTAGAGATACCGAAGCAGCTATTGTTTTTATTAGAGAAAACTTTCAAGCAATTTTATCAGATAAATTAAACCTTCAAAGAATGTCTGCACCGATGTTTGTTGAGCAGGCTACTGGTTTAAATGATAACTTAAACGGTGTCGAACGACCGGTTGCTTTTGACATGAAAGATATGCCTGAGCAAACTATCGAAGTAGTTCACTCTCTTGCTAAGTGGAAGAGAATGGCTCTTAAAAAGTACGGCTTTGGTATGCATGAAGGCTTATATACTAACATGAATGCAATTCGTCGTGATGAAGATTTGGATAATGTTCACTCAATTTACGTTGACCAATGGGATTGGGAAAAAATTATCAAAAAAGAAGAACGCACCGAAGAAACTTTAAAAGCAACAGTTGAAAAGATTTTTGCATCAATTAAAGAAATAGAAAAGGCTGTTACTAAGCGTTATCCTGGTTCCACTTATCGTCTTCCTGATAAGATCACTTTCATAACTACACAAGAACTTGAAGACCGCTGGCCTGACCTTACACCAGATGAGCGAGAAGATAGAATTGCTAAAGAAGAAAAAGCAGTCTTTCTTATGAAAATTGGTGATAAATTGAATAGAAGCGGTAAGCCACATGATGGTCGTGCACCTGACTATGATGATTGGTCATTGAATGGTGATATTCTATTTTGGTATGAACCTCTTAAAAAGAAACTTGAAATTTCAAGTATGGGAATTCGTGTAAGCGAAGAAAGCTTACGCGAACAATTAAAGAAAGCTCATTGTGAAGATCGTGCAGAACTACCATTCCACAAGATGCTCTTAAATGGCGAACTTCCATATACTATCGGAGGCGGAATTGGGCAATCTCGCTTATGTATGCTTTTATTAGGAAAAGCTCACATTGGTGAAGTTCAAGCAAGTGTTTGGCCTGAAGAAATGATTAAAAAATGTGCTCAAGATAACATTGAATTATTGTAGAAATGGTTAATTAACTAAAAAAGCTTTGAAATTCATTTCAAAGCTTTTTATTTCACTGTAATATCTCCTTCTTCTGATTTAACTACTAAGACATTCTTTTCATGTACCTTCTTTTTATATGTTGAACTCGCATAGCTATGACCATTTACACTAATACTGCCTTCTTCAGTTGTTAAATCATAGCCTTTAAAGTTATTATCACTAACAGTTACATCGCCTTGTTCAGCTTTAATAGTCATTCCAGATTTTTCTAGAACGTCTTTCAAGCTAACATCCCCTTCTTCTGAACTAACTTGTCCTCCATTGATTGAAGAATTAGCAATATCAACATCACCTTCCTCAGTATTAAACTGAGCTGTCTTAATTACAATATTATTTACTGCAATATCTCCTTCTTCTGACTTAAGATCAGCTTGCGTGAGATTAGTGCCCTTGGGGATAGTTATTGTAATTACAGGATTACCTTTACTTGAGCCTTCTTGTTTAATAATTAACTGACCATTTTTATTTTCGGTTTTTGGCAAAAATTTCTTACCACCTTGATAGCGAACCTGGTATTTTTTCCCAGTTTTTATAACGATATTACTTGTCTCACTATTTACTATCACATTTGAAAATATATTATTATTTAAAACTTTATCAACTTGTTTACCGTCTTCTTTACTACTATTATTGATAATTATTTTTCCACAGCCACACAAGCAAATCATTGAAAAGATTCCTAAGATTACTATAAATATTTTTCTAAACTTCATACTCTCATCCTTTCTATTTTTCATCTTCATTATAACGAAAAAATTCCGCTAGCAAACAAATGTTGCTAACGGAATTTTAATTAGAATAATTATTTTTCGTTTTTTCTTTCTCTTCTTGCAATCCATGACATAATCAATGGTAATAAAATGAAACCAAAAATCATCATTGCAATTGCATACCAATTCAATCCAATAAATTGACCTTGAGCATTTACTATACCAAACTGTGCCTTCCAATTATATTCTACTAATAAGAATATTACCAAAATAATCGAAAGTACGGGAAAGACAACGTCTGTCCAAACGTTTTTATCAGCTTTTAAGATAATGTCTTTTTCAACGCCTTTTCCTTGGAAGAATCTAATAACGGCAATTGGCACCACAATAAAGCCTAAAAATCTAACCATTGCACTTAAGGTAATAAGATTAGTCATATTGTATTGAAAAGCCATTGGAATTAAAATTGCCAAAATTACAGAGATAAAGAAAGTTCTAATTGGGAAATTATTTTTTGTTCTTTTAGTAAGAGATTTCGACATTTGATTTTCACGAGCCATCGCTTCAAGAATTCTTGGTGCATTAAAGCTTGAAGCAACATTAATCCCAAACATAGAAACCAAAGCTCCAACCAAAATCACATCCCGTAAAATTTCATTTTGAAAAATAGCTGCAATCGCTACAACTTGCTTAGTTGTCATTAAAGCCTTAGGATCAAGAATCATTGCAACTGCTACAACACCAATATATACTACCGCAATAACTAAAATAGCCAGTGGTATTGCGCGTGGTAAATTTTTCTCAGGGTCTTTCATATCATCAGATCCAGAAGCTACAGATTCAAAACCTGTAAAAGCATAAAATGCTGAAACAATTGCCATTACAAAGCCAGTAGTAGTTAAAGTTGGTACTATCTTATGCCCATTTCGAGTAATAGAATCCACTTCATTTAAATGACTAGATGCACCACTTACCATCAATAAAACTACTCCAGCCACAATAATTAAAACTAGGGCTGCTAATTTACCAATCGTTGCCAAATTCATTACATATTTAACAACTTTTTGCCCAAACAAATTAATAACCGTGATAACTAGCATCAAAATAATAAAACCAATTGTTACTGCCCAGAAATCTTCAGAATTACCACCAAAAATTGAAATAGTGGAACGAATAACTCCAACAGCCATTACACCCCAAGCAACACTTGCTGAAAAATATCTCAAGATTCCCATATAAAAACCGACTTTTTCACCAAAAGCAGCTTTAGAATATGCATAAGCAGCTCCAGACTTAGTTACATACTTGGCAGCTGCCGCAAAAGAAATTGCTAAAATTGATGCAAAAATGGCTGCAATTAAATATACAAGAAGTGCTCTTAAACCTGCTTGCTGAACAACACTTCCGGGAGTAAGAAAAATTCCCGAACCAATAATTGCATTAATTGCTAATAATACTATTGACCAAAAGCCTAACTTGTCACTTTCTTTTTCACTCATTTGTTAACCTTCTATTTATTTTGCATTATCAACAACCCATTTAAATAAATTGTTCATGAATGCTACATTCTTATTCTTGTGGAGCATTTCCGGGTGCCATTGCACTGCTAAAACGCTACCGTTTTTATTTTCTAAACCTTCAATCACACCATCAGGAGCTGTTGCTGTTGCAATTAAATCAGGTGCAACTTCTTTAATTAGTTGATGATGAAAAGAATTGACTCTAAATTCTGTTTTACCAAGAACTGTTGCAAGTTTGGAATTTTCTTTAACTTTCATACCATGCGTTGGCAAACTAGGAGAGTGCCCTTGCATATGTTTGAGAGTTTCTTCACTTCTATAAGATAAATCTTGATATAAAGTACCGCCATGAGCAACATTGATAATTTGGGCACCACGACAAATTCCAAGTACTGGAATGCCATTATCTTCTGCTAGTTTAAGGAGTCTCATATCAAAATGATCACGTTCTGGCCAAGTAGCGCCAATTTTTTGTTTTGGTTCTTCACCATAAAAACGAGGATCTACATCATGTCCACCTGATAAAATCAGACCTTGAACATTATCAAGCTGCATTTTTATCACTTCATCATTCTCATTAAATGGAATGATATAAGGTACACCGCCATTTTGTATCACAGAATCAACATAATCCTCATTCACATAGCTACGATGGTAGCCTGGAAAAATACCACCATCATCAATAATTACTGAACCAGAAATTCCAATAAGTGGTTTTGTCATCATTATTCACTCCTTACTTACTTTTAATACGTAATTATTATATACAAAAAGCTGTCAGAATGACAGCTTTTAGAATTATTTTTTATTTTTATGTTTAACAATGTAAACGACTGCCGCAATAATTAATACTATTGCACCTACAGCTACTGAAATGCGAGTTTCTGGATTAATAAACATAAAAATCACAATTACTGTAAGCATAATTAATGCAAAGTAATTTGAATATGGATATAACGGCAACTTGAATGGATGATTTTCCATTAAATGCGGATTCTTTTTTCTAAAACGAAGTTCTGCAAGTAATATTACAAACCATGCAACCATACCTGGAAGAACAGATGAACTATAGACCACTACAAAGACATTTTCAAGAGATTTACTAAAGAATTGTAAAAGCACATTCAACATAAATCCGATAAAAATTCCGGAAGTAATTCCGATAATAGCACGATCTGGTACAATTCTCTTTGATATATGGCCAAAAACCTTAGGCGCTTCGCCTTCATGAGCCATCTTATAAAGCATTCTACTTGAAGAGTAAATTCCTGAGTTTGCTCCAGACAAAGCTGCTGTTAAAACAACAAAGTTAATAATTGAAGCAGCTGCAGTGATGCCCACTTTTGCAAAAGTAGTTACAAATGGTGAACCCATTGTTCCTAACTTATCCCATGGATAAATTGTCACAATAACGAAAATTGCACCAACATAGAAAATCAAAATACGCCAAAGTACTGATTTAACACTTTTTACAACTGCTTTTTTAGGGTCAGCAACTTCACCAGCGGATATACCAATTAATTCAATTCCTTGATATGAACCTACAATAATAGCCATTGAGAATAAGAAGCCCTTAATTCCTCCAGTAAAGAAACCTCCATGACTCCATAAATTAGAAAAACCGATTGGATGACCACCATTACCAAAGCCAAAAAGGATTACCATAAACCCTAAAATGATCATTAAAATAATAGTTACAACCTTAATCATTGCAAACCAAAATTCTAATGTTGCATATGCTTTAGCACTGGCTAAATTTGCAAGAAGTAAAAATACAATAATAATTATTCCTGCCATCCAATCATTAGTATTAGGCCACCAAAAACGTAAATATTCGGTAGTTGCAACAACTTCTGAAATACCTACAACGATATATTGAAAAACATTTGCCCATTCAGCCAAATATCCTGCAATTGGATGAACATGCTCACTTGCATAATCCGCAAAAGATCCTGTACCAGGATCAACATAGAGCATTTCACCTAGGGCCCTCATTACAATATATAAAATAAGCCCTACAAACATATATGCAAGAAGAACTGATGGACCAGTCCACTTAATTGTAGAAGCGGACCCCATGAATAAACCAACACCAATTGCTCCTCCAAGCGAGATCATCTCCATTTGTCCAGCAGACATTGACCGTTTTAAGGCAGGAGCTTTTCCTTTCTTCTGACTCAACTCAATCATCCTTTCAAAGCAAACTATTTCCAAGGAAATACTTTATCTTCTATTCGTAATCTTATTTTTTAACATTATACATGAAATATGAGAAACTTTTAATATTTTTATTTAGATAAATTAATTTTTATGCTTTTCTACTAAGCCATAGCATCCCCAAAGAAGTACTACAAAGATTATGGAAATAATTAAAGGCAATCTAGTTGATTCAATAAAGAATAAAATCACTAAAATTACAAAGTAAAAAATAAGTGTCAACCAACTAGTAATTGGATAACCTGGCATTCTAAAACTACCAAGATTATTTTTATTTGCTTGACGATATTTAATATGAGCCCACATAATAATCATCCATACAATAATAAAACAAATAGTTGATACTGTAGAAACAACATCAAAAATTTTGGCAGGCATTAAATAGTTCAAGATAACAATTACAAATAGAATTAATGATGAAACAGTTAAGGCATTATTAGGAACTGCCTTATTACTTAATTCTCCAAGTTTTTTGGGAGCATTGCCTCCTCGAGCCAGTGCATAAAGAGAGCGACTCGTAGAAAATATTGCACTGTTAGTTGCAGACATTGCCGCTGTTAATACCACAAAATTTAAAATACCAGCAGCTCCAACAATCCCAATTGCACCAAACACTTGCACAAATGGACTAGAAGTTGTTTGAATTTTATTCCAAGGATAAACAGCCATAATAGCAAGCATTGATCCAATATAAAATAGCCCAATTCTAACTGGTAAAGTGTTAATAGCTTTAGGAATATCCTTATCAGGGTCAGATGTTTCACCTGCTGTAAGTCCTACAATTTCAACTCCAACAAAAGCAAAAACAACCATTTGGAAAGACATCATAAAACCCCAGCCACCAGTTGGGAAAAAGCCACCATGATTAAATAAATTACTTAAAGATACCGGTCTTCCTGCTACGTTGGTATGAAGCAAAAGCAAAACTGCCCCAGTCAAAATTAAAGCAATGATTGCAATAACTTTAATCATAGAAAACCAACTTTCAAGTTCTCCAAAAAGCCCAACATCTACCATATTAATTAGCATTAATAAAACTACAATAACTAGTGGCCCCACCCATTGAGGAAGCCATGGGAACCAATAACGTAAATATATTCCTGTTGCAGTTAAATCAGCCATCGCTAAAGTTAGCCAACAAGCCCAATAAATCCAACCTGCAACAAATTCAACTCTATCTCCCAAATACTCTTTAACCGCATCTAAAAAGGAATGTTTTTCTGTATCTGCTAAAATCAGTTCCCCAAGAGCTCTCATCATGAAAAAAGTAATAATCCCAACAATAAGATATGACAAGATAATTGAAGGGCCAGCGCTACGAATAGCAGAACCGGAACCTAAGAATAATCCTGTACCAATCGCGCCCCCTATTGCGATCATCGTGACGTGACGACTTTTAAGTCCACGATTCAATTTCGTTTTTTTCTCATTCAAAATATTGCGCCTCCCTAAGATATAAAAAGGCGCCTAGCTAGTAAAATGAAACTTTACTATCTGGGCGCCGCTTCATTAGTTGTGAATTGCTTATAATTATAAGCACTGAAGGCGTTTTTTGTCAATTACTAAAATGTTAAGCGTTTACTAAATTAATTTTGACTTTTAACCCGATTATTCCAATAAACTGTAAATAAAACAATAACTGCAATAATTCCTAACCACCAAAAGTCACTAATCATAAATCCGCCTAAAAATCCAACAGGAATAAAAGCAATTAAAGCTACAACAGTCATTATCCAGGCAATAATACCTTGATAGAACTTAAGCCAATTACAAATAATATAAACCACATAATAAAATGCAATAACATAGAAAGCTGCCACCATAATATTTTGCATCCAGCCCGGCAAGCCATAAATATATGCTCCAGAAATTATTAAAATCATAAGTGTAATAAAAGCTAAGTAAGCAAAAATAAAAGTTACAAATAAATGCAAGAAAACCAGTAATACTTTTTGACCATTACTAAAGCTGTCAAGATTAAAATAAATTAATCCTAATATAGACGGAAGTGCCATTACAATTGCTCTAGTTAAAATCCAAACCGTTCCATCTGTTGGAATTCCTAAAGGCATATCTGCCATTGATTGTGTTAATGACAGAATAAATGTAATTACTAAAGATATTTCCATAATTACACGAATCCATTTTGCTTTTTCTTGAAACCAAAAACAGATTGCAGCAATAAAATAAAAAGCTCCATAAATTATTGATAATAAAACTGTTTTTTCCGGAAAGTGTACTACAAAAGCGATTATTCCTGAAAAAACTGCTAGAAAACTTAAAATAATTTTTATACTCAAATCAAACTTTTTGTTATTATGCATTTTTTCCTCCAAAGTAATTCATGTACTAACTCTCATTATAACCTTTTTGCAAAAATACAAAAAAGGACTATTCCCCTGGGAATAATCCTTTTCATCAATTAAATGCCTTAATAACTAGTCTTCTTTTTTCTCAGCAGCTTCTTCATCTTTTGCCTCAAGTTCACCATCTTTTACTTCTTCTGGTGCAGTAAGGTCTAAGATTGATTCACCATTCATGTATAAGTGCTTGTCATCTGCAGTGAAGCTAATCTTCTTAGTGTCAGGTTCCTTCATTACAAGCTTAGCAATTGGAGTTTCAAGATCTTGTTCTACTACTCTTCTAAGTGGACGAGCACCGAACTTCTTGTCGTAACCTTTTTCAGCTAAAACTTTCTTAGCTTCTTCACTAACTTCAACTTCTACATTCTTCTTAGCTAAGGCATGTGACATTCTCTTCAAGTAAATGTCGATAATCTTGCCCATGTCTTCTTCAGTAAGTGAATTAAATGGAACAATTGCATCCAAACGGTTCAAGAATTCTGGTCTGAAGTAGTTTTCCAAAGCTGAGATAAGCTTGTCTTGGTCAACTTCACCATCTTCTAATAACTTATCTGAAAATCCAGCGTTTGAAGTCATAATCAAGATAGTGTCCTTGAATGAAACAGTTCTACCTTGTGCGTCAGTCAAACGACCATCATCCATAATTTGGAGAAGAGTATTGAAGACTTGTGGATTTGCCTTTTCAATTTCATCAAACAAAATCAAGCTATATGGTTGATGACGAATCTTTTCAGTTAATTGTCCACCTTCGCCATAACCTACATAACCAGGAGCTGAACCAATCAACTTGTTAACTGCCATTTCGTCTTGATATTCAGACATATCTAAACGAATGAAGTGATCTTTATTACCAAAGAGGTTAATAGCAATTTGCTTAGCGAGTTCAGTCTTACCAACACCTGTAGGTCCAGTCAAAAGGAATGAACCAGTTGGGCGATCGCCGTCTTTAAATACTTGCTTACGAGCAATAGCATCAGTAATTACATCTATTGCTCTATCTTGGTCAATAACTACATTCTTAAGCTTATTAGCTAAATCTAAGTTCTTTTGAGCTTCATCAGCATGTAATTCACTCATTGGAATATTAGTCTTTTGTTCAATAATCTTATAAATGTCTTTGTCAGTTACAACTGGAGTATCAGCCTTATCAACATGCTTCAAATCTTTTTGAAGTTTATCGATCTTGGTCTTAAGTTCAGCTGCTTTATCATAATCTTCTGCTTTAGCAGCTTCTGCCTTTTTAGATTCTAAGGCATGAATACGAGTCTTTAAACTTTCTTCATCAGCTGGCTCAACTAAAAGTGCCTTCTTAGCACCAGCTTCATCCATCAAGTCAATTGCCTTATCTGGTAAGTAACGACCTTGAATGTATCTTTCTGATAATTCAACAGCAAGCTTTAATGCGCTGTCGTCATATTTTACATGGTGGAATTGTTCGTACTTCTTCTTAAGTCCTTCCAAAATCTTAACTGCAATTTCAGTTGATGGCTCTGGAACTTGAACTGGTTGGAATCTACGAGCAAGAGCAGGATCCTTTTCAATTCTTTGGTATTCACTAGTAGTAGTTGCACCAATTAATTTAAGTTCACCACTTGCTAAAGCAGGCTTCAAAATGTTAGCTGCATCACCGTTATTATTTTCAGAATCAGTTGAACCTGCACCAACAATGTTGTGCAATTCATCAATGAATAAAACAATATTAGGGTTCTTCTTAGCTTCATCAATAACTTTCTTCAATCTTTCTTCAAAGCTACCACGAAGACTAGAACCTGCAACCATATCATTAATGTTAATTGCGATAATGTGCATGTCTTTCATCTTAGCTGGAACATTGCCTTCCGCAATTCTTTGTGCCAAACCTTCTACAATAGAAGTTTTACCAACACCAGCGGGTCCGATTAATACTGGGTTATTCTTCTTTCTTCTGGAAAGAATTTCAATTACGTTATCAATTTGTTCATCACGACCGATAACTGGATCGTATTTATTATTCTTAGCTTGTTCAACCAAGTCAACACCAATTGGCTTTTCCTTTTGTTGTGGAGCTTGGGTCATCGTTTGAGGTGTTGCGCCCATGCTACTTGAATAGTTAATTGGAATTGAGCCTCTACTTGATGATGAACTAAAGTCATCATTGAAGAATGAGCTATTCAATTGGTTAAATAAGTCGTCAAAATTGTTGTCAAAGTATGCCATATTTGCAAACACTCCCTATAATTAAATTTAAGTCTTTTAGCACTTAAGTTATTCGAGTGCTAATTGATTACATTTATAAGTATAGCAGGTTATCCACAAAAAGCAATACTTTTTCTGAAAGTTTTCCACAGAAATTCATTATATTGTGATTTTCACATTAAATATCCGCTAAAACATTGATATATCAACACTTCATATATTTCACAAATTCTAAAGAATTTCTAAAGATACACCTATTTTTAAAGAAAAAATACTGCAATTTGCCAGGAGTTTTCCACAGAGTGCAATTATTATTCCGCTTCTAAGTGTACTATGTAGACGGGCTATTGGAAGCCCTACCAACTTCTAAGCTTAGTTTACCACCTTGAATTTTCAATTCAATTAAAGTCACTTTTTAATTAATTTTGTAAATAAAAAAGCACCCAAAATGAGTGCTATTAGTTACTATTTAACTTTTTCTTTTCTTGCCATTTTTCCTTTTAGGAATGTTTTGTAAATTATTAGAATCTTTATTAAGTAAGTATTGTTTAATTGCATCTACAACTTCTTTATTTTGCGGAAGTGCTGAGTGGTTCGCATTGGTTCCGGTTACTGTCATTTCAGTAAATTGCTTAACTTGATTTTGAAATACATATTTAGCCGCTGCCACACTGGCTTCTGGTACAATTCCATCAGATTCGTAACTTTGACCACCGGTTAAAGAATAAACAATTAAACTTTTTGGCAAATTCTTTTTATATTTAATAAAATCGCTCAACATCTGAGTTTTATGACTAATATTACTTTCATTAAAATTAAACGGTGAAGCTAAAGTCATTAATTTCTTGATTTTAATTTCATCAGAATAATCAGAATAGTAGTGTTCTAACCAATACGTTAAAATTAATCCACCATTAGAATGGCCAAATGCCTTAAAATTATTGAATTTATAAGATTGACTGACCTGTTCAAATGCAATATCAAACCATTTCGCTTGCTTTTTTATATTAGCATAACCATCTTTATTATTTTCAAAACCAATAACTATGATAGGTTCATTGTCACCTTTATTAATTGAACCACTATATTTCAAATCGCCATTAGTTTGAACTTCAATTTTTAAGACACTATGCGGATGCGGGTTATTTTTATTTAATTTTGCAATTAAAGGATTGAATCTTTCTATTGTTGCACTTGAACCGGGTACCATTACTACAGGTGACACCATTGATTTACGACGTTCTGCTCGATCATGGTTGGTCTTCTTCATCCAAGTATAGCCTGGAATAGATAAAGCTAACACCAATAAAAATAAAATTAATAACCATTTGAAATTTCGTTTATTTAGCATATTTATCTTCTTCCTTATCATAAGCTAATACTTTTTCAGAAATTTCTTGAGCTATTTTTACAGTTGGAATCAATACTCCAACATCAAAGATAAATAATACTACTGTAAAAATAAAAGTTGCCCAATTACCATTAGTTCCAAAAAATGAATACAACAAACTAGGAGATCCCGACAAAACTGGATAAGCTGTCGGCATTATTATATGCAATTTAATTGCAGCAGCCGCAAATAATTCATTGATTGCTGGTAAAAATACAATAGGAACAAAATAAATTGGATTCAAAATAATCGGTAATCCAATGAAAAGTCCATTAGTTGCTCCAAAAGTTACTGGAATCAAGTTGATTTTAGCGACAGCTTCTATTTCTTTTTGCTTAGTATATAAAATTATGACCATTGCCAATGCAAAAATAACCATTAATGCATAAGAATTAATCAATGCACTTCCGAGATATTTATATGGGACATTGTAAGAATTACCATGACGTAAAGCGTAATTCAAATTAGCAATTGCAGCACCACTATTAGAAGCCGTAGTTAAAGATGAAATAGGATAACCAATCCCAAACCACCATAATAGCGAAACAATTATAGTTAAAGGAATAATTATCAATAGATTATTAGAATTTTGAAGTTTGGTTGCTAAAGACGTAATGTAATAAGAATCTAGCAAACGAATCTTGAATAAATAGATAATAATCCCAATTATTAATCCTAATAATATTGCTACACTAGTTGGCAAAAGTGCATTCCAAGCACGATGACGAATCCGATCAGTATGCTCAAACGTTGACTTGACGTAATCTTTACCTAAATAATGAAATACTTGTCCTACAATATATCCAATGATAATTGCTAAAAGAGTTCCATTAATATTAAGCATTCTTGAATAAAATACTGCTCGATTATTACCTGGATTTCTAGTAACTTCACTTAAATATGAACAGAAAGTAATTACAATTACTGCCGCAATTCCTGCCATAGTTGAATCTTTTCGATACAAGCGCGCAGTATAAACTGCTGCAAAATATGCAACGTAAATACCAAAGATTCCAATTGTTACCTGTACCATTCCCCGGGTGATACTATTACCCGCATCCCAAACCTGATTGGACATATTTTGATCAAAATTAAATATATTATAGATAAGGCTATCTGGTGAAAAAAATTCATCCCTTAATAACTGAAAAATAGCCCCAATAGTTGCAACCGGCATCAGCATCACAAGTGTTCGCTGAACAATTCTAAAAAATACTCGCCGTCTCAACCATACTAAAGACTTGATAAAGTAATTCATACCAACATTCTCCTTAAATCATTCCTTTCAATTATACTAGTATTTCTTAACTTAGCCAGTGGTATAATTTAATTAAAAAGAAAAATAAAGGTGAACAACATGGCAAGAAAAAGAATTGAATTAACTGATGAAGTTGAAAATTTAGTAGATAAATATATGACAATGAATGGTGATAAGATGGACTTAAATGAACTTACTAATAAAGCCCTCAAATATTATGTTATTAATCATCTAAGCCCTAATGAAATCAAAGAAGCTATCAAACAAAAAGACATCAAACGTTCTAAGTACGTTGATGACATCCTTAGTTCTAGTTATAGAGATTTTGGTGGATATTAAAAGGTCGAGCATAATGCTCGACCTTTTTAAAACCATGTAATTATTGATGATAAATCTGAATCTAAGTTGAAATTTGGTTTTGAAATTTCCATGTAGAATTTCATGCCAGATTTTGATAGTTGATTTTTTTGAGCTAATTTTTCAAAGGCGATTTTAAGTTCTTTTAAAACCTTTGGTTCAAAAGTGCCATTCTCAAGAGAAATAATTGCAGCTTCAACTATTCTTTTTTCTTCAGGATTTTCTAGTTTTACTTTTTGTAACGCTTCTTGTAGTGTCATAATTTATCTCACTCTTTCACGAACATGTCTTACTGTGAAGTAAACGATAACTACAGCTTCAATTGCTAAAAGTATCTTATTTTCTACATCAAGCTTACCTAAGCAACCAGCTACTACTTCAACAAAAGTTAATAACCACACAGTCGTTTCCAATGTTGCGCCAACTTTTTCGTTTGTATAAGACATGATAGTTAATACCAAAGTTATTAGAACAACTACACCAATGATAATGTTAACTGGATTAGTATAAACGTTTTCTGTTTTTACAGTATTAATTAATGCCAATAATAATATTAATATAAATCCTGCCCATCTATCTTTGATCTTCATTTTTAGCTCTTCTTTCTTCTTTTAATTAATATCTTCATACCAATCTTAGCTAAATCATAAATACCAAGGCCAATCGCGATACAAAACGCGCTAATCCAGAATTGCATGTTATTTTGCTCTTTCTATTCCAAAGCCTTTTTTGCCTTTTACTCGTCTTATACTCCACCATGCCACTTCTATAATTAAGGAAATCATCCCTAAAAGTACAATCGTTGCTTTAAGATTGTAACCCCAAGTTGTAGTTGGTTGATACAAATTACTAAGTAAAAACATAACTTCTAATACTTCTAATAAAACTAAAATAACTTTTCTCATAATGAATTCTCCCTATTCGACTCGCTTAATCATATTCTACTCAAAATAATTATTCCTGCGTATTTACGTCAAATTCTGTTGATTTGGTGTCATATTCGGTATTTCCAAATTGTTGATTATATTTTTTGTTGTAAAAGTAAACACAGAGTAAACTAAAAGCCATTTCAGTTAATGCTAATGGAAATATCAATCTTATATTTGTATTTCCTAAATTGTTAGTAATTATTTGGGGACTTGCATCTTGCCAAATATGTAAAAAAACTCCTATGCTTATTCCATTGGTTATAAGCCGTCCATAACTGAATAACATTCCATATCCAAATGCAAATAATATTTGTCCAATAGTAGAAATCATTGATTGATGAATGGCATTTACTAAGTGCATCAAACTGAATAAGATTGACGTAATAATGGTAGTCCAAATAAATTTGTATTTACTTTTAGCAAAATACTCTAGACAAATATTAAACAAAAGTCCACGGAATAAAAATTCTTCAATAACTCCAGCACTAATTGCAGTTAACCAAATAGCACTAGTTTTATCAAATGAGAATTTAAAAGTTGCAATCTTATTTGATAACTCTGACAGTATTGGCATTACTAACCAAAACAAGTAAAAAAATACTGTCAAAATCCATAACCATCCCTGTTTTACTTTATGTTTTACAGTCTTTGTAGTTTTACAGAAATGGTAAGTAACTCCTCCCATTAGAATTATATAAATTGCATATAAAACCCGCTTTGTCATTGATGAATGAAAGAATTTAAATATAAATGGTCCAAATAAATATATGAGATTTAATATGACAAAAGCAATTAATAATCGCCTAATATCTTTTTTACGTTCATAATCGTTTATTAAATCTACATATTCTGTCAAAGCCAGATTATTCATGAAATCGCTCCCTTTAATTTTTGGATATATTTCAATTTTAAAAAAGGAGGAGCAACTATACTCCTCCTCTTTTAAATTAGATTTTAGCTTTTTAGTCTAGAGAAGCAGTTCCTTCCTAGATATTGAATTTTTATCTAATAATTTCATAAGTTTTCCAAAGTGCTTTACCAATATTATACAAATTTAAACCAGCACGCAAATTATGAGCAGTACCATAACCATTACGGTAGTAACCAGAATGTCTTTTTCCACCAATAATCTTTTCCAAATCAGTTGTTTGGATTTGTTCAAATTTCTTTGTTTTTTCTTCCATCATTTTTTTCCTCTCAATAATATCACTAATGTGATAAACCGTTCCAAAAACCATTGACAAATTCAGTAGTTTTCCACCACCAATTTTTCTTAGTTCTTCTCTTTCCACCAACAACTTCAACCAAGTCAGCAGAACTCAACTTTTGAAACTTTTCCATTTTTTCTCCTCTTTTCAACATCTATAAGTGAATCAGCTCTTGCTTCATCAACTTACAATACATATTTTACTTGCTTTGTTGCTTTATTTTTAAAATTATCAAAAGTTGTCAAATAAACGAATATTCTGCAATCATTCAAAATATGATAAAAAATCAACCAAATTTGATTTTTTCTAACTTTAATTTTCTTTACCTAAAAATGTATCTTTAATAAAGTTAAAATAACTTTCCCTATTAACAATAATTGCTACACTTCCTTGCATCCCATATCTAAGTTCATTACGTTCTCTTTTAGATGGATAAATTAAGCAACTTACTTTATAAGCTTCTTTTCCTTTAATTTGATCAGGATACACTCCAATTGAATTTATTTTTCCATTAATCAAAGTAGCAACATTTTTCTTATTTTTAATTTCAAATTTTACCTTTTGATTTTTATCTAATTTTTTAACTTCATCAACTCCTACATAAGATACAACTTCTAGACTGCTTTCTTCTTTTATATTTGGAACTAAAATTACATTATTCGCTTTATCAACATGAACTACTTTATCTTGAGCCAATTTTTTACTAGTTCCATTAACTAATTGTACTTTTTGATTTTGATAAACATATTTTCCCTCTACATAGTTCTTATTATTTTTAATTATCATTGTATTTTTAGGAACAATAATTCCACCTATGTGAATCGAATCTTCTTTTACCATAAAAATTGAACTTATAAAAACTAGTAGTATTAATATAAAGGCTGGAAGAATTACTATCCTAGAGAGTGCTTTTGATTTATATGAATAAAATTTACTACTTTCAAAATCATCATTCATCGTTTATCTCCTCCCTAGTTATTCACTAAATCATAATAATATCCATGCTTAACCAATAAATCTTCATGGTTGCCTTCTTCCACAATCTTTCCGTGATTTAAGACAACAATATCATCAGATTTTTTAGCAATAGATAATCTATGAGCAATAAAAATAATAGTCTTATTTTTTAAACTAATTAGATTATCAACAATCTTCTTTTCAGTTATTGTATCTAAGCCACTTGTTGCTTCATCAAAGATAAATACACTAGCTTGAGAAAGAAGCGCTCTAGCAATAGTAAGGCGTTGTTTTTGACCACCTGATAAAATTGTCGCATTTTCATCCATTTGTGTATCAAACTTTAATGGTAAATTTTCAATATCTTGATATATTTCTGCAATTTTACATGCTTTCTTAATTTCTTCCTCTGTTACATTTTTTCTACTACCTAACAACAAACTTTCTCTAATAGTTCCAGAAAATACATATGGAGTTTGAGGGACATAATTTATATAGGAGCGTAGAACATGTTTATCAATACTTGTAGTTATATTTCCATTTATAGTTATCTTCCCCCTAGTAGGTGCAAAAAAGTTAACTAGTAATTTTACAAGAGTAGATTTTCCTGAACCACTCATCCCCACAATGGTTAATTTTTCTCCTTTTTTAATTTCTAAATTTATATTTTTTAGTACATCTTGTCCATAACCGTATTTGTAATCTACATTTTCAAATTTAATATTTCCATTTAATTTAGAAATACTATTAATATCTGCTTTATTTTTAAATTCACTTTCAACTAAATAAACTTCATTCAATCTATTTTGAGCTACATTAGCTGATTGAAGTGTTGGTTGGAGATTAATAATATTTTGTAAGGGATCAATAAAGTATGAAAGTAAAGCATTAAAAGTCATCAATTCACCAATTGTCATTTGATTATGCATTACTATTCCAGCCCCAATCCAAAGAATAAGAATATTCAATGACATACGAATAAAAGTTTTTAAAGATGCTTGAAAAACTTCAGTTTTACTATAATTAAATGATTTTTTTAGATAATCAACAAATTGACTGTCTATTTTTTTATATCTTACTTTTTCACTATTTAAAGCTTTAATAGTTTCAATTCCTTGAATATCTTCAATTATTGAAGAACTTACTACTGAATTGCTTTCCATTTGTTCATTATTTAAATGATCAAATTTTTTAGTAAAACCTAAAATTACAACTGCATACAATGGCAAAGAAGCAATTGTTATCAAAAATAAAGTTGTATTTTGAATAGCTAGCGTTATTCCCATCAAAATTACAATAGATAAATCTAAAAACAGAGATATTACCGTACTTGCTAATGCCTCTATAATTCTACTTGCATCTGAAAATCGACAAGTAATTTCACCAGTTTTTCTTGTAGCAAAAAATTCCATTGGTAATTCAAAAATATGCCTAATATAACTTAAATTTAAATCAATTGATAATCTTTGACCTAATACATTAAGTAAGAGTTGTTGCCCATAAGAAAATATTGAATTAAATACATATGCAATAAGCAAACCTATCGCAAGAATCGATAATGTATTATACGTTCCATTAGGGATATAATTATCAATTATTCCCTGTAAAAAGTATGAGTTACAGATACTTATTATTGTCATCAATAACGAAGCTAAAATAATATCTCTAACCAACTTTCCTTGTTTGAACATATATGGAAATAATGATAAAAGATTATTTCTCTTCTCTTTAATTGGTTCAAATTTAGAATTTGGTTGTATTAATAAAGTTACTCCAGTCCATTCTTGAGCAAACTTCTTTTTAGATATTCTTTTAACTCCAACATCTGGATCAGGATCCGCAATAATAATTGAATTTTTATTACTCTTTAATACAACATAATAGTGCAGTAATTCTCCATTCTTTAAAACGTGAGCAATAAATGGATAATTAATATCTTCCATTTCAAATATTGACATATCAGCTTGAACTGCTTGAACATCTAAGTTAAACTTTTCAGCAGTTTTTACTAACCCTAATGCAGTGGTCCCTTCCATGTTAGTTTTTGCAATATGTCTTAAATGTGCAATTGATACTCTAGAATGATAATTTTTTAGAATCATGGCAAGACAAGCAACTCCGCAATCTGTTTCATCAACTTGTGGTATGTAAATTGACTTATATTTAAGTAACATACTCTCCCTACTTTCTCTTAATGATAGTAATAAGTTTAATGTAACTTGTACTTCAATATAGAAAATTGTCATATTTTGTAATTTAGCAATCATATTTTGCAGAATATGACGCTATTTAGACAGAATTTGAGGATTTTGGTTATGGTCTTAAATATTTAGGTAGTATAATTATAAAGTTAAATGAAAGAGGTACAAATATGAAAAAATTAAATGAGAAAGAATTAAGTAAAATCACTGGTGGATTTGGGATGTTTTTTGATCCTACGGTTAGTTTTTATATGAAACGCAAAAAAAGGAAATGTATTGTCATCACTTTTAAGCCTGTTTAAGAAATAATTATGAATTTTATAAAAGTAATAAATATCCTATTGAGTATCCCAGATTTAATTATCCCAATCATTATAGATTTTGCTATAGTTATTAAACTTATTCATATACCACTAAGTAAGAATAATAAATATTTTATTTCACTATTCAGCTTAATTATATTCATAGCAAGTATCTGTTTATCAGAATTAGGTGCTGATATTGGCATAACTTTACTCCAAGTAATAGTATTATTTCTTTACTTTGCAATACTTAAAAAAGTTAATATTAAATTAGTTTTTGGTTCTATATTAACTTTTACAGTTTTTGATACTGCATTATATCTAATATGTGGAATTTTAATGGATATAATTCCTTATGGAAATCGATATTTTGATAGCATCATTAGCATTACTGTAGAAATAGTTGGCTATTTAATAATTAGAAGATATTTCTCACAATTACATAAACTACTCACCGACAAAAATAGCAATATTTTTATCGGTATTTTGTTATACCTTTATATAATTGGAATTGGTGTTGAATTTTTTATTTCTGGTGATAATAAAACCACAGAAGTAGTAACAATTTCTCTGGGATTATTATTACTACAGTCTATCTTCGCCTTTGTTCTTTACTACGCAATGATAAAAACTGAAAATAATCTCTTGTCCAAAAAAGAACAGGAAAATCAAAAACTTCAAAACCAGTTGCTAAAAGCTAAAAATAATGAACTCAGTCAAGAAAAGCAACGACAAAAATTACAATATGAATTACTTAAAAACGAAAAAGATAAGCTAACTGAGGAACATAATCAGCTAAAAGAATATGCAGAATACCTAGATAAGAATGAAGATGATTTGCGCAAATTTAAACATGATTATCAAAATATGATGAATAGTTTAATTATCAGTGCCGAAAACGGGAAAACAGATGAAGTAGTATCTAAATTAAAGGAATACACTAATAGTCACATTAATTCCAAAGCTTTACGTAAGTATAAGGATCTTAATCATGTCCACGTTGATTTTTTAAAAAGTATCGCAATTGCTAAACTAGCCAAACTTTATAATGCGGATATAAACTATTCTTTTGGCTGTAATAAAGAAATTAATCGAATTCCTAAAACTATAGATTATCTAGATATTACAAGAATTATTGGAATTGCTTTTGATAATGCTTATGAAGAAAGTATGGCTTTAAGAAAAGAAACTGGTAATTTAGATTCTGCACAAATTTTAGCTACATATTATCAAGAAGATGGAGATTTTGAATTTGAAATTAGAAATAAAATTAGACCTAAAAAAATCAATACTAAGCTAATCAGCCGAAAAAATTACACAACTAAAGAACACCATATGGGAATCGGATTAGCTAATGTTACAGAAATTACTAAAAAATACGAATCAACAGTATTAGTCAATTATGGGATAGATGATGACTGGTTCACATTTAGTTTAATAGTGTTGCCAGATGAGGAGGAATAATTATGGAATATCCAGTATTTATTTGTGACGATGATCAAGATCAAATTAACGTAACTATTAAGATTTTAGGTAGAGCAGAAATGATTCTCTCTGATGAAGAAAAAGTTAGATTTAATATTAACACTGCAACTACTTATCAAGATGCTGTTAACTATATCAAAGAACATCAAATTGAGGGAGGCATCTATTTTCTTGATGTAGAACTTGGAAAAGATGTTAATGATGAAAATGGGTTTGATATTGCAGATTTAATCAAATCTAGAGATGAAAAAGCTCAAATCATTTTCGTCACTAGTCACCAAGATTTATCTATCATTACTTATCAAAGACGTCTTGGTCCGGTTGATTACATTGTCAAAACTGATGATGTAGATGAACTTAAAAAACGAATGGTAAAGACAATTGAAGTTGCCTTATATCAAATCGAAAAATTTGATTACATTCAATCAATGAACTTCACTTACAAAATAGGTCGAATAATTAAGAATATTAATATTAATAAAGTTATGTACATTACTACAACCTTAACCCCACATAAGTTATTATTAATTAAGGATCATGGAGAAGCGCAATTTTTAGGCAGTATTAATGAATATGCTGAAAATAATCCAAAACTACTTGTAAAACTTAGCCAATCTTGTTTGGCAAATCCTAATAATATCGCTTCAATCGATCTTAAGAACCGCTTAGTAACTTTTAAAAATGGGGATGTTGAAGAATTTTCACGTCCTACAACAAAGAAGATGAAAGAATTACTAAATAACTTTAACTATAAAGTTGAAGATTTAGGATATTTGAAAAAAGAAGACTAAAAAATGGACACCTTCATTTGGTGTCCATTTTTCATTTATGTTCTTTATCTAAATCATTAGGAACTTTTGAATTATAAATCAAAGCAGTAATTGCTTCTGTCACTCCCAAAAAGAATGCCACAATGATATTCGTAACTCCAAATACACCAACCACTAAATTGTTGTGCATTAGCGGAAACGCCACAAAAGTTGCCAAAATCCCAATTACTGCTACTGTCCAAAACACAATTCCATAAGTGCGAGGATAAGTGCGAAACTTAATGTACTGTTCACGATCTAATTTATATTTTTTGTCCATTTTTCTGCCTTCTTTCACCTCATTATAACAAAATAAGCAGCCAATAATGGCTGCCTAAATATTAATTATTCCAAGATTTTGCTCGCTTGATAGCGTGTAAATTTTGTTTTGTTTTTTCAAAGCCTCCTGCTATGATTTCTTCCACAATAATAAATGCTTTTTCCCTACGAATTCTAATTTTCATTTTTAATTCTTTTTGTACTATTTCTTGAGAAATGCTTTTAGTATCTAGCTTCAGATTATCCAAGCCTTGATCTATAAATTGCTTTTGTGGACCTGTTAGAGCTTTATATTGCTTCCTTGCTTGTTCAGTAAATCTTAATTCAGGCATTCGTCCACCCTCCTTTTTTCTTAATCTCTGAGGGCTTTTTATCACTTCTTTCTCCACGAACTTCACTATCAGAATATGTTTTTTCTATATTTTTATTATCTTTACACATAAAAAATCACCTTCTCAAGTATAACTTTACCTAAGAAAGTGATTTTTTCATATTTTATTGCTCAAATTGAGCATTTATTTATCATTTGTTAAGAATTGGTCACCGGCAAGTTTTCTATAAAAGTTAGCCTTAGTCTGACGATAATATGGAGTAATCCAAAGGAATCCAATTCCACAGCTAATAATACCAAGAATTGCCCAACCTAGAAAACTCAAATCAAGTATAAATAAATCCGTCTTATGGCCATTCATTAGTTTACGGCTAGCGTTAATAGCTTCTGTAGCCTTAGGCTTTTTACCACTAGTATAGTAATCCCTCATAATATAAGGAGTCATGGAATAAGAATATCCCTTAATAATTCCTGGAATAATAAACAAAAGTGTCCACAAAAAAGTAAAAATCCAAGTTAATAAACCTGTTAAAAATGTAGTTTAAAATCTTCCACCAGTAAATCCACTAAATATCCCCTTCAAGATATTTGGCGTATCACCGCTGTCACGGAACCTCAAAATTGTGTACGCCACTCCCCATAGCAGCATAATCACAAAAATATTAACAACAAAACTGATTATTCCGCTAAATGGATTCACTCTGTAAGCTTCATTATAGATTTCATCACCTGAAATAGTAGTAACTGATCTATATACTAAGTCATTACCAGTTTCTGCAAATGAGACAATATCATTAATAACATAAATAATAAACCATGCTACAAATGATAATCCAACTGCCCAAAGCCAATTTCCACGAAGTTGATCTCTGGCATCGCTTTTTAATTCCGCTCTTGTCATAAAATCCTCCAAAGTTGATATTCTTTTTAAAAAAAGCCTAATTCCACGAAACTGGAACTAGGCTCACACAGTGTAATACCGTCACTTTGACCACATATAGAAGATAACATTTTCGCTACCGGAGAAAATGACTACTATAGCAACGGTACAATGTAGATTTTAGCATTCCACTAACAAAAAAACAACCGTTAGCCGCTATCAAAAAAATAAAAAAGTGAGGATTCTCACCCTCACTTTTATTCCATACTGAGCATCATTGACATAATATTATTAACTTCACTCTTGTAAAGCTTAAACTTTCCTTTAGTCGTATGATTACTTTGAATAATAATCATATTTTTAGCATTTGGTGTAGCTCTCATGAAAGTATAATAACCCTCACCAGCACCATTAGCTACCTTATATTGTGACAAGTTATAAAAACCGCCATTATAAAACTTAGGTCCCTTACCCTTGAACAATACTGCCCGGCTTTGATCACTCAATACATTTCCTGTCAAAATATATTTCATAGTTTTTGCTAAATCATGGTTAGACATCACAATTGACCCTGCACCTAATTCATCATGGGCATCTTTTACTGCTGTTTCATGAGGAACTCGGTTGTAAGCTTGATCAATATCACTATAAACATATCCAGGAACCCAATTAGTATTGAGGAGTTTTGTTTTGTCAGACCATAAAAACTCAGTATTTTGAAGCTTTAATGGTTTGATAAAAGTTTCTCTAAATAAATCCTCATAAGATTTATTTTCTATCTTAGAAATAATTCCACAAAGTAACACATAGTTAATTGAAGTGTAGTGCCATTTTCCAAGACGCTTCATATCAAAGGTCGTGTACTTAATATCATGCTTCAAGTTAGCTTCATCTGAAATAAAAACTTTAGTACCGAGTTTTTTTCCTTTTTGAAGGTCTAGCCCTGAAGTCATATTAAGCAAGTTACTGATTTTAACATAGTCACTACCTTCAACTTCAGGATAAAATTCACTTAGAGTATCACTAAGACTTAGTTTTCCTTTTTCAACTTCACGCATGACCATTGTTGCTGTCATCGACTTTTGAACTGAATTAATCAAATAGCTAGTGTCAGGCTTATTACCAGTAGCATATTTAAGCAAAGTCTTACCGTTATTTATAACTGTGACTGAACCTTTCACACCTAAACGGTCAATAGCCTGTCGCACTACTTGTCTTTTAAACTTTTCTTATCAGATAAGTTTATAGGTTTTATATTAGTTCGATTTTGCCATTTCTTAGAGTAGAAATAGTTATTCAAATCATAATGATATGCCTTATTAGGTTTTTGCATGAATGGTTTTACAGCTTGATCTACTGCTACCCAACCATTCCAGCCGAGGTGAATAGTATCTTCCATGAAGTACTTCTTACCACCATCTTTTGACAAATCAGCAATATTTTCAAAACCTTGACTAGTTAATTGGTATTCCATCTTGGCTACAGATTCTTGATACATCTTTTGTGACAAGCCTGTATATTTTGCCCACTTGGCATTTACCGGTGGAATAATGAACAAGACATTAGTATGTTGCTTAGCAAATTGATTTAATAGAAGCTGGAAATCTCCATATTCAGCTGATTTAGTATAATCAAAATTCTTTTGACTGCCCTTTAGCTTCTTAAGAACACCTTTAGTTAAACGGTTCTTATAGAAAGTGTTGTCAATTCCCAAATTATTTGAATTAGTGTGAATTTCTGCTTGTTCAGTAGCCACTTTCTTCAAAGCTTTTACTGAATAATGGTTAGGCAAAAGTTGCGCACGTTTGCGAATCTTTTGGACACGATCACGAAGCTGGAATGAACTAAAGAATGTATCTTCATTTGCAAGCATCTGACGACGATTTTGTAATAAGAATCTATCCCAATCAGACAATTTTTGACCTGCAGCAATCTTCTTAAGACCTGATTTAATAATTCCAGTCTTAATATCTGGCATATCTAAAAGACGCTTAGCTGCATAACGGTCAGCAGTGTTATCTTTAGCATTAAGTAAAAACATCGTTGTTTGAAGCGGTGAATAATACAAACTAAACGCTGCTGGATCTTGACCCCTCTTAGTAAACCATTGTGGCGAAATAATCAAAACAGCTTTTTTGTTCTTAAGCTGCTCACTTGTCCCTTGCATCCCAATAAACTGAGCCAAACTTTGACTACCTGGACCACCAAGTAAAAATGGTCGATAGTTGCGTTTATACTTTTCCGCAATCACACTTGGGTGAAGTGGGTCCATACGTGATAATTCACTTGAACCGTAAAATGGAACATAGCCATTTTCAAAGGCTTCTTGCTTCATTTTTACACCCTTGAAGACAGTATCAGTTTGAGAATTTGCAGCTTGGAAGATAGCATCTTTTGAAAAAGTTCTCTCCCATGGCAAAAGAAATACAACTAATAAAAGGATAAAAGCGCAAAGAACTGGGCCAAATATTTGCCACAGCCGGCGTTTATTACTCATTTTCTAAGCTTTCCACCTTTGCCACAATCTTAGCTGGAGTATCCCATTCTTCACGGTTAAATTCTGAAACTGGAACATCAATATCAAACTTTTCTTGTAAGCTCAAAAGCATTTGAACACTTGCCATTGAATCAAGCAAACCATTTTCAAAAATGTTTTCGTCCATTTGATCTGACAAATCTTCACCAGTTAAATCGTTTAAAATGTTCAAAACTTCTTCTTGTGTGTTCATAATTAAATACCTCTTTTTAATAAAAACTATCTTTCTATATTATATTTTATTGCCAACCAAACCACAATGTGCTCAGGAATCCTGAAAAGATAAGCATACCAAAGCAGACAACATTAAATGTAATAAAGATTGCAAACCAATTTGTAAACTTATTAGATGGAATTTGCTTTTTATGCTTTCTCTTAAATCTAATCCACATATCATTGATAATAATGGCTAGTGCTTGATACAACCCATAGGCAATGTAGTACCAAGTAAGGCCGTGCCAAAATCCCATGATAAGGAAGAGCAACAGATATGAAGCTTGAGACAATCTGATTCGATTCTTAAACAATTTTTTCTTCATTGCAAAGAATGTAAACCGCATATAAATGTAGTCACGGAACCAGAATGAAAGTGTGATATGCCAGCGATTCCAGAAATCTTTAATGTTCTTAGAAATAAATGGCTTGTTGAAGTTCATTGGAGTGTGAATTCCCATAAAATATGAAATTGACACTGCAAAAAGTGAATATCCAGCAAAGTCAAAGAACAAATACATCGTGTAGCAGTACATGTAAGCTACTACCCACCATGATAATTTAAGACCTCCATTAGCATTACCTGCAGCAAGCGCAGCTTCACTAAATCTTGGAAGCCATAATGTTCCAAAGAACCATCCTAATATAAATTTATAAAGAAAACCTTGAAATAAATAGCGAACTGCATATTGCAAATCAGTAATGTAATCTTCTCTACTTGGAGCTTTATCAAAATCTTTCTTAAATCTCCGGTATCTATCAATAGGACCTGAAGAAATAGTAGGGAAGAATAGTAGGAATCTAGCATAAGTGCTGGGATCTACTTTTTTAATTGCTCCGTCACGAATTTCCATAATCACTTGTACGTTCTTAAAAGTAATGTATGAAATACCCAAAAATCCAACCGTAAACGGAACCGTACCTGCTGGAGCAACTGCCAAAATCTTGACCGCAGTTAATGGCACAATTGCTAAGATAACTGCCAAACAAAAAATCCAAGTTTTATTTGGGCTATCTTTCTTAGTTCTATAGTGTTGATAAATAAACGTAATACAAAATTCAAATATCAAATATAGAAGTAAGTTAATTCCTTCTTGCCAATGAGTTCCATCAAAAATCAAAAATAGGAAAACAATTGAGAAAATTGCTTCATAAGTCTTAAAACGTTTACCATTATAAAGACCCACGATAATTGGAATTAATGCAATCATCAACCAGATAAAGTATTGCGGATTGGAGTAAGGCTGTAAGTTAATGAAGTTAAAGTTCACTACTTATTAACCTCCTTAATAACAGCCTTGATATCCACCTTGCCATTTTGAGAAATTGGCAAACTATCACGATAAATATAACGCTGCGGAATCATATAAGGCATCACATTCTTCGCCAAGTCTTCACGAATCAGCTTAGTAAGTTCTGCATCTGAATATTTACGACGTACACCATCTTTTAATTCAATTTCTGCAACAATTTGCTTAACAGTGTGATCTTTATTGTATTTAGGTGCAGCTACACCATAACGAATAAGTTCATTCTTAGTTAAGTAGAAATTGATCTCTTCAAGCTCAATTCTGTAACCATTGAACTTAATTTGGAAGTCAATTCTTCCTCTATAAAATAGCATATCACCATCAAAGAATCCGGCATCTCCTGTACGATAGCTTTCGTATTTATCTTCTGGATTTTTAAAGAAAGCTGCCTTAGTTTTTTCAGGATTATGCATGTATCCTTTAGAAACGCTAGGACCTTCGATGATAATTTCGCCTTCGCCAGGCTTATCACCTTTTGAAGTATCAATAGTAATTCTTGTATCTTCTTTGGTCTTACCAATTGGCAAACGATCATATTTTTCAAGAATTTCATCGGTAATTTCTACTTGAGTTACAGCAACTGTAGTTTCTGTTGGACCATAAGTATTGAAGATATGGCTATTAGGAAACTTTTTACGCAAAGTAGCTGCTTCACTATGAGGTAACTCTTCCCCACAAAAGAGGAAATGAGTTAAGTCTGGGTGATGTTCACCATCAAAAGTTCTATCCAAGAAACACATTTGTGCAAATGATGGAGTAGATACCCAAACATTAAATTGCATCTTAGGAAGAGTTGCAAACAATTGCGCAAAGTTTTGCGTTACATCGTGTGGCAATACCACAAGCTTACCTGCAGAAACAAGAGCTGGATATAGACTCATTACAGATAAATCAAATGAGTAAGGAGCTTGTGCTAAAAAACTAGGATGTTCTGGCAAATTAAAGTCAGTCAATTCCCAGTTTACAAAACTAAGCAAGTTATCATGACTAATCTGTACACCTTTAGGCTTGCCAGTAGTACCAGAAGTGAAGATAATGTAGAAATTATCTTCACCTTCAACATAGTGACTTTCATCAATTGTGTAATCACCATCAATTACATCACTTGGCTTTATAACTTCTAGATTGCTTACATCAACATCTGGTAATTCATCTACAGCAAGAACCGCTCTACTTTGAGAAACTTCTTGAATCATAGTCAAACGCTCTGCATTAGAATAACTTGCAATTGGAATATAAGCGTGACCTGCCTTTACACTTCCCAAGAAGCTAGCAATCATTTCAAAGGTTTGTCCACCCCAAATCATGATTGGATCATGTTCCGGAATATCTAAACTTAAGATTTTATGTGCCCAAGCATCTGAGCGCTTCTTTAAATCACCATAAGTATTAGTTTCACCAAGATAGTCATAAACAATTCTATCTGGATCATTTACAGCAATTTCTTCGATTTTCTTAATTACATCTTCAATCATTGATAGCACCTGCCTTAAAATTCGTTATAAATAAAGTGAACTGATGTTAATCCACTATACTCATACAAATAAATTAGAGCCATCAGGATTGCAAAATAAACGACTGTCTTCAAGACAAACATTCCAATACGTTTGCCTCGAGAGTCAACTTTTGTATTTTTCTCCATGTATCTCCCTCAGTAACTATATTTACTTACGCCCTATGTTACTACAATAATCAAGTAGTTAAGAGCACTTATTAGATATTTTAACAAATTTAAACAAATAGCTAAAATCGTACGATTAAATTTTACTACAAATTGTGTTCATAGGTAGATTTAATTGTCTATTTTTCGGCAATTTGCATATGCAAACCATAATGGAATGAAAACCACAAATGAAGTAAATACTAACGCAAAAATCATAAGTTTCATTATATTACTTGGATTTTGCCATTTTTTAGAATTTGCCGTCGTTAAAACAAACACCCCTAAGAGAATACTAATTACAATTTCAGCAATATAAAGATAAGAATAAGCTGACCAAGTAGTCATCTGAAGAAGAGATAGGTAAGCTGAAGCTGGAAGCAAACAGAACCATCCTGAAAAACGCAACCAAAATATAGTTCTTTTTTGATAATTAGGAGTCATAATTTTCCTTTCTTTATTAACAAGCTAATTTCCAAATAGAGCATTTATATTTAAAGATAAAACTCGATCCATTACAAGAATATGTGGTTTTGCATATATTTTTGATCCAGATTCAAATAAACATAAAAGTTGACCCTTATAAGCTGTAATCTGTTCTAAGTAAGGTGGCATATCAATAACTTTTTCAGCATTTTTTTCATCAAGAGCATTTATGGCAGTTGATGGAAAAATATACAGCTTTGAGTCCCCACTGCCATAAGACTGGCTTAAAAATATTTTATCATCATAAATAGCTATTCCTTGAATCTGCTTATCCATGGAAGTTTCTCCATTGGGGTCAGACCAAGATACATTTCCAGTAACGGCTTTAATTTCATTATTAGTAATAGTACCCTTATTTTTTCCACTTCGAGAAATAGAATAGCTAGCAACGCGCCCACGTCCATACATATTGAAGAAACCAACAAATAATTGATTATCATAATAAGTAAGAGCGGATGCACGTTCTATAGTAGGAATGGAAATTTGATTATCATATTTAATAGGGATATGTGTTTTATCATTATAATTCTTTAAAGTTTTCATTGAAAATGACATCAAAGCTGAAACCCCACCCATAGATCCGGTAATCCAAATATTTTTTGCAACTGGATCATAGGCAATCCCGCCTAAGTGAGGCTTTCCCTTTATTTGAATGGTCTTTAAATATTTTCCAGTCTTTTTATCAAGCACATAAATCACTGAAGCATGTTTATGTTCACCATCATAAGCTGTAATCAATAAATATTTTCCAGCAACCGTAATTCCTTGCGGTGTCATTGCATGAGCAGTATCGAACTTTTTATTAGAAAAATTATAACTCTTTGTCGTAACTAACCCCGGCACAATAGCATCCTTACCATCCCAAGTGCGGGGAGGGACATAATTCGAAGCTTTATTAATAAAAGGGTATTTTTGTCGTAACTCTTTTTGGTATTCTGAGTATTTATGCCAAGAAGCATTAATATTTGTCCCATCTTTGTCTTTTACTAAGTCTGGGCGGCCTTTTTGCATTTCTTGATCTTGCCACCATTCATAAGCACAGTAGCCACCAGCACCAATTCCTGAAATGAGTGCAATTATTAAAATTATTCGAAAAATAATTTTGCCTCGTTTTTTCAATTTTAGTTTCTCTCTTCTTTCTTAATTTAGTTGTAGTCTATTTTATCCAAAATTTTTTAAAATTTGTCATATTTTTAAAAAGTATCTAAAAGCATTATTATGAAAGCGTTTATCCATGATTGTTATAGACTAAAATAAACTAAAAATAAATTTTTTAGGTGTTTGGTCACACATTTTTCACAATTCAAGGTTATACTATTAAGTGAAGTGAAGAATAAACGGAAAACTTTTCACTTCACTCAACTTTTTTGTTTTTCATTCATACTCCTCCAAGTAAATAATGAAAATAAAAAGAATTGACTTTGATAGTCAATTTCATATCTATCCCTTTCGGCTCGCGGTACTTCGCGAGCTTTTCTTTTCTTCTTAAACAAATCGCTAAAATTTCTTTACCATTTCGTAAGAATTTAAACACTTTTACTTCACAATTTCTCTGTATTATATAAATCGTAGCAAGGCGGTAGAACTTGTTACATACTCCCACTTTTTTATTTCATTCATTCTTACTCCTCCAAAGTAGATGAAACTAATAGGGTCTGCAATGTTTGCAGGCCTTTTCCTTTTTCAGAAATAAATTATCAAACTATAATGGTGAGTGAAAGGAGAAATTATGATTTCACCATCAATTCAACATTTAATAGAAGAAAAATCAGGTTCATTTTTAATTCCAGCAAGTCGCATTGCATTTGTACAAGACGATAATCCACTATATCATGCGTTTTTAATCTTAACTAAAGTTAAATATTCTAAAATTCCAGTTTTAGATAAAAATCGTCGTGTAGTTGGATTAATTACTTTAGCAATGATTACTGATAAAATGCTAGAAACTGATGAAATTTCAATTGATCCATTAAATAATCTAAAGGTGCGAGATGTAATGCAACGGGATTTTCCAAAAATAAACTTCGTTGAAACTACTCTAGAGCGGCAACTTCATTTATTAATTGACAATCCTTTCCTCCCTGTAGTTGATTCTAAAGGAGTCTTTCAAGGATTGTTAACTAGACGAGAATGGATTAAAGCTTTCAATTATGTATTTCATACTTATGATGAACATTATATGGCAATTCCCAAAAAGCCATCTAAATCACAACTGATAAACAAGATCGTAACAACGAAATAAGTTTAAGAACTGCCATTAGGCAGTTTTTTTATTCTTCATCTAATTTAGAATGATTATAATTTACATTTCATGAAACAGTGGTAAAATTGTTCTTATAGATAATTGTTGTACTATTTTGGAGGGAAAATATGTTAAAAAACCAATGGAAGCTAATAGTTGTTCTAATACTTGGTATTATTGGCGCTATTTTAGATTTTTTATGCGGAAAACCCACAATTGCAAACTTACCTATCGCTGGTATTTTAATAGATATCTTTGGTATTTATATTGCAATTACAATGGCTGTTGAAATGATTGGCGATATTCGCAAAGGTCGCTGGGGAGTTGATATTTTAGCAATTATTGCTATCGTTTCAACTATGGCAATCGGCGACTATTGGGCTGCCTGGATGATTTTGGTAATGTTTACTGGGGGAGAATCCCTTGAAGACTACGCTACAAGTCAAGCCGATAAAGAACTACGTTCTCTTATTAATAACACCCCACGCAAAGCTAATAAACTAGTAGATGGTAAAATTACTCAAGTAAACGTTGATGATTTAAAAATTGGTGACCACATCATTGTTAAACCCGGTGAACAAGTTCCAATTGATGGTAAAATCGTCAAAGGTGATTCTAGTTTTGATCAATCTTCATTAACTGGTGAATCAGTCCCTGTTTCCAAAAAGCCTGGCGATACAGTTATGTCAGGGTCCATTAACGGAGATGCTTCTGTAGAACTTCAAGTAACTAAACTTGCCAAGGATTCTGAATACCAATCAATCGTGGAATTGGTTAAATCATCTGAAGCTCGTCCTGCAAAATTTGTTAAAATGGCAGATCGTTATGCTATCCCCTTTACAATTATTTCCTTGGTAATAGGTTTTATTGCCATGGCATTAGGTGGATGGAACTTTACTCGTTTTGCGGAAGTTATGGTTGTAGCTTCTCCATGCCCACTTCTAATTGCTGCACCTGTTGCCTTAGTATCAGGGATGAGTGCAATGTCAAAAAATCACATTATTGTAAAAAGTGGTACAACGCTTGAAAAATTATCCCGTGCTAAAACTTTTGCATTTGATAAAACAGGTACTTTAACAGAAAACAAGTTGGAAATCAGCGAAGTTGTTGCCCAAAATGGTTTTGATAAAAAAGAAATCCAATCTCTGGCAGCAAGTGCTGAACAGCAATCAACTCATATTATTGCCACTTCTTTAGTCGACAGTACTCCAAAAGATATGATTCATATGGTAAAAGACTTAAAGGAAACTACTTCTCAAGGGGTAGAAGGAGTTGTTAATGGCAAAAAAGTTAAAGTTGGTAAACTTAGTTTTGTTGCTCCTAATGAAGAAGTTAATGGCGTAAATTCTACAGCTGTTTATATTTCAATTGATGGTAAGTATGCTGGTTATATTACTTTTAAAGATCAAATTCGCCCAGAAACCTCATCCACAATTGCTCGTTTACGTAGACAAGGTGCAGAAGAAATTATGATGCTTACTGGCGACCATAAAAATGTCGCTGAGCAAGTTGCTAAAGCTGCCGGAATCACTGATGTAAAATATAACTTGCTTCCAAGACAAAAAATTCAAGCAATTAAAGATGTACCAGAAAATTTACGTCCTGTTGTAATGACTGGAGATGGTGTCAATGATGCTCCAAGTTTAACTGCAGCAGATGTTGGAATCGCCATGGGTGCAAAAGGTGCAACAGCTGCCAGTGAAAGTGCCGATGCAGTTATTATGGTTAATGATTTAAGCAAAGTAAATGATGCTGTAGCCATTGGTAAACACACAATGAAAGTAGCTAACATTGATGTGTTAACGGCAATTTTCATCGTAATCATCTTAGAAGTTATTGCTGCAACTGGTGTTATTCCTGCCTTCATCGGTGCTATCTTACAAGAAGTAGTTGATTTAATTACCATTTGTTTAGCTCTTCTTGCTAAGACCAAGCCAAGCAAGAAACAATTAGGTGAAGAGGAACAGCAGTAACTTGCATTTATATACAATAATTATTACAATAAAATCTAACTAAATACTTCAAGCGGTTGGGTTTTTATTATAAATAAAACTTTCAAGATTAGGTTCTTTTGGGTGAAAGACCATTCTTGAAAGTTTTTTCTTTTTTGAAAGGAGCAATGAATGGAATTTTTAGGAGAATTAATCTTAATTTTACTGGCAACAAGCTTACTAGGACAATTATTTTCTAGATTTAATATGCCTGCAGTTATTGGACAATTGTTATCTGGAATCTTATTAGGCCCAGCCATTTTAGGTTGGGTAAAATCTGGAGATATTATTAGTTTATTTTCAGAATTTGGCGTAATTCTATTAATGTTTCTTGCAGGGCTGGAAAGTGACCTTGATTTATTGAAGAAATATTTCAAACTAAGTTTCACTGTAGCCTCCATTGGGGTTATTTTGCCAGTTGTCTTTACAGGTATCGCAAGTTACTTATTTGGGATGAAATTTGTAGAGGCATTATTCATCGGAATTGTATTTGCAGCAACTAGCGTATCTATTTCCGTTGTTGTTTTGCAAGAAGCCAATCAATTGCATACTCGTTCAGGAGTAGCTATTTTAGGAGCAGCTGTTGTTGACGATATTTTAGCAGTTGTCGTTTTAAGTTTATTTACTACTTTTAGTCATGAAGGCGGTAAAAGTGGCCTCACTGATAACTTCTTCTTAAACTTAGCAATTGAAGTGCTTTATTTCGGTGCTGTGTGGATAGTTTATAAATTTGTAGCACCATATTTCATGAAAACTGCAGAAAAATTAGACGTTAATTATTCAGTAGTAATTGCTTCTTTAGTTCTAGCTCTAACGATGGCATGGGCTGCAGATTTTGTTGGACTTTCTGCAGTAGTAGGTGCATTTTTTGGTGGACTTGCTATTCGTCAAACGCCCCAATATAAAGAAGTTAATGCATCTGTATCTGCAATCGGCTATTCAATTTTTATTCCTGTTTTCTTTGCGGATATTGGACTTTCAATGACTTTTGCTAGTTTTGTTCGTGATCTTTGGTTTATTATTGTAATGACAATTTTAGCAGTATTATCAAAGTTTTGGGCTGGAAAATATTCTAGTGAATTATTTGGCTTTACAAAAAATGAAGGTAATATCGTTGGTGCAGGAATGGTATCACGTGGAGAAGTAGCCTTGATTGTAGCTCAAATTGGTATTACTCATCATCTTTTCCCAGAAGATATTTATTCAAGTTTAATTCTAGTAATCATTGTTACTACTGTGATTTCACCATTTATTTTGAACTACTTTATCAATAAACAAAAAAATGCTTAAAAATAAAATCATAATAAAAAGGAGCTTCTACGCTCCTTTTTATATTACTCCTAATAAATTATATGCCATGTGCGTCATCATTGAATAACGCAAATCTTTTGTTTGTAGATAAACCCAACCTAACACACATCCAAGTACCCAATAGACAATGATAAATTTTGAAAGTGCAGGATCATGCATAAAGGCAAAAACAAATCCGCTGACTAATATTCCGGCCCACTTATTAAATGACGTTGCTTTAGTAAAGAAAGTATTGAAAAACATTCCTCTAAAAATTACTTCTTCACAAAACGGTGCAATAAATCCAACCATAATCTTGAACATCATGCCACTTTGAAGGGAAATTCTGTTTAACTCTTGCTGATTAGTTGAAACAGTCTTTCCACCACTAACTAAATTTAAAGTGATTACTGCACCAATTGTAATTAGGATAAATCCAATAAAAGCAACCAACACTTTCTTCCACTTCCAATGTGGCTCTTCATTAAATCCCCAATTATTCACATATTTCAGTTGTTGTTTATATAGCCAAAAAATAAGCCATAACACAATCACTGTAATTAAAGCAATCCCCACACTTTTCATTGGCATATGAATCTTTTTAGGAAAGAAATAAAAACCCTGTAAAAATGCGTACAAAACAAATGCAATTATCATTCCTGCAATGTTACCTGCATAATGTAAAAATTTTCTCATTAGACCACCTTGATTTTCTAGGATTTTTTAGCTTTATTTTCTATAATAAACTATGATAATTCTAACATAAGTGGGAGTATTTATTATGCATGCATTATTTCAGCTTTTTCAACAAAATCGACAATTTTCGATTTTTTCTGCTATCATGCTTTTTGTATTTTTTATGTTTCTTATTTCGTGGTTGATTGAACCAAGACGATTAGTTAATGGGATGATATTTACACTTTTTATTTTCTTATTTGCTATATGGGTCAGTCTTTTAGTTTTTGCGACAAACCTTAAAACTCTTAAAGAAGTCTATACCTTAATTGTAATTGGAATATTAATGCTAATAGCAATTATTGCAGCCTTTTCATGGTTATTCTTTTTGTGGAATGCTTATTTTGTCTGGAAATATGAAAGTCACACTTTGCCTAATTTACTCACACTTTTTATAGGAATTGGCTTAATTATTACCTGGGTAATAGCTATTACTGGTCCAGCAAAATATTTACCAAATTGGTTAAACATTCTCTTAACAACTGCACCTGTCATCGCAGTATATCTACTTTGGGTAATGTATAACTTCCTAATTAACTCTTTTTTATATCAATTTGTTCCTCGCAGATATGACCAAGACTATTTAATTGTTTTAGGTGCTGGATTAATTAATGGTGAACGTGTAACGCCACTATTAGCTACACGTATTAATCGCGCTATTCAATTTGCACAAAAGCAGGTCAACAAAGGACATAAAATGCCCAAAATTATTATGTCTGGTGGAAAAGGACCTGATGAAAAAGTTTCCGAAGCTCAAGCGATGACTGAATATGCAATCGCACGAGGAATTTCTCCTGATGATATCTTACTTGAAGATAAATCACGTAATACTTATGAAAACATGCTCTTTTCAAAAGAAGTTGCTAAAAAAGACTATGGAAATTACAAATTCAAGGCTAAATTTTTTAGCAATAATTACCATATTTTTCGAGCTGCTCTGTATGCCAAAATGGCAGGCCTCAATGCTAATGGAATAGGATGTTATACTAGATTTTACTTCTTGCCTAATGCAATAATTAGGGAATTTGCTGGAGTATTTGTCATGAATAAAAAGCGCCACTTTATCATTATTAGCTTAATTACTGTATTCTTTATTATTCAAGCGTTATTTGCAGCAGGAGGAATCCTTAAGTGGCGAATGATTTAATTAAGAATATCTAAACTTTAAGCATTTTCATTTATAGAGTATAAATTTATTACTATACTTAAGCATAATTGTATTTTTAATGAAAGGTGCAAATATGCTTCAACTTAAACATATTTATAAATCATATAAAGTTGGAGACACCGTCACACACGCCTTAGACGATGTCTCTATTTCATTTAGAGATCAAGAATTTGTGGCGATTTTAGGACCTAGTGGTTCTGGTAAAACCACTATGCTTAATGTAATTGGTGGACTTGACCGTTATGACAAAGGAGATTTAATTATTAACGGTAAGTCAACTAAGAATTTTACTGAGACGGATTGGGATGCTTATCGCAATAATACTGTGGGTTTTATTTTTCAAAATTATAACTTAATTCCGCATCTATCAATTATGGATAACGTAGAATTAGGAATGACTTTATCTGGGGTTCCAGCAAAAGAACGTCGCGAAAGAGCAATTAAAGCTTTAACTGAAGTAGGCTTAAAAGACCACATGCACAAGCAACCTAATCAATTATCTGGTGGTCAAATGCAACGTGTCGCTATTGCTCGTGCAATTGCCAACGATCCCGACATTTTACTTTGTGATGAGCCAACTGGTGCACTTGATACTGAAACTTCTATTCAGATTATGAAACTGATCAAAAAGCTTTCCAAAAATCGCTTAGTCATTATGGTCACTCATAATCCAGAACTTGCTAAAGAGTATGCTTCAAGAATCGTTAACTTCCAAGATGGTAAAATTCTAAATGATTCTAATCCATTTAAGGCTAAAAAAGAAAAAGATACTTTCAAATTAAAGCGAACCAAAATGTCATATTGGAATGCTATTAAACTTAGTTTTACTAATATTATGACTAAAAAAGCTCGGACAATTTTAACAGCTTTTGCTTCAAGTATCGGTATTATTTCAATTGCAGTAGTCCTTTCAATCTCTAATGGTTTTCAAAAACAAATTGACACTACTATGAGTAAGGCACTCGCCAAATATCCAATTGCAATTACACCAACGGCTACTGATATGAATGCTGTAACTACGAGAAAAGAATCAGATAAAAACGTCAAAAATCGAGGCTATGTAACTGCTCAAAAAGACCAAAGTGAACAAACTTCTCACAGTAATAAAATTACTGAAGCTTATGTAAACTACATAAAGAAAATCAATTCCAATTATGCTAATAATATTTCTTATCAACGTGCCACTAATTTGAATTTACTTTCAAAAGTAAATGGTAACATTGACCGCATTCAATTTTCTAATAATGATTCAAGTGGCACTCAGTCGATGACAGCCATGCGCCAAGAAGCAATGAATTCAATGGGTGCTGGGTCAAGCGTTTTTCCTACTACTCTTAATAAGAAGAAAGGTTCATTCTTAAAGCAAAATTACCAACTTCTTTCAGGTAGCTGGCCAACTAAATCAACTGACCTTGTCTTAGTAACAGATAATAAAAATACTGTTAATATCAATGCTCTTAAAAATTTAGGCTTTGATATTGATGATGGTGACAAAGTTAAGTTTAATAAGTTAATTGGTAAAGAATTCAGCCTTGTCTCAAATAATGATTACTACAGCCAGCTTCCTACTGGAACTTTTGCTCCTAAAAAGGCTAACCAATCTATGTACAATTCTGGTAAAAAACTACGCCTAAGTGCTGTAATTCGTCCTAAAAATGAAGATTCAATGGCACTTTTATCAACAGGAATTGCATATAGTGATAAGTTGACTCAAAGTGTAATCAATGAAAACAAAAATTCTGATATTGTTAAAGCCCAAAAGCAATCAAACAATAATGTTATTACTGGGCAAAATATCAACTCTAGTCAAAAGAAACAAATCCTACAAACTTTGGGTGCTACTAGCATTCCTACTGGAATTATGATTTATCCAAATAATTTTGATTCTAAAGATAAAGTCTTAGATTATCTTGATAAGTGGAATAAAGGTAAACCTAAGAAGGACCAAATTATTTATACAGATATGTCTAGCGTCGTAACTACAATGACTGGTGGTCTTCTTAACGGAATTACTACTATACTTGTTGCATTTGCGGGAATTTCTTTAATTACTTCAATGATTATGATTGGTATCTTAACTTACACTTCAGTACTTGAAAGAACTAAGGAAATTGGTGTTCTCAAAGCTCTTGGTGCTAGAAAACGTGACATTACACGAGTATTTGATGCAGAAACTTTTATTCTTGGAGTATTTGCAGGCCTTCTTGGAGTAGGAATTGCATACATTCTCACTTTCCCAATCAACAGTGTAATCTATAAGATTACCGATCTTGCAAATGTTGCACAACTTGATCCAAAAGCAGCCATTATCTTAATTATTATTTCAACTGTTTTAACTTTAATTGGTGGTCACATTCCAGCAAAAATGGCTGCTAAAAAGGATGCCGCAATTGCTCTTAGAAGTGAATAATTAACTTATTTTAGTTCACTTTTAGTAAAACTTGCGCGTAGAATGTAATTGAATATCTTTATCTAAATTAAATCGCCCTCCAGATAGTGGAGGGCGATTTTTTTATTTATTCTTCTTTTTTCTTACGCGCTTAACTCTTATAACTGAACTAATAATTGCAAAAATTAACATAGTGTCATACACAAAACTAAATGGAAAAATCAAACCTAATTTTCCAAATAGTGCGTACATGACGACATTGTATATAACTAATAACGAAATACATAATACTGTGTCCCAATATCCCAGCTTCTTTGCATACTAGTCATCATAAGCTTTTCTTTCCGGCGTATTATACGCCCAAATTATTAAAGCTATAAAAATAATTGTTGAAATTACGTATATCATACTATTTAATATCATTTTATCAAAGTTTCACACAAATCCACAGAGTTATCCACAAGATGTTGAAATTGGTTAACTATATATACCATATCTTGTAGCTAGTTAAATTACGTCTAATGGCTGTTTCGCAACAGGTTTTGGAAAATCTGCATTGATAAGGCGCAAATCATCCTCTGTCAGCTCAATATCTAACGCCTTAATATTATCTTCCATATGTTTAATAGAAGCAGCCTTAGGAATCGACAACACATTTTTATTTCTAATTGCCCATGCCAACATAATTTGATGTGGAGTAACATTATGATTTCGAGCAACGATTTTTAAGTTTTGCGTAATTCTAATAGAATTTCCACTTCCTGAATTAAATGGAGAATATCCAATAAAGTTAATATTTTTCTTTTCTTGCCAAGGCAGTAAGTCATACTCTACCCCACGATGATCCAAGTTATACAAGTCTTCATTAGCAAAACAATTATTACCATTTTCCAAACTTGTTAACTCTTCCATATCAGAAGTATCAAAGTTTGATACGCCCCATTCATGAATTAAGCCTTCTTTTTTCAACTGTTCTAATCCATAAATAGTATCTGAAAGTCTATGATTTCCTCGCCAGTGAAGTAAATACAAATCTAAGTAATCAGTTCCTAAACGATCTAGACTTGCTTCTAGACTTTTTCTTTCTAGTTCAGGTGTTGCGTGATAAGGATAAAATTTCGAAATTAAATAAATCTTACTTCGATCATATCCTTTAATTGCTTCCCCAACTAATTTTTCACTTTTACCTTCACCATACATTTCTGCTGTATCAATTATTGTTAAACCATTATCTAAGCCATAGCGCAGTGCAGAAATTTCATCATTTTTCTTATTTAAATTATCTCCCATGGCCCAAGTACCCATGCCAATGCCGGATAGTTTCATTATTAATCACCTCACTTAAATTCTACTACTTTCTTTAAGAAAGCGGTTGACATAATGGTACATACCATTTTATAATGGACTAGACCAGTAAACAAGGAGGATTTAATCATGATAAAAGTAATTGTTAGAGAAAACGACATTCAAGGTGGAGCTGCAGCATTTGAAATTTTTGAAAAAGGTATCAAAAATGGTGCCAAGACTTTAGGTTTAGCAACTGGCTCAACCCCTGTTACTCTTTACCAAAACTGGGTTAAGAGTGACTTAAATTGCGATAACTTAACAAGTATTAACCTTGATGAATATGTCGGCTTAAAACCTGATAATCCTCAAAGTTACCATTACTTCATGCAAGAACACTTATTTAACAAGAAGCCATTCAAGAAGTCTTATATTCCAAATGGTGTATTAGCTGCTACAGATCCACAAAAGGCTTGTGATGAATACAATAAAATTATTAAAGATAATCCAATTGATATTCAACTTTTAGGAATTGGTAGAAATGGCCACATCGCATTTAACGAACCAGGTTCCTCATTTGATACTGTAACTCGTGAAGTTAAACTAACAGAAAATACTATTAAGGCAAATTCTCGTTTCTTCGATAGTATCGAAGATGTGCCAACTAGTGCCATCTGCATGGGAATTGCCAACATTATGTCTGCTAAAAAGATTGTTTTAATGGCCTTTGGTGAAAAGAAAGCTCACGCAATTAAGAAAATGATTGAAGGACCAATCACTGAAGAAGTTCCTGCATCAGTTTTGCAAAAGCACCCAGATGTAACTGTAATTATAGATGAAGCTGCAGCCAAAGAACTTGACGACAAATATAAGAACTAAACATAATTTATTTTGAACATAAAAAACCAGCTAGCAAAATTATTGCTAACTGGTTTTTATTTTCTAGGGAATGTTAATTATCTGGATATAAGGATAATCCCTGCTTATCTAGCTGTTTTTCAATGTAACTTTTAATCTTTTCAGACAATTCACTAAAACCAATTGTCTGATCACCATTGACGTACATTATAAATCCAACTTTTTATAATTGTTTTTTCTAAAAATTATACTTCAAAGTATTGTAAGAATTTATAAACTTTCTATAATAAATATAAAATTAGGAGATTTAAATAATATGAATTCAATCAAAAATTTCTTTAACAATAAAATTATTTCCAAATTTATTACAGCTTTCGGCGCTTTTATTTGTATATTTGCAACAGGAGTAGATTTTGGTATTATTCTACTCCAAAAAAGATTCTCATTACCAAATATCGGTGAACCAATTCTTGGAATAGCCACTCTAGTTATTGGTATTCGACAATTATATTTATTAGCAAAAAAGTAAATCAACTTAAAAACCAGCTAGCAAAATTATTGCTAACTGATTTTCGTTTTCTACTCAAATAATCCCATTCCGACCAATCTTGAAGATTTCTATTCAAAAAAATTGTCAAATTCCTTGACAATTTTCAAAAATAGCAAATTAAATTTCTCCTTGTTAGACACAACATCTCGTATTACACTAGTTAAGTACTCAACTACATCTAGTATTTAAGAAAGAATGTGATCCAAGTTATTGTATTAAGTGGGCCAATTGGAGCCGGGAAATCCAGTTTAACCAGTATTTTAGCTGAACATTTAGGTACTCAAGCATTTTATGAGGGTGTTGATACTAACCCAGTTCTTCCTTTATATTACAAGGATATGAAGCGATACACCTTTTTGCTTAATACCTACTTGCTCAACCATCGTCTAGCACAAATCAATCAAGCTATTCGTGATAAGAACAGTGTTTCTGATCGTTCAATTTATGAAGATGCCCTTTTCTTTAAAATGAACGCTGATAGCAAGGTTGCTGATCCAACTGAATTTAAAATTTATGATGATTTACTTGAAAATATGATGGAAGATACTCCTGGCAATCCAAGCAAGAAGCCAGACCTTCTTATCTATATCCATGTTTCATTAGATACAATGCTTAATAGAATCAAGAAACGTGGTCGTTCTTATGAACAGCTTTCTACCGATCCAAGTTTAAAAGACTACTATGCTCGTCTTCTTAGCTACTATGAACCATGGTATGAAAACTATAACGCTTCTCCAAAAATCAGAATCAATGGTGATAAACTTGATTTTGTTATTGATGAAGATGCTAAAAAAGAAGTTTTAAGTGAAATCGATAATAAATTACGCGAAATTGGTAATTTATAATTTATAAAAGATAAAAAGAAGGAACGTGATGACAGTTATTGTTTTAAGCGGGCCAATTGGAGCCGGGAAATCCAGTTTAACTAGTATTTTGTCAGATTATTTAGGAACTAAGCCATTTTATGAAAGTGTTGATGAAAATCCTGTCTTGCCACTTTTTTATGCTGATCCTGAAAAATATGCATTTTTACTTCAAGTATATTTCTTAAATACACGCTTTCACAGCATTAAAGCAGCACTTAGCCAAGACAACAACGTTCTTGACCGTTCAATCTATGAAGACGCCCTTTTCTTCCAAATGAACGCAGACATTGGCCGTGCCACCAGTGAAGAAGTTGATACTTACTATGAACTTCTTCACAATATGATGGATGAACTTAAGCGAATGCCTAAGAAGAACCCTGATTTGCTTGTTCACATTGATGTATCTTATGATACGATGATCAAACGTATTCAAAAACGTGGTCGTCCTTATGAACAACTAAGCTACGATGCAACTCTTGAAGACTACTACAAGCGCCTTTTAAAATACTACAAACCATGGTACGAAAATTATGATTATTCACCAAAGATGACAATCAACGGTGATGAACTTGACTTTATGTCTAGTGAAAATGATAAACAAATCGTACTTGATAAAATCGTAGATAAATTAAAAGAAGTTGGTAAACTTCCCGAAGACTGGGATAAGTCAACCGACATTCAAATTGAAGCATAAAATTTATTAGCTACTACAAAAGTATATTTTTGTAGTAGCTTTTTTTGTATAATTAAAAATAATTAATTATTTCAGTTTTTTATATTTCTATAGAAGGAAAAATATGAATAAACATAAATTTAAATACTTATTAGGTTTTGTCTTTACCATAATTTTATTATTCACTGGTATTAACATCGCTCATGCAGATGTTGATTATGATATTAATGAAGTGAAAGTTAATGCAACAGTGGAAAAAGACGGCTCGCTTAAAATTCAACGTTATGTATCTTATAAGTTTGATAGTGATGCTCATGGAGTATATTATCGACAAAACTTAGATACAAAACAAAAACTTATTAATCCAAAAGTAAGTGTTACAACTAACCATGGCAAAGAAATTGTCGCTACAAAAGGTACAAAAACTAATAACACTTATGAATTAACTTATGATACTGATGGTTATAAATTCAAGCTTTATCATAATATTGAAGATGGTGATGATGTAACAGTCAAATACTCTTACACTATTACAAATGCAATTATCAACTGGCGTGATACAGCTGAACTTAATTACAAAATAATTGGTGATGGCTGGGACACTGATCTTAATAAAGTAAAAATAAAAATTAACTTTAATAATTCAAAAGCAGTTCCAGAACTTAAAGTCTGGGCACATGGTCCACTTAGTGGCTATGTTAATGTTAATCGCAAGTTAGGTCAAGCCACTTTAACTGACACAGATGTTCCTGGCGACAGTGGAATTGAAGTTCATGCAATTTTCCCAACTTCTATTACCTCATTAAATAAAAATACTCGTGATAAAAATCATAAGAAGGCAATATTAGCTCAAGAAAAAGCACTTGCTGAAGAAGCTAACAGAAAACGTCATCAGCATGAATTATTTGAGCAAATCATTTCCTGGGGAATAATTATTATTGCAGCAGTCTTATCTTTATTTGGAAGTATTAAAATTTTAAAAACTCCTCATTTTGGTACAAAACTGAGAAAGTATTCTGATTTGCCTCATAATTATGAAATTCCTAATGTCGATCCAGTCACCGCTCAAATATTAGATGATGGTAGTAACCCAGATACCTATGCTTTTACTGCTTATTTAACACAGCTTGCTGGTAAACACCGTATTAAAATTGAAAATGTTAAACGAAAGAACTACCGCATAACTCTAGTAGATCCAACTGTAAAAGATGAATCCAAGTTAGTAGAAACACTTTTTGATGAAGTTGGAGACGGCACAAGTTTCACAACTAAACAAATGAAAAAAGCCGACTTAGAAGAAGATTTTAATGATTGGCAAGATGAAATGTTTGAAAAAGTTGAACAAGCTAACTTAATTAGTGAAGAATATGAAGAAAAATATAGCAAAGGGCGACGTTTATATCGCTGGTCTACGTCAGTTTATATCGTTTTATTCATCGTTTCCCTATTATTCATTCCAAGTAAAATCTGGCTACCAATTATTGTCTTCCTTTTGGCACTGATAAACATCACCTTAGGATTATTCTATAAAAAAGCAAACTCAATTTACACTAAAAAGGGTGCTGAAGAAGCCAACAAAGTGCGAGGATTTGAAAAAATGCTTGATGATATCGGTAATTTTAAAATGAAAGACATTGGGGAATTGATTTTTTGGGAAGAAGTTATGCCTTATGCAGTTGCCTTTGGTCTTTCTAAAAAAGTTATTAAGCAATTAAATATTGAATTTGATAAGGCTGAAATTGCCACAGTCTTTCCTCCTTCAAGTTATTACTGGTATAGTGGCAATTTTGAAAGAAGCTTTAATTCTAGCTTACAATCGGGAGCAGGACTTGATAGTTCAACTAGTGGGTCTAGCGGAGGCTTTTCTGGAGGAAGCTCGGGTGGCTTTGGCGGAGGTTCCGGTGGCGGAGCATTTTAATATTAAAAAAAGCGCCGAATGGCGCTTTTTTATTTACCCTAACTTTTTAGCTAAAGCATCAAGTGTTAATTCACTAGTATCATTGAATTTAACATCTGCATCTTTAAGATTCTTGCCAATTCCGATTGAAATTTCACCAGCACGGTTAATTGATTCAACACCAGATTGGGCATCTTCAATACCTGCTACATGTACAGGATCCAAATTCATAATTTCTGCAGCTTGCAAATAAATTTCTGGATCTGGCTTACCTTTCTTTAACTTAGCAGGATCAACTCTACCTTCAAAATAATCTCCAAGTTGAAGATATTTAAGAATTGTTGGACCATTTTTAGAAGCAGAAGCAAGAGCTAAATGATAGCCTTTAGCTTTTGCTTCATCCAAGAACTTTTTCATCCCTGGCAAAATATCATTTGGAGTTAGAGTTTTTACCAATTCAAGATAGTTGTCATTTTTTTCTTCAGCTAACTTTTCTTTTTCTTCTTGAGTGTAGTCATTTTCATGACCGCCAGCTTTTAAAATCAGTTCCAAAGAATCCATTCTGCTTACACCCCGTAAGCTATCAGCAAGTTCTTCAGTCCATTCAGTACCAACTTTATCAGCTACTTGACGCCAAGCTTGTCCATGAAACTTTGCAGTATCTGCAATCACACCATCTAAGTCAATTGCAAAACCTTGAATATCAGCAAAAGTCATAATTTCCTCCAATTTATTTTAATTCAAGTTTTTCACCATTTAAGTCAATGGTTAATGGTTCACCTGATACTAATTCAATATGAGTACCCTTCTTATCAACCGTTACTTCTAATACACGACCACGGAATGCTTGACGGAATTTGTATGAATTCCATTTCTTTGGAAGGAATGGTGCATAGTGAAGTTCACCATTTCTTACTCTCATTCCAGCAAATCCTTGGACAATATCAAGCCAACTACCAGTCATTGAAGTAATGTGTAAACCATCTTCAGTATCATTGTTGTAATTATCTAAATCAAGACGAGCTGCTCTTTCATATAATTCAACTGCTTTATCATGGTAACCAATATCAGAAGCAATAATTGAATATACTGAAGCAGAAAGACTTGATTCATGAACAGTAAATTGTTCATAGAAGTCAAAGTTATTCTTCTTTTCTTCTTGAGTAAAGTCATCAATGAAGTCCCAAAGACCTTGAATAACATCACCTTGCTTAACATATGGTGAACGCAAGATTCTGTCCCATGACCAATTTTGATTAAGTGGTAATTGATCACTTGGAATTTCAGAAACTGGTTTTAAGTCCTTATCTAAGAAACCATCATTTTCTGGGAAAATATCCTTTTCCTTGTCATATGGAAGATACATGTTATCTGCAATACCCTTCCAACGACGCTTTTCATCTTCTGAAACATTTAATTTCTTAGCAGTTTCTTCATCTACTTCATCTAAAATTTCAAGAGTATATCTTAAAGTCCACTGGCAAAGAAGGTTAGTGTACCAATCATTATTAACATTGTTGTCGTATTCATCAGGGCCAGTAACAGCATGAAGCATGTACTTGTTCTTTCTTTGTGAATAGTGAACACGGTCAGCCCAGAAGCGAGAAATTTCAGTTAAAACTTTTGCCCCTTCATGAAGAACATAGCTCTTATCACCAGTATAGTTAGTGTAAAGGTAAATTGCATAAGCAATATCACCGTTACGGTGAATTTCTTCAAAAGTAATTTCCCATTCGTTGTGACATTCAATACCATTGAAAGTTACCATTGGGAAAAGAGCACCCTTTAAGCCTTGTTGCTCAGCATTGATATAAGCTCCTGGCAATTGCTTGTAACGATACATTAATAAGTTTCTTGCAATCTTAGGATCACCCACTCCAAGGTATACGGGCACACAATAGGCTTCAGTATCCCAGTAAGTTGCACCGCCGTATTTTTCACCAGTGAAACCTTTTGGACTAATGTTTAAGCGATAGTCATCACCATAGTAAGTTGAGAATAATTGGAAGAGGTTAAATCTGATACCTTGTTGGGCTTCTTCATCACCATCAATTTGGATGTCAGATTTATCCCAACGTTTTTGCCATTCTGCAATATGTGGATCTAAAAGTTCATCGAACTTTTGAGTATCTACAACAGCCATTAAAGCATCTAATCTTTGATCGATTTTTTCTTGTGTATCAAAATCACGTGAAGTCACAACTAAGCTGCGCTTTTCAAAAGTAATTTCCTCGCCAGCTTGAATTTCACCAGCAAATGTATTTCTAACATCCTTTTCACCGATTGCATCATCAATATGATCTAGGTTAGTTTTAACACTATTGCGCATTCCGACCATAAATTGAGGTACACCAAAATCGTTTTTCTTAGTTTGAGACATGATTTCAGCGTGAGTACCTTTAGCAGACTTAGCTAAAACATTCCAGAATTGTTCATCATAATTTGCATCTTCATTATAAACATCAGCATCAATGATGTTACTGATTTCAATTTTCACTGCAGAATCTGATAAGTTTTTAACCAGAACTCTTTGACCAACTAATTCCTTTTGAACTACACTTGCAAAACGTTCAAAAGTAAATTGAAGCTTACTGCCACCAATTTCTACATCAAACTTACGGGTAAAAATTCCGCGCTTTAAGTCTAAATCCAACTTAAAGTTTTCTGGAGTTTGCTTAGCTAAATCAAGTTGTTCACCATTTACTTTAATAAGCATCTTAATGAAGTTTACTGCGTTGATCATCTTACCAAAGTATTGTGGATAGCCATTCTTCCACCAACCAACACGAGTTTTATCTGGATACCAAACTCCACCAAGATATACTCCTTCTAGCGTGTCACCAGAATAACCTTCTTCGAAAAATCCACGCATACCCAAATTTTCATTTGCGATACTAGTCATAGATTCTTGAAGACGCTTATCTTCAGGAGCCCAATTTTCTGTAGCAACGTTCCATGGAGCAACATTAAAAGTACGTTTCATAAAAATAATCCTCTTTTCTTATTATTCATCAATTAATTAACGTAAGTTTCTTTGATTCCATTAACAGAAATTGCACCTAATACTAACACGATTCCTGCTAAAATAAACATATTTACCTGTGAGTTTCCTAATAATGGGAATAAAACAAAACTTAATAGCGAAGCAACAATTTGCGGAATACAAATTGAACCGTTGAACAAGCCCAGGTAAGTTCCCATGTGTTTACCAGAGAGTGCATTAGTAACAATAGTTAACGGGTAAGTACTCATCCCAGCCCAAGCAATCCCAATTAGAATAAATGAGATAACTAATAGCCATTGACTATGAACAAAGAATACTGAGATAAATCCAAGTGCACCCAGCAGCAAACTACCAGCATAACCAAACTTATGACGATTGTTTGGAACACTTGCTAAAACATATGACCAAATAACGGCTGCAATAGATTGAACAGCTGATAAAACCCCATACCAGTTACCAGCAGCTTGATATCCAGCAGAAGATGGATTAGCAGTGTGCCATACATTTTGAGCAATTGCTCCCGGCGCATAAGTCCAAAGATACTGAAATGCAAACCAGCAGAAAAATTGTACTACAGCTACTGTCCAAAATGCTTGTGGTGCTTCTTTTAAAAGTTGAAGCCAATTTCCCCCTTCCTTATTATCATCCTCATTGATTCCATGGTAATGAGCATAAGTTTTAGGATCATATTCTTCAACTTTAAATACTGTAAACAAACTAGTTACAACTAAAATTGCAGCTCCAACATAAAAAGCAATAACTACAGATGGTGGAACCACGCCTTTAGCTGCAGTATTAGGAATTCCAAATAGAGTAAACAAAAATGGAAAAATTGCAGCTAAAACCGCACCAGTATTTGATAAGAAACTTTGAATTCCATATGCATAACTCTTTTGGTTATCATTAACCATATCCCCAACCATCATTTTGAATGGCTGCATTGCAACATTAGAAGATAAATCTAATAATGCAATAGTAATTGCACCAAACCATAATGCTGCAAGAGACCCATAACCAAAGCCAAAACTTCCCGCATTTGGTAAAAGTAGCATCACGATAACAGCTACAATCATCCCGAGCAATAAATATGGCAAACGACGCCCACCCAACTTAGGAAGCCATGTCTTATCTGAATAATATCCAATGATTGGTTGAACTAAAAGTCCTGCTAAAGGTGGTAAAATGAAAAACCAACCTAAATTATTCGGATCAGCACCAATAGTTTGAAAGATACGACTCATTTGTGAACTCTGTAAAGTAAAAGCTGTCTGAACCCCTAAATAGCCAAAGTTTATCATCCAAATTGTACTTTTAGCTAAGGTAGGCAAGCCAATACTTGATTTATTTTCTTGACTCATCTTTAATATTCCCCTATTTTTACTTAAAAGCGCTTTCACATTTCCTTGACTATTACTATAACAAATATTCTAATTTTGTGCAACCGTTTGCACAAAAATAAAAAGATTCGCTTATCAGCCAATCTCATATGGAATAATTTTATGCTGTAGTTTAGAAAATAAAACTTCAATCGCAGCATTACCCAATTTTTTTGGTTGCAAATCAACTTGTAAAGTAGTCCCTAATACCATTCCAAGTAGTTTACTGCTATTAAAGCAAATTACAGGATATTTCTTATCATTTTTTAACTCTTGCAAATATCTCAAATATAAGATATCATCTGAAAAAATCAATCCATCTACTTGAGAGTTATTTTTTAGAAATTGATTTAATTCATCTTTATCTGGATTTAAATCAATTATTTTAGTTTTGACATTCTTCTGTGTTAAAAACTTCTGATAACCTTTTCTTCTATCTAATTCATACGACCAATGATAACTAGATTCTACAAATGCTGGATATTTAACTTGCTTATTTTCCCATAAAAATTCAGTTGCAGAAAAACCTGCAGCAACATTGTCATTATCAACAAATTTATATTTGTTAGAAGATCCAATTATTACGAAATTTAAATTTTTTTCAGCTAAGTACTTTATAATAGGATCCTTTTTTTGAGAATAAAAAATAACAAAATTATGCACTTTTGCTTGTTTGACCATGGATTGAACCTGACTTAATAACTGCTTTTGACTGGGAGCGATTGCTACTAACATTTCATAATTTCTTTTCTGTAGTTCGGTGCTAATTCCTCTCATCAAATCAATATGAAATGGATTAGCTGGAGCTGTTTCGCCTGTTACTGGAAAGATGATTCCAACCATATTTGCTTCACCTAAAGTTAAATTTCTTCCGGCATAATCAGGTTGATACTCCATTTGGGAAGCAATTTTACGAATTCTTTTCTTAGTTTCTTCACTAATTCTTGGATTATTATTTAAGGCTCTTGAAGCAGTAGATGGTGAAACACCTGCCTTTTTTGCTATATCTTTAATAGTATACATTGCCGACCGCTTTCTGTTTTTAGTAATATTTTTTAAGTTACTATCTATAATAACTATTCATAACTATCTATTCAACATTAATTTAAGCGCTTTCAAGATTGCTTAAAAAATAAATATTATATGCTTTAAAATTTCTAACTGTATTGCTAGTCTATTCCTAAAATAATTCGCATTTACATTCTTATTAATGAATGGTAAAGTATAATAGTTGTCTTAAAAAGATAAAACACGAACATTTACTTTTTTGGAGAGATAAAATGAATTTTATTAAGAGTTATTTCCAGCTTGATAAATATAATACAAGCATCAAAACAGAATTTATTGCCGGATTAACTACTTTTATTAGTATGTCTTATATCCTTTTTGTTAACCCAAGTGTTTTAGGAGCAAGTGGAATGGATACAGGAGCAGTATTTACATCAACTGCTTTAGCAGCTGCTCTTGGTACTGCAATTATGGGAATTGTAGCAAATTATCCAATCGGTGAAGCACCAGCACTTGGTATCAACGCCTTTTTTGCTTATACAGTATGTGTAGGGATGCATGTTTCATGGGAAACAGCCCTAGCTAGTGTATTTGTTGCATCAATTATTTTTATTTTAATTACACTTTTTAAATTACGTGAAAAAATTATTGATGCTATTCCAAGTGATTTAAAATTTGCCATTTCATCAGGGATTGGTCTTTTCATTGCCTTTCTTGGTTTACAAAATGGTCATATGATTGTTGATAACAAATCAACTTTAGTTAGCTTAGGTTCTCTTCATGATCCACTTGTTTGGATTACAATTTTTGGATTATTAGTTACTATTATCTTAATGATTTTAAGAGTTCCTGGTGCAATCTTCATCGGAATGTTATTAGCTGCAATTTTTGGAGTATGTATTGGTCAAATTCAATTGCCACATAAAATTATTTCAACTGCTCCAAGTTTAGCACCAACTTTTGGTCAAGCAGTTTTTCACGTAAAAGATATTAATAGTTTGCAAATGTGGGTAGTTGTACTTACTTTCTTATTAGTAACTTTCTTTGATACTGCTGGTACTTTAATTGGACTTGCTCAACAAGCTGGTTTTATGAAAAATAATAAGATGCCACGTGTTGGGAAGGCCTTGGCAGCTGATTCAACTGCAATGATGTTTGGTTCAATATTTGGGACTTCTCCAGTTGGAGCGTTTGTAGAATCTAGCGCCGGAATTGCTGTTGGTGGTAGAACAGGACTTACTGCTGTATTTGTAGCAATCTTTTTCTTGATTTCAATGATTTTTAGTCCTTTGTTAGGACTTTTCACTACTCAAGTTACTGCTCCTGCTTTAATTATCGTTGGGGTATTAATGGCACAAAATACAGCTCATATTCATTGGAATAAACTTGAAATTGCTGTACCAAGTTTCTTAATTTTACTTGGGATGCCACTTACTTATTCAATTTCTGACGGACTTGCACTTGGAATGATTACTTATCCAATTTGTATGATTTCTGCAAAACGTGGAAAAGAAATCAGCCCAATGATGTGGGTACTATTCTTCGTATTCTTAATCTTCTTATGGGTATTAAATATTAAGTAATGAAAATGTCACCAATTGGTGGCATTTTTATTTTACCTAAAAAACTGAATAAATTTATCTCTTTCTATTGAAAATGTTAACTATTTAAGTATAATTAAAAATAAATATTCGGATAATAATAAAATATAATATTTTTATCTGCTTATATCTTATATATAAATAATGTTTTACGAACAATATTCATATTATGGAGGTAAATATGAACTCTATCAGTCACTTTTTCCATTTAAAGGAAAATCAGACTTCAATCAAAACGGAACTTTTAGCAGGACTGACAACTTTTGTTAGTATGTCATATATTTTGTTTGTTAATCCTAATGTCTTAGGTGCAAGCGGGATGGATAAAGGAGCTTTGTTCACTACTACTGCATTAGCAAGTGCTTTTACCTGTATTGTGATGGGCGTGATTGCCAACTACCCCATTGCATCTGCTCCAACTTTAGGTCTTAACGCTTTCTTTACTTATACAGTTTGTTTAGGTATGCATGTTAAATGGGAAACAGCCTTGGCTGCAGTACTAGTTGCATCAATTTTATTTATTATTCTTACTGCATTTAAATTACGTGAAAAGATCATTGATGCTATTCCCACTGATTTAAAATATGCTATTTCTGCTGGAATTGGTTTATTTATTGCCTTCATTGGACTTCAAGGAAGCGGCTTAATTCAAAAGTCAACTTCAACCTTAGTGACAGTCGGTACATTAAAGAATCCACTTGTTTGGATCACAATTTTCGGACTTTTAGTTACTGTAATGTTGATGATTGCAAATGTACCTGGAGCAATGTTTATTGGAATGATTGCAGCAGCAATTTTTGGAATTGCTATTGGTCAAATAAAAATGCCTACTCAAGTAATCTCTGCTGCTCCATCAATTTCCCCAATTTTTGGACAAGCAGTCTTTCATATTGGCAACATTAATACAGTTCAAATGTGGATCATTGTTTTGACATTTTTATTAGTAACGTTCTTTGATACTACCGGTACTTTGATAGGATTAGTTCAACAAGCTGGGTTAATGAAAGATGGCAAAATGCCAAGAGCAGGTCGCGCACTGACTGCTGACTCAAGCGGTATGGCTGTTGGAGCAATCCTTGGAACTTCTCCAGTTGGAGCTTTTGTGGAATCCAGTGCTGGGATTGCCGTCGGCGGTAGAACAGGACTTACTGCTGTTTTTGTTGGAATCTTCTTCTTAATTTCCATGATTTTTAGTCCAATCTTGAGCGTTTTTACAACTCAAGTTACAGCACCTGCTTTAATTATTGTTGGAGTATTAATGGCTGAAAATTTAGCTCATGTTCACTGGACTAAATTAGAAATTGCTATTCCATGTTTTCTTATTGTAATTGGAATGCCACTTACTTATTCAATTTCAGATGGTTTAGCGTGGGGGGTTATCGTTTATCCATTTACTTTAATTGCTGCAAAACGATTCAAAGAAATCACACCAATGATGTGGATACTGTTTATCATCTTTATAATCTATATGTTAGTTTTAAATATTTAGCATTAATATTTCCTGGGAAATAGAGCCTGTAGTCAAAATTTTGACTACAGGCTTTTTTCATTTGTGCTACACTAGATACAATAACTTAATAATTGTATTTAGTTTTATCGGAGGAAAAAATGCAGACATTAGAAAAAGTCTTTCATTTAAAGGATGCTCATACCACTGTCAAAACTGAGTTAATCGCCGCATTAACCACTTTTGTCAGTCTCTCCTACATCCTATTTGTTAACCCTAATATTTTACACGCGGCAGGAATTCCAGCAGGAGCTGCTTTTACCGTTACGGCAATTGCAACTGCAATTGGTTGTTTTATTATGGGTTTTGTAGCAAACTATCCAATTGCTCTAGCTCCAACTTTAGGTAGTGCAGCATTCTTTGCATATAACGTATGTCAAGGAATGCATATCAATTGGCAAACTGCTCTAGCTGCAGTACTAGTTGCATCAATTTTATTTGTGCTTATTACAATTTTTCACTTACGTGAACTTGTTGTAGATGCAATTCCTGCAGATCTTAAGTCTGCTATTTCTGCTGGTATTGGTTTATTTATTGCCTTTATCGGTTTACAAAATGGTAAATTAATTGTTAATAGTGACTCTTCACTTGTTACTCTTGGTAAATTTTCATCACCTGCTGTATGGATTACCCTTTTCGGATTGATTCTTACTGTTATTTTGATGGCGATGAATGTTCCAGGGTCAATCTTCATTGGAATGGTTGTAACAGCAGTTTTTGGTATTGCTATTGGTCAAATCCAAATGCCTCATTCCTTTATTTCAACACCACCTTCAATTGCGCCAACTTTTGGTCAAGCAATTTTTCATATTCAAGATATTAATACACCGCAACTATTTATTGTTGTTTTAACTTTTTTACTTGTTACATTCTTTGATACTGCTGGAACTTTAATCGGAATGACCCAACAAGCTGGCATGGTAACTAAAGATGGTAAAATCCCACGTATTGGTAGAGCTTTCGCAGCAGATTCAACCGCTATGATCGAAGGGGCTGTACTTGGTACAGCTCCACTTGGAACCAGCGTTGAATCTAGTGCCGGAATTGCCATGGGTGGTAGAACTGGTCTTACTGCTATTTTCATCGGAATCTTCTTCTTAATTTCAATGATTTTTAGTCCACTTCTTGCAGTTATTCCAACTACTGTAACAGCTCCGGCTTTAATTATTGTGGGAGTACTTATGGCAGGAAACCTTAAGAATATTCATTGGGAAAAATTTGAAGTAGCTTTTCCTGCATTTTTAATTGTTGTAGGAATGCCACTTACTTATTCAATATCTGATGGTTTAGCTCTTGGAATGATTGCTTATCCATTAACAATGATTGCTTCTAAACGCTATAAAGATGTTTCAATAATGATGTATATCTTGTTCTTTATCTTTATTGGATTTTTCTTGATTACGAATTTATAAAATTAAGCACGAGAATTTTCGTGCTTTTATTTTTGTATTTATGTTTACATTTCTAAACTAAAGTGCTATAGTTACATTTGTAAACGAAAAGAGGGAAATATGCTTAAAACACAAAATGACCTTAATATCTCTGATGCAGAATGGGAAGTTATGCGTATTGTCTGGACTTTGAATCATGCTGGTTCTGGTCAGATTATTGACCAACTTCAAGAAAAAAATAACTGGACTGAATCAACTATTAAGACTTTGCTTAGACGTTTATGTCAAAAAGGATACTTAAAAACAGAAAAAGATGGACGCAAATTTATTTACTCTGCAACAGTTGGACAAACTGAAATGATGTATGAAGAAACTAAGGCACTTCTTGATAAAATGTGCGATATGCACAAAGGACAGCTTTTAATTAAGCTTATGAAAGATATGCCAATTTCAAAAAGTGACTTAAAAACTTTAAATCAAGAAATTACTAAAAAAGAAAAATCAGCTCCTGATAAAGTTGATTGCAACTGTTTACCCGGAATGGACTGTTAGGAGGCAATCATGAGCATTAGTCAAATTATCACAATAGTGGTAGCTATAATTTTAATTAGCTTCATTCTTTGGTGGTTCTTTGGAAAACACAAAGAACAAGCCGGAATCGCACAAGTTAATAATGGAGTGCAGGAAGCAAATATCATTGTAAACGGAGGCTACTCTCCTTCGACAGTAATTTTTAAAGAAGGAATGCCTGCTGAAGTTAATTTTGATATGAAAGATTCAACTGCTTGTTTATCTCATATTGTTTTTGAACAGCTTGGCGTTGATAAAGATTTAACCAAAAAGCCGGTCACAACAGTTAAGATTCCAACTGATAAACCGGGTGAATATAATTTTGCATGTGGTATGGACATGTTCCATGGAAAGGTAATAGTGAAATAAAATGAGTATTTTTTCAAAAGATCAAACCAAAAAAGTTGTTGTAGATGCTAAAAATCACGGTTATAAGCCAGACGTAATTACTTTCAAACAAGGTAAACCAGCTCAACTTAAATTTATTGCTTCAGATAATATGGGCTGTATGGATAAAATCAATTTTAAGCAATTAGATACCAAAGTTGATCTTGATAATAATAATGAAGTAACTGTTAAAATTCCAACTGACAAACCTGGCGAATATGATTTTGCCTGCAGCATGGATATGTTCAAAGGAAAAGTTGTGGTTAAGTGATGAAAATGTCAAATATTAAACGTTTTTGGATTTCATTTATTCTTTCAATTCCGATGCTGATTCAAATGTTCGCTATGCCTTTTCATTGTATGATGCCAGGATATAATTGGATAGCTTTAATTACTACAACGATTATTATGGCAATTTCTGCTGCTCCTTATTGGAAAAGTGCTTGGGCTGCTTTTAAAAAACACAGCGCAAATATGAATACCTTAGTAGCAACTGGAACTGCTGTGGCATATTTTTACAGTATTTTTGCAATGTTTACTGGACGCGAAGTATATTTTGAAAGTGCCGCATTTGTAACAGTATTTGTTTTGCTGGGCGATGCTATGGAAGAAAAAATGCACAACAATGCTTCTAACGCCTTAGCTAAGTTAATCAACTTACAAGCAAAGGATGCACAAGTTTTACGTAATGGTAAGTTTATCAATGTACCACTGGACCAAGTTCAAGTAGGTGATACGATTCGAGTAAAACCTGGTGAAAAAATTCCAGTTGACGGCATAGTATTAACTGGTTCATCTTCAGTTGATGAATCAATGGTCACCGGTGAAAGTATGCCTGTTACCAAAAAACAAGGTGATGAAGTAGTTGGTTCCACTATCAATACAAACGGAACCATTACTTTTAAAGCTACCAAAGTAGGTAATGATACGATGCTTTCACAAATTGTAGAATTAGTTAAAAAGGCTCAAACAAGTCATGCTCCAATTCAAAAACTTACTGATAAAATTTCCAATATCTTTGTTCCAGCAGTTTTAATCATTGCTATATTAACTTTTGTTATCTGGTATTCATTCTTAGGTGCAACTGCTGTTAATGCCATGCTATTTGCAGTCAGCGTTGTAGTTATTGCTTGTCCATGCGCTTTAGGTTTAGCAACACCAACTGCCTTGATGGTAGGAACCGCTAGAAGTGCTAAGATGGGTGTTTTAATTAAAAATGGTGAAGTCCTTCAAGAAGTTAATGATTTAAATACTGTAGTTTTTGATAAAACAGGTACTATTACCGTAGGTAAGCCTGTTGTAACTAATATTATTGGAAACAACAACGTATTGACAATCGCAGCTAGTCTTGAAGATGCTTCCGAACACCCCCTTGCGAGTGCAATTATTAAAAAAGCTGATCAAGAAAAAATCTCCACTAAGCCTGTATCTAACTTTAAAGTCATCGAAGGAAAAGGCGTTCGAGCAAAAATTAATAACGAACTTGCCTTTGTTGGAAATGAACGTTTACTTGAAAATAAAACTATTTCCCAAGAAATAAAAAAACAAGCTGAAAAATTACAAAATGAAGCTAAAACTGTTGTCTATGTTGGTCTTGGAGATAAAATTATTGGACTTATTGCAATTCAAGATGTACCTAAACCGACTTCTAAAGAAGCTATTAAGCAGCTTAAAAAGCGTGGCTTAAAGACTGTCATGCTTACTGGTGACAATGAAAAAGTAGCTCGTGCAATCGCAGATAAAGTTGGAATTGATGAAGTAATTGCTGGTGTTCTTCCTACTGAAAAGGCGGAACATATTAAAGCTTTACAAAATAATGGCGCTAAAGTTGCCTTTGTTGGAGACGGTATTAATGATGCGCCAGCACTTTCTACAGCTGATGTTGGGATTGCGATGGGATCAGGAACTGATGTTGCAATTGAATCTGGAGGAATTGTTTTAGTTCAAAATGATTTACTTGGAGTAGTGCGTGCTTTAGATATTTCTAAGAAAACTTTCAACCGTATTAAGCTTAACCTCTTCTGGGCACTTATTTATAACACGATTGGAATTCCAATTGCTGCCGGATTATTTGTTGGCATCGGCGTTACTTTAAGCCCAGAACTTGCAGGCTTAGCAATGGCCTTTAGTTCAGTATCAGTAGTTACTAGTTCTCTTCTTTTAAACAAAACTAAAATTGCAGGTGTATCTTAAAAAACGTAGTCTATAGGCTGCGCTTTTTGCATGAATTTCTATTTTTTGTTAAGCTAATATATGTTGTAACATATTTGTAATTTTTAAGGAGTTGAGGAATTAATAGGATTCATGCCTTCTTTAGGCATTACCTATTCTTATGAGAAATAATAAAAAAGACAAAACCGTAAAACAGAAAAAGAACTATAAAAAGGCTCCCCTAATGCCGATACATTTGCGCGTGTTTGTTGCAGTTGTCTTAGGACAAATTGCTTGCGGATATTCGCTAGGTATTTCAGGGACTGCCTTAACTAATGCAGCTAAATATATTCAAATTAATGACTTATGGACAGGACTAATTGGTGCAGGTGCTTTAATTGGGCTTGCAGGAAGTATGATAATCGGACGTTTATCTGATAAAATTGGTCGCCGTAAGCTTTTAATGATTAATATGTATATTTTAGCTGCTTTTTCATTATTACACTTACTAACAGCTAATCTTGCCTTAACCTTTATTATCAGAATTGGAATTGGGTTAATGATTGCTATTGATTATACAGTTGGTAATGCTTTATTAACTGAATGGCTTCCTAAAGGTGAAGACAGTAAACGCCAAAGTCACTTACTTATTTATTGGACTTTAGGTTTTATTGCATCTTACTTAGCAGGAACTTTCCTTACAGGCTTTGGTTCTTATACTTGGCAAATCATCTTAGCTACAGGTGCTATTCCTGCAGTGATTGCGGCAATTTTCCGTTCGTTATTTCCTTTACCTGCATCTCCTAGTTGGCTTGCAAGCAAAGGAGAAATCAAAACAGCTAATAAAGTCATTCAAAAACATATGGGTCGTAAATGGGGCGTTCCTGCTTGGCTAGTTAAAAAAGCCAAAGACAATAAGAATAAACCTAAAAAAGAAATTTCTTGGAAAATTTTATTCACTAGAAAATACTTAAGACGTACAATGGTCGGTGGAATTTTTTATGCTTGCCAAGCATTCTCATTCTTTGGAATTAGTATTTTCCTTCCAATTTTGCTTAATAGCATGGGCATTACTGATCAAAAAGTATCAGGAATTATCTATAACGGTGGGATGTTTGTTGGCGTATTATTTGGAATCTTAATTTTTAATAAGATTAGTCGTCGTGCATTTCTTGTAAGTAATTTTTTGATTTCTGCAATTTTAATTGGATCATTAGCTTTAATTCCAAACATGGATTCAATGGTCAAGTTAACAATTTTTGCAATATTTGCAATTATTCTTTCATCAGGTCTTGTACTCGACTATCCTTATCCAACTGAATTATTTGATGTGAAAGTACGCGGAACTGGAGTGGGTACTTGTATCACAATTAGCCGATTTGGTGCTGCTGCAGGTACATTCTTATTGCCCGTATTAACTAATGCAGGTGGAGCTAAATTAGCAATGCTTGTATGTACTATTGTTCTATTAATTAGCTTCATTGTTTGCCTGATTTGGGCTCCTGAAACTTCTCCGCAATTCATAAAAAAAGATGAACCTATAATTCCTACTGGTAGTGAAAAAATTGAATAAACTACAAAAGCAGATCCATTTGGACCTGCTTTTATTATTTTTGTGCTTGTTCATATTTTGTCTTAGAAATATATGTGATTTCTTTGACGTATTGACCTTTGTGGTTGATAGAGATGTACTCTCTACTTGGATCATAACCACCTACATGATCTAACCTATAAGACAAATTCTTACCAGTTTTAGAATCTATCGCTTGAACATTATCATAGCTTTGAGTACCCTTTTGTACTTTAGCATAACTGGTAGTTTGACTAATTAATGGGTTGATTCTATCTCTCATTGAAACATATTCAAATCTATTTCTAGGAAATACAGCTGATCCAATAATAACAAAAGCTGCAATGAGCAAAGCTACTCCAATAATAATTTTTACAATGTTATCTTTTCTAAACATAAGTTTATCCCTTTCAATAAGCTAGTTATATTTTTTATTTTAACTCTATTCAAAACTATTTCCATACTTATATAAGAAAAGCCCTATGTTTCACATGAAACATAGAGCTTAATTGTATTTATTCAGTAGAGAAGTTATTTTTGATTTTTAGAGATTTAATTAAGTTAAAATTAGTATTTTGGAGTCCACTTCATACTTTCAGTGGCTTCTTTGGCATTAGTGATATTGCTGCCAGCAAGACCTTGATCAATTGCAGATTGAGCAACAGCTTCTGCTTCTTTTTGTGAGAAGCTTTGAATTTTGCTTACTGGAGGAAGAACAGCTGCACCTGGCTTTGAAGTGTCAACAATACCACCAAGGGAATGAGCAGCAGCTGACAACATTTCATCATTTACAAGCTTCGCTTCACTTGCCAATACTCCTAAACCAAGACCGGGATAGATTAAAGCATTATTTGCTTGACCAATATGATAAGTAACGCCGTTATATTCAACAGGTGCAGATGGAACACCAGTAGCAACTAATGCGCGTCCATCAGTCCACTTAATAATGTCAGCCGCAGTAGCTTCAATCAATTTAGTTGGATTAGAAATTGGGAAGATAATTGGATGTTTAGTGTGAGCAGCCATTTCTTTGATTGCTTTTTCAGTAAATGCACCCGGAGTAGTTGAAGTACCAATCATTACAGTTGGGTGAACTGCTTTAATAACTGCTTCTAAGTTAGTTAATTCATCTGCATTCTTAAATTCTGAACGCTTACGTACAAATGGTTTTTGTTCTGGAGTAAGACCTGGTGTATCTTCAAATAAAAGACCTTGTTTGTCAACTAAGTAAAAATGCTTCTTAGCTTCTTCAGGATCCATCCCTTCCACAAGCATCTCACGATACATCATATTAGCAATCCCCATACCAGCAGTTCCTGCACCAAAGGTCAAGAAAATCTGGTCAGTAAATTTTTCTTTAGAGATATTAAGTGCTCCAAGTACACCAGATAAACATACAATACCTGTACCTTGAACATCATCGTTAAACACAGGAATTTCCTTACGATATTTGTTTAAAATCTTAGTAGCATTGTCACGACCAAAATCTTCAAAGTGAATATAAACATCTGGGAATAATTCACGAGCTGATTTTACAAATTCATCAACCATTTCATAATATTTTTCACCAGTAAGACGGCTATGTTTATTTCCAAGATATAACGGGTCATCAATCAAAGTTTGATTATTAGTACCTACATCAAGTGATACTGGCAATACTTCACGTGGATCAATACCAGCTGCAGCTGTATAAACCATAAGTTTACCAACAGAAATATTAACACCGTTGGCTCCCCAATCACCAATTCCTAAAATTCCTTCACCATCAGTTACAACAATAAGTTTAATCTTACGACCACCCGCAGCATTCTTTAAACTTTCCTTGATTTCTTCTGGATTATCAATTGAAAGAAAAGCTGCACCCTGTGGTTTCATAAAGATTTCACTATATTTTTCAATAGCTGGTGCAATAACTGGATCATATACTACTGGCAATAGTTCTTCAATGTGTTGTTCCATAACGTAGTAGAACAAAGTACGGTTAGTATTGAAGATTTCCATTAAGAATTTACGCTTTTGCATCCCCTCAGGACGAAGTTTATACTGTTCATAAACACGCTGTGCTTGTTCTTCGATAGTTTGCACCTTAGTTGGCAAAGTACCATTTAAGCCAAGTACTTCACGTTCACGCTTAGTGAAAGCAGTCCCTTTATTTAAGAAAGGGTCATTTAAAATATTATATGCATTACTCATAAAATGCCTCCCGTTTATTTGTATCTACTCTTTTTCGCATCATTGTATTGAGTATATTACCTGGGAAATTTTATAGTCAAATGCTACACTTTACTAAACTTTTATTTATATGAGGATGAAAAATAGTGAATACACAAGACTTAAGATATTATCACGAATTAGTCAATTTAAAAAGTTATACAAAAACAGCAGAAAAATTTGGAGTTAGCCAACCCACAATCACAGCTGCAGTTAAGCGACTCGAAAATAGATTTGGCGGGAAATTTTTGATTCGAGATCAATCACATAAAAGTATTATTATCACCAAGCTTGGAATGCAATTCGATGAACATGCACAAGCTATTCTAAATGAAATAAACATTGCAGAAACCGAAATTAAACAAGCCTCAGAAGCTGAAATTAACTTTGGTCTTCCTCCAATCATTGGTCGTAATTTCTTTCCAAAAATTGTCCCTAATCTTCTTGAAAAAGGTATCTTAAACCATCTTAATGTAATGGAAAGTGGCTCATATGATTTACAACAACTTCTTAAAAATGGTCAAATTAACCTAACTCTTTTAGGTTTAACTAACTTAAATGTAGGCGCAGGAATTGATCTTGAAGTTATTAATCATTTTCCGATTAGGGTAATCGTAAGCAAAAATCACCCTCTAGCTCAAAAAGAAAAGATTTATTTTAAAGATATTGCCGGGGAAAACTTTATTAGTTTAAATAGCGACTATATTCATACTCGTGCTCTTGATAAAATGCTTCGCAAAAATCGTATTAGTTTAAATACAATCTACCGAAGTCCTGATGTAATGGTTGTAAAGTCTCTAATTGCCAAAAATTTAGGAATCTCTTATCTAACTACATTATCAATTACTGATAAGGATAATGTAGTTGCCCTACCTTTAGCTGATGAAGATCAACCAGAATTTATTCTAGCTGCTGCAAAACGTAACAATTACATTATGACTGATCGTGAAGAACAATTTTGGAAAATTTTAACGCAAAAATAAAAGCTATCCCAAAAAGGATAGCCTTTTTCTTTGTAATTATCCAATAATCATCATTAAAATAGGAACCACTACAATAAATAGCAAAGTACTTAAAACAACCACATTCGTTGCATAATCGACATCTCCATGTGCCTCATTTGCCAAGACTGGTAAGACAGCAAGAGCTGGGGTTGCTGATTGAACAATAAAAGTCTTACTCATTAATGTTGGTACTGTTAAGCCAATTGCTGGTGCAAATACTCTCACAAGTAAAATCATTACAGCTGGAGCTAAAATAAAGCGCCCAAGAAGTGCCACAGCAGTATCTTTATCCATCTTAACATTTTTAATACCAGAGTTTGCAAGCACAATACCAATATAAATAAGTGAAAGTGGCGTTACAAGATTACCAATATAAGTGAAAGTTTGACTAGCAAAAGTTGGCAACTTAAGTCCTGTCAAAAGCCACAATACCGCTACCACAAAACCAACTAGAGGCATTGGCAATAACTTTTTCCATTCAATTTTGTGCTTTTTCTTTTCTTCTTTAATTAAAGTTGGATCATCATTTTTAATAAGAAATACCCCAAATGCCCAAGTAGAAACTGTATTGATAATATAGTAAATCAAGAAATATGGCATAGCTTGATTACCAAACAAAGCCACATTTAAGGGCATTCCAATAAAAATCGTGTTTGCGTTAGCAATAGTATTAATAAAAGTCCCGCGACGTCCTACAGGAACTTTGATAACTTTAACTAAAACAAATGCAACAATATATGAAATAACAACTCCAATTGCTGGTAAAAGTAAGTTTTCGAATAAATTAATTAAACTCCCACGGGTCAAATTATTTTGAACTGAAATAAAAATTGATGCAGGCAAAGCAATTTGCGTAATAAGCTTTGAAATATTTCCTGAAAAGCTATCAGCAAGCCATCCCGCTCTGCGTAAGATATAGCCGAGTCCCATAATTAACACAATTACCACAACACTAGAAATTGATGATATAAATGCTGTCATCTACTTATTCTCCCCTCATATAATTCAATCTTTTAGTATCATAAATATCAGAATATATGACATCTATACAAACACAGTATTTATACTACTAATTAAAAATATTTCAAGTGATGTACCCTAATTTCAATGAAAAAAGATTATTTCCTAGGAAATAATCTTTCAACCATCTAATTCAACACCCTGCAGTTTTTTCATCATATCATATACTTCACCGCGACGATTTTGATCAACCGCTAAAACTAGCATATCACCAGCCATGATTTGCGTTTGCCCATTTGGAATTATCTCGTCGCTGCCTCTTCTAATCATTTTAACAAGTGTATTATGAGGCCACTTAACATCAGCAACTTTTTTATCAACTAACTGACTGCTTTCATAAACAGGAACAGTTAATTGATCTTCACGTCCTGCAGATTTAGCCACGCCATTCTTACCTTCCATAGCTTGTGCTAAACTGTCATAAATTGGACGACCACCTAAAAGTTCATCCACTAAAAGTGCAATAAAAGCAACTACTGCCAGGGGCATTAAGTGAAGAAGTGAGCCTACCATTTCAGTAATTAAAATTATTGCCGTAAACGGTGCACGAATAATTGCTGCAAAAAGTCCCGCCATTGAAAATATGACAAGATTTATAACTAATCTTTGTGGCAATAGTCCCAATTGAACCATAAAGCTACCATACGTTGCTCCAATCAAGGCTCCCATTGTTAAAATTGGCAAGAATATACCACTTGGAAGTCCAGAATCATATGAAATAATTGAAAATACGATTCTCATAATAAAGAAAAATGCCAACATCCCAACTGTAACCCATCCTTGAGCAGTTATTGTATTTGAAAGTGATAAAATCAATCGATTACCTGGACCAGTAATTAGTGGCCAATAATAAGCAATTGGCAATAAGATTATTAAAGGAATAATTCCGTGAAGCCACCTAGGTAAAATAGTTATTTTTTTATATACCTTTTTAAAACTAAATAAACCAACTTTATAAAGATGTCCCAACACTCCTACCACTAACCCTAATAATACTAAATGCCAATACAATGGAATAGGAAAGGAATAATTATAAGGAATTGCCAAAGCTGGATGCTGTCCGAAAATATTTGAGACAATAAAGTTTGAAGCAATCGCACCAGCTAGGGCATTCATCCACACTCTTGGAGAAAAATTATGAAAAACCTCTTCAAGCACAAATAAAGCTCCACTAAGTGGCGCTCCAAAAGCAGCTGATAATCCACTAGCAGCACCTGTAGCAAGTAGTACGCGAGAATTAGTTTTAGTTTGATTAAAACCTTCTCCCACACCTTGTCCAATTGATGAGCCTAATTGAAGAGAGGGACCTTCTGGTCCTAAGAAGAGTCCTGTTCCAATCACCAAAATGCCCCCAATTAATTTTCTCCATAAAATTGGGAACCATTTAACTGATAGTTTTCCTTGAAGTTCCAATTTAACTTCTGGAATACCAGATCCTCCCACATGTGGTTGTTGCTTAACAAAGTAGCCGGCAATTATTGCCACTGCTAAAAAACCTGCAATAATCACTAAAAACCAAGCAGAATTTTGATGAGCTAATTCAAATAAATGTAGCCAAAATCCTGAAGTTTTTTCAATACCAAATCTAAAAACTCCAACTACCGCTCCCGTAGCAATTCCAACTATTAAAGCTTGAAATAATAGTTTTAGACTCGTATTCTCCGTATTTTTCATTTTTTATCTCCCACACAAAAATTTGTCAATTAATATTCTACAACAAAAAAGAGCCCATGCAGGACTCTTTTTTGTAAGCTATTGATTAACTATTTTTCTTCATACCATTCAGTGTGGAAGGTACCTTCACGATCATTTCTTTGGTAAGTATGAGCACCAAAGTAGTCACGCTGTCCTTGAATAAGGTTAGCTGGTAAATCAGGATTAAAAATTGATTCCAAGTAGTTAAGTGATGCACTTAAAGTAGAAGTTGGAACACCGGCTTTTGTAGCAAATTCAACTGACTTACGAAGTGATGGCAAGTTAGTCTTCATCAAGTTTCTGAAGTAGTCATCTTGGAACAAGTTCATAAGTGGCTTACCACTTTCGTAAGCATTTTCAATATCTTTAAGCATGCTTGAACGAATGATACAGCCAGCTTCCCAGTTTTGAGCAATTGACTTGTAACGAAGATCCCAATTGTAAGCTTTAGCTGCCATTGTTAATTGTTGAAAACCTTGTGCATAAGCTACTGCTTGAGCCAATTGCAAAGTATTTTCAAATTCATCTACTAAATTATCTGGAAGAGTTTCTTTGCTTTCAAACTTAGTTGGCTTAATACCACTTTCTAAAGCTAAATAAGCTTGCTTACTCATAAAACGTGCAATAACTGCTTCACCAATAACGCTAATTGGAGCACCAAGACTTACACCATCTTCAAGCATCCAATTACCAGTACCTTTATAAGAAGCAACATTTAAAATATGATCGATAATATGATCATCAGTTAAATCATCTTTTTGCTTTAAAACATTAGCAGTGATTTCACTAAGATAAGCTTCAACCTTACCATGATTCCATTTATCAAAGATTTCAGACATTTCATCGTCACTTTTATGAGCAACATCACGAAGCAAGTTATAAACTTCTGAAAATTCTTGCATAATAGCATATTCAATACCATTATGAACCATTTTTACATAGTGACCCGCTCCTTCTGGTCCCATATAGCTTACACATGGCTTACCTTCTGCATTTTTAGCAGCAATGGCTTCTAAAATTGGAGCCACTTCATTATATGCTTCTTCATCACCACCGGGCATAAGAGCAGGACCGTTTAAAGCACCTTCTTCACCGCCACTAACACCCATACCGATAAAGTGAATGCCATGCTTTTTTAATTCGTGGTATCTACGATTGGTATCTTTATATTGAGAGTTACCACCATCAATCAAAATGTCACCTTTATCAAGAAGTGGCAATAAGGTGTGAATAACTTCATCAACAGGAGCACCTGCCATAATTTGAATTAAAATCTTACGAGGTCTTTCAAGAGAATTAACAAACTCTTTTAAATCATCGTAAGCTTTCAACTTATCATCTTCATATTTTGCAAATGCTTCAACTTCTGGCTTATCAATACTATACCCTGATACTGAGAAGTCATGGTTTCTTACATTTAAGGCAAGGTTTTTACCCATAACAGATAACCCAATAACGCCAAATTGTTGCATAATAAATCCCTCCATATAAAACTGTCAGTTACTATTATACGAGTACTACACAAAAAAGCGAAACCTTTAGTTTCGCTTTTCTATATAATATTTATAATTATTTGAATAATTAATGTTGTGAGGCACCTGAAGTAGTATCTGGTTCTGGATCTGGCTCAGCTTCTTCATGTTGAGATGCACCTGATGCCGCATCTGTTTCTAGACCATACTTATCAGCAAAGTAACTGAATGGCTTCAAATCTTCTGCTTGATATTTCTTAACAAAGGCAGGATCATCAAGAGTATCAAGTTCAGTTGAATAAGGCATTTCATGGGTGTACTTAATGTCAATAAGCATTGGACCATCCATCTTCTTCCATTCCTTTACTGCCTTTTCAAATTCATCCTTTGTGCGTACAACAACGCCTTTTACATTCATACCTTCAGCAACTTGAGCCCAGTTGTTGTCTGGAATAATAACACCAGATAATGGTTGATGTGATTCATCTTCTTGTTCTGCTTCAATGTAACCTAAAGTCTCATTAGTAAAGACAATGTTCAATACATGCATATTGTAACGAGCCATAGTAAGAAGCTCTTGGTTCATCATTGCAAAACCACCATCACCTGCAAGTTGCCAAATTTCGCGATCTGGATAAGCTGTTGCTGCAGCAAGAGCAGCTGGAGCACCATAACCCATAGTTGCGTGGAGGCCAGAAGTGGTCCACTTTTGATCATCATGCATCTTCAATAAACGAGTATGGTCAATGTTTACATTACCAACATCAATTGCAAATACTGCATCATCAGCGGCTTCTTGGTTAATAACATCCCAAATTGGCTCAGGTCTTACTGGCATTTCTTCAGAATCTTTGAAGCTATCTTGCCATGCATCCCAGTTTTCACGGTCAGCAATTGCTGCCTTATAAATTGGTGATTCGCTTCTTTCTTCGCCAGCGTCAATTAATGCACGAAGTGCCTTCTTAGAGTCAGCAAGCATTGAAACATCTACCTTGTGACGCTTACCGAACTTAGCTGAATCTGTATCGATTTGAATAACTTTAGCATCTTTGTTAAACCACAATACTGAAAATGGTGAATTATTACCAACCCAAACAACTAAGTCAGCATGAGATTGAATTTCATTTGGAGCTTTTGGTCCAATACGACCAATTGTACCCATATATGCAGGAAAGTCATCTTCAACTACACCCTTACCAAGGTAAGAAGATAGAAGAGGAGTCTTGAATTTTTCAGCAAATTCTTTCAATTCTTCTTTAGCATGTTTTGCACCATTACCAAAGTAAACTACTGGATTCTTTGCTTCTGCTAAAAGCTTAGCAGCTTCTTCGACTGAAGCAGTAGTTGGTTCTAAGTAAGTTTCAGTTGGAACTGACTTATAATTAACACGGAAGTTATCTTCAATCTTTTGCCAACCAAGATCCTTAGAAATAATTAAAACAGCAGGACCTTTTCTAGCGTATGCTTGACGAATCGCTTCATCCATTAATACAGGAATAAGATCTGCAGTCTTTGGTTGAGCGCACCATACACTAGCATCTAAGAACCATTTGTCTTCATCAAAAGCTTGGAAGAAATCAATATCTTGACGACTGGTTGGAACATTTGCAACGATTGCTACCATAGGAGTTTTATCATATTTAGCATCATACAAACCATTGTAGAGGTGAGCAGCACCAGGACCTGCGGAACCAAAACATACACCAACTTTACCAGTTAATTTATATTCTGCAGAAGCAGCTAGTGCACCAGCTTCTTCGTGACGAACTTCAATAAATTTAATTTTATTTTTCCAATCATGGATAGCATTCATACTAGAATCAAATGAACCACCTGGAAAACCGTATACATGATCAATATCCCAATCATACATTACTTGAAACATTGCATCTGAACCATTAATTTTTGTCATTTAAGTGCATCTCCTTAACACCAATTATGTCGATTACTTACATAATGTATTAAAACACTTTTTTTCACAAATTCAAGTGCTAAAAATAGCTATGCAACAACAATGTAAGCGTTTTGTGAAAAGAATAATTTCACAAACTATTATAATATATCTTTATAATTAACTAATGATAAGGGTTACATTTGTGATTTTATTAGCATATTTTACAATTTATGCATAATTTTTTAGCAAAAAAATATTTTAAAATATTTCCTAGGAAATACTCCAAAAGAAAAAAGCAGAGAAAGTTCTGCTTTTTATCAATTATTTTTTCACTTTTGAATAACGACCATTTTGAATATATACGCTTAAAATAGCAAGATCAGCTGGATTTACTCCAGAAATACGCTCAGCTTGTGCTAAAGTTTCTGGACGAATTTGAGCAAATTTTTGGCGAGCTTCTGTAGCTAATCCTTCAATTGCATCATAATCAATATCTGCTGGTATTTTCTTGGCTTCTTGACGATGAAGACGATCTATTCTAACTTGCTCTTTCTTTATATAGCCAGCATATTTAACATTGATTTCTACTTGCTCTTTAACATAGCGATCAGTAGAAATATTTTCACCCGTTAACTTTTCAATATCCGAAATAGTTACACGAGGACGTCTAAGAAAAATATCTGCCTTCACACCTGCACTCATTTTATCGTCTCCAATTGAAGATAGATAATTTTGAACTTCATCAGTTGGGTGAATAGTTATTTTTGCAAGCTTATCTTTTGCTTCTTGAATAGCTTTTTTCTTTTCTTCAAACTTTTCATAACGATCATCTGAAATAAGTCCCAAATCATGTCCATATTGTGTTAAGCGTAAATCAGCATTATCATGACGCAAAATTAAACGATATTCTGCCCGAGAAGTAAGTAAACGATATGGTTCATTAGTACCTTTAGTGACCAAGTCATCAATCAAAACTCCAATATAAGCTTCGTCACGTCCTAATGTAAATCCAGGCTTATCTTGAGCACGAAGAGCAGCATTAATTCCTGCAATAAGACCTTGTCCTGCTGCTTCTTCATAGCCAGAAGTTCCATTCATTTGGCCTGCAGTAAACAAATTCTTAATATTCTTTGTCTCAAGAGTATGGGTTAATTGCCATGGATCAATAACATCATATTCAATTGCATAACCTGGACGCATCATTTCAGCATGTTCAAGACCTGCGACACTATGAAGCATTTTAAGTTGAACCTCTTCAGGCATTGAAGTTGAAAAATCTCCAACATAATACTCTTTTGTATCTCTACCTTCTGGTTCTAAGAATAACTGATGGCGATCTTTATCCGCAAAACGAACTACTTTAGTTTCAATAGATGGACAATAACGTGGACCAACTCCAACAATATCGCCAGAAAACATTGGAGAACGATCCAAATTTTCATTAATAATTGCGTGAGTAACTGGATTAGTATAAGTCATCCAACACGAAATTTGATCACGCAAGTAAGCAACATCACTAGTTTCATAAGAGAAATGACGTGGTGTTTTATCACCTGGTTCTTCTTCAGTTTTAGAAAAATCAATTGTATTTCCATTAACTCGAGGAGGAGTACCTGTTTTGAAACGGCGTAATTTAAAACCAAGTTTTTCAAGGTTTTCTGATAATTTAATTGCAGGGATTGTATTATTAGGACCAGAAGAATAATTTAACTCACCAATAAAAATTCGTCCCCGAGCAGCTGTCCCTGTAGTTAATACTACACTTTTGGCATGATATTTTGCTCCGGTACTAGTTATTACACCGGTACATACGCCATCTTCAATAACTAATTCATCTACAACTCCCTGACGCAAGGTTAAGTTTGGAGTATTCTCAATGACGTCTTTCATATGTTCATGGTATTGCCACTTATCGGCTTGAGCTCGAAGAGCACGAACTGCAGGTCCTTTTCCAGTATTCAACATTCTCATTTGAATATAGGTAGCATCAATGTTTTTTCCCATTTGACCGCCTAAAGCGTCAATTTCTCTAACTACAGTTCCTTTTGCCGGACCTCCAACAGAAGGATTGCATGGCATGAAAGCAACCATATCCAATCCAATAGTTATTAAAAGCGTCTTTTGTCCCATATGAGCACTTGCAAGTGCAGCTTCACTACCAGCATGTCCGGCTCCTACAACAATTACATCATATTCATTTGAATTATAAGTCTTCAATATCATCCCTACTTTCCTAAACAAAATTGACTAAATAGTTGATTGATCAACTCATCTGGCGCACTATCCCCAGTGATTTCACCCAGAGTATCCCAAGCTCCATTAAAGTCAATCTGTGCAATATCCACAGGAATACCATTTTCCACAGCATCAATAACATCTTCTAATTCTCTCTTTGCTTTTTTTAGAAGAGCACTTTGACGCTGATTAGTAACCATTACTTGGTCATTGGAGTTTTCAATTCCTGAAAAGAATAATTTTTTAATTAAGTCTTCTAATTCATCCAAATTTTCTTCCTTCAAAATTGAAGTAGAAATCACATCACTATTTGTTAACTTGTGCATATCTTGTGGAGAAATCTTAGAGCCTAAATCAGCTTTATTCAAAATAATAATTCTCTTTTTATCTGCAGTATCTTTAATTAAATCACAATCTGCATTACTTAACTCTTTACTTGCATCAATTAACAATAATACTAAATCAGCTTGTTTTAGAGCTTTTTGAGAACGCTCAACCCCAATCTTCTCTACCTTGTCTTCTGTGTGATGAATACCAGCAGTATCAATTAACTTTAATGGTACTCCCTTCACAGAAACATATTCTTCTAAAGTATCACGGGTTGTTCCAGCTACATCGGTAACAATAGCTTTATCACTTTGCGTGAGATAATTAAGCAGAGACGACTTTCCCACATTAGGCTGTCCAACAATCGCTGTTGCAAGACCATTACGCAAAATAGTACCTTCTTGAGCCGTTTTAAGTAATCTATTGATCTTTTTAATAACCGATTTAGAAGTAGCTGCCATTTGATCTGCTGTAATTTGATCAGCATCATATTCAGGATAATCGATATTAACCTCGACATTAGCCAAAGTATCTAATATTTCTTGACGCATTGCACGAATTTTTTCAAGCAAACCACCTTCAAGCTGACCAACAGCAACTTGACGAGCTTTATCAGTTTTAGCCCTTACAATATCCATAACGCTTTCAGCTTGAGTTAAATCAATTCGACCATTAACAAATGCCCGTTTAGTAAACTCACCAGGATCAGCCATTCTTGCACCATTTTCAAGTAATAACTGCAAAATATGGTTGGTAACTACGATTCCACCATGACAATTGATTTCTACAATATCTTCACGAGTGAAGGTTTTTGGCGCTCTAAGAACAGTTACCATTGACTCATCGATTACTTTTTCATCTTTAGGATCAATAATATGCCCATAATGAATAGTGTGAGTTGGTACTTCTTCAAGGTTAGCCCCTTTAAAAACTCTATTGGCAATTTTAACCGCATCTTCTCCAGACATACGTACAATAGAAATTCCACCTTCTCCAATTGGAGTTGAAATTGCAGCAATTGTATCAAATTCTGTTAAAGTTTGGACCATATTTTCTCCCCTTCTCAATAAAAAAAGTGCATTATACCACCATGATAAATAGATCATGATGGATAAAGCACTTTGACTACTTTATCTAAAAATGATTTTAGATATTATATTCTATTTTTTACGTCCTATACGCTTATACGCTTTTTTAAGGCGACGTTTACGCTCACGCTCTTCTTGCTGCTTAGCTTCTTGCTCACGCTTATATTTAATAGGGTTTTGCAAGATGAATGTTTGTACAGCCTGGAAGAGGTTAGAAACCACCCAGTATAGTGTAATCGCAGATTGAAAACCAATTGCCATCACACCAACCATAACTGCCATACCATATGTCATTACTTTAGTCATCATGTTTTGTGATGATTTCGGAGTAGACATTTGGCTAATATAAGTTGAAATAAATGTGAATACCATAGCTAGAATCGGCATTACATAGTATGGATCGGGCTTACCTAAATCCATCCACAAAAAACGTCCATTCTGAAGTTGCGGAGTACGCCAAATAGCTTGATACAACGCATACATAACTGGAAGTTGAATAAGCAGCGGAAGACATCCTGTATATGGATTTACACCAGCTTCTTTATATAACTTATTCGTTTCTTGTGATAATAATTGTCTCGATTCATTGTCACGTCCTGGATACTTTTTACGTAGCGCATCAACTTGCGGTTGGATTTGCTGCATCTTGGAAGTACTTCTGATTGACAATGCATTTAAAGGCAAAAGTATAATTCTAATTAAAATGGTAAAGACAATGATAGTCCAACCATAATTATTTCCCAAGAGTTTTGCAAGCCAAAGCAAGAATGCAGAAACATAGTAAACAATCCAGCGATCCCACCAATTTCCACTAGTGTGGGAAATTGGTGCCTGTGTTTGTCCATTAGTTGGAGCACAACCAGTTAGAGTAACTGCAATAGCTACCAATGCTAATAAAACAAGCAGACGTTTGACATTTTTCTTTGTTAAAATGTCTCTCACTCTATTCTTCCTCATTTTCATTTGGCATTTCTTCAATGACGTGAGCCAAGGTCAGAGCATGAACTAAATTTTTGCGTACCTTAGTCATGTCAAAATTGCGAGCATATGGCCTTGTGATTACTAAAAAGTCAAGTTGGGGATCAATCTCCGCCTTCTTTTCAGTAAGGACAGCCCGAATATAACGTTTAAGCCTATTACGAACAACGGCGGTATGACCGACCTTTTTTCCAACAGAGATTCCCACTCTAAAGTGTTCATTCTCCATTCTCTTTAATTTATAGATTACAAAAGCTCGGTTAGCGACCGAGTCGCTTGATTTAAAAACTCGCTGAAAATCCTTTTCAGATTTAACTCGATAAGACTTTCTCAAAACGTTTCATTCCACTCTACTAGACTAAAAAAACCACTGTGGATTTCAGTGGTTTAAGCAGATAAGACTTTTCTACCCTTTGCACGGCGTCTTGCTAAAACCTTACGGCCATTTGATGTGCTCATACGCTTCATGAAACCATGAACACGTGAACGGTGACGCTTCTTTGGTTGGTAAGTTCTCTTAGTTGTCATTTAAACTGCACCTCCATCTTTACTTTTGTGTCATTTACACAATTTCTTACTAAGGATAGCACGAAAAGCTTCAAAAACCAAGGGAAAATTACAAGAAATATAAAAGAATTTACTATAATTTTTTTAAAATAAAGATTTATTTTGTGGATAAATTAGGGTATAATTTTTGCTCTAATAAATAATCCACACGTTATCCACCAGAGTTTTTCCACAAATCACAGGGTGTTTATAACTTTATTCACACCATGTGGATATTGCGGTTATTTTTTACTTTATTGTTGATATATAGCGAAAAAATATTAACAGCATGTCTGTGGAAAACATTGAGATGCTTATTGAACTCTAAAGTTCTGTGGATTATTTTTTTGATTTTCTACACACCCTGTTAATTCTGGATAACTTTTTCCACTTTGTGGAAAACTTGATTAAATCATGCTAAAATAATTTATGATTTTTATGAATAAAGGAGGTCTATT